>NZ_JAVDTC010000007.1:0-369333 GCF_031455615.1 Neorhizobium sp. 2083 | reverse complement strand
TTTATGTCGATGCCCGAAATGCTGCGACCGAACTCCGTGTGGTCGACGGCGTCGGCAGCAGTTTGGCTGAGGCAGATGAGATCGACGTGCTCGCCAATGCATTGCGAGACGTATTTGAGCTTCACGAAAAAGCAAAGATCAGCTTGGCCGAGTAGGAGGGCCGCACGGAGATAAGCAGCCATTGGGAGAATGGGGGTCAAGATGTCGAAAACCATTTCCGTTGATCTTCGCATGCGTGTACTTGCCGCTGTTGACACCGACGCATCCCATAAAGACGCTGCCGAACATTCTGGCGTGAGAGTAAGCCGTTGCGGGAACCTGCACATCCAGCATGGAATGCTCCACCCGGTCCAGCCGGCGGCGACCGCATCTAAGCATGCCTCATCCCAACGCCAGTCGGCGGAAGCCGTCTTCCGCCTTTTAAAGTATTGCGATCGCCCCAAGCATGAATTACGGCGTGGAATTTTGGCTCTGACTCATCTCGATGATGTTTTGACCCCCCGCCCGGTTTCGCACGGAGAAACAGCGCCATGCGAGCCCGGTTTCGGCCTTACGGCCTGATCCCCGCCGAGTTGAACCCTCCAAATCTAACACTTCCGCATAAGGCAGCCAGTCAGGATTGCCGGTCCGGCTGCTCGCCTAGCGCTTCGACCAGGTATTCCCCTTCGGACAGGGTAGTATGCCATTAGCATCGAGCCGAATTCGAACGCGAACCTCGCCGCGAGCCCCTCTGATTGCTGCTCTACGGCCTTGTTGTAGACGCCGGATGAACAAACCAGTTCTTCAAACACCATTCCCCGTCAGTCTCGGCCTGTTCCATCCTCATGCAATACAGCGAGAGAGAGACACAGCGATGATCATCAACAATCAGCGTGTCGCTGCGATCACCGCGTCGCCTCGAGATGTCTTGACCTATGCGCCGGCCGAATGAGTCGGCGTCGGTTCTGAAGCATTAACGAGCAAAAGGGCCTACGTCGGTCCGCCGGGACGCAGGCCCTTCACCTGACGCAATACAACCGGATCAAAGAGGAGGACTCGCCCGTTTTTCCAGTTCGAGCCCTCAACAGTCTGATTGGCAAGGGATAGTCGCACAACTTTTGAGAGTAGCACATCACCCATTTGGGTTAGGCCGCTTTGACTGAACCAACTTCAAAGCTAATTTCCGGCGCCCATCCGGATCAACCGCTCAGGCGTCATCGGCGGCTGGGGAGGCGTGTTTAGATGAAGGGCCCGTGCAGGCATCATCAATAAGGCAGCGAACAAAGTGACGAGCGTGTGCATTTAATCCTCCTTCTTTGGGCACCCTCGACCAATTTCGCGGGCTACTGCCCATGTCCGAAGATAACGCTCGCACCTGTCGTTTTCCATGGCCTTTAGAACCTAAAAGCGATTGAAATAACTAACCTACTCCCAAAGGTGGAGGGCGCTTCACCTGATCCAACTTCAAAGGACCTACCGATGGATACAAGCGTGGACGCCTCCAGCGGCACTTGATCGCGCTCGGCTATACAAGACGCCATATGAAGCGAACCGCTCTGCCTCTTCGACGATCTCCTGAGGCGCACCGCGAAATATGTCTTCGAAGCTCATTCCGCAGTCTACCTGTCGCCGGTGACTGGGCGGCCGGACCGACACAACTCTTCACGATCTGCAAAGTACAGCGTCCTCTGTGGCGCGACACTGAGGTAGATGAGGTAGCTCTTCCCCAAGCTCCGTTATCCGTCCTCCTCCGTGTTACCTATCCCCAGAACTTGGGGCCGCTGTAGCGGGCCTTCTTTTGTCGGGCTGCCTGTCGGGAACTGGAACAGGAGATAGAGGTTCGGAATTCTCTGTCTGATGGAGACCGCATGCCCTGTATTACTTTAATGTCCGCAAAGACGGTCTCTACGAAGATTCCGAAGGACTTGAGTTCCCTAGCATCGATGAGGCCCATGATGAAGCCATCAAACCCGCTCGTGAGATACTGGCGGAGAAGGTTACAAGTCGGTGCAGTGCAATCCCGAACACAGCATTGCACACGTGCAACTGTCTGCGGCGCTGGTCAAGCTCAATCGGCTGGAGAAAGCAAAGGCAGTTGCCGCACAGGTGCTTGAGCTGCATCCAACGTTTCGTTTAGACGCCATTTCGCCGGCGTTGATTGTGCCCCAGCACTCTCGCAATGTCTTAGGGATGCGCTTCGTGCCGCCGCTCTCCCTGAATAGCCCGTGAAGGCTGCTAGGCGCAACCCGCAGCCGGTAGATAACAATGCAATCGTCGATCCGGTTGCCGCACGCCGTAATACTCAGCAGTAACTTATAAGAGCCAAAGTCGCGACCGGCGACTATTCGGGTCGGATTAAGGGTGCGGTGTCGGACGGAAGTCTGATGGCGCGATAATCGCTTGCGATGGGCAAAGCAAACCCTTTACTATGTCGATGGGTGGAGCAGCAGGGGGCTGCGGTGGTATTTTCTTCGTATGACACATTGGAGCCGGCGGATCTTCGCGTCCTCAGGGCGGTGCTGGAGGAGGTTTGCGTCGAGAAATCGGTCTCGCTGGATCATCCGGACGCTGCTAATATCGCGCGGGATCTCGTGAACTGGTATCTTTTCGGTGTGAAGCATCCAGTTCAACTTAAAAGGATGCTCGAACCACTGGCCTCTGATGAGTGTTTCGCCTGAAGATCGGCTCGTCTGTTACAGAATGTCTTTGGCGTCAGCGCGTCATCGATCTTGGCGGTCAGGAGCGTGACGACCCGGCGCGCCTGTTGTGATACTCCTTTGTCTCGACGGCTCTTCCTACGCGGACAGCTGCGATAACCGCCCCGAGACCGAGAGCCCAGAAACACTTACGGATCGGAAGGAACAGCCAAACATTGCGGGGCCGTTTTTCGCGGTGCGCGGAAGCGATGTAGCTCGAACCAGGCTTTTCGCGTGGTTGACGATTCACGCTTTCACAATCGGCCTGTAACGCCTACGCCGTGGCTAGTGGCGGAATCCCAGCACCACTACGAATTTTGGTCGGGCTCGACAGGAGGCGACGTTTCGATCCGCGCACGACCCTTGAAGTCTGCGCTGGTGGCATGTGATCTCCTTTCCAATCGATCGATATCGAATGGATACCCATCCACTTGTCTAGCCCCCGTTACTGACTATCTTGATCTGCAATACAACTGAGGTTTCAACGTGATCCGGGCCCGGCTTGCCTTTCTTCTTCTTAGCGCCGCTACCACTCCCGTTCTGGTGCTGGCAAGCTTGATGGGGTGGTTCATCATAAATAAGCAGCAGGCTGAGATCGACGCGAGTGTCAAAGACAGGGCAGGCCTCCTGTCAGGTGCGCTCCAGCGCGAGCTTGATACGCAACTGCAGCTTCTGGCGCTGGTCGCCGAGTCTCCACGGATGGACCTCCCAGTCTCGAAAACGAGCTTCGGTGAGACCGCGCGCCGGATCACCACTCGGTTGCCAAACTGGGAGCAGGTGAGGGTCACGAACGAGGACGGCGAAGTTGTCCTCGCGTTTCCTCCTCTCTTGCCTTCCGCCTCCCGCAAGGTGATCGATCAGGAAAGCCACGAACAAGTCTTTCGTACGAACACCGGAGTCATAGGGAATGTCGTGGTCGGAGCCCGCGGAAGGGCTGCGTTTGCCGTTCGCGTGCCGATAGAGAGGGGTGATCGAGTGAGGGCAGTTCTGTCCGTCGTTATTCGCCCTGCGATGATCACCTTGATCCTTCAGCGGAGCGGGCTGCCTAAAAACTGGTCGGCGTGGGTGGTGGACAGCCGCGATAGACTTGTGTCAGCTACCGATGGTCCCGGTTTCGAAGGCCGACCCTCCGCGGAGTTCGCACAGGCCAAGGGATCGGGACGTTTCGACGTTCAGGGTATTGGCAGCTTGCATACGGCGGAGGCATCGCTGTCAGGCATACCGTGGCGCGTCAGAGTTGGATTGCCTTCCGCCGAATACGAAAGGCCGGCACAGCAGGCGACGCTTTTGCTGGTCTTGGCAAGCGGCGCGATTATCTGCCTCTGCGCCACTGCGTCATTCCTCTTCTATCGTGAGATGCAGGTGAGGGCCGCCGAACAGGAAAGCCTCGCGAACTGGCAGCGCATGGATGCGCTTGGGAAGCTGACCGGTCAGGCAGCTCATGACTTCAACAACCTCCTCATGGTCTTCCAATCGGGCGTGGAAGGGATTGAGAGGCGCCGGAACGATGAGGAGCGTGTGACGCGGCTCTTGGGCCACATGAAGGAAGGCCTTTCGCGAGGGAAGAGTATCACCCGTCGTCTCCTTTCCTTCGCTCGGCGCTCCAACCAAGGCGCTGAGCATATAGAGCTTGGACAGAAGCTGGAGGAGATGTCTCCTCTCCTGAAGCAGGCGCTCAACGACAGCATTGCGATCGAAATTCGGCTTCCGGATGATCTTTGGCCAATCCAGGTCGATCCCGCCGGGCTGGAGATCGCGATGATAAACCTACTGACGAACGCTCGCGAAGCGATGGCTGTTGGGGGGCTGGTGACAATCACAGCGCGCAATATTCCAGAGGCAGCCTTTGAGGACAAAAAGTTGAAAGGTCCGATGGTCGCTTTGACGGTGACTGATACAGGATCCGGCATCGCGACGTCTGACATCGAAAGGGTCTTCGAGCCCTTCTTTTCCACTAAGGCAGACGGCGGTCCAGGTCTGGGCCTGACGCAAGTTCACGGGTTCGTGACAAGTTGTGGCGGCCTTATCAAAGCGGCAAGTCTGCAGGGTCATGGAAGCGCGTTCACTTTGCTAATCCCGAGGTCAAATGCGATAGGAGAGGCGAGCGATGGTTCTTTAGCGCATCGGGAACTCCCAGACTGCATCCTGATCGTCGACGACACTCCTGCCTCCCTTGAGTCAGCGCGCTTGGCGTTAGAGGGATTGGTACCCACGCTCTTCACGGCGGGAAACGGCGTGGAAGCCCTTGAGATACTGAAACGAGAGACTGGGATCCGAGGTGTGATCAGCGACATTATGATGCCTGGCATGTCCGGTATCGATCTTGCGGATGAACTCGCTAAAACACACCCCGAGTTGTCGGTAGTGCTCATGACGGGGTACAGCGACAGGCTCGAAGCCGGGGCCGAGGTGGCAATTCCGGTGCTCATGAAGCCGTTCACTCAAAAAGATCTCGTCGCGGCATTCCTGGCGGTACGGTCTTCGAAGGCCGACTACACGAACGTTATACGGCTTGAGCGTTTGTCACAGATCGAAGGCTGATCCCGACCCGACTTGTGCAGAAGAATTTTGGCCCGCAGGCACTACAGCGGCCAAACAGAAAATGTCTCATTGCCTCTGCTATCGCGCTGCTAGAATATCAGCAGTTGATCTTTACATCCGTAGGAGACTTGCGATGGCAGCCACGTCCCGAGGCAGAGCACAGGATCGAGCCAAGGTCGCAGCCGGACAAGATCATGAAGTCCGCTATGAGGCGAAGAAGGAAGGCGTGTCGAAGGATGCGGTCAAGAGAGCCGTGAAGAGCGCCGGGAATTCTCGAAAGAGGTCGAAGCGGAAATCGGCCGACACTGAGCTGTGAAGCTCGCCACCTACAATGTTAACGGCGTCAACGGCCGGCTCGAAGTTCTCCTCCGATGGCTTGAGGAGGCCGGGCCGGACGTCGTCTGCCTGCAGGAGCTGAAGGCGCCGCAGGAGAAGTTTCCGGTCAAGGCGATCGAGGCTGCCGGCTACGGGGCTGTGTGGCTGGGCCAGAAGTCATGGAACGGCGTCGCAATCCTTGCCAAGGGGCGGGAGCCTCACCTCACGAGAAAAGGTCTGCCAGGCGAACCGGAAGACGAGCACAGCCGATATATCGAAGCCATCGTCGACGGCATCGTCATCGGAGGGATCTATCTCCCGAACGGCAATCCATATCCCGGTCCGAAATTCGACTACAAACTTCGCTGGTTCCAGAGGCTGCATGACTTGTGTCAATCGGCGTCCAAAATTGGGTCTGACTCATTCTCGATGATGTTTCGGGTTCTACTGGCCTGGTTCTTGAAGGAGAACCAGCGCCATGCGAGCCTATTTTCAGCCTTCTGATTTAATCCCTGCCGAGTTGAGCGTGGAGGCAGTGCATCCCGGACCCGATGTGATCGTCGTCACCGCCCATGGTCAGTCCCGAGGTTGTAGGTGTCCCGAATGCGGCACGACCTCCATCGTGTTCATAGTCGCTATTCTCGGATTATCACCGATCTGCCGTGTGCGAGCCGAAGGATCAAATTGCACCTGACGGTCCGACGCTTCGTCTGCATTGTCGTCCATTGCCGCCGAAAGATTTTCGCCGAGCGTTTCGGTGATGGCGTGATCCGACCCATGGCCCGCCGGACAGCGCGCCTGGAGACCTTGGTTCACCATCTCGCTTTGGCATTGGGTGGTCGGCCAGCAGCACGGTTCGCAGATCGTCTCGGGTTACCGGTTAGCAATGATACGCTACTGCGAACAGTTCGCCGATATGATCGCCCACCACCCCCGCCAAGCGTCATCGGCATTGATGACTGGGCGTGGCGTCGCAATCACCGATATGGCACTATCATCTGCGATCTGGAGCGGCGAAAGACGATCGCATTATTGCCCGACCGAGAACCCTCGACCGCAAAGGCTTGGCTGGTCAAGCAGCCGCAGATCGAAATCGTCGCGCGAGACCGCGGCGGCGGGTATGCGCAGTCCGCTGCACAAGCCCTGCCACACGCCGAACAGGTCGCCGACCGCTGGCATCTGATGGAAAACGCCAGCCACGCCTTTCTTGACGCCGTTCGCAAGTCAATGCGGCAGGTCCGCATTGCAATCGGCACAGCAACTGTAAATCCAAAGCTTCTGACAGCGGCCGAGCGACTGCAATATGAGGGATATCTGCGGCGTGAAGATGCAAACGCCGTCATCCGTGGTCTCGTCAGCGAAGGCGTATCCATCAAGGAGATCGTGCGCAGAACCGGGCACAGCCGAAAGCTGGTTCGCAGTGTTGTTCGTGGTCAACAGACCGACATCTTCAGGGTCCGGCAAACCTCCCTGGAACCGCATCTGCCTTGGCTTGAAGCGCAATGGGACGCCGGATTGCGGAACGGCGCTGAACTTTGGCGGCAGCTTCGGTTGACTGGCTTCGGCGGCGGTCTCCGCGTTGTAACTGAATGGGCAACGCGGCGAAGGCGTGCCGAAAAGGCCGAGAACGGGCTCGGACATGCGCCGGCCGCACGCACCATCGTCCGCCTGATGACGCTTGAACGCAACAACCTGACCACGGCTCAAACGATGACAGTCGCCGCCATCGAAGAGAGGTTACCGGATCTTGTGGAGGCCAGGGACGTCGTCGAGAGCTTCCACAAAATGCTGCGCAGCAAGTCTAAAGATGATCTGGAAGCTTGGATCGACCGCGCGGCGGGAAGCCTGGTCGCGTCATTCGCTAACGGCGTCATCCGCGACCGGGCAGCGGTCCAGAATGCAATAACTTCGATGTGGTCGAACGGCCAGACTGAGGGCCAGATCACAAAGCTCAAACTCATCAAGCGGCAGATGTACGGCCGCGGAAAGCTGGATCTGCTCGAAGCACGTGTTGTCGGAGCGCCATGATGTCATCGAGATTGCGTCAGACCCCCGTTACGACGCCGATTGACAGAAGACCTCCGAGCAAGGCCGCGACTACCTCTCGGTCAAGCTTGACGATCCGAGCTTCCCGGCTCCGATCTACGCAACGCTCGCTGAAGTCGAAGGCGAGGACGGCCTCCAGTTCATCTGGTCCCGCCCGAACCGGGATTGATTGACATCACGAGGCTCCGCCCCACCGGCGGAGCCTTTCCCGCATCGGAACGGCGGCGCGCAATTAGCGCCCGTCGAATCTGGTGAGCATCTTGCGCAACTGCGCGTTCTGCTCGATGAGCTTCTTTGCAAGCTGGCGCCGGAGCGCAACAACCTCCACATCCAGGTTAGCCATTTCAGCCGCGAACGATTTCGGGCCGGCGGCGACGGCAGGGGTGACCTCGTCGGACTGGGTGGTGGAAACCACAGGCTCCACGGCTGGATTGATCTTGTTTCGACGTGCCGGCGCTCGCTTCACCAGAGTTTCGGCAGCTTCGGTCAGCGTGGGAGAAGGCGACTTTTCCTCAGTTTGTTGCGGGGAGAGAAAAACAGGCTCCTCGTCACCGACCTGGCCAGCAGGAGCGTCCGTTGCAACTGCGGCCGCCGTTTCGATGTCCTTCGATCCAGCATCTGGTTCGAGCGGGCTTGCCTCGACTTGCGCTTCGGACTCGGACTCAGCGGAGCGGTCGACTGCCGTTTCGTCGTGGGAAGGTTTTTCCTCTTCGGGTGAAGGCTTATATTCGAGAGCAATGGTCGTCAGCGCGACCGCGGGGCTCTCCTCATAGCTATCTGGTTTCGGTTTACGCGACACCAGGTCAGCCACAAATCTCCATGGTGTTCTCATTGCATTTACCTTCAAGCATGGCGGCGGGGACATTGCCGCAGTCATTCATTGTCACCAAAACCGCATTGATTCAGGCTCAATCATAGGAAAGATTGACGGCGCCATCGTATGGAAACGCGTGGCGCCGCTCAAAACCAGAATTCAGGCCTTGCCAAGGCGCTTGCGCAGATCCGCATTTTCGGCGCGCAGCTTTTCCGAGAGCTCCTTGCGAAGCTGCTTATTCTCTTCCTCAAGCTTGATGAGGTCGGCGATATCGTCGAGGACGTCAACAGGGGTGGCGACGGGAGCGGAAGCAGCAGCTCCGACGCGGGGCGCGCGAGCAGCGGCCGCCTTGGGTGCGGGAACGGCCTTTTCAGCCTTGACCGGAGCCGCCTTGGAGCCACGCTTCGCACGCGTTTTCTTGACCGGCTTTTCGGCAGGTGCAGCGGTCGAATCGACGGTGCTGGCTTCGGCCGCGACTTTCGGCGTGCGTGGCTTGCGGGTCTTCTTTTCAACGGCGGCTTCGGTCGTGGCAGGGGTCTCAATCGCAGTTTCGTCAGCCATCAGTGTTCTCCTCTGTTAGGCGGTCAAGCTTTCGATTCGCCTTTTCTCAAAGTCAATGTGGGGAGCCGTGTTTTCGCCTGCATAAGGCGTTTGCTACGCCACCATCGGCGACGCCTTCTCCTCTACCAGGGAAGCCTGACCAGGCATCGATTTCCTGAAAGAGGTTTTTCCCAAGGGAACGCCCGAAGAACTGGCGGCCTATATCGGTGGTGAGAGGCGCAAGATTCAGACGGCAACAGCTGCCCGCGCATAGGCGGCAGGCGGCATTCCCACATGCCGATTGAAAGCGACGCTGAAGGCGCTTGTCGATCCGTAGCCGACGCGTTCGGCGATTTCGGCCAACGCGATCTCCTCCCGAAGAAACTCTTTCGCCAGCGCCATGCGCCATCCCGTCGCGTATTCCATCGGCGCGACACCAACTTCTTTGCGGAAACGATCGAAGAAGGTCGAACGAGACATGGCGGCTTCTCGAGCAAGCGTCTCCACCGTCATGCTGCGACCCGGATCTGCATGGATCCGTCGCAGGATCGGCGCCAGCAGCGGATCGGCCATACCACGCAGGAGGCCCGGGGGCGCCTTGGCATTGGCTGCTGATCGTAGCGCATCGATGAATAGCACTTCGAGCAGTCGATGAAGCACCATCTCCCGCGCGACCCGGTCAGCTCGCGTCTCCTCGTTTATCATCTGGACCAGGGCCATCAGTCGCCCTTCACCTTGAATATGGATGACCTCCGGTAGTAGCGAAACGAGAAGAGCTCTGTCATCCGAGCCGAAATCACAATGCCCGACCAGTGCCTTGATCTCTGCCGGCGCTTCCGGATCGCCCAGCCGGAAGGCACCGGGGCTGGTTTCCAAACGCTGGGCAAGTGCGCCGCGTGGCGGTGGCTCCATGCTGCTCATCGTGAACGAGAAGATCTTTGGGACCAAGACGAAGTCACCTGCAGTCAGCACCATGGCCTCACGACCGGCGATCGTCATCAGGCAACGTCCTTCGACCACGGCGCAGTAGAAAGGGCTTCCGAGCTCCGTACGCTCAACCAGCCACCGACCGCCGCCCGTCACAAGCTTTGAGATCGACGGGCTCGGCTTCAACAAGGAAACAACTTCCGCAACCGGATCGGTCATTATTCGGACTTCCGCTAAACACTTTCGGATATACGCATATAGCAGGTCCGGGGAATCAGGTCCATCTTCAGCCTAGTTAAATGTCAGGAGACGGAACATGCCAAAGATCCTCATCACCGGTTGCTCGTCCGGTTTCGGCCTCGCCATCGCGCAGAAATTCGTGGAGGCCGGGTGGAACGTGATCGCGACCATGCGCACGCCGCGAAACGACCTTCTTCCCTCGAACGACCGGCTCGAAATCCTGCCGCTCGATGTCACGAGTGCCGACAGTATCGCGAACGCGGTCGAAGCCGCCGGCACGATCGATGCTCTGGTCAACAATGCCGGCGTCGGCATGCTCAACGTGCTGGAGGGTACGGAGATGTCGAAGATCCGCGAACTTTTCGAGACCAATGTCTTCGGTGCGATGGCCATGACCAAAGCCGTTCTCCCGCAGATGCGGGCCCGTCGCTCAGGCGTCATCGTCAATGTCAGCTCCGCCGTCACGATAAGGCCGTTGGCCGCGCTCGCGGTCTACACCGCCAGCAAGGCGGCCCTCAATGCTTTCACGGAAAGCCTCGCACTTGAAGCGGCTCTGTTCGGCATCCGCGCCAAACTTGTTTTGCCTGGCTCGGCGCCGACGACCGGCTTCGGCAAGAATGCTGTCTCGCGCATGGGCATGGAAATCCCGGAGCCATATACCGCCTTTGTCCACGAGTACATGACGAAGCTGCGTTCGGGCACTGAGGTCACGACGGCGGATGCGGTTGCAGAGGCCGTCTGGCGGTCTGTGACAGAGATCGACGCGCCAATGAAGATCCCCGCCGGCGCCGATGCGGAAACCGCGTTCCGCGAGGCGGGACATTCGCTCGCCTGAACATCACCATCCGAAATCCACCATTGAAGGTCTAGACCATGAACAATCTGATCAATCTTGCGAAACATATTCCGACGCCTGAAGCCACTCTCACCGTGGCCTACACGCCTATCCGTCTTCCGATGCCAGGGCGCCAACCGCTTGAACTGCGACTGACCGCGCCAGCTGCGGGAAGTAACCTGCCGATCCTGCTGCTGTCGCATGGCTACGGCCCATCCAACTATATCCCTTCAAAGGACGGCTACGCTCCTCTTGTCCAGTTCTGGGCGGAGAGGGGGTTCGTGGTGATCCAGCCGACCCATGCGAGTTCGCGGGTCGGTGGCCTGCCCTCGGCTTCACCTGGCGCACCGTTCTTCTGGCGCGAGCGTGTTGAGGAGATGAAGGCGATCCTTGACCAGTTGGCTGAGATTGAACGGCGAGCGCCGGCCGTTGCTGGCCGGATGGATCATGCTCGCATCTGCGCGGTGGGCCATTCCTTTGGCGGCCACACGGTTGGGCTCCTGCTCGGTGCACAGCTGGATGGTGAGGACTTTTCCGACCCTCGCATCTCAGCGGGCGTTCTCCTGACAACGCCGGGACGCGGCGGCAAGGACATGACGCCTGAGAGTGCTGCGCGGTTTCCGTTCTTCGACGTCGATTTTTCGACGCTCTCGACACAGAGCCTGGTCGTTTGCGGTGACATGGACAATCCGCATTTTACAACCCGCGGCCCTGATTGGCATGCGGATGCGTTTCATGACGCGCCAGGCGCATTCTCCATGCTGATGATGCACGGCGTCGGGCATGGCCTTGGCGGGATCGCCGCGCTCGACGCAAAGGAAACAGAGACTGAAGCGCCAGACGTGCTTGAAGCGACCCGGCGTCTCACGCTCGCATGGCTTCAGAGCGCGCTCGGCGCGGACGAAGGCGCTTGGCCGAGAGCGCGGCTGGCACTTGAAAGCGAAGCCGCCCCGCTTGCGACGATCACGGAGAAGCGCTGAACTGCCGAGGAGCTTGGGGCGCCGGCGCTCGACGCCGGGCCGTGGCGTCCGCAGATCGCGGCTGGGAGAGCGCCCGGCAGACAAATCCCGGCTTGTTATCCATACCAAAAGTGCGCGTACTGGTATCTGACAGTCAGTACAGTATCCGCAGGCTTAGCCTTCATGCTCAGTGTGTCCGTCTAGGATCAGTAGCGTGTTGATGGGCGACAGCCGTGCGCTGCAACCAAGCGTCAGTATCTCTTCCTCCTGACAACCTTGTTCCCTCGCGGCCCACTTAGAACAGGTGTCCGGTCACGGTTTTCCGCGTGCAGACCGCGCCAACGTTCGAGGCGATCCGGATCGAGGGTGCCGCTCGCGATCGCGGCCTGGACTGCACACCCCGGTTCATGGGCATGGGTACAGTCACGAAACCGGCAGAGTGGAGTGAGCTCGGTGATCTCTGCGAACAGCGTGTCTATTCCGTCAGAAATGTCGCTGACGTAGAGCGTTCTAATCCCCGGCGTGTCGATGACCCAGCCACCGCCTGGAATGGCATGCAGAGACCGCGCCGTGGTGGTATGACGTCCCTGCGCATCATACTCACGGACGGCTCCGGTCTTCTGATTGGTTCCAGAGCCCGACAGCGTGTTCACCAGTGTCGACTTCCCAACACCTGATGATCCTACCAACGCGACTGTCTGACCGATTCCCAGCCACGGTTTCAACAAGGAGATTGCATCGGCTGAGCGTCCATTCAGTGCGACCACCGGCAGGTCGCGTCGCAATGCCTCGGCCTGCGCCTGAAACTGGCCGACATCCTCCGCAGTATCGGCTTTCGTCAATACGATGACCGCATCGCTCCCCGCCTCGCCTGCCATTATCAGGTAACGTTCAAGCCGTGCCGGATCAAAATCGGCGTTGCATGAAGTTACAATGAAGAGGGTATCGACGTTGGCGGCAACCAGTTGCTGCTGGCCTCGGCTGTTTTCCGGCCGTCGCTGAAACACGCTCTTCCGGTCAAGCCTCGTGACGAGCATATCGGTCAATGGATCGGCAAGGACCCAGTCGCCGACAGCGAAATCAGCGGTATTGCTGTTTCCCGGCAGCTCCAAGCCGACAGGCCCTGTCACATCGATTGCCTCGATGCGTGCGCGGTGGACAGAAGCGATACGCCGCGGAGCGAGATCAGCCTCTCTGGGTCCGACTTGATCCGCAAAAAACGGGGACCAACCGAGCCGCTCCAGGGCCAAGGGAGTTTTGTCCACTCTCAAGTTTTGTCTCGCCTACTTCCGGTATCGAGCTTTGGCAAGGAGTTCGCATAAGCAGCAGCCTCCCCGGAATACGGAAACTCTTCACCGATTTGACGATCGCCGTCGAAGACTTTGAAGGTCGGCCCTTCGAGCTCGACGATCTTGTAGCCGTTTACATAGTCGAACTTTGGCGTTTTCCAGCCCATTGGAAGCCTTTCCGTCGCGCCACTATCTCGATTGCCGAAATCATGGCGTCCGTTACATCCGCAGAAGCTTCCTTGTATCAGGTGGATGGATAAAAACGATCTACAAATGCTGTGGTCTCGCAATAGCCGTCAACGCCGATCGTGCCTGTGCCCGAACCCCGCTCCTGGCCGACCGATGCTCAACTGGTCGTCATCTGCCGTTCATGCGGACATGGCTGCCATGCTTCCTTGTGGCTTCTCACCCCAACTGGCGTGTCGCGGGCGGGACCAACCGCGACTAGACAAAATGGCGGGTTCGAGGCGTGCGCGTAGCTGACCAGAATGACGAATTTCAAATGTTGCAGGGACCATTCCGCCCCTTTGAGCCGTTAGCAGTCCAAAGGCAGTTTTCAGGAGGGAAGACAATCATGTCTCAGCGTTTGAAAGTGAAGGAAATGGTCATGCAGATGCACGAGAAGAACCTTGTGCTGATGAACATTCTTCGCGATATCGCCGAAAACGAGATGGGGGACTTCGCCCCGGGCACGACCGAGGCGGAGATCGCTCGGTGCCTCGCGGACAGGGCAGCACGGCGGACCGAAATTCTTGGCGAAATTCGTTACGTCCTGCATCAGGAAGACTTGGCACAACGCGTTCAGGCATGAGCCGCAATTCGGTAAGTGCTGCCGGTGGGCCATAGTATTCCAATGACTTAGCGCCTTCGGGCGTATCAGCGCGTGAGGTGGCCCGCAAGGACCGTGTATATAAGGGGTCGCCGATCGCGGGTCTTTCGCGAGTCCACAACCAAAAGACGAATATAACGTTTTTTGAAAACTAAACGTTGACAATCCTGCTGTCGTGCCTTATGTATCGAGTATCGATCTTTTGCTTGCCGAGCTTTGTCTACCGCGCGATTGGCACCGCGCTCTAAGCGAACTTCTCTTTCAAAAATAGTCGGTTTTCGTCCGCGTGGCACCAGCTTCGCGGTTTCTCACTCTATGCTTTGAAAGGGTTCATCATGACCACTGGCACAGTAAAATGGTTTAATTCCACCAAGGGCTTCGGCTTCATCCAGCCTGACGACGGCGGCGCTGACGCCTTCGTTCACATCTCGGCAGTCGAACGCGCCGGTATGCGCGAACTCGTTGAAGGCCAGAAGATCGGCTTCGAACTCGAGCGCGATCGCAAGTCGGGCAAGATGTCGGCCTGCAACCTGCAGTCCGCTTAATCGATATCCTGCTTCCCTTTGACCACGGATGTACTGGCACTGCCGGAAGCAATGTATCAGTTTGAGGCCAGGCAAATCGCCTGGCCTCTTTCGTTTTGGCATCGTGGCCAGGAGGAAATTCAATGACAGAGACATACAGCAAATCTCGACAGCAGGCAGAGGCGGCTTTCGGAAATCTCCAGACAGAGTTCTTCGCCAAGAACAATGCGGCCGAAGAGCTCGCATCGATCGCTCAGGCGCGTGATGCCAAAACTGCCCGGCTGCGCGAGGCCCGCCTTGCAAAGGAGCAAGCCGGCCGCGCGTCTGCGACCTCCGCGCTGCTCGCAAAACGATCCAAGCCCGACTGATCATCCCAGACACAAAAGTTAGGAAATAGATTTGAGACACGCCAGAAACAACGAACTCACCGACCGACGCTCCGCCGCTGCAGACGCCAAGTCAGCTCTTCTGACTGCGTACAAGGCTGCAAAGACGGCGGCAGAGCCATCGCAAGCCGCCAGACAAGCCGAGCGTATCTCGCTTGTTGAAGCCCGCGAAGCACGCCGCGCGGAACGGGAACGACTGAAGCATGAGGAGCGCACCCGCATCGAGACTCTTGCGGCAGAAGAGCAGGCGGCCGTCGAGGCAGCGGCCGCGGCCGAGATCGAGGCGCGACAAGCCGCCGAAAATGCCCGGATATCGCGTGTCGTTGAAGACGAGGCCGCCCGCAAGGCTGAACGCGACAGACGTTATGCTGCCCGCAAGGCCCGGCAGGCATAACGTTCAGGCGCCCACCTCCTAGTGGATGCTGCCGTGGAATAGACAAGGGCGTGGTTTTACAGTCGCGCTCCAACTTACTCATTCCTGAGGAGCCTCTAATGGCACCGGACACGAACGAGCTGCAAGCTATCAACACCGCCTGGCAGATAGCGATCCAGGAAATCCTGCGCATGGTCATCCGTGACATGTACCATGGTGCCGGCGAAGCGGCCTTCAGCGCCCATATCAAGCGGATCGAAGAAGCGGCCGTTGACAGCATCCAGACCGACTTAAGACTTCGCGGCACCAGCGAGTGGACGGAAATGCTCGTCAAGGAGCGGGCCAGTAATTTCGTGACGACGCTCCTAACGTCCTTCACCTATGACCGTGCCTGAACTTTCTTATGGTCTTAGAGGTTGATCTGCGATGGGACTGCCTAAATCATTCCAACTAAGCAGAAATAAGCTAAGCGGCCCGGCATGGAAGAGCATAGCGCAGAACGCCTCGCAGCCATTGTCGAGTCGTCGTTCGACGCCATCATCAGTAAGGATCTTTCCGGCAAGATCGTGAGCTGGAATAAGGCCGCTGAGCGCATGTTCGGCTATGCGGAAAGCGAGGCGGTCGGACAGCCGATCTATCTGATCATACCCGAGGACAAACGGGATGAAGAGGCGGACATATTGCGCCGGCTGAAGCTGGGAGAGCGTATCGATCCGTTCCAGACGACCCGACGCCATCGGGACGGGCAGATGGTCCCTATTTCGATCACCATTTCTCCAATCAAAAGCCGGACCGGAAAACTTGTCGGGGTATCGAGCATTGCCCGGGATATCTCGGAGATGCGAGAAAGCGACCGCCGGCTCCGCCTCTTGATGCGGGAGATCAATCACCGCGTTAAAAACCAGTACGCCGTAGTCCTGGCTGTCATCAGGCAAACAGCAATACGAGCTCGATCAATCGAAGAGTTCGAGAAGCGGGTCCGCGAAAGGATCATGGCGCTTTCGCATTCGCATGATCTTCTCTCGCAGGTGGATTGGGCCGGTGTCAGCCTTGCCGATCTCGTGGCCCACCAACTCCGACCTTTTGAGGCGCTTCAGCCGATCCAGGTTTTCGGGCCGAAGATCGTACTTGACGCCAACGCCGTCCTCAATCTTGGTATGGCCTTCCACGAACTAACCATGAACGCGATGCGCTTCGGGGTCACCGATGTTGGCGGCATATCCGTGACTTGGGGGCTGACGAGCAAAGGGGGCGGCGAGATATTCGAGCTGGTCTGGTCTGAGCCAGCGGTGGCTTACGCCGAATTGCTGGCGCAGGAGGAGGGTTTCGGAGCCCTGGTCCTCGGAAAGCTGGTGCCTTCCGCCCTGTCCGGCCATGCGAAATGGAGTTTCACGGATGAGCGGATCGTCTGGAAGCTGACAGCGCCGCTTGCGCGCATCCAGGTCGGGCTTGGGTCTTCGGCCTTCCCCTGAATACGCCCAGTGGGCAAGCAGGCCAGATGTCTGCATCATCTTCGGCCGAGCGATCCCACCCAAGCGCGGTAAAGAACCGGTTCGCTGGCATGGCGCTCCAAAAATCAGGATTCCTTTAGCTCCCCGCCATCCGGCGTGATAAGCACCGAACGAATATCGTCGCGAGTTGCAAATGACAGAAGCTGAAGAATCGCCGATCGGCCCCGAAACGGTAGCCGACCTTCCTCATCTCGGGGAGGCGTTGGATGATGACCGCTTCCGACAATTCCTCGACCACGTACCGTTCGGAGTGGCCGTGGCCGAACTCGCGTCAAACGAGGTGCTCGCATACGTCAATATTGAGTTCGAGCGTTTGATGGGTACCTCGGCGGAGGAACTCCAGGGCAAGCCATGGTCATCGCTTCCGCTGGCGCGCTCGGTGAGTGGAGACCAGGACCTGGCGACTGCCATTGTGGCTGGCGAGGAATACTTGGGGACATTTGCGACATCGTCCACGACGGAGCCCCAGTCGCATGTTGACGCCTGGTCGAATACAATCGTCGATGACGCTGGAACCCCTCTCTTTCGTCTTGTCGCAATCGCGACCACGAATAGTGGACAGACCGGCGCTGACCTGGCCGCAACGCTGGCGGAAAAGGACGTGCTGCTCAAGGAGTTGCAGCACAGGGTCAAAAACAATCTTCAGATGATCACAGCGCTCATCCGCATGGAAGCTCGCAACGCGCAACATCCGGATGAAAGCGCGCGTTTCAACCGACTTGCCGGCCGGGTAGATGCGCTAACGATCCTCTACCGTTCTCTGTCGGATACCAACGCGGATGAGACTGTCGATCTCGGGACCTATGTGAGCCAGATCGCCTCGGCGGTCATGGCCGCACATGCGGTTCAGGGTATTCGGCTTGACATGAAGGTCGACACCTGGCCCGTTTCGGTCAATATCGCGATGCCGGTCGGCTTGGTCATCAACGAACTGATGACGAACGCGCTCAAACATGCTTTCAAGGATCGTGATGGCGGTGAGATTATCTTGCGCTGCGTGGTGGATGATGCGGGCTGCAGGATCTCGGTTGCAGACAATGGCATCGGTCTCAGCAATCCATCCGACTGGCCACGGCGCGGTAAACTCAGCGCAATGATTGTGCAGTCGATCAAGCAGAACGCCAGGGCGGATGTTCAGGTGGAATCTACGCCAGGGATGGGCATGAAGGTCACCATTGTTTTTGGAAAGCCGGAAGCAAACCAAGCTTAGATCGGCATTCATCACGCCGAGGAGCGATGGACACTCCACGGATATACGGTTGGCGCTTTGTCCAGTTTCCCTGTGGTTGAGGGATTTCCTCCCTTTTCAAGGCCGCCGGGTTCGGCAAGGGCGTTGCGAAGCGCAGCAACTTGTGGGTGATCTTCAGCAACCTTGAGAAAGTCGTCCACTGACCACCTCGTTTCAGCTCCCCCAGATGCCGGGTTCGCGCGGTGAATGACGGAGGGCGCTGTTTCGCCTCGCTCCAGGAACCACTTGTCTCCGTTGGCGCTTGCATAAAACTCTGAAGTCGTTTCGTACATCGCCCTCTCCTTTGCAATCAAAACGATGCGGCCATCCGATCAAGTTCAGTTGTCACAGCGTCGACATCATAAGGCTTCGCGAAAAAAACCGCGCGGGCAGGGAGTTCGCTATCGACGGGACGCCTTTGGCCGGAGACGATAATGATTTCGATCGGTGGCCAGCGGTCTCGAACAGCGCGTGCAAGCTTCATCCCGTCTATGCTGCCGGGCATGTCTATATCGGTAAACACAATCCTGATATCGGTGCGTGCCTCCAGAATCGCCACTGCCTGATTTGCATCGGCCGCTTCCACGACATCAAAGCCGGCATCCTCGACGAAAGCGACCGCGAACATTCGCACCAGTGGCTCATCCTCGACGACGAGCACAAGGCCTTTGCTTCGTAAAGGATCTCTGCCCATCACCCTACTCATCAGACAAACGCTCGGCCAATATCAGCACTTGTCTCGAAACACCGCGACGGTTTGAATGTTCCGGCGCGACACATATTCGATAGGCTTGATAATGACCGAGCACCCGGTGTTTTTTGCAAGGTTGGACATGAATGAGCCGGAGTACGCAGCTTAGTATCACAAATACCGGCGATATTAGCCGTTCGGTGTGCGCCTCCATCCTGTATGAGGAGGACAATCTTCCGCCGCCACGAATGCACTTCTTTCTTCTGCGTTAGACCGCGATCCGACGAGCGGCTTTATGAATGGCTTTGGCATCGTCGCCGTGCTCGGCCACGATCGTCTTGGCGTCTTCCAACGCAATCCGATATTTCTTGGCAACTGAAACGGCGCTTAAAGGCGCGCCAGCACCTTTTTCGTTGGTCATTTTTAATCTCCTGGGGAATTGACCGTGCCGACCGCAAAACGGGTAGACATCACCCTACCTAAATAGGGCGCCTGCAGCGAATTTCCACACCTTCCGCCAACTATCGCTTCCAGCTCAGTTGCGGCCCTGATCCCTGTCCTGCACGCGCCGGCCGTTTAACGCTAAAACCAACCGCGTTTCATAACGAATAAATTACCTTGATCCGCATGGAAGTAATGTCTGCGGAACCAGCCTTGAGCGAGAACATTTCCTCGGCGAAATCGTAAAGGACTTCCGCTTGAAAACGGTTCATCGCCAACCTCTCTTACCCTCACGCATTGTTCGACCTGATCAATGATACCAGTCCAGACCGCCTGAAACCTGCCCTCTCACTCATTGAACGTACATCTCGCTTCAATCACGCGTGGATCGCCACAGTTTGTCGAACCCGAAGGTTCCGGGCTCGGCGGCAATCCATCGCCACCTACGGGATAATCAGATTGACAACCAAGGCTGACGTAGACGCCAAAAAGGAAAGCCTTGTGGAGCAACTGGGCGACTGGTTGCAAGAACGCCCGGCGGGCCAGCGTTGGGCGATCCTGCTCGCCGTCACTCTGGTTGCCCTGCTGCTTGACGTCGGCACGTACCAGCAACAGTTGTCGATGGCGGCCCTCTATCTCGTCCCAGTGACGATCGCCTGCTGGACGTTGAGCACCCGACAGGCTGTCCTGTTCACAGTGGCTGTCGCAATCGTCGCCGGGCTACGATACCCCATGTTCAATCCCGATCCTGAGTTCTGGACCGGTCTCAACAACAATGTCGGGCGATTGATTTCGTTTGGCGTCAATGCGGCGGTCGTCATGGGCCTTAAGCGCTCACATGATCGAGTAGCCTACCTGGCAACACATGATCCGCTGACCGGCGTCTATAATCGCAAAGCATTCGAGGACGAGCTGAAACTGCGGCTGTCCAGCAAGATCGGAGCGCGACGACCACTCCTCCTTGCCTACATTGATCTGGACGGGTTCAAGGGCGTCAACGATGAGCATGGCCATGCTGCAGGCGATCAGGTGCTGACGGCATTCGCAGCGTCCGCAAACAGCTTCATGTCCGAGGGACAAATTGCGGGACGGTTAGGCGGCGACGAGTTTGCGATCGCCATAGCCGTCGCCGACCATGGCGAAGCGATCAGAACAGCGCAAGACCTTCATGTTCGATTGACGGCAGCACTGTCTCTGACCGGTTATCCGGTAGGTTGCAGCGTCGGCGCACTTTTCATCGACATAAGCGACGACCGCTCCGCAGAGCAGTTGATTATCGCGGGTGACAACCTCATGTACGCGGCGAAGAATGCCGGCAAAGGCAAAGTCCAGTTATCGATGGTCCCACACACGAGCAGGTTCTCAGCAGTCTCGGCTGAGCCCTCTATTGGGTCAGTGGGGCGCTAAAGGCATGCAGGTGACGTGAGCCCGCGCAGATGACACCATTGCTGTATCCCTTGATTTGGCAAGCCGGCACGTCCACTGCGGTCTCGATGGGGCATGTCTGACCCAAGACCGCCTCGCGGTACTCGGCTCGATCGGCATCCGCAACGGCCGGATCGTTTTCTTCCCCTGTGCGCTCAAGCGCCCATTCCTCGCGAAGCAAGAAAGCCTCTTCCTGGCCGTCCTTCACTCCGTTTCGGCCTTTCAGGTGCGGGCCGATCGTCTCCGGTCCTGTCGACTGCCATCGAGGCCACGATGGACGCGGCCCGAACAACCGAAAAGGAATACGACAATGGCAACCATCGGCTCTTTCACCGCTTCCGGCAACGGCTTCACCGGCACCATCAAGACCCTCAACCTCAACGTCAAGGCGACCATCCGCACCGTCGAGCGCACCTCCAATAAAGGCCCAGACTACCGCATCCTCGCAGGGGCGACAGAGTTCGGCGCAGCCTGGAAGAAAACCTCGAACGAAGGCCGCGACTATCTCTCGGTCAAGCTTGACGACCCGAGCTTTCCCGCTCCGATCTACGCAACGCTGATCGAGGCCGAAGGTGAGGAAGGCCTCTCCCTCATCTGGTCCCGGTCAGACCGGGACTGATCCGGAATGCCCGGCCCGACAGGGCGGGGCTCTTCCTGTGAAGGATCACTTGTTCAGTGCATCCTTGAGCGCCTTGGCAGGCGCAAAGGTCAGCTTGTTGGAAGCCGCGATCTTCATGGCTTCGCCCGTTGCCGGATTGCGGCCCTCGCGTTCAGGCGACGCCTTTACCTTGAACTTTCCAAAGCCAGGGATAGACGTCTCCGCGCCGGAGCTTGCTGCATCGGTGATCGCCTGGAAAACGGCTTCGACGATGGCCTTGCCCTGAACCTTGGTCAGGCCGTTATCGGCGGCAATCTTGTCGGCGATTTCGTTGGTAGTGGTCATGAAAAATTTCCTTCAACGTGAGACAATGTAAAATCCGTGTCAGCTTCTAGCCTCGTTGTCATCGTTGGTGATGGCGACATGGCTCAGATCCGTTGAATGTCCACAACTCGTTTCGGCTTATAGCCCCGCCGCGTTTTTCTCGAAGGACATCGAGGAACAGGCTGACAGCCTCTCCTTCGTTGTCAAAGAGATGAACCATTTGCTGCCCCCGTGTTCCGATCCGTCCCCATGCGCGCACAAGAGACACCTCGCCAAACAGTGTCGGCTGGACAGCAAGCGCGTAGAAGCGTGCCATGTTCTTTTCAGGGGCGATACGCTCGACGTAGAGGTGGTAGGGCTGCGCTATCATGGGGACAGAATCGCGCGATCGGAATCCGACGTCCAATGAGAGTTTTGAATCGCACTGTGCTCACCGATTCAAGACAGTGATCTGTCGCAGCGGTTCAAGGCGTTGGCGGATGATATGGAGTGAAAAATCTGCGCTGGAAGTGTTCAAAATTCACTCTGTTGGAGAGAAAGTCGGCCTATACGATGACTCTCCGTCATTCGTTGAAATCGCATCATCGCTTTTGATCGGAAGCCCGGACCGGCGGATTGTGGGAGTTCGCGAAGGAAACCAGCGCGTCCAATCCTGCAGGAGGTGTGCATCATCAGCGCTTCGCGTCGAGTCGCGTGCGCAAAAACAGGCGGAACGCCAATACGACGCTCACAAACGTCAGGCCGGCCGCGAAGCCAATCCAGACTCCTTCCACACCGAGTTGGCCAACTGTCGCGAGGAAATACCCCCCACCGATACCAACAATCCAATAGCCGGCCGCAGCAACCAACATCGGCCCTCGCGTGTCCCGCAAGGCCTTAAGACCCCTCACGAGAACAAGCTGAACCGCGTCTGCCGCGAGAGCGAAAGGGAGAATCGCAAGAACAATCAGCAGTTGGTCCCTAAAGACGAAATTGCTGCTCTCGCTTTCTCCCAGAAATACAACTTCGGCAATCTCCGGATTAAAAGTGACGCCGACACCAGCCGCGATCATCAGAAGTGCGGCGACTGCCGATCCCGTGACAATAATAGCGTTGGCTGCGCGCGGGTCGGATGTCCTAGAATTGCTCGCCGCCACAGAAATCATTGTTGCCTCGCCTACGCTGAGCCCAATCACTGAGATTATGTCCGCAAGCTGAATACCGACCGTGGTTGCCGACAGGCTAGCCACTCCATGCATGCCTGCGACAACCTGCATAGCCGCAAAGAATCCGCTTTCGAACAGACCGAGCACGAGGCCGGGCCATCCGATAGCCAGGAACTCGCGGACCAAAAACGCGTCAAGGTGATTTCGCCAGATCCTAAGTCCCCCGATTCGATGCCGTTTCCAAGTAGCGGCGACCGCAAACAAGACCATAGTTGCGTGTGCGAATGTTGTGCCGAGACCAATACCAAAGACGCCCAATTCCGGCGACCAGCCTATTCCGAAGGCCAAGATAGGACTCGCTATAAGATTGACTGTAATCCCGATTACACTCGCCCAAACAACAAGTGCCCCAGAGCCAACAGCTGAGAGAAGTGCACGGTAGACATTGAAAACCAAGGCCAGCGGGACAGAGGCCACGGCGCCCTGGATGTATAAGGATGCGGACGTCACGACTGCTCCGTCCTGCCCTGTCCGGCGCAGGAACTCTGGTATGGAAATCGCAATCACAATGATGAGGGGCGAGAGGAGCGCCGCCATGAGGAGGCCGGCGACGAAAGAACTCTTCACGGCATCTGTCTGCGCCTGCTCGTGCCCACCGGCGACGAAAATCGCGGTCGTCGATGTCATTCCGAACGCAGCATAGAGAAATGCGAACACAAGCCCGGTGGCCAGCCCGACCGCGCCGAGCTCAACCGTACCAAGCCGCCCGGCAACAGCCGTATCTATAAACCCCATCGCCATTTCTACTACATAAAACAAAGCGATCGGAATAGAGTTGCGGGCAAGCTGACAGGTCATACTTCGCCAAGAACTATTCGCTGCAAAACCGGACATTGCCCAACCTAAATTATAGCTTCAGTGAGAGCTTAACGGGTTGACGAAATGGAACCCATCAGGCGTGCCTGACAAGATCTAGCCAGTCGCCACCAAAACGTTTGGCAACCGATGTTACAAGCGGCAGCACCAGGGCATACCGCAAAACCACGCATCGTTTCGATGCGCTCCCAATGAACTCACAGAACAAGCTTGGGACCACGTTGTAACACTGATCAAACCGTTGCCAACTTCCACAACCCCACCGAAGGCCGACTTGCCCAACCGACTCTTGACCAAAATCCTCCTAGATTGCCCGCGTCCGAGGCTGCTGCGCGCTCGACAATCAATCCTCAATCAACTCCTCGCGTTTCGCAAATACGCCGGTACCAAGCCGGTCGATAATTGCTTGACGGAGTATTTCAGATCTCTGGACGACCCGTTCAAGAGGGACTATCGCACAATTCGCGACGGTAGCGAGGCCTTTGACAAGATGAGAGAGCTGCGAGTGGGCATCAGTATGGGCTAAGATGATGATTGGCTTTCCAAGCGCGGCAGCCCACCCAAGCTCGATATGCGTGCCGTCAGTTCTGATCAAGCGACCTTCTTCGTCGGAAGGAAGCACTGCCATGAACAAATTGCATTGCCGCATCCAGTTATAATCCCGATGAGTAACCTCGTCGGGAGTAAAGCTGCTGGTCATCTCCCCAAATGCTTCTGCCACGTGGGCTGAAACAAAACGAAGATCGAACGACCGAACCATGAAGTGAATTTTTCGAATGGGACTTTCGGCCCTCTCTACCATTCCGGAGCCGACAATGGCATGCTGGATTGGGCCCCCAACAAAGATGAGCGGTTGTTCCGCTTCATCCTGAAAGTTGTCCTTGGCTGCTTCGTTCATATCCATGACGATTTCCTTGTTGCGTTCGGTTGACAGGCGGATGCGGGTGATGGTGCGATCACATCAGTTTCAATTGCTTGCTGGCCTCGCCCCGGAGGGTGCTTTCCGATTCCAGCTTAAGGCAGATCTGATCGACGATGTGCCCGAAAAGGCGCTGGCCGAGTTTGGCCGTTGCGCCAACGGTCGAGGAGAGCACTCCTTGGGTCGTGGTCGCGGCGAGATCGAGGGGATGATCGTAGATTCCGGACTGCGGCGGAGTTGGGTGATCGAGACGGATGTCGTTTACGACGCTCGGCCGCAGGTACATCATCAAACTCGTCTCGGTTAGCCCCGCGTGCTCCGCGTGCCAGCCAGGGAAGCGCTCTCCAACGTTTTCATCAATCCAGTTCTGCGTGACAAGGCTCCACCAACTGAACGCGGTGACGCTCATTCCTCCAAGCGACCTCTCGTGCCTAGCCATATCAACGGCCTCAAAAACGAAAGGCTCATTTTCGAAATGCCCGCCGACAATCACGAGTTTTCGGCAACCCAGACCCGCAAAGCCCACGATTATCTGCTTCAGATAATTTATTAGGATGTCGCCCGTGATGAAAATAGTACCCGGAAACGCTAGCCCGCCGCCGCTTTGCGGCAAAGATCGAGCACCGAATGGCTGCGTTGGCGCCATTAGGCCGTTCGTTACTCGTCCCGCGACCTCGCGGCTCAAACTATTTGCTATGTCAAAATCAACGGAGACTGGGAGGTGTGGACCGTGCTGCTCTACGCTTCCGATACCCCAGACGATCGTGGCATCGCGAACGGCCGCCTGAATCTCTGGGCTCGGAATATCGGTCAGGTAAGTAGTTCGGTCGGTCGTCATAGCGAGATCTCCCTCGTCAGAATTGATTTCCCGATAACCTTCCGCGAATGTTCGGAACCCACCATGTGAAAGAGATCATCGACGATGGGCGCGATAGCATCACGCGACGTGTGCAGCGCGGAGTAAACTTGGACGGCATTGGCTCCTGCATAGAGATATTCCAAAGCGTCCGATGCCTCGCTCACTCCACCGGAAGCCATCACCGGAACGGTCCCTCCGCCAGCGCGGAGTTCGTAGATGGCCGCGATCACGAGAGGCATTATACCTGGTCCAGAATACCCGAAGGGACCACCGAGCAAGGGCCTGGCTGTAGCGATATCAATGCGTGCGCCGGGGATCGTATCGCTCAATGTGATGCAAGATGCACCCTCGGAAACTGCTGCTTCAATCCGCTCCATTAGGAAATCCCCCAAGGAAAGCTTCACGCTAAATGGAATTGAGACGGCGTTCTTCACTTCTCGGGTGTAATTCGCGACACGCTCAGGAGTGTCGAAGAGGCCTTCGAACTCATTGAGGCACGAAATTCCCAACTCAAGCGACTTGCATCCGGTACCCTCCACCTCCCGTGCCAGATGCCCAAGCTCCGACGGTGTTCTTGCATGGATGGACGCAATGACGGGTGCGTCTTCGGAGGCAAATATCTTCAGAAGGCCGAGCCAGTGTTCGACCGTCTTTTTTGAATATGTTGTGCTGTTCAACCATCCCGTCGAAATGGCGGTAACTTTTTCCGAGTTTCCGACCGGAGGGGCTGGGTGGATTGTTTTGGTAATGACCGCCCCGGCGCCATGGGCGAGATAATGGCGTATGTTTCTTGCGCTGTCCGTTACCAGCCCGGAGCCAGCAATGATCGGCGACCGAATTCTCATTCCGCAGATCTCATATCCCTGAAACAGCGTTGACATTTCGCTTCCCCTAATCGCTACACGATCTTGAATCCCAGCACTGCCAGATCCGCCTCAACGCGGTTTTTCAACTCAGCTATTTCCTCAGCTGTGTTTCCCCAAAACAAAAGACTGACGCGACCAAACTGAAGGCCGGTTAATTCAATCGGGAGTATCCCCGATGATGACGTGGTCGGCGAACGGATCGAGGGCCTGATTTTGTCAAGTAGAGCTTCAAGGGCGATCGCGTGGCCGGCGTAATAATCAAGCGCCCCGACACAATGTGTCATCTGATATGACGGTCCCAGGAATGCGGAGGCAAACTCGTGAATATGGGTCCCGCCCGTCCGGCGTGGATTCAAGTCGAGCATGATGGTCTCACCGCTCGCGCGTGAGACGCAGTCAATATCAAAGAAGCCGATATATCCCTGCTTCTGCAGGTGGCTCGCAATGAGGAGGCCCGTCCCGACGAGCGGCGAATACCATGGTTCTTCGGACTGGTTCGGGTAGACGAAATTTCCGCGCAATTCCGTTTGCCGACTGAACATCATCGAACATGCGAAAGTATGTTCTGGCGATCCATCCTCTGGGACATGGAATTCAACGGATGGGAAGCTGATGTTCTCTCCATCGACATATTCCTCAACAACTATCGGGTCGCTTGAAAGGTAGTGATTGGAATGTAATTCTCGGAGTAGAGAACAGTAGTTTGTTCCGGGATGAAAGATATTGAGGCCGACACTGGCTTCCCCCTTATCAGGCTTCGCAATTGCAGCTTCACCGTGGGTGTTCTTGTCGAAGATTGCCCCGGCTGCGGTTTCGACGGTCGGAAAACTGGCGCCGGCCGCGATGCGGACAACGCCGTTAGAGAGGCCCAGACTGGCTGCGATTTCGCGAAACCCCGATTTTGTATCAGCATAATCACGAAGAGCTTGATTCCGGCTACTTTCAGGAAGATAGACAACCAGCCCCAACTGCGCTTCCAAGAACAACACCATGTCCCAAAGGGCCGGCGTGGTCGTGTGCACGATAATTCGGATCTTCTGGTCCTGACCGGCCCATTCCGATATCGCCTGTTGAAGCCGCGTATCCTTCACAACATCGGTGAAAAGACAGCCAGTCGTTTCTGCGGGCGAAATATTTCGCGCGCCTTTAATTCCCAGAAGACCGGTAAGCCACTCAAATCCGGCAATAGGCGCCTCGGTTATGATAAGCTTGTCGAGAGGCCGCCAGAAAATTGCCTGGTCCTGCTGGGGAAAATTCGCACGCGTGATGGCGTCTGCATCAGCAGGGGTAGGGGCACGGCCTATGATCACTCGTAATGTATCAATTGCGTTCGCAATACACAGTGTCGGCACATCCGCGATTGTATTGTCTTTCATCGCATTGATCCGTTCCGGCTCCCGATTACGGTTAATGAGAAGTCGTTCGTTGGCTGTTCTCCAGACGCAATCTCGGCGCCGAGAGATCGATCTGCGTCTGCAGATAGTCTTCGGTAGTTTCCGCGCGGCGGATCAATTCGGCATGACCAGTTTGCCGAAGTAACAATTCCTTTGGTCGAAGCCGGCCATTGTATTGAAAGCCCATGGCGTGACCGTGCGCTCCCGTATCGTGAATGATGAGAAACTCGCCCTCACGCACGTCCGGCAACTCTATTCGTTTGGCAAATTTGTCGTTATTTTCGCAAAGCGAGCCAACAACATCGACAACCGATGGCATGGCGTCCTTTTGTCTCCCGTCCGCGGTGAGGGCGGTGATGTGGTTATAAGCATGCGGATACATGCCGGTCCGCATCAATGCTGGCATACTCGCATCAACGCCCACGAAATCACGATATTTCGACATGATATTGATGACGCGGGTCACCAGTACCCCATGCGGCCCCGTAATCAGACGCCCGCATTCCATGAATAACTTCGGGGCGTAACCTTGTGCAGCACGGAATTGTGCAAATAGGTCGGAAGCTGCCCGAGCTAGAGCGACGAGATCGACGTCCTGCTCACCTGGGCGGTAAGGGATACCAATCCCCCCGCCCATGTTGACGAATTCGAATTGGATCCCCATTTCGCTATTCAAACGGTGGCACAGCTCAAGTAACATCGCGATCGTGTCGCGAATATTTTGCCATCTCGTTTCATTCGTTACGAGCATAGTATGGAGGCCGAAACGCTTAGCTCCTCGCTCGCGCGCTCGTTTGTATGCAGCTTTGATTTGATCTGTCCTGAGGCCAAATTTGGCCTCTTGTGGAGAGCCGATCACCGCGTTCCCGACACCAGCGGTGCCGGGATTGTATCGGAAGCAGACGAGTTCCGGCATTATCGGCACTTTGTCCACGAAGCTGAGATCGTCGAGATTTAAAATTGCCCCACCATGCTTCTCGGCTTCTGCATATTCCTCCTGCGAGGTGTTGTTCGAGGAAAAGAAGATATCGGAGCCTGATGCGCCGAGCAGACGGACCATTTGCAGCTCGGGTATGGAACTGCAGTCAAAGCCGAATCCCAACTCATGCTGCAGTAAGTTCAAGATTCGAAGGTTGGGCAACGCTTTGACAGCGAAGTATTCTCGAAAATCCGCAACACCGGCAAACAGCTCGTTCAAGCGCCGCCCTCCGCTGACGATGCCAGCCTCATCGTAAATATGAAATGGCGTGCCGAATGTCTCCGCGATCTGAGGCAGAACCGAATACAATCTTTCTGCGAAGTCTTGCGAAATCGGCATAGTCAAACCTTTGATCGCGAAATCATTAGCTCCACCAGCAGAGCAGGGGGGTACCTCGCGCTGCGGCATCCCGCAGATGTGAAGCGGGAACCTCGGTTTCCGGCTTCAACTTTGTCGAACGAGACGCGATCCGAGCGGGCCAACCGGTGGTGCGTGGCTTCTCGGCACCCGCTCGGAGACGCGTTCTGCTCAGACGGTCTCTCTCACGAGCAGCGTTTTCAGGAGTTCCTGATATTCCCGCCCCGTATCGAAAGCCTGATACTTTGCTGGATCGCTTTCGTTCACAAAGGGGTCGAGGGGCGCGACCACGATCTCATTTGATGGTTTATGCTTATATTGAAGCGAAACGCGGTTCTTTGTGATTTCGCCAACACGGTGCTTTACCGCCCTGAACTGCCCGTTCGTCCATCGCTGAAGATAGTCACCGTGGAATACGAAAAGCGAGCCAGGGATAACCGGAATTTCAAGCCAGTCCCCTTCCGGGGTTAGGACCTCCAGACCGGGTTGATCGTGGGCTAGGACCGTAAAGATCGTGTGGTCAATATGAGCGGACATCGCGTAGCTAACGGTATTGCCAATCTTCTCGCCGGCGCCGACCTCATAGTAGTTCAAACCGAGACGATGGAGCGGCTCCTTCAGGAATTTATCGAAATAGGAGCCGCTCAGTCCTAATCCGACGGCGCAGGCACTCATCAGCCTGTTGCCCACTTCCGCCATCTCCTGAAAGAGTGTCATGCCCGACTGGAATGGCTGATGGAAGAACTCCTGATCGACTGGCGGGAGGCGGGCATCTGACTGCACGACGTTGCCAATTCGATACTGTTCACACGCCTCGCCGCCCGCGTGCATCAGGCTCTTTTCCGCGCCAAGCGGTCGATAACCGAGAAACTGGGAGTTCGGGCTACATTTGTACGCAGCTTTTTGATCGTCCGGCTGGGAATAAAAACGGATTGTCTCGTCAATGGTATCACTCAACAATTCAGCCGGGATGCCATGGTTTTCAAGGAAGAAGTACCCGTACGTACGCGACACTTCGGCGATGTCGGCGCATTGCTTTGCCTCATCACTCGTGAAGGAAGTGGGCAGGACGACGGACGGAAGTTTAGCTTGATGCTTCTCGCTCATTGGGTTTTCTCCACCTGTGCTTGAGTTAATTGTGATTTTAATCGAACTCGATGAAACGGAGCTCGACCCCATTCCGACTTGAGTGTGCTGAACGGTCGGCCACGTTCCGAAAACTCATAAGGCGTGAGGCGGTGCGCCAAGCGTACTGGGATGGCGAGCCTCTAAGCTGACCGGGAGTATCGCATTGCCTGTCTGACGGTGGAAATATTGGACGTTTTCAATATTGACATTTAGGTCTCTCGCCACACCGCGCGACGACTGGATGGGGAAGAACCGGCCCTATGAGCACGCGGAGAGAGCACCTTTCTCAGCTCGCGAATAGCAGCTTGAAGACGCTTTTAGGTTGCGATCAGGGTTTGGTTATGGCACATTTCACTAACGAATATTCCAGAGAATTGGTTTTACTCAGCCAGCTCGGAGAAGACGCAATAGCTTGACCTTGTGCCCTATCTTTTTCTTATGAAGAAAAGGCTTTTCGGAGATGTTGGACGGCTCGCGTTATTTTTACAACAATCTAGACGCTTTGGAGTCAATTGAATCTATTTCAAAATTTCTATTGGATCATCTACGTCCTGTCGGTGTAAACGGCCTCTTCATTGCCCGGCTTCCGGTGAACCGGGAGTCGATTAGCTCGAATATTATTTTGGACAGCTGGAATCCAAACTGGACGAAAGAATATGCTCGCGGCGAGTATGTGCAGCGGGACCCAGTTGCGCAGCACTTACTTCAAACGCGTGACCCCTTTGTGTGGAGCGAAATTTGTGCTGAGAAAGGCCTGACAGTCGACGAACGAAGGATTATGGAGGGCGCAAGAGATTCCGGCTTGATTGATGGTTTGACGGTGCCGATCCACGGTCCCAGCGATATTATTTGCATTTCCTACTCCACCTCTGGCGGGCGTTTGGAAAGATTCGATCGAGAAAGGATGCGATTTATTGGAATCTTGGCATTGTCTAAAATTAGGCAGATATCGCCCGGAACGGGCACCGGTGTTAGCAAAGTTGGGCCCAAGGGTCTCTCAGCCCAAGAAATAAAATGTTTACAGCTGGCCTGGAGAGGATTCAGTTCTAAGCAAATTGCCCAGCAAACCGGGCTAACTCATCGGACGGTGGACCAATATCTTGCCAGAGTTATGAATAAGCTCCACGCGCATAACCGTGTGGATGCTGCGCGACTGGCAATAGAATATGGGTTTATGAGAATACACTAATTAATAGTGTAAATTTGCAGTATAGATTTTTCACTTAGCGAAATTAAGTCTCTCTGGAGTGCAGGGAGATGACAATGATCTATGTGCTCAATGGATGTGCTCTTCAACTCAATCCGTATTTGCGTGATGAGATCCACAAGTTCAGGCATGAGGTCTTTGTAGAACGCTTGGGCTGGGCAGCATTAGACAGTCCTAACGGTCGGGAAGTCGATCGATTCGACGATGGAAGTGCCATTCATGTCATTGACGTCGTTCAAGATCAGGTAAAAGGGTACTCGAGGCTACTTCCAACTGACAGCCCCCATTTGCTGAGCCACATCTATCCCGAACTCTTGCAAGGAAGGGCTTCAGCTGGAGGGAGTGCGACGTATGAATGGACACGACTTGGTACGCGTACCGGTGTTGAAAATGGAAGCGGCAGTTCCATAAAACGCGTGATGGCAGCTATTCCGGAAATTTGTACGAGATTGGGTCTTCGGAGCCTTATTGCACAAGCCAATCCGCTGTGGATAAGGCGTTTAATCAGGCTCGGATGGCAAGTAGAACCGCTTGCGCCGCCTATGCTGTATAATGGCGAGACGGTGGTCCCCTTCGAGGCGCATGTGATGTCAAGCACAGCCGCGACCTCGTCACAAGTTTTGCGGGTGAGTAATTCGGTCGATCTATCTTGGGCGGCATGCAGCACTCCGCATGCTTCTTAATACTGTGCTTCCCTGTACGTGAGCTGCGAAACTTCAGCGTACCCGGTCCAGACGGTCCTAGGACTGCGCCGTGCCGACCAGACAAGCATGAAGATCGAAAATTTCAAATAATTAGACGATGTAGCTCCTCGCCGAACAGCGCGGCGAACTCCTCGTCCAGGTCGGCATTTCTTCGCCAGAATATTGTGCCGAGCTTTCGATGCTTGATTACCGGAAATCTTGGGCTTTAGGGATTGGGCTCGGCATTGTGTCGGGAGCGGAATAGGTACGTTACCTTCATATCGACACGTTGAAAGTGAAGAGCCGGATTTTTCACACTAGTTGGTCGTCAGATCGAATCTCATCAAGGCGAGAGACTGGAGCTTTGGACCCTGCTGGCGAAAGTCCTGAAATCCAGCGTTAGCAGGATGAAGGGTGAAGCAGCCGCAGGAATGCGATCCCGTTCCAAGCGTAAGATGGGGGCGCCTCTTAGTTGTTGCTCGGTTCAACTGAAACCGTTGCGGTCCTCCCAGCAATTAGCCGGACCGTGTTCGGGACAGTGTCGATTTCAATCCGTACTGGAATTCTCTGGGCGAGACGGACCCAGGAGAATGTCGGAGCCACGCTTGCAAGCGAACCCGCAGCTTCGCTTCGCTCCCGGTCTTCGATGCCGGCTGCGATACCCGCGACACGGCCGACGACTGATTGCGGCTCGCCCATTATGTCGACCTTCACCCGGTCGCCGATATGGATCCTCGGCAGTTTTGTTTCCTCAAAGTACCCCGCCACGTAAACAGCCTGGCTTTCGATCAGCACTCCGACCGCATTTCCGGCGGAGACATAGTTCCCGGGACGGAGAGCGAAGTTCGTGATTTTCCCTGAGGCCGGGGCCCTCACGATTGTCCGGTCAAGATTAAGCTTCGCCAGATCAAGAGTGACGAGCGCCGATTGATGGGCGGCATCCGCCTGGCGCATCTGGCCTTCTGCATGTTGCCGCTCTTTCAAGCTCGCCGCCTCTTTGGCGGCGAGCAGCTGATATCGTTCGAAGTCAATTCTGGCGAGATCCGCCGCAGCCTTCGTACTCTGCACCTGAGCTTCTGCCTCGCGCACCGCAAGTTCAAAGCGGTCCGTTTCGATCCGAAACAGAGGCATGTTTTTCTCCACCTGAGCATTGTCCAAGACCAGAACCTGCGCAACTGGGCCCGAAACATCCGGCGCCAGTCGAACAATATCTGCGCGCACATGAGCGTCCCGTGTCCAGGGCGCCTCCATGTAGAATGACCACAAATGCCAGCTCATAACCGCTGCGCAGCCTACCATCGACAGGGTCAACAGGCCTCTGCCCGAGGTGATCGCGAAGTTCTTCATGCCTGCAACCAATTGATAACGGCGGAGAGCCCGCCAAGGAGGGTGATGTAAAGTGCGAGATTGAACAGGGAGGGGTGCCATACGGCCTGATAAAGACCAATCCGCGCGAAAAGCGACGTCATCATGCGGAAGAGAACGTAGGCACCCAGAGCGAGCGCCGAAAGCCCTGGCAGGAAGACACCATAGAGGTCGAGTTGTCCGGTCACGCGGCATTCCTTTTTGACGGAGGTATTATCAGGGCCGGCGGATCCGCCTCGGGGGCGAGGCACACACGAAGAGCAGCCGCGTGCACGACGAGTGCGGTGTCGGCGTCGGTTGCGGTCGCATCGCCAAACGAAAGGATAAGGTCGTCGAGCAGCTCGAGCGTGTATCCCAGCGCTTCACCGCGTTCGGCAGGCCCAAGCCGATAAAGGTTCTCAAGCCTGGAGAAGATCGATTCCGTCTTAAGGCGGCTCAGCATTGACGCTTCTTCAGACAGCTCTTGCATGGCGTTTATATTCAGTCCTGTCCGCAAATCTCTCATCAGGTCCGCATCGGCGGTGTCCGAGGTGGGAGGGAGTTTTGCCGCCCTTGTGGCAAACAGGCCTGCCACGTCGATGACGCGGTGGTGTGTGACATGCGGGTCTGTGGGCCGGCCGGACGCGATGCCGACGACACGCCTCTGGACCACTGACCACAACCTCCGGGCATTTGTCTCAGCCTTCACTGATCGAAAGACACTGCAGACCATGATCGTCCAGACCATCGCGAGGACGGTTGCGACGCTCGAATTTGCAAAGGTCGTGAAGTCGCTGCTCTGATGTGATTGGAGCGTGAGCAGCAGCGGAAAGTTGATGCAGAGCCCCATGCCGACGATGGCGAGCGAAGGCACCGCAAGAAAAATTCCCGCAGGGATCAGGAACAGCCCGAGGGCTGCGACGAGGGTCAAGAAACTGTCGATCGTGGGCAGAACCGCGAAACCGTAGACGAAGGCTAAGATAACCGAACCGATCGTCACACTGACGAATTTGCGCATGGCTGGAAGCGGATCGTCCATGGTCGCAAGGAGGCAGCACAACACGCCCGAGATCTGCCCAAATGTCATCCCGTCGGTCCAGCCGCTTGCAATCCAGAAGACCGTAGAAGTCGTAAGGCAGATGGCGACGGTCAGCGCTGAGAGCAATGCCATACAGATATCACGATGCGGTTGGGGAACAGGCTTGGGAGGTTCAACGCGATGAGGGTCCCCTGTTGCATTCTCTAGCTTCAATGCGTTCCGAAGGGACTGACATTCGCGCGAAACCTCAACAACATCCCGCAGGTTGCGCGCAACATTGGCAAGGAGCAGGCTTTCCCATGATCGAGGCCCTTCGAAAGACGCAGACAGATCAGTTTTGGCCGTCGAGATTCCGGTAGCGTTTGTTGACGACGATCCGAGCTCTTCGATCGCGGATACGGCCCGCTTTGCCTGCGAGCTGTCAAGTCTAGCCAGTGCGCGTCGCAGATCCTCAAGCTCGCTGAGCAACGGGAGGTAGGACACCATCCGGTACTGTAGCGATCTTACCAGCGAAACGGCATGGCGGTACCTCGTTCCGTCATATCGCAGGTGGGTTGTGAATGACCGCAGGTCTGCCGCGTCTGCCGCCAAGGCGTATCGTTCCGCTCTGCATCGAACTTCATCCTGCTCGCCGGTTGCTGTCGCTGTCAGGAGCGCTTGCGCCCTTGTCATCCAGGCATCGATGCGCCCCAGGAGGATTGTTCCGACATGAACCGGAAGAACAATGTGGCTGACGATCGAGGCGCACAGGATGGCAAGCCCGATCTCCTCGATGCGGGCGACGACCGTGTCGAACGTATTTTCCGGCGCCGTGACGAGTGGCAAGCCCGCAAGAAGCACGGTATAACCCGCCAAGAGTGACACATAGCTACGTGGCGTACGATCGAGAAGGCTGATGAACGTGCATACCGACACCCAGGCGATGATCGCTGCTGACAACAGGATCGGCTCGTTCACCAGGTTTGGAACGAGAATGATTGTTGCAGCGCCACCGAACAGCGTCCCCAGCAGTCGGTAAACCGATTTCGATGATATCGCACCGGACAGCGGGTGAGCGACAATGTAGACGGTTGCCACTGCCCAGAACGGTCGTGGCAGATCAAATTTAATGGCGATGTAATAGGCGAGCATGGCCGCCAGGAATGTCTTTAACGAAAAGAGCACGTTCCCGGTGGTGACAACGGGTCGAGCGCTCATGAGTCCTCTCCGGACGGGTGGTTCCTTCGCGAGGCCCCTTGCTCATCCGTGGTGTCCGTAAGGCTGTAAAGTTCGGGCGAGACGTAGCAGAAGAACGTCGTCGCGATGCAGGCATGCATATACGCTTCCACTGGGTCGCTGCACGAGACAGGCGGTTGGCCCGGGGGCCGGTGGGCAAAGAACCCGCGAACCTTGGCAAGGATCGCTTTCGTCATCCCTCGCGCACCCGATAGCAGACGGAAGGAGAAGCGCGGATAGTGTGGAGGCAAGTCGCCTTCGCCAAGATCACGCTTCTGAGACGAGCGAAATTCGGTCTGGACGATATCAGACCACCAATGGGAGGAAGGTTCATATAGTGCCATCGTCATTCTCCGAGTTCTTTCGGATGACACTATCGACAAACCACTCGGGGGAATTTAGAAATATCATCTGATGATGACGGAATTCCACCAATCTCGGTTATCCCTGTCTGACCCCCTTGTTGAGGAGGATCCTGAACAGTCGAGCCTGCGAGCGCGTGCGGTGAGGATCGACGTCTCGCAAAATGAACGCGAAGCGCCTGAGCACCGTCATAGAAAAGGGCAGCTCGTTATGGCGGCGCGGGGCGGAGTAACATGTCGTGTGCCGAGCGGCATGTGGATGGCCCCGCCCCAATGCGGTGTATGGGTTCCTGGGGGCATGCTGCACAGCAACGTGGCGACCGCAAACGCGCGATTGTTTTTTCTTTTTATCGAGCCGGGGGCTGCCGATCTCCCAGATCGATGCTGCACGCTTTCGCTGTCACCGCTCGTCAGGGAGCTCATCATCGAGATGGCTGGCCAGTCCGTGGTCGCGGGTGCTTATGCGGAGACGATGACGACACTGGTTCTGTCGGCTTTGTCACGAATGCCGGTAGAGGATCTGCACTTGCCTCTAACAGCCGAGGCGAGATTAAATCGTATCGCGGCTACGCTGGTGGAAGATCCGTCCGACCGCAGCACCATGGCACAATGGGCACAGCGCGTGGCAATGAGCGAGAATTCCCTCGCGCGTCTCGTTCAGCAGGAAACCGGCTTGACCTTCGGTCGTTGGCGCCAGCAATTGCAGTTGATTGTTGCCATACGAAGCCTCGCGGCCGGGGCCACGGTACAGCAGGTTTCGGGCGACCTCGGGTATGAATCCGTTTCTGCGTTCATTACGATGTTCAAGAAAGCACTCGGTAGATCCCCGGCTCAATATTTGCGGAAGTTCGAGCGTTGAACGTGAGTGAGTGCATCGACAGAAGCAACCGATTGGAGAGGAAGCATGTTCACCCACATCATGATCGGCAGCAATGACCTGGAGCGTTCCAGACGCTTTTACGACGCCACATTCGCTGCACTGGGAGGCAAGCCCGGCGAGATGGATGCGAGAGGCCGCCTGATCTACCTCCATGAAGGAGGCCGTCTCATGATCACAACACCGATCGATGGTAAACCAGCGACCGCAGCCAATGGTGGGACGATCGGTATCGCTGCTGCCAGTCGCGACCATGTTTTCGCATGGCACGCCGCTGGTACCGCGTATGGCGGCACGGCGATTGAGAGTCCCCCTACGGAGCGCCCAAACGGAGCCTTTGTGGCATATCTTCGCGACCCGGATGGAAACAAGCTGAGCGCGCGGTCTCATTCAACGAAATGAAATAGGCGTGCCGAACAAATGATGGGCAGCCTGCGCAGCAACCTACATGCCTGCGCCACCAAACAAATTTGCCTCATGGAAAGTGTGCAAGAACAAGGGCGCCGGTTCGTATTCTTTCAAGGGCGAGGCTATCACCGCTCTTCGCCTTCATTTTAGTCCTCGAATCGGATGTGATGCACACCCGAAGCAGACGCGCTCTGCGGCAGTGCCCCGTAGCCTATGCGCCACTTGCGAAAATCGCGATCTCTGCAGAAGCGTTAATAGTGATGAACCGGACAGATCGCGCTGTTGTAGGCTATGCAATCATAACCCGGTTATTCTGGCCGGCTTGCGATAAATGCACGGCCCCTGTTAAGCTGAGGGTTCTATTTCGTCCGGCGCTCTTGGCTTCGTAGAGAAGCTTGTCCGCTCGTTCATACAACCTCGTAAAGTCGTCATCACCAGAGATAGATGTGATGCCCATACTCGCAGTTACGGGCCTTGCGAGGACCGGAACCGCCATGGCGACAGTCGCAGGGATCGCCTCACGGCAAAGCTCGGCCTGTGCATCCACCTCGTGACCGCGCAGCAGAAGTAGGAACTCTTCGCCACCAAGGCGAAAGGCACGCACGTTCGGGCCTGCTTTGAGTGCGACGCCTACCGCCTTCAGCACTTCATCTCCGACACCATGCCCGTATCCATCATTGATCGCCTTGAAATGATCAAGGTCGATGGCAGCTAAAGCGGTGAAACCTGTGGCGCGAAGCTGCTCGAACTGCCGCTCGATCGCTCGCCTGTTGAGCAAACCCGTCAGCGGGTCGGTTTCAGATAGGCGTTCAAGCAGATCGGCCTCGTCGCGCGCACGATCTCGCTCTCGCTTCATGATCACAAAACGTTCTGCAACGCCAAGCGTTGTGAGGAGCACTTCAAACATGCAGCCGAAATAGAACATGAGCATGGCGTCTGCGCTCTGGAGCCCAGGTGTTAAGCCAGTCACTAGTCGTATAAGACCGACCAGTGCCAATGGCGCATAACCAACGGCCTGGAACCTTGCGGCGCGGCTCCCCCGACGCAGAGAGTCGATCAAGGACAATACGAAGACAGCAAGTATCGGTGCGAACGCTGCGGTGTACACGGTCGATTGAACCGGGCGTGCAACGAAGGGAAAGGTCGCGTGAAAGAAACTCAGGAAGACTGCCCATGCAGCACAATAGGGGAGGATGCGCCGCAGAATAGGATGCATCAATCCCGGCTCAATGAAGCTGTAAGTGAACATCGCGCCTGAGCCAATCGTGATCCCGAAGATCAGTGTCGTCATCCAGCTCAGCGTCATTGCTGGGGGGGCAAAAAAGGCGACCGCCAGACCGGATGTGACGGCGATGGTCATCAGCAGCGAAACGGTGAGGGCGGAGTGCCACAGAACGAACGGTTCGCGCAGGGCTCGATAGAAGGCCGCATTGAAGATGAGAGGCATCATGAGCGTGCCGGCGAGCCCGGCCATCAGCAGCAGGAACCGAAAGTCGTCGGCGCTAGCGCCTGCGTCGGTCGGTGAAAGGTATGCTTTCTCCAACGTCATCCGGTGGGAGGGCAAGTCAACAGCAGCGACAACCTGCCGACTCATTCTAGTGACTTCCGGTAGGGCCGCTTTGAAGTAGCCGCCAGCCATTGAACTTTGCAAGGCGGCGGCAGGATAGGAAGTCTGTCGAATCGAGCCGTCTTGGTCGATGACCAGCAGATGTACCGCTTCAAGTGCGCTCCGACGTGAAAGCAGATATCGGGGAGAGACTTGACTAGGTGTGATGTCGAAGCGAAGGAGGACTCGTTCCGCCTCAATGGAGATCCTCTGGTTCGTGCCAGAGCATGACCATCGGTGTTCATCGCGAGCCATCCCGACGATGTCTTCCGAAAGCGTGGCGGAAGCCCAACATGACGTGCGAATGTTGGTGGAATCGCTTGCGTTAGCGACGCTGGCACCCAACTGTGCCAATATCACCAGAAGCAGATATGACGATAGACCTTTGAAAAAATCGCCCCAAGCCATAGGCTTTCAATAGCCCAGAATGCTTTTGATGCCGTTAATGGACTTCATAGTCCCGTCTGCTTCTTCGCAGAAGAGGCGCACAGGCATCTGATCTCCCACAGGCGGGTGACCTCGTCGCGGCTCAGTATAACCGGCAAATTGCGGGGCTGTTCACACGGACCAGCCGACGCGCGAGAGCAAGCCGGTCGAGCGTGTGCGTGAAGAAAAACCGCCAGGCTGACACGATGCTGCCCATGGTCGGCAAGGGAACGCCATCCTCGTGCTGTTCGATCTGGAGGCGCCGCAACTCGTCGGCAGTCGCCGTATCCGGCGATCGCCCGAGAGATGTCGTGAAGCGCCCGATATCGCGGATACAGTTGCGATGCGTTGCCATTGAGAAGTGGCGCATCTTCATATCGTCGATCAGACGCTGGGGCAGCGTGCTGACGGGGGCATCGGGCAATATCTGGGTTATCGTTCGGTCCTTTGGTTGAAAGAAACCGAGATGGTCCACCCGAGCGAAGACGGGCTCAACCAAGCTGCGATGTCAGAGAGTTTGCATTTACCTCACCCTGCGCGCCTTCCCGCGCAGCGGGTTCCTTCACCGGCCCCTTTCCGGACATTCCAGATAGAACAGAAGCTTGACCTGCCTCGTTTATCAGTCTGCTTCCATCTGAAGTTATGGCTGGTCGATGGTTCGAATCTCATCAAGACCTTCGGATACCGCGTGCTGGAAGCCAAAGATGGTCCAGCAGCATCGCAGATATCAGCCACAGGCGGGGCTGTGGACCTGATTTTCACGGATGTGGTCTCGCCCCGAGGTATGATCGGCGCGGATGTGGTCGCAAAGGCAAAAGAGTTCGGCCATCGATAAAAGCATTGTTCACGATGGGCTATTGCCGCAATGCCATTGTCCATCATGGTCGATTCGCCAAAGGAGTTCATTTACTGCCGAAGCCCTTTTCCTTCAATGATCTCGCCGTCCGCGTTCGAGGTGTTCTCGGCCTATGACTATATACCCATCTCTCGGCAATGCCTCGCCAGGTGAATACAAAGTTCCAACCGGCGCCTTTACAGGCGGGTCGATAGTCCGTGTCCATCGGATCGTTGAAGAACATCATCGTCAGCATCGCCTGGGACTGGCGACGCAGAGCAAATCAAGAGCGCAAACCTGCTTGCCCGGCCGGAACTAAGCTTTGACACATTCCGGACGCTCGATAAATAGTATCGACGGCGATCATATTGCCCATCGAATCCGCCCCTCCGGTGATCGGTGCCTTCTCTGTTTCGATAGCGTTGATCATTGCGGCAAGCTGGTAATCATATGTCGTGCCGGCGCCGAGTGTATGTTCGTGATAAGGTTCGCCGTCCAGCCATTCGCGGATCGAATGGCCCTTGTGGGGCAGGCAGGGGTTGTCGAGTTCCACAACGCCGCGCTCGCCCTCCAGCCGTAGCAGGCCGCGGAACGGCGGGCTGGCGATGTCGGCGATGACCGTCGCCGGCGTTCCATCCGGAAACCGCATTTCCACATGCATGCTCTGGTCGACGCCGAGCGGATTGAGCGTACCTTTCGCGGAGAGGATTTCCGGTTCCGCCTGCATGATCGATCGAACCCAGTGAACCGGATAGCCGAGGTCCATCATCGCCCCGCCACCCTGCGAGGGATCGTGCCGGATCGACTTGGGATCGAAGGGGATATCGACGTAGAATTCGGCGCGCACCGATTTCAGCTTGCCGAGACGGCCGGAGGTCTTGAGATCTAACAGGCGAAGAAAGGCCGGATGGTAACGGTCGTGAAAGGCTTCCATCAGGATAAGCCCGGTTTCTTCCGCCACGGCGATCATCTCGGCAGCCTCGTCGGCATTCATGGCGATCGGCTTTTCACACAGCACGTGCTTGCCGGCCCTGAGTGCCGCAATCGACCACTCCTTATGCCCGGCGGGCGGCAGGGCATTGTAGACGATGTCGATCTCCGGATCGGCGAGCATCGCCTCGTAGCTCTCGTAGGCTTTTGTAATACCATGCTTTTCCGCATAGGCCGCCGCCGCGCCGGAACGTCGCGAGGCGACCGCATGGATCACCGTATCCCTGCGGCGATTGGCGGGCTGGATGATGGAGCGCGGCGCGATGCCTGCGGCGCCCAAAATTCCGATCTTGTGCATGATGTCTCTCCTCCCGGACATGTCGCAGTTCAGTCGAAAAACGCCTTGTCTTCCTCGGTGAGGTAGCGTTTCGCCTTTTCCGGCATGAGATCGACGCCCATGCCGGGACGGTCGATGACGTCGATGAAACCGTCCTTGACGATCTGTTCGGGTAAGCCTTCGACGATGTCGTACCACCAGTCCGGATCGCCGGTCGTGTACTCGAATGCGATGAAATTGTTGGGAAGCGTCGCAGAAACCTGGATGAGGGCAGCCAGACCCAGCAAGCCGTTGGCTGTGCCGTGCGGCGCCATCAGGATCGAATGCAGGTCGGCATATTCAGCGATCCATTTCAGTTCGGCGATGCCGCCGACATCGGCCGGATCGGGACCCACGACATTGACTGCCTGTCCTTCGATCAGTTCCTTGAAGTTCTGGCGCAGATAGATCTGTTCGCCGGTGTGGATCGGCGTCGTGCTCATGCGGGTGAGTTCGCGATAGACGCCGGCATTGACCCAGGGTGTGTAGTCGCCGGACAGCAGGTCCTCGACCCAGAGGAGATTGTAGGGCTCCAGCATCCGCACTAGACGGATCGCATCCGGCAGCATCCAGCCGGGTCCGCAGTCGAGCGCGAGGCCGGTCTTGTCGCCCGCCACTTCCTTCATCGCCGCGACGCAATCGACGAAATGCCGGAGGCCTTTTTCGGTGATCGGGCCACGATCCAGTGCGCCGTGGAAGGGGCTGGCATTCGGTTCGTGATAATAGAAATCCTTGACCGCACGCTTCATCGGCGAATGGAAGCCGATCGGCTGCTTGATGATCGTGAAGCCCTCCGGCAGCGCCATCATTTTCTTCAGGTCATCGGCGAGATCTTCCGGCTGGTGATCGGCGAGCGGGAAGCGGATCGATCCGTTATAGACGCGTACCTTATCGCGCACCTTGCCGCCGAGCAGCTTGTAGACGGGGATATTAGCGGCCTTGCCGGCAATGTCCCAGAGTGCCATCTCGATGACACTGACCGCCGAGCCCCAGGGTTTGAAGCCGCCACGCTGACGGATCTTCAGCATGACGCGCTCGACATTGGTCGGGTCTTCGCCGATCAGCGCATCGCGGAAGGCGAGGATATGCGTCTTGAGATAAGGCTTCCAGGTTTCTGCCTGGCCGTAGCCGGAAATGCCCTCATCGGAAACGATCCGCACGATCGGGCTCTTGCCGATGACCGCGCATTTGAGGTCGACGATCTTCATTCTGCCTCCTAGTCTGAATGTCTTTTGATTCGAGTGCTTTAAACCGGCATCGCTTCGCTCATGGCACGCGCCGCATCGATGGCGGCGACGCGGATTTCCTCCATGCGGCTCGGTTCGGCGCCGGCGAGAAACGGCACGCTGATCGCGGCAACGAGCTTGCCGGACTTGTCGAAGACTGGCGCTGCGAAAGCATGGATGCTCGGCGCGTTTTCGCCGCGGTCCTGCGCCCAGCCCAGCCGCTTGATGCGGGCAAGCTCGGTTCCCAGTCGTTTCGGATCGGTGATCGATTTCGACGTATAGGCGATCAGCGGCTTGGCGAGCCAGGTCGCCAGTTCTTCGGGCGGAAGATGTGCGAGTAACATCTTGCTCGCCGCCCCCGCATGGATCGGCATACGCTGTCCGGGCGCTACGGTCAGCGCGTATTCGCGGCGGCCTTGCGAGGCCGAAAGTACCAGTATTCCTTCGGGATCCAGTACTGAAAGCTTGCTGCCCTCACCGAGTTCGGCGGACAGCTTGTCGAGATACGGCTGCGAGAAAGCGGCAAGGTCGATGTCGCTGACGCCGGCCGCCACATGGGAGGCGAGTTTCAACAGCCGCCGTCCGAGATGATAGGCGCCTGTGTCGTCGCGCCGCACCATGTCGTGGCCCTGCAGCGTGTTGACGATGCGGTAGATCGTCGTGCGCGGCAGGCCGAGAAGCGTCGTCAAATCGCGGATATTCACGCCGTTCGGACGCCGCTCCAATGCGGCCAGAACATCCATCATCCGGTCGATGACAGGGATCGTGTGCTTGGCCGCACCGGAATCGCTCATCTGGTCCATAACAATCTTCGCCGTTGACATTCGAATTCACATCTTCCTATCATGCATTATTGAACTGTCAAAGTTCAAATATGGATAAGACTTGCAGCGTATCCGATGAGGAGGATGTGTGTGGCAAGCCGGTTCTGCTGGAGGAGGCAAACATCATGGAGAGAGATACCGCAGCGATTGCGGCCACCGCCGCACGCTTTCAGAAGCTTTACACCGCTGCCGTCTACGACATTCTCGACGAGATGGGCTTGCCCAACCAGTGCATGGACCTGGAGATCCGCGGGCTCGACCGCCACATGCGGATCGCCGGCCCGGCGTTTACCGTCGCATGCACGCTCGACGTTCGCGAAGACCATGAATACGACAATGAAGAGGTGAAAACCTTCACCTTCTTCCGCCGCATGTATCCCGGCTGCGTGGTGCTGATCTCGGCTGCCGGCGAGCGCAAGGCCGGGCACTGGGGCGAGTTGATGAGCACCGGTTCCAAGGCCAAGGGCGCTGTCGGCGTGGTCGTCGATGGCGGCATCCGCGACGGCAATATCCTGATGGGCATGGAAAACTGGCCGGTCTTCACCCGCTATCTCTCGCCGATTGAATCCCGCAAGCGCACCCGCATCAGCGGTATCGAAGTGCCGATCTCGATCACCGGCACGCTGACTTCTCAGATCCGCGTCGACCCCGGCGACTGGATTTTCGGCGACATGGACGGCGTCATCGCCATTCCGGCCGACAAGGTGAATGCGGTGCTGGACCGCGCCGAAGAGATCATGGGGATCGAAAACCGCTCCCGCAACGAAATCCGCGCCGGTGGCGATGTCGCCGACGTCTACGCCAAATACGGCCGTCTTTAATTGGAGTTATTGTTATGCTGACCGTTTCCTCGATTGCTCACGTTGCCATCCGCGTCAAGGACATTGACCGGACCCTCGATTTCTACATCAACAAGCTCGGTTTTTCCGAGATGATGCGCCTCGACAAGGATGGCCGCCTCTGGCTGGTCTATCTGCGCATCACCGACGACCAATATCTGGAAGTCTTCCCGGAAGGCGAGGGCGACCGCGCCGCCGAACGCGAAGCCGTCGGCTACAACCACCTCTGCCTTGCCGTGCCGGATATCCAGAAGACCGTCGCCGAACTCGACGCGCTTGGCATCGAACGCATCCGCCCGACCATCAAGGCTGCGGACAACAACTGGCAGACCTGGATCGAAGATCCGGATGGCCACCGCATCGAGCTGATGCAGATGGCTGATGACAGCCTGCAGTTCCAGGCGATCGAGCGCCTCAAGACGCAACGCAAATAGCTGCCTCGAAATCGCGCGATCTGGGAGGAGCCTCATGAAAATCGTCAAGCAGAAAATCTTCGTCGCGAACGTGTCGCGCACCAATTTCGTATTCGTCAAACTCTATACGGATGACGGCTACGAAGGTGTCGGCGAGGCGACGCTCGAATGGAAGACGAAGACCATCGTCTCCGCGCTTGAAGAACTGGAGCGCGTGCTGATCGGCCGCGATCCCTTCCAGGTCGATGCGATCGTCGAACAGCTGCACCGGGATTCCTATTGGCGCACCGGGGCGGTCTTCCGTACGGCGCTCGGCGCGATCGAGGCGGCTCTTCTCGACATCAAGGGAAAGGCGCTCGGCGTTCCGGTTTTCGAGCTGCTCGGCGGCAAATACCGGGATCGCGTCGAATGCTACGCCAATCACTGGTTCTTCGGGGCCGTCACGCCGGATCAATATGCCGAGAACGCCCGCAAGGCCGTGGCGATGGGCTATCGGGCCTTGAAATGGGACCCGTTCGATGTCGCCGATCTCGAAATGGATCGCAAGCAGCGTCGCGAGACGATCGATATCGTCGCCGCCGTGCGTGATGCGGTCGGTCCCGATATCGATCTGATGCTCGATGTTCATGGCCGGCTCAACGTGCCGACCGCGATCGTCATGTGCAGGGAGCTTACGCCCTATAATCTGCGCTGGATCGAGGAGCCGACGCCGCCGGAAAGCATCGACGCATTGGTCGATGTGCGGCAGAAAAGCCCCGTTCCGATCGCAGCCGGTGAGCGCTGGTATGAGCCCGGAAAATTCCTGGAGGCCTTGAACAAGAAGGCCGTCGATATTCTCCAGCCAGACGTCTCGCATGCCGGCGGCCTGGGTGAGACGAAGCGCATTTCGCACATGGCGCATCATCACCTGATCCCGGTCGCGCCACATAATCCGGTCGGCCCGGTGATGAATGCCATGACCCTGCACATGTCCGTCGCGATCCCGAATTTCTCGATCTTTGAGACAGTTTCGGTGGACGTGCCGTGGCGTAAGGAGCTGGTGAAGGAAACGCTGCAATTCGAAGGCGGCGCCATTCTTGCGCCAACGGCACCAGGTCTCGGTGTCGAGCTTATTGAAGAGGCCTGTGAGCGTTACCCCTATGCTCATTACAACGTGCCGCTGTTTGACGGCAGCATGAACACGAGTGGCGTAGCGACAGGCGCCGCGACGCTGAAGGACCGCTCGCACTCGTGATAAGCGCTCGATTGACAACCGGGCCTAACTGGCTCAAGTTATAATTCGAATTGATGACATTCAAATATGAACTGAATGGCGCGAAAGCCAAGGCATCAATCGGGGAGGCAGGCGTGAGGGTAGGACTGACGCTGTTCGGCGATCATCTCACTGAGGATGGTGCGCGTTACGCGAGCCAGCTCGGCGTCGCCGACGTGGTTATCCATCTCACCCAGTATGCCCGCAATGCCGATAGCAGCGCTTACCGTGCCGGCGGCGTGGTGGGGCCTGTCAATGGCGATTGCATCGATGTGCCGCTTTGGACCTACGATCACATGGCCGGTGTCGTGTCGATGCTCGGCAAACATGGCCTCAAGGTCGCAGCGCTGGAAAATCTCTCGCCAAACTTCTGGTCGGACATTCTTCTCGACGGCCCGAAAAAGCATGAGCAGATGGACGGGCTGAAACAGCTCGTGCGCGATGCGGGCAGGGCGGGCATCCCGGTGCTTGGCTATAATTTTTCGATCGCCGGCGTCTGGGGCTGGCAGCGCAAGCGCGTCGCCCGCGGCGGCGCCATGACCGCCGTGTTTTTCGGCGAGGAATTCGACCAGCAGCAGCCCATGCCGGACGGCATGTTGTGGAACATGCGGTACCGTCCGACTGCTTTGGACGGCGTACCGATCAACGTCTCGGAAGCTGAACTCTGGTCGCGGCTCGAATGGTTCCTGAAGGAACTGGTGCCGGTCGCCGAGAAAGCGAATGTGCGGCTCGCCGCCCATCCCGATGACCCGCCGGTCCAGCGCCTGCGCGGCAATGCCCGCCTAGTCAACAGCCACGCAAAGTATGAGCGGCTTCTCGATATCGTCAGAAGCCCGGCTAATGCGCTCGAATTCTGCGTCGGTTCGCTGCAGGAAATGGTGGACGGCGATGTCTACGAGACGACCCGTCATTTCGCGAAGCGCGACGCGATCGCCTATGTCCATTTCCGCAACGTTCGCGGCAAGGTTCCGCATTATGTCGAGAGCTTCGTCGATGACGGCGATGTGGATATGGCCGAGATCATCCGCGTCCTGCGCGACGAAGGGTTCGATAGCGTCATGGTGCCTGACCATGTGCCGGATCTTGATTGCCCGGCCCCATGGCACGCGGGCAATGCCTATACGATCGGTTTCATGAAGGCGCTGACAATGAACGCCGCCTCGCTGGGGCCCGCGCGTTCTGAACGGATTGCGGATTTCGCGGAGGTCTCGAAAGCCGCGACGGCATGAAGAATTCCGGCAGAAGCCGGGTCTGAAGGAGGGCGGCGCTGAAGCCGCATGGAGGAGGAAATGACAATGAAATTCAGGAAAATGGCCGTCATGACGGCCGCAATGACGATGCTGGCCAGCGGCGTGGCTTTCGCCGGTGATGTGACTTGGTGGACGCCGAATTTCAACGAGGCGCGCGCCCGTGAGATCGTCGCCAAGTTCGAAAAGGCCAACCCGGACGTCAAGGTCAAGCTCGAGATCACGACTTCGGACGGTCTGCCGCAGCGCGTGCTGACGGCGCTTCAGTCGGGCGCCGCCCCGGAAGTTATCGACGTCCAGCACGCTTGGATCAACGGTTACGCCCAGAATGATCTCGTCCTACCGGTCGATGACGTCCTGAAGGATCGCGACGATTATATTCCGGCCGCGCTGGACTATGCCACCTGGAACAACAAGCTCTGGGGCATTCCGTACCGCATCGAAACCCATGCGATCATCTACAACAAGGGTGCGTTCAAAGATGCCGGCCTCGACCCCAACAAGCCGCCGCAGACCTGGGATGAACTGGTTGCCGCGGCCAAGGCGCTCTCCAAAGGCAAGATGTCCGGCTTCGGCATCACCGGCGGCGGCGAAATGGGCAATACAATCTTCCGTTCGCTTCCATTCATCTGGATGAATGGCGGCGACATGATCTCGGCGGACGGCAAGAAGGCGCTCGTCAACCAGCCGGCAGCGGTCGCGGCGGTCAAGTTCTACACAGACTTCTTCAAGAACAAGCAGGCACCGGCTTCGACGCTTGAAAACGACGGTACGGCGCTGCGCCGCCTGTTCATCGCCGAAACGGTTGCTGCCTATCAGTCGGGCCAGTTCGACATCGCCTCGATCAAGAAGGAAAACCCGAAGATCGATATCGGCGTGATGCAGATCCCGCATCCGGCCGACAAGAAGACTGCGGCTCTGCTCGGCGGCTGGAGCTTCGTCATTCCGAAGTCGGCCAAAAACCCGACGGACGCCAAGAAACTCGTCGGCTTCCTCGCCGAAGCGGAAAACCAGGGTGCCCTGACCGATACGTTCCCGGCCCGCAAGTCGGCCATGTCTTTGCCGCGCTTCAGTGATCCGATCCTGACCGTCTTCAAGGAAATGCTGCCTTACGGCCGCGCCGTGCCGAACAACAAGAACTGGGTACAGATCACCCAGGCCTATTTCGACGGCATCCAGCGCATCCTGCTCGGCGATGAAGACGTGCAGAAGTCCATGGACGGCGCCGCCAAGGACATCCAGGCACTGCTCGACCAGAAATAAGATCGGATACCCGACCGCTTCGGGCGGAATTTATCCCCCGGGGCGGCACCACATCTGACTTCCCAAAGGAGCCATAGATGGACCGCAATTCGACGGGCCTTGTTTTCGTGTTGCCGGCGCTGATCGTGCTGGCGATGCTCATCGCCTATCCCGTTGCCTATACCGGCCTCTTGAGCGTCACCGATCGCCAGGGCGCCTTCGTCGGCCTCGACAATTTCAACGCCGTGCTCGGTGCGCGTGCCACGCCGCAAGCGTTCTGGAATACGTTCTGGTTCGTTGGCGGATCGATCGTCTTCCAGGTCGTGCTCGGTACAGCCGCGGCCATCCTGCTCAACCAGAATTTCATCGGCCGTGGCATCGTGCGTTCCATCACACTACTGCCTTGGGTCGTGCCGGGCATTGTTGCGGCGACCACCTGGGCCTGGATGTTCCACACCGAATTCGGCATTATCAACTACATGATGACCGGGGCGGGCGTCATTCCGGAACCGATCGGCTGGCTGACGAACGGCAACACGGTCATGCCGGTGCTGATCGCCATCAACGTCTGGAAGCTCTTCCCCTTCGTCGCCATCATGGTGCTCGCCGGCCTGCAGTCGATCCCGAACGACCTCTATGAGGCGGCCCGCGTCGACGGCGCCAATTTCTGGCAGGAAGTCTGGCACATCATGATCCCGCAGGTCCGCTCGGTCATCGTCGCGGTCACCCTGCTGCTCGTCATCTGGGGCCTGAACTCGATCACCATCATCTACGCGATCACCCGCGGCGGCCCCGCCAACCGCACATTGATCACGCCGATCCAGATCTTCCGGCTCGCGTTCGAAAGCACCAATTTCAATCAGGCGGCAGCGTTGTCGGTGATGTTCTTCGCCGTCGCTCTCGTCATCGTCATCATCTACATCAAGGCACTTGCCTCGACCCAGGAAGAGGCGAAATGAGCGAAGCCCCAACCCTCAAGCGCACCGGCTTGCCGCTGCCGATCACCATCGTCGGCGCTATCGTCCTCGTCTTCGTGTGCCTCTTCCCGTTCATGTGGATGTTCGGCTCGTCGATCAAGACGCTGCCGGAACTCTACACGGTGCCGCCGATCTGGTGGCCTGAGACGCCGACATTCGGCAACTATTACAAAGTGCTCTTCGGGAGCAATATTCCTCGCTATTTCCTGAACAGCGTGATCATCTCGGTCGGCTCGACCGTTCTGGCGCTGATCCTGGCAATCTTCGCGTCCTACGGTTTCGCCCGCTTCAATTTCCGCGGCAAACCCGTCCTGCAGAGCTTCGTGTTGATCGGCCAGTTGCTGCCGACGGCGGCGATCATCGTGCCGCTGTTCATAACCCTGCGCGTGCTTGGCCTCGTCAACACGTTCTGGGGCCTAATCCTGGTCTATATGATCGTCACCCTGCCGCTCTCGGTCTGGATGCTGACCTCTTATTTCAAGGCGATCCCGGTGGAACTGGAAGAGGCGGCGATCATCGACGGCGCATCGCGCATCGGCATCCTCTTTCGCATCACCCTGCCGCTATCGACGCCCGGCATCGTCGCGGTCGTGGTTTATGCCTTCGTCACCACCTGGAACGAGTTCGTCTTCGCGCTCTGCTTCGCGACCGACAGTTCGGTGAAGACCCTGCCGATCGGGCTTGCGGAATTCTCGACCGAGTTCAATACCGACTGGGGTGCCGTCATGGCGGCCTCCGTCGTCATGACGCTGCCGATCGCGCTCCTGTTCTTCTCGATGCAGCGTCTCTTCGTCGGCGGCTTGACCGCGGGCGCCACGAAAGGATGATCATGACCGACAAAACCATTCCGAAACTCGGCCTCGGCACCTATGGCCGCACTGGCGATGAGGGGATTGCCGCGCTTCTGAAGGCAATCGAGATCGGCTATCGTCATCTCGACACGGCTCAGAGCTACGGGACCGAACAGAATGTCGGCGAAGCGATGCGCCGCTCCGGCCTCAAGCGCGACGAACTTTTCGTCACCACCAAGGTCGCCGATACGCGCCTCGACAAGGCACAGTTCATGCCGTCCGTCTGCGCTAGCCTCGATACGATCGGCGTCGATCACGTCGATCTGCTGTTGATCCATTGGCCGTCGCATCGTGATGCCGTGCCGTTTGAGGACTATATGACGGGGCTCGTAGAGGCGCAGCAGAAGGGTTATGCCCGGCTGATCGGCGTTTCGAACTATCCGGCAGCCCTCCTCGAAAAGACGGCCGTGCTGATCGGCAAGGATGCACTCGCTACCAATCAGGTCGAGATCCACCCTTATTTGCAGGCTCCGAAACTGGCGGCCCATGCCCGTAAGATCGGCCTGCAGCTTACGGCCTATCAGCCGCTGGCGAAGGGCGAAGTTGCCAACGACCCCGTGCTGAAGCGCATTGCGGAAAAGCATGGCGTTACGGTCGCGGCCGTCGCGCTCGCCTTCCTGATGGCCGAAGGCCATATCGTCATTCCGGCCTCCGGCAGTGAGACCAATCTCAGGGCCAATTTCGCGGCCGGCACCGTTTCGCTGGATGCCGCCGAGATGGCCGAAATCCGTACCCTCGACCGCGGTTATCGCCGCATCGATCCCGAAAAGTCGCCCGCCTGGGACGATTGAGCCGGGATGTTTGAAATCTTGAATGGAGTAGACCCTTGGGTTCAGTGAACATCAGCCAGGCGCGCAAGAGCTATGGCGCACTCGAAATTCTTCACGGCGTGTCGGTGGATATCGCCAATGGCGAATTCGTCGTTCTCGTTGGCCCGTCCGGCTGCGGCAAATCCACGCTTCTGCGGATGATTGCCGGGCTGGAAGCGATCAGCGGCGGCGAAATCGCCATCGACGGCAAGGTGGTGAATGCGCTCGCCCCGAAAGAGCGCGACATCGCCATGGTCTTCCAGTCCTATGCGCTTTATCCGCATATGACCGTCGAGGCGAATATGGGCTTTTCGCTGCGGCTCGGCGGTGCACCGAAGGAGGAGATCAAGGCGCGTGTGGCGGAAGCTGCCAAGATGCTCGGCCTTGAAGATTACCTGAAGCGCTATCCCAAGCATCTCTCCGGCGGCCAGCGCCAGCGCGTCGCCATGGGCCGCGCCATGGTGCGCAAGCCGAAAGTCTTCCTCTTCGACGAGCCGCTGTCGAACCTCGATGCGAAGCTGCGCGTGCAGATGCGCTCGGAAATCAAGCAGAACCACCAGCGCCTGAAGACGACGACCGTCTACGTCACGCACGACCAGATCGAGGCGATGACCATGGCCGACCGGATCGTCGTCATGAACGGCGGCGTGGTCGAACAGGTAGGTTCGCCGCTGGAGCTTTACGACCGTCCGGCAAACCTCTTTGTCGCCGGCTTCATCGGTTCGCCGAGCATGAACATCCTGTCCGGCCGTATCGAGAACGGCAGTTTCCGCACCGCTGACGGCACCGCATTTGTCGTACCCGGCCTGGAGCGTTTTGGCAGCCGCGATGTACGCCTCGGCATTCGTCCGGAACACTTGAGCCTTGACGCCGGCGGGCTTGCCGCCGAAATCGTCACCGTGGAACCGACCGGGTCGGAAACGCAGGTGGTGCTGCGCCTCGGCGGCCATGACATGGTCGGCGTGTTCCGCGAGCGCATCATGCAGGCACCGGGCGAAAAGCTGTCGGTCAGCGTCGATGCAACACGGGTCCATCTCTTCGATCCGCAAACCGGCAAGCGGTTGGAGGCCTGACATGAGCGCGATCCCGAACGCCATTCTGGGCGACGGCGAAGAGCTGCTGCAGATCTGCTTCGTGACCCACAAGCTGGAAGAATCCGCCGGCTGGTTCTCCCGCATGACCGGGCTTCCGCTGCCGCCGGTGAGCTATGCCGCCGATCCCGACAAGGCGCAGGCCGTCTATCAGGGAAGGCCGGCGCGTATCGGCTGCCGTATCATGATGTTCAATTTCGCCCATATCGATCTGGAATTCATCGAGCCGGGTCCAGAGCCAAGTGCATGGCGTGATCTTCTGGAGCGCAAGGGGCCGGGGTTCCATCATCTCGCCTTCAAAACCCGTAACCTGACCCGCGATGCCGCTTCTCTCGAAGGCGCGGGGCATGCGATGCTGCAACGGGGCGAATTCCAGAGCGGCACCGGTCGTTATGCCTATTTCGATACCGAGGGCGGCCCGCTCGGCGGGTTGATCGAACTCCTCGAATTCGACCGGGACAAGCAGCCGCAATAGCGATGGCTGGCCTAAAACGGCACGTCGCCGGATAACGCATTGAAAGACGAGACCATGACCTATCCGATTTCCTACCAGCTCTATTCCTCCCGTAATTTCCCGCCGCTCTTCTCCCAGTTCGCTCAGCTTAAGTCATTCGGTTACGATGCGATCGAGCCTTGGCTTCCCGCCTATGAGGCCGACCCGAAAGCCTTTCGCCAGGCACTCGATGACAATGGCCTGAAATGCCATTGCTTCCACATGCCGCTGAAGGGCTTGGTGAACGAGCCGAACCGCTTCATCGATATCGCTTTGACGATCGGCGCTTCGATCATGATCCCGCCCTATGTCGTGCCGGAAGAGCGCGGCACGACCGCCGAATACTGGCAGGGCCTTGGCGGGCAGCTTTCGGAAGGGGCAACACTTGCTGCAAAGCACGGACTGAAGGTCGCCTGGCACAATCACGACTTCGAGTTCCGCCCGCTTGCCGACGGTTCGCGGTCGATCGACCACATTCTGGCCGGTGGCGAGAATGTCTGGTTCGAGATCGACTGCGGCTGGATCACCCGCGCCGGCGGCGATCCGGCGGCGGAACTTCAAAAATTTGCCGATCGCATCATCGCCATCCAGGCCAAGGACATGGCGCCGGCAGGCACCACGCAGGACGACGGTTGGGCGCCGACCGGCGACGGTATCATCGACTGGCAGAAACTCGTCCCGCTGTTCCGCAAGACGAAGGCCGAACATATCGTGACGGAACACGACAACCCCAGCGACTGGCGCATCTTTGCCAAACGCTCCATCGATTATCTGAAAAAGCTTGGCCTCTAGCAACCCCGACCTTTCGCCGGATTGCCGGCAAGGAGAGCGATCTTGGCAGAGCCACAGACTATTGAAGAACTCGAGCAAGAAGCAGCCGAACTGCAATTTGCATCGTTCGATCCCCTGATTGCGTGGAAAATCGGCTGCTACATTCAAGAGCGGGCGGTCGCCGAAAACATGCCGATTGCCTTCGAAGTCGCGCGGACAGGCCAGCGCCTGTTCTTTTTCGCGATGCCGGGAGCCATGCCCGACAACGCGCATTGGATAAAGCGCAAGCGTAATGTCGTCGAACGCTTCTATCGCAGCTCATTGATGATGAAACTGCTTGCAGATCGCGACGGCCGGCCGTTGCTTGAGCGATATGTCCTCTCAGCAGAAGACTATTGCTCCAGCGGCGGCAGCGTGCCGATCGTCGTTGCGGGCGCAGGGTGTGTCGGCTCGGTGACGGTAAGCGGGCTCACGCAATATGATGACCACAGGCTGGCGGCAGAGGCGATCCGGCATGTCGTATCACGACGATAGAGAACTGCACTGCTATCGTGGCCTATATGGCTCGTAAACTATGAGACGATCTAACGTCTTGTACCAGTCCGTAAAGCTTCCATCGTGACGATGTAGATGAGGGATTCGAAGCTGGATCAGAGATAACCGTCTTCTCACCGCAAGGGAGGTCGCGACGTCCATGCGCATTATACTTCCCGCTGCCAAATCAAGTTGACGCTGGTCGCCAGGGTGCAAGCTAATTCGAAAACAATCGGTCGCCGGTCCGCATCCCATCAAGAGCAGACCGTCGCAAATCTTGCGCAGCCTCTACCCACGGGACCTTGGGGAACAATCTTTGGTTGCCGATGTCGCGGAAAAGCCTGGCCTCCTTCAGCGAAAGGCCACGCCTGAGCGGAAGTGCGTCAGGCGATCGCGCCGCCGTCTGCCGTAAGGGTCGCACCCGTAATCACGCTCGCGGCGGAGCTTGCTAGAAAGACGACGGCGTTCGCAATTTCTCTCGGTTCGCCGTAGCGTCCTAGCGACGTCAGGCTTCGCTGGAAATCCGCAGCCGCGCCGTCTGCAGGATTCGAATCCGTGTCCGTCGCGCCCGGCTGCACAAGGTTCACCGTGATGCCGCTCGGCCCCAGCTCGCGGGAAAGGCCGCGGGTGAACGAGGTCAGAGCCGCCTTCGACATCGCGTAAGGCGTGATCCCAGGGAAAGGAACCCGCTCACCGAGTGCGGAACCGATCGTGACGATTCGACCGCCGTCGCGCAAGTGCGGAATGACAGCCTTTGCGAACAGCACGGGTGCACGAACGTTGACATCCATCACGGCCTGATATTCTTCCAGGTTCAGGTCGGCGATATTACCGGTATGGCCGATCGCCGCGCTGTTGACGAGGATGTTGAGCCCGCCCAGCTTCGCCACGGCTTCTTCAACCGCCCGAGCGATGGCCTGCGGGTCGGCGCTGTCGGCCTGGATGGCGGCAGCGCGGCGCCCATGGCTTGAAATTGATTTCGCGACCGCCTCGGCCTTCTCGGCCGAGCGCTGATAGGTGAACGCGACGTCGGCGCCGTTCTCGGCAAGAGCAAGAGCGATAGCCGCACCGATACCGCGAGAACCGCCGGTGACCAGGGCACGTTTTCCGCTTAGATCAATCATATGCATCTGTTCCTTTCATTGCCGTGGAGCGAGGAGGATCGCAGCATTGCGGAGCCTCCACGCTCGTTGTTCCGGTCATTTCGGGTTCAAGGTGCGCCGGTTGAAGTGGCCGGAGTTGCAACAGGGTGTTGCGTGAAGGGGAACAGCATCCTTATGCGCCGGCCGCCAGTCGCAACTCGAACAACACGGCGTCTCACCTAGGGCACTTTTCGGTATCGGAAGGCTTCCTAGTTTCTTCCGACGACGGTGCGTGCGTTGGACTGCGCGATGCAGTCATCGGTCGATGGAGGTCTTCTTGAAAGCTGCGATCTACGACAATTCGGGGCCGCCTTCGGTTCTCGTCTACGCGGATGTGCCCGATGGCGCGGGCTCCCGCGTTGCCGATCTCTTTCGGATCCGCCTACCACAGCGTGATAGCGAAGGGCGGGCTACGAGAAGGCGAAACCGTCCTCGTTCACGCCGCCGCCGAAGGCGTGGACTGGCCGCAGTGCAGCTTGCGCGTCGAACAGGAGCCATGGTCATCGCCGTTGCGAGCGGCAGGCGCGGCTGACCGAACTGGGCGCAAGTCATGTCATCGACCGCTCGCGCAGGACGTCGTGGAAGAAGCGCGCCGACTGACCGGCGCCCAGGGAGTGGATCTTGTCACAGACCCGGTCGGCCCCACGCTGCAGACTTCTCTCTCCGCGCTCGCTCCAGAGGGCCGGTTCGTCTTCCTCGGAAACGCGGGCGGCGGGAAGCTCGAGGTCGACCTATGGCAGCCGATGCGGAACAATCCAATCGCTGCATGGAGTGTTCATGGGGCCTCCCCTGGAGAGACCGGCCGTCCACCGAACTGTCGACGACCTCCTCGAAGCCGCTGCCGCTGGGGGATCCAAGTCGTCATCGACCGCACCTTTGCTCTCCAAGACGCTTCGAAGGCGCACGATTACGCCGAAACGGGCAGGCCGCTAGGGCGGGTGATCATGACGCCGTGAATGCGCGAAGCTAGGACTTGGAGCCGGCGTCGAAGCATTCGATCAGCATCTCGGTCAGCACTCGTACTTTCCGGGACGGGTGCTGTCCGGGAGGTCGGACCACGAATATGCCGGCCGCCGGCGGCGGGTGACGCTGCATCACCTCGACCAGCGTACCGGCGGCGACATGCTGGTCTGTCAGGCCGTTCGGAAGTCTTGCAATTCCAATTCCTTCGAGCGCGGCTGCAAGGAGCGCGACCCCGTTGTCGGCCTTGAAGCGGCCTTGCGGGCGAATATTGAGGATCTGGTCGCCGTCGGTCACCTGCCAGACTTCCGTCCCCTGCATGAGCGCTTGGTGCTCGAGGAGTTCGTCCGGCGTCTCGGGCGCGCCGTTTGCGGCAATGTAGGAAGGACTTGCTACGAATTTCCCGTAGAGAGGCCCCACGCGTCGGGCGATGAGGTTCGAGTCCGGCAGATACCCGATCCGGATGGCGCAGTCGAAACCCTCGGTGAGCAGATCGACGAAGCGGTCGGTGTAGCAGGAGTGGATATGAAGCTGCGGGTGTCGGCGCGCCATCTGTGACAAGACGGGGGCGAAGTGCGTCGGGCCGAAGGATAGCGGCACCGCAACCCGCAGGCGGCCTCGAAGCTCGCCTGCGGGCAGGATCGTCTCGCGAGCGGTGTCGATTTCGGCCGTTACCCGAGCGGCATAGTCCCGGAAAGTCGTCCCTTCTTCCGTGAGTGCGATGCCCCGCGTCGTACGCGAGACGAGCTGCGCGCCAAGTTCGGCTTCGAGCCTGGCGATCCGCCTGCTGACCATGGACTTCGAGACGCCGAGGCGCTGCGCGGCAGACGTCACACCGCCCGCATCGGCGACTTCCACAAAGGTCCTGAGATCCTCGACTTCCATTGGCGTTCCCCAACCTGCAACACGGCTTGCCTCCTTCCAGGACTACCGTATCGCGTCCTGGACTGACAAGGTCGGCGCGGATCGCCCCTTAGAGAGCGCTCGCCTTTCGTTTCAACGAACAGCCAAGGACATTGCATGACCTTTCGTAACGGCCTCAACTCGCTTCTCCGCCCGGAAGACTCGGTACTCGTTCTCATCGACCATCAGGCGTACCAACTCGCGAACGTGAACAGCCACGAACCCACGATGGTGGTCAACAACACGGTCGGACTGGCAAAGGCGGCAAAAGCCTTTGACGTCCCGACAATCCTCACGACCGTCATCGCGGAGCGCGGCGGCAATCTCTTCCCGCAGATCGCGGACGTGTTTGCCGGCCAGGAGATCATCGACCGTACGTTCATCAACACCTGGCAGGATCCGAAGGTCGTCGATGTCGTAAAGGCGACCGGCCGCAAGCAACTGATCATCGCGGGCCTCTGGACGGAGGTATGTGTCGCCATGCCGGCAATTCAGGCAGCCGGCGAGGGCTGGGACGTCACGGTGATCACCGACGCGTCGGGAGGCGTCTCGGTTGAGGCGCACCAGATCGCGATCCAGCGCATGATCGCAGCCGGCGTCAACATGATGACCTGGCTGGCGCTCGCAGCTGAGTGGCAGCGGGACTGGGCCCGCGCCGAACAGGCTGCGAAGATCACGGACGTCATCGTTCAGCATTCCGGCGGAAGCGGGATCGCATATCTGTGGGAGCAGCAATTGCTCAACACCCAGGCACCGAAGGCTGGCGCAGGAGTGTAATCCGACGTAGAACGGGGGAGCAGGACGACCGCTGCGTCTCTCGCTCCTCGGCTACGACCTGATCGCGGCACGAGAAGGACCTGGCACATGAGCTGGAACCCCGCTATCGAACCCGGCTGCCCTGATCAGGTCGTCGTGGACGCGATCGAAACGTTGATCGTTCCACGAGCCCGCGACCTGGGCGGCTTCGAGGTCCGACGCGCGCTACCTGCGCCGAACCGACAGATGGTCGGCCCGTTCATCTTCTTCGACCAGGCCGGCCCCGCCGAACTCCTGACCGCGCAGGGCGTCGACGTCCGGCCCCACCCTCACATCGGTCTCGGCACCGTCACCTACCTCTACCGCGGCGACTTCCACCATCGCGACAGCACCGGAGCTGACCAGATCATCAAGCCGGGCGAGCTGAACTGGATGGTCGCGGGCAGGGGTGTATCGCATTCGGAACGCACGAGCTCGGCGGCTCGGACCGGCCCAAACAGCCTGTTTGGAATCCAGACATGGCTGGCGCTGCCGGACGGGCAGGAAGACGTGGCGCCTTCTTTCGAGCACCACGGCAGGAACACGCTTCCGATGATCGAAGATAACGGCATCTCGGCGCGGCTGATCCTGGGAAACGCCTACGGCGAGCACGCTCCCGCCAGAATGTTCTCGGAGACCTTTTACGCCGACGTCAAGCTGGATCCGCTCGCGCGTCTATCCATGCCCGATGAACATGAAGACCGGGCGATCTACGTTGTCGAAGGTTCGATCTCGGTCGCCGGACAGGAGTTTGGCACGATGCAGATGATGGCATTCCGTCCCGGCGACAGTATAACCGTCGCGGCCGGCGAGCGTGGCGCACGGATCATGATACTCGGGGGCGCAACGTTCTGCGGGCCAAGATACATCTGGTGGAATTTTGTCGCCTCGTCGATGGAGCGTATCGAAGAAGCCAAGCCGAATGGCGAGCCGGAAAATGGGGCGAGGGCCGTTTCGACCTTCCTGCTGGGACCGCGGGGAGTTCATACCCTTGCCCGATTGAGTCCGCTCGTCAGCCTAAAGGCAAAGGGTCTGGGTCCGTGGCGATGCAATGAAAGTGGCGAGGTTGCGGGAGAGGTGCGTGGAGAAAACAATCGATGAGTTGCGCCAAGTGGACGAGGCGCTATTGATGACGTGGTACATCGAGCCGTGCGTTTTGCCTGCTGGGATGTCCGCTTAGCGAGCGAGGCCGTCTTTTTTATCTCTCACGAACCTCGGCCCAGTGAGGATAGGTCACAAAGGCCGTCGTCGCACCCTCTCCCTCGATCGTGATCGTCACGGATTGACCTTCAGGCATGTAAACAATGTCGCCGGGTCCCGCAGTGACCGTTCCATCGCGAGTGGATACTGACAGTCGGCCCTTAAGGACGATCATCGGGTCGTCTACGGCCATCGCCTCGGTCGGCGACTGACAGGGAGCGTACCGGCCATAGCCGATCGAGACCGGGCCACCGTTCCGTGCGTCCACCAGGCGATTTGACGAGTTCTGCGTCTGAAATGCTGAACTTTTGGACCTTCGCCTACTTCCTCCCGCGTTTCCGCTTTAGATGGAGCAAATTCCTTACCGCCAACCTGTCCTATGGAGTAAGACATGGCTGAGACATCCTGTATATCGACGCCCGAACAGCGGAAGTACCTTGAGATCCGCAACGCAGCGGAGCGTTCGATGTTAGACAAAGTCTTCAAGGCGATCGACGTCGCGGCTGCCGAAGTCGCCGACGGTTTTAGGGAGGCCGGGCTGGAATTCGAGCCGACCAGCAAGGAGTATTTCATGTTCACGGTTCAGCAGGTGATGTTCGTCCGCCTGTGCGGCGGCGATCCTGACACGCTTAAGGGTGGCGATTCCGAGCTGGGTCAGCGGATTGTCAACAACGGCCAGCATATCATCGACAGCTATTGGCGAGGCGGCTGAGGCCCCGAATGGACTGACGAGGGAACTTGTAAAACCGCAATCCGCCTGCGCGAGCGAAACAGATGCTAGGATCGGTTTTTCAGAAAAGCGACAAGGTGCTTGGTTGCCGGAACCCTCGACCAGGCCAATCCTCTACGCATTGCGGTCCGGCGGAAGTCGGACTGCTGCGATGAGCGAGTTTAGTACACGGGGTCAGGATCGCGTGCTGGCGCCGGTGGCCGCCGAATTTCACGTTTACAGCCGTAAGATCAGCATGGTCGACGGTTCGTGTCTTATCAAGGTGTGGAATTGTTCTCGCTAAATCGATAACCATTGTCGCGTTTGAGATGTATCGATCGTTCTTTCATCCGAAGCGCTATGTTGAGGGGCGAACGGTGATCAGCGCGTTTAGCCACCTCGTTCACGCGCCGCTGGTAATCCCTGGCGAGGAAGTTGCGGCACAAGGTTCCCCGCACTGACTACGCGGTGGCAGGCACCGCAATATGAGGTCGCGGCTTTTAAAATGGTCCTCTTCCCACTTGGTATAAAAGCCACGCCGCTGCTCGCGCCACTGCAGATACCAGTCCCATACACCGGGGAAGACCAGTAGCCCAAAGCTCAGCTGACCGAGCGGTACACCTCGACCTTTGACGATACCGGACGGGGAGGCGACCAGCGCGCCGAACATCAAGCCGAGATGCTCGATTTTCCGGGATGCCGTCTCTTCACCCCACACCCCGTTGCGTTGCAGGCCGATCGCCGTCAGTGTCGAGGTCTTGAACCGGATCACATCGGCCATCTCCATGGCGAGACGCGGCGGGGCATCGACAACGCCGGACAGCAAATCCGGGTCGTCGAACTCCTCGGCTATATGCTGGTTGGCATTGGCAGCAGATGCCAGCGTGCGCGGCGAAAGTGAACCGCCGCCATAGGTGACGCCGGGAAAGCGGATCGCATAACGCTGCTTGCTGGCCGCCGGCTGATAACGACGATATTCGGTCGAACCGGAGATGATCACCCGGCGCACCCAGTCAAGGATCTCCTCTCGCTTGGTAATGGGCAGGCCGCTGAAATCATCTGGCAGGTGCAGGGAAATCCGCCGACGCTCAGCCGGGCTGATGTCGCCGAGGTCATGGCCGTAAAGGGAGCGCGCCTGATGCGGTAGCTTCTCCTTGAAATATTCTTCCGATAGTCGGTAACGCATCTCTATCCGGCGCAGGATGTGGAAGCTGGCGACCGACCTTGGCACACGCTCGCCCTGGATCCAGGACAAAAGCGTCTTGCTGTCGAAGGTCTCCGTCAAACGAACCACCGCACGATAGAGCTGCCAGTAACTGTCCCCGAACCGGCGCATATGATAAATGAGTGCATCCTGAAAGCTTGCCGGATCGTCTGTCGCCTCGAATAACGGATCTGGAAATGGGCTGATCGGCTTTGGCGCAGGACCACGTTGCGCAGATGTGTTCCGGGCGAAAACTCCGTCAGCGGCAGCGCGTTGCGGTTTTCTGGTCGACGAAACCGCTGCGGTCTTTTTGACCGGTTCGGCCTTCCTTGTGCGGGCAGATGGCTTTGCCAACGGGGCGTCTTCGCGAACGGCAGGCGCCTTCAGCGATCGGATGATCGCGTCCAGTGCCGGCCGCAATTGCTTCCGAAGCTCGGCGGTCATTTCGTCTTCGATCCCGCAGGCCTCTCCGATCGCGGTCCAGTCGATATGGCCGTTCAGGATCGGCGGCCGCTTGCGGTAAATGATCAGGCTGATCAGATACGGGCGGACATTCTCCAGCGCCCGCTTTGAGCAGATAGGTGCAATGCGCACCTCACAGAATTCCGAGATTTTCCGTTGAAAATGACGTGAAGAAAGATCTTGTTTGGGCATGCTCATTCCGTTTCTCTCTGGCACCAGTGCCGAGGGCGAGCGGAAATAGGGACGTGCCTTTAACAAAGCATGTATGGTGGATACGACTAAACGACTGCAGCGCAGCCATTCAAAAACAGAGTGAATGATATATAAACGGATCAAATTTGAAGAAATGATATGTATTTATTTCTTTTGCATTGACCGAGTTCAGAATGTTTGAGATAGCTTGCCCAACTGCAAGAAGAACGTTTGGGTAAGTGGGATGGCACGGTCTGAGTCAGAATCCTTGCTGGAAATCGGGCAGTTGCTGAAGGCCACGCGTAAAGCCCGGCAATTGACCCAAGAGCAGGTTGCCGACATGGCGGGCATATCGCGTCCCCGCTATCGTGAGATAGAGGCCGGAAGCAGTGCCGCGCGCACGACGACGCTGATCAATATCGCCCGCGCTCTCGGGCTTGAATTGATGCTTCTACCGCAGGCGATGGTCCCGGCCGTCGATGCGCTGCTGCGCCCTCATGACGATGTCGACGATCTCCCGGCATTCATGGCGCGTCCAGACGGGGACGAGAATGTCTGAAGTTTCATCCGATCCTAGACCCATCTCGTCGCTCGGTGTGCTGCTGAACGATGTGAAGGTCGGTACAATCGTTCGTACACCTGGCGATTTTAATGCCTTCAGCTTCGAGGACAGCTATCGTGCAACCGGGGGCTATCCGGTGCTCAGCCTATCTTTTCGCGCAGCCACTGGCGGCTTGCGCAAGGACCCCAAACCCGTTGCCAGAGCGTTGCCGGCGTTCTTTGCCAATCTGCTTCCCGAAGACAAATTGCGCGAGGCGATGGAAAAGCACCACGCGGGCAGTGTTCGCGCCGGAAACGATTTCGACCTGCTTGTTGCACTCGGGTCGGATCTGCCAGGTGCAGTCCGCGTCGTCCCGAGCGGTGGAACGGTTGCGCATCTCGATAGCTTGTCTGCTCCCAAGCCGAAAGCCCGGTTTTCGCTCGCCGGCGTCCAGATGAAGCTTTCGGTCATCAAGAACACGGGAAAGGGCGGTGGATTGACGCTGCCGCTCGGCGACGACCAGGGATCCTACATCGCCAAGTTTCCGTCGACCTCGTTTCCCGGAGTGTCGGAAAACGAGTATGCCAATCTCGCATTGGCTGAAGCGATCGGGATGGAGGTGCCGGAGCGCGAACTTGTCGAGCAATCGGAGTTCGAGGGTATCCCGGAGGAGTTCGAGACACTGTCGGACGGAAAAGTCCTGCTCGTCAAACGCTTCGATCGCGGCACAAACGGCGAGCGGATCCATATCGAGGATTTCGCGCAGGTGTTCGGCATTTACCCGTCGCGGAAGTACGAAGGTGGTGCCTATCATGATATCGCAGCAGCGCTGAACGTTGCCGTATCGTCGACTGCCGCGCTCGAGTTCGTCCGCCGGCTGGCTCTGGCTGCCATCACAGGCAATGGCGACATGCACCTGAAGAACTGGTCGTTGATCTATAGCGGGGCAGGTGACAAACCGCAACTCGCGCCTGTCTATGACGTGCTCTCGACGATCCCTTACATCCCCGCGGATGCCATGGCGCTGTCGCTAGCCGGTGAGCGGCCCTTCAAGGCGCTGAGCGTGCAGCGATGGAAAGCGTTCGCCAATCGGGCGCGCTTGCCGGAAGCGGCCGTGCTCAAAGCGGTGATCGACACGGTCGAGCGCGTGAACGAAGTTTGGTGGTCGCTGCCGGAACGAAGGATCGTTCCGGCGAAGGTTCTTGAGCGTATCGATACCCATGTAAGGCTGATGACGCCGATCCTCGAGACTTGTTCGGAGTGAAGCCCTTCAGCGGAGCGGTAGAACCCCGTCCTAGCTCGTTCGCCAGTTCTCCTGACGAGTCTTCACCCGGTGCCAGAGGGCATCATCGACAATTCTAAGCGACGGCACCTCCTGCACGACATGGTGCTCGGCCGCGTTCTCCTGTGAGACCCGACGTTCTGTTGCGGGATTTTCCCGCTAGGCGAGGCGGTTGAAGACGATCAGCCCGATATGGGCCTGATCGTTCAAAATACCGGTGCCACGATTACGGTGACCACAGATTGCGGTTCCCTGCCAAGGTCGGCCGCGCGGACCGGGTACACCGCGCGCATTGAGTTCGTCCGCGATCCTGACTGGGCTCATGCCATCCGCGTACCGCTCAAAAATCCAGACAATGGTTGCCGCCTCATCAGTGTCGATCGAACGCAGGCCGCGCACGGGCTCCCCGCTATCGTCGAACTCCGCCGTACTCTGTAACCGTAACAGATGCCGCCAGGTATCAGCAGCGATCCCCGCCGCATCGATGACCGCCGATTGTCGAGCTAAAGTCACCCTGTCTGCCGCGGTTACCGTTGTTTGGCGACAAGCGCGACGCCTCAAATCTCATTGAGAGTGAATGCCGTTTCACACCTTCCGAGGCTGATTGCATCGAGCCAACCTTTTTCACAGGTCGAAACCTTTTATAACGCCCCATTCGGCCCCCTGTCGTCCCTGATAGCCAACACATATCAGGAGACGAAGTGATGACCAGAAACCGTCCGTCATATCGCCAGTTTGCCTCGCGATTGAAAACCAAAGAGTTTCTCACGGGTACATTTGTTAAAACGCCGACCGGGCACGCAACAGAGATTTTTGGCCTTCTTGGATTTGAGTTCGTTGTTTTTGACATGGAGCACGCGGCAATTGATGCTGGTGCTCTCGATCAAATGTTGATTTCGGCGCGTGCAGCGAATTTAGCCTCGATCGTCCGTGTCTCTAACGCCAACTCGTCTGACATTTTGACGGCGCTTGACCTCGGCGCAAACGGAATTCTCGTGCCTCATATCCGCACAGCTGCAGAGGCCTCAACAATCGTTGCTGCTTGCCGCTGTCAAGGTGGAACACGCGGCTTCGCCAACACGATAAGAGCCGGCGACTATGGCCTAATAGGCTATAAAGCCCACATGACTAAGCGGGACGACGAGGTCGTCTCTCTCGCGATGATTGAAGACCTGGAAGCTATCCCGGCCATCAGCGACATCCTTTCTGCGCAGGGGCTTGACGGAATATTTACCGAACGAGGAGACCTCACCGCCGCGCTTGGTGGTGAGGCAATCAACTATCACGTGACGGCACAGGCAGTGGCCACCATCACCAACGCAGCCACGCAGCAGGGAATCCCCGTGATCACGATCTGCGCGGACAGTGCTGATGCAATGTCCATGACCAAGCTCGGTGTAACCGCGCTCATGATCGGCTCGAATCAGGGTTTCTTGATCAAGGGCGCGCGCGCCGCGCTCGATTCACTCGACATTCTCAGGAAAGGATAGCCGATGCTCATCGATACGGACCGGATCAATCTGACCCAGCAGTTGCACAGCTTGCTGGTTGATTATTGGCACGATGTCGACACCAACTGGGGCGAAAAAGCCCCCGACTACTATACCCCAGAGGGCCTTTTCGAGGGACCGGCCGCTTCGTACGTCGGCCGGGAAAAAATTCGCGCATTTTACGCCTGGAGAAAGACGCGTGGTGCCAGAACCGTCGTGCACTCCGTGCAAAACTTCCAGGCATTTTTTGATGGCGGCCCCGATAAAGCGAAATGCCACTGGATCCTCATGCTCTATGCAGCGGACGGGACGCCGGTTCTACCAACGCATCCACCCATCCAGATCGCCTACATGACGGATAAACTGATCAAGACGGACGACGGATGGAAGGTCACATATCGAAAGTTCGATACATGGTTCGAGGGGGGGACGCCTGCGACCAATCCCGTCCTCGACGATAAGTGACATTGTCCCCTAAAGATTGACCGCATATTCCCGATGCGTCGAAGGGTCAAACTGCGGGCGACGGCTGATGAATGCAAGCGCGTGCTCGATATTGAGCCGCGCTTCCATCAGCGGATCTAGGATGGATCGCTTCACCTCCCGCTTGGAGACCGAAGCGGTAAAAAAGCTGACCGACATCACTGCCGCGATACTACCGTCTTCCAAAATCGGTACGCCGAACGTCGTCATGCGGGCGGGCTCCGTTCGGGGATCTCGAACCGCATATCCGAGCCCCCGAGCTCGCTCAAGATGCTTTCGGAACACCTTCTCTTCTGTCGCGCCGAACAAATCGCCCAAACGGCCGCGCATCTGCTCAATACGGCTCTCACGCTCATCGTCACCGCAAAATGCCATATAGGCGCGGCCCATCGCGGACTTGAACAGATCCGGCCTCATCCCGAGCACCGTGTTCGTGTGAACGACGGGACTAATCGTGCCGGTCCAGTAAAGGATTTCGATCGCGTCACCGTCGATCATCCCCAGCCCGATCGGCCATTTAATCTGCCTCGTCAGACCGATGGACAGAGGCCGGGCGACCTCGATGACCCGAGATATTCCGCTGTAACCGGCCGACAGGTCGGCGACGTTTTGGGTTACACGGTATCCGCCGCACATATTGTCGCGCACAACGTAGCCCTCATGCATCAAGGTCTCAAGAAGCCGGACGATGGTCGGTCGCGGTATTCCCGTCTCCCCATGTATTGAGTTCACAGTTGCGATCGATCTCGAATTGACAACTTTGAGAACATGAAGGGCGCGACATACTGCGTTGACCGGCGGATAGGATCGATCGAGCGGATTAGTATGCCCACGCCTCGAATTCGTTCGGCAATGCGAACCGCTCGATAAACCGCCTGAGTCAAGATCGGCAGGCTCTACTCTCTCCGCGTGGCGGGCAGCAGTTTCCATATGTTTTTTCCTCCCCGCAACTGGTCCCATCGCGCTTCAATGCGGGATTAAAGCGATCCTCCTCAGGATCCAAGTAACTCTGTCCCATTAGAAGCGAATTGAGAAGAGCCCCGGCTGGATCAATTTCGGTGGCAGAAATCCAGCGGAACGCAGATACCTGCCTGAGTGCGTGCACCTCATGATCCGCAGTGGTTGCGATCACCAAAAACAATCATTCCAGTCGCATGAGGAAACAACAATGACCGGTATTTCACGAAGAACGGCCTCAAAATTCGTGTTCCATAAAGAAACGCCGCAGGTTGTCAGCGAAGATGGACGAGCCAAAACCTGGATTGTTCGCGGTGGAAATTTCGCCATCTCCGTTTCGGAGGTGGAGGAAGGTGCGGTGCTGTCGCGAGGCGACAATCCCGAGGAATACATGGTCATCCTTCCGCCTCGGTCAGCATCGATCACTGTCGCTGCGGACGGTGCATCAATCGAGGCCGAACCGGATTCCCTGACCATCGTGCCTCCGGGCGCGAGCCAGATCACTGTGCGCAGCCCGGGTAACGTTGTCCAGATCTTCTCCAAGGCTGCAACGGACATCCTCGCACTGGCGGCAAACGCCAGCGTTTACGCGGATGGAGCGCCGGAGCTTGCTCCCGTCGATCTCTGGCCGGAACCGAAAGATGGCTACAGGATCCGGCACTATCAATTGGCGCAATATCTTAATCCGAATGGCGACCGGATCCAGCCACGCTGCTTTCGATCGACAAACATGATGGTCAACCTATTCGGAAGCTTCCTCACACGCCGGGAAACGAATTTGCTCAGCCCTCATTGGCACGACGATTTCGAGCAGGCTTCGCTGTGCTTCGATGGCCGCTGGGTCCACCACATCCGCTATAATTGGGGCGCAGATCTGACGAACTGGATACCCGACGATCATGCGGAGATGGAGACTCCATCAGTCGTCATCATCCCGGCATGGGCCATCCATACCAGCCGTGACGTGGGGGAAGACGGACCGGAAAGCTCCCTTTTCGACATTTTCTGCCCGCCGAGGATGGATTTCGCGTCCAAGCCGGGTTTCGTTCTGAACGAGGCCGATTATCCTCTTCCAGTGATGGAAAGCGAGCAGCGGACCAAGACAGGCGGCACGCTGCTCAGCTGGCAGAAATCGAACTAGCCGGCCGGCCTGATAGATCAGAAATCAACTCGGTCGGCGCCCTTGAGAGCGAGCATTTCGCGAGCTTGATCGGGAGTTGCCACTTCGAGGCCGATAGATTCCACCATTTGTCGGGCAAGGCGAACTTGCTCGGCGTTCGACTTGGCCAACCGGCCCGGCCCGATCCACAGTGAGTCTTCCAGGCCGACCCTGAGGTTGCCTCCCAGAAGAACGGACTGTAGTGCGACCGCCATCTGATGGCGGCCCGCACCAAGAACCGACCAGTGATAGCTATCGCCGAACAGCCTGTCGGCAGTCCTCTTCATATGCATGACATCCTCAGGATGCGCTCCGATTCCTCCGAGCAGACCGAAAACGCTCTGAATGAAAAACGGCGGCTTGACCAAGCCCCGATCAACGAAATGTGCGCAATTATAGAGATGGCCGATATCATAGCATTCGATCTCGAAGCGGGTGCCATTCTCGGCGCATGTCGTGAGTATTCTTTCGATATCCGCAAACGTGTTCTTGAAAACCCGGTCGCGTGATCCTTCCAAGTAAGGTCTTTCCCAATCATGTTTCAACGCATCGAACCGTGCGAGCATCGGATAAAGACCGAAATTCATAGAGCCCATATTCAAGGAAGCAACTTCGGGCTTGAACGTTGCAACCGGCAGAAGGCGCTGCTCTATCGTCATCGTCGAGGAGCCGCCGGTCGTGATGTTGAGTGCGGCACCTGATCTCTGCTTGATGATCGGAAGGATCTGGGAGAACAGCTCGGCTGACTGATCTGGTTCGCCGGTTGCAGGATCCCTCGCATGAAGATGGATGATTGCTGCTCCTGCCTCAGCGGCCTCAATAGCGGAGTCAGCGATCTCCTGCGGAGTGATCGGTAAATGCGGCGACATCGACGGTGTATGGATCGAGCCGGTGACGGCGCAGGTGATGATGACCTTACGTTGCTTATTCATTTGGGTGCCCCCTGGATAGCGCCTGAAGTATTTTTGCGCATCCAGATCGAAGGCCAATCTGTCATTGATCTCACGGGGCAAGCGAAAGAATTTCGAATGCCGAAACACCTCTCTAAGAGCGTCGGGCAAGGCCTGCGCGCTTGCGACGGAGTAGACGACAGCGCCTTGCGCTTCCCCACGACGTCTCTCGAGCAGAATCTCAATTTCGAAGGGCGAAATCCGGTAGGCGGCGGATTGGCGAATCTTGGGTATCGACTACGATCCTCGCGACAAGTAAGCGGTAAGATGCGGCTTCTCGCGATTTACCCCTTCAATTCACACAAGAGGTCACATGGCGGAAGTTGTTATTGTAACGGGCGCAAGCAGCGGCATAGGGGCGTCCACGGCGCGCCTATTGGGAGCGGCAGGCGCCAACGTGGTTGTCAACTACAACACCTCGCGAAAACTCGCTGAAGATGTTGTCGCCGAAGTCAAAGCTTTGGGAGGCAATGCGATCGCAGTTGGCGCCAATATGGGGGCGGAAGCTGATATCGTCCGGTTGTTCGAGGAAACCGACAAGGCGTTTGGACCCGCAACGGGCCTCGTCAACAATGCAGGGGTAAACGGACCGCGACACCGCGCGGCGGACAATTACGACTTCCAGGAAGCGATGGACATTTTCGCAGTCAACACTGTCGGGGTGCTCATCGCTTGCCGGGAAGCCGTCAAGCGTATGTCGACCAAGCATGGCGGCAAGGGCGGAACCATCGTCAACATCTCGTCCATTGGCGCACTGACGGGTTCGCCTGGGCGGTTTATCCACTATGCTGGTTCCAAGGCAGCCGTCGATACCATGACCAAGGGGCTTGCAGTAGAGGTCGCGCGGGACGGTATCAGGATCAACGCCATCAGACCGGGTATGATCGACACCCCGATCCATGCCAAGGCGGGTCAGGCCGATCGGGTGAAGGAGTTCGCCGCCAACAATCCGTTGGGGCGCGCCGGGTTGCCCGATGAGGTCGCCGAGGCGATCGTTTGGCTACTCTCGGAGAAGGCCTCGCTGGTTACCGGCGCCGTCCTCGACGTGATGGGCGCGCAGCGATAAGGCTTAAATGGCCGATGAAACAGCAGCAATCCAGGCGAATTTAAGCGCCGTGAAGAACGACCGGAACGCGTTGGATACAGGCCAACAGCGGTCGGAGGCGGAAATCGAGGAAACTGAAGTGCCATTGTTCGGAACCTTGCGCATGCCGCGCAATCTCGTCTTCGGGGCCGGTCAGCGCCATGCGCTTGCCGGTTACGCCACAGCCCTTGGCAGCCGGGCTCTTGTTGTCACCGATGAGCGCCTCGCAGCCGATCCGGAATTCACCCGAATAGTCGATTCGCTGAAACAGGCCGGGCTCGATACTAAGGTCTCTGACGGCACAATCGCTGAACTCCCAGTGGAATGCATCGCAAGGGCCGTCGAGGCGGGGAGGGCGATCGGTGCAGATCTGGTGATCGGCGTCGGTGGAGGGAGCTGTCTCGACGCTGCCAAAGTCGCCGCGCTCCTTCTCACCCACGGGGGCAAGGCGTCGGACTATTACGGCGAGTTCAAGATCCCCGCGCCGATCCTGCCGCTTATCCTGATGCCGACCACTTCCGGCACGGGGTCGGAGGTCACCCCTGTCGCCGTCGTGACAGATCCTGACCGGGCGGTGAAAGTGGGCATCGCCAGCCCCTACATAATCAGCCATACGGCAATCTGCGATCCGGAATTGACGTGGTCCTGCCCTCCCGGCTTGACTGCAGTCTCTGGTGCCGACGCGCTGACACATGCGATTGAGGCCTTCACGACGCTTCGACGGCAAACGACGAACATGATCGTCCATGAGCACGTCTTCATAGGCAAGAACGCACTGAGCGACAACTATGCCCTGCTGGCAATCTCCCACATAGTCTCCAGCCTGAAACGTGCTTGTGACAACGGTGGTGATATCGAGGCTCGCGAACGGCTGATGTTCGGCGCCACCGTCGCCGGCCTTGCTTTCGGTACTGCCGGCACTGCGGCGGCGCACGCGGTACAGTATCCGATCGGTGCGATGACCCATACGCCGCATGGCGCCGGCGTAGCCGTAATGATGCCATATGTGATGGAATTCAACCGCGCTCATTGCGAGCCGGAACTCGTTGAAATCGGCCAAGCGATGGGCCTCGATCTTACTGGTATGACACATTTTGAACAGGCAAGCGCAACGATCGACGCGCTTGATGCGCTTTTTGCGTCGGTCGGTATTCCGAAAACCATCGCTGACCTGGGGGTTTTGTCATCACAGCTTTCTCTGGTCGCGGAACAGGCAATGGGCAGCGCGAGGCTCATCAAAAATAATCCCAGGCCAATCGAGCTCGACACCATGGCAATTCTTGTAGAGGCGGCCTTCTCAGGCGATCGGACGGCTTTGCGTGCCGCCGCAACCTCACGATGACGTAAGGAAGCCACCAAATGACCATCATGCAGAAGATTACCTCCGCCCTCAGCTTCGACATCAATTCAGTGCCGACCGATCTCTTCATCGATGGCAAGTGGCTTGGCGGCTCAAACGGCAAGCGTATAGACGTGCTCGATCCGTCGACCGGAACGCCGATCGGGGCAGTGGCGGACGCCAGTATTGAGGATGCTATGGAGGCAGTGAATGCTGCTCATAAGGCACTTCCGGGCTGGGCTGCCACCCCGCCGCGCAGGCGTTCCGAAATTCTCCGTCGCTGCTTCGAACTCATGATCGAGCGTAAGGAGATGCTCGCCGAGCTGATCAGCCTGGAAAACGGCAAGGCGCTGACCGACGCTCAAGGCGAGGTCGTCTATGCAGCCGAATTCTTTCGTTGGTTTTCCGAAGAGGCCGTGCGTCTGAACGGAGAGATCTACACGGCCCCTTCCGGCGCAAACCGGATTGTCGTCCAGCATCAGCCGATGGGTGTTGCAGTCCTGGTGACCCCCTGGAATTTTCCTGCTGCGATGGCGACACGCAAGATCGGGCCAGCGCTTGCCGCCGGATGCACCTGCGTGCTGAAGCCTGCTACCGAGACGCCGCTGACCGCATATGCGCTTGCCGCCCTTTATGCCGAGGCGGGTGTTCCGAATGGTGTGGTCAACGTCATCACGACTAGCCGGTCAGGCGCTACGGTCAGCGCCATGCTGCACGACCCGCGGGTACGGAAACTTTCGTTTACGGGTTCGACGGAGGTCGGCCGCAAGCTCCTGCACGAGGCGGCCGATACGATCATTTCCTGCTCGATGGAGCTTGGCGGCAATGCCCCCTTCATCGTGTTCGACGATGCAGAGCTGGATGCGGCCATCGAAGGCGCGATGGTCGCCAAGATGCGTAACGGCGGAGAAGCCTGTACTGCCGCCAACCGGTTCTACGTGCAGACGGGTATCGCCGCCGCCTTCTCGACCAAGCTCGCAGAGCGGATGGGCGCCATGAAGGTCGGCCCGGGTTATGACAGAGCGACACAGTGCGGCCCGTTGATCAACCAGAGCGCCGTCGACCGCATCGCCGGTCTGGTAGACGACGCAGTCGGCCGCGGTGCGAACGTGCTGACGGGCGGGCGACCTTTGCAGCAGGATGGTTTCTATTTCCCGCCTACGGTGATCAGCAACGTGGCGAAGGATGCGATGATCACAAGCGAGGAAATCTTCGGGCCGATCGCCGCCCTCTCGACATTCGAGACGGAGGACGAGGTAATCCAGGCTGCCAATGATACCGAGTACGGCTTGATCGCTTATGTCTACACGCAGGACCTGGCCCGCGGCCTCCGCGTCTCCGAGCGGTTGGAAAGCGGCATGATCGGTCTCAATCGTGGCCTTGCGTCCGATCCGGCGGCGCCGTTCGGCGGCGTTAAGCAGAGCGGGCTCGGGCGCGAAGGCTCCCATCACGGCATTCTAGAGTTTTGTGAAACCAAGTACGTCGCCGTAAACTGGTAAGTCACGGTACGAGATATGCCGTTCAGACCTTTGATTTGAACGGCTTGCGTGTCGAGGCATACACCCAGGCGTCGGGATTGATTTCACTGTTCGAAACTGTCTGGAAGGGAAATAGGCCGGTTTCGCACTTGTTTTAACTTAGCGTCTGCTGTGCCGATGGGAGATATCCAGAGTACAGGCAAGCTTACTGCTTGTTGGAAGGCAATTTTTGGGAGGGATTGCATATGAACGGAATCAGGAAGGGCTCGGGCTGGATGGCCACGGCGGCTATCGCGCTGGCTGCAGCTTTTGCCATAGGATTGGGCAATGCTACAGCCCAAGATTATCCTCACAAACCAATCAACGCCATTGTGCCGTTTGCAGCCGGAGGCGGAGCAGATACACAAACACGTATATGGAGCGACGCAATGGCGTCGATTCTTGGACAGCGCATCGTCATCGAAAATGTTGCGGCGGCAGCCGGCGTTCCTGGAACTAAGCAAGGGATTGCCGCCGATCCGGACGGCTACTCGGTCGTTATGGGGGTAGCCTCCACGATTGCCATCAATCCAATCATCAATAAGGCCGCAAACTACAATGCTCTGGAGGACCTAAAGGCGGTCGCGATCCTCGGTTACACGCCCTACGTGATGGTTGTTGCCAACAACCTCAACATAAAGACGTTTCCGGAGCTGCTGAAACATGCCCAAGCCAATCCGGGAAAAGTGACCTATGCGAGCTGGACCAGCGTCGGGGACTTTGCGCGTAAGGGACTCGAGCTGCGTGCAGGTCTGAAAATGACGCCGGTTCCTTACAAAGGTGGCCCTGATGCAATTAACGACATTATCGCAGGACGGGTCTCGGCAACCATCCTTGATATCGGCACGGCGATGCCGTTCATCAAGGCAGGCAGCGTAACGCCCATCGCGATGACGGGCCCCGACAAATCTCCAGCTCTTCCGGCCGTGCAATCGATAACGGAAGCCGGTGTGAAAGACTATTTCATCGATTCCTGGACTGCGCTTTTCGTGCCGAAGGATACGCCCAAAACGATCATTGAAACACTGAATTCCAAAACCCGGCAGGCTTTGAATACCAAGAATGTCAAAGATCGATACGCCGAGCTGGCGATTCAGCAACTCGACTACGACGCCACCGAGACACAGTCCTTCATGGAGCGGCAGGTCAAAGGCTGGAAGACACTCATAGAAGACACCAACACCCTAAAATGATCAGAGTGACGAGATTAGAGGAAAGTGCCCGCCACGACCTCGCCGTGACGGGCCAATGTGCTCATGCGTCTGACGGAGGCGACGTTGATAATTGATCCAGCGGGCGAGCAATGCCCGCATGCCGTACCCCGCTATGCGCGTGTCGATGTGATCGGCGGAATACTGTTGATGATGATTGCTCTGCTGGTTTGGTTCGGCGCGATTGAACTCGAGTTCGGCACGATCACCGATATACGATCCGGCACGCTTCCGACGATACTGTCTATCGCTCTCGCCATTGTCGGGCTCGGGGTCGTCCTGCAAGGTCTGTTTCAGCCTTCGGAAAACAGCGAGCGTCTAGAGCTCGCCATTCGGCCAACGGCATTGATCATCCTTTCTATCGGCGTGTTCGGCCTTTTCATCCGAGGTGGCATTTTCGGTCCGGTAACCGCGCCGCAACTCGGCCTGTTGGTCGTCGGTCCCTTGACTGTTTTCATCTCCGGCTGCGCTGCGGATAGACTGCGCTTGGGAAGCCTGGTGGTACTAGCCTTCGGTCTCACTTCCGCGCTACTTTTAATATTTGTGGACGTTCTCGCCGTGAATATCCCGGTCTATCCGAAAGCCATCGCCGACTCGCTGAACGCCTCTGTGGGCGAGTATTTCGCGCTTCGTGCCAGCTATATCGTCTACGCGATGATCGCGCTCGGGCTCTACCTCATCCTCTACATGTCGGCGGAGCGGACGCGTGGCTGACCTTTTCCATAATCTGTATCTGGGTTTTTCTGTAATCCTGTCGTTTGAAAATGTGTTGCTGTGCTTTATCGGATGTTTTGTCGGCACATTGATTGGGGTGCTTCCGGGCATCGGGCCGCTCGCCACAATTGCGATTCTGATGCCGATTACCTACAACACGGAGCCTGTTGGCGCGCTGATCATGCTCGCAGGCATATACTACGGCTCGCAGTATGGGGGGTCCACAACAGCAATACTTGTGAACATGCCCGGAGAGTCCTCTTCGATCGTCACCGCACTTGATGGCCATGCGATGGCGAAGCAGGGAAAGGCCGGGAAGGCGCTCGGTATCGCGGCCATCGGCTCGTTTGTTGCGGGGACGTTTGCGACACTCGTCATTGCGGCAACCGCACTCCCGCTTTCTGACTTGGCGCTTAGCCTGACAGCCGGCAACTACTTTGCGCTGATGCTGTTGGGCTTGAGCCTCGCCATCATTCTTGCCGGTGGCTCGCTGCTCAAGGCTATCGGTATGCTTATCACCGGCGTGATGATGGCTCTCGTTGGGGCGGACCAGGTTACGGGCGAGCCGCGGCTGACCTTTGGCACCGACCTGCTTTACAACGGGTTCGACATCGCCATCGTTTCTATGGGACTGTTCGGCATTGCTGAAATTCTTCGCAATCTCGAATCACGCGAACAGCGGCCCGTTGTCAGTAGCGTCATCGGAAGCCTCCTCCCGAACCGCAAGGATATCGGCGAAGCCTCTGGTGCCATTGCGCGGGGATCTTTACTCGGATCGCTGATCGGTATCATTCCCGGCAACGGGGCGACTCTCTCAACATTCGCGTCTTACGCGCTTGAGAAGCGGGTCTCGCGCCACCCCGAGCGGTTTGGGAAAGGCGCGATTCAGGGCGTCGCCGGCCCGGAGGCTGCCAACAACGCGGCCGCTCAGACGACATTTGTCCCCTTGTTAACGCTTGGGCTTCCCTCAACCGCAACCATGGCGCTCGTCGGCGGCGCCATGACGCTGCACGGTGTGATACCCGGTCCCCAGGTCGTTGCGAAACATCCCGATCTTTTCTGGGGTGTCATAACCTCAATGTGGGTTGGCAACTTGATGCTGGTGATTATCAACCTGCCGCTGATAAGCATCTGGGTGAAGTTCCTTAAGGTGCCGTATCACCTACTGTTTCCTATGATCGTGCTGTTCTGCTGTGTCGGAATCTATTCCGTCAACGCCCGTCCCTCTGACGTGTTACAGGTCGCTGTATTCGGCGTTGTCGGATATCTGCTTTCGAAACTAAGATTTGAGGCCGCGCCCTTGCTGCTGGGGCTCGTACTCGGCGGGATGCTTGAGGACAATCTTCGCCGAGGACTCATTCTCAGCCAGGGCTCGATCGGAACCTTCATCGGCGAACCACTCACACTACTAACCTTGAGCGTGATAGGGATCGCCCTTTGCTCGGCGTTACTGCCGGCGATCAGAAAGAATAGAGCCTATCTCGGCGAAAACGAGTAACTCGTGAATTACCCGTACCGCGCAGTTCCTAGGTCGAGTGCGTCGATCTCTGGGTTGCGGCCCGATATGAGGTCCGCCACGATGCGGGCGGATCCCGAGCTCATCGTCCATCCGAGCGTGCCATGGCCGGTGTTGAGAAATAGGCCGGCCACCTTGGTCGCGCCGATCACAGGCGTGCCATCCGGCGTCATCGGGCGAAGACCGGACCAGAAGCTTGCTTTCGACACGTCGCCGCCGGGGAAGAGATCGGTGAAGGAGTGCTGTAGCGTCAGCCGCCGGGGCTCGCCGAGATCGTTGGCATAGCCGGAAATCTCCGCCATGCCGCCAACACGGATCCGGTCGCTCAGCCGCGTAATGCCGATCTTGAAGGTTTCATCCATCCCAGTCGATACCGGCGCGCGCGCCTCGTCGGTGAGCGGAATGGTCAGCGAATAACCCTTCACGGGGTAGACCGGCAGGCGGATGCCGTGAGAACGCACCAGAAGCGGCGAGAAGCTACCGAGTGTCACGACAACGGCATCGGCTTCCAGTCGGCCGTGGGCGGTGATGACGCCCCACGATCGCCTTCGACATCGAGGCCGCGAATGATGCTGCCATAATTGAAGCGCACGCCCGGCTCCGTGGCTTTCGCCGCCAAGGCGTTGGCGAACTTGAAGCAATCCCCAGTCTCGTCCCTTTGGCGTTAGAAGGCCACCGACGATCTTCTCGCGCACATGCTTCAAGGCCGGTTCGACGCGAATGCAGCCGTTGGGGGCAAGCACTTCATAGGGAATGCCATCGGCCGCAAGCGCCTTTACGTCCTTGGCGGATGCATCGAGCGGGCCCTGTGTCCGAAACAGGTGCGACGTACCCTGCATGCGCTCGTTATAGGCAATGCCCGTTTCCTCGCGCATCGCACCCAGCGAGATGCGGCTGTAGTCCGCCAGCCGCAGCATGCGGCTCTTGTTGATGGCGTAACGCTTCGAGGCGCAGTTGGATAGCATCTTCAACATCCATAAAATCATGGCGGCATCGATCTTCGGACGCAGGATCAGCGGTGCATGCTCCATGAACAGCCATTTAAGCGCCTTCATCGGAATGCCGGGCGCCGCCCAAGGGGAGCAGTAGCCGAAGGACACTTCGCCGGCATTGGCAAAGCTGGTCCCCAGTGCCGGGCCGGGTTGGCGATCGACGACCGTGACCTCATAGCCGGCCTTGGCAAGCTGGTATGCTGATGTGACGCCGACATGGAGCGAACCCCTCGGGCTGGACCATCGGGGCGCTTCAAACTAAGCCGCCTGCTGAGCGAGTCGGGTCATGGATCCCTTCAGGCCTGCTGCATCGAGCGCTCGGCAATATGTCTCACTTGCGTATTGGCATCCGCGGTCCGTGTGGTGAATGCAGCCAGGCGGAGGCTTACGGTTCTCGATGGCCGAATGTAGTGCGGCCCGCGGCAGCGGCGTATCCAGGCGTTTCGATAAACCATAGCCGACGACTTTGCCGGGTATGAAACCTTCGCGGACGTCGTCGAGCGATTGCCCAGGTTCATCGAAGAAGTTCCTGCTGCAAGCGTCCAGAATGACGGCAAGATAGCAGAAGCCGACGGCGATGCGGATGTACGTGAAGTCTGCCACCCAGTCCATATCGGGTCGCGCCGGGATCACGTTGCGATAGAGGTTTGGGTAGATCGGCGAAGCGTGGTTGCTGTCAGTCGTGCGAACATACCGCTTGCGAGGCTTGATCCCGAGGCCATTGGCCCGCATGAAGCGGGCGACCCGCTTGTGGTTGACGAGGTGACCTCGCCTCTGGAGCTCGTGCGTGACGCGTCGATATCCATAGCAAGGCAGCTCGTCCTGGATATCCTCGATAACTGCACCGAGCTGACTGTCGCTGAGACTTAAAGCTTTGCCGCACGAACCTTGAGGTGCAGGGTCGCGGATCGATCTGAAGGGACACTGCAGCTTATATAGAGCTTGAACTCCGATAGCGGAACAATGCCTATCACCCACGCATTCGAGACGATCGATCGTGGTGGCCTCGATATCGTCAGCTATCAGGCTTCAGCGGCCGCGGTGTCTATCAATCTTGCGACCGGTTCTCCACTGGTATTGCTGCCGAAGACCAATTCGCAACGATCGAAGTAGTCGAAGGTTCAGCCTTTGACGACGTCTTTGTCGGAGATACCTCGAACAATCACTTCATCGGCGGCTCCGGCGCCGATTCCTTCAACGGTGGTACGGGAACCGACCTCGTTTGGTATATTGACAGCGCGACAGCTATCGTTGCCGATCTTAGTACCGGCGTTATCACTGCAATCTCGGCGCGGCAGCCTGAAGTTTGAAAAATCGCTGATAGAATAGGTCTGCAAATCGGGAGAGGCTTACACTGGCATACAGATCGACGATTGGGCGCAGGAAGCGCCGCAAAAGCGGTACGACGTATTATCGAGCCACAGTAGTCTCGACTGATGCGGCCCGAGCTCTGAAATTGGCGTCATGTATCTGCGCCATTGCGACAGCGATTGCGCGCTCGACGGGCTCGACAAGCATAATGTCGGGATCGTTTGCGATGTATGCGAGCGTTTGTTCGATGAATGCTTCACGCTCGGGACCACGAACGTGATACGCCGAGGCGTAGCGTTCGAGAAGCGGTTGCAATATGGGACGTGAAGATCGAGAAGCAAACATGGCTTCGCCTCCATTCAGCAGGCGGGAGCATATCGTAACTCTCAGACATCGGCGCCTACACATTCGGTTGCCGATGATGTTCCATCATCACATGCCGGGAACAACGCGTCTATGTCATTTGACATGACGCGCTGCGATTTTTGCGTTTTGTCAAAATCGAATGTTCGCGAGGGTATCAAGGCGCAGGACCAAAGCCGCGCATCAACAACCGCACAGTCAGCAAGACTGCACCGGCAGCCTTCCAATCGCGAACGCCTTTTGAAGGGCCATCGCCTTAAGTCTACGATGGCCATTTGGGCGCCGGAATCTAATGGTGCTGCTTGCTGTCGCGGAGAAGCCCGCATCGGGCACAATTCCGGGTGAATGCGGAGAGTGATGATCGTCTGAACGGTCGATCAGCCCCCGCACCGTCAAACTGACCTGATGCTGCAATTCTCGAGAAGCCCGACCTCCGCTTAAAGGTAAGCCCGCGAAAAGAACACTGTTGTTGTCAAAATAGCGACCGCGAGAGTTAGGACCCGGACGACCGGTGATGGCAGCCTCCGTCCAATGTGCGCTCCGATCCAACCGCCGATAACGGCTCCGGTTGTCATCGGAATGCATTCTTGCCAGACGATCGCCCCAGCCAGGACGAAGACGACCACGGCGACCGCATTTGCCGCAGTTACCATCACCATTCTTGTAGGGTTCAGACTCTTGATCTCCTCGCCCCCGAGCGCGCTCCACGCCGCAAGCATCATAAGACCCACCGCGCCGCCGAAATAGCCACCATAAAGACCAAGAAAGAACTGAACGGTCGCAAAGGCCAGAACACTTGGACGCGCCTGCGTTCGGAGCCTGACGCTGAGCCTTGGACCTGCGGCAAGCATGAATGTAGCCACCAGCAAAAGCCATGGCAGGAGACCATCGAAAACCTTGGATGAGGTTAGAAGTAATAAAACGCTTCCGGCAACACCACCAACCACCGTCACCATAGCAATGGCCAACGCATTGACGCCGCACACACTTTTAATCCCATCACGGTAAACCCACGAGCTCGCCAAGCCACCGGGGAACAAGGCTAAGGTGCTAGTCGCGTTTGCGGCAACAGACGGCACTCCGGCCGATATCAGCGCAGGCAGGGATACGAACGATCCGCCCCCCGCTAACGCATTCATGCTGCCTGCCAACAAGCCAGCGAGGAAAAGGAGAATGATATCGTACATGTTCAGATCGCTTTTCCCGTGACGCCTAATGAAAACCACGGCCCGGGCGGGGCGGGGGACGACGCTTTACCGCGGTCCCGGCGAGTGGGCAATGCTTGCCATCACATCGGGACAGGCCAAGATCTCGGTCCGCGTCCCACGCAATCCATGAATGTGATTCATGACCGCATGCAGATTTAGCGGACTAATTGGGGGAGGCGGTCGGCGTATGATCTTGCCATCAAAACGAAGAGGTAGTGATCATAAAAAAGGGAACGCTCGGACGAGGCCTTGAAGTCACCGGGCTCGGCTTCGGCTACATGGGCCCCAACTTCTCCTACGGACATGTGCTTGCGAACGCGGACATCGTGAAGCTTATCCGCAACGCGCATGACCGCGGCGTAGGTTTTTTCGACACGGCCAAGATCTACGGGCCATTCACCAACGAGGAACTCGTTGGCGAGGCGCTGTGTCCCGTCCGGGACGAGGTGGTCATCTCGACAAAGTTCTGCTTCAAGTTTGAAGACGGCAAGGCGGCAGGCGTCGACAGTCGGCCGGAGCGGATCCGCGAAGCAGCCGAGGGTTCTTTGAAGCGCCTCGGGATCGAGACGATCGATCTCACTCTACCAGCATCGCGTTGACCCAAACGTGCCGATCGAGGACGTCGCAGGCACCGTCAAGGATCTAATCGCTGAAGGGAAGGTGAAGCACTTCAGTCTGTCGGAGCCCGGCGCCCGCACAGCTCATACCGTCCAGCCGGTCACGCCCTTCAGAACGAGTATTCGTTGTGGACCTGCGGACCGGAGACGAACGGTATTCTTGAGGCCTGCGAAGAACTCGGCATCGGCCTCGTTGCTTACAGCCCTCTGGGGCAAGGGCTTCCTGACCCGCCGTTGGAGGCGCCAGACAGAAGCCTCCGATTTCGGGATGCCGACGGCCGCGACAACCCGCTGGCGGATCTCGGTGCTGCCGTCGGAGCCGCTGCCCGTTCCCGGCGTCGGTCGCGCGCGGGGGCTGGCGGAGCTCATGCGGGTGAGAGCTGGCGAGGGTGGAGAATTTATTTTCGGAGCATGTGATGGCCGGGGTCGTATCTGTCTTTCTTCCGACGCTGTCGATCGTCGGATCAGGCGCGCCGATCCTTCGCTCTCCTGACACCCCACTCGTGGTGATCGCCAGAAGCGGCTCGAAGCGATGGGTTGCGGCGGCCCGACCGGGTAGCGCTCAAACCTGGGCTGCGTGCGCGAAACGAAAGAATGATCGGCATCAGGTGAGCTCGTGAGCCTGTTCGCGGAGCCATTCGCAGAGCAGTCTGGGCGCGAGGCGCGGGTCGTCCGTGCGCATAAGCGCAAAATGCCAGGCGGGCCCGCTCAGCACGTAGGAGAACGGCGCGATCAGCAATCCCTTTTCCAGAAGCGGCCGAAACAACACCGGCGACAGCAGCGCCACCCCGACGCCGGCCAGTGCCGCATTGGCGTCCAACTCATGCGTGGGGTAATCGATCGCTATAAATCGCTGAGCTTGCGATATCTCGCACCGGGCGCCCTCGAACCAAGCTTGCCAATCCGGATGCGGCAAAAGCTCGAAATCTGCAAGCGCATCCGGCATGATCAGGTTCCGCGTTCCCAAGAGAGAAGGCGCCAGCATTGGCGTCACCTCAACGGGGGCAAGCCGATATTCATCAAGCCCTTGCCATCCGCCACGACCCGTCCTTATCGCAACGTCGAACGCACTGGGATCGCGGACATCGGCGGAAACATCGACCTCGATGGGGGATCTTCCCGCAGAGGAATAACGTGCCAGGCGTGGCGCGAGCCAGCGTGACGCGAATGTCGGAGGTGCGGTCAATCGGAGTGGTGGGGTGGTTGCCTGAAACTCGTCGATCGCGCCGGCGATATCGTGCAGCGCCGCGCGAATTCGGCCAGCCAGCAGAGCGGCCCCTGGCATCGGGACAACGCGTCGTCCCGCTCGTCGGAAGAGCGGCTGGCCAAGTTCGGCCTCCAATGTTCGGATACGGAGGCTGACGGCAGCGGGTGTCAGGCATAACCGTTCGGCCGCGCGGGCAAAGCTGCCGGTGGAAACACACGTTTCCAATATGCGCAGGGACTCCAACGGCAGCCGCATGATCTTGTCTCTTTTGATTAGTTCTTCTTGTGGTGGTCACAAGCAAAGCGCGTTTTGGGGATACGGCGCCTTCAAGTAGGATTTAGATCCAACATAGGCGATCCCACATGTCCCTGCAATCTCGACACTTGTTCACATTGGTTCTCACTCTTCATCCGGCGCTGGAGCTTGGCAAGACACCGGCCGGAAGCCGCCGCATATTTCCCGTTTCCGGCGGATATTTCCAAGGCGAGAGGCTGAAAGGAGAGGTGTCGCCGCTGATCGGCTCTGATCTCCTGCTGGCACGCGCAGACGGCACGTTTCAGCAAGATGTAAGGCTCTTGCTGATCGCCAATGACGGTGGCCTGATCTTGATGACCTATCGCGGCGTTAGGCGGTCCTCCCAGGCTGTCGACGAGCGCCTCGCTCGCGGCGAAGCGGTTGATGATGCCGAATACTATCTCCGGACAACGCCCTATTTCGAGACAGCCGCCCCACACCACGCCTGGCTCAACCAGATCGTGGCGGTTGCGAAAGGCGGGCGGCGGCCTGGTGGCGTCGAGTATGATGTATTCGAGATTCTTTAGAGCAGTTCGCATTCATTTGGATCTGGCCCCCTCACGAGGCCTTCATCCAGTTGCCTGGACAGCACATACAGTCGGCGTCAGGTTCCGTGACCAACTCCTGCGCCCTATCACAAGGCCTGAGCGACCGCACCAAAGCCCTCGAAAAATCTGGCCAAAGCCTCCGCAGTATCCTCTGGATATTCCTCCGGAAAAAAATGTCCGCCAGGCATGGCGTGACCTTCTACCCGATCACTCCATTGGCGCCAGAGCGCCAATGGCCCCCCATCTGAGGCGTACCATTTCTCAAGGGGACCGTTCGCGCTCCAGAGTGCCAGCACCGGGCAGTGAACTCCGCGGGCAGTGAACTCCGCGACTTGCGGTTCGATCTTCTGCATCGTGCTCTCGATCGATAGTCGCAGCTGCTCGATATTCCTCGCAGATCGCGTGAATATGGTCCGGATCGCTCAGCGCGTGAACATAAGCACGTTTGATTTGAGGCGGGAAGGCCGCCGTGGTGGATCCCCAACCCTCTAGTGCGTTGTCGATAACTGCCTCGGGCGCGGCGCTGATGAGCCGTTCCGGGAACGGCGCCGATTGCCCGAGCAGGCTCCAGGGCCAGAATGCTAGCGCGAAAGGGTCGTCCGCACGGTCCCAAGCGTCGGAAGTGGGAACGATGTCGAGAACGGCCAACTTCTCGATTTGACTCGGGTAGTCCAGTGCCATTCGATACGCCACACGGCCGCCCCGGCCGTGGCCACAGACCTTGAAACCGGCAAATCCGATCTTTGCCATCAACTTGATCATGTCTTTCGCCATCGCACGCTTTGAGTAGGCGAAAGGGTCAGCAACAGCTGAAGGACAACTGCTGGCACCATAGCCCCTCAGATCGGCGCAGACGACGGTGAACTTGGACGCAGCAGCGGAGCAATATCTCGCCACATGAGGTATGTTTCGGGAAAGCCGTGCAGGAGCAGCAACGGCGGGCCGTCGCCGGTAACCGTGGCGAATATCGAGGCATCGCATAGTGCGAACAACTCTCCATATATTCGAACTGTCATTGTCGTCTCACCTTAAGATTGGACCCATGTTTGACGTTCCGTTCAAACATCATGACGTGGTGAAACGTTGTCAGTTGTGGCTCGCAGAGAACTCTGCCCGTCAGATTCTCGAGTATGGACACATATAGCTGGCTTTGCCGCCCGCGGCCGCATTGCGCATACGGGTATAGGCAATGATGCGAGCGGCCCTAACTCCGGGCTTTGGCGCCTAACATCTAATGCGTCTTCGAAGAGGCATTTCGACCCAACGGCCGCGAGCCGGATCCCGACAGGGCGACATACCCAAGACGTCCCTTCGTGCCAGGATGCTCTAGACGACGAGAACATGGCGTTAGGAGCGCCAATTTAGCCACTTGGCCGGGTGCAGAGCCCGTCGATGTAGAAGTCCAGGTGCCGATGGGCAATGGCCCGTTCCTCGCTCACGGGCAGTCCAATCGAAAGTGGCCTTGCAAAGTGAATCATCGCGAAGACAATGTCGCGCTCAGCCAGACCGCTGCGAAGTCGGCCATCCTGAAAGGTGCGTTTAACGAGAGACTTCAGGAGCGCCTCTGCCCGATTGCGAAGGTCGGTCGACACGCCTGCCCGTCAACTCGAGGAAACGGCCGCCAAAGTGGTGCTTGAGAGCATCCGCGAAGGAAACCCCATCACCCCCACGACCATCACCAAGGCTTCGCTCGTCGTGCGCGGTTCGACTGGGCAAGTTCTGGCGAAACGTCGCATGACCAGCACGGTGGCATCGATCTTCATTGTGTCTGTGCGGCGTCATCGTCGCCCCGCCAAGGCATGATTGTCAGCCTAGTCGTTGGCCAACTCTCCCGAAACTCCATTGAGATATGCCGTCAGTTTCAAGCCGTCATGCCAGCTGTCCTCGGTGACTTTTCCCAGCAGCTCGGCCGGTACCTTCCACCCCGGATCGACACCGTCCATGTTGGGAAGTTCGTGGGCAATGCCCTTGTGGCAGTCGATACAGGTTGCCTTGCCCGCCAGGAGATAGCGCGTGTGGATCTCGCCGGCGCGCTTGGTCTGTTTCGTCAGATCCATCGCGATCGACGAGTGGCAGTTCCGGCATTCCAGGCTGTCATTGGCTTTCAGTCGAGCCCACTCGTGCTGCGCCAGCTCAAGTCGTTTATCGAGGAATTTCTCACGGGTGTTGATTGTGCCGAAGATCTTGCCCCATACCTCCTTTGACGCCTGCATCTTGCGGGCAATTTTGTCGGTCCACCGATGCGGAACGTGGCAATCCGGGCAGGAAGCCCGCACGCCGGAGCGATTTGAGAAGTGCACCGTGCTGGTCAGTTCCTGATAGACGTTCGTCTTCATTTCGTGGCAGCCCGTGCAGAAGGCTTCCGTATTGGTGACTTCCAGGGCCGTGTTGAATGCACCCCAGAAGATGACGCCGCCGACGAAGCCGCCAAGGGTCAGAAAGCCAAGACTTAAGGTCGCGGCAGGTGTGCTCAGAATGCGCCAAGCCCAGAGGATGATTGCTTTGACCGTGCTGATCATTGCCCGGATCCCGCCGGTTTGAAGCCCAGTTCGCTCATATCCTTGAAGGTGTTATCGACCAACGGGCGGGCATCGGCCTGGGGCACATGACAAGCCGTGCAGAAATAGCGGCGAGGCGAGACGTCCGCCAGCATCTGGCCCTCCCGGTTCATGTAATGGGTCACGCTGATCATTGGTGCGCCCGAGCCCTCGGTCAGCTCTCTCTTGTGACACGACATGCAGCGGTTCGTGTTCACCGAAAGCTGATAGCCTTCGATCGAATGCGGAATGATCGGCGGCTGGTCCGGATAGTTGCGCATCTTGCGGATATCATCGACGACCCAGCGGGGAAGGGGCTCGCTCTTGGTATTCTCCATGGGATTTGGCCGGCCGGACAGCTGCGGGACTGTCTGCGCGAGCACGACCGTGCCCGTCAGAAGACTAAGGCCGAGCGCCGCGATCGTCCATGTACGCCGGACCATTAGGCGACGGAGAGGATTTTGACTGCGCATTTTTTGAAATCCGTCTGTTTGGAGATGGGATCGGTAGCATCCAGCGTAACCTTGTTGATCAGCTGGCTGGCGTCGAACCACGGGACGAAGATTACGCCAGGCGGCATGCGGTTACGCCCGCGGATGTCCACCCTGCTGATGATCTCGCCGCGCCGCGACTGGATTTTCACCTGGGCCCCCTGGTTGATCCCAAGCCGGCGCGCGTCATCACCGTTCATGAAGCAGCGGGCGCCCGGGAATGCCTTGTAAAGCTCGGGCACACGCATGGTCATCGAGCCGGAATGCCAGTGTTCGAGCACCCGCCCGGTGACCAGCCAGAAATTGAACTCCTCGTCGGGGCTTTCCGCCGGAGGCTCGTAGGGGGCCGCAAGGATGACGGCGCGCCCGTCCTTCTGGCCGTAGAACTTCAAGCCTTCACCGGCCTTGACGTAGGGGTCGTAGCCTTCGCGATAACGCCATTTCGTCTCCTTGCCGTCGACGACCGGCCAACGCAGGCCACGCACTTGGTGATAGAGGTCGTACGGGCCAAGGTCGTGGCCATGGCCTCGCCCGAAGCTGGCATATTCCTCGAACAGGCCCTTCTGGAGGTAGAAACCGAATGCCTTGGCCTCGCGGTTTTCATAGTCCGGCGAGATTTCGGCGACCGGGAATTTGTCCACCTGACCGTTCTGGAACAGCACCTCATACAGGGTCTTGCCCTTGTAGTCGGGATTCTGGTCGAGAATTTCCTGCGGCCATACCTCTTCGGTCCTGAAGCGCTTGGAAAACTCGACCAGTTGCCAGAGATCGGAACGGGCTTCGCCCGGTGCGTTGACGAGTTGATGCCAGACATGCGTGCGGCGCTCGGCATTGCCATAGGCGCCTTCCTTTTCAACCCACATGGCGGCCGGCAGAATAAGATCGGCGGTCATGGCGGTGACGGTCGGATAGGCATCCGAGACAACGATGAAGTTGTCCGGGTTGCGATATCCTTTGTACGCCTCGTTACTGTTGTTGGCTGCCGCCTGCATGTTGTTGTTCACCTGAACCCAATAAAAGTTCAGCTTGCCGTCATGCAGCATGCGGTCCTGCTGGACGGCATGGTATCCGGGCTTTTCCGGGATGATGCCGTGCGGGATCTTCCACAATTCCTCGGCATGCTTGCGATGTTCCGGGTTGGTCACCGTCATGTCGGCCGGCAGCCGGTGGGCGAACGTGCCGACCTCGCGGGCGGTGCCGCAGGCGGAAGGCTGACCGGTCAGCGAGAAGGGGCTGTTGCCTGGCTCGGAAATTTTCCCGGTCAGCAGATGGATGTTGTAGACCATCTGGTTCGCCCAGACGCCCCGGACGTGCTGGTTGAAGCCCATGGTCCAAAGCGACATGACCTTGATTTTAGGATCGGCGTAGAGTTCAGCCAACTGTTCCAGGAAGGCCTTGTCGACGCCGGACAGGTCGGCGACCTTGTCGAGCGTGTATTCCGAAACGTGCTTCTTGAACGCTTCGAAATCGATCGGGGTCATATCGGCAGCCGTTGCCGCGCCGGTCGCCTTCACCTCCAGCGGATTCTCCGCACGCAGGCCGTAACCGATGTCGGTCGTAGCCTTCATGAACTTGGTGTTCTTGTCGATGAATTCCTGGTTGACCCGGCCTTTCTGGATGATGTGATTGGCTATGTAGTTGAGGATCGCAAGATCCGTTCCTGGCTTGAAGATCAGCGGTATGTCGGCCAGGTCCATGCTGCGATGAGTGAAGGTCGATAGCACCGCGACTTTGACATGCTCATGGCCCAGCCGCCGGTCCGCAACGCGGGTCCAGAGGATCGGATGCATCTCGGCCATGTTCGAGCCCCACAGCACGAAGGCGTCGGCATGTTCGAAGTCATCGTAGCATCCCATCGGTTCGTCCATGCCGAAGGTGCGCATGAAGCCGTAGGCCGCTGACGCCATGCAGTGGCGCGCGTTGGGGTCGAGGTTGTTGGACCGGAAGCCGGCGCGCATCAGTTTGGTGGCGGCATAGCCTTCGAAGATCGTCCACTGGCCTGAGCCGAACATGCCAACGGCGGTCGGGCCTTTTTCCTTCAACGTCTTTTTGGCCTTTTCGGCCATGATGTCGAAGGCTTCTTCCCAGGTGACCGGTTCGAATTCGCCTTCCTTGTCGAATACACCGTTCCGCTTGCGTAGAAGCGGCGTCGTCAGACGATCCTTGCCGTACATGATCTTTGACAGGAAGTAGCCTTTCACGCAGTTGAGGCCGCGATTGACCTCCGCCTCCATGTCGCCATGCGTTGCAACGACATGGTTTTCCTTGACACCGACCATGACGCCGCAGCCGGTGCCGCAGAAGCGACAAGGCGCCTTGGACCATTTGATTTCCAGCGCCGTGACACCGCCAGGAACCGACTGTGCCGCAGCCGGCAGGGCGATGCCGGCGGTCGATGCCGCGATCGCAGCAGCCTGCGCTTTCAGCACATCACGCCGCGTGAGTTCTGCCGTCATCCGACATCTCCTTCTCTGAAATTGTCTGCTCGAAAACCATGTGGGCGGCGATAACGTCGTCCATCGCCGAAATCCGTATCAACGTTTCGCCAAGGAACCCGGAACTGGGGCCTTCGATGACGATGACGATCTTGCCGCCGCCTGTAGCATGCACCTCGACGCCTTCGATCCCGGCAAGGGTGGCGGACATGGCCTGAACCGCTTCCGGCCGCGTAACGACCACCGCGCTTGAAATGTGATAATGGATTTCAGGCATGGGCAGCCTCCACCGTGCGGACTGTCATGGTGATGGACTGAGTAGGGCAGACTGAAACGCATGCGCCGCAACCGGTGCAGGCGTCAGCGTCCAGGACAGGCACGAAAGGGCCGCCCAGCCGCGGTTTGAATCGAATCGCCATGATTGAACAGGCATCGCGACAGGCCTGGCAGTCGACGTAATTCACGGCGAGGCAGGTGTCTGCAAGGAAGGCGTGATGGGCGAATGCGGTCGCGGGTTCAGGCGGGAAAACCCGCTCCGGACATCGTTTCGAGCACTCGCCGCAGAATGTGCACTCGCCCGCGTTGAAATCGACGGTCGGCACGCCATCTCGCATGCCGATGATCTTCGCAGGACAGGCGTCGGCGCATTCGCCGCAACCTGAACAGTGAGCAATGGATGTAGCCGTTACCCCCGGCGGATAGTAACCTTGCCTTGGGCGCAGGCCTCCGCCGGTTAAAAAGGCGCGACGTGTAGTGGCGACTTCAGCCATGCCTATCACTCCGCCGAATTCGGCCGTGCCGGCGTGATGTCGTGCGGGCCGGGCGGGCCGTAGACGATCTGGTAGGCCCAGACCATGAAGCCATAACTCGCGACGGTTCCAACAGCCACGACCGGCCAGATGGCGAAGGCCAGAACCACGAAGGTGAGCAGTTCGCGTCGCCGTTTCGAGCGGAAGTCCGCTCTGTCATTCGATCCGATCGCCTCCAAGACACGTCTCCCTAAAATGTCTTACGCCCACGCACCGAAAAATGCCTCAGACGTCCACAAGCTCAACATTCAAACGCTTCCCGACAGACCGCGCCACTTTGTCCAGCATATCGAGCGATACTGCGACATGGTTCGGGTCGAGGACCCGGTTGATCTGGCTACGACTGGTGTGCAGGCGGCTCGCGATCGCCGACTTGCTGATCGCCCTGCCTTTGCGGGCCGATTCGAGCTGTAGTGCGAGCACGCGCTTGATCGCCGCTCCATAAACCTCTTCTCGTTCGCCCGTTATATCGAGATATTCCTCGAGGGTTCCGCCTGCTGCAGTATTGGCTTTCTCTGCCATCAAACATCCTCGCTTTCCATCGAGCCAAGACCCCTGCGCCGATAGTCCTGCAGTCGTCTGCTCGCCACATCTTCGCCGTCGTTTTCCCCGCACTCGCCGTGCAGGAGCAGCATTGTTTCGGCCTGGATGGCGAAATACGTGCGCGCTTCCATTCGTCCGTGCCTGACGTTGGATCTGAGCCGGAAGACACCCCTGCCGAGAACCTCGTGTTCAGGGACATGCAGGGGCCACCCAAATTCCACCGACGCAACGTCTATCCCGATGGTTTTTCGATCCAAACTGTCCATTGTCGAAAGCCAATCCCGAACGGGTTCCTCACCGGACATTGTCCTGTAGAAACGCGCAACAAGTCGCCTCATTTTCATCCCCTGTACCGTAAAAGGTTCAGCATGGCAAAAGAATTTCCGGTCACGACCTCGTCGTGTCTGATGTGATGTGGATCGATGCATGATCTCGGGCGTGCTTCAGCTACCCCGGCCCGTGGTTCAAGATGGGCTTCCCGGCTTGGCAAAGAAACCGAGCGACCGCAGAGAAGGGCATCGGGTAAAAGATCGAGTAACCGTCAAGACAACATTCCCAGCTCTCCTAAACCTGAATGTTCCTTTCTTGTGCCATGCCGCTGATCGCCCCTGTTTGCGGTAGCGCAAACGGTGGCTCGAAAAACAATATATCGAATGACGCTTGGACGCGGCCGCCGTCGTCCCCGGCATCGGTTTCTCTATGGAGAGCCGGTTTTAGGATCAAAATCGCGTTGGCCCGGTCGCCGCTGGCATCTTAATCAAGGGAGACAATCATGCAGGCCACTCATCAGGGCTTCCGGATCACCGCGATCGTCTATCCAACCGGGGCGGACTTCGAGGTTTTTGCGGGAGAAATCACGGAAATGATGTCCGTTCTGGGCATGCGGTTGGCCGGACTTGTTCAACATCGTGAGCAGAAGCCCGGTCGCGCAAAATGCGATATGTCCGTAAGGGATCTGGCGACTGGTGCACTCCACCGGATATCCGACGATCGTGGTCTTTATGCCAGAGGTTGCGTCCTGAATTCAGAGCGGCTCCTGAACGCGTGCACGGCGGCTGAAGCGGGCCTTTCGCCGCAAGCCGATCTGCTCGTCCTCTCCAAATTCGGAAAGGCTGAGGTTGAAGGCGGCGGCTTCAGGTCGCTGATGGTCAAGGCGCTCGATCTATCGGTTCCGGTTCTAATCGGCGTCCCCGCGATCAATCTGGTTCCGTTTCGTGCGTTCGCGGGCGACCTCGCGCGAGAAATCGAACTGTCGGAACTTCCATCCGATCGACAGGTGGCGGCCGAGTATTTGCGAACAACATGCAGGCCGGTAGATGAGGCGATGTGGGCAAGAGCATGAGAGTCAGGTGATGGATGATATCGCGGTCGTGCGCGTATTGCACGTTCTTGCCATCATCCACTGGATCGGAGGGTTGGCCTTCGTAACGCTAATCGTTCTCCCGATGTCCCGATCACGAGGAACGGTCGAGCAAGCCTGGTCTCTTTTCGAGAATATAGAGCGGCGTTTTTCGCAACAGGTGCGCATCTCGATCCCGCTTTCGGGCGCAACCGGTATCTGGATGACCTACAGGATGGACATCTGGGATCGATTTGCCGATCCGGAGTACTGGTGGATGACGGCGATGTTCGGACTGTGGCTGGCATTCATGCTAATCGTCAAAAGCCCAGTTGAGTGCCGAAACGGTGATCGCGATTGCTGTGCCCGGCCAGATCATCAGCATCGGATGGTCGAAGATGAAGACGCGGTATTCGAAGACCATCGCACCCCAATCCGGCTGCGAGGGATCCGCACCGAGACCGATGAACGCGAGCGAGGCATAGGCCACCACCGCCAAGCCCGCCTGGTTTCCAACATAGGCAAACATCAAGGGCAGCGTATTCGGAAGCAGATGACGGGAAATCATCCCGAATGACGAGACGCCGAGGCTTTGTGCCGCGAGAATGAAGGGTTGGCCCAGCACCCGCTTGCTCAGCGTATGGGCGAGCAGCGCATGCGGCCCGACACCGGCAAGACCGAGTGCCAGGGCGGCGCTGAGCGGCGAAAGGCCGAAGATCGCCGCTGCCGTCAAAGCCACGACCAGCGTCGGCACCATGATGAAGAATTCACAAGAGCGCAGGATGAGCGTTTCGCGCCAGGTCCCGAGAACGGCAGCGGCGGTGCCGAGAAACGTGCCGACCGTGAACCCGGTCAGACCGACGGCAAGGATGACGCAGGTCGTCCGCCAGCCACCTGCCATGATGCGGGACAGAACATCACGGCCGAGGTGGTCGGTCCCAAGCAGATGGCTTGCCGTCATGCCTGAATGACGGGCGAGGATATCCACGGCATCCGGATCATATGGCTGCCAAAACCCACCGAGGACCAGGAAGACGGCAAGTACCGCAAGCAGGCAATATCGGACCATCAGGCGAGACGCGGATCGAGGAAGCGCATTGCGAGATAGGCGCCGCGATTCATGACGAGCATCCAGAGGACGATGACCATGACGTAAGCCTGCAGCACCATCTGGTCGCGGGCGGCGATGCTCTGCACGAGGAATTGGCTGATGCCGGGCAGACCGAAGAGAATTTCCATCGTCGCCGTGCTGCCGATTACCCAGCCGGCTTCGGATCGCACAGCAGCCAGCAGAGCATACAGTGCTCCGCAACGTCCGTGCCGCCACAGCGCCTGGCGCTCCGAAAGGCCCTTGGCGAGTGCCGTGCGGAAATAGGGCTGGGTTGCGGTCTCCATCAGGTCACGCCGATAGACCCGTGCGAGGACCGCGACGAAATGCAGGGCGATCAGCAGGATCGGCAGGACCGCGGCCGTCCAATCCTGGGCGAGGAGCCTGATCCAGCGAAGCTGCACGCCGAGCACCCATAGCACGACAAGGCCGAGCCAAAATCCCGGCACGGCCTGAACGAAAACGGAGAGGGTCCGGCTAAACCGATCGGCGACGCCTTTGGGATGGGCGGCGGCGAAGAAGCCGAGCGGGATTGCGAAGACGATGGCAAGCGCCAACCCCGCAATACCCAGCGAAAGCGAGATGGGCAGGCGCTCCAGGAATTCACCGAGCACGGGCTCTCCCGTGCGGAACGAGCGGCCCCAATCTCCCGTTAGGAAACGCGTAAGCCAATCGCAATAACGAAACAGCAGGGGTTGATCGAGCCCCCATTCCGCTCGCAGCGCAGCGACGGTTTCATCCGTCGCCGGCAGGTTCCAGACACGAATGGCGATCGCGACCGGATCGGCCGGCATCGAATTGATGACGGTGAAAGACGCCAGCGAAATCACCAACATACCGGTGATGGATTGGATCCCGAGCCGAACCGGATGCATGTCTATCTCACTTTGCCTCGCCTATATCGGCCCGCAGAACGTGGTAGTCCGAACCCCAAGGTTCGTAATTCTTCAACCGCTTCGACATGCCGACATACCAAACCGGTGAGACGAGGAAGGAAGCCGGTGCATCTGCGAAAAGCCGCGCCTGGGCATCCAGCGCGATCGCGACGCGTTTCGCCGGATCGCCTTCGGCTGCGAAGCGATTGAGGATCGCGTCGAAATCCGGTGAAGCATATTTCGCGTAGTTAAGCGAAGCACCGCTTCTCAGCATCGAGTTCAGGAAAAAGGCGGCGTCGCCGCTCGGGGCGGTATGCTGCGCCCAGAGCGCGATATCGAAATCACCAGCGGCTGCGACCTGCGAAATGTTCTCGACCACCTGTGTGTCGACCGCAATGCCGATCCTCGCGAGTTCAGCCTTCACGACCGGAAGCATGGTCACGAGGTCGGGACGCTGAGGATAGGTAATCGCAAGGAGGCGAAGCGGTCTGCCGTCCTTTTCGAGTATCCCGCTCGCACCCTTCGTCCAACCTGCCGCATCGAGAAGCGCCGCTGCCTTGGCAAGGTCCGTTGGTCGGGCTTGCCTGCCCGCGAACGGGAAATAGGAGGCAAAGGCGCCGGTTGCCGGCTCGCCGCCGCTGATCGCGGCCGACAGTTCCTTGCGGTCGAAAGCGAAATCCAGGGCCTGGCGCACCTTCACGTCGCCGAGCAGCGGGCGCGTGGTGTTGAAAAACGCGAGATACTGATAACCGACGGGGAACGACTTGATGGTGAGTTCCGGATTCGCCTTCAGGCGAGTCACCGCTTCCGACGGGAGGCCGAAAGCGAGGTCCAGTTCGCCCGATTCCAGCGCCAGCGTCATCGTCTGTGCTTCGCCGAATTTGCGGAACTCGACCGGCGAGCGTTTTTCCGAGGCAGCGAAATAGGCGTTCGGTTCGAGCTTGATCGACGCATCCGTCTTGAAGCCGGCGATCTTGTAGGGGCCGGTGAACACGGCATTGCCGTTGCCAACCGGCTTGTAGGCAATCAGCGGCCATTCGGCGAACAGCGACTGGATGAGTGGAACCGGCTTCTCGGTCGTGACCTTGAGAGTCAGGTCGCCGGCCGCTTCGAAGCTTAGCTTGCCGCCTGTGGCGAGCGCCGCCTTGTTGTTGGCGAAGGTGTTGTCGAAACCCGCCGCGAGCGTCTTGGCGGTGACCGGCGTTCCATCGGAGAACCTCCGGTAGGCCTTCAGCGTGATCGTCCAAGTCAGATCGCCGGTACGTTCTGCCTTTTCCGCAAGTTCGGGAACAAGTTTGCCTTCCTTGTCGACGGTGAAGAGGTTTTCGCCGACACCATGGCTGGTCAGCGCCCAGCCGTTCGATGCCCTGGCCGGATCGGTGCCGCTGGTGATATATGTCGCGCCGATCCGCAACGGCTCGGCCGCAACAGCAGCGGATGCGACGACGAATACCGAGGCGGCCAGCAAGGCCGCCGTGGGGCCGGATAGGATTTTCGAAGGCAAGTCTCTCTCCTTAGTCTTGTTTTAACGCACGCGAAGTCGCTGCTTGCGGCCAGTCGGGTGATAGGCAAAGTCCTCGACGACATGGCCGCCGAGCAGATGTTCTGTGATGATCCGGTCGACCGCCTCTTCGGTGACGCCGCCGCAATAAGTGCCCTCGGGAAAGACCTGCAGGACCGGCGCCAGACCACAGGGACCGAGGCAGGTGGATTTGACCGTCATCGTGCCGTCGCCGACCACACGCAGATTGCGGCGTTCCTGCTGGTTGCGGATGTGGTTCCAGATGGCGTCGGCACCGGCGCTGTTGCAGGCTCCGCCTTCGCAAACGAGGACACGCCGTTTCTGTGGTGGGATCAACGAACCCTCGGCAGAGAATTTCCGCCCGGGTGTTTCTGCTAGCGCCTCTGTCGTTTTAAGCAGATCGCCAAGAAGCGGAGCCATCAGCGGGCTGGATGCAATGTCCCTTGTGATCGACAGGGCCGGCCACGGCCGCTCGGCCAAAGCCTTCCACCGCTTCAGGGATCTCGTCAGCCAGATATGAAAGCTCGGCTCCATGGGCAGGACGAGTGGTACGATCACGACGGCATCGACATCCTGGTCCAACAGGCTCGACAAGGCCTCGCGGAGGGATGGCGTGCCCTGTTCGGTAAATGCGAAACGGACTTTGGCACCAGGGTGAAACACCGCGATGCGATGGGCCAGGCGTTGCATTTCGAGATGCGGCGAAGCCGCAAACGCGGACTTGGCGATCAGCAGGATCGCACGCCTCGATATCGTGTCGGTGAGGTTGTCGTCCTTGCCCACTGCCTCAATCTCTATCACTTGCGAGGAGGCAGCAAAAATGACGGCGCGATCGGGCGCGAGCCCAAAAGCACCTTCATTCCTGTGGCACACCCCGACCACGGAAATCCCAAACGTCAGGCAGGTCTCCTGGCTTACGGGTCAAAGCCTTGATCGTCCGTCTTCCCGGCATTCTCTGCCAGTGACATGTTGGACGAACGGCTCGCCGTTCACAGTTGCGGGACAGCTCCGGGTTTACACCGGATTCCCTCTTAGCTTCCGTCGCAGAGACGGAAGAACCTTGACGGCGCAGACCGTATACTGCCGTAGCCGGGTGTCAACCAGCCATCGGATGGCACACGGTCACGCTGGCTGACGATCCCGACGCGCCTCTTCACCTCGGCTCCACCGGCAAGATCCTGAAGCGGCGCTTTTAGACCATAATTGTGGAGACGATGCAGGATTCGGGAAGCACTGGACCGCTGATCGACGATCGCAGCCGGCGGCAGGAGGCCCGGTTCGTCAGTTTCAGGCCGTCAGCCAAGGCGTGCGGTATCGTCATTTCAAAGCGAATTGGTCGGAATCGGAAGCGGAATTCCCGGATTCCGACCGTGGTTCCCGCGATGTCAGTGTGCTAAGCCGGAACCGCCGACCGCGACGACCGAGAAGGGCTTCCCTTGCACGGCGATCGTTCGGGTCTCTTTTAGGGTTTGCGCATCGACAATCCGGACAAGCGAATGCCTGGGATCAGTTATGGCAATATGCCCATCGGCCACCGCCAGGCGAGGACGTGGATCGCGCCAATGGCCATCCTTGCTATAGGGCTCGGTGATCTTTGCCTTGCGGACGATTCCGCCCTTGACCACGTCGAGCACATGGAGGTCGCCATCTTCCGTGAGGATGTAAGCGTTGCGGGGCATCGCGGGATCGACAAGGAAATCGATCCGGCGGGTTGGCAACTCGATCAGCCGGAACGGGTGCTCGTTATCGGGATCAATCAGAACGACCTTGTCCTCGCCGTAATTGCCCAGGAAGAACTGCATCGCCTTGCCGCCGAGAAGCGTGCCTGTATAGCCCTTCGGAAATTCGGGCGGATAGGGAAGGATATCGATTTTCGGTCCGTCGATTCCTCCGGGCCGGGCAACGAGCACACCCTCCTTGCATCCGAACGCGACAAGACGAGCTGAGGTCGCTTCGCCGTGAAGGTCCGTGCATTTGCTGATTTCGCCGACTTGCCTCATGTTCTCATCAATCACGCGAAGGCCGACGCGTGGCGGCAGTTCATTCGGCGTCGTTTCCACTTCAGCGTTCGGCGCCGAGACAAGTACATGGCGACCCATCGCAACGGCCACTCCGTGATGGGGTTTAGTCGTGTCGACGGTTCGGACCTCGGCTTCGCCTTTGAGAAGAGCCATCTCGTCGATAACGTCGGCCTTGCCGCCAAGGTCGTAAAATACGATCACGTGATCGTCGTGCGGAACCACATGTCCCGGCCGCTTGTCTTCGAAGCTGACGGGCAGAAGGGCTGGATCGGAAACGTCAAGGTCACGATGCTCGCCGTGATCGGAGAAGTCGATGCCGGTCTTTATGACATGGACGATATCGGCTTCGCTCTGGGCGACGAACACCGTCCGGCCCGACGCACTCGCCGTCAAAGCGGCATGACCCTTTACATTGTAGCGGCCGAGTTCCCTGCCGTCGGAAAAATCGATGGCTCGGACAACCGGATGAGTATGATCGGCGATGAAGAGACGCCAAGCCTCCTTCGTTTCCTTATCTTCATCCGCTATGGCGCCAGTGCCAACGAGAAAAAAAGTTGCAGCCACAACGGCTATGATGCGTGCACGGGGGTGAACTGGTCTCATTGGGTTCCTTCCGTTGTTGTTAGGTTTTCCACGAACGACGTACTGCCGCTGCATAGCGCCCGGCGGTCAATCGTGCGATCAATAATGTTATTACGTTACATTCATCAAGGATGTAATAACATTACATAGGCATGAGTTGTCAATCTCCTGGGGCGGCACGAACAAGGTTTGGTTGGAACTCGAAAAATCCCATGCGCATTGCAGAATGTCGGCAGGATAGAAGATCCGGTCGTCGTTGCACTGTTCGTGCGGATCGGCAAGACCAAGCTCCTCGACAACCGGATGATCGCGAAAGAGGCGCGAGTGTGGGACAGGAGAGGCGCGATGAGTGCCGCGGGCTCCGCCACACGCTTAAACCCCAGTCGTATCCGGGCGATGAAGGGTGGAACGCCGATCGTATGCCTGACCGCCATACAACGCCGATGGTGCGGTTCGTTGATGAACATTGCGATCTCCTGCTTGTCGGAGATTCCCTCGGCATGGTGCTTTACGGTCTGGACAGCACCGTGGGGGTGACGCTCGACGTGATGATTGCGCACGGCAGGGCGGTGATGCGAGGTGTCGGCAAATCCTGCGTGGTCGTCGATATGCCATTTGGAAGCTACCAGGAATCCAAGGAGCTGGCCTATCGCAATGCTGTGCGCATTCTCCAGGAAACCGGATGCGATGCGGTCGAACTTGAAGGTGGTGAGGAAATGGCCGAGACCATTTCCTTCCTCACTTCTCGGGGCGTCCTCGTTCTTGTTCACATTGGCCTGATGCCCCAGCAGGTTCATATTGCGGGCCCGATACCGGTCCGTCGGTCATTCCGACGAAGAGGTTGCGAAGATCAGGCGTGACGCCGAGGCCGTCAGAAACTCAGGAGCCTTCGCGGTTGTCATTGAGGGTAGGGTCGAGACCTTCGCCCGGGAGGTAACGGGACTATCCCGGTTCCGACAATCGGGATCGGTGCTTCAGCAGCCTGCGACGGCCAGATCCTGATATCTGACGACATGCTCGGTCTGTTCAACGACTTCGCACCACGCTTCGTCAAACGGTATGACGAACTCGGGAATAGGATTGGGGCCGCGGCTGGGGGCTATGCGGAAGAGGTGCGCTCACGAGCGTTTCCCCGCAACGAACGTACATTCAAGCGACGGTCGTGACCGGATGCTCATGAACAGCCTTGAGGTCCTGCAACTTGTTGCACGAGTTCCTCGTCCGGGAAGGCCTCAGAAAGGGACACGCTGGTATTCGACTGCCGTCGTTTCCGGAATGTGCCGCCAAAAGGGCCATCGCATCGATGGATCACGCAATCACTCAGTCCCTTTTGTTTGAGGTGCGCGTGCGGACGTCTTCCTAATCTAGGTCGGCCTCCAAAAAGCTCTCCGTTTGAGCATCATACCTGCCGACCGATCGCTTCCTGAAAGTCAGAAGCGGAAGGCAATCAGGCCGATGGCAGGAAGACGGAAATCAGCATGCGCAGGTTCGTCCGCCATACATTTAGGCAGGTGACAAAATCGCGGGCATTGAACAGGTTATCAAGCTCTTGGTGAACGTCCCACCGTCGATCAGCCATCACGCCGAATGTTAATCTACCGTCAGAACATCAAACACTTTCAGCATCAGCATCGCTGATCGCCTTGCCGAGCGCGGCTGCGTTTTTCCAAGCGCTTCCTCGTCCATTTCGCGAGCAGCCATCGCGAATGCGGCTCCTTCGGATGTTACGATCTCTCGGGCCCGTTCGATTGCCCCCAGGGCGAAATCACTACGGGTGCTTATTTTCACGGTTTTCATGTTTTCTCTGTCTTGCTTGGGCCCAAAGCTCATAACGAACTGTCCGACGATACAGCCTTGGCATCTTCAAGCTCACGGCATCAACGGCCGGCTTGGTCTTTCCTCCAATACATCGAGCGCATTTTAATGTTTTGCCACACCCTAAAATGAGGGGTGACAGAATGCAACCCAAGTTTGTACTTGATTGAGCCGAATGCCTCGCGACGGCGGACGTCATGCGTGTGATTTTGGGGTATTAATGAAGGTTCCCGACCATCGCGATCGCCTTCGCGAGAAATATCAAAACTGTGGCGAAGCCGCGCTGGACGATTTTGATATCCTTGAGCTTCTTCTTTTTCACGCCACTCCTGAGCGAAATACCAAGATGCTCGCCACAGGATTGCTTGAACGCTTCGGCACGCTCGCCGGCGTCTTTAGTGCGCCCGTCGCCTTGCTGCAGGAGGTCAACGGCGTCAGCAAGGCGATCGCGTTGGAATTGAAGTTCATAGGGATAGCTGGCCAGCGTATGCTCAAAAACGAGATGCGTAGCAAGAAAGTCTTCAGCTCTTCATCGACGGTCATCGATTATTGTCGCGCAGCGATGGCGTACGAACCCCGAGCAGTTGCGCGTGCTATTCCTGAACAAGCGCAATATGCTGATCGCCGACGAAGTACAGGGACATGGCACTGTCGATCACGCGCCGGTTTATCCGCGCGAAGTGATGCGGCGGGCGCTCGAACTTTCGGCAACCGGCGTCATCCTCGTCCACAATCACCCGAGCGGTGACCCTACGCCATCGAATTCTGATTTCGATATGACAAAGAGAATAATTGGCGCCTCCAAGCATTTAGGCATCGCCGTGTATGATCATATCATCGTCGGTAAGGACGCCATGTCAGCCCAAAGAGACTGAGCGTGATCTGATCCCTGACGGCGGAAAGGGAGCGAGAAGAGGGCCGCATCTGTATCTAAGGCCGAACGGGATCGCGGGCTACGGAGCGGCGGCGCACCAGCGGCAGGCGTCTTCCCGTTAGACTCCACGATCATCACGGTCATTCTCATGCCCTCCGAAAACCCAAGTGGTCATCCGTGCGGCCAGGCGAATTTCGAAATATCTGCGGAGGCGACATCTTCCACAACGAAGGATCTTCCTGAACACGTGTTTCGGGATCCACGCCGCGGTTGCGGGCTACGACCGCTCCGCTTCCACCTTGCTGGATGCTTCCAGCTAAGGAGGAAAATGCCCTCATAAAGCCCTCGCCTGAACCACGCACGTTGCCCGTCCATCAAAACAGGCGCATTAGCCTGAATGTGCAATTGAGAAATCTTTTTTAGTTAATACTAAATTATCAATGTGGTGTGAGATTTAACATTCGACCGACAAGACGGTCATTCAGGTCGCTTTCAATGGAGACCCGCATGAGACGCCCGAGCATCAAGCAATTCCTGGTTCTAAAGCTATCCATCCTCAGCATTTCCGTCGTCGTTCTGTCCTACGTCTCGCTGAGCACGATCTCCACGATCAGTTCCCACACGGAGCAGATCGGAAGCTTCTGGATGCAGCGGCTTGTGACGGCGCGCGAGATCAAGGACAGTTTCCTCAGCCTGGAATTGGCCTATTCTGGCGCGCTCGTCGAGACGACTGGCGACGAGCAGAGCGCCGGAAAGCAAAAAATCGACAAGGCTACCGCAGCTCTCGACAAGGTTGTTGCCGAATATGACAACGGTGTCCGTACAGAGCGTGGCCGTGAACTGATCAATCAAATCAAGCCGGAACTTGCCAAGTTCCGTCAGTTGGCGCAGCAGATGCTGGCGTTGCAGACCAGCGGCAAATCGGCCGAGGCAGTGCGGTTCTTCAAGGAAAAGATGGCGCCGCAGTCCGGGATCGTGGACGTCCGCGTCGCTGATCTCGTCGGTTTTATTCTTGATCAGGCGGAGAGTTTTGTAGCCACGAGCAGTGCTTCGGCGAAGTCGGCCTTCACGTTGACGGCGATGATTGCCTCGCTTGCTGTGATCGTCGCCGCGGCGGGCATGCTGTTCGCAGTTTTGGGAATCGCCGGGCCGATCCGAACTATCGCATCCGCAATGGGACGGTTGTCTTCGGGAGACCTCGATAGCCATATACCCTACGCCGGTCGTGCGGATGAAATCGGCGAAATGGCCGGCGCCGTCGAGGTCTTCCGACATAACGCCCTCAATCTCGTCAAGCTGGAAAGAGAAGCCGCCGCAACGCGCACCGAAGCTGAAGCCGCGCGCGCAGCGGCTGAACAGCAGGCTGAGCGCGAGGCGGAGCAGTTGCGCTTCGCGACAACGACGCTGGGTGGAGGGCTAAGGCGCCTAGCCGCAGGCGATATATCCTTCCAGCTTTGCGAACAATTTGCGACCAAATACGAAGTGCTGCGCGAGGACTTCAACGCTTCACTGCGCCAACTGGAGACAACGATTGGCGCTGTGCTTCAGACGGTACACAGCATAGATAATGGTACCAGCGAAATTGCATCGGGCGCTCAGGATCTGTCGAAGCGCACCGAGCAGCAAGCAGCGTGTCTCGAAGAGACGGCGGCCGCCCTGGACGAGATCACCTCGACCGTATCGACCGCGTCCAAACGTACCGATGAAGCGCGTCACGTGGCGAGGGAAGCCGATGCCAGCGCGCAGCGGTCAGCGGCCGTTGTATCGGAGGCGGAGCAGGCGATGCGGCGCATCGAGAACAGCTCCCAACAGATATCGAACATCATCGGAGTGATCGACGAAATCGCCTTCCAGACCAATCTCTTGGCGTTGAATGCGGGCGTCGAGGCGGCCCGCGCAGGCGAGGCAGGCAAGGGTTTCGCGGTCGTAGCCCAAGAGGTCCGGGAGCTTGCGCAGCGCGCCGCGCAAGCGGCCAAAGAGATCAAAGGGCTCATTCAGCAGTCCTCTGCCGAAGTGGAAATCGGGGTGAAACTTGTTCTCCAAACCGGAGCGTCGCTCAAATCAATCGGTGATTATGTCGCGCAGATCAATCAGGTCATGGATGCCATCGCGACGGCGGCACGCGAGCAGTCGACCGGACTTGCTGAAATCAACATCGCCGTCAACCAGATGGATCAGTCGACACAACAGAATGCGGCGATGGTCGAACAATCAACCGCCGCCGCCGCGTCACTGTCATCAGAAGCGGGCCGCCTGCGCGAGCTGGTCAGCCAGTTTCAGCTTCAAGGCGCCTCCAGCCGAGCGAACGTTCCTGGGCGGAGCCCGCAATCGGTAGGAAACAACGTAGTCGTCGATCCGGTTGCTGCACGCCGTATCGCTCGGCGATAACCTAGAAAAGCCAAAATCGATCGTGACCTCGGCGCGACTGCACCAGCCAGGCTTGGGTTGAGGTCGACGACAATGCCCCACGACCACCTGTTTACTTCGCTGGTGGAAAACTGCTGACAGTCCGTTCACATCCCTTTCAAGGCGAAGACGTCGATTTGAATCGCCCGATCCGGAAATCTTCGATCGGTGTCTCCGTTTTGCCACCCGTAATCAGTTCGGCCATCACGTCGCCGACGCCCGGGCCGAGTTGGAAGCCGTGACCGCAAAAGCCGAAGGCGTGGAAAAGACCTGCAGTCGTCGCGGAAGCTCCCATGACCGGGAGCCCGTCCTCGATATAACCTTCGCAACCGGACCAGGTGCGGATGACGGACACATTGGCAAGCGCCGGCAGGATCGGCAGGAGAGATCGTAACTGGCCCGGCAGGCGGGCTGGGTCCGCTTTGGCATGGCCGGTCTCAAGCGGGACGTCCGTGCGCTCGGCTCCGCCGCCGAAAACGATATTGCCGCGCTCGACCTGGCGCAGATAGCCGCCGCCGTGATCATGCGCCCAGACGCCGACAACCGGCAGGATGCGATGCGGCAGTGGCTCCGTCACGCCCATCTGCGGACCTCGAGCGCGGATCGGTACCGTTTCACCGAACTGCGCCGATATCCGCGCCCCCCAGGCGCCGGCGGTGTTGAGCAGCATGGCGGCGGCATGAATGCCAGCGGAGGTCTCCACCTCGAAACCGTAGGCGCTCTTGCGGATCGCCTTCACGTCGACTTCCTCGACGATCCTGGCGCCGTTGCGTCTTGCCGCATCGGCGAAGGCCGGCGCGATCAGCCGCGGATTGCCGCTGCCGTCCTGCGGCGAAAAGGATGCGCCAATTGCCTCCGGCCCGAGAAGGGGAAAACGGTCACGCAGCTCCTTCTGTGTCAGTTCTTCCAGATCTAGCCCCCAAGGACGAGCGGCGGCGGAAAACGTTTTCATTTCCTCCTGCCCCTTTTCGGTGAACACCAGCCGGACATGCCCCGTCGCGCGAAACTCCACGTCCCGCCCCAGCATCTCATGGGCCTTGTTCCAGATGTCCAAAGAACGCCGGGCAAGTGGAAGCTGTGGCAGGTAACGACCGCTGCGACGGATATTACCGAAGGAGGCAACCGTTGCGCCGCTGCCGACGCGGTTCCGTTCTATCAGCGTCACATCCGCGCCGCGCCGGGCTAGAAAATACGCCGAAGCGCTTCCCATCAGGCCGCCACCGAGCACGATCACATCCATTCGGCTGCCCCCGCGATATCTGTCATGAGGGCTACCATTCAGGTCCGCGCATACAGTGTCAAAGTCGAGAACCTCGACCGCCCATAAGTCCCGCCTATGGGATGCGTCAAATGAAGCATAAGCGCCACTTATGGGCTTCCGCCGTTTCGCTCTTGGACTGGGTTCCTGCTTCCATGTCAGCTTCATAATACAGATCAGAAAGGGACTTGAACATATGGACAATGCGGCCTCGCATGGCAAAGGCAGCCACGATCAACAGAACTGGAAGATCGGCGTCGATATCGGCGGAACCTTCATCGATTTCTGCGCGCTCGAAACGCGCTCCGGCCGTGTAGCCTCCCTCAAGGTTCTGACGACGCCGGATGATCCGGGCGCCGAACTGATGACAGGCCTGACGCTTCTGGCCGAGCGCGAGGGGCTCGAACCGTCCTCTGTCAGCCGCTTCGTGCATGGCACGACCGTCGGCATCAATACCGTCATCCAGCGCAGAGGCGTCTCGCTGGCGCTGATGACCAATGCCGGTTTCGAGGACGTGATCGAACTGGCGCGCCTCAGAATGCCGGACGTCTATTCGCTGTTTTGCGCGCGGCCGGACCAACTGATTGCCCGCGATATGATTTTTGGAATTCCGGCGCGTCTGAGGGCCGATGGCAGCGAAGCCCAGGCGCCGGATCTCACCGTCGTCGCAACCGCGGTCGAAAAGGCGAAGGCCAATGGCGCCGCAGGCATCATCATCTCGTTTCTTCATTCCTGGCGCAATGATGCCCATGAGGCGGCAGTGAAGCAGGAGATCGCCCGCATCGCGCCGGATCTCTTCGTCTTCACCTCCTGCGAGGTCTGGCCGGTCATCCGTGAATACGAGCGCACCACGACCGCCATTCTCAACGGTTACGTCCATCCGCGCGTCTCCGGTTACCTGACGGCGCTCGAAGAAAAGCTCCTGTCGCGCGGGGTCACTGCGCCCGCGCTGCTCACAAAATCGAATGGCGGCGTCATGAATGCCGACGAGGGCAAGCGCTCCTGCGTGCAGATGCTGCTTTCGGGCACGGCATCAGGCGTCATCGGCGCTGCCTGGCTCGCTCGTCGCGCCGGTGAGAAACATATCCTTACACTCGATATCGGCGGTACCTCGGCCGACTTCGCGCTGATCATCGACGGCGAGCCGCAGTTCGGCACCGGCGAACTGATCGGCGAATTCCCCCTGCATATCCCGTCGGTCTCGGTGAGCTCGATCGGCATCGGCGGCGGTTCGATCGCCAGCGTCGATGCGCAAGGTGTGTTGAGGGTCGGGCCGGAATCGGCAGGCTCCACGCCTGGGCCGGCCTGTTACGGTCGCGGCGGCACACAGGCGACTGTTACCGACGCCATGGCCGTCTGCGGCTGGCTCGGCCACAGCCAGATGGCCTATGGGCAGCTGCAGATCGATGTGGCGCTCGCCCGCGCTGCCGTCACGAAACTCGCCGACAAGATCGGCCGCACGGCGGAAGAAGCCGCCCAGGCCATTCTCGAGATCGCCATCTCGGAAATGTTCGTCGAGGTCGAAAAGCTTGCCTCACGGGCCGGCGTTGATCTGCGCGAATTCACCCTGATGCCCTTCGGCGGCGGCGGCCCGATGCTCGGCGCCTTCCTTGCCCGCGAATTCAAGATGGCGAAGGTCATCGGCCCGCCGCGGCCGGGCGTCGTTTCGGCACTCGGCGGTCTCGTTGCCGACCTGCGCGGCGATTTCATTCGCACCGTCTTCACCCATCTCTCTGACGAAGCGGCGTCGCAATTGCGCGCTGCACTGGATGAGCTTGCCGTCGAAGGTCGCAATTGGCTTTCCAAGCAAGGACATGCAGGAGCCGCGACGCTGAACGTCTCGGCCGACATGCGGTATCTCGGACAGAGCTTTGAAATCGAAGTGCCGATCCAGGCGGCTTGGATAGGCGAAGGCAAGCTCGGGGCGATCGAGGAAGCGTTTCAAGCCATGCATGCAAGGCTCTACGATTTCTACGATCCCGATGGCGCGATTGAAATCGTCAACCTGCGGCTTTCGGCGATCGGCGCCGGTCCGGCGCTGGAATTCCCGGTCGAGGCCCGCGAGGGGGGCGAGACCGTGGATCCGGAACGTGAGATCCCGGTATTCACCGGCAAGGATTTCGAGTGGATCGGGCTTTATCCCCGTGAGCGCCTTCGCCCCGGCAGCCGGTTTACCGGCCCGGCGGTCGTCGCCCAGGAAGACACGACCTTTGCCATTCCTGGCGGCGCACAGGTCGAAGTCGACAGCCACCTGAACCTGCATCTCACCTTTTCGGAGTAACAGCCCATGTTCGACCCCTTGAACCTTCAGGTGTTCGCCAACCACACCCGCGCTGCCGCCGAAAACATGGCCTATACGCTGCAGCGCACCGCCCATTCCGCCTTCGTCAAGGAGACGGAAGACTTTACCGTCATGCTGATCAACCGGAAGGGCGAGACGTTCGGTGTACCCATGGGGCTTGGCGCCACCTGGTATCCGGGCCTCACCTATACCCGCGCGATCGAGATGATCGATGACTACAAGCCCGGCGATGTCGCCTTCACCAACGACCCCTATTCCTGCTTTGTCGCCACCCATGCGCCGGACACCCATCTGTGGAAGCCGGTCTTCTACGAGGGCGAAATCATCGCCTGGACGGGTGGCCATATCCATAATACCGACATGGGCGGCGCCGTGCCTGCCTCGCTGTCGCGGGCGCTTACGGAAATCCATCAGGAAGGCATTCGTTTTCCGCCGATGAAGCTCGTCAACGAAGGTGTCTTCGACGAACAGATCCTCAGGATCATGACGACCAATGTCCGCAAGCCCGATCTCAATATCGGTGACATGAAGGCGTTGGTCGGCGCGCTCAACACCGGCGAGCGAAAGATCCTCGCCATGGTGGAAAAGTTCGGCAAGGAGGCGTTTCTGGAAGGCACCGAAGTCCTGCTCGATCATGCCGAGGCGCAGGCGCGCGACCTTCTGCGCTCCATGCCCGACGGAACCTGGGAATTCGTCGATTATGCCGACGAAGATTCCGTCGAGGCCAATCCCTGCCGCCTGAAGCTGACACTGACGATCCGTGGCGACGAGGCTTTGCTCGATTTCACCGGTTCGGATCCGCAGCTCGGCTCCTCGCTCAATGTGCCCTCCGGCGGCGATCCGCGCCACACGATGCTTCTGGTCGGCGTTTATTACGTTCTCTACACACTGAATCCGAAAATCCTGCTGAATACCGGCCTGACCCGGCCGTTCACCTGCGTCACGCCGAAAGGCAGCGTGCTCAACCCGATCGCGCCAGCCGCCGTCGGCATGCGGTCGCTCACCTGCGCGCGCCTGCGTTCGGTCATCTTCGGCGCGTTCAATCAGGCCGTTCCAGAAAAGCTTCCGGCCGCACCAGCCGGCAACAACTGCATCGTCAACGTGATGACAACCGACGAACGCAACGGCCGCACCATCATCGCAGCCGTGAACCCCGTCGTTGGTGGCGGTGGCGGCATGCCTTATCGCGACGGCACGAACGGTTCCGGTGCCGATGCAGCGTATCTCAAGAACACGCCGATCGAGATCACCGAAACGGAAGTGCCGATCGAATTCGTCAAATACGGCCTTGCCAAAGATAGTGGCGGTGCCGGTCGCTGGCGGGGCGGGCTTGCTACCGAAATGGCCTTCAGGGTCTTTTCGCCAGGCAGCCGCATCACCGCCCGCAACCGCGACCGGAGTTTCTTTCGCCCCTGGGGCACGCTCGGCGGCCGGGCGGCCGGCCTGTCAGACATGGTGCTCAATCCCGGCCGCGACGATTTCAAGCGGCTCGGCAATATCGACACGGCGATCCTGCAGCCCGGCGATGTACTTGAAATTCGCTCGGCCGGCGGCGGTGGACGTGGCAATCCGATCGAGCGCGAGACCTGGCGCGTGGCGCGGGATGTCGCCCGCGGTTACGTTTCTGCGGAGGCCGCTGAACGCGAATATGGTGTCGTCATCCGTGACGGCGTGGTGGACGAGGCGGAAACGCAAAAGGTAAGGGCCGCTCGCGCCCTACCCGAGGCGCATTTCCATTACGGTCCCGAGCGGGATGGCTACGAAGCGCAATGGACGCCGGCAGCCTATGACCTGCTGACCGAACTTCTGGCCGGCCTTCCCATCCATTGGCGCTTCTTCACCAAGACGGAAATTTTTCGTCGCATGAAGGGGCGGGTCGGGCCGGAAGGTGTGGCTGAAGCCTTCGCAGACGTCCGGGTCCGTTTCAAGGAAATGCCGGAGCCTTCGCTCGAACGCAAGGAAGCCGCCGAATGACAGCGGATCTGCGGCCTGCGCGGCAAGCAGGGCGAATTGTGCGCCTTGCGGAAAAGGGCAGGCCGCAGGTCCGATTCAGGCTGGATGGCGTCGATTGTCAGGCGCTCTCCGGCGACACCGTCTTGACGGCTGTGCTGGTTTCAGCTCCAGCCGTCAGGCAATCGGAATTCGGCCCGGAAAAACGGGCGGGCTTCTGTTTGATGGGCGCCTGCCAGGATTGCTGGCTCTGGTCTGAGGATGGCGGCCGGCTGCGTGGCTGTTCGACCCTGATCGCCGACGGCATGCAGTTGCGGACCGCTCCGCCGGAAGGATGGCAATGACACCCCCCGCTGCAGAAAAGGTCGTGATCGTCGGCGCCGGCCCGGCCGGTATCCGAGCCGCCGAGCTTCTGGTCAAGGCCGGTATCAAACCCGTCGTCATCGATGAGGGCCTGAAAGGTGGCGGCCAGATCTACCGGCGCCCGCCGCAGGGTTTTACGAGGCCGCTCAAACAGCTTTACGGATCCGAGGCGAGCAAGGCGGTGGCTCTGCATACGGCGTTCGACCGGATGGTCGCCGCAGGAGAGATCGACTATCACCGGCAAAGCTCCGTCCTAGCGACGGCAGGCAATCTGCTGCAGGCGTTGACATCTGATGGCCGCAAGGACTTTACCTATGATCGCCTTATCCTGGCCACTGGAGCGATGGACCGTCTGGCGCCGATCCCCGGCTGGCAGGCGCCGGGCGTCTACAGTCTCGGCGCAACGCAGATCGCACTGAAGGCGCAAGGCGTCGCGCTCGGCGAAAAGATCGTTCTTGCCGGTTCCGGCCCGCTGCTGACGCTGGTCGCGACGCAATTGCTGAAGGCCGGCGCGAATATTGCTGCCATTCTCGACACATCCTCGCTGCGCGACCAGACGGCCGGCCTGCCGGGCATGCTCGCAAGACCGGGCCTCGTTCTGCGCGGCCTGCTGATGCGTGCGAAGCTCGGGCGGCTCTATCATGCCGGCGTAAAGCTCGACCGCATCGAAAGCGATGAGCGAGGCCCCGTCGCCATGCATTGGCGTGATGCGCGGGGCAGGGCGCAGCTCACCGCATGCGATACGGTTGGGCTCGGCTGGCATCTGCGTGCAGAGACGCAACTGGCGGGTCTGGCCGGCTGTACATTCGACTATGATCAGAGCTGGTCGCAATGGTTACCGCGCGCCGATCGTATGGGTAGGGCGGCCGAGGGGCTTTACCTCGCCGGTGACGGTCTGCGCATTCTGGGTGCCGACGGGGCAGAAGTCGCCGGCCGTCTTGCGGCGACCGCCTGTCTTGCCGATATGGGCCTGCCCGTACCGGATGCGACGTCGGACCTGCGCCGGCTCGATCGCCTCGAGCGTTTTGCCCGCGGCATGGCGCGGGCCTTTCCTTGGCCACGAGACATCGTTCGCGCCGTTCCTGACGAGACCGTCGTCTGTCGCTGCGAAGGCGTGACGGCCGGACAGTTGCGCGAGAGCGTTTCTTATGGCGGGGCGGAGGCCAACCGGGTCAAGTCGCTGGCACGCGTCGGCATGGGCCGCTGCCAGGGGCGTTTCTGCCAGATCGCGGGAGCGGAGCTGATCGCCGACAAGGCCGGCATCGAAGTCTGTGATGCCGGACGGCTTCGCGAACAGGCGCCTGTTCGGCCTCTGCCGATCGGCTCCTGGGTTCGTGACGCCTGACTGGGTGTCAGGCCTCCAGTTCGCTTCCCTTCAGGACCGCGGCGCAGGCCTCGCGAAGATTGTCGCGCATGGCGAGATGGCTTCCGGTTAGCGGCCGGTCGCGACTCGTCAGAAGCGCGATTGGCACGGAAATCTTCTGCTGCAGCGGCCGGCGGACGAGGCCGGGAAACTGTTCCCAGGGTAGAAGTCCATCGACGATGGCGACGCCGAAACCGTCTCGCACGAAGGGCAGCGCGGTGATGGAAATGTCGATCTCGATCGCCGGGTTGAAGATTTGCTTCTCGGCGGCGGCCGCACTCACCAGCAACCGACCGGGCAGGGTGCCGGCGCGATAGGAAATCAGCATCTCGTTCTGCAGGTCGGCGAAGCCGATACGCTCAAGTTCGGCAAGGCGGTGGTTCTCGGGAATGATGCAGACGAGTTCCGCATGCCCGAGCGTCTCGACATCAATCCCCGGCCTGGCGGCATTGTTCATGACGATACCGAGCGGCGCGTCACCGTCGCGGATCATGTCGACGACATTGACGAGCGGTGCAATCAGCGAGCGCACGACGATATCGGGATGCAAGGCGCGGAACGCGAACAGGGCTTTCGGCACGATCGACATAGCCGGCGGTGCGGACGCGGCGATCCGGATCAGCCCGGTGCGCCCGAAACGCATGTCGGTCGTGCGGCGGCGAAGGGCGCTGAGTTCGGAAAAGATCCGCTCGCATTCCGGATAAAGCTCTTCCGCCTCCCGGGTCGGCACCAGCTTGCCGCGCACTCGGGTGAAAAGCTTGAAACCAAGCTGGTCCTCCGCATGCAGCAGGATCTGGCTCAGCGCCGGCTGCGATATGTTGAGCATGGCAGCCGCGCCGGTGACCGTTCCGGTGCGCATCAGCATGCAAAAAACCTCGAGCTGGCGTGCCTGCATTGATCTTCCCTTGGCTTCTGTCGCTATCTCCCCGGCACTCTAGCGCGCAGAATTGCAATTCAGAAGTCGGCGACCTTGCCCCAGGAGGAGCTTTCGAAGCGTTGCGGATGGTAGGGAACCGGATCGACGATCGGCTCGGCCGCAGCGGTGACGATATCGGCGATCAGGTGACCGGCGCCCGGCCCGATGCCGAAACCATGGCCGCTGAAGCCGGCCGCGAGAATGAAGCCGGGCACATTCGCCACTTCGCCGATTGCCGGCACGCCATCGGGAGTGGAATCGATGTAGCCGGCCCAGCGCGCGGTGATGCGGCGCGTGCCGATCGCCGGCAGAAGTTCGATGGCGCGCTGGTGCACCAGCCTAATCGTTCCGTCGTCGACAGCCGGATCGAGGATGCGCATCTGCTCCATCGGCGTCGGCCGGTCCAGCCTCCAACGGGCGAGCGTCTCATGGCCGCTGCGCAAACCTTCGAGGCCGCCTGGCGATAGGCTACGCCAGCGGCGCATGAACATCGGCAGGAACTGGCCGGCGAAGCGGATGTTCTGCGGTGTCAGATCCACCCGGCCACGGCCGCTGATCGCCAGCGTATGGCCGCCATCGCCGCGGCGGGTCACCGAAACGCGGGCTGTGTGAAGCGCGTCCGGCAGCTCGCCTTCACCGGGGCCGACGGAGAGGATTGAGGAGCGGATCGAGGCCTGCGGAAAACGGATGCCGAGCTGTCTGCAGAAGGACGAGGCCCAGGCGCCGCCGGAGAGGATCGCGGTCGCGGTCCTGATCGTTCCGTGTTCGGTCACCACGGCCGACAATCTTCCGCCTTCCGTCTCTATGCCACGTGCCGCGCAGTTCTGGATCACCGCGCCGGCGAGCTTGACGATCGCTCGAGCGACGGCTGGCGCGGCATTGGCTGGGTCCGCAGTGCCATCCGTCGGCGAGAAGACGCCCCCCTTCCAGCTTCGGCCTGTCGCCTTGCCACGGGCGCTTGCCTCGGCACTGTCGAGCATGTGGGTCGTGACACCAACGGTGCGGGCGAAATCGCGCCAGCGCGCCCAGCCAGCGAGTTCTTCCTCGCTGTCACTCAGGTAAAGCAGGCCGCAACGCCGGAAACCGGTATCCTCACCGCTTTCGGCGCCAAAACGATCCCAGAGATCAAGGCTTTTGGTTGCCATAGGCAGCTCGCGCGCATCGCGGTTCTGCTGACGGCACCAGCCCCAGTTGCGGCTCGACTGTTCTGCGCCGACCCGACCCTTTTCGATCAGCACCACTTTCAGGCCGCGCCTGGCGAGATAGTAGGCCGTGAAAACGCCGACGATACCGGCGCCGATGACGACCGCATCGGCGGAGCGCGGCAATCCGGCATCGGTTTCCACGAGCGTAAGCGGTGCTGGCATGATGTTCAATCTCCTGGGACGCAACAGGGTCGATGTATCAGCATAAGGGCGCTGTCGACGCCGTGGTTACCGCACATCCTGGCCGGGCAGCACAAGATTCCGACAATGGCCGCACATCCAGCTTATTGTGCTGCGCGTCTCTACGCAGTATGAAATAGACAAGAGAAGCCAACGTGTTAAAGTCAATACCGGAAATTTGCGGCATAAAATGCTGTAAGCCGCCGGGTGCCTTGGAAGGTGTCAGCTGATGAAGCTCGATCGTATCGATATCAAGATCCTCTACGAGTTGCAGAAGAACGGCCGCATCACCAATGTCGAACTGGCCGAGTTGGTCAATCTGTCACCGAGCCCCTGCCTCATGCGCGTCAAGAAGCTGCAGCAGGAAGGATATATCGAAGGATATTCGGCGCAGATCAATATCGGCAAGCTCGGCCAGACGCTCACGGTTTTCACCGAAGTCACGCTGAAGAACCATCGGCAGATCGATTTTGCCAGGTTTCTCGCAGCCGTCGAGCGGGTCGATCAGGTGATCGAATGCCACCTGGTTTCCGGTGGTTACGACTACATGCTGAAGTTCGTCACTGCCGGCATCGGCGAATATCAGACGATCATGGAACGGTTGACCGACATGGATATCGGTATCGACAAATATTTCAGTTTCGTCGTTTTGAAGTCGCCAATCGTCAAGGCGCATATGCCGTTGACCAGCCTGTTTCTGGTCTGACTGGCAATACGCTTCCCATTAAGGTGAGACGGCTTTTGCGGCTCAACCCTGCACGTAGGTCTTCACCAGTTCCGGATCCCGTTCCAGGCGATCGAGCCAGCCGGGATCGAGCTTCGGTACGGACGAGAACAGCAGTTTCGAATAGGGGTGCTGCGGCACTTTCGAAACTGCCGGTGTGATTTCCTCGACCTTGCGGCCGTTATACATCACGACGATCTCGTCGCAGATGGCCTCGACGACCGACAGATCGTGGCTGATAAAGATATAGGAGAGCGAAAGCTCACGCTGCATCTCTTTCAGGAGATCGATGACAGCGGCGGCAACCACGGTATCGAGCGCAGAGGTGATCTCGTCGCAGACGATCAGTTTCGGTTCGGCCGCAAGCGCACGGGCAAAATTGACGCGCTGTTTCTGTCCGCCTGAAAGCTCGGCCGGCGTGCGGCTGCGCAGTGCCTTCGGTAGGCGAACCATATCCAAAAGCTCGTCGACCCGCGCGTCGCGGGCCTTACCCTTCATGCCGTGATAGAATTTCAGCGGCCGGCCGAGGATTTCCTCGATCGACTTGGCCGGATTGAGCGACGTGTCTGCGTGCTGGAAAACGATCTGCAGCTCACGCAGCTGTTCGCGGCTTCTCTGACGGGCGGAGCGGGCAAGTTCATGCCCGTCCAAGGTCAGATTGCCGGCCGAGGCCGGCAGGATGCCGGCGATCGAACGCGCGAGCGTGGATTTTCCGCAACCGGATTCGCCGATGATCCCGAGATTGCGGCCGCGTTCCAGCATCAGGCTTGCTTCCTGCACCGCCTTGACGAGCGGCAGGCCGTCCGCCTGAACCGGGCCATAACCGGCGATCAGACCATTGACCTGCAGAAGCGGCCGGCTTTCCAGCGCCGCCGCCACGCTTTCGCCGCGCGGCTTCGGCTCGAAAGCCGACAGGAGTTCGCGCGTATAAGGATGTTTAGCACCGGCCAGAAGCTCGGCCGTGGTCCCGACTTCCTGGACCTCGCCGCCGCGCAGGACGACGATGCGGTCGGCGATCTGGGCGACGACCGCGAGATCGTGCGAGACGTAGATGCCAGCAATGCCGCTCTTCTTCATCACCGCCTTGAAGACGCGCAGCACCTCGATCTGGGTCGTCACGTCGAGCGCGGTGGTCGGTTCGTCGAAAATGACGAGTTTCGGATCCGAGATCAGCGCCATGGCGGCAGCGAGGCGCTGCAGCTGGCCGCCGGAGACCTGATGCGGATAACGGTTGCCGACGCCATCGGGATCCGGCAGCGACAGCGCCTTGAACAGCGCGATCGCCTTGTCTTTCGCTTCCGTCGGCGACATAAGCTTATGGATACGGGTGACTTCGATGACCTGATCGATGATCCGTTTCGACGGATTGAAGGCGGCAGCCGCCGATTGCGGCACATAGGACACTTCGAGGCCGCGCACCCGGGCGCGCTGGCCTTCGCTGAGCGCCACCATGTTCTTGCCGGCCACCATCACGGTGCCGCCCGATATCCTGCAGCCGGGTCGGGCATAGCCCATCACCGTCAGCGCGATCGTCGTCTTGCCCGATCCGCTTTCGCCGATCAGAGCAACGATTTCGCCCGGCGCGATGTCGAGATCGACACCCTTGATGATCTCGATGCGGCGACCCGCATCGGTGGTTGCCTCGACTTTCAGATCGCGGATTTCGACGAGATTTTCCATTCACGCACTCCGATCGCGAATCTTCTTGGGCAGATTGTCGATCAGCAGGTTGACGCTGATGGTGAGGCTCGCGATCGCCAGCGAGGGAACAATAACGGCCGGCGCGCCGAAGGGCAGGCCGCCGATATTTTCGTGAACCAGAGCGCCCCAGTCCGCATAGGGCGGCTGCACGCCGAGGCCGAGGAAGGAGAGGCCGGACAGGAGCAGAACGATGAAGACGAAACGGATGCCGAAATCGGCCAGCAGCGGCCCGATGATGTTCGGTAGGATTTCCGAGAACACGACATAGGAAATGCCTTCGCCGCGGGTGCGGGCAACGGTGATGTAGTCCATTGTGTTGATATTGACGGCCAGCGAGCGGGCAAAACGGTAGGCGCCCGGTATGTAGATTACACCCAGCATCACGATGAGGACGCTGAGCGACGATCCTACGGCGGCGGCAATGACCAAGCCGGAAAGCTTGCTCGGGATGGAGTTCAGGGCATCGAGGAAACGGCTCAGGACCGTATCGAACCAGCCGCCGATGACGGCAGCCGCCATGCCGAGCGCACCGCCGGTGAAACAGGCAAGGCAGACGGCGGCAAGCGAAATGCCGACCGTGTAGCGCGCACCCATGATGATGCGCGAGAGCATGTCGCGGCCGAGGTAGTCGGAGCCGAGCAGGAGCTTGCTGCTCATCGGGCCGAAATAATCCTCATCGACGATCTCGCCGACCGGATAGGGAATGATATGCGGTGCGATTAAGGCGATCACCGCCCAGAAGAGAATGATCGTAAAGCCGATCAATCCGACCCAGCTGAACCGGTAGCTCAAGCGGAGCGGCATGGTAACGGATGTGGTCATGGTCAGCGCACCCTCGGATTGGCCAGGATTGCAACGATGTCGGCGAAGGTGATGAGCGCGAGATAGCCGATGCAGAAGATGATGGCGCAGGACTGGATGAGCGGCAGGTCGCGGGTCGAAACACCATCGACCATCAGCTTGGCGATGCCGGGATAGTTGAAGATCGTCTCGACGATGATGACGCCGCCGACGAGATAGGACAGGGCGAGCGCGATCGCATTGGCGATCGGGCCGACCGCATTCGGCAGTGCGTGGATTATCACCGCGCGCCAGCGCGATGCACCTTTGAGGATCGCGGCCTCGACATAGGGCGTGTTGATCGTGTCGATCACGGCGGCGCGGGTCATGCGGATCATCTGCGCCGACACGACGAAGGTCAGCGTGATGACCGGCATGGCATAGATCTTCAGCACCTGCCAGAAGGAGGCGACGTCACCCGCAAACGACAAGGCGGGCAGCCATTTGAGATAGACGGAAAACAGGAGGACGGCCGAGGTTGCGATCATGAATTCCGGCACGGAGATGACGCCGATCGTCAGGATGGTGACGATCCGGTCGTAGACCGAACCGCGGAACATGGCGGATGTGATGCCGAGCACAAGGGAAAGCGGCACGGCGATCAGCGTGACGATGCCGGCAAGGCGCATCGTGTTGACGAAACGGGCGCCGATCAGCTGAGCCACAGGCACATTGTTGACATAGGATGTCCCCAGATCTCCCTGCAGCAGGCCGAACAGCCAGCGCGCGAAACGGAAGAAGGCGGGCTCGTCGAGATGCATCGCCGCCCTGAGACCGGCGACGGCTTCCGGGGTCGCGGCCTGGCCAAGCAGGATCGTCGCGGTATCGCCCGGCAGCATGGCCGTGGCGAAAAAGACCGCGAAGGACACGATCAGCAGCGTTAGGGCGGAGCTTCCGAGCCTATTCGTGATGAGTCCGAGGACATAGGTGCGCAATATGATTTCCCTGCCTGAAGAGTTCGAATTCGCCGGCATCATCCACCGGCAAGCCGGGATGGTGCCTCAGGCGCAGCAAGGGCGGCAGGAGAATGGTCTCCCCTGCCGCCGGCAATAAGCCTTACGCGTCGAGCCAGACGTATTCGGCGAAGGCGTAACCCATCATGCCGCCGAGCGGATTGGCTTCGAGGCCCTTCAGTTTCGCCGAGATCGCATCCACGTTCGAGATATAGACGGGGATGACGGTGCCGGCTTCCTCGGAAATCATCACCTGCATCTGGTTGTAGATCTCCTTGCGCTTGGTCTCGTCGAGCATACCGCGCGCTTCGACCAGCATCTTATCGAATTTTTCCGACTTGTACTGGCTTTCGTTCCACGGCGCGTTGGAGGCGTAGAGGAGCGAGAAGAGGATGTCCGGCGTCGGACGCGGGTTGATATTGCCGAAGTGAACCGGCGCCTTCAGCCAGTAATTCGACCAGTAGCCGTCCGAAGGCACGCGCTGCACGTCGAACTTCATGCCGATCTCGGCACCCGACTGTTGCACGATCGTCGCCATTTCCACGGCCGAGGTCGGGGCTTCCGAAGTGATCATCGGGATCGACTGACCGATGAGGCCGGCCTTCTGGAAGTGGAACTTCGCCTTGTCGGGGTCATAGGCCTTCGGCTTCAGATCGGCGTTGTGATAGGCGCTGGCCGGCGAAACCGGCTGGTCGTTGGCGATCTCGGCCAGACCGCGCAGGACGGATTTCTGGATCGCCTGGCGGTTGATCAGGTATTTCATGCCGGCCACGAAATCCGCCTTGTCGCCGGGGGCGAGGTCGAGGCGGATGTTGAGGTCTGTATAGTTGCCGGAGGTCGTCTGTGACAGTGCGAAGCCCGGCTGGCTTTCGACGAGCTTCATCGAGCGCGGCTTGATCGAGGCGGCGAGATGGATGTCGCCGGACAGAAGCGCGTTGACGCGGGCATTATCGTCGCTGATCGCGAAGAATTCGAACGAGTCGACTTGGGCACCGCCCTTGAAGTAGTTCGGGTTCTTCGTGAAGATCGATTTTACGCCCGGCTGGAACGTCTCCATCTTGAAGGCGCCGGTGCCGATACCCTTGGAGAAGTCGGTCGTGCCGTCCTGAACGATCATGAAATGATGCTGCGACAGGATGGTCGGCAGGTCGGCATTCGGGTTGGCAAGCGTGATTTCGACTGTCAGTGCGTCGAGATCCTTGACGTCGGTGATCTGCTTGGCGATCGCATTGACCTTGGAGCCGACGGCCGGGTCGAGATGCCGCTTGAGCGAGAAGACGACGTCCTTCGAGGACAGTGCCTTGCCGTCGTGGAAGGTCACGCCGGAACGCAGCTTGACGGTCCAGACCTTGGCGTCGCCGCTCTTGATGCTTTCGGCAAGTTCCATCTGCACGGTGCCGGCCTGATCGAGGAAGGTCAGGCGGTTGTAGAGGGCGCAGCAGCGGACGTAATCGGTCGAGAGCGAAGCCTTGGCCGGGTCGAGCGTGTCGGCGGTCGAAGACGACCAGCCGGCGGCCTTGAGCGCGCCACCGGATTTAGGCGTTGCGGCGACCGCGTTCGAGGCACGGCCGAGGATGAGGCCGCCGGCTGATGCGGCAATGCCGCCTGCCAGCATCATCGTCAGCAGTTCGCGGCGGCTTGCGCCCCGGCGAATGGCATTCTCGATCATGGCGTCGTCCGACGCGGTCCAGTTGGTGATCTTGTCGTTCATGTCATTCCCCTTTTCGCTGGTTAGCGGGCAACCCATCTTCGTGGTTTGGCCCGATGCTTTGAAAACCGAAAATTGCGTCAGTCAGTCGTGGGCGTTCCTCACGGCTTCGGCCAATCCGGCCATCGAGGTGAAGTGGTAGTCGGGCTTGGTGAATTCGGCCGGCTCGATCGTGCCGCCGTAACCCTTTTGCGCGTGGCGGCGCTCGATCCAGCAATTGGTCATGCCGAGTTCGCGGGAAACGCCGATATCGTGATACTGGCTCTGCGCGACATGCAGGATATCTTGCCTGCTGCCGCCGTCCTTCGAGACGAAGTCGAACACCTGGTGGAAGAAAGCCGGATCGGGCTTTTCCGTGCCGGTGTCGTCGGCAGTGAAGGCGGCATAGAACGGATTGCCAAGTGCTTCGGAGAAATATTCGAAAGCCCAGCGGCGTGCATTCGTCATGGCGATCAGGCGGTAATTTTTCGCAAGCTCGGCCATGGCCGCGGCACTGTCCGGGAAAGCCTTCCAGCTTTTGGCGGAATCCCTGAGGCGTATGCCATAAGCCTCGTCTGCCGGCAGCCTGAGCTTCGGTGCGATCGCCAGATAGACACGCACAAGATCATCCGGAAAGAGATCGGCCTTTTCCGAATAACGGGCGGTGCGGTAGAGGGACAGGGCCTCTTCGCTGTCGATGGCGACATTCGCCTCGCTGGCGATTGCCTGCAGACAAGACGTCAGGCCACCCTCGAAATCGATGAGCGTGCCGACCACGTCGAAGCTCATGTATTTGAATTCCGGTAGAGATTTCGCCAATTCCATATCCCCAGTTGATGTCGCGGCGCAGTCTCGAAGACCTCCTGCGAAAGAATATGCTGTTCCCTACCTTGGGCGCTTTTGCAGAAAATCCCGATTTTTCGGGGCCTCAAGGTCTTGTTAACTAGGATACTGCCAGTTCGGCGGAACGATTTTCGCCGAATTGACCGTGCAGCCCGGCACAAAATTCCGAATTCGGGCTGCTGACGGTATTTCAGCGGGAGCGCCGAAGCCCGGGATCAGGCCTTTACCGCCCTGCGGACATCCGGATCTTCAAGGGTCTGATCCAGCGTCTTCTTGGTGCGCTCGACGATCGCGTCGATTTCCACCTCCGTGCAGCAGAGCGGCGGTGCGTAGCCGATGGCGCCATTGGCAAAGGCACGTATGATCAGCCCGTTTTCCCAGGCGCGGTCAAAGACCCGACGAGCCGGCACCGCTTCGGCTGGAAGCGGCGTCTTGGCGGCCTTGTCGGTCACCAGTTCGATGGCCGCCAGCATGCCGCGCCCCCTGACATCCCCGACCAGCGGATGATCCTTCAGGGTCTCAAGTCCTGCCATCAGCCGCGCACCGGCCTTGATGCCATTTTCCAGCAGGCCGCCTTCATAGAGTTTCAGGACTTCGAGGCCGACGGCTGCGCTGACCGGGTGCGCCGAATAGGTATAGCCGTGCCCGACTGCCGAAGCGCCGGCACCGTCGGCGATAACCTGATACACGTGGTCGGCCATGAAGACCGCGCCCATCGGCACGTAGCCCGAGGTCAGACCTTTCGCCGTCGTCATGAAATCGGGAACGATATCGTCCTCGGAGCAGGCAAACAGCGGTCCGGTGCGGCCGAATCCGGTGATGACTTCGTCGGCGACGAACAGAATCCCGTATTCCTTGCAGAGGTCGCGGATCGCCTTCATCCAGCCCTTCGGCGGAACGATGACGCCGCCGGAACCCTGGATCGGTTCTATGTAGAAGGCTGCGATGCGATCGGCGCCAACTGTCTCGATCTTTGCCTTCAGTGCGGCAAGCGATGCGTTGATGATTGCCTGTGGATCCTGGCCGACCGGGTTGCGATAGGGGTAAGGCGACGGAATCTTATGCTGCCAGTCGAAGGGAATGCCGAAGCCGGCATGGAAATTCGGCAAGGCGGTGAGGCCGGCGCCGACAGTCGAAGAACCGTGATACCCCTGTTCGACGGAAATGAACTGGTCGCGCTGGGGCTGGCCTTTGGCAAACCAGTAATAGCGAATGAAGCGGATCGTGCTGTCGACGGCGTCCGAACCGCCAAGCGTGAAATAGATATGGTCGAGATCGCCCGGCGCCCGTTCGGCAAGTTCTGCCGCAAGCCGGATGGCGGATTCGGAACCGAGGCCGAAATAGGCGGTCGCATAGGGAAGCTCGCGCATCTGGCGGGCCGCGGCCTCGACGATGGAATCGTGGCCATAACCCGCGTTGACGCACCAGAGGCCGGCAAAACCGTCAATGAGCTGGCGGCCTTGTGCGTCGGTGACGGTGGCACCCTTGGCGGACGAGAGAACGCGCACGCCCTGCTGCTCATGGCCGCGATAGGACGCGACGGGATGGACCAGATGGGCACGATCGAGTTCGATGAGCGAATTGCTGAGCATGATTGTCTCCGGATCAGCCGAGGGCCTGGTTGGTCAGTGCGAAAGTGGTGAAGGTCGAGGTAGGGGCGCGCGTCAGCGCAGGGCGCGCCATTGCGACGCCACCGCCGACATGGGAAAGCGAATGTTCTGAAAGCCAGGAGGCAAGGGCGGCATTTCCGGTATCGACTCTGAGGAAGGCACCGGTCCTGCGGTTCATGAAATGGGCTACAAGCGCCTTGGCGTCTTCAATCGTGGTCGCTACAACAGGCCCGATAACTTCGCCCCGTCCGAAAGCACGGATGCAGGCAAAGCCGGTGATCCTGCCGTCGCGGCGGATGACGGCGAACTCTCCAATGTTGGCAAGTTTGCAAATCAGCGAAGAACGGTCGGCGCCAAAGGCATCCCGATCGATGGCCGTAATTTCAGCCACATCCGCCGCGGTTGCAGCATCAACATCGGCCGGAGGCGAGACCTGACCCACCACTCCCTGATACTGGAATACACTGCCGGTCTCGCGGAAGCCGAGTTTTTCGTAAAGCGGCAAGCCGTCGGCGGTTGCGACGAGCCGAAGGGGGCGCACCCCGCCAAGGCTAAGTGCCTCGTCCATCAGCCGGCGGCCAACACCACGGCCGCGCATGCTGGCATCGACGATCACCATATTGATCGTGGCACAGTCATCGCCATAGGGCGTTATCAATGTGGTGCCGACGACCTTTCCAGTCTCGTCCAATGCTACGATGCCATTGCTGACATCAAGCGCGACCTGCCAATCTTCCAGGCGATGCGGCCAGCCGGCTTCGCGCGAAAGGCGGACTGCGCCATCCAGGTGCTCGCCTCCGAAGGCTCTGGTTTCGATGTCCCCGACTTGCATGGACAATACTCTCCTTTTTCTGCCTCGAGTTTCGAGGTGAAGGGACCGGAAGATTATCCGAAGGCGGTATCGGTGGCGGTATCTTTCGCCAAAGCAGCGGGGCGGGACCGCATCTTATGCCGTGCGACCGCAAGCAGGGCCGGGGATAAGCCCTTCCGGAAGCCGTTGCTGACGGCCAGATCTGCGAGCAAATGCCAAACGGGCGCTATGATACGAAACTTTCTGCTTCGGATTCCGGCAAATCAGTCGGCGATGATGCCGGAAGCGGCTTTATGATCGTGTCGTCACCCGAAAGGCTCGATGGGCCATCACGCAAGGACGAAGCGCATGACGACATTCCGCCCGAAATACATCACCTTCGACTGCCACGGCACGCTCATCAACTTCCAGATGGCTGAAGCTGCTTGCGATCTCTACGGTGATCGTCTTGAAGAGCCAGCCATGCTGGAATTCATCAAGAACTTTGCGGGCTACCGGGTTGACGAGATCATGGGCGCCTGGAAGCCTTACGCCGAAGTCGTCCACAATTCACTGGAGCGGACCTGCAAGCGCAATGGCGTTGCCTTCAAGGACGAGGACGCCAGGATGGTCTATGAGCGCGTGCCGACCTGGGGGCCGCATGCCGATGTTCCGGCTGGTCTTGCCAAGGTCGCCAAGGAAATTCCGCTCGTCATCCTCTCCAACGCGATGAACGACCAGATCCCGTCCAACGTCGCCAAGCTCGGCGCCCCCTTCCATGCCGTCTACACGGCCGAGCAGGCGAACGCCTACAAGCCGCGTTTCCAGGCCTTCGAATATATGTTCGACATGCTCGGCTGCGGCCCGGAAGACATTCTTCATTGCTCCTCGTCCTTCCGCTATGACCTGATGTCGGCGCATGATCTCGGCATCAAGAACAAGGTCTGGGTCAACCGTGGTCACGAGCCGGCCAATCCCTATTATGGCTATACGGAAATTGCTGACATTTCCGGCCTTGCAGGCGTCGTCGGTCTCTAACGGAAAGGCGGAAGCCGATGAAATACGTCTCCTACTGGCATGATACGGCGCCCCGTTTTACAGGCGCCGTCGAAGGGCCGATCGAAGGTCACTACGATGTCGCGGTGGTCGGCGGCGGCTTCACCGGTCTCGGCGCGGCACGGCAGCTTGCGATGGCCGGTGCCAGGGTCATCGTGCTGGAGGCGGAGATGGTCGGTTTCGGCGCATCCGGCCGCAATGGCGGACACCTGAACAATGGCCTCGCGCACAGCTATCTGTCCGCGAAGCAGGAGCTCGGCAAGGAGCGCGCGATCGCACTCTACAAGGCGCTCGACGCTTCGATCGGTACGCTGGAAGCGATCATTGCCGAAGAAGGCATAGACTGCAATTTCCGCCGCGCGGGCAAGCTGAAGCTTGCCTCCAAGCCGCAGCATTTCGAGGGATTGGCGAAGAATTTCGAGGCCGTGCATGCGGAGGTCGATCCGGATACGGCGCTTCTGTCGCCGGAAGACCTGAAACGCGAGATCGGCTCGCCCTTCCATGGCGCGATGCTGTCGAAGAAGAGCGCGATGATGCATATGGGGCGTTACGTCGTCGGTCTTGCCGAAGCCGCCAAGCGGCGTGGTGCGATCATCGTTGAAAAGGCGACCGTCGCCGACATTTCGAAATCCGCCGGTCGGCATTTGCTGAAGACCACCAGGGGTTCGGTCACCGCCGACAATGTCCTGATGGCGAGCGGCGCCTATACGACGCCGAATTTCGGCTATTTCCGCCGCCGGATCCTGGCCGTCGGCAGTTTCATCATCGCTACGCGGCCGCTGACGGATCAGGAAGTCGCCGCGACGATGCCGGGCAACCGCACCTGCGTCAACAGCCTGAATATCGGCAACTATTGGCGCCTGTCGCCGGATAATCGGCTGATCTTCGGTGGCAGGGCGCGGTTTTCGGCGACCTCGGACCAGCGCTCGGACGCCAAGAGTGGAGCCATCCTGCGCGAAAGCCTAACGCGGATCTTTCCGCAGCTTGCGCATGTCGAGATCGATTATTGCTGGGGCGGTCTGGTGGATATCACCAAGGACCGTTATCCGCGCGCCGGCTTCCATGACGGGCTCTGGTACGCGATGGGCTATTCCGGTCACGGTGCGCAGCTCTCGACCCATCTCGGCATGACGATCGCCGACGCGATTCTCGGCCGCCCGGACCGCAATCCGGTGAAGGGGCTCGAATGGCCGGCTGTGCCCGGCCATTTCGGCAAGCCTTGGTTTCTGCCTCTGGTCGGGCTCTATTACAAGATGCTCGACAAGGTTCAATAACTGGAACTTTCGTCATCATCGGAAACAAAACAAGCCGGCGCTGCGATCACAGCCTCGGCTTTTTTGTTCGTCTCTTTGGAGGCAGGCTCAGTTGAGCCCGCCCATGTGAAACGTCTTCACTTCCAGATATTCGTCGATCCCGAGCTGCGAGCCTTCGCGGCCAAGGCCGGACTGTTTGACGCCGCCGAACGGCGCGACTTCGGTCGAGATCAGGCCGGTATTGAGCCCGACCATGCCGAACTCCAGTGCCTCACCGACGCGCCATGCGCGCTTCAGGCTTTCCGTGTAGAAATAGGCGGCAAGGCCGAACGGCGTGCCATTGGCGATCGCGATCGCCTCTTCCTCAGTCTCGAAGCGGAAGAGGGGGGCGACCGGGCCGAAGGTTTCTTCGCTGGCGAGCTGCATGTCAGTCGTGGCGCCGGTCAGGACGACGGGAGCCGTATACTGGCTGCCTGCCGGCAGGTTCGGTTTCGCCGTCACGACCTTGGCGCCCTGGGCGATGGCATCCTCGACATGGCGATTGATCTTGGCGATCGCCGCCTCGTTGATCATCGGGCCGATCGAAACGCCAGCCTCCGTGCCGGGACCTACCTTCATGGCATTGACGCGGGCCGTCAGCTTTTCGGCAAACCGGTCATAGACCCCTGCCTGCACGAGGATGCGGTTGGCGCAGACGCAGGTCTGGCCGCCATTGCGGAATTTCGAGATGATCGCGCCTTCGATCGCAAGATCGAGATCGGCATCGTCGAAAACAATAAAGGGCGCATTGCCGCCGAGTTCGAGCGACAGCCTCTTGATGCTGTCGGCCGCGCCGCGCATCAGCAGCGAGCCAACCGGCGTCGAGCCGGTGAACGAGATTTTTCTGACCGTCGTATTGGCCATTATCTCGTTGCCGATCTCCTTCGGCATGCCGGTGACGATATTGACCACGCCAGCGGGAATGCCGGCCATTTCGGCAAGCACGCCAAGCGCCAGCGCCGAATAGGGCGTGAATTCCGAGGGCTTGACCACCACGGTGCAGCCTGCTGCGAGCGCCGGCGCGATTTTTCGCGTGATCATCGCGTTCGGAAAATTCCAGGGCGTGATGATGCCGCAGACACCGACCGGTTCCTTGAGCACGACGATGCGGCGGTCCGGCGTCGGCGAGGGAATGGTCGAGCCGCCGATACGGCGCGCCTCTTCCGCAAACCATTTGACGAAGGAGGCGCCGTATCGGATTTCACCGCGCGCCTCGTCCAGCGGCTTGCCCTGTTCGGTCGTCAGGATCAGCGCGAGATCTTCCAGGTACTCGTGCATCAGGCCGTACCAGGTTTCGAACAGCGCGGCACGCTCGGCATGGGTCTTCTTCTTCCACGCCGGATAGGCCTTGTTGGCGGCCTCGATCGCTGCGCGGGTCTCGTCACCGCCCATGTCGGGAACGGTGCCGATCACCGCTTGGCTGGCCGGATCGAGAACCTCGACCGTCTTGCCGGAGCCGGCGGCGACCCAGCTGCCGTCGATCAGGCCTTGCTGGCGAAACAGGGAAGGAAGCTTCAAATTTTGCATGAGTCCGGTCCTCGGGTTCAGAGCGCAGCGAGCAGGGCTGCGGTAATGGCATCTGTCTTGTCCTTGCCGGGGACCGTGCCGATACCGCTTGCGGTAACCCTCTCGATTGCCTTCATCACGGCGGCAGCTGCATCCTTTTCCCCAAGATGTTCGAGCATCATGGCGCCGGACCAGACGGTGGCGATCGGATTGGCGATGCCTAGATGGGCAATGTCAGGGGCCGAGCCATGTACTGGCTCGAACATCGACGGCGCATTACGCTCCGGATTGATATTGGCCGAGGCGGCGAAACCGAGGCCACCCTGGATCGCCGCGCCGAGATCGGTCAGGATGTCGCCGAACAGGTTGGAGGCGACCACCACGTCGAGCGTTTCCGGTGCCATCACCATGCGCGCCGCCATGGCGTCGATGTGATAGCTGGTGACCTCGACATCGGGATATTCGGCCGAAAGCTGCTTTGTCACATCATCCCAGAACACCATCGAATATTTTTGGGCATTCGACTTGGTGACCGAGGCGAGCTTCTTGCGTCGTGTACGGGCCTGCTCGAAGGCGAAGCGCAGGATGCGCTCGACGCCTTTGCGGGTGAAGATCGAGGTTTCGACGGCCACTTCATCGCCGCTGCCCTGATGGATGCGGCCGCCGGCGCCGGAATATTCGCCCTCGGTGTTTTCACGGATGCAGAGAATATCGAAGGTAGTCGTCTTCAGCGGTCCCTCGACGCCGGAAAGTAGCCGATGCGGGCGGATATTGGCATATTGGACAAAACTCTTGCGGATCGGCAGGAGCAGACCATGCAGCGAGACCGAATCCGGCACTTCGGCCGGCCAGCCGACAGCGCCGAGCAGGATGGCGTCGAAGCCGCGCAGAGTCTCGATCCCGTCCGCCGGCATCATTGCGCCGGTTTCCTTGTAGAAGGCGCAGGACCAGGGGAAATCCGTGCCTTTGAGGTCGAAGCCATGCGCATCGGCGGCTTTCTGCAGCACCGACCAGGCGGCGGAGACCATGTCGCGGCCGATACCGTCGCCGGGGATCAGGGCAATCTTGTGTGTCGTCATTTTGTCAAAAATCCTCAGAGGCTGATCAGGACGCTCTTGCTCTTGCGGTTGGCCTGGAATGCTTCCCGGCCGAGATCCTTGCCGATGCCGGACTGCTTGTAGCCGCCGGTCGGCAGGATGTGGTCGCGTGAACGGCCATAGCGGTTGACCCAGATCGTACCCGCCTGCAGCCTCCGCGTCAGGCGGATGGCGCGGGAAAGATCGCTGGTGAAGAGGCCGGCAGCAAGTCCGTAGCTCGGATGGTCGGCAAGGCTCATTCCTTCGTCTTCATCCTCGAAGGTCTGCAGGGTCAGAACGGGCCCGAAGATTTCCTCGATGACGGCCGGAGAATTCTGGTCGACGCCGGCGATCAGCGTCGGGGAATAGAAATATCCCGGCATGTCCATGGAACGCCCGCCCGTCAGGCATTCTGCACCGCCCTTAACCGAGGCGTCGATGATGTCGTCGATGCGCTGGCGCTGCCTCTCGGAAATGATCGGCGAATACTGGCTGGCCGCATCCCAGGTCGGACCTGGAACGATGCCGGCCATCTTTTTCAGGATGGCCTCGATCAGCCGGGGTGCCACGCTTTTCTCGACGATCAGGCGCGATCCGGCGACGCAGGCCTGGCCGGCATTGCTGGTGATGCTTGCCGTCACCGCTGCGGCAGCCTTGTCTATATCGGCGTCTGCGAAGACGAGCTGCGGGCTCTTGCCGCCGAGTTCCAGCGTCATCGGCTTGATGCCGGTGCGGGCGATGTTTTCCATGATCGCCGAGCCGGCGCGGGTCGAGCCGGTAAAGCTGACCTTGGCGATATCCGGATGGCCGGTGATCGCATTGCCGGTCACCATGCCGTCGCCGAGGACGATATTGATCAACCCGGCCGGAATGCCGGCCTTAACCGCGAGCTCCGCCAGCCGGATGGTCGAGAACGGCGTCATTTCGGACGGTTTCAGCACCACCGCATTGCCGGCTGCAAGCGCCGGGCCGAGCTTCCAGGCTGCCATGTTGATCGGGAAATTCCAGGGCGTGATGGCGCCGACGACACCATAGGGCTCGGTCATGATCATCCCGAGATTGCCGTCGTCGGTCGGCACGAGATCGCTGCCTTCCTTGTCGGCGAATTCCGCGAAGAAGCGGATTTGTTCGGCCGAAATACCGACGTCACCATCGACCAGATGGCCGACAGGCCGCGTAGAGGAAACGGCCTCCAGTTTTGCGAGTTCCACGGCGTTCTGTTCGATCAGATCCGCCCAGCGATGCAATGCCTTCAACCGCTCGCGCGGGCGAATTCCGCCCCAGTTGCTGTCCTTCAAGGCCTTTTTGGCCGTCTGCACGGCCTGATCGACCAGATCGGCGTCGGCGACCGGACAATCGGCATAGGCCTTGCCATCGGAGGGCCGATGCATAGGAATGACGCCGTCGGCAGTCTCGAATTTGCCTCCGATGAAATGTCCTGTTGGAAACGACAGGCTGTCAGGATCAAAACTAAGGCTCATCGGTCCATCTCCGATCATCTGACTAGAATGCTACCGTATCGGCACATCTGCGTGATCCGGTAGAGGGAGTTGGCGCGGCTGAAAAATCCGTTTTAGCCGCGCCATACGGCGTATTGTTTGGCAAGCCGCCGGATCACGCCTTGGGCGTCACGACGAGGTAGATCTTGCGTACCGTTTCGATCGTCTTCCAGGTGCCGACGAAGCCCGGCTTCATGACGAAGCTGTCACCTGCCTTATAGGTCACCGGCTCGCCATCCTTCGGCGTGATTTCCACGACGCCCGAAATGATGTGGCAGAATTCGAAGGTCGTTCCCTTGATCGAATGGGTGAGGCCGGGCGTTGCCTCCCAGACGCCGGTGCGGACGAGTTCGTCATGGGACGCGTCCTGTGCCCAGGTCTTGAATTCCGGGCTGCCGGAGATCAGCCGTTCGGCTGTCGGCTTGTCTTCCCGCGGCGCGAAGGACGGGTTGTGTTCGATGGTCTTGAGAAGCGACATTGCTGTTCCTTTAGGGTTGAGTGTTCAGTAGCCGCGTCGGCGATCGACGAGGCCTACCGGATCGAGCCCGGCGCGAAGCCGCTTGATGTTGTCCGCGACGGCCAGGGCTGCGGTCTGAGGTTGGGTGACGCTGGCGGTATAGGGCGTGATGATGATCCGCTCATGCCGCCAAAGGGGATGACCGGGCGGCAGAGGCTGCGGATCCGTGACATCGATGACTGCGCCGGACAGGTGTCCGCTGTCGAGTGCGTCCAGAAGCGCCCGGTCATCCAGTTGCGGTCCGCGCCCCACCTGAACGAGGCCGGCGCCTTTCGGCAGTTGGCGGAAAAGATCCGCATTGAGGAAGCCACGGGTTTCGTCGGTGAGGGGAAGAAGGCAGATCAGGATATCGGTTTCGGCCAGCATCGCCGTCAGGCCGGCCGGGCCGCTGAAACAACGCACTCCCTCGATCTCGCGGGCCGAGCGGCTCCATCCGGCAACCGAAAAGCCGAAAGGCTTCAATCGGTCGAAGGATGCCTGGGCCAGGCTGCCGAGCCCCAATATGCCGACCCGGCGGTCGCTCGTCTGCACCGGCGGCAGGGACTGCCAGAGCTCGGTCTTTTTCTGCTGGATATAGACAGGCAGGTTGCGGTGCAGGGCCAACACGCCGAGCGTGACATATTCCTGCATCATGCGGATGATGCCGTCCTCGATCATCCTTACGATCCGGATATGATCTGGGATCTTGGCGGCCTGGAACTGATCGACGCCGGCACCGATCGAAAAGATCACTTCCAGGTTGCGGTAGCGCGCCAGATCGGACGGGACCGTCCAGGTGATGATGTAGCGGACGGCGTCCGGATCGACCGAAGCAGCATCCATGGAAAACGGCAGGTCCGGCAGTTCGCGGGCGAAGACATCGCGAAAGACTTGGCCGCGGGCGGTGTCAGAGTTGAAGAGGAATGTCATTCTGTGCTCCGGTTCTGGGCCGTCAGGTTTCGGCTCGGCACCTGTCGCCGAGGGCTTCGATCATCGCCTGGCAGGCGGCGAGCTCGCCGGTCTCGATGAACTCGTTCGGCTTGTGCGCCTGCGCAATGTCGCCGGGTCCGCAGATGATCGCATCCATTCCCGCCCGCTGGTAAAGGCCGGCCTCGGTTCCATAGCTGACGGCGGCGAGCGGCTCACATCCCGTCAGATCCTGGAGGAGGCGGGCAAGCGGCGAACCGTGGGAAAGAAGCAGCGCCGGATAGTTGCTCAAGATCTGCCAATCGACGCCGAAACCCCTTGCCGCCAGCTTTTCGGCTGCGGCGCGCACCGGTTGAAGCAGAGTTTCCGGGTCGGCGGAGGAGATAGCGCGGGCCTCCAGTTCGATGCTGCAAAGCTCGGGAATGATGTTGACGGCCTGGCCGCCGCTGATTCTGCCGATCGAAAGCGACGAATAGGGCGGCTCGAATTCCGCCTCGAACGGGCCTTGGGCCAGCGTTGCGGCAGCCGCAACCGCGGCCTGCTGCACTTCGGTCATTGCATGGATGGCATTGAGGCCGAGATTCGGTCGGGAAGAGTGGCCGGAACGGCCCTTGAGCGTCAAACTGGCTGCGGCCTTGCCCTTATGCGCGAGGATTGCCTTCATACCGCTCGGCTCGCCGATGATGGCGCCGAGTGGAGACGTGCAGAGATCGGGCAGGCGGGCCAGCAGATGCGGCACGCCGCGGCAACCTGCTTCCTCGTCATAGGAGAAAGCGAGATGGATGGGACGGGAAAGCGGCCTGGAGACCATCGCCGGCACGGCAGCAAGGACAGCCGCCAGAAACCCCTTCATGTCACTCGTGCCGCGGCCGTAAATCCTGCCGTCTTCGATCCGCGCGCGGAAGGGATCGCTGTTCCATCCTGCTTCGGCGGCAGGCACGACGTCCATGTGGCCGGAGAGGATGTAACCTGGCCGGTCATCCGGGCCGATCGTCGCAAATAGATTTGCCCTGTCGCCGTCCGGACCGGGCAGGACATGCGCGCGGATACCGAGAGATTTGAGATAATCGGCGATCCATTCGACGACCTCGCCATTCGGCGTGCTGACGACGGACGGAAAGCCGACCAGCTTTTCCAAGATGTCCAGGGCGCGCATCGCCATCGTTTCTGCCTCCAGACAGTGTCAACTCACCTCCGCAAACCGGCTTGCGCAGAACAGGTGAACCAATCTCAAGGATCAAGGTTAGAGCGGTGCAGATGAAATGGCTGCCGAAAGCGGAGGGGATACGGTCAAATCTTGTGCTGCATCGCGCATCAGCAGTGAAATGTTCCGTCGGATGATGATTAGGATAGCCATGGGGATATCCGGGCGCATTGTCCGGAGGAGGGCGTGTCGGTTCGGCTGGATAAATGATGGATAGCGATTTACCTCGGACATTGAATGTTGATAATTTCGAGATGCGCTTCGTCGACATCGCGAATGTCGAAGTTTCACAGTTGCAGGCATTGTCGATTTCCGTCGGCTGGCCGCACCGGGCGGCCGACTGGCAGCATCTGCTTGATATCGGCAAGGGCTATGTGGCGCTGGACGAAATCGGCCGGGTCGGTGCCTCTGCCATGTGGTTTCCCCATGGCGAAAGCTTCGCTACCTTTGGAATGCTGGTCACATCACCCAGGCTGCAGGCCAATGGCGCGGCCAAATGGCTGATGCAGCGGATCATGACCGATTGCGGTCACGACTGTCTGCGACTGAACTCCACGCGCGAAGCCCGTCGGCTTTATGTCTCGCTCGGCTTCATCCCCAAGGGCACGGTGTATCAGTGCCAAGGAACCGCAATTGCGCCGGCGCCGATTGCGCCAATCGAGGCTGGGCTTGCCCTGCGACGGCTCGACCGCGGCGATCTGGAAGCGATCATCGCGCTCGACGCACCGGCTTTCGGTGCCGCTCGCCGCCAGCATCTCCTACGGCTATTCGACAGTTCCATCACCTATGGTCTTTACGAGGGCGACAAGCTGCGTGCCTATTCGATGCGCCGCCGTTTCGGGCGCGGGCATGTCGTCGGCCCGGTGGTTGCCATTTGCGATGGCGATGCGATCCGGGTCACCCACCCGCATGTCGCCGCCCATGTCGGCGGCTTCCTGCGCATCGACACGCATTTGGACAACGGCGCCTTTGCATCCTTCGTCCAGCAATGCGGCCTCGGTGTCCACAATACGGTAATGACGATGGTGACCCGGGAAGAAGCCGTTTACGGCATGGGGCTCGACGGCGGCCCGATTATCTATGCCTTGGCCTCGCATTCTCTCGGCTGACTGTTTGTATCGCCTCTGGTCAATTTCCTGGATTTCGTTTGGCATTTAATCGTAAGAATGCGTGCCACGGAAATAACGTAATCCCTCGGGGCTGAGGATACCCTCCAATCGGCCTTCGCGAACCTTGACGAAGCTGGGTTTGCTCTCCGGGCGCGGCCCTGAGTGCACCGTCTATCCGCCAGGATAGACGGTCGCGGTTTGCGCAAAGGCGCGCCGATCTGTGAGAAACAGAAGGGTGCTTGCAGCGGCGCTCTCCAATATCTGACGTCTATTCAGCATACCGAGCCTCCTGTTTCAGGTTGAGTTCGTCCGTGTGGGTCCGCATTCGCCCCTCAACCAGGCCCAGAGGGTCTAGGAGTACTTTGGGCAGGGTTCAGAGCGGCGAACTTGCCGACTATGGTTTTGAGCTTGGACGCCCAGGGATGTGGCTCAGGATTGATTTTGAAAAGCCACCGTCGACGCAGAGGTCTTGACCGGTGATGTAAGCTGCAAGCGGACTTATCAGGAACTCGATTGCGTTTGCTATATCTTTGGGATCCCCGATTCTCGACAGCGGGATCAGAGCCTCTCTTGCACTCTTGATCGCTGGATCGGCGTACATCTTTTCAGTCATTGGCGTGTGGGTCATCCCCGGCGAGACGATGTTCGAACGAATGCCATCTGGCGCCCATTCCAAGGCGAGGGTTTTCGCAAGCATGGTCAGCCCCGCTTTGCTTGGACTATAGGCTCCTGACCCGGCATGAGGTACCTGTCCCGACATTGACGATGTGAAGCACGCCGCACCCCGACTCTGCTTCAGATGCGGGTAGCAGTATTTGGCTAAAAGCCACGCTCCGCGAAGGTTGACCGCGAACATGTTATCCCAATCGGCAACCGACAAGTCACAAATATTTCCTGGGCTTGCTACGCCGGCATTGGCGACCAGAGCGTCCAGGCCGCCGAATTCCGATACTGCGGTTTCCACAAGGCCCGGGACCACATCGACATTGCCCAGGTCGCCCGATAGCGCGATAGCATCGCCTCCCAACGCGCGCACCGAACGTGCAACGTCCTCCTGCCCTTCGGATGAACCCAGACCACAAACGGCGATCTGAGCACGCTCGCCCCTTGCTGCAGCCGCTTCTGCGATACGAATACAAACCGCTGCGCCAATCCCGCGGCTTCCGCCACTAACTAAGACTTTCATGGACGTTTCTCCAACTGTTGTTACAGAATAATATGGAATTGATTTCCATATCGCAATACGATTCTAGATGAGCTGCGACAATGTCTAGCCGCACTGGCGCGCCGGCGTCTAACCAGAGGGTCCCGAAACGTTCGCGCACATTCTTATGGCTAGGGGTATCCACTGCTTCAGATGGTTTCCGGGCAAGCTTTCTCTCCTTCAAACGCGGATTTCGCGCGCCCAGCGTGGTCGCGAAACGGGCTTCATCAATCGAGGCGCCAGCCCCTCTTTTTGAGTTCCTGCAGCGCGTTGTTGACTTCCAGCAGTGGTTCTTCTTCGCGAATGATCTCGAGAACGACGCGGTCGACACTAAAAACTGAGTCGACGGCGCGTCCCAGTCCCACGAAATCTATGATGCCTGTGCCGATTGGATCATGGCCCCACACGTCCGTGCCCGTATCCGAAATGTGCACGAGACCTATGTGAGCGTGATGCGATTGAAGGCTGGCTACCGGATCCTCGCCGATATAGGCAGCGTTTGCGACATCGTAGACGATACTCAGGTTTTCGCTTCTGATTTCCTCAACGAGGCTGACGAGCTCACCGATCGTCGGCCTGAAGCAATATGGCGTGTTCTCCATGAGAAGACGCACGCCGGCTTGCTTGGCAACGGGCAGGAGCACATCAAGGCTCTCAGATAGCCATCCAAGGGCTTGCGGAATTGTTGGAGAAATCATCGGACGTCGCGTTCCCGGGGAAATTACGACGTCGGTTACCCCCCAATCGACCGCCAGTTGGATGACGTCCTTAATATGGTCAGTACTTTTACGCCTCATATTTGCGCCTGGGCTGGCGAGGTTGATATCGTATCCCCCAGCATTCAGCGACCTGACGCTCGCCCCGTTGTCCTGAAGTTGCTTTCTCGCGTCCGAACGCGAACTTTTCGACATCTCGTCCGGCCAGCAGTGGGGGGAACTCACGGGAACTTCAAATACCGAAAAGCCATGGCTGATGAGTTCAGACATCGCCTCTATCGCAGTGGATTTCCAAAGGTAGGAAAAAGTGTTGATGATCATTGACGTCTCCTAGTCGTTTTCAGCGCGACATCTAGGCAATGTTGAAATTGACACTCAGGGAGTGCGTGGAACGTTTGGAAGCCTGGAGGAGCAATATCTCGTGCCGGCGGCGAACGAGAACTAAGCTCGTATAAAGAGCATTCAACTGCATTGCCTCAGGCACCTTTCGGCATGTTTGAAAGACTTATGACAGCGCGAAATCCAGCAAAACGTACTCGCCCAGTTGGATGGATACATCGCCCGGATCGGGAACTTCGAGTGCGCCACAGAGGCTTCCCGTCGTGATAACCGAGCCCGCTTTGAGCACTTCGGCAGGCCTCGATCGATTGTTCGCGTACTCGCAGAGCCAGGTGAGCACATCCTTCGTCGGATGATTTCCAGCGGCGTCGAAAGCGAGTTGCTTGTTGAGCCAGAGCTTAAGGGGGAAAGCCGAACCAGGGTGAAGAGCCGCCACGGTCAGGACTGGCCCTTTTACGTAACCGACGTTTCCCAAGCGGTCCGCCAGGAAGGCCGGGAAGGAAATGTTGGCGCCTTCCGAAATGCCACTCCAAACCAGTTCCGCACCAAGGTACACATTTGAAATTGCGGCCTCGATGTCGGCTCGGTGATAGGATGTGTCGACCCGGACAGGAAGATCCTGGCAAAGCTCCACGGCAATTTCTATCTCGATTTTCATGCCTTTTCGCCATGCAATGACCGCATCGGAAGGATCATCGAAGTATGGATGAAGTGGAGCGACAACAGGTTCGCCCTCGGGCGATTTGGCCACTTTCCACGCAGGGACGTCTGCTCCCTCGAGTTTCGACAGTTGCCTCTGCACCTCTTTTGCGTCCTCAAGCGCTGTCGGCACAGACACGAGTTGATCCGTCGGAATTTGGCTTGCATCACTACGGAGCCTGCGCAGCTGATGAGCCAGTGCAATCAGGTCAGATGCTGTTAAAGTGAGGGACATGTCCTACCTCTTGAACGGCTGCGCTCGAAAGACGGAAGGGTCGGGATCATCCGATGGTGACCGCATCGACAAAAGCGCGTTTCGCGGAGAATTGCTGTTCTTCAGGGCGTGGCGCTCTTTGCGACGCCCTGAAGAATTCGACGGTGCTCGTTAGGAAACCCGCTTGATCCGCTCGCGGAACCGTTCCGTCCCTTGCTGAATATGATCCAACAGATCCATGACTGCCCAGTGCCGCTCGGCAATGTCATAATCTGTCACGCGAGAATGGACGCTCTCGAACGTGCCAAGACGCTTGTGCCAAACCTTGGCAAGACCGGGATAGCCCATCGGCTCGGCCATCGCCGCCAGCGCCAGGAAATTTTCCAGATCGCGGCGCAGATCGCTGTCTTCGGCAGCATGCTTGTAGAGCCAAGCGTAGAGGTCGGGGTGGATATTGGTGAAGACGCCAGAAAAGCCTTTCGAACCTGCGCGCATGGCGGCTGCTGCTATGGCGGCGTTGGCGTTAATAATTGCAAAGCCGGAGTCGCCGGAGAGCGCGACGCGCCGCTTGACCGTTTCGAGGTCGCAGGAGACATCCTTCAGCGTTACGAAGCGGCCGGTGTCGCGGCACAGTTTGAACTCGTCATCGCTCAAGAGACGGCGATAGGGTGCCGGGCATTCGTACAGACCGAGGGGTAGGTCGCTGGGAAGCCAACTCAAGATCGCGTCGAGGCTGGAGCGAAATGCTACGGTTCCTTCATTCATTGTGTCGAGCCTGTTGCTGACAAGGACAAGCGCGTCGATCCCTGTCTTGGCCATCGCCTCCAGTTCGGCGCGCTGGTCATCCCGGCTCTCGCTGATATGTCCTGATGAGATGACCGCTACGCGCCCGGCAGCCAACGAGACGACTTTTCTGGAAAGCTCAACTCGCTCCTCCAGTGACAATTTCTGCATCTCGCTCGACTGGCAGACGGCGAAGAGAGTGTCTGCACCGTTTGTGATATACCATTCAACAAGTCGTTCGAGACCTTCCCAGTCAATCCGGTTATCCGGGGTGAACGGGGTAAGCATGACGGGAACGATGCCCTGGGCTTGGATTTTCATGATGTAATCTCTCGCTCTTTCTGAGAATGTTTAAAGCGCAGTTCCTGCCGGCAGACCTGCGGCAAAACCCGCCATCAGGCGGACCTGCGCGAGCAGCATGTCATTGCCGTCAGATACCGTTGCACCGGCTGCCCTGGCGGCGGCCAATAGGGCCGTTTCCTCACTTAAACTAGCGATATCGGCAACAAGCATCTCTGGCCGTATCGCGGCTTCCGGCATAGGAAATTTGCTATTTCCCTTCACGCCGATGGGAGATGCATTGATGACGATATCGTAATCCCACCCTGCCGACCCATCGACCGCAACCGCGCATTCTTCACCGCAGAAACTATTGATCATCGCGGCGGTAAAGGCGACGGATTCAGCCGAGAGATCCATTAGATGGATCTTCCTGACACCTTCTTCCGCGAGTGCAAACGCGATAGTCCGGCCAGCCCCACCAGTTCCGACAATCAGCACACGAGCGCCGCGCAACCGCACCTTCTCCTCTCCGAGACCGTTAACGAAACCCACACCGTCAAAGAGCGCGCCGTTCATCAGGCCGTCTTCTCCGCGTTGGACGCAATTGACGGCACCGACAGCCTTCGCCGTGGGCGTGAGCGTTGAGCATCTCTTGGCTGCCGCAACTTTATGAGGGATCGTGGTGCTGATACCGCAGAGGTTGGGGATAGCAGAGAAGATATCCCACGTCGCAGCGAAACGTTCCGCGGTGATTAGGAATGGTACCGCGTAGATGTTGACCCCGGCGTCCGCGAAGATCGGGTTAATAAGACGCGGCGTTTGAACCTGATGTATAGGGTCGCCAAACACAGCGTACACACGCGAGTTTCCATCAAGGTTGGGAATGTTTACTTGCATGATTTCATTCCGGGCTGAAACAGGCTGCGGCAGCGATCGATCGCGATATCCATCACCTCCGCGGGGTCGCGAGACCACCATTCGGTAGAGAAGATTTCCACCTCGACTGTGCCCGTGTATCCGGCACTTCGGACCATCGAGTAGATGCCGCGCAGGTCTATGATCCCATCTCCCATCATGCCTCGATCGGTCAGGAGATGCCGCGTAGGGATGAGCCAGTCATTGACATGAAAACCAAGGAGCCGGCCTGCGTCGCCTGCGCGCTGGATCTCGGCTGCCAGTCTTTCGTCCCACCAGCAATGGTAGACATCGATGACGACTCCGATACCCGGGCCCAACGCGTCGCAAATAGAGTTTGCGTGCGAGAGACTGGAAATGAGGGTTCGGTCACCGGTGACCATAGGATGAAGTGGCTCAATGGCGAGTTTCACTCCGATCTTGCGTGCGATGTCCAGCACTTTGCCGATTGAATCCTCGGTCCTTCGTCTTGCTGAACTCAAATCCTTTTCATTGTCTCGCAAGCCCCCGGTAAACAGGAAGACATGATCAGCCTCAAATCTGGCGGCCCGCTCGAGCTCTTCCTCGGCCCGGTCAAGAGAACCCGCTGCCAACGGTCCAACACGATTGTATCCAGAGACCGTCATTCCGAAATCGTGCAAAACAGAGAGCGCGTCATTTTCGCCGACCTTGGCAATTTCGTCTCCCCATATGGAAACGGTCTGCAGTCCTCGCTCCGCGCTCAGTCGAAGAAAGGTCAACATATCTGCTCTCTCGCGGACAGTCGCGTGGTTGAAGACAATGTTAGTCATCGGCCCCTTCTCAGTTCTTAAATATCGATGGTTCTCAGACCGGGGCGAGGGGGGTGCTCGGTATCAGGATCACGTTTGCCCTTTAGCAAACGGGCGAGCTTTCCGGCTGATACCGAAGCCCCGTCGCAGTCAGATTAAATTAGCAACCTTTGCGCCGTGACGACGTACCTCTGGCACGAGCCACGGAGAAACGTAGCCCCGGTCGGCTTCCTCGACGAGCACACCCGGGGGAACAAGTGCGTCGATCTGGTCAAGCGTCGCCGGCTGAAGGACGGCTTCAAAACCGGCCTCCATGGCTTCAAATTGCTCGATTGTGCGAGGGCCAAGGATCACAGACGTCACAGCGGCGTGCGCGAGTGGGAATGCCTGCGCCATGTGCATAAGAGACATACCTGCCTCGGTTGCGACGCGCTCAAGTTCCGGAAGCAAATCCAGTTTGCGCCTATTACCCTCGCGTGTCATGTCGAAGCGGGTTTGCAGGATCGGGTAGTGGTGTCCCCACTGTCCTTTTACGCGCTCGGCCCTGGAGCTTGACGGCGTTGCGCCATCGGCTTTGTATTTTCCAGTTAACCAGCCGCCGTTCAGCGGGCTCCAGGCGGTGAAACCCATACGGTAATGTTGAACGGCGGGCAGGGTCTCTCTCTCCGCGGCGCGCTGAAAGATCGAATAGGGTGAGCTTTCGTTGATGAATCGTGCAATCTTATTCGATCGGCTTACCGATAGCGTCTCTGCGAGGTACCAGCTTGGCAATGTTGAGGAGCCGATGTACCGAACTTTGCCTTGAGTAACCAGGTCACTGAGAGCGCCGAGGGTTTCCTCGAGATCAGTCTGCAGGTCGGGTCGATGAAATTGATAAAGATCGATATGGTCGGTGTTTAGCCTTCGCAGGCTGTTTTCGATCTGCTTCATAATCCAGTAGCGGGAGCCGCCTTGCTCGTTGCGCCCTTCGCCGGCCGCCAAGCGAAACTTCGTCGCAAGCACCACTTTGTCGCGGCGGCCGGCAATCGCTTTACCGACGATCTCTTCGGATTCTCCATGAGAGTAGGTGTCAGCGGTGTCGATGAAGTTGATGCCGCGATCAAGAGCTCGGTGCAAAATGTTTATGCACTCGTTTTCGTCTGTGTTCCCATCTGATCCGTAGCTCATGGTACCGAGCATGTACTCGCTGACTTGAACTCCGGTTCTTCCAAGAAAACGATACCTCATAACGGGTGCCTCTCTTTGTTTGTATTCGGCTCAATCCGAAGAAAGCTCGTGCGCATCCGCGATCGCAGGGCGCAATAATGCCGTCCGCTCTTCAACCTTGAAAAAGCGAAAATTCGGAAGCCGGAACCACTAATTCGAGCGTCGCCGATTTGACGACGTCAGGGGTTGTCGTGTTGTGACAGGGGGCTGGATGGAGCAGCCAAGCCGGATCCATCCAGTGTCTTATTTCAAGCCAAGGTCATTTACTGTGCCTTAGCGAGCGCCGCGTTGTACCGCTCGATCAGCTCATCGTAGGCGTCCGCCGGCGATCCGTCTTTCAGGATCATTCTCTGGAATGCTTCGCCGAGAATGGTGTGATAGGTCGAGAGGATCGGTGTATACTCAACGGTTTGACCACGCTGTCCGACAAGATCAGCCCATTGCTTCTGATCCTTGCCGGCGTCGGTCTGGAAGTATGGCGCAGTGTATGCGGTCTTGCGTGAAACGACTTCACCACCCTCGGCTGCGAGAGCCTGAGCTTCCGGAGACACCATGTACTTCACGAAAGTCCAGGCGGCATCCTTATTGGCGGTCTTCTTGTTGATCGCAATATTATAACTGTAGACCGTCTGTTTGTCGCTGGCCGCATACCCAGGCGAAGGTGCCCAGGCCAGATCGTCACCGCCCCCTTGTTGCTGCACAGTTTTGTAGCGATAAACGCCGAACACCGCTGTCGCGGCGCTGCCGGAACGAAGCGCGTCGTGCAACTCATTGAACCCCATCTGAGCGCTGCGAAGCGGAGTGACCTTGCACTTCGTGTAGAAGTCTTTGATGGTTTGTGCTGCCTTGATGAAAGACTCCTTCGAGAAAGCAATCTTTCCGTCAGGTGTGAAATACTTACCGCCATTTCCCGGTAACATTGAACTGAGGAAAAATTCTCCGAGGCTTTGAGCACCCCCGAGGCCGCCGGTGGCGCCCAACGGAACGGCGAACGTGATCGTATCCGACTGGCCGAACTTGGCGCCTAGTGCACACACTTCATCCCAGGTGGCCGGCGGCTTGACCCCGGCCTTCTCCAACATGCTCTTGCGATAGAAGAGGATTGGAATACGGAAGTCCTGGGGAAGAGCATAAAGCTTCCCGGCAACCTTGGTGCCCGACAGCGGCAGGAGCCAATCCCCATCCGGAATGCCGTCCTTCTTCACCAGATCATCGAGCTCGAGGAGATTGCCGGTGGCAGCGAATTCGGAAACCGCGAAGCCGACGACGCGGATCACATCTGGGGTTTGGGCGCCGGATTTGATGGCGCGAGCTGCAGCTCCCCCGGTCGGATCAACAAGAAGTTCGATCTTGATGTCAGGGTTCTTCGCCTGAAAAGCATCGATCATCTTGGTCTGAGCAGCAGACCGGGGATCCTTCGAATTGTTCGGATCCAGGAACGTCTGGTAAATGATCTTCGTGCTCTGGGCAAAAGCTTGCGGAGCAGCGAAAGCGAAGATGGCGGTCCCAATTGCCAGCGCCGCGGACGATTTGATGATTTTCCGTTTCGATATGGTTTGCATGCGTCTTCCTCCCAGGTTGAACAAGGTGTGTGGATGGTTTGTTTGCGTCATCAGCCTTTAACGGCGCCGGCCGTCAGGCCGGAGATGAACCACTTCTGGACGAAGCCGAACATGAGGATGACTGGTGATGATGCGACCATCACAAAGGCCATCATGTAGGACCACGAAATGCCGACAGCGTCGAAAACCTGATTGACAAGGGCGACCTGCAGGGTCCGTTTTGCCACCTCGGGCGCAAAGACCGCCACCGTGATATAGTCATTCCAGGTCGTCACAATGCCGATTGTCGCGACGGCAGCTATGCCTGGCCGGATGAGCGGCAAGATCAGAGCCCAGATAATTTGAAATCGGGATGCGCCGTCGATCATCGCAGAATCCTCGATCTCAACTGGAACAGCTTCAACGAAATTGGCGATGAACCAGACCGTTTGAGGGATAATCCTTGCCGAGAGGATGAGCGTCACTACGATTCCGCTGTTGAGCAGACCGATCGTTTCCAGCAGGTAATAAGTGGGAACCAGCAGCGCGACCCCTGGCACCATCGACGTCGCGAGGACCACGAGCATCAGTGCTCGCTTCCCTTTAAATGAAAAGCGGGCGGCGGCGTAGCCCGCAGGAATTCCAACGAGAAGAGCGATGATGACAGCGCCGACGGAGTAGGCGACAGAGTTCCAAAGGTCGGTGAAGAAAGCAGCGTCCTTCAAGACCTTGATATAGTTTTCTAGGGTTGGCGAATTCGGCCACAAGGTCGGGGGAACAACAACCGCTTCTACTTCTGTCTTGAAGGATGTCGCGAAGGCCCATAGCACGGGTCCGAGAACGATAATCCCGATAACCAAAGATCCCAGGATCGCGGGCATTTGTCCGGTTGTGCGGTTCGAGAGAGCGCTGCTCATTTTAGCATCCTATCCGGTAACGCGGCCGGTCAGCCGGGTATAAAGAGCACCAAGGGCGACATTGATGATAAGGACGACGATCGAGACGACGGCAGTCGGCCCAATGTTGACCGCCTGGACGGTGCCGCGGAACGCTTCGAAACTGAGCGTGGTAGTCGAACCCAGCGGTCCTCCGCCGGTCATGACAATGATCAATGTCATCAAGGTCAGGTACATGATGGAGAGGGTCAGCGCCGTGCTTCCCAAAGTGGGCAGGATTTCGGTGAGCGTGACGTAACGAAATTTCACAAACGCACCGCCTCCATCGATTTCGACTGCCTCGTAAAGTTCTTTGGGAATCGACTGCATGGCTGCTGTCGCCATGACCATGACGTATGGGAACGACCACCAAGCTGTGACGATGATGAGAAGGGGCAATGCCATGGCCGGATCCCCCAACATCAGGCCGGGATCGATCCCCAGCTTCTGGATCACGTAGGGTATGGGTCCAAACGAGGGATTGAGGAGCCAGAGCCAGATGCTACCAACGACGGACATGGATAGCGTCCAGGGAAAAAGTATGAAGACGCGCAGCGCAGACCCAGTAATGCCCGCCCGATTCAATACCAGCGCAGAGGCCATCCCAAGGATTATCGCACCTGCGAGCGATCCCGCGACGTACGTGAGGGAAATGACGGTCGTGTCCCAGAACGCGGATGATCCTAGAACTTCAATGTAATTGGTGAGACCATTAAAGCCAACGAGAGCGTAGTATTTCGTTTTCTGGAAGCTCAACCAGATCACAAAGATGGTTGGATAAAGCGTCACAAGAAACAGGATCAAGATCGCGGGCGTAAACCAAAGGAAGGGAGCCCAACTGAAGCGGTTGGCGTCGTCAGTGGCGCCCACGACGTCGTTCGCCAGATGTGTCGCGCTTTGGTCAGTGCTGACTTGTAATGGAGGTATCGACATTCGGTTATTATTCCCGTGAGGCGGCTAATGCAGAGCGGTGGCGTGTTGTCAGGACAACCGCCGGCCGGTGCTCTCGCTGAACAGGTGGACGCGTGAAAGATCGGGGGCGACAGTGATGGTCTCGCCAACTTTCGGAAGAACTCGATCTCGGAATATGCAAACGATGGTTTGAACGCCATGCCGAGCGATGATCTGTGTCTCCGAGCCTGTCGGCTCGACGACTGTGACGGTAAGCGGCAGTCCCTCGTCACTGAGGGTGAGATGCTCAGGGCGCACGCCGTAAATCACTTTTTCGGGAATTTCGGCCACGCCCGCGGGCAAAGGCAGCTTGTGTCCGTCTTCAAGTACGAAGTGACCTTTCTCCACCGTACCCTTGAGAAAGTTCATCGACGGGGAGCCGATAAATCCAGCGACAAATACGTTAGCAGGATAATCATATAACTCGAGCGGCGCGCCGACCTGCTCGACATGACCGTCGTGCATGACAACGATCTTATCGGCCATCGTCATCGCCTCGACCTGATCGTGGGTCACGTAGACGGTGGTGGTCTTGAGCCGCTGATGCAGTTCCTTGATTTCGGCACGCATTTGCACACGCAGTTTTGCATCGAGATTCGAGAGCGGCTCGTCAAACAGGAAGACTTGCGGATTGCGAACAATCGCGCGGCCCATCGCCACGCGTTGACGCTGGCCGCCTGACAGTTCGCGAGGGTAGCGATCAAGGAGTTTCGCAAGGCTCAGGATTTCGGCTGCTCGTTGAACGCGCGTTGTCCGCTCCTCGCGGGAAGCCTTTTTGAGCTTCAAGGAGAAGCCCATGTTTTCCGCGACGGTCATATGCGGGTAAAGGGCATAATTCTGGAAGACCATAGCGATATCTCTGGCCTTCGGAGGTACGTCGTTGACGGTGCGTCCGCCGATCTGAATTTCGCCGCCGGAGATATTTTCGAGGCCGGCGATCATCCGCAACAGAGTTGATTTTCCGCAACCCGAGGGCCCGACCAAGGTTACAAATTCACCTTCATGGATATCGACAGACACGCCATGAAGCACGGGTACGGCGCCGTAAGCTTTACGAACGGCCTTCAGCTCAACACTTGCCAACTGTTTCCTCCTACCGGCCACCGAAGCAGCCACTTCCTCAAGGCGATCTCCACAATCGCTATCGGAACGTTATTCCATTAAGAAAGGCAGGTGTCAACAGAGGTCAGCGATGCGATAAGCACACTGGTCGTTAATGAAAATTTTTAGATAATATTTCCAACTACTTGCGACTTATTCGAAGCGTTGGCTTGTGGGGCGGGCGAGGCGATCCGATAGGGCCAAAGGTCGGAAAGTTCCTCGGCAGTGGCCTTCACCTGTTCCGCTAACTGAGGGAGTACGAGCGGCGAAAAGCGGTGGATCGGTCCGGCGATGCTGACCGTTCCAACAACCTGGCCCGCAACGCGAATGACGGCGGCGACAGCTGCGACGCCGGGTTCAGCTTCCTCGATCGCAGTGGCCCATCCCCGTTCTTCGGTCTCATCCAAGGCCGCAGAAAACGTCTGCCGGGAGGTAATAACCCGCGGACCACCCAGGTCTGTTCGTCCGAGCCCGCTCGCTACGGCCCTGGCCAACGCTTCCTCTCGATCCAGTGTTGCCAGCCACGCTTTTCCGTTGGCTGTCGTGTGCAACGGGACCTTCGCTACCAATTCCGGCTGGTAGATCAGGCCGGACCGCATGCCTTGTGAATGGGATATCCAGGTCAAACCATCTGGGTCAAGGATCGCAATCCTGCCGAGCCCCTTCGTATTGTTCGCCAAGCGGTCCAGAATCGGCTGGCAGATGTCGGGAATCCGTGTCCCCGCGAGCAGGCGCTGGCCCACCACGGCGAGGCGCAATGAAAGTCGGTAGAACCCGTTCTCTGGGTCCTGTTCGGCCCAGCCTAAGTCACATAGGCTGTTGAGCAGGCGATGCGCCGCGCTCTTTGGGACGTCCAGCCGGCGGCTGATTTCACCGAGTGACAGCCCGCTGGCGTTCTCACTCAACAGTGTGATGAGGTCAAAACAACGGTCTAGAAGGGATTTGACAAGTCGCATGATACCACGATATTCGATTTATCGGAACGCTATTCCAATAGCATTGCGAGGGGCGTTTCACAAGGAGCCGCTTGAACGGCAATAAACCATCAGGCCGCGCGCTATGGGGATCATCCGGGTCGTTGCCTTTGTTGAGTTTAATCATGGCTACTCGCCTTGATAAACCCGCAATGAACGGAGTCGTGATGAAGATCGCAGTATTCGACGTCAGCCACTGGCATTTTCCGCTTTACATCGCTGCACTGAAGGATCCGGGGATCGAAGTCATCGGCATATCCGACAGCGCGGCATTTGCCGGCGCGCGTTTCTCCGAGCTGCTCAATTGCAAGCTGTATGGTTCCAACGACGAACTGATGAGCCAGGATTTCGATTTCGCGCTTGTATTCAGCCGTCATTCCGACATGGCCGAACTCGCCGAGCGGCTGATCGCCAAGGGTAAGCCCTTTCTCATCGAGAAGCCATGCGGGCTTAATCTCGGGGAAGTTCGTCGTATCCGCGAACTGTCTGAGAAACACGGCGTCTTCGTGAGTGTGCCATTCATTCAACGCGTCAGCGACCTGGCTGATCGTCTCTCGCCGGCTGCAGGCCTCATGCCAGACGGGTTTCAACACCTCTCCTTCCGATTTGTTGTAGGCTCGGTCGCTCGATATGAGCGAAACGGGTGCGCATGGATGCTTGACAAGGCGCTCGCAGGAGGTGGGTCGATGCTGAATGTTGGCATTCACTTCATCGACTTGATCACAGACCTGACGCAGTCCCCCATCACCGAGGTTTCAGGCCAGGTCCAGATCTACCGACCTGATGTAACCGTCGACGAACAGGCTGTCTTCACCTGCCGAACTGCCGCAGGGCAGATCGGCGTGATCGAGACAGGGTACTTGTATCCCTCCACAGCCGACGATCAGCGGGATTTCGCCTTTTCGCTGTCGCATCGTCATTCCTACATTCGGGGTTATGCCGACCGGTTCTATGCCAAGTCGCGCGAGCAAGAGAAGGCATTCGCGGCGACCATCGAGTACAACACCGACGAATATTACCCGGTCTTCCTCCGCCGCAGCTGGGCGGATTTCGCAAATGGGCGCCCTCCCGTTGCGGGCCTGCTCGAAGCGGAGCGCGCGCTGGCCGTGATTGAAGCGGGCTATCGTTCGGCGGCAAACGGGGGGGCGCCTGAGCAGGTCGAACGCAGTCGCTAGGATCCCATGACGAAACCTCATATCGAGATCATCGCGACGGGACTTCACTTCCCGGAAGGACCTGTTGAACTTCCTGACGGCTCGATCGCCGTGGTGGAGATCGGCCGTGGCAGGATTGTGAGGATCAGAGAAGGCGGAAGACACGAACTGCTGGCGGTGACCAACGGTGGTCCCAACGGGATGGCTCTGGGACCGGATGGGGCGCTCTACGTGTGCAATAATGGAGGGTTCACCTGGGCAGAGGAGGGCGGTTGGCTGCGTCCCGCCGGCCTGGCTCCTGACTACGGCGGCGGCATGATCCAAAAGGTCGATATCTCTACCGGCGAGGTTACGACCTTGTATGATCAATGCGACGGCCGAACCCTTAGCGGTCCAAATGACATCGTTTTCGATAACCATGGCGGGTTTTATTTTACGGACACCGGCAGGGTGCGGGAGTTCCAGCGCGACCACGGTGCGGTGTTTTACGGAAAAGCCGATGGCAGTTCGATAAAGAGGGTGGTGTTTCCGCTCCTTGCGCCAAACGGAATTGGTTTGTCGCCCGATCTCGAGACCCTTTACGTCGCTGAGATGGAAACCGCTCGAATGTGGAGCTACGCCATCGCCGAGCCGGGAGTGGTCCATAAAAAGCCATTTCCGAGCCAAAGTGGAGGGGACCTCATCATCGGGCTTGGCGGCTTTCAGCGGTTGGATAGTCTCAAGGTAGCAGCGTCAGGTAACATCTGCGTCTCGACCTTGGTGACGGGCTGCATAACGGTCGTTTCGCCAGGAGGCCAATTACTCGACCAAGTGTGGATGCCGGAAATTTATCCGACAAATCTGGGATTTGTAGGGCAAGACCTGCAGGATGCCGTCGTGACCCTATCGCTGACAGGTCGGGTTGGCCGACTCCGGTGGCCGGAGAAAGGTCTGAGACTGCAACATCAGGGAGACGGATAACTTTGGCCAAGCTCACAGCTTCCCTCGAAGGAAAAGCGGTCCGGAGATCGAGTGCCATATCGAGCGCGCTCAGATGACGCTCGGTTCATGTCGCTTAAAGACGCGGAATATGCCGCGACACCGGATGGCTCGCGAGAACGTCATGTCCGCCGGGTCAGGCATGACGATTGGTGCGCCAAGGCGAAACGCAGCTAAGCCCAGAGCTCACAGATGTGATCGACGGTGAGGTCGGCTTGTCCGGTGATCATGTGCATGCCGGAATGGGTTTCGACGCCCTTCACCGCGGCCAATGCGAGAAGTCTCGTGGTTTCTGGCTGGGCAATGACTTCGGCGAATGTCATTCCCGGCTGCAGCAAGTCCGGATCGAGCGGAAGCGCGTCCGTGTCGTGAAGGCCGAGCGAAGTCGCATTGATGACGAGCTGACCGGCTTCCGGCTTTGGCCTGCCTGCTTTGGCAACCTGCCTTCCGAAGTCGGCATTTACCGCCTCCGCTAGTGCTTCAGCTTTGTCCGCGGTCCGATTTGATACCGTGATGCTAATGGCACCGGCCTCGACGAGTGCGAATGCTATAGCAACCGAGGCGCCTCCTGCTCCGACGATGAGTGCATCACGGCCTTCGATCGTGATCCCCTTGGACTGGAGACCGCGCACGAAGCCCTTGCCATCGAACTGGTAGCCGCGGAAGCTGCCGTCCTTCTCGCGGCGCACGAGATTGACGGCGCCGACCCGCTCGGCAACCGGGTCAAGACTATCGCACAGATCGATAGCAGTCTGCTTGTGGGGCAGGGTAATGCCGAATCCCACGAGGTTCGGCATGGCCTTCAGACCGGCCCAGATCGTAGGCAGATCCTTTGCAGGAACATGGAGCGGGACAGATACGATATCGGCTCCACGTGCCGCAAAGAGCGGATTGACCGCCGCCGGCGATTTGGCCTGGACGATCGGGTCGCCGATGATGCCAATCAGCTTAGTCGTGCCGCGAATGGTGACGCCACTTACCACGACAATTCCTCGCGCTTGAGCCAGACAATGCTGCCGTCCTCGATGCCGACGATAATGTCGAGCACGCCGCGACCAGCCCAATCGACGACCTCCGGGGAGGCGACATGCATCGCCATCTGAATGGTCACGTTTCGATGCTTGATCGGAACCGGCAATGCAAAACGAGGCTCTTTCGGTGTCCCCACGTTGCGCGAGTAGAAGAGGCCGGCCTGCTTGGTGGTATTGCGAGGCGCCCCAGTCTTCGGATCCGGCGGCACGCAGGCGCGGGCATGAGTACCGAAGATCAGGTCGGTGCGACCTGTGCCTTCCCAATCGCAAAAACAAAGCTTCACCCGCCCGCGTCCGCCGCCGACATCCACAGTGAAGCGCATGGCATCGCCATTTTCCCATTGGAGGAAACGCTTGTCGACGAGTTCCGTATCGGACCCCTTCCTCCAGTCGCTGAGGACTCCGCCCTCATCCAATGCGACATAGTGGAGCTCGTTGTCCTTGAGCCAGTCAACGACCGCCGGTCGGACCCGCCAGACTGTCTTCAGCGGCTTGCCCTTATAAGTGAGGAACTCTTCTTCGCCGAAGCGTGGCGGGATCGTCTTTTCGCCGGTATTGCGGAACAGACGGTGCCGGCCGGTCACGTCGCTGACGAGAATGTCCATGCTGCCATTGCCGGTCCAATCGGCAAGGGTCGGGCACGAATAGCCGAACATTTTTTCCGACGGCCCTTGGATAGAGCCCGTCAATCCGGCTGCAAGCCGGATCGGCGTGTCGCCACCCTTCAGCATGATTTCCCTGTCGAGATAGATCGTGCCGTCCTTTTCCCGGCTCTGGTAGAAGAGCAGTTCGCCAGTACTGTTGCCGACGACCAGGTCGTAGTGGCCGTCGCCGCTGAAGTCGTACGCGGCCGGGCTTGGCAGGATGCCGGCATGGATTAGAGGCTTAGTGGTCTCGATCCGCCCGCGCTGTTCGAAACGAGGAAGACCGTCTTCGCCATTGCCGACGTTCTTGAGGAAGCTGATATAGCCGTCCTCTGCGCCGTAAAGGATATCCTCGCGGCCGTCGCCATCCCAATCGACCACGCAGGGCAGGTGGATGCATTGTTCGAGTTCCAGAACCTTGTCGTCGAGGGTGCGGACCAGGCTGGTAGGCTCGAAAGTTCCGTCTTCGCGCTGTTTTGCGATATGCAGGATATTCCAGAATTCGCCGGCAACGATGCTCTGGCGCTCGGCTCCGAAGCGACCGAAGGCTGGAGCAAGCTGGCCATAGACCTCGAGCGGCGTTTCTCCGGCGATGAGCGCATGTCCCTTTTCCAGAACAGGGGCCGCGAGCGTGCCCCTGTTCTTGAAGGCGTAGAGGAAACCGCGCAGCGGACCACCCAGCCAGCGGCCGGCATCGTCATATCCGCGATATCCTTCGTCATTCCATTCCAGACCGTTCGGCCAGTAGTCGTTCCAATAGTCACTGCCGACGATCAACTCAGCCACGCCATCGCCATCGATGTCGTGGAAGCGGGCCATGTGGAAATACTCATTGCCCTTGACCCAGTCGGCATCCAGGTCGAGCCGGACGGGATCGCCAAATTTTGGCGCACCCTTCATGCCGATATTGGGGAAAACATAGATCTGCTTGCGCAGACGAGATGCCGAGACCAGGTGAAAAATATTGCCATCCCTGACTGCCGTCACGTAGCCGCGGATGCCTTCGACCAGTTCCTCTTCACCCAAAATAGGGGTGCCGTCGGAATTCGTGCCGATCTGGCGGCGCAAGAAGACACGACCGTCATAACAGGCGTCCCAGGCCGAAATCAGCATGTCCTTCGTGCCTGTGCCGCTCCAGTCCACCACTTCGACGCATGTAATGATGCGCCCTGCAACGGCCGCTGACTTTACGTCAGGATGATATTGCAATGCTTCCGAGCCGTAGTTGGGACCATGCCAAACGGTGGCGTCGTCCTCCCATCGAGTAACGCTCATAGAGCCCTCCCTATTCATTTATCTGGAAATCAATTCTAAAACGAAAACTCCTTTCAAATCTAGTCGAAAAATGGAGCTGCATTTTTTGCGGGTGAACCATCAGACTACAGAGCGGGGAGAGTTGGGGGCGGACCCGGACGGCGAACGTAAAAGATTATCGCTGCACCTGGCGGGACGCGATAGCTTTGAAAACTGCAAACAGGCGCCTGCTCGTAAACGGAAGAGACCTTAACAGCGCAACTATAGAGCTGGCGGTCCCCCGCGCTTCTAATGTGCCGTACTGGTGGGTAGCAGCTACCGCACTGCGCCCGTGGCCACGATCAGCGGCGTCATGGTTCGCTGACGAATTCGGAGAGGCCAGATATCACTCAGTTCCGCCGCGGCCGTATGAAGTGAGCGGGCAAGGTCAGGCCAACGATCTTCGGTTAGGCGCATGAGAGGCCCTGCGACGGAAATAGTCCCCGCCACCGGAGCTTCTGCGTTCGAACTTGCCCGAAATGGAACGGCGACAGCGGCGGTGCCAGCCTCTCCTTCTTCGACAGAGGTTGCGAAGCCTCGTTCTCGCGTTTCATGCAGCCGAGTTCTGAGTTCATCGATGGTTTGAGCAGAGTTGGGACCCAACTTTCGTTTGGCCGTAAAGCCGCGCGAATACACGATCTCAAGCGCTCGTTCTTCGGGCAGAGTGGAAAGCCATGCTTTTCCATTTGCCGTTGCGTGAAGAACGATCTCCTGTCCCATGTCCGGATCGTATCGGAGGCCTGTTGTCGCACCTTGTGCACGTGCCACCCACACCAAATCCTCGCCTTCCAGGATTGCGAGGCGACAATATTCTTGGGTCTGCGTCGCCAACCGATTTAAAACGGACTGGACCACATCCGGGACGTTTCGCGCATCAAGGTTTCGGAATGCTAATGCGCTTAACCGAAGAGACAAAGCATAATTTTGGCTCGCGGCGTCTTGTGTTACCCATCCGTGGCTGATGAGGGTCGTCAACAGACGATGGACGGCACTAGCCGGCATATCGAGCCGTCCAGCGAGGTCGGACAACTCGATTGGTCCTGCTTCACCAGCCAACACTTCCAGAAGTGTGAGGCATCTTGATACGGCTGCTACAGTCAAGCCTGAATCTCCTTTTGGCGGAGAGTACAAGGTTTGTTTCCAAACTGGAATAGGCTTCCAAAGGCCGTCGAAACTATCTTCGCTGGTTGCAAACCTCTGTGGTGGGCGCTGGGGTCACTGTTAGGATTCTGGCAATATTTGGGGCTTGAGAAAAACAGAAATGGATTCTAAAATGTAAACATCTTCTAATCGAAAGGTCACTCTCCGAGTGTGACGGCGACTTTCATTGCGATGTTGAAGCGAAGCTCGCAGCAATTATGCGTTGGCGCCCTCCGGCAACAAATTGAGAATTAAAGCATGATCGTCACGTTCGGATCCATAAATGCTGACCTCATCTACCTGGTCGACCAGATACCTGAAGCGGGTCAGACGATCTTAGCCCGCGGATCCAGAACCGAGGCTGGAGGGAAGGGGGCTAACCAAGCGATTGCAGCTGCACGGGACGGCGCAAATGTCGCCATGATCGGTGCGGTAGGTAAGGACGCGATGGCTCCCATCGCCCTTCAAAATCTGGAACGGGAAGTCGATATCAGCCGCGTGGTCCGATTGGAAGAGCCCACTGGCTCCGCCGCAGTAATGATCGACGCTGACGGCCGCAACATGATCGCAGTTGCGGCGGGCGCCAACCTTGCGGCCAAGTCCGATGGCGTTGAAGATGAGTTGCTTCGTAACGCAAGTTTCGTCCTCTTGCAGATGGAGAACGATGTTGTTCAGATCGAAAATCTGATCAGGCGGGTTGCCAAACATTCGGCAAAATCTATTCTCAACCTCGCGCCGGCCCGTAAGCTCGATCCCGACCTTCTCTCACTCGTCGACATCGTGATCGTCAACGAAGACGAGGCCGAAGCTCTTTCCAGTTGGCTTGGCTGCGAACCGAGCGCGAGATCCTTGTCCGATGCCCTGAATACCGGCGTCTTGCGCACGATGGGAGGAAAAGGAGCCGAAGCTTTTCTCCATGGCAAGAAAGAATCGGTCCCGGCGCTACCGATTGATGCTGTAGATACGACCGCAGCTGGCGATTGTTTTGTAGGTGTCCTCGCGTCTGCTCTCGATCGAGGTTTTCCGCTCGATGCGGCAATGCGACGAGCCGCAAAGGCCGCAGCGATTGCCTGCTCACGTCCGGGAAGCCAATCGAGCATTCCTCGCAGCGACGAGACAGATAATTGGGCTTGAGAAAACCAAAGGAAACAAGTGCTTGAACCCCACTGGGATTAATTGGAGGTAGGACGACTGAGCGACCTATAACGAGCTATCCAGCATATATCTCAGCGCTGTTCATTCTCCTATTAAGTCCCGGCCCAACAAATACGTCGCATGCGGCGCCGTGACCGCACGCCGAATATATCTGACGACGACGCTCAACCCTAAGGCTCTTGTGTTCGGTCTGGTTCTTCTATCTCGGCCGAGCGAGGCGGACTTCCTGCCAAAGCTGATCATTTTCGGTGCCTCGGCGAGCATCGTTGTCGTGGTCTTGGGTTTAATCGGCAGTTTAGCGCAGGCGGGCGCGCGAAGCCCTAGGCGCCTGCTGTCTATCGTATCATGGACACTTCGCGCTTTTTACTTTGCCGTTCAGACCACCGTTGCAGCTTCCCAAAAGCTGACGGTCTGTTAGCCGGCACTAAGGCCTCGCATGGGGTGGTAGCCGTTACTCGGCCGGTCAGCCCACTACCACGATAATAGTCACGTTGATGTCAACGCGAGCATTCGAAATTTCATACAAGTACGCCTAGGCTATCCGACCGCGTGCTCGTGGCCACCGTGCGCGGCGATGAACATGGCGACGGCCGACCGGCAATAGGATTCGATTTCATTGTCGTCCTCTGCTCTCGCCTCATCGAAGCGTGCGATAATCAGGAGATCGGATCCTTTGAAAAGCGCGGCAAACAAGCGGGCGGACTGGAGAGGATCGGGCACGTTCAGAACCGCCTTCGCGTGCAACTGACGCAACAGGGCCTCGATTTGGGCGATGATATGGGCGGGACGGGCTTCGTAAAAGAGCTTGCTTAACGACTTTTGATTCGTGTTGTCGGCCATGATCATGGCTTCGACACTACGGACGTCCGGCCTCAACAGCGTGCGAAGCAAGGATGATCCCACCGCCATGAGCTGCTCCTCGGCCGAACCGTCGACGCCCGCAAAAAGGGCTTGTGCAAACTGATGGCAGCCGGCCGCGATGGCCGCGCCGAACAGCGCCTCCTTGTTCTCGAAGCGCCGATAGATGCTGAGCTTAGATATCTTCGCTCGCTGGGCTATCTTGTCCAATGTCGTCGCCTGAAAACCCAACTCCACGAAAAGTTCGCACGCGGCGTCGATTATAGTTTGGCCAAGCGCCTCGTTGGCGGGGCGGCCCCGCCGAATCTGGCTATTTTCGGTCACGACAATTCCAGTCCTTGACAGTATCCTAATTCTTGAATTACGATACCACGCAGTGTCTAAAATTTGCAAGCCAGGCCCAGGCCAACTGCAATGGAGCCCATCAACATGGATAACGTCATTATCATCGGCGGCAGCTTTGCCGGCCTCGCCGCGGCCCTTCAGCTCGGTCGTGCGCGCCGCAAGGTCACCGTTCTCGATACCGGCCTGCCGCGCAATCGCTTCGCCGGCCGTTCCCATGGTCTGCTCGGCCACGATCACAAGCCACCGCTGGACATCCTGGCCGAGGCGCGACAGCAACTGGCGCGTTATCCCACGGTCAAGCTGGTCAATTCCCGAGCCGACAGCATCTCCGGCTCCCTCGACAATTTCTCCGTCCTCACTGGCGATGGGGAAAGCCTCGGGGCGCGCCGCCTGATCCTGAGCTATGGCGTCGTCGACCAGATGCCTGCTGTTCCCGGCTTTGCCGAAAGCTGGGGCACATCCATCGTGCCCTGCCCCTATTGTGATGGCTTTGAAGTCGCCAGCCAGCATTGGGGCCTCGTCTGGTCCGGCCCGCAGTCGATGAATCAGGTCAGACTCTTCCACGATTGGACCGACACGTTGACGGTCTTCGCCGATGGTCACGACATTGCACCCGATATCCGCGCCGATCTGGCGGGCCGCCACGTGCCTGTCGCTGATGGCCGGATCACCGGGATCGCCCGTCACGGGGGCCATAATGCCACCGTCAAGCTCGATACCGCTCCCGATGTCGCGGTCGACATTCTGTTCGCGCATCCGCGCACCAAGCCGTCCACAAGCCTGCATGAATCCCTAGGCCTCGCCACGGTCGATACGCCAACCGGCATTGCCCTCAAAGTTGACGAGCGCCGTGAAACCAGTATGCCCGGCATCTACGCCGCCGGCGACCTCGCCAACCCCGGCATGCCCTCGGTCACCACGGCAATATCGTACGGCGCGATGGCGGGCATCTCAGCCCAGCAGTCGATGCTGGTTTGACAGCACAGATTGGAGATGAACATGGCCGCCGAACCGGACAGCGCGGGCGTGCGCTTCCCTCCGCCCTTCGTCTATCTGGGAGCGCTGCTATTGGGGCTGGCGGCGGAGCGCTTCGTCACCCTGCGCTCTTTCGGCATCGACTGGCGGTTGCTGGTCCCGACGGGCGCGCTGCTGTTCGTTGCCGGCGCGGCGATCATGCTTGCAGCGGCGGGGCTGTTCCGGCGGCTAGGCACCAACGTTCCGCCGTCGCGGCCAACGATTCTCATCGCAACGACCGGTCCCTATCGGTGGACCCGCAATCCCATGTATCTCGGTATGGCGCTTATCTATGCCGGCCTTGCGATCGGCTTCGACGGACCGATCGCCTTCGCCTTGCTTCCGTTGGTGCTGATCGCGATCCATACGCAGGTTATCGCCCGCGAGGAGCGCTATCTCGAAGCGAAGTTCGGCGACGATTACCGCCGCTACAAGGCTGAGGTTCGCCGTTGGCTCTGACTATTCCGGCGCTGCCGCCTACAGGGCCTCGCAGGAGTGGGGCATCTGATCCTCAAATGACCGTTCTCAGAGGAACCCGACCCAAATGGACTTCGAACACGTAACCTTCGACCTGCCACACGGCACCTTTCACGCACTGCAGGGCGGCGATCCAAGTGGTCGGCCGACGGTGGTCTTGCACGGCTTCCCAGACCACCCGCCGACTGCGAAGCCCTTCCTTGCCGAGCTCGGCCGCCGAGGACGTCACGTCGTCGCGCCCTGGCTTCGCGGTTACGCTCCATCCCCGACCGCTGGGCCGTTCGACTTTGCATCTCTCACTAGCGACGTGCTCGCGCTGATCAACCACTGGTCTCCCGGGCGAGCCGTAGATTTGATCGGCCATGACTGGGGCGCTTTTATCGCATACGACGCGTGCGCTACCGCGCCAGAGCGGATCAAACGCGCAGTCACGCTCGCCATCCCCCACCCACACACTTTCTTAAAGCAGACGAGCCTGGCTCAGCTACGCCGGAACTGGCACATGGGGCTCTTTCAACTGCCGGGAAGCGGCTGGCTGGCTACCGCCCGCGATCTCGCCCTCATTGACCGCCTCTGGCGTCAGTGGTCGCCCGGCCTCTCGCTTGATCCGGCTCTGCGGGCGGAGCTACACAAGGATCTGCGGGCGAGCATGCCTGCGCCCCTCAAATACTACCGGCAGATGCTGCGACCCGGCATGCTCGCGTTGTTGCGCCGCCTGTCTCAGCCGATCACCGTGCCCCTGCTGCAGCTTCACGGTGCCGACGACGGCGGCATCCGACCTCAGCAGCTCGACGATCGGCATCGATTCGCCGCCCGGCACGCGCGGGAAGTCGTCCCCCACGTCGGTCACTTCCTGCACATAGAGGCTCCCGAAGCGATAGCGGAACGGATCGTGGCATGGGCCAACTAGCGGATCATTCGTCAGCCGTCACCCTGCAATCCAGTCCTAACAGGGAGCCGCTTGAGGTGCTAACCCCGTCCTAACCTGCCGCCCGATATCACTGCAGATGAGGGCATCGTACACATGGAGGATCCTCGTTTATGACCCTGACGATATGGACCTTTGACTGGGTGCCAAAAACCAAGCGTGGCTATGTGCGCGACGTTCGCCTACGCTGGGCGCTCGAAGAAGCGGGTCTCGTCTATGCTACGAGGGTGCTGCCCTTCAGAGACCGCGGCCCTGAACATTTCCAGCGACAGCCTTTCGGACTCGTCCCTTTCTTGACGGACGGCGAGTTGACGATCTTCGAAAGCGGAGCATGCCTTCTCTACGTGGCCCGAAAAAGCGAAATACTTATGCCCCGAGAACCTGCAGGCGAAGTTGACACCTTGCAATGGGTGATAGCCGCTCTGAACACGGTAGAGATTGTAAGTGCTCCTTGGTTGTTCCTGTCTTCCTCTGCGGGTCACGATAATGCCTTCGCGGACAAACTCCGCAGCCGTTTGCGTCAATTGGAGCAAATCCTCGACACCCGGGAATGGCTCACCTCGTCACGTTTCACGGTCGCGGATCTCCTCATGGCCGACATCCTGCGGACCCCCGATCTCCGCGAATTTGCGGCTTCAACCACTCTGGAAGCTTATATTCAGAGGGTCTGCAGCCGGCCGGCTTTCAGGAAGGCAGTGGCTGACCAGATCGCCCATTTCGAGAGAGGCGATTCAGGCTGACATGGGCTAACACTAAGATGCGCGGACTAGGTGTTTAGCAGATCGATGACGTCCGGTCGGTCCCGTGCACGAAGCGAGCTATGTGCTGGCCCACCCCGTCGCCGGCGATGCCTACGGCTATGGCGGACTGACCCAGAACCTGCGATGGGCGCGCAAGCATAGGTAACTTCAGCGGCGAGATGAGCGGGCCGTGGAATGAGGAGGACGAGATCCCGATCTTTGAACTGGTGGCAGTAGGCGCCGCGACGTTCTGGCGCTGACAGGCTGCTGTCTGCAGGGTCAGCCGGACATCTCGGAGCTCCGGCCTTCAACGACGCGCAACTCTTCGTTGCCGGCCTGCTCGGCCTCTGGCCGCCTCCGCGCTGCGTGTTGCGATCGCTGCCCTCTGCCTGACGGCACTCACACGCCTCCCATGGAGGCAGTCAAACCGAAGAGCTCGCTGACCACCACCGTGTTCCTCCAAACTGCCATGACGGGTACCATCGCCCTGGCCATCGGCATGACGCTCCTTCTCTTCGCGCTGTCCGGCGAAAAGGTCGGCATAGTCTCGACCCTGTCTGCGACGACGCCCGTCATAATCCTGCCGATGCTCTGGCTGAAAACAGGTGAAATTCCTGCGTCTGGCGCATGGGCGGGAGCCGCATTTGTTGTCGCTGGGATGGTCCTGATCTTCTAGAGGTAGGCCCCATCTCGGAGACCAATTCTTCGCCATCCAATGTAAGTCGGCCAACATTGAGCGGTGGGCGTCATAGGATCCGCCTAGCTGATGGGATGGTAGGTGACGGTAACCCATGGGGTTGTTATGATCATCCCACAATTGCATGCGTTCAATGCACCCACGCGGCAGCTATTTTTTGGAATCGACAGTTGATCAGGATGGTGCTGCGGGTCTTCCGGTTCAGCCAACCTGCTCCACAGACAGGGTCCCCGCGGGGAGAGGCTTGATCAACGACTTCGCGGAAACCTTCGGATCGAGCCAGTCGGCCCAGGCGTTGCGTTTAAGGATGACGATCTGCCGGTCGTGGTACGGCACGATGTCCGGCCCCGGCTCCATGGTCAGCATCGTGAAAGCCTGCCCGATTTCCGGCGTTTCGCGCCAGATGCCGGCGATGCAGAAGATCGGTTCGTCCTGCTTCGTGAACAGCCATTTGTCCTTGCGCTTCTTTTTCGGGTCCTTCGGATCCGTGAACTCGTAGAAGCCATCGGCAACGATCAGACAGCGATTGGATGTGAATTCTCGACCTTCCGACCGGAAATTATAGACTGGCCGCTTGTTCGGCCCCGGCCAACTCCAGCGCCGCTGCACGAGCTCGCCCTCATCGCGGATCCCGTCGATCGTCCTGACGATGGGTCCGACGTCGGTGATCTTGATGTCCTCCCGCGCCTGGAGGTTCGGCGTGCCTTCGCCGAAACGGATCTTGATCTTGAGGTCGGCGAAGTCCTTCGCGATCGAGGCGGCATCCACCATCAGCCGATAGTCATTGCACATTGCTCTTCCCTTCGAGTGTGGTCCCATCACCTCGCGACCAAGGCGCTGCAGGTGCAATATATGCTCGGATTGCACGCGCTCCAGTAGAACGAGCAGCTCCTTAGCTTCCTGTGTCGGCAGACTGAGCGTGGCCAGTCTTTTGACGAGCACAGTTTGACGCACGACGATGGCAGCGCCATCTCGCACGTGTCGCATGACCATCTGAAGCTCGGTCTCAATTGGGCGCATTGAAATTGGCAGCTTTGATTCATCCGCATGGAATTATCCATCGATCTTGTCTAATGTATATGTTCCTGGTACGTTCCTGTCGCTATGAAGGCGACCATTTTCCAATCCGACGCCCCGCTCGACGAGCGCCGCGTCATCATAAGACGCCATGACGGCGATGTGGAGATGGTGGAACTGCCATGGGGGCTGCGACCCCGCGACGGCGGCCCGCGCGCTGTCAACGTCGTCCGATCGGAAGGGCGGGCATTTCCGAGCCACCGCTGCCTGGTCCCGGCCTCGGAGTTTCGCCATAAGAGCTTCAGCTTTTCGCTCGCCAACGGCGACTGGTTCTATTTCGCGGGGATCTGGCGGCCGGCTGAGAATTGGCCGGAGGCCTATGCCATCCTCACCATCGAGGCGAATGCCGACATCGCGCCTATTCACGATCGGCAGATGGCGGTGCTGACACGCGACCAGCGCATGGCCTGGCTGGATGGACTTGTCCCCGAAGAGGAAATCCTGCGGCAGCTGCCGCCGGGCACCTTCCGGGTCAAACGCCACGCCGGCGAGCCTGCCCAGCCGCTGCTGGCGATCTAAAGCGCCAACCGCAGTTGCGGTTCCGCTCCCGCGGAGCGCCTTTCGAGCGACGACAGCGAGACGCCGAGCAGGCGAATGCCCTTTCGGGGCGGAAAGTTCGGCGCCAGCAGCAGGTCGACGATCTCCTCCAGGTCGGCGATCGCGGCCAGAGGAGTGGGAACAGTCTTGCTGCGGGTAATCTGATTGAAATCGGCATATTTGACCTTGAGCGTGACCGTCTTGGCGCCGATCCCATTGGCCTCGCAATAACCCCACACCTTTTCGATCAGCGGCTGCAATCCTTGCCGGGCCTGGTCATAGGCATGGAGGTCCTGTGAGAAGGTATCTTCGGCACCGACGGATTTGCGCACCCGGTTCGGCTTGACCTGGCGCTCGTCAATGCCGCGGGCGATGCCGTGAAAGTACGGCCCCGACTTCCCGAAATGCTCGACCAGGAGCTCGAGGGTCTGCCGCTTGAGATCGCCGCCGGTTTCGATCCCGAGCCGGTGCATTTTCTCGGCGGTAGCGGGGCCGACACCATGGAATTTCTTGATAGGAAGGCCCTCGACGAAGGCCGGCCCGTTCTTCGGCGTGATGACGGCCTGGCCGTTGGGCTTGTTGAGATCGCTCGCCATCTTCGCCAGGAACTTGTTGTAGGAAATTCCGGCCGAGGCGTTGAGGCCGGTCACCTGCTTGATCTTCGCGCGGATCTCCAGAGCGATCTCGGTCGCTATCTCCATGCCCTTCAGGTTTTCGGTGACATCGAGATAGGCCTCATCGAGCGACAGCGGCTCGATCAGCGGCGTATATTCGGCAAAAATCTCTCGGATTTGCTGCGACACCGCCTTATAGACGTCAAAGCGCGGCGGCACGAAGATCAGCTCCGAGCATTTGCGCTTCGCCGTCACCGACGGCATCGCCGAATGCACGCCGAACGCACGCGCCTCGTAGCTTGCCGCCGCCACCACGCCGCGCGCGGCCGCATAGCCGACCGCAAGAGGTTTGCCGCGCAAATCGGGATTGTCGCGCTGCTCGACCGACGCGTAGAACGCATCCATATCGACATGGATGATTTTTCGGACAGGGGGCGAGCTCATGTCGTTCATGGCGGCTTCAGCGATCGAGATAGGATCGGCTTTAGAAATTCACGCCGAAACAAAGCAAGAACATAGCAGGCTTCGGCGCGATATCAACCTTTTCTATGGCGTTTCGGCCCTGCGGCCGAAACTACCAGCCACCGGCGGCGTTCTCATCCCTAAGGAAATCAACATCAGGAGTTGGCCTAATGGCGGACGACAGCACCACGACGATCAGAGCCACGTTCGAAACGCGAGAAGCAGCCGACCTTGCCGTCGAGCATCTGGTTCAGCAACACGGCATATCCCGGCCCGATATCTTCATCCAGTCGGCTAGCGACCGGAATACTGCCGGCGCGGCGCCATCGGGCGGCGATGCCTCGCATGACGATGGCGCCCGTCGTGACGCGCCGCTCGAAGGCGAGATCGAGGTCTCGGCGGATATCGCATCCAGCCAGGTCGCCGCCGTGCAGCGCAGTCTCGGAAATGCCGGTGCGCTGCGCGTGTCACAAGACTGACCAGCACGATGCCGGCGCAGGTTGCGCGTCGGCAGGAGATCATGAGTTCCATGGCCGACAATCTTTCGAAGTACCGCGCCAAGCGTGATTTCAAGAAGACCAGCGAACCGAGCGGGGAAGCGGGCGTCAAACCATCGAACCGCCGGCGGTTCGTGATCCAGAAGCACGACGCCACGCGGCTCCATTATGACCTCCGGCTCGAGCTTGATGGCGTGTTCAAGAGCTGGGCGGTGACTAAGGGACCATCGCTCGATCCGCATGACAAGCGACTGGCGGTCGAGGTCGAGGACCACCCGCTCGACTACGGTGACTTCGAAGGCACGATACCCAAGGGTCAATATGGCGGCGGCACGGTGATGTTGTGGGACCGCGGCTACTGGGAGCCGGAAGGTCGCAAGTCGCCCGAAGAGGCCCTGAAGAAGGGCGATTTCAAGTTCACGCTCGAGGGAAAGCGGCTGCACGGCAGCTTCGTCCTGGTTCGAATGCGCAATGACCGCGATGGCGGCAAGCGGACGAATTGGCTGCTGATCAAGCATCATGACGATCATTCGGTCGAGGAAAATGGTGCGGTGATCCTCGAGGAAAACGCGACCTCGGTCGCTTCCGGCCGCAGCATGGAGCAGATCGCCGAGGGCAAGGGGCGCAAGCCGCGGCCGTTCATGATGGCGAATACGGATATCGAGGCGGACGCCGTCTGGGACAGCAAACATGGCCTGGCCGCCAACGAGCGCAAGAAGAAGACCCGCAAAGATGTCGCGAGCTCCGCCGCCGCCGACCTGCCGGATTTCATTGAGCCGCAGCTTTGCGACAGGCTCGATCGGCCACCGGCCGGCGACGATTGGCTGCACGAGATCAAGTTCGACGGCTATCGGATCCAGATACGTGTCGCCGATGGCCAAGTAACGCTGAAGACGCGCAAGGGCCTCGACTGGACCGCGAAATACCACGAGATCGCGGACGCGGCGTCCGAACTGCCCGATTGCATTGTCGATGGCGAGATCTGTGCGCTCGATGAGAATGGCGCGCCCGATTTCGCAGCACTTCAGGCTGCTCTATCTGAAGAAAAGACCGGCGATCTTGTTTATTTCGCGTTCGACCTGCTGTTCGACGGCGGCGAGGATTTGCGGTCGATGCGGCTGATCGAAAGAAAGGAGCGGCTGCAAAAACTTCTCAACGATGCCGGTGACGATCCTCGCATCCGCTATGTCGAGCATTTCGAGTCCGGCGGAGATGCCGTGCTGCGCTCCGCCTGCAAGCTGCATCTCGAGGGCGTCGTCTCCAAGCAGATGGATGCGCCCTATCAATCCGGCCGCACCGACACTTGGGCAAAGTCCAAATGCCGGGCCGGCCATGAGGTGGTGATCGGCGGATATGCCAAGACGAATGGCAAGTTCCGGTCTCTCGTGGTTGGCGTCCACCGCGGTGATCACTTCGTCTATGTCGGTCGGGTCGGAACCGGCTACGGCGCGAAGAAAGTTGACATGCTGCTGCCGAGACTGAAGGCGCTGGAGACAGCGAGATCGCCGTTCACCGGTATCGGAGCGCCGAAGAAGCAGGCCGAAGTTGTCTGGGTAAAGCCCGAGCTTGTCGCCGAAATCGAATTCGAAGGGTGGACTGCCGACGGCCTCGTGCGCCAGGCAGCGTTCAAAGGCCTGCGTGAGGATAAGCCTGCGAAAGAGGTCGAGGCCGAAAAACCGGCGCCGCCTGTCAAGACGGGAACGGCTGAACCTGCCGCGGCCGCCAGACACAAGCCAGTTCGTCGCAAAGGCGCGAAGGCGGAGGTGATGGGCGTGCTCATCTCGAACCCCGACAAGCCGCTCTGGCCAGACGCCGGCGACGGCCAGCCTGTTACCAAGGAAGATCTCGCCCGCTACCATGAAGCCGTCGGCGCCTGGCTCATCGAGCATATCAAGGGCCGGCCATGTTCGATCATCCGCGCACCGGACGGCATCGGCGGAGAACAGTTCTTCCAGCGCCATGCGATGCCCGGGACCTCCAATCTTCTCGAGCTGGTGAAAGTCTTCGGCGACAAGAAGCCCTATTTGCAGATCGACAGGATCGAGGGGCTGGCGGCGATCGCTCAGATCGGCGGTGTCGAGCTGCATCCTTGGAATTGTGAGCCCGGCAAGCCGGAGGTGCCCGGCCGTCTGGTTTTCGACCTCGATCCCGGTCCCGACGTGCCGTTTGCGACCGTGGTGGCAGCCGCCCGCGAGATGCGCGACCGGCTCGATGAGCTCGGCCTCGTCAGCTTCTGCAAGACGACGGGCGGCAAGGGCCTGCATGTCGTGACCCCGCTTGCCGTCAACAAGCGCAAGCCTCTCGCGTGGGCGGAGGCCAAGGGCTTCGCGCATGATGTTTGCCTTGAGATGGCGCGCGACAATCCCGACCTCTACCTGATCAAAATGACCAAGAGCCTTCGCGGCGGCAGGATCTTCCTCGACTATCTCCGCAACGACCGCATGGCCACCGCCGTCGCGCCGCTCTCACCACGCGCCCGCCCCGGCGCCACCGTATCGATGCCGCTCACCTGGACCCAGGTGAAGTCCGACCTGGATCCGAAACGGTTTACGCTCCGCACGGTGCCGACGCTGCTTGCCAAAAGTTCGGCCTGGCAGGATTATTGCGATGGCGAGCGGCCGCTGGAGCAGGCAATCCGGCGCCTCGGAAAATCAAAGCGGGCAGCGTGAGCAGGATACTGGCCCGGACCATGACCGATGAACGAAGAAACAAGCGACCAATCCCCCACCTCCGCCCGCATGGGTGCGACGACCGATCTGCCGCATGACCGAATAACAGTCGCACGGTTTCGGAAGGCGTTCCCGCGCGCCCGGTGGAGCGACAGGCTGAACGCGTGGTTCGTGCCGGGCCGCACCGCTGAAAAGCGCATTAGCCGCTGGCTGGCCGAGATGGAAGCTCAGGCCGACGCCTTCGCCGACGAAAAGGGCAGGGATGCCTTCGCCTTCGAACCGATCAAAAGCCGCTATCTCGAAGCAGCTCCCACGGCATTTCAGATCCGAACGCCCTATTCTCGCGCGACCGTCGACGAAATCCGCGAAATCCCTTATGCCCGATGGGTTGACGATCGCCGCCTTTGGACCGTGCCCTACCGCTCCATCGACGAACTTCGGCAGCGCTGGCCGGCAATCGAGGCGGCGGCTGAGCGGAGCGAACCGGAAGCCCGCCGCGCTCGGCGCGAGGCTATCAAGGGTACACAAGAAGAAGAGGCCTCCAAGGCGAGGGCAAGGGAACGCCGGCGGAAACGTTATCCTGTCCACGCTAATGACCCGCCTCCTCTTGATCGTGCGGTCGGCACCCATATCGGCATCGTCTTCTTCACCGGCACGGACGGCGAGCTGGCAGACCCGCCAACCGTCACTGAATTCTACTTTCCGGCTGCCGAGAGTGAGGACTATGTCTGGGCATCATGGCGATCGGGCTCGCTCGAAGAATTGGCGACGACCTGGCCGGCGCGAACACCGCCGACGCAAAGCGAGCGCGACCGCGGCTGGTGGATGCCTGATCTGGAGGAGTTGCGGATTGCTCGGCGCGACGCCAAATCCAGGCAGCGGGCACAAAAGCGCAAGCAAAGGGGCAACGCATCCAGTGAGAGACCAGCAGGCAATCCTTGAGCAATTCCGACGCTTGCCCCCGATCGAGCCGCGCGAATTCGTCGGCTTGTGGAAAGGGCATGGCATACCGGCGGGGCATCCGTTCGACGGTGTCCTGGAAAATCTCGGCTGGTTCGGCAAGCGCTTCACGCTCAATATGCGGGCCGACGCGTTACTGTTCCAGTCGGGCGGACACCGGCTGGTCGCCATCGATCCGAAATGGATTCCGCTTGGCCTCGCGCTGCGCTTCCATCATATCGGCCGCACAAGGGTGGCGAGAAACCTGTTTTCCTATCTTCAGCGCCGACTGCGGGCGAGGGGGCCGGTGGCGTCTCTGAAAACGATGGCGTTTGGCGGCGCCGAGAGCGCGGCAATGGTCTATGACGACCAGCCGATCGTCGACTATTTCCGGCGGATCGATGCCGAAAGGATCATGGGCGCGATGGCGATCAAGGGTGACGAGCGGATCTACTTCTTCGAACTTCAGTGTGTCGACGGACCTTGAAAGCCGGGCAGCCCGTCATCATCTATCGCTCACCACCCGTATCGATGATCGCTTTGCCGAGCAGCCTGTCTGCCGCGCGTGGTCGTCCGGGTCCGACAGGGCGCTCCCCGCAAGGGTCGAGCGCCCTGTGCTTTTCAGGCACTTGGCTTGTCGTCTATGTTGAAGACCGCGGCATTGTCCTGGACTTCGCGGAGTCCCTTGTAGGAAGCATGACGCAAACTGCCGTCATGGGTCCATCCGCGAAACTCGATCTCAGCAATGAGTGTCGGTTGGGCAAAGACCAGGTTCTTGCCTTTGAGCGGCACGGCCGCCCGCTTGGTCTTCAGTTTGTCGAGCATGCTGCGTAGTTGTTCGGCGTCCTTGGCGTTGAACCCAGTGCCGACCGAGCCGACATAAACCCAGTCATGCCCCTTGCGAGCAGCGAGCAGCAGGCTGCCGACCCCACTGCGCGCAACTGTCGACTGTTCGTAGCCGACGATCATAAAGCTTTCGCTTTGGACGCATTTGATTTTCAACCAATCGCCGGTGCGGCCGGAGCGATAGGGCTGATCCCGATGCTTGGCGATGATGCCTTCGAGCCCCATCGCGCAGGCATTCGCCAGAAGCTCTGTACCATCGCCATAGACTTCTTCCGACAGCTGGATCGCGCCGGTGGCGCCATCGAGAAAATCTTCCAGCAGGTGCCGGCGGACCGAAAGTTCCGTTCCGGTCAGATCGTGGCCATCGAAATAAAGAAGGTCGAAGGCGAAAAACACCGACTCCGCCGACGAGCGTTTGCCACCGCGCCCACCGAGCGAGCGCTGCAGCGCCCCGAAATCCGAGCGCCCCTCCTTGTCGAGCACGACCGCCTCGCCGTCGAGGATGGCGGTGCCGACACCGAGCCTCCTGGCCGCCTCGGCGATGGCCGGAAAACGGTCGGTCCAATCGTAGCCGCCGCGGGTGATAATCCGCACACCCTTCGGCTCGATGTGGATCGCCAACCTGTATCCGTCCCACTTTAGCTCGAATACCCAATCCGGACCTTTCGGTGGTGCCTTTTTCGATAGCGCCAGGCACGGCTCGATACGGTCGGGCATTGGATCGAACGGAAGATGGGGCTGCGCTGGATCGCGCGGTCGGGCCGGCTTGGATTTGGCAACAGAATCGTCCTGCAGCAGCGGTTTGGCACGACGACTCATTTGCCGGCCCGCTGTTCGGCCGCGACCGACTTCTTCAGGGCATCCATGATATTGACCACATTGTTCGGCGGAGCCGATGGCGCGGATTTGCCCTTGGCTTTGACGGGTTTCTTCAGGGACTTCTTCTTCGCGGCAATGATATCGAGCAGCCGCTCCTGGACCGGATCGGCCACCATCTTCGGGCTCCAGTCCTTCGTCTGCTTCTTGATCAGCTGCTGGACCAGCGGCATCATTTCGGAATCCGCCTTTTCGTCGCCGATCGACTCGAAATAGCTGTCTTCATCGCGGACTTCGTCTCCATAGCGCAGCGTCCACAAGACGATACCCTTGCCGCGTGGCTCGAGCATGACGGCGCGTTCGCGTCGCGAGATCACCAGCCGCGATATGCCCACCATGTCCTGCGCCTGCATCGCATCGCGAATGACGGAGAAAGCTTCCTGCCCGACTGGATCATTCGGGGAGAGAAAATAGGGCGTGTCGAGCCAGATCCACTCGATGCTGTCGCGCGGCGTGAACGTCGAGATGTCGATCGTCTTGGTGCTCTCGAGCGCGACGTTCTCGAGCTCCTCGTCCTCGAGGATGATGTATTCGTCTTCGCCACGCTGATAGCCCTTGACCTCATCCTCGTCCCTGACCTCCTTGCCGGTGATCGAGTCCACATAGTGGCTGACAACCTGGTTTTGGGTCTGGCGATTGAGCGTGTGGAAACGGACCTTCTCGCTTTCGGAGGTTGCCGGCATCATCTGCACCGGGCAGGTAACGAGCGAGAGTTTGAGATAGCCACGCCAGTAGGGACGTAGAGCCATGGCACGTTCCTCCGATTAGCCGGCCCGTCGCGTCGGCGCCACCGCCTGCTTCGATTTCGCGGCGGGCTTGGCCGCCTTCTGGCGGCCGGTGCCTCGGTTGGCGTTCGCCGCCGTCCGCTTTGGTTTCGTCTCCTTGGCGCCGATGCCGGCGCTCTCGCGCAGGGCCTGCAGCAGGTCGCTGGGCTTAGACGCAACCGGAGCTTTCCGCTTCGGCAGGGCGCGGCCCTCGATCTTCGCCTTCACCAGTTCGGCGACAGCGGCTTCGTAGCGGTCATCGAAAGCGCTGGCGTCGAAGCTGCCCTTCTTGGTGGCGATGATGTGTTCGGCGAGCTCGAGCAATTCGGCTTCGATCTTCAGGTCGGGCAGCTCTTCGAACGCCTTTTCCGACGAGCGCACCTCGTAGTCGTAGTTCAGCGTCGAAGCGATCAGTCCTTTCCCGTGCGCCCGGATGAGAACGGTGCGCAGCCGGCGGAAGAGCACCGTCCGGGCGATAGCCGCGACCCCTTGCTTCTTCATCCCGTCGCGGAGGAGCAGGAAGGCATCCGTGCCCATCTTGTCGGGGGCCAGGTAATAGGGCTTGTCGAAATAGGTGGTGTCGATCTGCGAACAGGGAATGAAGGCTTCGATCTTCAATGTCTTGTTGCTTTCGGGCACGGCCGCGACGACTTCCTCAGGCTCGAGCACGACGTATTGGCCGTTCTCGACTTCATAGCCTTTAACCTGGTCCTCGCGCTCAACCGGATCCCCGGTTTCGCTGTCGATGAACTCACGTTTGACCCGGTTTCCGGTCTTGCGATTGAGGGTGTTGAAGGCGATGCGCTCTGACGAGGAAGCCGCGGTGTAAAGGGCCACCGGACAAGAAACCTCCCCGAACTTGATATACCCCTTCCAATTGGCTCTTGGACCCGCCATGACACCGACACTCCGGACGCAACTCAAGCGGTTCAAGTGATTCGGCAGCGAATCGTTCCGAGTCGAAACGAATCATTTTTCAATGACTTAGCTCTATCAGGCTGCGCGTTGTGCGAGTCCTGCCTAGACTCATGATTCCATGCATCTTTTAGGGCCGGCGCGCGTTTTTTGGGTGGAACAACCCCAAAGGAGTCCTGCCATGAGCAAGCGTGAACTGCTCGATACCGGCACCGATAAACGCTACGTCCGCCGCGACAAGAAGGGCAGGTTCAAGGAAAGCGACGACGTTTCGCGGTCGCTCTCCACCGACGCGCGCCGCGACGCGAAGCACGAGGGCAAGCCTGGCCAAGGCGACAAGGGTGACCGCAAGCACTGATGTTGCAACGTGCCGCGACCCCGTCCGAACCTCAGACGCGGACCGCTTCCGCCGTCGCGTGTGAAAAAATTCCCAATTCGGGCATCGGATTGAATCCGTTCATGGAATCGTTCTAGCCCGATCCGCGCTCAACTTGAGCGCGTCCGGTGTGCATTGACTCGTTTTTTCTTTGAGAACAAATAAAGAACATATCGCGTTTCCTCAAGTCCAAAACGGGTGCCGTTAAGGAGATCATGACTACAGCCATCGCCACTTCGAATGCCGTCCTCGACGAGTTGCGCGAGAAAATCGCCAGCCTTGAAGGAGCGGGCTCGCGCCGGCGCAGCGTCCTGCCGTTCGGGGTTGGCGATGTCGATGCGCGGCTGCCGGGAGGCGGTTTGGCCTATGGCGCGCTGCACGAAGTCGCCGGCGGCGGTAACGGCGCGATCGACGGCGCGGCCGCGGCGCTCTTCATCGGCGGTATCGCAGCCCGGACCACCGGCAAGGTGGTCTGGTGTCTCACCCGCTTCGATCTGTTCTTTCCAGCGCTCGCCCAGGTCGGGCTTCATCCGGATCGCGTCATCTTCGTCGAATGCGACAGGCAAGAGACCGTGCTCGAAAGCTTCGAAGAGGCCTTGCGCTATGGCGGCCTCGGCGCCGTCGTCGCCGAACTGGTGCGCCTGCCGATGACGGCATCGCGCCGGCTGCAGCTTGCGGCGGAAAAGTCCGGCACATTGGGCCTGGTGATCCGCCGATGGCGGCGCCAGACGGAGGCCTCCGATTTCGGCATGCCAACGGCAGCTGTAACCCGCTGGCGGATCTCGGTGCTGCCGTCCGAGCCGCTTCCCGTCCCGGGCGTGGGTCGCGCGCGTTGGCTGGCCGAGCTCATGCGGGTCAGGTCAGGTGAGGGAGGAGAATTCATTATCGGAGCATGTGATGGCAAGGGTCGTATCTGTCTTTCTCCCGACGCTGCCGACCGACCGGATCAGGCGCGCCGATTCTTCGCTCAATCCTGACACGCCGCTGGTGGTGATCGCCAGGAGCGGGTCGAAGCGATGGGTGGCGGCGGCCGATCAGGCAGCTGCCAAACTGGGCTTGCGCGTCGGCATGCCGGCCGCCAAAGCGCAGGCGCTGGTCCAGGGATTGTCGATGATCGACGCCAATCCGGCGGCCGACCTCGCGACACTCGAACGGCTGACGCTTTGGGCCTTGTCGCAATATTCTCCTGTTGTTGCCATGGATGCTCCTGATGGTATCGTCATGGATACCGAAGGCGCCGATCATCTGCAGGGCGGCGAGGACCTGATGCTCTCCGGTCTCGTCAACCGCTTCCGCATCCGCGGTCTCGCCGCGCGCGCGGCGATCGCCGACACTTGGGGCGCTGCGCACGCGCTTGCCCGGTCAGCGGATCGCGAGACCGTCATCATCCCGCGCGGCGACACCGCCAAAGCGGTCAATATTTTGCCACTATCCTTACTGCGGCTGCCGGCCGAGATCGTCGGGAGCCTCCGAACCCTCGGCTTCGCCACCGTAGGTGATTTGGCAGTGACGCCGCGGGCGCCGCTGACGCTGCGTTTCGGGCCTGAGGTCGGCCGCCGCCTCGATCAGATGTTCGGCCGGCTCGCCGAGCCTATCGAGCCGATCCGGCCGGCTGATCTCGTCGAGGTCCAAAAAACTTTTGCCGAACCGATCGGGGCACCGGAGACCATCGAGAAATATGTGAGCCGTCTGGTGCGGCAGATCTGTCTGGAGCTGGAGAAGCGTGGACTCGGCGTGCGACGGGCCGATCTCATCGTCCACCGCGTCGACAACACGATCCAGTCGCTCCGGGCAGGCACCGCCAAGCCTGTCCGCGACATCCCCTGGCTGACGAAACTCTTCCGCGACCGGATCGAGAAGATCGAGCCGGGCTTCGGCATCGAGAAGCTGAGCCTCGCGGCAATTATCGCCGAACCGCTCGTTGAGTCGCCGTCGGCCTCTTCCCTGATCGAAGAGCAGATCACCGATGTCACGCCGCTGATCGACGTGCTGGGAAACCGCGGCGGCCAGCGCATTTTCCGCGTCGCGCCGGTGGCAAGCGACGTGCCTGAGCGCAGTGTCCGGCGGATCGCACCGACGGCTGACGAGGTCGGCGCCACCTGGCCGCTCCATTGGCCGCGGCCGTCGCGGCTCTTGCCACATCCCGAAGCGATTGAGGTGATTGCGCTCTTGCCCGATCATCCGCCGGTTTCCTTTACCTGGCGCGGCAAGCGGCGCCGGGTAAAACGCGCCGACGGCCCTGAGCGTATATTCGGGGAATGGTGGCAGCGCAGCTCCGAATGGGTTGCGGTCCGAGACTATTTCGTCGTCGAGGATGATGCCGGCGAGCGCTTCTGGATTTTCCGCTCCGGCGATGGCGTCGACGCCGACACCGGATCGCGCAAGTGGTTTCTGCATGGATTGTTTGCCTGATGCGCTACGCCGAGCTGCAGGTCACCACGCATTTCTCGTTCTTGAAGGGCGCAAGCTCGGCGGAGGAACTCTTTGCCACCGCCAAGCTCATGGGCATCGAGGCGCTCGGCATCGTCGACCGCAACAGCCTTGCCGGCATCGTTCGGGCGCTCGAAGCCTCGCGCGCCACCGGCTTGCGGCTCGTCATCGGTTGCCGTCTCGATCTACAGGACGGCATGTCGATCCTTGTCTATCCCACCGACCGCACCGCCTATTCGCGGCTGACGCGGCTTTTGACCTTGGGCAAGGGCCGCGGCGGCAAAGCCAACTGCATCCTGCATCTTGAGGATGTCAGGCTCTATGCCGAAGGCCTGATTGGCATCCTTGTGCCGGATATGCCGGACGACGCCTGCGCCGTACAACTGAGGAAGATGGCGGAGATTTTCGGCGATCGCGCCTACGTATCGCTCTGTCTGCGCCGGCGTCCCAACGATCAGCTGCGGCTGCACGAGCTGTCGAATCTGGCGGCGCAGCACCGGGTGAAGACGGTCGTCACCAATGACGTGCTGTTTCATGAACCCGGCCGGCGGCAGCTGCAGGATGTCGTCACCTGCATTCGTACCGGCACGACCATCGACGATGTCGGCTTCGAGCGAGAGCGACATGCCGATCGCTACCTGAAGCCGCCGGAGGAGATGGCGCGTCTGTTTCCCCGCTATCCGGAAGCGCTGGCACGCACGATGGAAATCGTCGCGTGCTGCAGCTTCAGTCTGGAGGAGCTCGTCTATCAATATCCCGAGGAAGCGCTGATCTCTGGCATGACGGCGCAACAATCGCTGGAGCACTACACCTGGGAAGGCGTGAAGACGCGTTATCCGGAGGGCCTGCCGGCGCATGTCGAGAAGACGATCCGCCATGAACTCGCTCTGATCGAGACAATGAAATACGCCCCCTATTTTTTGACGGTGTTCTCGATCGTCCGCTATGCCCGATCGCAGGGCATTCTCTGCCAGGGCAGGGGATCGGCGGCGAATTCCGCCGTCTGCTATGTGCTCGGCATCACCTCGATCGACCCGGATACCAATGATCTCCTCTTCGAGCGCTTCGTGAGCCAGGAGCGCGACGAGCCGCCCGACATCGACGTCGATTTCGAGCATGAGAGGCGGGAGGAGGTCATTCAGTGGATTTACAAGACCTACGGCCATGATAAGGCGGCCCTCTGCTCCACCGTGACCCGCTATCGCGCCAAGGGCGCCATTCGCGACGTCGGCAAGGCGCTCGGCCTGCCCGAGGATCTGATCAAGGCGCTTTCCTCCGGCATCTGGTCCTGGTCGGAAACCGTCGGAGAGAACCAAGTGCGTGCTCTCGGCCTCAATCCGAAGGATCGGCGTCTCGCCTTGACCCTTCGGCTTGCCCAGCAGCTGATGGGAGCGCCACGGCATCTCGGCCAGCACCCGGGTGGGTTCGTCCTCACCCATGACAGGCTCGATCATCTTGTGCCGATCGAACCGGCGGCGATGGCCGACCGCCAGGTGATCGAATGGGATAAGGATGACGTCGAGGCGCTCAAGATGATGAAGGTCGATGTCTTGGCCTTGGGCATGCTGACCTGCATGGCAAAGGCCTTTGCCTTTATCGCCGAGCACAAGCATCAGGATCTCGACCTCGCCACGATCCCGCAGGAAGACGCGGCGACCTATGCGATGATCTGCAAGGCCGACACGCTTGGCACCTTCCAGATCGAGAGCCGGGCGCAGATGTCGATGCTACCGCGGATGAAACCGGAGACCTTCTATGACCTCGTCATCCAGGTGGCGATCGTCCGCCCCGGACCGATCCAGGGCGACATGGTTCATCCGTATCTCCGCCGGCGCGAAGGCAAGGAGAAGGTCGAATACCCGACGCCCGAGCTGGAGGCGGTCTTGCACAGGACACTGGGCGTGCCTCTGTTCCAGGAGTCGGCGATGAAGATCGCGATGGTCTGTGCCGGTTTCACCGGCGGCGAAGCCGACCAGCTCCGCAAATCCATGGCGACTTTCAAGTTCACCGGCGGCGTCAGCCGGTTTGAGGACAAGCTCGTTTCCGGCATGATCCGCAACGGCTATTCACCAGAGTTTGCCAAGCGCACCTTCGGTCAATTGGAAGGCTTCGGTTCCTATGGTTTCCCCGAAAGCCATGCTGCCAGTTTCGCACTGATCGCCTATGCCAGCAGCTACATCAAATGCCATTTCCCGGATGTCTTCTGCGCCGCTCTCCTGAACTCGCAGCCGATGGGATTTTATGCGCCCGCCCAAATCGTTATCGATGCGAGGAAACACGGCGTCGAGGTGCGATCGGTCTGCATCAACCGGTCGCGTTGGGACTGCACGCTCGAGGAGGTCGAAGGCACGGACCGACATGCGGTACGGCTCGGCATGCGGCTGGTGCGCGGCTTGGCAACCGCCGACGCCGCGCGCATCGTCGCTGCGCGTGCCGACGAGCCCTTCGCATCGGTGGACGACCTGTGGCGCCGGTCTGGTGTGCCGGTCGCTTCCCTCGTCGAGCTCGCCGAAGCCGACGCGTTCCTGCCATCATTGCGGCTCGAACGACGCGATGCGCTCTGGGCGATCAAGGCGCTCCGCGACGAGCCGCTGCCTCTGTTCACCGCCGCGGCCGAACGCGAGGCGCGGGCGATTGCCGAGCAGCGGGAGCCGGACGTCGAGCTCAGGCAGATGACCGACGGGCATAACGTCGTCGAGGATTACAGCCATGTCGGCCTGACACTGCGGGAGCACCCCTTGAGGTTCCTGCGGGCCGATCTCGCCAAGCGCAGGATCGTCACTTGTGCAGAGGCGATGACGGCGCGGGACGGCCAGTGGCTGATGGCGGCCGGGCTGGTGCTGGTGCGCCAGCGGCCGGGTTCGGCCAAGGGCGTGATGTTCATCACCATCGAGGACGAGACCGGCATTGCCAATGTCGTCGTCTGGCCGAAGCTGTTCGAGCGCTCGCGCCGCGTGGTGCTCGGCGCCAGCATGATGGCGATCAACGGCAGGATCCAGCGCGAAGGCGAGGTGGTTCACCTGGTCGCCCAGCAGCTCTTTGACCTGTCGGCCGATCTGTCGGGGCTTGCCGGGCGGGACGGATCATTCCGGTCGCCGACCGGCCGCGGCGATGAATTTGCCCATGGCTCTCCCGGCAGCCCGGATTCGCGCGAAAAAGCGCCTCCGGGGGTTCGGGCGAGGGACATGTTCACGCCGGATCTTCATATCGATACGCTGAAGATCCGGAGTCGGAATTTTCAGTAGATTTGCTCGGTCCTCAAATTATGAAATAGATCGTCGCAAAGCCACACCCGTCGACGAGTCAACCAATAGCACTGAGCCAGTGAGGCAGTCCGCCTGTAATCGGCTATTTCGACGTGTCGGCTTTGTTGGCGCGCGCCTGAACTTGCGCGCATCGCTCGATCAGGTGCTCGAACGGCTCGGCATCGCCGAGCAGCAAACCGTCGTCGACCATGCGTGCGTAATCTTCGTCGAGCGCGCGGAGACCTTCTCCGGATGCTGCAAGAACCAGATTGCCGTTGACGGCTGCTGCGTAGTCGATGGGCGATCGGTCGGCCGCCTTCTCCGCGAAAAACATGGATTTGTGTTTCGCTACGGCATTGGCTAGCTGCCGGTCCGCAAATGCTTTGTCGGCGAAGCCGGCATCGTCCAGCCGGACGACGTCATGCCAGTGGCGGGCAAAACGATCTCCGCGGAGGCGCTCCTGCAGGCAGAAGACATGGATCGCGGTCGCTTTCTCCCAGAATGTCCGCTCCGCGTGCATGACGCGCGGGCTCGCTTTCGGAAATTCGACACCGTCGACCTGACCCGACGCGTCGCACTCGACATCGCGAATACTGGCTGGCTCGCCGGTGGATCGGGCTCCGAATTCGAGCATGACGCTCGGTGCGACATAGCCGGATCCGCTGCTCACCGCTTCATAGTCGAGGTAGAGCGTATCGTCCTCGAGGCGGATTGCCGCCGGAAGAGATTGATCGCGTAGCGCACCGGCGATCACCGGCTCCACTGAGGCCGCCACCCAAATCGGAAGCCGCTTTCGCACCTCGCTGGTCCAGCGTTTCTCCTCGCTGCGGGTTTTCGGCAGTGCTTCGTCATTGTCGCCGACCAAGTCCGGCGCCAGGGCGCGGATATCGTAGGTCAGGTCGACATCCTCGGAGAACCTTTTGATGACCCCATAGGCTTTCGAAAGCGAGGTGCCGCCCTTGAAGACGAGATGCTCGCCAAGCCTGGAGGAAAAGAGCGTCTGCAGCGTCCAGACGACCCAGACATCCTTTTCGAGCAGATGAATGGGCCGTCCGGTGCGGTCGGCTGCCACAGCCAAGGCTTCGCGCCGGTCATCCTTTGACAAGGTCAGGAACAGATCAGCCATGCGCAGCCTTTCCCACGCTTCTTGCAAGCCAGGTCGGGAACTGCGGAGCCGCCGCCACCAGCTCGCCGAACGCGTCCGGGGGCAGCTTTCGCTTGATCCGCGACAGTGCTTCATCGGCCTTCTCCGGTCCAAGCCAGGCGAGCGCACGGACCGCCACGCCGGCGGGCCGATCGGCCAAGGCCAGTTGCCAGCGCGGCACGTGCTTGAGTTCGACCGTCTGCTGTCCAAGGTTCATCGTGCGGCTGCGGCCGGATGTCAGGTAGACGGAGCGAACCGGGACCTGTGTTGTCAGCCCCAGGGCATTCGCCGCGGCGGCGCCGTTTGAGACGATGACCTCGCCGCGCTGCTGCGCCACTGCCTCCACCGCCTGTTCGACCGTCGGCGGCCGACTGCCAAAACGGCTTTTGACGGGCCGCATATAGATACCGCGGCCGGCCCGGACGAGCTCGCCGCGCTCGGCCAGTCGCGACAGGGCCTGGTCCAGCGCGGCACGATTTCCGAGATGCAGAAAGCCCTTTGCCGAAAGCGCAGATCCTTCCGGCAGTCGTTCAGCATGTCCCATGATTTGCGATGTCAGCTTTTGCACGGCTTTTCTCCTGTCAGAAATATATGCAAGTTTCTGACAGTTTGCAACGGGAGCGAAAGACGACGGCGCCGGACCGTGCTGACCAAAAATTATATCGAAATATTGGTCAGTGGCCCGCTGTCGCTCTGAAAATCACGACTCATCTACCAGGCCATCAAACACTTCCACCATCGCATCGCTGATGGCCTTGCCAAGCGCGGCTGCGGTTTGCGCCAGCGCCTCCTCGTCCATATCGCGAGCGGCCATCGCAAAAGCAGCCCCCTCGGACGTTACGATTTCTCGCGCCCGTGCAATTGCCCAAAGAGCGAAGTCGCTGCGGCTGCTGATTTCCACGGTTTCCATGTTCTCTCCTGATTTGTTCAAGGGGATGGCTTATACCGATTTGCCGGACAATGCGGTCTGAAGACTGAGCCTGAGAACCAAGTTCGATTTGTCTCTTGAGCGCATCCCCCAAGGGAGCGTGCTCTATTGCGCCGCGCCCTGTCGCCGCTTCGCCTAGACCAGGCACGACTCCACCGAACCCCGAAGCGGGTTTCGGCCCAGGCGGGTTACGATCACATTGCGCGGCCCGCCAAGGCAGGCGTGGACGAGATCGGGAGGGCGCCGGTGCGCCCGCATCTCACAAGGAGCATCCGCATCGGGGCGGATGCGCTTCTGCACCGTGACATTGCCGCTCTTACGATAGGGCGTAGATCAGGCCAATGGGAAAGCGCGCCCGAGGGCGCTGTCGGCCGTTGAAAAATAGGCTTTCACCGCTTCGCGCCGAACCTTCCGATTTTTCCCCGTCCGACCCATGACCGGATCTTCGCCCTACCGGGAGCGGGCTTACGCCCCCTCCCTTCGTCCCGAGGACGTGCGGGCACGTCCTTCGGATCAAAGGAAGAAGGCTTCGCCCACAGCGGGTTTTTAAGGCCCGAACCAACGGGAAATCAGGAGATTGAGCCATGACCACCACTGTCATCATTGAATTGAACAAGCTGGACGCCGACCCCAGGAACGTCCGCAAGACATACGATCCTGCAAAAATCGCGGAACTCGCCGCCAATATCGACGCGGAAGGCGTCCTGCAAAACCTCGTCGTCAGAGCCGGCGAGAAGCGGGGCCGCTATTATGTGACTGCTGGCGAACGCCGGAGAAAGGCCCTGCTGCTGCTGCTGGAGCAGGGCAAGATCGCCAAGAACCATCCGGTTGAATGCAAGGTGCGCGACGGTGCCAACGCCACGGAAACCAGCCTGTCGGAAAACATCTTTCGCGAGGACATGCACCCGGTCGACCAGTTCGAGGCTTTCTCGGTCATGGCGGATGGGGGCAAATCCATAGCCGACATCGCAGCCCATTTCAGCGTCACCGAAATCATCGTGCGCCGCCGTCTGGCGCTGGCGAAGGTATCACCCAGGCTGCTTGAGCTTCACCGTGACGGGGCGATGACCTTCGAGCAGCTTTCCGCCTTCACCGTTTGCGATGACCATGAGCGGCAGGAACAGGTCTGGGACAATCTGCCGGGGTGGGATCGTCACGCCCATCGGATCAAGTCCAATCTCGTCACCGGCGAGGTTGCCAGCACCGACCGGCGCGTAAAGTTGATCGGCGGGCTGGACGCCTATGAACAGGCAGGCGGTGCTGTGCGCCGCGATCTCTTCGATGATCAGGGCGGCGGCTACGTGCTTGATGTCGCATTGCTCGACAAGCTCGCTTCGGAGCAGTTGGACGCCGTCGCCTCGCCCTATCGCGAACAGGGGTGGAAATGGGTGGAGACGGCATTCGCGCGCCCGGACTGGATTTTCAATATTCCGCGCATCTACCCCGAAGAGGTTGAGCTCTCCGCCGAGGACCAGGCCGACCATGATGCGCTCGTGAGCGAGCGTGACGAACTGGGCGAGCTGATCGACAACGATCTTGCCGACGATGACGCGGAGCAGCGCGTCGCGGAAATCGACAAGCGCTTGGATGAAATCTCCAAAAAGACGGAAGCCTATCACCCGGACGACATGGCGCGCAGCGGCGTGATCGTGTTCGTCAACCACTCCGGCAAAGCGGAAACCGCGATCGGAATCGTCAGGGAGGAAGACGAACCCGAGGAAACGGCAGACGACAACAACGACGGAACGGGAGGCGGCGAGGCCGTCGCCGTCGGCGCAGGAAGCAGCGAGGCCGAGGAAAGAAGCCCGAAGTTCACGCACCCCCAAGCGCCGATCGAGGTTCTCACGGCGAAGAAAACCGCTGCCTTGCGTGTGGAACTGGCGCACAATCCCGATGTGGCCCTGGCCGCCGTCGTCCACGCGATGCTGTTGCGTATCAGTTATGGCGGGCTTGTGTCCGAGCAAAGCGCCCTGCAGGTGACGCTCACCCATGAGCGCATGGGCAAATGGATCAAGCAGCCGGCAGATTGTGCAGCCTCGGTTGCCTTCGAGAACCTGCAGGAGAATTACGGGCACAAAATCCCCGGCAATCCTGCAGACCTGTTCGACTGGTGCCTTGCGCAGAGCCGCGAGGAGCTTCTGTCGCTGCTGGCTTATGCCGCTGCGCATGCCGTCAACGCGGTAGAGGTCAAATACAGCGACCGCCGGAACGGTATCGAACAGGCAAACCAGCTTGGCCGCGCCCTCAAGGTCGACATGACGGACTGGTTTGAAACGACCGCCGACAGCTATTTCAGCCACATCAATCGCCGGGGGATCGAACAGGCCGTTCTTGAAGCGCAGGGACCGGACGCCGCCCTTGCGGTTTCGGCTGCATCCAAGAAAGCTGAGGCTGTCCTGGTCGCGGAACGCAGAATCAAGGGTTCAGGCTGGCTCCCAGCGCCCGTTCGGATCGCAGCCGATCCGAACGGGGAAGCCGAGGCCGAGGCACAATCCTTCCCGATGGCAGCGGAATAATCCACCGCAGCCGCCAGCCGGTCGCGCCTCTCCAGCGCGGCCGGTTCCTCCCTCTCAGACGAACAATCCGATGTGCGATCAAACCTCCGATCCTACGCTCGCCGCCGAAGTCTGCTGCAAGTTGATCAGCGCCTACCTTGCCGGTCATGAAGCCGTGAAGTGGAGCGATGTGCAGGACGCCCTGAGCGCTGCCCTCAATGCTTTCGATCTGCCGGAAACCCCTATCGCCGAATTGGCAGAGCGGGACCGATAGCGCGCTGAGCGCCCGCCGCGGCGTCGATTAGCGGCGGGGCTCATGGACCTTCCATCCATTCTTGAAGGGCAGGGCAGAAGGCTCGGCCCTCTCTCCCCAAACACCGTTCCGCCCCCGTTCCCGCGACCTGAAGGCAGGATACGCCTGCCTTCGGAAAATCGGAGCCGGCTTCGCGGATCGATCGAGCGTCGAGCCATTCCATGAACAATTCCCGCCTCAAAACAATCGTCAAGCTTTTCCGAGAGTTGCCGTTACAAGCACGACCTCTATTCGGTGTTTTCCGATTGGTGCGAATGTGCTGCCATCGCCATGAGCAACGCCGTCGATCTCGGGCAATTCGAGGGGCGAGAAGCCCGATATCTCGAAATCATCCGCAAGTATGACCACGCCACAATGGAGACGTTCGCCCGGATCATGGGGGAGGTCACGATGGCGATGGAGGACGGGCCGCAAGATATTCTGGGGGCAACGTTCCATGCGCTCGAATTGCACAACAAGGCGCGCGGGCAATTCTTCACACCCTATCCCATTTGCCGGATGATGGCGCAGATGCTTGCCGGCAGCAGAGAGGACATAGGAAAAATCATAGAGGAACGCGGCTTCCTGACTGCGCAGGAACCCGCCGTTGGAAGCGGCGCTATGATCGTCGCCCTGGCGGAGGCCATCAGGGATGCGGGTTTCAATTACCAGCAACGCCTGCATGTCACCGCCGTCGATATTGACCGGCGCGCCGTCCACATGGCCTACATTCAGTTCTCGCTTCTGCATATTCCCGCAACCGTTCTGGTAGGCGACAGCCTCGCCGTGAGGTTTCACGAGGAATGGCACACGCTGGCCCATATCATGGGCGGCTGGAATGCGAAGCTCCGGAGAGTCGAGGGGCAAGGGAAGGGGGCCGCGCCGCCGCCCTCGCCCGAAGCGCCCGGCATTGACGGGGCGCAGCCTGTCAGATCGCGCGCCCCCGAACCAAAGGAACCGCCCATTAATGTCGAAAAAACCGGGCAGCTCAGACTTTTTGGATTTTCACGGCAGGATTTAGAAAAGTCCTCGATTGCGCCAAGGCCGGCGCAAGCCGACGTCAGGCCGATACCGACGCCGATTTCCTGCCCCGAGCCGCTATCGAAGCGGCGCGGGCAGGTGCGAGGGGTGCCCCCTGGCGCCCCACCCCTCGCAGCTCCCCACCCGCCCTCATGAAAACGGAGCGCAAGGAACGGGGGCGGTCGATCCCGCTTCCCCTTCGGGCCACTTTGTTGAAGCTCCTGCGGCTACCCTTTTTCCGCTCCTTGCGCGTCGAGAATTCCCGAAATCCCGGCCGGCGGCCGGCGCTATGCTGATTTCTCCGATATTCTTCATCTCTGTAGGATCGCACTCGCCGACCGCGGTCGGGCAGCTTGCGACCGGTGTCCCGCGCGCGCCGCTGCATCTTGCAATTCCAGCAAACGCGGATTAAATGTGGTTACGTAACCACGAGTCTTGGAGGCTCGCCATGACCGTCACCACGCTTTCAGGTCGAGAACTCAATCAGGACCTTGGCCGCGCAAAGCGCGCCACCAAGGATGGGCCTGTGATTATCACCGACAGGGGACGGCCTGCGCATGTGCTTCTGTCGTTTGACGAGTACAAGCGACTGACTGGAAAAATGCGGACGCTCGGCGACATGCTGGCAGCGCCTGGGGCTGATGACGTCGACTTGCCGCTCCCGCAGCGCAGTGAACATGCCCAACCGGTCGATCTGTCCTGATGCTGTTGCTCGATACCAATGTCGTGTCCGAACTGCGCAAGGTTGCGAGCGGCAAGGCTGATCCCAATGTCGTGGTCTGGAACGAAACCGTCGATCCGGCCGAGACGTTCATTTCCTCCGTCGTCCTGCACGAACTGGAGATTGGCGTTCGGCTGGTCGAGCATAATGATGTCGCCGCCGGGAAGGTGCTGCGCAACTGGCTGGAAAATACCGTTCTCACTGCGTTTTCCGGCCGTGTCCTGCCTTTGGATGAGGCTGCGGCCGTTCAGGCCGCCCGGTGGCATGTGCCCAATCCCAAACCGATCAACGACGCCTATATTGCGGCGACAGCCTTCACGCGGCGTATGACGCTGGTCACGCGCAATATCAAGGATTTCGAGGGTATGGGAGTGGCACTTGTGAATCCGTGGGGTCTGCAGGCATAGCATCCCTGCGCTTCCACTGAGATCGTTCGCTCTGCGTGGGTCATCCGCTCGTTGAGCCGACCGCGCTCTATGCCGATGGCATGGAGCCGTCTTTCTGTCGTCTCCACCGATCCCGGTCACGATCGCTTGTCCAGCGGTCGCTGACGCACCCGGCTAGGAGGCCCGTTCCGGGCCGCTTCCGTTAGTTCGCCCCATGACATCGCCGGCCGCCCGGATCAAGGGGCAGGCGCGGCAAGCCGCTTGTCGCGCCGGAAAAAAGCGGCTTTCCGCCTCCGGCCGAACCTTCCGTTTTTTCCCCGTCACGACCCCTTGACCCGAACAACCGCCGCCGAGGGGCGGGCTTTCGCCCTCCCCCCTCTGTCCGGGGGAATGTCAGAGGCCATTCCCCCGGACAAGACCGGGGAGGCTTCGCCCGAGGGGGCTTGCCCTTCGGGGTGGCAACGGGAAATCTTGGAGACAGACAATGAGCATCTACACCGAGACCGCACGTTTCGACACGGGTCGGGCGCTGAGTGAAACCGAAATGCGCCGAATCGCCCCCTCCATCTTCGCCGTGACCGCCCACGAGAGCCGGTCCGAACGGTTCCAGCCCATTCCAACCATCGAGATTCTGCGCGGCCTCATGCGGGAAGGGTTCATGCCGGTTGGCGCGAAACAGTCGCGCAGCCGCACCGAGGGCAAAGCCGACTTCACCAAACACCTCATTCGCATGCGCCGCATCGACGATGGCAAGGTTTATCATGTCGGCGACACCGTCTGCGAAATCCTCCTCAAGAACGCCAATGACGGAACCAGCGCCTACGAATTGATGGCCGGGCTTTTCCGCGTGCGTTGCATGAACTCGCTGGTGACGCAGACCGGCACGATCGATGCGATCAAGGTGCGCCATTCCGGCGACGTGCAGCACAAGGTCATCGAGGGCACCTATCGCGTTCTCGGCGAGGCCGAACGCACCCTTGCCGCTCCGCAGGACTGGTCAACCCTCAAGTTAAACCGCGATGAAAGGGATATTCTCGCAGACGCCGCCCACGTCCTGCGATTTGGGGACGGCGAAGGCGAAACGACGACGCTGATCAAGGCCGAACAATTGCTCGTTCCCCGCCGTCATGATGACCGCGCCGATGATCTGTGGACGGTCTGGAACGTGGTGCAGGAGAATGCCGTCAAGGGCGGATTACGCGGCACTGGTCGTGACGATCTCGGCCGCCCGCGCCGCATGAAATCCCGGGCCGTGAACGGCATCGATCAGGACATCAAGCTCAACAAGGCGCTTTGGCTGATCGGCGAGAAGATGGCGGCGCTGAAAGCTGCAAGGTGACGGTTCAAGCAGCGAGCGCCGTCGGCACAGGGCGGCGCAGCTTCCATTTTCATCAAAGACGACCGGATCGAGTGGGTGAAGCTGCTTTCCTGCCCGAGCCGCTATCGAAGCGGCGCGGTCAGGCGCGAGGGGTGCCCCTGGCGCCCCACCCCTCGCAGCTCCCCACCCGCCCTCATGAAAACGGAGCGCAAGGAACGGGGGCGGTCGATCCCGCTTCCCCTTCGGGCCACTTTGTTGAAGCTCCTGCGGCTGCCCTTTTTCCGCTCCTTGCGTGTCGAGAATTCCCGAAATCCCGGCCGGCGGCCGGCGCTATGCTGATTTCTCCGATATTCTTCATCTTTGCAGGATCGCGCCGTGCTCGTTTCACGTCGCGCTGGCGCGATCAAAAGGACAGAGTCTGCGCGTGAGCGCTGTCCGAAATCGTTTCCCAGCCGCAGCGCCGCCGGGCGGCGCGACCGCGGCCGGAGTGAGCCCGCGACAAATGCTATTGCATTTGCGCTGAGGCGAGCGGAGCAGGCGGAGGAAACCCGCGCTCCCATATAGCGCCGTAGGGTTTTCCGGAGCCTCGTGGGAAACGACCACCTGACCTCCACCTATGTTGAAGATCGTTCCTTCTGTTCGGGCCATCCGCTCGCCGAGCGGATCGCGCTCAATGCCGATGGGCACGGTGCCGGCCTTTGGCCGGCTCCGCCGATCCCGGTTACGATCGCTTGTCCAGCGGGTGATTTGCACCGGGCGATGAGGCCCATTCCGGGCCGCGTCTGTTTGTTTCGCCCCTGACATCGCCGGCCGCCCGGATCAAGGGGCAGGCGCGGCACAGCCGCTTGTCGCGCCGGGAAAAAAACGGCTTTCCGCCTGCGGCCGAACCTTCCGTTTTTTCCTCGTCACGACCCCTTGACCCGAACAGCCGTCGCCGAGGGGCGGGCTATGCCCTCCCCCCTCTGTCCGGGGGAATGTCAGAGGCCATTCCCCCGGACAGACCGGGGAGGCTTCGCCCGAGGGGGCTTGCCCTTCGGGGTGGCAACCGCATCCAACGGAGACAGACAATGACCGACTACGCAAATTTCATCCGCTTCGGTGAGAACAACACCCTTACCGGCAACATCGCTTCCATCTCCTACGACCTCGACATAACGGGCAAGGAAAACCGCAGCACCAATCCCGATGCGCCGGTTTACCGCCTCTTCGCAAAGTCCCCGAGGGGTCGGCATGTCGAAATCGGTGCGGTCTGGCAGAGGAAGAACCAGAGCGGCGGCGACTACTACAGCCTTTCCATCAACACCGGCCATGGGCGGCTCAATGCCAATTTGGGCCGTTACCCCGGTCAGGACGAAGAGGACCTGATGGCTGTCATTCCCTGGGATTGAGCCAGCGATTGGAACATCGGTCTCGCCCGTGGGGATAGCTCCCTGCGGGCGGGCCGAAAACCCCGAGCTTCTGCCCCCGAGGGCAAGAGCAGCACCGTTTCGCAGGACGAAGGAGATCATCCCAATGACAGACATACTTACCGGCTATCTTATCGACGCCAAGGCCGGAACCATCCGCAGCGTGGAGATCAACCGGCAGGACGCTTTGAAATCCATCTATGCCCATATCGATTGCACGTGCATCGATATTGTTCGGATAGGGGATTACCATATCGCCTATTGCGACGATAACGGCCTTGTCGACGGCCTCGAATGCTTCACGCAACTGGCGGATTTTCCGTCGCCGCTTGCGGGGAACCTGCTCGTGACGGGCGAGAACGAGGAAGGCGACAGCGTTTCGCCGACACATTCCATCGATCTCGTGGCGGGCCGGTTCCTGATTTCGCGCGCCGTCTTCGATCCCGCTTTTGAGCATATCGAGGAGCCGGGCATCATCGGCACCCGCGTTGCTGGTTTCACCATTCGGGTTCAGCAAAACCAGCCCACAATCATCGGCTCGGAGGTCTGAACATGGCCGATCGGCAAAAAGAGGTCGAGGTGTATGATACTCCACCGAACCTTGGTGGCAGCTTCACCGTTTCAATCGTCGAGGAAATCGATGAGACAACCGTCAAGGTGCGCTTCTGGTACGGACCCGCCAACATCAACGGGTGGTAAACTTGGCGGGAATGGGGTGCTCGATGTTCACCACGACGCGAGACCGCCTCGCAAAGAAGCGCATCATGCCGCTCTTTTCAAATCGCGCCTAGATCGAAGAAAAGAAGGGGAGGGGCCGGAACGGCCCTTCTTCCGATTGGGAATGCCGCTTCGCCAACCTAGCTACTCGATCGGCCGAATGAAGTCTATACACCCCCTTGAAGGTATGGACCCGGAGCCTGCGCCCGCGCATCGAACCCCGGCGCAGGCTTTGCTGCGCAGGCCAAGCTCTTTTTGTGGCCGGTCAGTAGACCGTCTCCCGCCCGGCGTGGGGTCTCAATCCGTATCCGCGAGAGCGCTTCTGCCTGAGAAGTGCGAGGAAGAGCTCGACCGCTTCTTCCTCGCGCTGGAAATGATGCACCAGCCTTCGCCCTGGAGCACCGATGCGCTCCCATCGACGGATGAGGTACGGCGTGCTGGCCGAACTGGTGAGAGATGGCTGGTGAGAGATGGCAGGATAGGCTAATGGTATACCATCAGCCGTTTCGCCCGAGGGGCGATCGTCGCCTAGGCGAGTCCAGTGGTATCGGCGCCGACAATTCTAGCTCAATCTGGAACCGTGCGAGCTGAGTGCGCGATTGAATTCGGGCCGATAGGAGGCGGAAGGTGGAGTCAGCCTTGGAGGGTGCGACCCGCTTCCGACCGGGCAGTTACCAATAAGCGAATCGGCGAATAGGCGACTGCGCTTAACAGCGTTTGAGGCAATCGGCAAACAGGTAAACGCGCACTTCGGCGATTGCGGCAATGCGCGATCGGTGGGTCCGCGAATAGACGAATACTCCAATACGCGAATAGGCGAACCTGGAGCCGACCGATTCAGCGAACGCGCTGGTAGGCAATGGGCGGAATGAGATCATGAGCGCTGGAGTGAATTGGTGACGGCACCGATAAGCGAACATGCGCACGCACGGTGGCATAGCCGGTCCAACCAAGAATAGCGCCGGCCCCCAGCTCGGCGTCAACGCATGATTGGCCGTCGCGATACCGTTGGCTGCCTTTTTGAGTAAGCTGTTTCATCTGTAAGGACCTAAACCCGCCAGAACGAGCTTAGGAAACTGGCGACTTTTGCACGATACAGAAAAGATTTCCGTCCGGGTCTTGCAAGACCACGTAGTCAGCGTTCTGGGGATAGCGCCACGGATATTGCTTCGCTCCGATCGTCAACAAGCGACGTACCTCTTCCTCCTGACAATCGGTATAAAGGTCCAGGTGGAGCCAGCTTCTCCGCCAGCCACGGCGATCGCGAGCCTGAAAGGAAATATTGGGGCCATGACCGTTAGGATCACAAAGCACGATCCAGTCATTGCTTGCGGGCGCACGCGGTACATAATGCAAGGCTTCCTGCCAAAACCCGACCATGCGTTTAAATTCGTAACAATGGATCACGATCGAACCGATTTTTATCATCTGAAACTCCGAAATCTCGGGATTCATTCGTTGCTGCCTTGCATCTGGCAACACAGAATAGGTTCTGCACCAAGCTACCCAGCGCTATCGCGACAATCTCGGATTTCGGCGACAACGACAACGGCATATGGTCCCACGAGACCACGGCTTAGGCTGGACCCTCGCATCTCAGCAATCGCGCGACCTGCGATAAATTGCTTGAATGAAGCCCTCTGCATCGAGCTCCGGCAGAATAGTGAAACCGCACCGCCGGCAGCATGCAATGCTGCCGACGTTGTCGGGAGTAATCCGGCCTTCGAGAACCTGATAGGCTTTCCCCGGGCCGGACTGAAAAGCCGACAGTACCGCCGTGCCAACGCCCCGCCCTCTAAGGTCGGGGCGCACGGCAAGGCGACCTGACCGTGTGGCCAAATCGGCATTTTTAACCAAACCAATTTTGCGATCTTGAGCGATCGGTTTCGGGCTGCTACAAAATTGTACTGTAGTACGAGTTTGATCTCGGAAAGCCGGATGCCTTGCCAGTGACGTTTCTGGTCTGCTGCAAGGCAGCGGGCGTCTGGCCGACGCCGGCGTTGCGTGGCTTTCCATCGGTGAGACGGGTCTTCCACTGACAAGCCAGCGATCCCTACTGACGAAGGAATGGTACAAGGTTCCGGTCTGCGTCCACTGCCCGGATTGCGGTGCGCAAACCCGGGCCGCCGGAATTGTCGTCGGATCGTCAAGCCTGGTAAGTGTCGCCGGATTGTCGGCTGATAGTGATGACCTGAAGACGCCGTGGGCGCGGCTTGGTGCCTTCGCGTTCGTCGAGTCGCTCGGCGGTCGCACCGAGAATATGGAGCGTTTCGTTGTCGGCCGTTTCCACAACGCATTTGCCTTGAGAAGCGATCAGTTGGTGTCGATCTGCGAGCACTGCGCGGAAAATCTCACGCCGGGCCAGCTGCGGTCGGCCGTCATGAACGGGTTCGTGCATCTCGGACAGCGGCGGCTGCTGATCAATGAGCGCTTGCTGTTGTTCTCGTCAGCGGCGGTGCTGACCGAATTTCACGGCGGCACGTCGATCGAAGAATGCGAACTGCCTCATCCGGATTACGCCTTGATGCTCATTTGCGACACGGAGAGCCATGGCGGTGAAACCGGGACCCTCGAATTATGGCATAGCATCGAGCGCAACGACTACGCCATTGTCGTCAAGGGGCATCGGGGTCGCGAGATGTTTCGCGACGGTCTCAATGACGATCTGGCGGAGGTCGTCGCAACTATCTCCAGACTTGGGCCGGTGCTGACCGAACTGCGCGTGGCCCAGACCTCGTCGCCCTTCTGCGGGCTCGCCCGCGATCTCTTTCTCGAAGCCCTCGAACATGCCGGCTATCGGCAGGAAACCAGGAGATGAAGCCGTGCGGATCTGGACTGCATTGTTTTGGCCGATGGCCATTGCGATTCCATTAGCCGGATGTGGGCAACTGACGCAGGCGCAGCGACTGCTGCCGCCAGAGCCGTTTGCATATCTCACTCTCGCCGCCTGCAGAAACTATCCAAGCAATTCGTTGAGTGCCAGCTGGAATATGGCGCAGAATTTCAACGTCATCGTCTCGGCCCCGTGCAGCTGATCTCACGCGATCTTGCCAGGGGGCTTAGTGGTCATCGCTTTCAGGTACTCACGTGCTGGCAAGCGCCCAGGGTTCAGCGGGAGCTCCCGAATTTCACATGCCGAATCTATGATAGCCGGTCGGCAGCCGATCTCCGTTCGGTTTTGGTCAAAGGCGGCACCGCTGTGCGTTTGTCGCGAATTTTCGGCGATCGAGAGCAGATCGAGTATCGTTGGAAGCCGGATCGATGGTCGCGCCTATCGGATTGAATTCCTTGGATATCCGATTGGATAAGGCTGTCTCTTTGCATCAAAAATTGTACTGCAGTGCAACTTTGGAGTTGATTTCCGCCGAAGAATGAAGTTCAAAATTTGTACCGAAATACAAGTTTGACTGGTTTGGTGATGGATCGCAGCTCGCATTCTTCTGTGAAAAGACCGCTAATCCGTTGGCCACGCAGCGCCATCTGGTCTGCCGTGACGTCCGCGTTTCTCTTTACCGGATCGGCCGCCAGTTCGGCCGATAATGGACCACAGCCGGCAGCCGGAATCCCCGATCAAGCGGTGCTTCTCCGTCTCAGGGAGGCCGGCGCGCTCGCGACGCGGATTGCCGCATCGTCTGGTCCTGTTGAAGAAAGGCGCCTCCCACCGCCATCAATCGATCTCGCCAGTTTCAACGAGCGCTTTGCGGGGAACTTGGAGACCGACATGCTCGCGCCAAGCCCGCGTCACCTTGATCAAGTCGGGATTGATTACGGGGGCCTCGATTCGGAGCGACCGGGAGAAGCGGCAGGAAGCACGAGAGCGCGGCGCCAACGCGCCGTGCTCTCACCGATGAGCGTCTTCTCCTTTAACTCAGGCGCAGTCCTGCCGCTCAGCGATCCGCGTAACGATGCCGACGCTGCGCTGATGCAGCCCCGGCCTGACCTGCGTTCCGGAATGCCTCATGGCTATACCAAGCTCGCCCTGACAATCGCAGCCGAGGAGGGGGTCGATCCGAACTGGGTGCTGTCGATCATGCGGGCCGAAAACGCCGGGTTCGATCCCCAATTGGTCAGTTCGACCGGCGCGATCGGTCTGATGCAGGTGATGCCGAAGATCGGCGAGGCTTTCGGCGCGCATGATCTCACGGATCCCGAGCAGAATATTCGAGCCGGCACGCGGTTCCTCCGCGTTCTTATCGACAAGTATGGAAACCCGGTGCTTATCGCATCGGCCTATAATGCCGGCGAGCCTCGTGTCGACGCCCATTGGTCGCTGCCGCTGATCCGCGAAACTGCGGACTATGTGACGCGGGTCGTCGGCTACTACACGGGCGCAGCGGATTTTGCTCCGACTCCGCAGGTTGGCCGGCCTTCTCGTCCCGACCCGAGTCAACCAGGCCGAATTAGGCCCGCAGGCCGGGCAAGATCCCCAATGCTTGTCTTCTCGAGTGCGGACCCGCACGCACCGGAAACTCGCCTTCACCAGGTGGAGGAGGCGAACCAGCTCGGCAGTCCGCTGAAAATCGTCAAGGAAGAGGTGCATCAATGAACATACTCGCAATGGCAGTGCTTTGCGGTAGCGTCGTCTGCCGTTCCATGGCCAAGCGCAGGTGGGTCGGCCATTCCGCAATGGTGCTACTTGCGACCACGCTCCTGGTCGTCAGCCAATACGAGCCGGCCGCGGCGCAAAACCTCGATGCCTTGCAGAACGCCGCCGATCGGCTGGTGCAGTTCTTTACCGGCCCGTTCGGTCGCTCCGTTGGAGCAATCGCCTTCATCGGCATGTTTCTGGCGGCTGCCTTTGGATACTGGTCGTGGGGAGCGCTGCTTCGCGTTGGAGGAAGCCTCGCGGGCATGTTTGCCGCCGCCGAACTCGTTGATTTTCTCGCTGGCGGAGGGTCTTGAGTATGGCCGGGTCTACCCAAACTCCTGCCGGTGGCGACGAGTATATCGAGTGCTATCCTGTCATTCTCGCCCTGACCCGTCCGCCGACGGTCATGGGCATTCCGTACACCTATTTCCTGGCGGAATGCTTCGTCTCGCTGATGGTGTTCATGATCCTCGGATCGATCCTCTGGTTCCCGGTCTCCTTCGTCATCCTGCACACCATTCTCTATGTGCTGACCGTCAAGCTCGACCTCTGGTTCTTCGACATCGTCGGCAGGCTCAGCCTGTGCGGCATCAACCCGCTCGGGCGCCGGCTCGGCGGCGGCATCCGGACCTATGGAGCTTGACCCATGAGCACGATGGCAAGATCGCTGAAAGGAAGCTTGTTGAAGGGGCGGGAGATCTTTGCCGATCGCAGTATCTCAGCCCATGTCCCGTTCTACGTGCCGATCGAAAACGGCATCATCCGGTTGAAGAACGACTGCCTGGTCTCGACCATCAAGTTGACGGGCTTCTCATTCGAGACCGCCGATATCGAGACGATCAACATGTTGCAGCGCCAACGCAATGCGGCGTTTCGGGCGATTTCGTCCATCGGCAATTTCGCGCTCTACACCCATGTCGTCCGAAGAAAGGTGGCGCCATCGCTGCCCTCGAGCTTCGCCGATCCATTCATGCGGCGCCTCGACGACGTCTATCAGTCACGCATTTCTAGAAACGAGATGTTTGTCAACGACACCTACGTCTCGCTGGTGGTGCGTCCGCTTTTCAAAAAAGGATCGGTGCTCTCCCGAGTCATGGGCGTGGGCGGCAACGTCGCCCGCAAGGAGCAGTTCCGGGCGATGCGCGACAAGCTCGTGGAAGCCACGAGAGCACTGGAAAAGTCCTTATCTGCCTATGGCCCGAAGGTGCTGCGAGACGTGCAGCGCATCGAGGCCGATCTTGGAAGCGGAAAGACGATCTATCGCGATCTCACCGAGGATATGGTGGTCGAAGAGGGCACGCGGAAGATCTGGTTCTCGGAGCAATGCGAGTTTTTCTACACCCTTCTGAACGGAGGGAAAGTCAGACCGGTCCGTCTCGGCAACATTCCGATCGACGAGATGCTGCCGGCACGGCGAACGTCGATCGGCAATCGGATCATCCATCTCCAAGGCGATACGCAGGACGACGACCGCTATGCAGCGATGGTGTCGCTCAAGGAATATCCGCCGGAGACCGGCGCCGGCATGCTCGACTATATCCTCAAGCTGCCGTTCGAGATGGTGGTGACCCAGTCGATGTCGTTCATCGAAGATATGGCAGCCCGCAGCCGGATCGAACGGCTCGACCGGCAGATGTCGAAAGCCGACGAAGGCGGCTCCAGCGTCCAGGCCAATCTCGACATCGCCCGCGATGAGCTGGCGCGCAAACGCGTCGCGTTCACCGAGCATCATCTGACCGTCATGCCCGTCGCGAAATCGACCGGCCAGCTTGATGACGCGGTCGCGTTGATCGGCAATGAATTGGGCGCGCTCGGCGCCTCCTATGTCCGGGAGGACCTGAACGCGGAACCGGCCTATTGGGCGCAGCTTCCCGGCAATCAAGCTTATATCGCGCGCCGAGCTTTGATCTCGACGCTCAATTGCGCAGGCCTCAGCAGCTTTCATGCCTATCCCTATGGGAAGCCTGACGGCAATCATTGGGGACCGGCGATCACCATCTTCGAGACGACATCAGGCACGCCGTTTTTCTTCAATTTCCATCAGGGTGATGTCGGGCACACGACAGTGTTCGGTCCTACCGGTTCCGGAAAGACCGTGATCATGGCGTTCCTGATCCTGCAGGCCTACCGGGTCAGCCCGCGTCTGAAGACAATCGTTTTCGACAAGGATCGTGGCCTCGACATCATGGTGCGGGCCGCCGGCGGGACCTACATGACGCTCGAACCTGGCGAGCCGTCGGGCTGGAACCCACTGTTGCTCGACGATACCGAGGAGAACCGCGTTTTCCTCTACGGCCTCTTGAGCTTCATGCTGAAGCCTTCGAAAGAAGACGAGAGCCTGACGCCCCAGGAAGAGGCGACCATTCGCAACGCGATCAAGTCGGTCCTCAAGACGAAGGACAGGTCGTATCGCCGTCTGTCGTCGCTCCGCGCCCTGCTTGCCGGCAGCGAGCGGACCGAGGGCAGCTTGATCGCACGGCTCGACAAATGGGTCGATCACGGCCCCTATGCCTGGCTCTTCGACAATGCCGACGACAATCTCGATATCTCCCGGCCGATGATCGGCTTCGACATGACGTCGATCCTCGACGACCCGCCGGTGCGCACGGCAGCCCTTCTCTACATGTTCCACCGGCTGGACGCGATCTATGACGGCAAGGCGCCGATCATCAACCTGATGGACGAAGCCTGGAAGCTGCTCGACGACGACGAGTTCAAGCGCACCATGAAGGACTATTTCAAGACCATCAGAAAACGAAATGGTCTCGTCATCTTCGGTACGCAGTCGGCCGATGACGTGGTGCAGTCCAGTGTCAGCCGGACGATCATCGAGCAGACCTCGACCAACGTCTTCTTTGCCAATCCTAAAGCCGACGAGAACTCCTACATGGATCACTTCGGCCTTTCACGGGCCGAGTTCGATTGGGTCAAGAACGGCGACCCGAGCTCGCGCTTCATGCTGATCAAGCAGGCGAAGAGCAGCGTCATCGCACGCGTCGACATGTCCCACATGCCCGAGTTTATCAAGGTGCTGTCGGGCCGGGAAGAAACAGTCCGCGAGGTTGAGATGCTGCTCGACGAATATGGCGGCGATCCGAAGAACTGGCTGTCGAAGTTCTGCACTTGGGAGGGGGATGCGTTCGATGACCAACGCAAAGCTTCCTGAGCGGGCTTCGGTCAGCGCTCTGGTGCTGGCTGCGGTGATGACCTCTGCCGCCCACGCACAGGTGCCAGTGATCGACGATGCCCGCCGGAACATTCAGCAGGCAACCGAGAACTGGTACAGGACCTACCAAGCCGATACCCAGGCATTCAAAGGTGCATCGGGCGGAACGACGGACAGCGTGGCGCCCGGTCAAGGCTCTGGCGCACCCGCTGATTGCTCGGCAGAAGGTATGGCCGGGGACACCGCTCCTGCAGGGCAATCGAAGCGGACGCCGAGCCAGCAGGAAGTCGCCCGAATGGTCGAGGACGAGGCGATCCGCCAAGGCGTCGATCCGAATTTCGCGCTTGCTATCGCCGAGCAGGAATCGCGTTTCCGGCAATCTGCGCGATCCGCGGTCGGCGCCACCGGCGTCATGCAGCTGATGCCGGGAACCGCAGCAGGGCTTGGCGTCAATCCCTACGACCCTCGAGACAACATCCGCGGCGGCGTCAAATACATCAAGCAACTGCAAGGGATGTTCGGTAGTCGCTATGACCTGATCGCCGCCGGCTACAATGCCGGCCCTTATCGCCAATCACTCCAGAACGGCCAGATTCCCAACATCCCGGAAACCCAGGATTACGTCAAAAAGGTTTCCGCCTATTACAGCCGCAACAAGGCGCAGAATGGCGACCGCACGCCGGCGGGAGACACTGCCGTGTCGGAAACCGTGAGCGACAGCCAGGGATGCGGCGAACAGCTGAAGAAAGCTTTCGATCGCAACACCGAGGCTCAGATCGAGCGCGGCAACGTGTGGAACGAGTTTGTTCGCAAATCGACCGAGGCTAACCAGCAATATCTGCAGCGCCTGCAAGCCGGGCTTCGATCGTCGTCAGCGAACCTGCGCGGCTCGGGCAGCGGCAATGCGAAAGACCAAGATGGCTCGCTTGTCATGGCGCAGATCCAATGCCCGTCGACGATCATCGATACCGGCAGCACTCGCTGCTTCGCCGTGCCGTCGACCGCGACCACCGAACAGATCCAGCGATGGCTCGAGGATCTCCAGGAACAGGCGCGCGCCAACGGCACCGTCGCGACCTTCTCTGCGATGGAGGATCCGGCCCTCGGGCTCGTGACGGTGGTCGAGGCCAGGCCGACCGCGAATTGAACAGGCAATGAGAGGACAGGCAGATGAGAAAACTCGTTATCGCGACAGCGCTCAGCATCACCGCCATATCGCACGCTTCTGCGCAGGTGCCGGTCAAGGATTCGGCTAATATCTCGATAAGCCAGGAGATCGAACGGCTTTCGAAGCAGATTCAGGAAGACACGTCCGTCGTCAAGGACAACACGACGAAGACGCTGCAGGCGATCACCGGCGATCGCACCCAAGACGCCGGCCAGTTCGCAAGACTTGCTACCGGCAACGGATTCAGCATGGGGCAGGCGCCGGATTTCAACAGCATCCTGTCGGGAAATCAGGCGCTGTTCGGCGGGATTGGCGGCGAGTTCCAGAACACGGCGGCCAAGCTAATCAACGGGCTCAATCTGGTGAAGATGGTCGTCGATACCGTCAAGGGCGGCGAGCTATCAGGTGCCAATCAGGCTTACTCGCAAGGTATCAATACGCTGACGACGATGACGGCACTCACCGACGCCATGAACAGCGCCTCAAAGGACCGGCAGAATTCCTTCATGCAGGCGACGCAGCAGATCGGCACGGCGCAGGACCTGAAGGGGGCGCTCGAGCAGAACACCCAGATGGTGCTGCAGGGCAACCAGACCGCCAACGAGGCGGTCGGCTCACTCAACAATCAGGTCATGCTTCTGAACCAGCAATATAAGGCAGCGCTCGCGACCTCGTCCCAGAACCTCAAGACCTTTGCGACACTTCCCGACAGCGTCATGCGCGATGGCGGAACTGAACAACAAGGGGCCTCCGTTCGCGACCAACTGCGCGCATTCGAGGAACAGTCTCAATGAGGCTGATCCTCGTCCTGATCCTCGGTTGCGTGGCGCTGAGTGGCTGCGGCGGAAAATACGAGCAGCTGGCGAAATGCTCGGCTGATGAAAATCCAGTGCCAGCTCTCGGATATGACGACGCTCTGAAGCCAACTCCGCCTGTACAGGCACTGTCGGCGGCGATGAGGGACGATTGCGGTCCGATGCGGCCAGTCAATCAATTCTAGGCAGTTCTGGGAACCACTTTTAGGATGCGAGATGGATCCGGTCAGCTACGCGATCAATTTCTATGGCGATGCGTTGCGATACTTCGACAAGATCAACGAAGCATCACTCGAGCGCGCCTGGGGGCTATTTGCCGAAAACAGCAATCTCGTCTCCGGCATCCTCGCGATCTTCCTGATCCTGTACTTTCTCTGGGGCGCGCTCGGTCTGTCGAGCGTCGCGCTGCAGGACATGGCGGTCACTGCCGTCAAGCTTGCGCTCGCCTACGCCCTGATCATGTCCTGGGCAACGTTCTACGACAATATTGGCCAGTTCGTGCTCTCCACGCCCCAGGATCTCGGCTCGGCGATTTCCTCAGTGATGGGCGGGCAGTCGGCTGGAGCGGATCTTGTCAGCCAAGTCGCCTCGATGGCCCGCAAGGTCTACGACTTCGTCATGCAGCTATTCAATTCCTATGAATCCGGCTGGCTGCCGAACGTCACGGGTGCCGTAGTCGTCTTCATCGTACTCGTCTTCGGCCTGCTGCCGATGCTGCTGATCCTCACCGGCGTCACGCTGTTCGCCAAGATGATCACCGCCGTCATGCTGGCGATCGGCCCGATCGCCATCCTCTGCTATTTCTTCGGCATCACCCGGTTTGTTTTCGACGCCTGGGTGAGAGGCGTCGCCTACGGCATGTTCATGCTGCTCTTCACCTACATCATGGCCGGGCTGTCGTTCGGGTTTCTCATCGGCATGATGGACACGATCAACGGAGACATGGCCACCAAGGAGAACGCGCTGGCGATCGTCTTGGCCATGGTGCTCTACCTCGCACTGATCTCGTACTTCATTTTCCAGGTGCCCGATTTCGCCCGCACCTTCGCTTACGGGACAGCCGTGTCGGGTGTACCGGGAGGGGGCGGCGTCGATGCTGCTTATGGCGCGGCTCGGCGAAAGCTTTTGGCCAGCAATTCGAGGGCCGGGCAGGCCTCTGCGGTTACTCTTGGCATGTTGGCAGGCCCAAGAGGAGCAGTGACTGCAGCGGCGCTCGCCGGACGTGGCGGCATGGCAGGTGCCGGCGCTCTCGGACGAATGCTGACCAACCGCCGCCGCAACAGCGAATGACGACACGGCGACGGGATTGATTTCAAGATGATGACTTCGAGGTTCGGCATTTGGCATTGTTCAAAAGGCAATTGAGGGCCACCCCGGCCGAACGTGTCCCAGGTCCTCAGGACATCTACGATCAGCACTTGTCGTGGGGAGAAAAAAACCGGTCTCTTCGCACGCTGATCGGTCTCATCCTCCTGGCGTTCGCCGTTGCCGGCTGGGCTGTCGCTGGCGTGCTGTCGTTTTCGGTGGCGCAACTTTTTCCGCTCGTTCGCACCGAGGTCGTTCCGCTCATCGTCGACAAGAACACCGGCTATATGGAGACCGTGACGACGCTCGACAGGGATCGATCGAACGTTTCAGAAATGCAGGCCGTGCGTGCGTCATTCGTCGGCAATTATGTTATCCGGCGCGAGACCTACGATCCACGCTATCTTTCTGACAATTTCGACATGATTGCGCTGTGGTCGGAGCCGGGTTCACAGGCCTTCAAGGATTACGAAGAGTGGATGAACCCGTCCAATCCGCGGGGGCCGGTGAAGACGATAGGCGCCATCGGCGACATCCGACCGGAGATCCTCTCGGTCAATCCCCTCAATCCCTCGACCATGGCCGTGCGGTTCGAAACACGGGAGCGCCGCCGCGGCGGCGAGGTCGTCAATCGCTGGTCGGCAACGGTGCGCTACCGGCAGATCAATCTTCCCGCCAGCAACCGGGTTCGGCTCTATAATCCATTGGGATTCGTGGTGACCGAATACGCCAAAGTCCCTGAGACCATGCCGTCGGGGATTGCCCCGTGATGAGATGGGTGGCTGCATTCTTCCTCTTTCTGCTGCTCTCACCGACCGTCGCTCATCCCGAACTGCTGGCACGGCCCGGACGGCTCGACCCTCGTGTGCGCTCGCTTCCCTATTCGGCAGAGCAGGTGTTTCAGGTGACGGGCACCTACGGACTGGTGACGACAATCCTCTTCGGTTCGGACGAGGAAATCACCCAGGTGGTCGCGGGCGACACTGTTTCCTGGCAGATCCTCACGTCGGCCGACCGGCGTTCGCTGACATTGAAGCCGATGGAGAAGGACGCGGCGACCAATCTTTCTGTCGTGACCACCAAGCGGACCTACTCGTTCGATCTGCGCGTCAACGACAGCAAGGCAATGCAGAACCAGACATTCAAGCTGAAGTTCATCTACCCCGAGGATGCCGGCTTGAAAGGCACGGCCGAGCTTTGGAAACAGGCTCAGGACGCCGAGCGCAATCCGAATATCAAGAACATTCGCCGCGACAAGGTCAATTACGACTACGGCTTCAAAGGAAGCGATGTAGCCAAGCCGCTGTGGGTATTCGACGATGGGCTCAAGACCTTCATGAAATTCACGGGCGACGTTCCGGCGATCTTCATCGTAGACGGCAGGCGCCGCGAGAGCCTCGTGAACTACCGCCGCGAGGCCGATTACATCGTCATCGACAAGGTCTCACGACAATGGACGCTGCGCTACGGCACCGACAGCGAAACCTGCCTCTTCAATCTTCGGACTGCCCCTGCCGATATCCCGGCGCCGATCGAAGGCGCGGTCGCACCCAAGCGGATCGGAGCCGGCAACCCGCAACCCCAACCGCGATAGGAGGCGCCCCATGTCCGATCCCAACTACCACTCGATCGACAACGATACCGCCATCGGAGGACAGGTCAGACGTTCCGGGATAGGATTGATGCGTCCGGTCGCGCTCGTGGCGGCAGTCGCCGGCGTTGGCGTGATACTGTATTTCCTCCTTGCGGGCGGAGAGAGGGAGCCGACCGTCGATACCGCCCCGCGTGAGGAGTTTCGTCCAGCCCAGGCAAAGCGCAATGAAGGCTTCAAGACGCCGGCGCCACCGCCACTGCCGACTGTGGAGGTCCCCGAGGCCCCGCCGCCCCCACCTCCGCCGCCAGCACCTGTCGTGCCGGCCGCCGCTCCGGCCGCACCTCCTGCCGAAGTCGACTGCACACGAGGCAAGAACCCCGACAACCCGCGGTGCATCGAGCTCGCGCGGGATGCAAAACTGCTGGAGCGCGTACGTTCGTCGGCAATTGTCTTCGATCAATCGGACCAGACGAGTGGCGCGGGCCGGGCGTCCAGTGATGGTACGGGCGCGGGCCTATTCGGCTCAGGGGTCGGGACGGGTGCCCAGCCGGCGACTGCCACGGATGGCGGCGGTGCGGTCGACAATGACCGTGCCTTTCTCAAGTCGATGGGCGGGCAGGGGGTGGACGTTTCCGTCGCCACGGAAAACCGCCGCACCGACGCCTGGATCCCGCAGGGCACGATGATCCGCGGGACGCTGGAGACGGCGATCAATTCCGACCTTGCCGGCATGGTCAAGGGGGTCGTGCGCGAGGACGTCTATTCCTTTGACGGGCGTCGCATCCTCATACCGGCCGGTTCGTCGCTGATCGGCGATTACAAATCCGGCGTCGAACGCGGACAGGAGCGCATTTTGATCGTCTGGACGCGGATGATCCGTGGCGACGGCGTCTCGGTGCAGCTCGGCTCCTACGGTACTGACCGGCTTGGCCGGTCAGGCATGACCGGTGTCGTGGACCGGAAATATTGGGAGCGGTTCGGACCGCCGGCGCTGATGACGCTGATCGGCGGCGCCACGCAATACATCGCCCAGCTTGGCCAGAAGGAAGATCGCTACATCACCATCGTCAACGATAATGGCAGCGTCACCCGCATCCCGCAGGACAATGGCGAGACGTCACAGGATCGTGCCCGCGAAATCGCCGCTGAAACCATCGCCTCCGGCATTCAGCAATTGGGCACCGAAGCCTTTCAGGACAGCCGCAACATCCGGCCAACGATCCATATTCCGCAGGGCTCCGACATCAACGTCTTCGTCACACGCGATCTTGATTTCGCCGACCTCTACCCCGACCCGGTTCGCGAGCGGTTCGAGAGCTTGCGCAAGCAGAGATACGGCAAATGAACGCACGTCCTGCAATCTCCGCCGAGCAGCATTTTCTGGCAGAGGCGCTGGAACCGATCCGTGGCTTCCTTGACGATCCCGCCGTCGTCGAGATCTCCTGCCAGCGCAGCAACGAAATCTGGCTCGAAAAGATCGGCCAGCTCAGCATGGTCAGACAAGACGTCGGCGACCTGGATCAGGAAGCGATCCGGCACATGGCCTCACGGGCGGCATCGTTTACCAAACAAACCGTCAATGCCGAGAATCCGTTATTGTCTGCGACGCTCACCGGCGGCGAGCGTGTCCAGTTCGTTTTGAATCCCACGTCTGCAACCGGCCACGCTTTTTCGATCCGCAAGCAGTTCATCCGCCGCTTCGATCTTAACGACTATGAAAAGGCTGGCGCATTCCGCTTCACCAAGGTCACTGGAGATGACTATATCGACGATGTCGATATCGAACTGTCGCGGTTGCTGCGGGCGGGCAGGGTTCGGGATTTCCTGGAACTTGCCGCGATCAACCACCGCAGCATGCTGATCTCCGGCGGGACGTCGACCGGCAAGACGACGTTCCTCAACACCATGCTAACTGCCATTCCGAACCATGAGCGGTTCATCCTGATGCAGGATACGGCCGAGCTGGAGCCATGCCAAGAGAATGTCGTGTCGCTGCTCGTCTCGAAGGGCGGACAGGGCGAAGCCAGGGTCACCATGACCGATCTTCTGGCCACGGCGCTTCGTCTGAGGCCCGATCGCATCTTCATGGGCGAGTTGCGCGGCGACGAGGCGTTCGACTTCCTGAATGCCATCAACACCGGGCACCCGGGCTCGATGTCGACGATCCATGCGAACTCGCCCCACCATGCGTTCAACCGTCTTTCGACGCTGGTGCTGAACAGCAATGTGCGCATGGAGCGCGACGATATCATTCGATACATCCGCTCGATCATCCCGATCGTGGTCCAATTGAAGAAGAGCGATGCCGCCGGGGGCCGAGGCGTCAGCGAAATCTACTTTGCCGATGAGGTGGACGAAGATGGCAAGCGTATTCACGCACACCGAAACTGACCGCCCGAAATGGACTGGTCTGCAGCGCGTCTCGCTGTTCACCTTGCCGCTCACGTTGTTCGGACTTGCCATGATCTGGCTGGCCTTCTTCACGCTGATCTATGATGCGTATATTTCCTCTTTCGGGTCGGCCTCGTACTTTGACTACGTCGCGCGGGTGCGCTTTGTCGACGCCATTCGCTACACATTGTCGATCATCCACTCCCGCAATACAGTCGGACTGTCCCTCCTGGCGTTTGCCCTTTCCGCGCCGTTTCTGTTTTTTCTCCTTTCCCTCTGGATGCTGAAAGGTGGCCGGGCGCTGTCGCGCAAGATCCTATACCTTCTGCATGTCCGGTCGATGTTCAGCCTGATCGCTCACACGGCTCTTATCTTTGCCGCTGCTTATGGGGGTGTCGTCGCCTACGGCGTTGCCTTCTATCTCGTCGTCACCAAGGCTGGTGAATATGCCGAGATTGCCGGCTATTTTGGCAATCATCTCGCCGCCATGTACCAGGCGCCGTTTGGGGCCGTCGACGCTGCCGGCGTCTATCAAAAGCCCTCCCGGCAGACGGTGCTCGCCGCACTGGCTGGTCTTGCCGCCGCCGGTGCGCTGATCGGCTTCCCGATCGGCGCGGCAATCCAGAAACGCCAGCGGATGATCATGGGCCGGGCGCGCCTCGCGACACTGAAAGATGCCGCCGACTTTCGCCTGCGCGACAAGCATGGCATCGTGCTCGGGCTGAAGCAGGGGCTTTTGCTGCGCAATGACGGCGACCAGCATGTGATGCTGATCGGTTCGCCCGGTCAAGGCAAGTCTCGCGCCTTCGCCATCCCGACGATGATGAGTTTTCAAGGGTCGCAGGTCGTGCTCGATATGAGCGGTGAGCTCTACAAGCAAACCTCCGGTTATCTCAAGCACAAGGGTTACGAGACCTTCCTGCTGGCGCCCGGATCGAAATTTACCGACGGCTATAATCCGCTCGATCTCATCGGCACCGACCCCTACGAGCGGATCACCGACCTTCAGAAGATGACGCAGATGTTGTTGCCGGAGCGACTGCGGTCGGACTCCTCAGACTTCTGGGAGGAGAGCGCCAGGATCTTGCTGACGGCAATGCTCGGCTTTGTCCTTGAATGCCCGGACACACGCAAGTCGCTCAGTGAGCTTTACCGTATCCTCAATTCGATGTCAGACGAGCGCAAGGCAATCATCCAGTTGCTGGAAAATTACGAGGACGTCCTTTCCGACCAGACCCGCATGCAGCTCACCAAATTCGCCGGTCGCCATGAAAAACTCGGCGAAGGGATCGCGGCAGAGATCGTCGCCAAGCTCAATTTCCTGCAGAACCCGCTGGTCGAGGCGCTGACTTCGATCACGTCAATCCCGATCGACGTCATCCGAAAGCGTAAGCTCGTAATCTACGTCCAGGCCGACTGGAACGCGATGCAGATCTACGAGCGGCTGATCTCGATGTTCATCCAGCAGATGGCCGACAAGCTCGTGCAGATGGGTGAACTACGAGATGGCGAGCACGAAGTTCTCATGATGCTCGACGAATTCGGCAATGGCGGTCGCATCGACACGGTGCTGACACTTGCTCCCTTGATCCGCAAGAACGGGGTGCGTTTCGTCTTCATCCTTCAGGACGGTGCCCAACTCGAGCGATTGTACCAGCGCTCGGGCCAGAAGATCCTGATGGGCGCGTCGACGATCAAGCTGTTCATGAATTTTCAGAACCAGGATGATGCGACAGCGGTCTCGCTGGCGGCCGGCAAGACCACAGAATGGGTGGAGCAATCGTCCTATTCCCATCGTCATGGTCGCAGGCAACGGTCGATCTCGAAAGTGCCGGTTGCTGTCGATCTTCTTCCGGTCAATACGCTGATGATGATGAGGCCAGAAGAGGCGATCCTGCAGGTCACCGGCATGCCGCTGATGCGCATCATGAAGCTGGACTCTAGTGGCGAACGGATGTTCTCCAAAGTCCGCAGATTTAGGCCGGTACCCAGACCTTGTATGAAGCCCGTCGAATGGACGATCGCCGACAGCGACAACTGCACATTCGTCGCGCCGGGAGCGTCGAAAGTCGCGAAACAAGCTGACTGGAACGTCGGCGGATCTGCGGGAACCGACGTCGATTTTGCAGCTGTCGAGCGGCCGAGACAACCACAAGATCTGCGCTTCATCGTCAAGGAGGGCGTTCGTCATGTCTATATTTCCTCACTTGATGAACTGCGTCGCCGTTTGGATCTCGATGAGAACCGCGCGGCCGGAGTTGCTGAAGAAGAGTTGCAGAATGCGGAGCAACAGCCGGAACGAAATGCGAGGCGTGGATCTCGCACCGTGCCCGCTGATGACATTGATCTCGATATCGATAACGAAAAGCTCAATCGAAACACCTATTCGGCATCTTCTGCGCGGCGGCGCAATCAGCGTGACAGTTCCTCAATCTCCCCGCACGCCTCCGTCGACCGGGTGTCCGGATCGGCCGTCCTTCGGCGCCAGGAGGTCAGGGAGGCGTTTGGAGACGATCTCCAGGCCTTGAACGAAGCAATTTTCCAGCAGGGGGAGGAGAATACGATCGAGCCGGCGGATTTGAATCCGGATGTCGAGCTGCTGATCGACGCCCTCTCGGATCGCCTGACGGAGGAGAGGTCAAGAGCCTATCTACGCGAATTCGCCCACACGGCGCGCGATCCGCTGCGCGAAGATGGCGAGCCGTCGGAACTTAGGTCAGATGAGATATAGCCGCGCGGCGGCCGCGAGCATTATGGCGCACCGCCCGACTGTCAGGAGAAGCATATCAGGGCCAGGATGAACACCTTTCGAACGTCGTGTTCGGACGAGCGCAGTCTTGAGCGGACAAGGGCCGACCCCGGCCTTTGGCTAATGGTGAAAGAGCGCGAAATTGAAATGCGCGCGATAATGACCGAATTGAAGCGCCTGGACGCTGACCCAACTGTAATTGACCGCTTGTTTCCGAACCGGCTGAAGCCGCGGCTATCGGAACTTGCTGATGACCTCGTGTCGCGCATGTTCGGGAGCTGCCCTCCTGAGATGCTGGCGCCTGTTCAGGAAGCCTTGGTGGCAGCCGCTAAACGTGAGCTGGCCGCCTCGCCACATCAGTGATCGACATTGTCCCTCCCAGCCTCGTCATCGGATTGCGGCAGAGCAGATCTTATCGATCACCCAATCTTTGAGGCGTCTGGCGCATTCGCTTCGGCGAGGTCCTCGGGAAAGAGACTGAAGATCGGCCCGAGGTAATTCATGCGCGGCCCGATCTTGTCCTTGGCTTTCCGGTATTCTTCGGTCTCGATACCGAACGCCTCGATGATGAGCGTTACAGGCCGATATTCCCCTTTGGTCGCCTCTATCAGGAAGTCCGAGCGGCACAGCCCGAGCGGCGTCTCTAATGCAAAAAGCGGCTTGGTGATCTTCACACGCAGTTGCGGATCGCGTCGAACAAGGACTGCTGCAGCCAAAACAGCAGATCCGAAACGGCCCTTTCAAAAACGGATCCACCGAAACAGCGTGTCGCCGTTATAGACCGGCTGCGCATGGGCCTGGACTGCCCACTCCGGCCCCTCGTCATCATCCTGAAAAAACGACGTTGAGCAAACTTAGAAATGGGCCGCGATGCGCTGGATCGCCGCGAATCGGTTGCCGCACTTCCCGAGCACCTCGATCGGACGCCATGACGATGCCGGCATAATCGCCTGGGCAGGCACCCTGTCTTGAAAAGCAGCATGAAGCCAGTCCAGCGGTGGATTGCTGGCCAATCCGGTAAGGAGATTTTGAGCAGCCGCTGCCAACAGCCGTCAGGTCCCGCGACTGCCGCGAGGCGGTCGGGAATTGAGGGCAGCGCGTCGATGTAGCTGCGATCGGATTTGGCACCGGTCGAATGTGATAAGTTTGATCGATGAGGGCTGGCGGTGCGTCCTTATCGGCATGAAAGGGCCAGGTGCGTGCGTGGTTTGGATTTTCCCCGTGCCGAAGAGGGGTGTCGTCCCTAGGTCTTAGCCGAAGCGCAGCGACCTCCGTTTCGGTGAGTTCGACCAGCGCATGGACGGGACTGCTACGGGCGACCCCGTTCTAAATCTAACGGCAGTCGCGTCCTGCGCGGCTTTTGACAGACGCGGAAGAGTTCGTCCAGCTTTCATCGCACGGCCGCGATGCGTTTCAAAGATCGTGCTCAGCCCAGCCGGGAAACGGCGGCGCTCCTTTCGGTGCCGGTATCGGCGTCCGGAAAGGGCAGGCCATACCGTTCGCGAACGGTTTTCTCTTCGTACCGGGTACGATAGACGCCGCGGTCCTGAAGGATCGGGACGACCTTCTCTACGAACTCCTCGATATCATCCGGTGCGCGGGGCGGCTGCAGCGTGTAGCCGTCAACCGTGCCATCGGCCCAAAGATCGATGATCGCATCCGCCACTTCCTCGGGCGTACCGAGAACCAGCCGATGATGCCCTTCCGACCTGCGCACGGCTTGCCGTGCCGTCAGTCTTTCGTGGGTGAGAAGATCGGACAAGCCGAGCCCCATGCCGACGGCCTGCAGCCGGTTTGCATCCGGGATGAAACGCTCCGCATCCAGAACGGCGTCCGGATCGAAACCGTTCGGGTCGATGCCGTTTTCCTTGACGAAGCGGGCGATCAGGCCGTCTTCGGAACCGGCGCCGCTGAAGAGTTCATGCTTGCGGAGTGCTTCCTCGCGCGTCTCGCCGATGATGGCGACGAGGCCGGGCACGATGCGGATACCGGAGGGGTCGCGTCCGAATGCGACTGCCCGGTCCTTCACCTTTTTGCCGAAGGCCTTGCCGGCCGGCCGGGAAAGGATGTTGCAATAGATGATCTCGCCGTGGCGGGCGGCGAGGTCGATGCCACCTTCCGAAGCGCCTGCCTGGGCGATGACCGGATGACCTTGCGGACCGACCGGCACGTTGAGCGGACCCCTGACGGTAAAATAGGCGCCCTGGTGATCGATCGTGTGGGCGCTCGTCGCATCCCAGAAACGGTCTTCCGGCACCTCGCCCTCGCGGGCCGGATCCCAGCTCGACCAGAGCTTCTTGGCGACGTCGAGGAATTCGGAGGCCCTGGCGTAGCGTTCGTGGCGCGGTGGCAGCGGCTCCGATCCGAAATTGGCGGCGACGTTGGGATTGAAGGAGGAAACGATGTTGATGATCAGCCTGCCGCCGGAAACGATGTCGGCCGACTGGGTGCGGCGCGCCAGATTATAGGGCGAGTTGTAAGTGGAAGACATGGTCGCGACAAAGCCGATGTCCGGCACCTGGGCGGCAAGTGCGGTGCAGAGGATCAGCGGATCGATCGTGTGGAAGGGACGTCCGTTGGGATCGGTCATGAGCGCCGGATGGTCGGAGAAGAACACGGCGTCGAACAGACCCCTGTGCGCAAGCTCGGTCAAGCGCCGGTAGTAGTCGGGATCGGTAATCTCGTGCCGGGTGCCGGTGCGGTATTTCCAGGCGCCCGGAAGGTAGCCGGTGGTATTGATGCCGACGTTGAGGTTGAGTTTGCGCTGTTTGCTGGTCATGCGTCTGGTTATCCTGGGGCAGGGCGGTCAGTAGGCGGCGGTGAAGCGGCGGCGGACGAATTTGCGCCTGTCGAGCTCGTCGAGAATGGCGATCGCGAAATCGGCTTCCGAGATACGGCTTTCGCCGGCTTCGTCGCGCAGCAGCCGGTCCTCTCCGAGGCGGAACTTTCCGGTGCGCTCGCCGGCCTTGATGGAGAGCGGCGGCGAGACATAGGTCCAGTCGAGGTCGTGGTCGCCGCGCCTGAGGCTTCGCAGGATCTCCCGGTTGCGCAGCGTGTGGGCTTTGTGTTCGGCGGGGTAGAAATCGCTGTCGACCACGTCGATGCCGGGACTTGCCTCAAGACTGCCGACGCCGCCGACGATGATGAGGCGGCGCACGCCCGCTCGTTTGATGCCGGCAAACAGGGCGTCATGAGCCTTGCCGATCAGTTCGGCCGCATCTTCCGCAGAGTGACGGCTCAGGCCGGGACTGTAGGCGCTGATCACCGCTTCATGGCCGGAAACAATCTTCGCGACATCGTCGGCATCGGCGATATCGGCCTTGAGGGCGGTCAGGCGCTCCTCGGCTTCAAGGTCGGTTGAGCGGGTGACGGCGGTAACCCGGTGCCCGCGAGACAGCGCTTCCTTTCGGATATTGCTGCCGATATTGCCGGAGGCGCCGAAGACGACGATGGACATGGGATCTGTTCCTTGAGTTTATCGCGGAGCCGCAACCGCCGGAAGCGGCCGGCCGGCGCCGACATTGCTGAGCATTGCGGACAGGGAGGAACGAACCGCTTCGTAGCCGTGTGCGCGCATGGCATTTTCATAGTCGTGGACGGCGGCGGTCTGCGGCTTTCCGTGGCGGCGGGCGGCAACGAGCTGAGGTACGAGAAGGCCCGTATCGTAGAGTGCGGTATTGCCTCCGAGCGCACGAAAATAGGTCATGGCATGGATGGCGTCGCCGAGCAGGGTAACGGGGCCGGTCTGCCAGACGGCGCCGGGCGTTGAGCTTTTCACCTTGAGGAAGGCAACCGTCGAGGGATCCGTATGGCGGATGAGTTTCAGGATACGCTCGTCCCAATGGGCGATCCGCGCGAGGAGCGTTTCGAGCAACGCCCGGCCGTCAAGCGTCTCGAGCGCCCTGTCCGGCCCGAGTTCGTCGGTGTCATAGGCCGTGTTCCACCAGGCATAACTGGTCGTGTTGTTGAAGTGGAACCCCGGAATATCTCCGTGGCTCGGGTCATCGGCGCCGATCAGGCCGTGACGGGCATAAGCGGCCGGATCGACCCGATGGCTGGTGATCATCAGCGTGCGGCCGTCGCGCGGCCGGACATGCGTGTTGAAATCGGTCAATAGCGGCGAGATGCCGTGACGCTCCGCGTCCGCGAGCGTGATCTTGCCGGCCAGTCGCCGCACGCCGGTGTCGATGCTCGAGAGATCGGGCAGGAGCTGGCGCCGCACCGGCGATCCCGCCCCATCGGCACCGATGAGCAGATTGGCGCGCACCGCCGAGCCGTCCGCAAAATGGGCGATTACCGTGTTATCCGGCTGAACTGCGTATCGTTCGAAATGTTTGCCGCTATGAAAGATAGCGTCGAGACCGGAAAGCAGGATCTGGCGCAGCGTGATGCGGCTGACGGATTTTTCGACATGCGTATCTTCCGGCTCGACGCTGCCGCGACCGGTATCGTGGAGCCGGTTGAATTGCTCGTCGAGTGCGAGGTTTTCGGTCGGCGCGAGGCCGAGCGTATCGAGGAAGGCCTCGTAAAGATGCGGCGGCAGGTTGGCCTGAAGCGCATCGATGCCCCGCTGGCGGATGCGCATGCGAAAACCCTGCACGTAATCGGCGCGGACCGGGTCGCGTTCGAAGACGGCGGTGTCGATGCCGTTTTTCTTCAGGCCCTGCGCAAGTGCCAGACCGCCCGGGCCGCCGCCAATGATAGCGATGTCGATGAAAGGAATGCTCATGAACTCTATCCGGCGAGCGCCGCTTGCGCGGCAAGATGTTCGAAGATGAAGGCTTCCACGCTGCGCGGCGGTCGACCGAGAAGAGAGGCGACCACATCCGTCGTCACCGCAGCGCGGCCGGCGGCGATCAGGGTCGAAAACTGCGCAACGGCGCGGTGCTCGAAATCTGCGTCCGCCGCGACGGGAGAAGGTGCCTTTGCGATTGCCGCAACCCTTCGTCCGAGCGCGGTCGCGATGAAATCGGCAATCTGCCGCGGCGTCTTCACGTCGGGACCGGTGAGGTTCAGGGCGCCGCCGGTGATCCGGTCGGCGAGAAGCAGGTGAATCGCGACGTCGGCTATGTCGCGGGCATCGATATAGCCCACGCCGGCATCGAGGTTTGCCGCCGTCACCGGATGGCCCGCGCGAACCTGCCTGATCGTATTGGCAAGCGATACCTGCATCCAGGCGTTCGGGCGCAGGCAAACGGACTCGACCGGCAGGCGGCGGAGATGCTGCTCGACCGCGGCATGAGCGTCACCGGCAATCGAGCTGCCGGGCGGGTCGATCGTCCAGTCCGAGCCGGAAATCTTCACGATGCGCCGGACGCCGGCGGCTTTTGCCGCGTTCACAACCGCGATCTGACTTGCAGCGAGGCTCGGGCTGATCGGTGACAGCAGCAGAAGGCGGTCGATGCCCCGCACGGCAGTGTCGAGCGAGAGGCGGTCGGCAAACTCTCCCGGCACGATCCGGACAGTCGTTCCGAACAGTTGGCGCGCGGCATCCGGGTGGCGGGTGAGGGCGTGGACGGGCAGCTTCTGCGCGACGAGCCGCTCCACGACGAGCTGGCCGAGCCTTCCGGTCGCGCCGGTGACGAGGATCGGGCTCATGCGGCCAGCCGGCGGTTTGCCGCTTCGAGCGGCCTGTGGTCGATCCAGGCGGAGACGTTAAAATCGGCCGGAATGAAGTCCCATTCGACCAGGAAGTTCTTGAAATGGTCGAACGCGGCGATCTGGTCCGCCTCGAGCGAGAGCGCCAGATGCCGGTATACGTCAGGACCATTTGCCGCCCAGATCGCATCTTCGCCAACGCCGATCTCATTGGCGATGAAACCTACCGCTTTGGCGGGATTGACTTCTGCCCAGGTCGCCACTTCGCCGATGGTTTCGACCAGATCCGTGACCAGATCGAGATGCTCGTCGAGGAAGCGTGCATCGACGGTGAGCGGGCGGGGCGTGCCGTTGTTGATGCGGATCCTGGCATCCGGGTGGAAGCCGAATTCCGAGACGACGGTGGCACTGATCTGATTGGCAAGCACGATGCCTTCTGCACCCTTGACGAAGAAGGCGTCGATCTCGCCCCGAGCGAGCGCCAGAAGTTCGTCGCCGTAAGGATAGCGGCGCTTCAGGCCGAGAAAGGCAGCATTGCCCCGTTCGATCAGGGTGGCCTCGGAGCTGTCGAGATAAACGAGGTCGATATCCGCATGGGTCAGGCCCTCAAGCGACAGGGCGGAGACGATGCCCTTCAAGGCCGTCGCTCGCTGGAAGTCGACGATCTTTTCGTCGGGCCTGCGTGGCACACCGATGCGCCGCCCCTTCAGGTCGGCTCCGTTTCTTATGCCGGATGAAGGCAGCGCTATGATCGCCTGGAATTCGTCGGTGGTGGTGATGCCGACGACCCGGGTTTCCCGGCCGCCGGAGCGGGCCCAGATCGGCGGGATATTGCCACCCTGCCGGAACGAGTAGTCGAGCGCATGGGTGAAATGGCTCTGGCGGACCACAGGGTCCTTGCTGTCGCGGATCGAATGGACGGCGATGCCGGAGGATTGGAACCGGCGGTCGATCCACCCGAGCTGGTGTGCGATCGAGAGCGGCGTCGGGGCCGGGCAGCGGGTGTACCAGACCGAGGAAAGGGATGACATGGGAGGCGCTCCTTGACTATCAGCCGACGACGGCGAGGCGTGGTTGCGGATGAGGACGGACGGGCACCGGTTCGAGCGGAGCCACGGATGCGGCGGCATGCCTGCCGAGTGCCGCCTTGGCCAGCATGGTGCGGATCAGGTTGTTCTGCGGCGCATGCGCCTTGCCCGAAAGCGCATCGCGATGATGCCGCTCCAGGGGGTTGTCGCGGCTGATGCCGGGATTGCCGCCAAGCTCCAGCGCCAGCGTCGTGGCCGCGATGGCGTTTTCCATGGCGATATGCTTCACGGCGGCAGCATCCTGGCCGAATGGCCGGCCGGCGTCGAAATCCTCGGCGATGGAGCGCAGCAGGCGCTGGTTTACCGTCAGCCAGACCTCGATCTGGCCGATGCCGTCCTGAATTCGAGGTACCGTTGAAAGGGGAGCGCCGAGACTTGCGGGCGTCCTCTTCGACGTGAAGTCGATCAGCCAGTCGCGGGCGCCGCGGGCGGCACCGTCATAGATCGCCGGAACCAGGCTGAAATACCAGGCCCCCAGGCGTTCGTCGCGTTTGATGCCTTCGCTGGCGGGCGCCATGTCGAGCACGTCCTCCAGCGGGATCGCGACATCGTCAAGGATCAGATCGTCGCTGTTGGTGGCCCGCATGCCGGTGGCGTTCCATGTCTTTTCCACCCGGATGCCATCGGCGCTGGTCGGCACAAGGAAGGAACCGAGGCGCGGCTCCGGCTCGTCGGTAATGGCAAGAACCGAGACCCAGCGCAGAAGCGGAATACCGGTCGCATAGGTCTTGTGGCCGGTGATCCGCCACTCGTTGCCGACTTTGCGGGCGATGGTTTCCGGCGGCGTGCCATGAGAGGGCGAGCCCACACGCGGCTCCACCTGTGCGGCATTGATGAGCGCCACGCCCTCACGATTGGCCTTCGTAACCCGATCGACCAGATGTTCCGGCCACTTGCCCGAAGCACGGATCGCATAGTGCTGGTTGTAGTGCATGGAAAGGACGAGCGCGGTGGAGGGCTCGCCGCGCGCGATGGCAGAAACGACCGCCAACGCTTCCGTCAGGCCGCCGCCGAGGCCGCCATGTTCGACGCCGGTCACGAGGCCAAGCAGCCCGGCCTCGTGAAGCGCGTCGAAATTGGCAAAAGGAAATTCGCCCGTCTCGTCATAGTGCCGGGCGGTAAGCGCAAAGCGCTTTCCCAGTTTCTCGGCTTTGGCAATCACCGGTGCAAAATCGATCGAAGCGGTCATAAAACTCTCCGGTCAGGCGACGGCACGGGTTTCGAGAAGCGCCCAGGGGCGATGATCAACCCATTCGCGGATATCGAAATTGGAGGCGAGGAAGCCCCATTCGTGCAGGAAATCCTTGTAGTGCCCGATTGCATCCACCAGTTCCGGCTCAAGGCCGATGCCGAGATGCCTGTGCAGGTCCGGCCCGTTGGCGGAGGCGACGACCTCCTCGGAAGCTCCGACCTCACGCGCAACGAAGCGGCGCACGTCGTCCGGGTGGTTTTCCGCCCAGGCGCTGGCGCGCTTCAGGGTGTCGATGAGCTTTGCCACGAGATCAGGTCGGTCTTCGGCAAATCTCTCATCGACCGTCAGGATGCGCGGCGAGCCGGAATTGATGCGGATCTTCGGGTCGGGGTGAAAGCCGAATTCGGTGACCGTATGGGTCGCAAAGAGATTGGCGACACCGATGCCCGGTGTTCCCTTGACATAGATCGCGTCCACCTCGCCGCGCAGCAGGGCGGCAATCTCGGGGCCATAGGCCTGCCGGTTTCGCAGGCCATAAAGTTGCGGGCCCTCGCGATTGTCGAGCACCGAATCCGGAAGCGCGATGTCAACGATTTCCACGTCACGGTGCGTGAGGCCTTCCAGGGAAAGTGCCGATGTGAGCCCCTTCATCGCGGTGGCCGCCATGAAATCGACGATCCCCGGCGGCCGGCGGGCGATGCCGAAACGGCGGCCGACGAGATCTTTCGTCGTCCTGATTCCGCTATCCGGCAAGGTAATGATCGCCTGGAACTCGTCGGTCCACGTGATGCCGACGAGCCGGGTCGGATTCCCCTCCGAGCGGGCCCGGATCGGCGGAACGTTGCCGCCGTGACGGAACGAATAATCGAGGTGATGATTGAAGTGGCTCGACCGGATGTTCCGGTCCGTGCTGTCGATGATCGAGCTGAGGGTGATCCCCTCCTTGGCGAAAGTTTCGTCCAGCAGGCCGAGTTGGGTCGCCAGACCCACCGGAGTGGGCACGGGGCAACGGGTATACCAGATCTGGGAAATGGCGTTCCGAATAGTCATCGAATCCTCCTGTGCCTTGCCCTTTGTCGCGGGCTTCCGGAAGCGTTTTTCTCCTAATCGCCGCGGATGAGTGGCTTCTTGCCGTTCACCTGCATCTATTAGGAAATAGTTGCTTATGTTGAGCCATTGCGAGCATTTATGAAAACTGAATTTCACAAAATGCCGAATTCAGGTTTTATTTTCTCAAACAGATTTGACAAAGCCTATAGAATTAGTCAACTATGAAAATCAACGGAGGCCGAGAAAGGCATTTCGGAAACTTTGGGCCGCAAACCTGTGGCCACTCCAACCCTAGAGGCGAGCACGATGCCGGCGCTGCTGAGAATTGGACGGACACTCCGCCGCACCTTGCTGCAGGCAATCCCGACGTTGCTTGGGATCGTCATCCTGAATTTCTTTCTGCTGCAGCTTGCTCCCGGCGATGCGGCCGATGTGATGGCTGGCGAAGCAGGCTCAGCGACCGCGGAAGGCATGGCGGCGCTGCGCTCGCGCTTCGGCCTCGACAATCCCCTACTCGTGCAGCTGGGGCACTACCTGAACAATCTCGCTCATTTCAGCCTCGGCTTTTCACCGCGATACGGCATGCCGGTCGCCGACCTGATCGCGCAGCGTCTGCCCGGGACGCTCACCTTGATGGCAGTGGCACTGGCCATCGCCATTCTGCTCGGCGTGATCCTGGGTTCGTTCATGGCGACGTTTGCGGGACGTATTCCCGACCGCCTTCTGTCGATCTTCTCGCTGCTTTTCTATTCGATCCCGAGCTTCTGGATCGGCCTGATGCTGATCGTCTTTTTCTCCGTGAAGCTCGGCTGGCTGCCGAGCGGCGGAGCAGGCACGATCGGTTCGCGGCTGACCGGTCTGCCGGCGCTCCTCGACAAGGCGCGCTACATGGTGCTGCCTGCGACTTCGCTGGCGCTCTTCTACGTGGCGATCTACGCCCGGCTGACGCGTGCCTCGATGCTGGAAGTCAAGAACCAGGATTTCGTGCGCACGGCCTATGCGAAAGGGCTGACGCCCTTCGGCGTCACGGCCCGGCATATCCTGCGCAACGCGCTGATCCCGATCACCACCATGGCCGGCATGCATATCGGCGGCATGCTGGGTGGCGCCGTCGTCGTGGAGACCGTCTACAGCTGGCCGGGCCTCGGCCGGCTCGCCTTCGAGGCCGTGATGGGGCGCGACTTTACCGTGCTGCTCGGCATCCTCCTCTTGTCCTCGCTTCTCGTCATCATCGCCAATGCCGCCGTGGATATCATTCACGCCTGGCTCGACCCCCGTATTGGAGCCCGCTGATGTCCACGATCGATAGCGGAAACTTCCGCGGCCTTGCAGCCCAACGCCCGTTCGCCGTGGAGCACGAAGCGCCCGCGACGAGTGCCGCTGACGACGGGCCGGCATGGTCCAATATGAAGGCGCCGGATGCCCGTTCGCAGCAGAGCGCGGCAGTCGCGGTGACCAACGGGCGGCGAGCGCTGAAGGTCTTCCTATCGAACCCGAATGCCCTCTTCGGCACCGGTTTCCTGGCCTTCGTCATTCTCACCGCACTGGCTGCGCCGTTGCTATATCCCGACGATCCGCTGTCCATGGTCGGGCGCCCGTTCCTGTGGCCCGGTCAGAACGCCGGCTTTCCGCTCGGTACGGATTCGCTGGGCCGTGACGTGCTTGCCGGCATCCTGCACGGTTCGCGCATTTCGCTGTTCGTCGGACTGATGGCGACGGCGCTGGGGCTGACATTCGGCGTGCTGGTCGGTTCGACGGCGGGCTATTTCGGGGGCTGGATCGACGATATCCTGGTCCGGCTCATCGAAATCTTCCAGACGCTGCCGAGCTTCGTCCTGCTGGTCGTGCTGGTGGCGATAGCCCAGCCCTCGGCAGCGACGGTGACGCTCGCCATCGCCGTCATCTCGTGGCCGACAGTGGCGCGACTGACCCGCGCCGAATTCCGTGCCATCCGCGAGAAGGATTTCGTCGTCGCGGCCCGCAGCCTGGGTTACGGCCATGCCCGCATCATTTTCCGGGAAATCTTGCCGAATGCGCTGCCGCCGATCATCGTCACCTCTTCCGTGATGGTGGCGACAGCCATTCTGATGGAATCGGCGCTCTCCTTCATGGGGCTCGGCGATCCCAACGTGGTCAGCTGGGGTTCGATGATCGGCACCGGTCGCGAGCTGGTTCGGACCGCCTGGTATCTGACCGCGCTGCCGGGGCTCGCAATCGTCTTCACCGTTCTGGCCCTCAACCTCATCGGCGACGGCCTGAACGACGCGCTCAATCCCCGTTTCTCTCAGGATCGCTGACCCATGGCTTCATTGCTTCAAGTCGATAACCTGACCATCCGTTTTCCCCGCGCCGAGCCCGTGCGCAATCTCTCGTTCGAGATTGCCGAGGGCGAGACGCTGGCAATCGTCGGCGAATCCGGTTCGGGCAAGTCGCTGACCGCGCTGGCGCTGATGCAGCTGTTGCCACGCGCGGCACAGATCCCGAATGGCCGCATCGTCTTCGGCGGGCGTGACCTTGCCAGGCTCGATCAGCGCGAGATGCGGCATCTGCGCGGCCGCGAGATCGCCATGATCTTCCAGGAGCCGATGACCAGTCTCAACCCGGTCATGACCATCGGCCGGCAGATCGCCGAAGTGTTGAAGGTCCATGAAAAGCTGTCGGGCAGGGCGGCGCGGGAACGGGCGATCGAGCTTCTGAAGCTCGTCCGCATTCCCGCGCCGGAAAAGCGGGTGGACGACTATCCGCACCAGCTTTCCGGCGGCATGCGGCAGCGTGTGATGATTGCGATCGCCGTTGCCTGCAAGCCGAAACTGCTGATCGCGGACGAGCCGACCACGGCGCTCGACGTGACCATCCAGGCACAGGTGCTGGATCTTCTGGACACGCTGCGGCGAGAACTGCAGATGGCCGTCGTCCTGATCACCCACGATCTCGGCGTTGTGGCGCAATGGGCCGACAAGGTGGTGGTCATGTATGCCGGCCGCAAGGTGGAACAGGCGCTGCCGGAAGATCTCTTCAACGATCCGCTGCATCCCTATACGCGCGGCCTGCTGGCGGCTTCGCCGCGGTTGAAGCACGATTTTCACTATCGCGACGGCGCCCTCACCGAAATCCCGGGCTCAATCGTCTCGGCCACCGGCGAAACGGGCTGTCCCTTTCGGCCGCGATGCAACCAGGCGCGCGCCAGCTGCGGCCACAACGTGCCCCAATTGATCGTTCCGGCCGCCGACCGGCTGGTTGCCTGCCCCTTCACGACATCCATCAAGGCCGTGCCGCATGCCGCTGCTCTCAGTCACTGACCTCAAGACCCACTACAGGAGCCGGGACGGCCTGTTGCGCGCCGTCGATGGTATCGACCTCGTCGTCGAGCGCGGCGAGACGGTCGGCCTCGTCGGCGAAAGCGGCTGCGGCAAGTCCACGCTCGGCAAGACGGTTCTCAGACTGGTCGATCCGACGGCGGGCCGCATCGTATTCAAGGGCGAGGATATTACCGTCCTCGACCAGCGCAGCCTGCGAGGCGTGCGCAAGTCGATCCAGATGATCTTCCAGGATCCGTTCGCCTCCCTCAATCCCCGCCAGACGATCGGCGAGATCCTCGAAGCGCCGCTTGTCGTTCACAGGGTCGGAGATCGTGCCGGGCGGCGGCAGATCGTCGCCGACATCGTCGCCAAGGTCGGGCTGCCGGCGGAGTCGGTCAGCCGTTATCCGCACGAATTTTCCGGCGGCCAGCGTCAGCGCATCGGGATCGCCCGGGCGCTGCTGCTCAACCCGGAACTGATTGTCTGCGACGAGCCCGTCTCGGCGCTCGACCTTTCGATCCAGGCGCAGATCCTCAATCTGCTCGTCGAGATGAAGAAGGAATTCGGCCTTTCCTATCTTTTCATCAGCCATGATCTTTCGGTGGTGCGCTATTTCGCCGACCGCGTTATGGTCATGTATCTCGGGCGGATCGTGGAGAGCGCCGACAACGCGACGCTCTGGTCCGATCCGCGGCATCCCTATACGCGGGCGCTGATGGAGGCGGTGCCCGATCCGGCGCGGCCGCGCCAGGCAGCCCCGCTCGGCGGCGACCTGCCAAGCCCCAGCGACATTCCATCCGGCTGCCGGTTCCATACCCGCTGCCCGCTCGCGACCGACCGGTGTCGCACACAGGAACCCGAATTCCGCCAGATCGCGCCCGGCCATCAGGTCGCGTGCCATTTCGCGGACCACATCAACTGAAAGGGAGTTTCATATGGTTGAGTATCGTTATCTGGGACGCAGCGCGCTCAAGGTTTCGCCCCTGATGCTGGGGGCCATGATGTTCGGCAATCAGACGCCGGACGACGTCGCCTTCCGCATCATCGACAAGGCGCATGAGCAGGGGATCAATTTCATCGACACCGCCGACGTCTACCATGACGGCAAGTCGGAGCAGGTGGTCGGCCGCGGCATCAAGAAGAACCGCGACAGCTGGGTGGTGGCGACCAAGTTCGTCAACTCCCACAACAAGGGGCCGAACCTCGGTGGCTATTCCCGCAAGTGGGTCTATCAGACCGTCGAAAATTCGCTGCGCAATCTCGGCACGGACTATATCGACATCCTTTACTTCCACCGCGCCGTCTTCGATGCGCCGCTGGAAGAGCCGGTGCGGGCCATCGCCGATCTGATCAAGGCCGGCAAGCTGCGATATTTCGGTGTCTCGAACTTCCGCGGCTGGCGCATCGCTGAAGTCGCACACCTTGCCGACCAGCTCGGCATCGACCGTCCGATCGCCAGCCAGCCGCTCTATAATATCGTCAACCGGACGGCCGAAGCCGAGCAGCTGCCGGCAGCCGCCGCTTACGGTCTCGGCGTCGTCTCCTACAGTCCGCTGGCCCGTGGCGTGCTGACCGGCAAGTACAATGTCGGCGAAGCTCCGGCTGCCGATACCCGTGCCGGCCGTGGCGACAAGCGCATGCACGATGTCGAGTTCCGCGAGGAGTCGATCGCCATCGCCAAGCAGATCGCCGCGCATGCGCAGGCCAAGGGCATTTCGCCTGCCGATTTCGCGCTCGCCTGGGTGCTCAACAACAAGCTCATCACGTCTGCGATCGCCGGACCGCGCACGGAAGAACAGTGGGATGGCTATATCCGGGCGCTCGACGTGAAGCTCGATGCCGAAGACGAAGCACTCGTGGACCGGCTGGTTGCGACCGGCCACCCGTCCACTCCGGGCTTTACCGATCCCGGCCATCCGGTTGAGGGCCGTGTTCCGCGTTCGGGAACTGCATCCGGCGAAGTCATTCCGCTTACCCGCCCGCAGCGGGTTGCCTGATCGATTTTCGCCCGGCCGCCAGACGGCCGGGCATCGACTAAAGATAAAGCCCCGGATTTTGGTCCGGGGCCTTTGCATGGCGGGATGGTTTATTCCGCGGCTTGCGCCTGGACATCACGCAAGCCAAGCAACCGCCTCGCATTGCCGCCGGCAACGAGCCGGGCTTCCGCCTCCGAAAGGCCGGCTTCGGCGAGGCTCGCCGCAAAGCTCCTTTTGTCGAGGGCGGCAAGGATCGGCCAGTCGGTACCGGCCAGAACTCGCTCGGCACTGAAGAAGCCGGTGAGCGTTCGAATGATCGCCGGGTCATGGCCCATCGTATCGAAGTAGATGTTCGGCCGCTTGCCGGCAGCCCGTTCCGCGCGGCCATAGATCCCGCCGCGAGCCGCCTGGACGATCGCGCCGAGGCCAAGGGTGGCGAAGATGAGGTGAAGATCCGGCAAGTCGTCGAGCAGTGTCGACTGGATAACGGAGAGGAAGGCGACGCCGTTCATCAATCCACGGCCGAGCGAATTGCCCAGCATGCCGGCGCCGGCGATCAGCGCCTGCGAATTGGGATGAGCGACCGGATGGACGAACACCGGGACCTTGTAGCGCGCCGCAACTTCCAGCGTCGGCCTGACGGAGGGATCCGAAAGGAACTTTCCGTCGCGCGAGGAGTCGATCACGAGGCCCGACAATCCAAGTTCGCCGAGCACCCGCTCCGCCTCGCGTGCACCGGCCTCGCCGCTGAATGCGTCGGTGACGGCGAAGCCGGCCAGCGACTGACTGTAGTGCGGGAGAGTAGCAAGCCAGTCGTTGGCCTCCTGAACAGCGGCGGGATCGACAGGCCCTTCGGCGCCGAACAGGCTTTCGATCGTCGCAGTGACGATTGCAAGGGAGACGCCTGCCGCTTCGAACTCGTCCACCAGCGCCTGCGGCGTGGTGATCCTGCGGTAGATTTCCGGCGCGAAGCCGCTGGCGGGCTTGGCGTATTTTCCACCCGGCCCCCAGGCCGGCGGCCAGAGATGCGTATGAATATCGACGATATCGAGCGGCGCGGTCATTCTGCGGCTACCTTTCTGGCTTCACGTTCGGCAATCCCCGCCTTGACGAGCGGCACGACGTCCCGCCCGTAGGTGACGGTGTCCTGGGTGGGATAGAAGCCGCGGACCAGGAAGTTGGAGACACCGGCGTCGTAATAGTCGAGGATGGCATCGGCGATCTGCTCGGGTGTCCCGACCAGTGCCGTGGAATTGCCGCCGGCCCCGCTTGCTTCGGCGACTTCCGTCCACAGCCGCTTGTCGAGCATCTTGCCCCGCCTCGCCGCCTCGCGCAGGCGCACCGAGCCGACATTCGAAGGCAGTTTCTCGCCATTGCCGCCGGCCACTCTCGCGACCTGGGATTTCACCTTTTGCAGGATGCCGGCCGCCTTTTCCCAGGCAGCATCTTCCGTATCTGCCACCACCGTACGGAAGGCGAGGGTGAAGCGGATGTCGTGGGGCGAGCGGCCGTTGGCGACGGCTGCCGCCCGAACCTTGTCGATCGTCTCGCGTGTGCCGTCCAGCGGCTCGCCCCAGAGCGCATAGATATCCGCGTGCTTGCCGGCGACCGCGATCGCAGCGTCCGATGACCCGCCGAAGGAGATCGGGATGCGCGGCTTCTGGAATGGCTTCACCTGGCTGAAGGCGCCCTTGAACTTATAGAAGCGGCCTTCGTGGTCGAAGGGCTGGTCGCTCTCCCAGACCTTCTTGAGCACGGTCAGATATTCGTCGGTACGGGCGTAGCGCGTATCGTGGTCTTCGAAATCGCCATCGCGGGCCTGGTCGGAATCGGAACCGCCGGTGATGATATGGACCCAGACGCGTCCTTCCGAAAACTGATCGAGAGTGGCGAGTTGGCGGGCGCCGAGCGTCGGTGCCATCAGTCCCGGCCTATGGGCAAGCAGCGCTCCGATACGCTCCGTCTGGCTGAAGACATAGGACGCGATCTGGTTGTTGTCCGGCCATTGGGCGAACTGGCCGATCAGCAGCCGGTCGATGCCGGCGGCCTCCGCGGCCTGAACGTGGCTGCGGATATAGGCCTTGTCGATGACCGGCCCGACTGCGGGGACGATGTCCGAACCCTCGCGATTGGACGTATGGCCGATAAATTCGGGTTGCATCAATAGCTCCTGAAGGCGATCCGATTTCAGTGCCCGGGCCGTCGCCCGTACCTTCTGTCGAGCGCCGCGTCGGGCAGCTTTAGTCTATTTCTTTGATAGACTTTGTCGATTGCGTTTTCCGGAGCGATCGTGGGACGGATTTTCAACGCGACGGCAGTTCGTGGGATTTCGTTCGCCTCGGGGACGGAAGGTCCGTCTGCGGCACGAGCTTCCTTTTGAGAATAAAATTTGCGGAGATCGACAGCTTTTGCCGGCACCCGCCAAAAATTCTCCGAAAATCCGCAAAAACCCGTCGCTTTTTTCAAATAGGCTTGGAGCTTTAGAAATAGAGTATCTCGATAAAGTTAGTAGATTTTATATCGTCAAGCCAATCACCCTCGCTTGGGTGCCGGACGAAATCCAGGCTGTTCCGCTTCGCGAATGGCTGCTTTGGGGGATATCTCATGACGATCAAAACTTCACGCGTACCGACGGCGACCCGCCGCGCCTTCCTGCTTTCCACGGTTGCGCTTGCGGCCGCGGCCGCCGTCCCGCATGTGTCTCGGGCACAGGACGAGACACCTCGCGGCGGTTCGGTGTCGATCAATATAGGCACCGAACCGCCGGTTCTGGTGCTCATCGCCCATAGCGCCGGCGCGGCCTACTATATCAGCGGCAAGGCGACCGAAAGTCTCTTGACCTACGATCGTAACTTCAACCCGCAGCCGCTTCTGGCAACCGAATGGAAAGTCAGCGAAGACGGTCTGCGCTACTGGTTCAAGCTACGTCAGGGCGTAAAATGGCACGACGGCAAGGATTTCACCGCTGAAGACGTGGCCTTCTCCATTCTCGCGCTGAAGGAAAATCATCCGCGCGGCCGGGCGACCTTTGCTTATGTGCAGAAGGCCAATGCGCTCAACACCCATGAGGTCGAGCTCATTCTCTCCAAGCCTGCGCCTTATCTATTGAGCGCCTTCGCAAGCTTCGAAGCACCGATCGTGCCGAAGCATCTCTACGAAGGCACGAAGATCGCCGAGAACCCGCATAACGTCGCGCCGGTCGGCACCGGTCCCTACAAGTTCGTCGAGTGGGTGCGCGGCAGCCACGCGCTCTTCGTCCGCAATGAAGACTATTGGGGTTCGCCGAAGCCCTATCTGGACCAGATCATCTTCCGCTTCATCATCGACCCCGCCGCAGCGGTGGCGGCGATCGAAACCGGCGAGGTGCAGGTCTCGACCGCCAATCTGCCCCTCACGGATATCGACCGGCTGAAGGCCAATCCGAACCTGGTCGTCGACACGACCCCGGCCGCCTATTCGCCCAGCATTGCCCGCGCCGAATTCAACCTGGAAAACAAGTATCTAGCAGACATCAAGGTGCGTCACGCGATCGCGCACGCGGTAGACAAGGATTTCATCGTCAATACGGTCTATCTCGGTTATGCGACGCGCCTCGACGGGCCGGTGAGCCCCGACCTGGCGAAATTCCATAACCCCGACCTCCCCAAATACGAGTTCAATCCGGCCAAGGCGAACCAGCTTCTGGATGAAGCCGGTTACAAGCGCGGCGCCGACGGGTTCCGCTTCAAGCTGTTCATCGATCCGACCCAGCCCTCTGGTCCTCCCAAGCAGACGGCTGAATATTTCGCCCAGGCGCTTGCCAAGGTCGGCATCAAGGTCGAACTTCGCAGCCAGGACTTCGCCACCTTCGTGAAGCGGGTCTTCACCGATCGCGATTTCGACATCGCCATCGAGGGCATGAGCAATCTCTACGATCCGACGGTTGGCGTGCAGCGACTGTATTGGTCGAAGAACTTCAAGCCCGGAGTGCCTTTCACCAACGGTTCGAAATACTTCAATCCGGAAGTGGACCGCCTGCTCGAAACGGCCGCAGTCGAGGTCGATCCGAAGAAGCGGTTGCAGCTCTTTAACGACTTCCAGAAGCTCGTCGTACAGGATCTGCCGACGCTCGACATCGTCACACCGTCGGTGATCACCGTCTACGACAAGCGGATCAAGAACCTGAAGACGGGCGTCGAGGATCTCTGGAGCAACGGCGCCGATATCTATCTCGAAGATTGATCGATCCTCGATATGGCCGGGCCTGGGCCCGGCCACATTTGCTTTTCCATGTCCGGAGACAGTCGCTTGAGTATCGCCAAATTGCAGCCCAACAGAGGTCCGACGCGTGAGGAGATTCTCGCCCGCATCCCGGCTTTCACCGCCGAAATCGCCAGGGGCGCGGCGCAGCGCGATCTCGATCGCGAACTGCCCTTCGCAGCCTTCCGGCTATTCCGGGAACTGGGCCTCGGCACGCTACGCATCCCGGCGGCACTTGGCGGGCCGGGCGGGTCTGTGGCCGATTACATAGAGATGATCGCCGCGATAGGCGCGGCGGACTCGAACGTGGCGCATGCGTTGCGCTCTCATTTCAACTATGTCGAAAATGTCATCCTCAGCGAACCGCGGGAGAGGGATGCCGGCGCGGTCGAACTCATTCTTGCGGGAAAACTGTTTGGCGGCGCCCATACCGAACAGGGAACCGCGCGGCCGGGGCAGGTGACGACGACGATCGTGCGCGAGGGCGACACCTACCGTCTCAATGGCCGCAAATGGTATGCAACCGGCACCGCCTTTGCGGATTTCGCCTCTTTCAGCGCTCTGGACGAGCAGGGGCAGACCGTCGGCGTTCTCCTGCCGGTCGACCGGGAAGGCATCAGGATTCTCGACGATTGGGACGGAATGGGTCAGCGCCTGACGGCGAGCGGTGGCGTTCTTCTGGAAAATGTGGAGGTGTTTCCCCACGAGTTTGCGACACGCGGCCTCGACAATCTCGTCGGCCGCCATTGTTCGACGCTGCGGCAGCTGCATCTGGCCGCAAGTGCCGCGGGTGCGGTCCGCAACGTTCTCTCGGACGGGATCGCCTATGTCCAAAGGCAGGCGCGTTCGGCAGCCCACAGCATGGCGGACACGGCCAATCAGGATCCATTCGTACAGCAGGTGATCGGGGAGATTGCCGCCAATTCCTTCGCGATCGACGCAGCTGTCGCGGCAGCGGCGGAGGCTCTGGACCAAACCGTTGCTGCCTTCGGCAAAGGTGACGAGGCGGAGATCGAGAAGGCCCTGGTGACGAGCGCGCTCAAGACCGCGCGCACGCAGCTTGTGCTCGGCCAGCTCGGGCCGCGCAGCGCGGAACGCATGTTCGAACTCGGGGGCGGTTCCGCCACCTCCCGCAACAACAATTTCGACCGTCATTGGCGCAATATCCGCACGGTCCTCAACCATAATCCGCTGCTGCACAAGTCGCGCGTCGTAGGCGACTACCTGCTCAACGGAACGGTCACGCACCTCCGGGAAGGAAAGGTGTTCTGAAGTCTGTTTCCCTCGGTTGCGATAGGTCACGGAGGTTAGCATGTCCCCGACCTTTATATTGCCCGGACTGAACGGATCGCCGGAAGGTCACTGGCAGCGCCATTGGGCGAGAGAGCGCACCAATGCGTCAGTCATCGAGCAGGAGGACTGGAGTTGTCCTATCCTCGAGGACTGGCAGGCGGAACTGGACAGGGCGCTTTTGGCGGTGGATGGAGCCTTTCTCGTTGCGCACAGCCTTGGATGTCTTCTGGCAGCGAGTTATGCCGGGCGCAGCATCGCCGGAAAAATCCGCGGCGCATTGCTCGTCGCGCCATGTTCGCTGCAGATGACGCGGCGTCTTCATCCCTGCATGATAGAGTTTGGTGAAGAACGGCTGGCGCCGCTTCCCTTCCCGAGCCTCGTCATCGGCAGTTTGAACGATCCTTATATGAGCGTCCCGGATCTGGAGCGGCACGTCAACGCCTGGGGCAGCGACCTGGCGACGATCGGCTTTGCGGGACATATCAATATCGCAAGCGGCTTTGGACGCTGGACAGAGGGCTACAGCTTTTTCGAGAGGTTAAACAACGGCAGATCGGATGCGCGCGCGTCGGATCGTTCCATCTCCGCCGCGTGAACTCGTTTCCACCATGGACGATTTGCCTGCTCTCCTGCGGCCGAAAGAGCCCTTAAAATATCCTATTGCTTTTCAGAACGTGCTCGACGCCACTTTCCACATGCCGGCGGATGATGTTCCTTGCGCCCTCGACGTCCCTTGCGAGCGCGAGTTCGAACAGCACTTTGTGGTCGTCGACAACCGCCTTTCCCCTGAAACTTTCGGCGAGCATGTGGTAGCGCAGGAAGCGGTCGAACACGGAAGAAAGGTTCGACATCAGGGTCGTCGAATTGCAGGCCGAGACGATCGAATGGTGGAATTCCCAATCGCAACGGACCCAGTCGACGGTGCGTGAAGCGTCGCCGGCCAGGAGCCGACGTTCGGCCGCCGCGAGTTTGTGATGCGCTGCAACGATCCGGCCCTCCCATTCGAGGTCGCCGGATGCGAATGCCAGGCCCATCGCGTGCGTTTCCAGCACGATGCGAAGGTCGGCGAGCTCCATCAGTTCCCGGCGGGAGGCAGGGCTGACTTCGAACCCCCTTTGGCCCTCGGCGATCACCAGATTTTCAGTCGTAAGCCGGCTCAGGATCTCGCGCAGCGAGGAAACGCTGATCGAATAATGCTCCTTGGCCTGCTCCAGCTTGATCTTGGCGCCCGGGGGCAGCACGCCCGCGATTATATCCTGCTTCACCTGGCGGAACACGATGTCGCTGATCGTTTCCGCAGTTTCGCCCACTCGCTCCAGCATTTTGTCTCCTGGTTTCACGTCCTGCGTTCGCGACCCGTGGCTCGCATCTACAACAGAGAGTTGCGGGCGAGCGCATGTTCCACGCCGTCCTGGATATGCACGGTCAGAACCGTCTTTGCCATTTCCTGGTCCCGCCTCAGCGCCGCATCCAGAAGCTTCTGATGCTCCTTTGCCGCGATCTCGCCGCGATAGGACAATGCGACCATCTGGTAGCGAAGGTATTTGTCGAAGACGACGGAATGGGTATCCATCAACAGCTTCGAGCCGCAGGCGGAGATCAGCGCCTGGTGGAATTCCCAGTCATAACGCTTCCAGTCCTCCGCCTGACTGGTATCGCCGGTCGCCATCACCCGTTCCATGCGCGAGAGCTTGTAATGTGCGGAGACCAGGCGGGCCTCCCATTCTACGTCGCCCCGCTGAAAGGATTGTTCGAGCGCATGGGTCTCGAGAAGAAGCCTGAGTGCCGCGATCTCCCTCAGATCGACGGCCGAGATCGGGGAGACTTCAAACCCTCGCTGTCCTTCCGCAAGCACCAGGCCCTCGGAGGAGAGCCGGTTCAATATTTCGCGAAGCGTGCTGACGCTGGTCCCGTAGGTCTCCTTCAGGCTTTCCAGCTTCAGCTTCTGGGCCGGTGCAAGGCGGCCGAAGATGATGTCCGCGCGGATGCGCCTGTAACTGCTTTCGGCGACGGTCTCGACAGTTGTATTCGGCAGCATGGACATATCTCTGATATTTTGTCTATCCTCATATATAAATCAGAACTTGCACTTAATACAATCGCACCGGACTGTAAGGTGAGACTAAATTTCCTCATAGGATAGGGCAAAAGCCGGGCTCACACCCTCGGCATGCCTTCGGGCCGCAGCGCCTTCTTCAGCGCGGCGATGCGGAAGATGGCGTTCGGGGCGCCGTAGCCCTTGTATCCGCGCCGCTCGACGATCTCGAAGAAGAAACCCTCGCCATAGGTCATGCTGTAGAGCTGGAAATATTCCCCGTGCTCGTCGCGGTCGTAGAGGATGTTCTCTTCCTTCAACCGCTCCGAAAGCTCCGCATCGAGGCCGAAACGGGCCTCGACGTCGCCGTAATAGTTGGGCGAGATCTGCAGCGGCTTGAACCCGTTCTTGCGCAGTGCGGCGGCCGTCGCAAAGATGTCGTCGGTGTGGAAGGCGAGGTGCTGGACGCCGGACCCGAATTTTTCGGCGATGAAATGCCCGGCGAGCGTACGGCGGTTTTCGGCACCGTTCAGCGTGATCCTGAGCGTGCCGGAGGCGTTTTCGACCACCTGGCTTCGCACGACGCCGGCCGGATCGATGATGTCTACCATCGGCGTCTTCTGGGCCTCGAAGATCGAGGTATAGAACAGAAGCCAGGTGAGCATTTCCTCATAGGCCACCGTCTGGGCGATGTGATCGACGTGAAGGAGATGCGCCGGCGCCAGGTGGGCTTCATCCTCCTCGCCGACGGGCTGGAAATCGATCTCCGAAAAGCGGCCGAGATTGCTCTTGTCGTCGATCAGGTAGACAAGCCCGCCGCCGACCCCGCGGATCGCCGGTATCTCCACCTCGCCTGCCGCGACCTGCTGCAGGAACGGCTCGGCTCCGAGCGCCACGGCCCGTTCGAAGGCCTGCCCGGCATCCTCGACGACCAGCGCCATCGCATAGGCGGAGGTGCCGTGAACGGCAAACGAGGCGTTGGCAAACCCCTTCTCGTCGGTGTTGACGAGGAGACGGATATCGCCCTGGCTGTAGAGGCTGACCTTTTTTGTCTTGTGTTTCGCTGTCTTTCGGAACCCAAGCGTTGCGAGGATTGCGGCAAGGTCGGCGGCATCCTTTTCATCGGAGGAGAACTCCACGAAGCCGACCCCCTTTACGGCAGCGCGGGCCGGCATGTCGCGGACCGTGAGGCCCGATGCGTTCGGGCTGCGCCGCACCTGGTCGCCGAGATAGATGAGCGAACGGTAGCCGTCATCGGCGATCGCCCGGCTCGAGCCGCCCCGGAACTGGTCGTTGAAGATCTCCAGCGAGAAATAACCGTCGTAACCGGTCTCGGCGATCGCGGTGGCAAACGCCGTCACCGGCAGATCGCCTTCGCCTGGCATATTGCGGAAATGCCGCGACCAGTAGAGCAGGTCCATGTCGATCAGCGGCGCATCGGCGAGCTGGACGATGAAGATCTTGTCCTTGGGGATGGAGCGGATCGAATTGATGTCGATCTTTCGCGACAGCGTATGAAAGCTGTCGAGGATGAGGCCGATATTCGGATGGTCGGTGCGCCGAACGATCTCCCAGGCATCCCGGTGGTCGTTGATGTGGCGGCCCCAGGCGAGTGCCTCGTAGCCGACCCTCAACCCGCGTTTGGCCGCCCGCTCGCCGAGCTCGTGGAAATCGGCCGCCGCCCGGTCGATACCGCCGAGCGAGACCGGCGAGACGTTCGAGCAGACGAGAACGAGGTCGGTGCCGAGTTCCTGCATGATATCGAACTTGCGCTCGGCGCGGTCGAAGGTGCGGCTGCGATGCGAGGCGGGCATGCCCTCGAAATCTCGGAACGGCTGGAACAGCGTGATCTCCAGCCCATGATCGCGGACCATTTTCCCGACATCCGCCGGGCTGCCGTCGAAGGCGAGGAAATCGTTCTCGAAGATCTCCACCCCATCAAAACCGGCCTTGGCAATCGCTTCCAGCTTCTCGGGCAGTTCCCCGCTGATCGATACCGTGGCTATCGACGTCTTCATCTTTATCCTCCTCCCGGGAGCCCCGCCGGCACATTCACCTGTCACGCCTGCCGGAGCATATCGCTTTCATATTTTACGGCCGAATGTCCATGCTGAAATGAGCTTTATCATAGATTATAGAAAAACTCTGTTGATTTAAAGATGCTCCCGTGGCAGTTTTATGTCGTCGTCAGCAAACGGAGTGCTGGCAGGGGTCTCGTTTGACCGCTCGAGGAGGAGCAATATGTTTGAGATGAAGTTGAAGCGCCGCCATGCCCTGCTGGGAGCTGCGGCCCTTATGGCTGCCGTATCGCTGGGTCAGCCTGCAGCCGCCGTCACGCCCGCCGAGATCAAGGCAAAAGGCAAGCTGGTCGTCGGCATCCAGGGCGACAACCCGCCATGGGGTTTCGTCACCAGCGGCGGCAAGCAGGACGGTTTTGACGCCGATATGGGCGCGTTGTTCGCCAAGGAACTCGGTGTCGAAGTCGAATTCGTTCCGCTCGAAGTCAACAACCGCATCCCGGCGCTGACGTCCGGCCGCGTCGATGTTCTGTTCGCGACCATGGCGATGCTGCCGGATCGCGCCAAGGCCATCCAGTTCTCCAAGCCCTACAATGCCAACGCCATCGTTCTGATCGGTCCGAAGGACAAGTCGATCAAGACCAACGAAGACATGGCGAACATGACCATTTCCGTCGCGAAGGGCGCGGCGCAGGATACGCAGGTCACCAAGAACGCGCCGGCATCCGCCACGATCCGTCGTTACGATGGTGACGCGCCGAGCATCCAGGCTCTGGTTTCCGGCCAGGCGGAAGCTCTCGGCGGCAACATCTTCTATATGGACCGCGTGGAAAAGGCCGTTCCGGGCAAGTTCGAGAACAAGCTGGAATTCCAGAAGCTCTATAACGGCGCCGGTACCCGGCTTGGCGAAAAAGAGATCAACGCCGCGCTCAACGCCTTCATCGACAAGATCAAGGCCAATGGCGAGCTGAAGAAGATCTACGACAAGTGGATGAAGGTTCCGGTTCCGGAATTCCCGGCAAGCCTCGAAGGCATTCCGTTCACCGCGAACTGAAGCTGAGATCGGTCTTGGTTTTTCAACATTCGTGACGCGGCATCGCGAAAACGCGATGCCCGCGCCGGTGCCGCGCGGCTGCGTGGGCGCCGGCGCGCCTGAAAGTGCGACTTCCGGAGCATTGTTATGAGCAATACGATCTTTGTGCTGAACGGCCCCAACCTCAACCTGCTCGGCGAGCGCGAGCCGGCGATCTACGGCACCACGACGCTGGCAGATATCCGCGAATGCTGCGAAGCGCGGGCGGCGGGCCTCGGTTTCAAGGTGGATTTTCGCCAGACGAATTTCGAAGGCGAACTGGTCGAGTCCGTTCATCAGGCGCGCAAGGAAGCGTGCGGCATTATCGTCAATCCGGCCGCCTATACTTTCACGTCCATCGCGCTTCTCGATGCGCTGAAGACGTTCGACGGGCCGAAGATCGAGCTTCATATCTCGAACGTCCATGCCCGGGAGAGCATCTACCACAACTCGTTGATTTCCCGCGTTGCGACGGCCATCATGATCGGCTTCGGCGCGAAAGGCTACGAACTGGCCATTGAGGCCATGGCCGGAATGGCGAAGGCATCCTGATCTTCAGGGAAGACCCATAGGAACTGCCCTTAGGAATTGCCATGAACTACACTCTGGATTTCACGCCCGTCATCGAGGGCATGCCCAACCTTTTGACGGCCTGTCTCGGGACGTTCATGCTGGCGATCTCAGGCATGCTGCTTGCGACCGTCATCGGCATCGGCGGCGTCGTGCTGCGCACGTCGAAGATCAAGGCCCTGCGCTGGCTGGTGATCGGTTTCGTCGAACTGATCCGCAACACGCCGTTCCTGGTGCAAATCTTCTTCATCTATTTCGCGCTGCCGCTCGCCGGCATCCGGCTCGACCCGACGCCGACGGCGATCATCGCGCTCGGCATCAATGGCGGCGCCTATGCGATCGAGATCATCCGCGGCGGCGTGCAGTCGATTTCCAAGGGCCAGATGGAAGCGGGACTGGCGCTCGGCCTGCATAAGGCGCAGGTGTTCCGGCTGATCATCCTGAAGCCGGCGCTGCGGGCGATCTTTCCGTCGCTCACCAGCCAGTTCGTGCTCCTGACGCTGACGACCAGCATCGCCTCGGCAATCTCGGCCTACGAGCTGACGTCGGTCTCCCAGCGGATCGAATCCGACAGCTTCCGCAGCTTCGAAGTCTATTTCACCGTGACGGCTTTCTACCTCGTCATCTCCTGGCTGATGATGCGCCTCTTCGCATTCTTCTCGGCCCGTTATTTCGCCTATCCGGTCAAGTGAGGGGACGATCATGGGTCAAGACGAGTTCCTCTTCCTCCTGATGGGCCTCAAGTGGACGGTTGCCCTGTCGGTGATCGGCTTCGTCAGCGGCTGCATCGCGGGCCTCGGGATCGCGCTGGCGCGGACGTCCGGTGTCGCGCTCGTGGAGCGGATTACCGCCGGCTATATCGCCCTCTTCCAGGGCACGCCGCTCTTGATGCAGCTCTTCGTCGTCTATTACGGGCTGGCGCTGATCGGCATCAAGGTCGATGCCTGGGCTGCGGTCTCTGTCGGCCTGACGCTGCATGCCAGTGCCTATCTCGGTGAAATCTGGCGCGGCGCGATCGAAGCGGTGCCGCGCGGCCAGACGGAGGCCTCCAAGGCGCTGGCGCTCGGTTATGTCTCGCGGATGAAGGACGTCGTCCTGCCGCAGGCGCTACGGATCTCGCTGCCGGCTACGATCGGCTTCCTCGTGCAGCTCATCAAGGGCACGTCGCTTGCCTCGATCGTCGGTTTCACCGAACTCACCCGCGCCGGCAATATAATTTCCAACCAGATCTTTCAGCCGCTGACGGTCTTCGGGATCGTCGGCATCCTCTACTTCGTCATGTGCTGCCCGCTGACGATCTACGGCGCCCATCTCGAACGCAAGTTCGCGGCGTCAGTGAGGTAGGCAGGCCATGAACCGCAAGCTCTCGACTTTCTCGACGACCTATCCGGAGGCTCATTCATGAGCGACATCTCGACCACCAAGGCCAGCGCCGATGCGATGATCAGCATGACTGGCGTCGCGAAATGGTATGGCGCGTTCCAGGCCCTGAACGACATCAACATTTCGGTGCGCAAGGGCGAGAAGATCGTTCTCTGCGGCCCGTCCGGCAGCGGCAAGTCGACGCTGATCCGCTGCATCAACCATCTGGAAGCCTATCAGCAGGGCGAGATCCGCGTCGGCGGCATTCTGCTCGGCCACCAGGCAAAGAGCATCGACGCGGTGCGCCGCGAAGTCGGCATGGTCTTCCAGCAGTTCAACCTCTTTCCGCATCTCACCGTGCTGCAGAACTGCATGCTGGCGCCGATGCGGGCATTGGGGCTCGGCAAGGCGGAGGCCGAGGGAAGGGCGCGCCAATTGCTGGAGCGGGTGAAGATCGCCGAGCAGGCGGAAAAATATCCGGCCCAGCTTTCCGGCGGCCAGCAGCAGCGCGTGGCGATTGCGCGCGCACTCTGCATGCGGCCGCAGGTGATGCTGTTCGACGAGCCGACATCGGCGCTCGATCCGGAAATGGTCAAGGAAGTGCTCGACACGATGATCGACCTTGCCCGGGAAGGCATGACGATGATCTGCGTCACCCACGAAATGGGTTTCGCCCGCCAGGTCGCCGACCGGGTCATCTTCATGGCGAGCGGCGCGATCGTCGAGGAAGCGCCGCCGGCCGAATTCTTCTCCGATCCCAAACACGAACGCACCCGGAAATTCCTCGGCGAAATCCTCGGAAGGCACTGACCGAGCGCCGGCACCGGAAGGTACCGGGCACGGTCTCAAGCCGCCACGAACTGCAATCAGATGAAGCACTTGCCTCGCCGGGCTGGCCGGCGGGGTGTTCCCAACCGTCCAGGATGGACCCCATGCCGCAGTTTCAGAGACGTCCAAATTCCAAAGGCCTACGCCGATGATCAGCGGCACGACGAAGCTCATCGCCCATCTCGGTTATCCGACGCATTCGTTCAAGGCGCCGCTGATCTACAATCCCTATTTCGACAAACACGACATTGACGCGATCGTCGTGCCGATGGGATGCAAGGCCGAAGACTACCCCGCGTTTCTGAAGCTGGTCTTCAGGCTTTCGAACATCCATGGCGCGCTGGTCACCATGCCACACAAGATCACCACCATGGGGTTGCTTGGCGAGGTCTCCAGGAGCGCCCGGGTTGCCGGCGCCTGCAACGCCGTGCGTCTTGGTGCGGATGGTACGTTGATCGGCGATATGTTCGATGGCGAAGGTTTCGTGCGCGGCGTGTTGCGGCGCGGGCGGCAGGTCCGCGGCAGCCGCGCGATGATGACCGGCGCGGGCGGCGTCGGTTCGGCGATTGCCGCGTCGCTTGCCCAGGCGGGCATAGCCGAACTTTCGCTCTATGACGCGCACGCGCCCATGATGGACGGTCTGGCCGAACGTTTGCGGCTCAACTACCCGGATCTGCGCGTCGTCACGGGGTCGGCGGATCCGGCCGGTTACGAAATCGTCGTCAATGCCACGCCGCTCGGCATGAACGAGAGCGACCCGCTGCCGCTCGACGTCTCGCGGATTTCCCCCTCCGCCTTCGTTGGCGAAGTGGTGCTGAAGCAGGAGATCACGCCCTTCCTGGCGGCGGTCCGGGCGCGCGGCTGCGAATTCCAGGTGGGCATCGACATGCTGTTCGAGCAGATCCCCGCCTATCTCGAGTTTTTCGGTTTTCCAACAACCACCGCAGAGGAACTTCGGTCGATCGCCAGAGTGTGAGCAAGCCGCTGGCCTCAAGCAAAGGAGCGTATGTCGTGTCCCGGAAAATAGTACTGATGGGAGCGGGGCTGATTGGGCGCGAGCATGCCGCGTTGCTGAGGGCCAATCCCCGTGTGGAACTGGTCGGCATTGCCGATGTGTCCCAGGGGGCGAAAACCGTCGCCGACGAATTCGGGGCGAAGTTCTTCACCGACATGCGGGAAATGCTCGACGTGCTGAAACCGGATGGCGCAATCATCGCGCTCCCGAATTCCCTGCATGTCGAGGCGGCGCTCGCCTGCGTGGAGCGCAAGATCCCTTGCCTGGTCGAAAAGCCGATCGCCGATACGCTGGAAGCCGCGATGCATCTCGTCGCCGAGGTCGAGAAGGCCGGCGTTCCGGTGTTGATCGGCCATCAGCGGCGCCACAGCCCCGATATCGCCAAGGCCCGTCAGCTCGTCGCCGACGGTGCGCTCGGCCGGCTGGTCGCGGTCAACGCCATGTGGATGACCGACAAGCCGGGCCCCTATTTCGACGCAACCTGGCGCCGGCTGCCGGGAGGCGGGCCGCTTCTCATCAATCTCATCCATGACATCGACTGCCTCCGCTTCATCTGCGGTGACGTGACCGAGGTCATGGCATTCACCTCCAACGCGGTGCGGTCGTTCGAGGTGGAAGATACGGCAAGCGTCAGCGTCCGCTTCGCGAGCGGCGCGCTCGGCACGCTTCTGATGAGCGATACGGCCGTCTCGCCGTTCAACTGGGATACGGCAGCCGGCCAGGCGCTCTATTTCCCGCATCAGCCGGAAAATTCCTACCATCTCGCCGGCACCAAGGCGGCGCTGTCGATACCCGGCATGGACATCTGGCGGCACGAGACGGAAGACGGGCATTGGCAGCACCCCCTGATACGCCAGCACGTGACCCTCGACAGCAGCCGAGCCTACGAAAACCAGCTCAACCATTTCATCGATGTCATCGAGGGCAAGGTACAGCCGCTGATTTCCGCGCGGGACGGCATGATGACACTTGCGACCGTGCTGGCGATCGCGAAGGCCGGCGGGGAAAACCGGAAGGTCAGCATCTCGGAAATGCTCGGCTGAGCCAAACGTCAATGCCCGATAGGGGCACTGACTGAACGCCGTGCGCTTTGCAGTGCACGGCATGTTCGACGTTATTCCCAGCACCGAAGACCGAGGCTGCGGTTCCGGCGTCAAAGCTGCTGGAAATCATCACCCCTGCCTGATCGCCAATCGATCGCTGCTGCCGAAAGAGCGTTTCTCAGCCTTTCAATATTAGACTTGGCGTCTTATATAGTCCGGTATGATCCGGCGCTCGGCTAAGAGCGCGCTCCGAAGACGACGTTAGCTGCATGGATATAGCGAACAACAGCCCTTTTCCGATCTCCGGCGACGGCAACAAGCCTCTTCTCATGCAGCGCCAATCGTCGGTGCGCAAGACGATGGAGATCGTCCTCGATACTTGGAACTTCCTGATCCTTCGCGAGGCTTACTTCGGCGTTCGCAGGTTCGACAAATTCCAGCAGCGGCTTGGCATCCCGCGGCAGACGCTGTCGTCGAGACTTTCGGCGCTTGTCGTGAACGAGATCCTGACGACGGGAAAACGGCCAAATGAGCCGGGCCAGCAGTACTTCCTGACGGTAAGGGGAAAAGACCTGTTCCCTACGATGCTGTCTTTGATGGAGTTCGGTGACAAGTGGCTGGCCGGTGATACCGAGCCTCCCCTGCAATTGGTGCACAAGAACTGCGGATGTGAATGTCACCCCGTGACCGTCTGTTCCGAATGCCTCCAGCCGTTCACGGCAAAGGAGGTTGCACCGCGCGATGGGCCGGGAGCCGGGTATGCGCCCGTGGAAAATCGACCCACATCGCGGAGAAGCTCGGATCCGACATTGCTCGAAAGGGTGAGGCCTTGTTCGGTCGCGCGCACCCTGGGCATTATCGGGGATCGATGGAGTTTTCTCATTCTCCGCGAAGCCTGGAACGGGGTTCGACGCTTCGAGGAGATGCGCGAGAACCTCGGCATTGCGACCAACATTCTGGCGGATCGGCTTGCGCGACTGCTCCAGGCGGGCGTCTTCCGTAAAACGCCCTATAATTCGGGCGACCGTTTCGAATATCGTTTCACTGAAATGGGGCTGGATCTCTACAAGCCCATGCTGGTCATGATGGCATGGGGCGACCGGTGGCTCGCAGACGGCAAGCCGCCCATGCGTCTCCGGCACAAGGCATGCGGAAACGACTTCTCCGCCATCGTGGTTTGTTCTGAATGCAAAAAGCCGATATCGGCGAAAGACACCGATTACGTGCTGAGGTATCCGTTCGATCTGTAAGCCTGGCTGCTGGACGCGTATCAGGCCGCGTCCAGTGTGTCGGAAGGCGCCGAAACCTCCTTCCGCAACATCTGGAATATCCGCTCCGGGGTGACCGGAAGCGTCTCGACCGAGACCCCGAGATGCGACAACGCGTCGGAGACGGCGTTCGCGATCGTTGCCGGAGCGCCGATCGTGCCGCCTTCGCCCATGCCGCGGAAGCCGCCGACATTGTTGGGCAGATCGGCCTCGATATGGACGATGCCGATCTGCGGAACGCTGCTCGCGACCGGAACGAGATAGTCGGCGAGGCTGGCTGCGACCGCCTGTCCTTGATCGTCGTGGATGATCTCCTCGAGAAGCGCGGCGCCGATGCCTTGCGCCACCGCTCCGTGCACCTGTCCGTCCACGATCATCGGGTTGATAATCCTTCCGCAGTCCTCGGCGACGACATAGCGCAATATCTTGACGCCGTAGGTTTCCGGGTCGACCTCGACCATTGCCAGATGCGTGGATGAGCAGGCGGTTCCGAGATAGGGGTCGTAGGTTTCCGACGCCGTCAGGTCCTCCCGTTGATCCCTCGGGATGCGTCCCATCTGGGTGTAGACCGCGGATGCCACCTCCTTCAGCGTCATCGTCAGGTTGGAGGTCCTGCTGGTGATGATGCCGTCATGAATGTCGAGATCGTCGGCATTCTGTTCCATCAAGAAGGCCGCAGCGCGCAGGACCTTGCCTTTGACGGCGCGTGCCGCAAGCGTTGCCGCTCCTCCGCCGAGAACCGCAGAGCGGCTGGCATAGGTACCGCTGGCCATCGGCACCAGCGCACTGTCTCCATGCCTGACCTCGATGTCTTCAAGTTTGCAGCCCAGTTCATCGACGATCACCTGCGCAAGCGTGGTCTCCAGTCCCTGGCCGTGGGAGGAAATGCCGAATGCCGCGGTGATTGCGCCGGTAGCGTCGATCTCGATTTTCGATGTCTCGGTTCCGGTATTGATAGGCATGCCTGGCGCGACGGAAATGCGGGAGCCTATGCCTGTCAACTCGGCATAGCTCGCCAAGCCGATACCCACCCAGCGGCCAGTCTTCCTGGCGGCGTCCCTCTCGCGAACAAGGGATGGGTAATCCGCATAATCGCAGGCGCCTTCCAGACATTCCTGAAACGCGGATTTGTCCCAGATGATGCCGGAGGCCGTGCGATAGGGAAACTCTTCGGCTTTGACCAGGTTCTTCCGGCGAAATTCGACCGGGTCGATGCCGAGCTTGCGCGCCGCCATGTCGATCAGCCGCTCCATCGCGAAGGTAGAGGAGGGCCTGCCCACACCGCGGTAGGGACCTGTGGGCGGTTTCGGGGTTAGCACGCCCCTGATCCGGCCCCTGTAATGTTCCATGCGGTAGGGGCCGGGCAGGAAGCTGACGACCTGTACAGTCTCCAGCGCCGCAGTCCACGGATAGATGGAATAGGCGCCGACATCGCCGATCACGTCCGCCCGCAGCCCGATGAGCATTCCGTCGCTCGACACCGCCAGTTCCGCCTCGATCAGTTCGTCGAAAGCCTGGCTTGTCGCGGAAAGGTCCTCCAGGCGGTCGCTGACGAACTTGATCGGGCGCTTCAGCTTGCGGGCCAATACGCAAACGAGGATTTCCTCGCCGTAGAGCGATCCTTTGCCGCCGAAGCTCCCGCCGACGTCCGGCGCGACGACCCTCATCCTGGTTCCCGGAAGGTTCAGACAGCCCGACAGCACGTCGCGGATCACTCCCGGAATATTCGAGGAGGTGTAGAGCGTAAGCGACTGCTTCCTGCTATCCCATTCCGCCAGATAGGACCGGTTCTCCATTGCAACGGCAGTTTTGCGGGTCATCCGGAAACGGCCCTTCACGGTGACGGCTGCATCCTCGAACGCTGCGTCGACGTCGCCTCGCTTGAACTCGCGGCGAATGATCGTGTTTGTTCCTGCCTCCTCATGGAGCAAGGGCGCATCTTCCTTGACCGCATCGATTTGCCTGATTGCGAAAGGCAAGGGCTCGTATTCGATGTTGATGTGCTCGAGAGCGTCCTCCGCGGCGTAACGGCTTTCTGCGACAACCGCGACGACCGGTTCGCCGACGTAGCGCACCTTCCCCCGCGCAAGCGGCCAGATGGGAGTGGCGTAATAACCCGGCATGCGGGAGACCGGAATGGCAGGCTTGATCTCTGTCTCGATGTCGGTCGCATCATAGATCGCGACGACGCCGGGAACGGAAAATGCATCGCCGACATCGATTTTGAGTATCCGGGCGTGAGGCTGGTCGGAGCGCCTCAAGGCGACATGCAGCATGCCCGCCGGTGACATGTCGTCGACGTATTTCCCGAGACCGGTCAGAAGACGGGGGTCCTCGGTGCGTTTGACGCGTGTTCCGACCAGCTTGGGCCGAAGTTCGGCTGAACGGTCCCGGTGGTTCATTCGTAATACTCCGCGCCCTTGCGCAGTCCTTGCCATTGCGCGTCATCATGGCCGGATATGATCGTGTGACCACCGTCTCGCAGCGCTTTCAGGCGCTCAAGCGCCGCCCCGGCAAGTTCCATATTCCAGGTATTCTTGGGTGCGACGCCGCTTTCGATGTTTGTCTGAAGTGGGGCGGCGTCCGACGCGAGAACAAAGGCCCCGTCCTTCCGCAGGTCGATACGCGCGACGCTCATGCCCGGCGTATGCCCCGGCATGGGCAGGAGGACGATCCGGCCATCGCCAAAAACGTCGTGTTCCTCGGCGAACGTCTGGAAGCCCTGGGGCTGGTCCCATTCCCGAGGGAGGTAGCCGAGAGTTGCGGCGCCATCCGCCCGCGCAGCTTCAACCTCGGCTTCGTGGCAAAGGATCGTCGCCTTGCGAAAATAGACGTTGCATCCGCAATGGTCAGGATGAAGGTGGGAGCAGATCACGACGTCGATGTCATCGGGCTCGAGTCCGATATTACCCAGCTCATGCACGACCGTCCGCTCCGGTGCGAAGATCGGCGTCATGACCTTGCTCAACCCGCCCCATCTGGCTTGCGGGTCAACGGCCGCATCCGGGTTGCAACCGCTGTCGAAGAGGACGTTGCCTTCCCGATGGCGCATAAGGGTGGCGTGCACAGGAAGCTCGATGGTTTCTTCCTTAGGTGCGCCGGCGACAAAGATTGACCGGCGCATGCGAAGCCGGCCGCTCTCGAGAAAATGCATCTTCATGCGAGAGGTCCTCTTTCGCTTGCCAATTCACGAACGGCATTGACGATGTGCTCGTATCCCGTGCAGCGACAGATATTGCCGGACAGCGCCTCGCGTATCTGCTCGTCGGTCTCGAGCGGGTGATGGCGGAGAAGGTCGGTGATCGCCATGATGAACCCGGGCGTACAGAAGCCGCACTGGAGACCATGGTGCTGGCGGAAGGCTTCCTGCACCCGCCCGAGCCTGTCGATTTCGCCTTGGCCTTCGACGGTTTCGATTTCACAATCTTCGGCCTGGACCGCGAGGGTCAGGCACGAACGGGCACTGCGGCCGTCGAGGAGGATGGTACAGGCACCGCAGACGCCGTGCTCGCAACCCACATGCGTCCCCGTGAGGCCAAGCTCCTGGCGCAGGAAATCGCTGAGCAGCATGCGGGCTTCGATGGTGCGGGTATAGGACAACCCGTTGACGCTGAGGCTGATGGTTTTGTCGCTCATGCGTCGAGACCCTTGCCATTCGCCCGGCCCCAGGCCGCACGGAGAGCCCGCCTCGCCAGGACACCGGAAAGATGCCTGCGATAGTCGGCAGATGCGTGGATATCGGTGTTGGGAGTGAGTATGTCCGTCAGCCTCCTGGCGACCTCATCGAGCACCACGTCGGAAACGTCCGTCCCATCCACGATGTCTTCGATTTCACGCAGCCGCATCGGTGTTTCGCCCACCCCCATCATTCCTACCCGGACATCCTTTGCGCGTCCGCCCACTGCACGAAGAGTGGTTGCGAAGCAGGCCAACGCGAAATCGCCGTGGCGCTTGGCGAATTCTTCGAAGCCCCATCCGGCGTCCGGAGGGATTGCGTCGATTTCAACGGCGGTCACGAGTTCGTCCGGCTCCAGCGAATTCACCAATGAGCCGACGAAAAACTCGGCGGCCGGGATACGCCGCTCGCCGCGTACTGAAAACGCGACGATCGTACCGTCGAGAAAGCGCGTCATCATGGGCATCTCGGCCGCTGGATCGGCATGCGCGACACTGCCGCAGAAGGTCCCCCGGTTGCGGACGGTCATGTGCGCGACGTGATGCATCGCCTCGTGAACCACCGGAAGGTGTTCGGATATCAATGGATCGGTCGCTGTCCTGCAGTGGCGGACCGTGGCGCCGATCCTCACTCTATTGCCCTCCAGTTCGATCCGATCGAGCCCTTCGATCCGGTTGATGTCGATGAGGATCGCCGGCTTCACCAGACGGAAGTTGATCATCGGCATCAGGCTCTGCCCGCCTGCGATGATCTTGCCGTCGCCGTTGGATGCGGCGAGCAAGGCCGCGGCTTCCTCGATCGTCTTGGGCGCGGCGTAGTCGAATTGTGCTGGTTTCATCGTCTCACCCTCCGTCCGGCCCGATTGCTCCAGCCGTTGAAAAATGCGCCATCAGGCTTCCTCCACCACCACCTTCAGCATCGGTGGCTTTATATATTTAACTTGCATTATTAGACTTAAAAGGAGAATGTCAAGCAGTCCCTTGCGGGGTTCGTTCGGCGGTCGCGTCGAGAAAGCAGGAGAGGAGGAATATCGATGGAGATGTCTGGCCAGCAGCTGATTCCGGCTGCGAAAGAAGCGGTCTGGGCCGCGCTCAACGACGCTGACGTGCTCAGGGTCTGCATTCCGGGTTGTCAGGAGCTGACAAAAACGTCGGAAACGGAAATGTCCGCCGTTGCGGTGATGAAGGTCGGTCCCGTTAAGGCACGGTTTCAGGGAGCGGTTACGCTATCGGACCTTGATCCGCCGCACGGTTACAGGATCACGGGCGAGGGGCAGGGAGGCGTCGCGGGCTTCGCCAAGGGCGTGGCAACCGTTAGATTGGAGGCGGTCGATGGCGGCACGGTGCTTGGCTACACTGTCGACGCGCAGATCGGCGGCAAGCTTTCGCAGCTTGGCGGTCGCCTCATTGACGTGACGGCAAAGCAAATGGCGGGGCAGTTCTTCAAAAGGTTTGCCGAGGAGATCGAGGCCCGACAGAGCCCGGTCATGCCGGGCGATCAACGGTCGGAAAGTCCAAGGCCAAAGCCTTCGCAGCACGCCGGCGAGCCGGTCGCGACACATCACCAGGCTCCTGGCGCGCCGGTTTCGCGTTCACCGATCGTCCCGGCGGTCGCCGGCTCCGGGGTCGGGATCTCTCTGCCGGCGATGGCCCTGGTCGTATTCGCGTCCGTACTGGCTGCCATGTGGGCGAGCGTATTGATGCCGGCCCTGGCACCCGCGGTCAGCGCTTCTGGAAGATTCCCGGCCGACTTGGCGAGCGTCACCCTGATGGTCATGGCTGCGGCCGTCGGCTATCTTTTCGGAGCAAGATCGAGATAGTCGCGTGGCGGGAACTGAAAAAGGCCGGAACAAAATTCCGGCCTTTCATATTGGCTTGCATAAATAGACTTTTGTCTTCAGCGCTGGCGGCGCTCCAGCAGGTTTTTCAGCTCGCCGAACACGCCCCGTCTGAACATCATCACGCAGATGACGAAGAATAGGCCGATGATGAAGGTAATCGGCAGGCCGCTCGTGGACAGGAAGTGCTCCAGGCCCACCACGACGGTCGCGCCCACTATCGGTCCGATGAGCGTGCCCATGCCTCCCAGAAGGGTCATCAAAATGACCTCGCCCGACATGTGCCACGTGACGTCCACCAGCGACGCCAGCTGGAAAGCCAGCGCCTTCATGGAGCCCGCAAATCCGGATAGCGCTGCGGACAGGGTGAATGCGATCAGCTTGTAGCGGTCGGGCTTCAGGCCGAGCGACGTAACGCGGGTCTCGTTCTCGCGGATCGCGGAGAGTGTATGGCCGAAGGGCGAGTTGACGGCGCGCCAGATGATGATCAGGCCGATAACCGTGCCGCCCAGGACGGTGTAGTACATCGCCGTGATGTTCCGTAGATCGATCATGCCCAGCAGGTAGCCGCGCGGCACCGCCTGAATGCCGTCTTCACCGCCGGTAAACGGCATCTGGACCGCGAGGAAGTAGATCATCTGCGCCAGTGCCAGCGTGATCATGGCAAAATAGATGCCGTGCCTGCGGATCGCGATTGCTCCGAAGACGAAGCCGATGAGGGTTGCGAACGCCGTTCCGGAAAGAATTGCCAGCTCGAACGGCAAATTCCACGCTTTGGCGGCATGCGCCGCGATATAGGCTCCTCCGCCGAAGAAGGCGGCATGGCCGAACGAAAGCAGCCCTGCGTAACCGAGAACGAGATTGAATGCCGCCGCGAAAAGCACGAAGCAGAGAATCTTGATCAGGAACAGAGGATATACCGCAAAGGGGGCGAGCAGCATGACGGCTGCGACAGCCACGAGGAGCGTCAGGCCCAGCGTCCTTGCGGAGTTCGGGACGGCCGAGGTGGCGGAGAGGGTTGTTCCGTTCATTTCACGCCTCACGACTAAACAGGCCGGACGGCCGGATGAGAATCACCAGCACCATCACGACAAAGACCGCGATTGACGACGCTGCCGGATAGAATGTCTTCGTCAGGCCCTCGATCACGCCGAGCGCAAGCGCGGTGACAATTGCGCCGCCGATCGATCCCATGCCGCCTATGACGACGACGGCGAACACGACGATGATGATGCTTGATCCCATGCCCGGGCTCACTTGATAGAGGGGTGCGGCAAGAGCCCCGGCAAATCCCGCCAGACCGACGCAGAATGCGTAAGTCAGCGTGAGCATCAGGGGAACGTTGATGCCGAACGCCTGCACCAGTGCCGGATTTTCCGTCGCGGCCCTCAGATATCCGCCGAGCTTCGTCCGTTCGATCGCCAGCCAGGTCAGGATGCAGATAGCGAGCGACACGGCAATCACCCATGCGCGATACACGGGCAGGAACATAAATCCCAGATTGATGCCGCCCGTTAGCAAGGCCGGAACGGGATAAGGCTTTCCCGCCGCACCGAAGATATGGCGGAACAGCCCTTCCAGCATCAGGGCGATGCCGAATGTGAGAAGCAGGCTATACAGGTGGTCCATGCGGTAAAGCCGCTTCAGGAGCGTCTTTTCGATGATGACGCCGGCAAGGCCGACGAGGAAGGGGGCGGCGAACAATGTCCACCAATACCCCAGGCCCATTTTTGAGAGCAGATACCACGCAACGAACCCGCCCAGCATGTAGAAAGCTCCGTGGGCGAAGTTGATGACGTTGAGCATGCCGAAAATGATGGCAAGGCCGAGGCTCAACAGCGCGTAGAAAGAGCCGTTGATCAGACCGAGCAGCAGTTGGCCGAGGAGAACGGGTATCGGCACCCCGAGGAAGTCTGTCATCGGATTCCTACCTGTTGAAGTGTTTGCGCCATGGTCAGACCCCGAGATACCGGTTGAGGCGATCCATGTTGGCGTCGAGTGCATGGTTGGCGATTTCGTCGACGACCTTTCCCTGGTCCAGTACGAAATGCCGGTCGGCGACGGAGGCGGCAAAGCGCAGGTTCTGCTCCACGAGAATGATGGTCATTCCGCGGTCCTTGAGGATGCGCAGCGCAGCGCCGATTTCCTCGATGATGACCGGAGCTATGCCTTCCGTCGGTTCGTCGAGCAGAATGAAGTCGGCTCCGGTCCGTAATATCCTGCCGATGGCAAGCATCTGCTGTTCGCCGCCCGACAGTCGGGTTCCGGGGGTGCTGTCGCGACCCTTGAGATTGGGGAAGAGGCTATAAATCTCGTTCACGCTCATCCCGCCGGATTGCCAGGCAGGAGGGAACAAGAGGTTTTCAATGACATTCAGTTTCGAGAATATGCCCCGCTCTTCCGGGACATAGCCGATCCCGAGCCGGGCGACCTTGTGTGGTGCGACCTTGAGGAGGTCCACGCCCTTGAACGTGCCACTGCCCGCACGTTTTCCCACCACCCCGATCAGGCTGCGCAGTGTCGTGGTCTTGCCCGCGCCGTTGCGCCCGATCAATGTGACCACTTCGCCTTTCCTGACGTCGAAGGTGACGCCATGCAATACGTGGCTTTCGCCGTACCAGGCTTGGAGGTTGCTGACGTTGAGGAGTGCCGGTTCAGGCATGGGCGCCTCCCATATAGGCCTTGCGGACTTCGGAATTCGAGGAGACTTCGACATAGCTGCCCTCGGCGATGACTTCGCCGCGGCGCAGGACCGTGATCCTGTCGGAGAGATCGGCGACGACGCCAAGGTTATGCTCGACCATGAGTATGGTCCGGCCTTCGCCCACCCGGCGGATGAGGGCTGCGGTTCTGCCGATGTCTTCCGTGCCCATGCCGGCCATCGGCTCGTCGAGCAGCAGCACTTCCGGCTGCAGCGCAAGCGTTGTCGCCAGTTCCAAAGCCCGTTTCCGCCCATAGGAGAGTTCGCTCGCCTTCGATCGGGCCTTGTCGGCGAGGCCGACGCTATCAAGCAGCGCGCCCGCCTCATCGTTGAAGCGCTTGAGACACCGGTCGGACTTCCAGAACGAGAATGTTTCGCGTTCGCGGGCCTGCAGGGAAACGCGAACGTTCTCGTGCGCGCTCAGATGCGGAAACACGGAAGAGATCTGAAACGAGCGCACCAGCCCGAGCCGGGCGATGTCGGCAGGAGCCATGCGGGTTATGTCACGGTTCTTGAAGAAGATCTGCCCTGAACTTGGAGAAAGGAACTTCGTCAGGAGGTTGAAGAGAGTGCTCTTGCCCGCCCCGTTGGGTCCAATCAGCGCGTGGATGGTCCCTGCGCTGATCTTGATGTCGACGTTGTTGACGGCAACGAAGCCGCCGAATGAGCGCGTCAGATTGCGCGCTTCGATAACGGGTGCGGTCTCCGGCACGCGTCGTCCTCCCTAGTGTCTTAAATTCTCCTCCAGCGAAGCCATGACGAGATGGTTCGCGCACCTCGTCCCGTGGGAGAGGCATTCTGAGAAAATCACATAAAGTCTAATAATGCAAGCTTGCATATTTTTCGAATATCTGATTTTCTTACCGTTATCGGCTGTTGCGTTGCATATAACTCCTGCTTCAGCCGGATCTAAGTATGATAACGCAAGTTCATATCGGCGCGGCGGAGGAGCCTTGGCGCCGGATCTGGGAGGATAGAATTATGAAGCGTCTAAAGATTCTGTTGTCGTGCGCCGCCGCCCTCGGAGCGATGAGCCTGTCGGCATATGCGCAGACAACAGGCCCGGTGAGGATCGGCGTGCTGACGGATGTCAGTGGCCAGTTCTCTCACGAAAGCGGGGACGGGGCGGTCGCGGCCGTAAAGATGGCGGTCGAAGATTTCGGCGGGAAGGTCCTGAATCGCACTCTGGAAGTCGTCGTCGCCGACCATCAGAACAAGCCGGAAGTGGCTGTCTCCACCGCGCGCCAGTGGTACGAGTCACAGGGCGTGACGATGATCAACAACCTGATCAACTCCGGCATCGCGCTTGCCGTCACGCAGGTGGCCAAGGATCAGGACAAGATCGCCATCGTCAACGGCTCCGGCTCGTCGCGTCTGACGAACGACAGCTGCACGCCGAACAGCATCCATTATTCCTACGATACCTACGCGCTTTCCAACGGCACGGCCAACGAACTGATCCGGCAGGGGAAAAAGAACTGGTTCTTCCTCACGGCCGATTATGCCTTCGGTCATGCACTGGAAGCGGACGCCAGCCAGATCGTGAAGGCGAGTGGCGGGACCGTGTCCGGCGCCGTGCGCTACCCGATCGAGACTTCGGACCACAGTGCCTTCATGCTGCAGGCGCAGGCTTCGCCCGCGGACGTGGTTGCGATGGCCGGCTCGGGCACGACATTCGTGAACGCCGTCAAATCTGCATCGGAATTTGGCCTCGCGTCGTCCGGGAAAACGGTAGCCGGCCTGCTGGTATGGGACACCGACGTCCATTCGCTCGGCCTTGAAACCGCCCAGGGCATGATCCTCACCAACGCTTTTTATTGGGATCGCGACGACGAAACGCGAGCCTTCGCCAAGAAGTTTGAAGCGCGCGTAGGGCGCCCGCCTCATATGGGCGACGCGGGCGACTATTCCTCGACCATGCACTACCTGAAAGCCGTTCAGGCCGCCGGCACGACGGATACGAAGCAGGTCATGGCGAAGATGAAGGAGACCCCGATCAACGACTTTTTCGCCAAGGGCGGAAAAATCCGGGCAGACGGCAGGATGGTCCACGACATGTACGTTTATCAGGTCAAGACGCCCGCTGAATCCAAGAGCGAATGGGACCTCTTGAAACTCGTGACGACGATTCCCGGCGACAAGGCTTTCCGCCCGCTTTCCGAAAGCCAGTGCCCGCTGGTCAAGAAATGACCGAACGGGGTGCCCGTTTGGCTGCGGGCATCCCTTCAATCCATGGCGTATGCCGGATCGCGATGCGATCGGGAAAGCAAGGCGAGCAGGACATGAGCGATATACTGGTTGAGAAATCCGAAGGCGTGGCGGTTGTCACGTTGAACAGGCCACAGCAGCGCAACGCGGTGACTTTCGAAATGTGGCGTGGGCTCGCGGAACTGTTTCGAGACTTCGACAAGGACGCCGACGTGCGGTCGGTTATCCTGACCGGAGCAGGTTCGGATTTTTCGGCAGGCGCGGATATCAGCGAGTTCGACGAGATCAGGGGCGGCGCGGAAGAGAGCAAGCGATATGAAGTCGCCGTCGATGCCGCGGGAGACGCAATTTACGGTGTCTCCAAACCCACGATCGCGGCAATCCGTGGATACTGCCTGGGTGGTGCTGCCCACCTCGCGATGTCCTGCGATTTCCGGATCGCCGAACGTGGTGCGGTGTTCGGAATTCCTGCGGCTCGGCTTTCCATCGTCTATGGAGTCTCTGCGACCCGCAAGCTCTTCTCCCTCGTCGGGATCACCGAGGCAAAGCGCATCCTGTATTCGGCAAACCGTTTCGGTACCGAAGATGCGATCCGCAACGGCTTCGCCGATGGAGTGGCGGACGATGTGCTCCAAGCGGCCAAGGAGCGCGCCCGGTCCATGGCTGCGAACGCCCCCCTGTCCATCAGCGGCGCGAAATTCATCTTGAATGGCTGCGCCAAGGGGGAGTTCGACCCTGCCGAGGCGGAGAGGCTGATCGACGAGGCAAGCGCGAGCCATGATTACGCCGAAGGGCGCAAGGCGTTCAGCGAGAAACGCCCACCACGGTTCCTGGGCCGATAACCCGATCGAAGCATCCGGAAGAATTCGCTGCATCGGCAGCATCCGAAATTTAAAAGGAGACTTGGAATGCAAACCAATCTGAAGGGTAAGGTGGCGCTGGTAACAGGCGGTGGCCGTGACGTCGGCGGCGATATCGCGCGCGCGCTCGCGGCCGAGGGTGCCGCCGTCGCCGTCAATTACAGCCGCTCGAAGTCGGAAGCCGAAGGAGTGGTCGAATCCATTGTCGCCACCGGCGGGAGGGCGAAGGCCTACCAGGCTGACATCAGTGACAATGAGCAGGTGAAAGCCATGGTCGATGCGGTCAGGGCCGATTTCGGAACCATAGACGTGCTCGTCAACAATGCCGGGTACGTCAAGTATCAGCGGTTTGTCGACTCGACGCCGGAAGAATGGAAGAAGCAGATTGACATCTGCCTCTACGGAGCAATCAATTGCTGCCACGGGGTCGCGCCGCTGATGATCGGCCAGAACTCCGGCCGTATCATTAATCTTGTCGGTGACAGTTCCCGGATCGGGGAGGCCAATCTCGCAATTGCCGCGGCCGCTCGTGGCGGCACGATCGCTCTCGGCAAGTCTCTGGCCCGCGAATTCGGTCGCAACAACATCACCGTCAACACGGTGTCTCTTGGCCTGATCGAGACATCCCATTCCGATCCGGAATTTCTGGAGAAGAACCGCGAGAAGATCGTCAAGGCTTATCCGCTCCGCCGCATCGGTCGGCCAGATGACGTTGCTCCCACGGTGACCTTCCTTGCATCGGAGGCGTCGTCGTGGATCACCGGCCAGGTCATCAGTGTCAACGGCGGCTTTTGCATGGTGTAAGTGGAATAGGGGAGGAGCTGACAATGATACACTTCGATCTTATTGCGCCCGTCGGAGAGATCCTCCGACGGAACGCCCGACTTTATCCTGAAAAACTGGCCTTCGAAGACCGGCGAAGGTCCGTCTCCTATGCCCGGCTCGACGCCGAGACGCAGGCTCTCGCCTCACGTCTTCTCGCATCGGGGCTGAAGAAAGGGCAGGCAGTCGCGATCTTCCTTCCCAATTCGGTAAACTGGGTCGTCGCGTGCCTCGCGGTTGTCAGGGCCGGGGGGATTTCCGTCCCGGTCGCCATCGACTCGACCGAGGCAGAACTCGGCTATCGCCTGACGGATGCCGGTTGCTCGGCGCTGATCAGCCTGCCGGAAAAACGACCGATGATCGAATGTTTGCTGCAGCGCCTGGGAAGTCCGGTCGAGCTGATCGAAGCGAACGATTCGACGGGGTTCGACACGGCCGGCCCCCAGTCCGACGTTTTCGAAGACGACCTGGATGTCGATCGGCCTGCCTACATTGTCTATACGTCCGGAACCACGGGGCAGCCGAAAGGCGTGCTCCTCTCCACGCGCTCGATGCTCTGGGTGACGTGCGCATGCTGGGCGCCGATTGCCGGGATGAACGAGAACGATGTCGTTCTCAACACGCTCCCGCTTTATCACTCCTACGCTCTCAACATCGCGGTGCTATCCATCATCGCGACCGGGGCGAGCGAATACATCATGGAGAAGTTCTCGACGACGCAGGCGACGGAATTGCTGCGTACGGGGCGCTTCACATTCATGCCCGGCGTCCCGACCGTCTTCCATTATTTCCTTTCGGCGTGCCAGGAGAGCGGCGAAAAGCTGTTGTCGTCCGTCAGATTATGCGTGTCGGCCGGGGCGATCCTGCCCGGCCCATTGAACTCGGATTTCGAGGAATTTTTCGGCGTGCCTTTGCTCGACGGCTACGGGATCACCGAGACCTCGACGATGGTGACCATGAACTGGCCCGGCCGCTGGCGTGTTTCCGGGTCGTGCGGGTTGCCGGTTCCGGGGCTGTCGGTGCGTCTCGTAGACCCAAAGACGGGACATGACGTTCCTGCCGGGACGGAAGGCGAGCTGATCTGCAAGGGGCCGAACCTGATGCACGGTTATCATAACAAGCCGGCGGAAACTCTAAAGGCCATTGTCGATGGCTGGTATCATACCGGCGATCTCGCGAAATCCGATGCGAACGGTTTCTTGACGATCACCGGTCGCCTCAAGGAACTCATAATTCGCGGAGGGCAGAATATCGCTCCCGCGGAAGTGGAGGAGACGATTTTGCTCGACCACGCGATCATGGACTGCGCGGTCATCGGCATGCCCCACCCCATGCTGGGAGAGGTGCCGGTCGCATGCATCGTTCCAAAGAATGCCGTCGCGTTCGATCCGGATGCTCTGCTGGCGCACTGTAAAGGCCGTCTTTCAGCCTATAAGGTCCCGGACCGCGTCTATATCGTCGCTGAGATACCCCGCACCGGTTCAGGCAAAATCCTGCGGGTTAAACTTCGCGAAAGCCTGCCCGCCGCGTAAGCGCAAATCGCCATTTGGAGACGTGCATGAACCCGTTTATCTTCAGTACGACCGCTCAGATCGTCTATCGGCCTGGCGCTGCCACTGCGATCGGTGATCTGGTAAAGCAGAAACTCGGCAGCCGTATTCTGTTCGTGACCGACCCCGGTTTGCGGAAGCTCGGCCTCTGCGATCCCGCTCTCGCGTCTCTGGCTGCCTCCGGCGTCGAGACCATCGTGTTCGATCGGGTCGAAGCCGATCCGTCGCTTGCGACGGTGATGGCGGCAACAGATGCCGCCAAGGCGGATAAGGTCTCGGGGGTGATCGGTTTCGGCGGCGGGTCTTCGCTCGACGTGGCCAAGGTCGTGGCCTTGCTCTGCGGTTCCGGCGAACCGATCGACGACGCCTGGGGTGTTGGGAATGCGAAGGGGCCGCGGCTGCCTCTGGTTCTAGTTCCTACCACCGCCGGGACGGGATCGGAGGTCACTCCGGTCTCCATTATCACCGTCGGCGCCGACGAGAAGCGCGGTATCTCGTCGCCGATCATCCTCCCCGATATCGCGGTCCTCGATCCCGACCTGACCCTTGGCCTGCCGCCTCATATCACCGCAGCCACCGGGATCGATGCCATGGTACATGCGATTGAGGCCTATGCATCGAAGAGCGCGAACAATAACCCCGTTTCCAAGATGCTTGCGCGTCAGGCGCTTCAGCTTCTCGGCGCGAATATCGAAAAGGCGGTCTTTGATGGCAAGGACCGTGCCGCCCGCGGCGCGATGCTTCTGGGTTCGATGCTGGCAGGACAAGCCTTCGCGAACTCTCCCGTCGCGGCCGTCCATGCGCTGGCCTATCCTATTGGCGGAACCTTCCACATTCCTCACGGGCTCTCGAACGCGCTCGTGCTCCCGCATGTTCTGCGGTTCAACGCGCCGGACGCTGCATCGACCTACGCTGAGATCGCGGCCGATGTATTTCCGGACCTCGCATCGGAACATGGCGACCAGGGACGCTGCGCCGCCTTCATCGAGCGTCTTGGAGCGTTGTCCGTCAAGCTCGGCCTTCAGCCGCGGCTCCGCGACGTGGGTATTGGCGAAGAGCACCTTTCCGGAATGGCGCGGGACGCCATGAAGCAGACCAGGCTCCTCGTGAATAATCCCCGCGACGTCAGCGAGGCGGACGCGCTTTCGATCTACAGGGCGGCGTGGTGATGGCGGAACGAGCAGCACCTGGAAATCGTTCGGCCTACAAGGTGTTCCGCACCATCGGCTTGCGATGGTCGGACAACGATATTTACGGGCACATGAACAACGTCGTGCACTACAGCATGTTCGATACGGCGGTGAACGCCTTTCTCATCGAAAACGGAGCGCTGGACATCAGGGGCGGCTCCGATGTTTTCCTGGTTGTCGAGACCGGATGCCGATATCATGCCGAAATGGCATTCCCCGATCGCGTGACGGCTGGAATACGGGTGGCGAAACTCGGCAACTCTTCGGTTCGATACGAGATCGGCCTCTTCCGTAACGACGATGACGTGGCGTCGGCCGAGGGTTTTTTCGTCCACGTAAACGTCGATCGCTTCTCACGGCGGCCGGTACACTTCGGTGAGGGCGCAAGGCGTGTGCTCGAGCCGCTCCTGGCTTCGTCCTGAACTATCCCGAGAAAGGTAATCCCATGGCAGCTCTGACACTCAACGACCCCTCGCTCCTGATTGATAAGTGCTTCCTCGGGGGAGAGTGGCGTGATGCCGACGACGGTCGCGTACTCGAAGTCACCAATCCTGCAGACGGTTCCGTCGTGGCGACGGTGCCCCGCATGGGTGCCGGCGAGACCAGGCGCGCCGTCGAGGAAGCAGGCAAGGCGCTGCCTGCGTGGAAAGCGCTGTCCGGCAAGCAGCGCGCCGCGATCCTGCGCAAGTGGTTCGATCTCCTCATCGAAAATCAGGATGACCTGGCGGCCATCATGACAGCCGAACAGGGCAAGCCGCTTGCTGAAGCCAAGGGCGAGATTGCCTATGCGGCCTCCTATATCGAATGGTTCGGCGAAGAGGCCAAGCGCGTCTATGGCGACACCATCCCCGCACCGACGGCTGACAAACGGATCGTGGTCATCAAGCAGCCGATTGGCGTCTGTGCCGCGATCACGCCCTGGAACTTTCCCGCCGCGATGATCACGAGAAAGGTTGGGCCGGCGCTCGCGGCGGGGTGTACCATGGTGATCAAGCCGGCGAGCCAGACGCCGCTTTCGGCGCTGGCCTTATGCGTCCTTGCCGAGCGCGCCGGCGTGCCCAAGGGCGTGCTGTCATGTGTGACGGGGTCGGCGGGCGAGATCGGCGGCGAACTCACCGCCAACCCGATCGTCCGCAAGCTCAGCTTCACGGGTTCGACCGAGATCGGCAAGGTGCTGATGGCCCAGTGCGCCGGCACGGTCAAGCGCACCTCCATGGAGCTCGGCGGAAATGCGCCCTTTATCGTCTTTGACGATGCCGATGTGGAGGCCGCGGTTAAGGGTGCGATCGCGTCCAAGTATCGGAATGCCGGCCAGACCTGCGTGTGCGCCAACCGATTCCTGGTACAGAGCGGGATTTATGCCGCCTTCGTTGCACGGCTTGCCGAGGCCGTTTCGGCGATGCCGGTCGGCAACGGGTTCGAAGCGGGTGTCCAGATCGGCCCGCTCATCGACGAAAAAGCGGTTGCGAAGGTGGAAGATCTCGTCTCGGACGCGCTCCGTCACGGCGGACGGGTGGTTTCAGGTGGGCAGAGACACGCGCTTGGGCATAGCTTCTATCAGCCGACCGTGCTCGCCGACGTCTCGCCGGAGGCGCAGATTTTCAGCGAAGAGATTTTTGGGCCGGTAGCGCCAATTTTCCGGTTCGAGACGGAGAGCGAAGCGATCGAACTTGCCAACAGCACGCAATTCGGACTTGCCGCATACTTCTACGGGCGCGACATTTCCCGGGTTTGGCGGGTGGCGGAAGCGCTTGAGTTTGGCATTGTCGGCATCAACGAAGGCATCATTTCGACGGAGGTCGCGCCCTTCGGCGGCGTCAAGGAGAGCGGCAACGGCCGCGAAGGCTCGAAATACGGCATGGATGACTATCTCGAAATCAAGTACCTGTGCATGGGTATCTGACACCAATGAGCGCGGTCTTTCCGGCGCCTCCCGGCGCCGGAAAGCGAAGATGGGAGAACCCTATGCCGCCTTTGCGGAAAAGCGCTTGAACACCGCGCTCGCATTCACGCCGCCGAAACCGAAGCCATTGGTGATCGCGTAATTCATAGGCATCGGCCGGGCCACGTTTGCGACAATGTCAATTCCGTCGCTGGCGGGGTCGGGCGCATTGAGGTTCAAGGTCGGCGGCGCAATCTGGTCGCGAAGCGCCATGATCGTAAAGATCGCTTCCAGTCCGCCGGCTGCACCGAGCAGGTGACCGGTCGCGGATTTAGTGCCGCTCACGGCCAATTCGGGGGCTTTACCGAACACGGTCCTGATGGCCTCGATTTCCCCGCGGTCCCCGACCGGTGTCGAGGTCGCATGTGCATTCAGGTGCTGGATATCGTGCGGAGAGATCCCGGCCTGTTTGATGGCGATCTGCATGGCTCTTGCGGCGCCCGATCCGTCCTCGGGGCCGGAGGTTATGTGGTGAGCGTCGGCCGTCGTGCCATAACCGACCAGTTCGGCGAGCGGCTCGGCGCCGCGCGCGAGCGCATGGCTGAGTGACTCGATGACCAGGATGCCCGCGCCTTCGCCCATGACGAACCCGTCGCGCAGCATATCGAACGGCCGCGATGCCAGTTCGGGAGTGTCGTTAAACCCGGCAGACAGGGAGCGAGCGGCGGCAAAGCCTCCAAGGCTGACGATATTCATGCAGGCTTCCGTCCCGCCGCAAACGGCGATGTCGACCTCGTTCGCACGTATGAGCCTGGCCGCGTCGCCGATGGCTTGAACGCCTGCGGCGCATGCCGTGACGGGCGCCCCGATCGGCCCCTTGAAACCATGGCGGATCGAGACTTGGCCCGCCGCCAGGTTGACCAGAAACGACGGAATGGTGAAGGGCGACAAGCGCCGCGGTCCCTTCTGGTCGACAGTCCGGACGGCGTCCGTGATGGCGGGAAAACCGCCGATCCCCGAGGCGATGACCGTTGCCGTCCGAAGGCGGTCCTCTTCCGAACCGGGCTTCCAGCGCGCCTGCGCAAGCGCTTCATCAACCGCGGCAAGCGCAAACAGAATAAAGCGATCCACCTTGCGCTGATCCTTCGGCGGCAAGACGCGATCGGGATCGAACCCGGCTTCCGCGTCCTCGTCGATGGACGGCACCACGCCGCCGACCTTGGCAGGAAGATCGCCGACGACCTCATCGGGGAGACGGCGAATGCCGGACCGGCCGGCCTTGAGCCGGGCCCATGAGCTGGAAACATTGGCACCGAGGGGGCTAAGCGCTCCCATGCCCGTGACGACGATACGACGCATGACGACTCCAAGAATTTCTGTTTGGCGAGATCAGGACGACACGCCCTGATCTCCGTCGAGAGGTGCAAGGCGCGCGACCTCGTTGGCCGCCGCCTGAAGCAGGCGATCCGACATGTCGGGGTCTGTCATGATCCTCGAAAGCGTGACTGCGCCGACCATAAGGGACAACATCACCATCGCCTTTTCATCGGCCCCGGGCTCACCCTCTTCCGGCATCAATTCCTCCAGAACCTGCAAGTGGGCCTTGATCCCGTCCTGGAAAGGCGTTCGAACCTCGGAACTCTGCCGGGCGGCGTCCGAGCCAAGCGCGACCAAGGGACATCCATCGCTGGTGTCGCCGCGATGGCCGTCGGAGAGGTAGAGATCGACGACCGCGCGCAACGGATCCGAACTCGAAGCGGCGACGGAAGACCACCGGCGCGTCGCGCTTTCCATCGCGCGCCTGGAAGCAAGCGCCGCCAGATCGTCCTTGGATTCGAATTGCTTGTAGAAGCCGCCCTGGGTGAGGCCGGCCCCCTTCATCAGGTCCTTGAGACCGATGCCGTCAAAGCCGTGCTCTCGAAAAAGTCGGCTCGCCGCGTTGATCACCGCTTCCCGGTTGGCCTCGGCCTGGGCTCGACTGACTCTCATTCGCGTCTCCTTTAGATTTCGATTGACATCTATATACGTTTTAGAGTTAGATCGCAATCTAATTCGAACGTATCGACCGTCAAGAAGGGTCATCACATGAAAACGAAGTTTCTTCTCTCCTCGGCGGTCCTGATTGCCGGCGCCGCCACGGCAGCAGTTTTCTTTTGGCCGACCGAGAAAGTTTCCGCGGCTGCCGACCCTCGGACGGCCGTTCCGTTTGTAAGCGTCGTAAAGGCAAAGACACCCGATACCGTTGCCAGAAGCTTTACCGGGACGATTGCGGCGCGGGTCCAGAGCGACCTCGGCTTTCGGGTGCCCGGCAAGATTATCGAACGGCTGGTGAACCTCGGTGACGAGGTGAAGGCCGGGCAGCCCCTGATGAAGATAGACGAGACGGATCTGCGCCTCGCGCTGACCGCGAAACGCAATGCCGTAGCGGCCGCCCAGGCGGCATTCGTTCAGGCGCAGGCTGATGAAAAGCGATTTGCCGCCCTGGTCAAAACCCTGGCGGCTTCCACCCAGCAGTATGAGAGGTCCAAAGCTGCGCTGGACACGGCCACTGCGCAACTCGCCGCAGCGAAAGCCGAGGAAAAGGTAGCCGAGAACGAGGCGACTTACACGGTCCTGTTGGCAGATGCTGACGGAACCGTCGTCGAAACGCTGGGCGAACCTGGACAGGTGGTTGCAGCCGGCCAGACGGTCGTCAGGCTCGCCCAGGCCGGAGCACGAGAAGCGCTGGTATGGGTGCCGGAAAATCTCAGGCCCGAGATCGGCGCGATCGCCCAGGCCACCATCTATAGCCGAGATGCCGAAGACAACGCGGTGCTTCGTCAGATCTCGGCCGCCGCAGACACGCGCACCCGCACCTATGAAACCCGGTGGGTCCTCCAAGGCGGTGCCGCCGCAGCGCCGCTCGGCGCGACGGTCACGATCAAGATCCCCAACAAGAATGCGCAATCCCATGCCGAGGTGCCGGTGGGTGCCATCCTGGACGACGGTATCCGTACCGGCATCTGGGTCGTAGACGAGAAGTCGTCTGCCGTTCACTTCCGGGAGCTGAAGGTTGAGCGGCTTGGCGAAGAAGATGCGATCGTTTCAGGCCTGAAGCCGGGAGAGGCTGTCGTCGCACTCGGCGCGCATCTCCTCACCGATGGCGCGACGATCCGGACCAGCGTCGAAAAAGCAGAGGCGGCCAAGTGATGAGCTTCAATCTTTCTGCGCTCGCCGTCCGCGAGCGGGCCGTAACCCTCTTTTTCATCATTCTTCTGGCAGCAGCGGGGGTGTATGCCTTCCTCAGCCTCGGACGCGCGGAAGACCCGTCATTCACCATCAAGACGATGACCGTCACGAGCGTCTGGCCGGGTGCAACCGCGCGGGAGATGCAGGATCTCGTCGCGGAACCGCTCGAGAAACGCATTCAGGAACTCACCTGGTATGACAGGGTGGAGACGACGACACGCCCGGGCTACGCGTTCCTGACCGTGACCCTTCGCGACGATACGCCGGCGAGTGCCGTCGAGGGAGAGTTTTACCAGGCACGCAAGAAACTTGGCGATGAGGCAAGAAACCTGCCGCGCGGTGTCTTCGGTCCTTTCGTGAATGACGAATATTCCGACGTCAGCTTCGCCCTCTATGCCCTGAAAGCCAAGGGCATGCCGATGCGCGATCTCGTTCGCCAGGCGGAAACGATCCGGCAGGACCTTCTGCATGTGCCGGGCGTCAAGAAGATAAACATTCTCGGCGAGCAGCCCGAACAGATCTTCGTCGAATTCTCTTTCGCCAAGCTCGCCACGCTTGGCGTCTCGGCGCAGGATATCGCGTCCGCCCTTCAGAACCAGAACACTGTTACACCCGCCGGTTCCATAGATACCCGTGGTCCGCAGGTCTTTATCCGTTTCGACGGCGCCTACAATAATATCCAGGCAATCGCCGATACTCCGATCGTCGCGGGTGGGCGAACGCTGAAACTCTCCGATTTCGCCGATATCCGTCGCGGCTACCAGGATCCCGCGACCTATGTCATCCGTCACGAGGGTGAGCCTGCCATCATGCTCGCTGCCGTGATGCAGTCGGGTTGGAACGGTCTCGAACTGGGCAAAGCGCTCGAGGAAAGATCGGCAACGATCGCCCAGTCGCTGCCTCTTGGCATAACCTTGGCAAAGGTCAGCGACCAGGCCGTCAACATCCAGGAAGCTGTCGGCGAATTCATGATGAAGTTCGCCATGGCGCTCGGCGTCGTGCTGTTCGTCAGCCTGATCGCTCTGGGCTGGCGCGTCGGCATCGTTGTTGCGCTTGCCGTGCCGCTCACGCTTGCCGTCGTCTTCCTGATCATGCTCGAAACCGGCCGCTTCTTTGACCGTATCACGCTTGGCGCGCTCATCCTGGCACTCGGCCTTCTGGTCGATGACGCCATCATCGCCATCGAGGTGATGGTGGTGAAGATGGAAGAGGGCATGGACCGAATCAAGGCGGCCGCCTATGCGTGGAGCCATACGGCGGCCCCAATGCTCTCGGGCACGCTTGTCACCATCATCGGCCTGATGCCGGTAGGCTTTGCGAAATCGACAGCCGGCGAGTATGCCGGCAACATCTTCTGGGTCGTCGGTTTCGCCCTGGTTGTATCCTGGATCATCGCGGTCGTGTTCACGCCCTATCTTGGCGTCAAGATGTTGCCCGACATCAAGCCCGTCAGCGGCGGTCATGGCGCCATCTACGGGACGCCGAACTATCAGCGCCTTCGTTCGGTGATCAAATTCGCTGTCCGGCACAAGTTCATGACCTGCGCCATCGTCGTGGTGGTAATGGGCGTTTCCGTCGTGGGCATGGGTGGCGTGAAGCAGCAGTTCTTCCCCACGTCGGACCGTCCCGAAGTTCTGGTCGAGGTGCGCCTGCCCGAAGGCACGAGCATCGAGACCACCACCGCTACGGTCGAAAAGGTCGAGCACTGGCTGCAGGCGCAACCCGAATCGAAGATCGTCACCAGCTATATCGGGCAGGGCGCGCCGCGCTTCTTCTTTGCGATGGCCCCTGAACTGCCGGATCCGGCATTCGCCAAGATCGTTGCCCTGACGCCTGATGCCGAGGGCCGTGAAGCGCTCAAGCATGGCCTGCGTGCGGCAATCGCCGACGGTCTCGCGCCGGAGGCATCGGTCCGGGTCGCGCAGCTTGTATTCGGGCCTTACACTCCGTTTCCCGTCGAGTTTCGCATCAAGGGACCTGATCCCGAGAAGCTCTATCAGATCTCGGAACAAGCCCTTGCGATCATGAAGACGGTACCGGATGTCCGCCAGGCAAACCGCGACTGGGGCAACCGTACGCCTGTCGTCCGCTTCATCCCGGATCAGGAGAGGCTGAACCTCATTGGCCTGTCACCCGCGGAAGCCGGGCAACAACTGCAGCTCCTGCTGAGCGGCGTCCCGATCACGCAGGTTCGCGAGAACATCCGCAACGTCCCGGTCGTGGCGCGCAGCGGCGGCGAAAATCGCCTCGACCCTTCGCGGTTGTCGGACTTCTCGCTCATCAGCCGAGACGGTCGGGCAATTCCGCTCGATCAGATCGGTCATTCCGAGGTCAGCTTCGAAGAGCCGATCATGAAGCGCCGCGACCGCACCCCGGTCATCACTATCCGGTCTGATATCAACGAGGCGACGCAGCCGCCGGAAGTGTCCCAGGCGGTCATGCAGGCCCTGCAGCCCTTGATCGCGTCGCTGCCCGTCGGCTACCGGATCGAAATGGGCGGCAATATCGAGGAGTCGCTCAAGGCGAACGTCGCACTCGTCAAGATCTTCCCCTTGATGATTGCCGCGATGCTGATTGTCATCGTCCTTCAGGTTCGCAGCCTTTCGACCATGACCATGGTCATGTTGACGGCTCCTCTCGGCCTTGCCGGCGTGGTGCCGGCACTGCTCCTCTTCCATCAGCCCTTCGGCTTCAACGCCATTCTCGGTCTGATCGGCCTCGCCGGCATCCTGATGCGCAATACGCTCATTCTGACGGAGCAAATCAAGGAGAACCAGGCGGCAGGTTTGGACGACTATCACGCCGTCATCGAAGCAACCGTACAACGAACCCGTCCGGTTATCCTGACCGCGCTGGCAGCCGTTCTCGCCTTCATTCCGCTGACCCACTCGGTCTTCTGGGGTTCGATGGCCTACACGCTGATCGGCGGCACCGCCGTCGGTACCCTGATGATCCTGCTGTTCCTCCCCGCACTTTATGCGGCCTGGTTCCGGATCAAGCCGACAGAAGACAAGGAGCATCCCAGCGATCACGCGGAGGAACCGGAACTGCCATTGCGACTGGCTGCAGAATAAGGCTCGAGCGCCATGTTGTTGTGCACTTGAAGGGTGACCAGATGAAAAACATGACGGAGGCGTCGTCTCCAGCGATAGACGATGTCGAAACCGATCTGGCTCGGGAAAAGATCCTGGATGTGGCGGAGAAGCTCCTCCGCCATATCGGCCACCGCAAGATGACGCTGGCAGACATCGCCGACGAACTCGGCATGAGCAGGGCAAATATCTACCGGTTCTTCCCCACGCGAGCCTCGGTTGATCAGCATCTCTATGTGCGATTTGCAGCCCAGACCGTCAAAATTGTCCGCGAAATCGCCCAGGAGGACGCAACCGCTCACAGTCGGCTTGCATCGATCCTTGAAACCGCTCATCGGCAGTGCCGGCGGTGGATACATAGCGACAGGAACGTGCACGCGCTGTTCGCGGCCGCCGCAATGGAGAACTGGCCGGTCGTGAGCCAGTTTTCCGATGAATTGACCTCGATACTCGAGACGGTCATCCGGGATGGGCAGGCAACGGCTGAACTGCAGATCGGCGATCCCTCCCAGGCGGCACGCGCCGTTCTTGCCTGCATGATTTCATTCGTGCATCCGGTCCTGGTCGAACAACGAATGGCCGACGAGCAGGATATCGAAGCGGATCTCCAAACGCAGATCAGCTTCATCGTCCAGACTTTCGGAAAGCCGCCAAAGGCGAAAAGTTCTCTCAGCGGGTATCCCGGTTGAGAGTGTGGTCACAAACACCGAATTGACCTTGAGGTCATACCGCGGCGCATTTTGCACCTACGCGGTCCAATTCCGGCAACACTGTAAACGGCCAGGCACATTAACGTCGTGCCCCCCGATCCGTGGCTGAAAAGATCGTCAACGTCATCAATGGGCCTGCCCAGGGCGTCCGGCATCACCGAGCATGACTGACGCCTTGGCACGGACCGGCAAACCGCCGTTCGGCCCAAGCCCCTCCAATCACGCCGATCACGCAAGCATATGGAAAGTTTTTTTCATGCGCCGGCATCGTCATATCGTCGCGGCGAGCATCCGCGGTGACTAAACGATGGGCGCCCGCGTCACCTGCTGGTGCCGATTTTTCACAGGCGAAGATGCTTTTTTTGCCTTTGTTCTGGACTGCAAAACCAGCGATCTCATTGATCGGCTAAGGGAAACAATCTGCACCCGGTGTACATGCCTGATTCCTTTCGAGCGTGAATCTGCCCCATTTTTTCAAATGCCCGTTTTAGGGGCAATTCGGTCGTCAAATGATCGTCCGATGGACTATGCAAATTAATTTTCAGAGATAATCTAGGTCTATCGGTATCTGCTAAATGAGAAGCCCAATGACCGTCCAAGCTCGTTCAAGCCACCCCATTCAGCACGGTGACGTGCGCTTCGAGCGTCTGCTGGACGGTTTCCGCCCGAGTTTCGAGTTCGAGCCGGTCGGTCCGCTTCCGGAAAGCGAATTCGTCGACAGGCTGCGTCGCATCCGGCGCGAGGCAACGGTCGCAGGGCATGACGTTATGCTTGTCCATGCGGATTCCATCGGTTCCTACCGCGTTTCCAATTCGTACCTTCGCTATATGTGCGACTGGGCGCGCGAAGGCGTGCTGGTGGTTCCGACCGACGAAGACAAGCCGCTGACACTGTTTTCCATCTTCAGCAGCTCCGTCCTGCTGCCGCCGGCTGGCGAGGCGGTGCTGGTCGAGGACATCTGGCAGGTCGGCACCTGGGGGCGCGAGACCTACAATCGTCCCGGCAAGACGGTCGACAAGGTCGTCGAGGCGGTCGGTTCCTTCCTGGAGCGCGAGGGTTTTGCGTCGTCGCAGATCGGCCTGATCGGCGATGCGACGTCCGCCGGCTACTGGAGCGGTCTCGGCAAACGTTTGCCGAAGAGCTCGTTCGTGCAGGCAAGCGCGATCATCGACCGCATGCAGAAGGTGCGTTCCAAGCGCGAGCAGGCGGTGGTGCGGGCGGCAGCACAGCTGGCCAGCATCGGCATCGAGGCCGCATATCACGTCATCAAACCTGGCGTCACCGACTATGAGATCTATGCCGCCTTCACCTACGCCCAGATGGCGCGAGGCGGTGAAAGCGGGGACGGTTACCAGATCGGCATCAACCAATACGGCACCCATTGCGGCAAGCCCTACGGTCACGTGGTCCGCAACGGCGACATCATCAATCTCTACATTTCGGCAGTGATCTATCAGGGCTACACGGCCCAGATTGCCCGCATGATCGCGGTCGGCGACATTACCGACAGACAAGAAGACGTGCTGCAGATGTGCACGGAGGGTGTCCAGAAAGCGGCAGCGCTGATCAGGCCCGGCGCGATCATCTCCGATCTCGCGAACGCCTCCTTCGAACCCTATATCGCCCGCGGTTACCTTTCGTCGCATGACAGCCGGACGATGCCTTACAACTGGGTGTCCGAAGACGACGGCAAACCGCGCCTGATCCCGCGAAAGCATGTCGTCGACGAAGATTGGGAACGTCAGGGCCGCAAGCTGATGCATGTCTATCCGGCGACGCTCGGTCCTCACAATCCCAATGTCGGACATTCCGTCTCGATGGTGAAATTCACCAACTACAACATCCAGTCGAACAACCACGACAAGCTCGAGGAAGGCATGACCTTCGTCCTGCACTCGCAATGGCTCGAGCCCGAGGTTGCGGGCTGCAATGTCGGCGACTGCTATCTCGTTACCGATACCGGGGCCGAAAATCTCAGCCACCATACTCCGCTTGCAGTGCATCGAGTGAAAGGGGTCTGATGTCTACCGCCTGACGCACTGCCTGATCCGTGAATACCAATAAGAAACCGCCCAATAAAAAACCCAGATGGAGAACAGATATGTTTGACAAGATTCGCCGCCGAAAATTGTTGGCTACGGCAGCCGTTGCGGCGTTTGCGTTGACCGTTGGGCTCGGCGCGGGCGAAACGCGTGCGCAATCGAGCGAGAAGGTCACGCTGAAACTCGCCAATTCCCAGTGGCTCGATGCCTTGCGCGGCAAGAACCTCTGGGCAGCCGTCAGCAAGTACCAGGAAGCCAATCCGAATGTCACGCTCGAGCAGGAAGCCATTCCGTCTGCCGAATTCGCCGACAAGCTGACGACCGAAATGGGGGCGGGCCAGGGACCGGATGTGGCGATGATGCAGGAGGGCCTGTTCTACGCCATGGCGGATGCAGGCTTCCTCGTCGACCTTTCGGCTGCGGCCGACGGCGCCAAGCTGAACAAGACCAATGAAAACGGCGTGGTCGACGGCAAGCGCCTGGGCGTCGCCTGGCAGCGCGCCGTTTATGCCCTGATCTACAACAAGCCCCTGGTCGATGCCGCCAACGCCAAGGTGCCGACGACGGTGGATGAGCTCATCGCCTCCGCCAAGGCTGTATCTGCCGCAACGCCGGGCGTGATCGGCTTCACGGCGCGCCACCAGATCAACGACTTTTCAGGCTGGTTCATGGATTTCCAGAGCTGGGCCTATGGCTACGGCGTCAACTGGGTCGATGCGAACGGCAAGCTGACGATCAACACGCCGGAGGCCGTCGCCGCCATCACGGCTTTCAAGAAGATGTATGATGCCGGCATCATCCCGGTCGGCGACAGCTTCCCGACCCAGCGCACGCGCTTCAAGGAGAAGCACGCGGCCTTCTCGATCGACAATTCCGGCGGCACGCTCAACATCGCCTCCGGCGGCGCGCTTCAGTCCGGCGATCTTTATGCCGCTCCGATGCCGTTCAAGAACCCCGGCGCGCATCAGCAGATCTTCGTCGGCGTGAGTTCGCACAGCAAACATCAGAAGGAAGCGATCGCCTTCGTCAAATGGCTGGTCGGCCCCGACGGCCAGCAGGCCCTGCGCGAGGCGTCGGGTCCGGACGCGCTTGCGACCGATGTCCCGGTCAGTGAAGCCTATTCCAAGGCCAACCCCTGGGCGCCGACCTTCGTCAAGCTCGCCGAAACCTCCCGCAGCACGCTGATCAAGGGATATGAGGTCGAAACGGCTCAAATCATGCGTTTCGTGATGCAGGCCGTCGAAAAGGTCATCCTTGCGAATGCCGATCCGAAGACGGCGCTTGCCGAAGCCCAGTCGGCGATCGACAAGCAGTTCTAAGAAACGCGCATTGAAGGGGAGACCGACGTGAGCTCGAGTGGCCTGAGAAGCAGGAGCGGCCTGGTCAAGCTGTTGCCCTATGCCTTCATTCTTCCGCCCATGATCTACCTGATGGTCTTCATGTTCTGGCCGCTGTCGCGGCAGATGTACATGAGCCTGACCAACACCCGGATCGTCAATCCCAACCGGGGCCGATTCATCGGCCTCGGCAACTACGAGCGGCTGATTGAGGATCCGGCCTTCTACGTCTCCCTCAAGGCGACCCTGGTCTACACGGTACTGACGGTCATCATCGGGGTAGCGCTCGGCGTCGTCGCAGCGCTTGCCATCGATCGTCCCTTCAAGGGACGGGCGGTCGCGCGGGCCATCCTGCTGTTCGGCTGGGCCGTGCCGGGTGTTGCGGCCTCGCTGATCTGGCTTTGGATGTATAATGAACGATCGGGCGTGTTCAATCGCATCACCGAACTGCTCGGCCTCGGTCGCTTCTCGTGGCTGACCAGCACCGACTACGCGCTCGGTTCGGTCCTCGCGGTTACCGTCTGGCAGGTCGCGCCGTTCGTGATGCTGGTCGTGCTGGCGGCTCTTCAATCGGTGCCGCAGGAGGTGCGCGAGGCCGCCAGGATCGATGGCGCCGATGGGATCAGCACCTTCCGTGCCGTCACCCTGCCGCATATCCGTCCATCGATCCAGCTCGCGGCCCTTCTGGTCGCCGTCTGGTCCATCCGCCGCTTCGACATCATCTACCTGCTGACCGGCGGTGGTCCGCTGGGTTCGACCAGCACCCTCGTCGTCAAGCTCCGCCAGACCGCGTTCGAAGGGCATGAATTGGGAATGGCGAGCGCCTACGGCGCGGTCGGCCTCGCGCTGGCGCTGATGGTGGCGGCCATCCACTACACCGCCGAACAACGCCGCATGAAGAGGATGTCTCGATGATGACACCCCGAAAACTCGCCGTGAAGGCGCTGCGATATACGCTGATCGGAATTCTGGTCGTGCTCGCCGGCTTTCCGGTCTACTGGATGGCGGCGACCGCGCTCAACGTCAATTCCCAGCTTTACGGAACCGGCCAGGTGGCTTGGCCGCAGCTGCAGCACCTGCCGGATCTGGTGACCGAACTCGGCAATGTTCCGATCGGCCGCTGGCTGTTCAACACGCTGCTGATCGCCTCGGGCGGCACCGTGCTGAGCCTGACGCTCGGCGCGCTTGCCGGTTACGCGCTCAGCCGCTTCAAGTTCCATGGGCGCGGCCTGGTCGGTTTTCTGCTGTTCATGACGCAAGTCGTTCCCGAAGCGCTGATCCTGGTTCCGCTCTATGCGATGTTCATCACGTTCGGCCTCTTGAACAGTCTCTGGGGCCTGATCTTGGCGAATGTCGGGTTCTCGCTGCCGGTGGCGTGTTTCGTCCTCAAGGGGGCGATGGATGCCGTGCCCTACGAGATCGAGGAGTCCGCCATCATCGACAATTGTCCGCGGTTCAGCGTGCTGACCATGATCATCCTGCCGCTGATCATGCCGAGCATCGCAGCGGCGGCGGTGGTGTCCTTCTTCGCCGGCTGGAACGAGTTCCTGTTTGCCTCGACCTTCCTCATGGACCGGACCCTGTGGCCGGCCAGCGTCGGTCTCGCCTCCTTCGTCGGGCAATATGAAACGCCGATGTCCGCCGTGCTTGGCGCGGCCCTGGTCTTCAGCACGCCCGCCATCGTCTTTTTCCTTCTTATCCAGCGCAAGATCGTGGCCGGTCTGACGGCTGGCGCCGTAAAGGGATAATCCATGCCCGCCTTGACGTTCAACAAAGTCTCCAAGACCTTCGGCGATCACACCGTGATCAACGCCTTCAACGCCGATATCCATGACGGCGAATTCCTGGTCCTGCTCGGCCCCTCCGGCTGCGGAAAATCCACGCTGCTGCGCATGATCGCCGGCCTCAGCGACATCACCTCCGGGGACCTGCTGTTCGACGGATCCGTCGCCAACGATTGGGAGCCGAAAAAGCGCGGCGTCGCCTTCGTCTTCCAGACCTATGCGCTCTACCCGCATATGACGGTCCGTGAGAATATCGCGTTTCCGCTGGTGATGGACGCGTTCCGCAAATGGTATCATCTGCCGATCGTCAACATCGTCGCCCGCCATCGGCTGATGAAGCGGACGGATATTGCCGAGCGGACGCTCAGCATCGCCCGCCAGCTGGAACTCGAGCCCCTGCTCGACAGGCGCCCTGCAAGCCTGTCGGGCGGGCAGCGCCAGCGCGTCGCGCTCGCCCGCGCGCTGGTACGCAATCCGGACCTCTACCTGCTCGACGAGCCGCTTTCCAACCTGGATGCCAAGCTGCGCACGCAGATGCGTTCGGAGATCTCGGCTCTGCATCACAAGGTCGGCAAGACCTTCGTTTATGTGACGCATGACCAGGTCGAGGCCATGACCATGGCGACCCGCATCATCGTGATGAACAAGGGCATCGTCCAGCAGGTCGATACGCCGGATGAGATTTACGATCACCCCGCCAACACCTTCGTCGCGCGTTTCGTGGGGTCGCCCCCGATGAACCTCATTCCGGCTTCGGTCAGCAACGACGCTCTTCAGCTTTCGGGCAAGCTTCCGGTCGATCATGCGGCGCCGCTTCCTTCGAGACGGCACATGACGTTCGGCGTCAGGCCGGAAAAGCTCACCCTTCATCCAGCCGGGGAGGGGCGTCTGCCCGCACAGGTGGCGGTGGTCGAACGCCTGGGCGCCGAGACGGTGATCGGTTGCCGGCTGATGACCGGCGAGGAAAACAACGATCAGCGGTTGCTGGAACACGATCTGGTGTTCGTTAGGGTCTCGGGCAATCCGAAGTTCAGGATCGGCGAACTTTGTTCGCTGGATTATCAGGCGGGCGACGTCCTGTGGTTCGACATCGATAGCGGCGACCGCATTTTCCCGGGCCAGGAGTGAACATCATGCAGACTTTCCACGTTTCGGCGACCGGGCACAGCCTCAACTACCTTCCAGAATACGTCGCCGTATGGCAGGGTTTCTTCGAGGAGGAGGGGCTCGGCGTCACCGCAAGCGTTCCTTCTCCCTGGGATCTCGTGCTCAGCGACATCGGTTCCGCCAAGGCCGACGCCGCGCTGGGCGGCATCTGGGTTCCGTCGATGTTCCATGGCCGTGGCAAGCGTTACACGCCTTTCGCACAGATCGCCGCCCGCGCCCCGCTCGCCATCCTCGGCCGCGAACAGCGCGGAGATTTCGACTGGCAGGCCGTGCCCGGCAGGACGATCTCGATGAAGGGCAGCAACGGTGCCAGCGTTGGCCTCTTCACCAAGCTTGTGCTGCGCGAAAACGGCGTCGATCCGCGGGCGGTCAATTTCGTCCAGGATCTCGACGGCAAGATGTTGTCCGATCTCTTCGTGGGCGGCATGGGCGATTATCTGGTGATCGATTATCCCTCCGCCGTCACGCTCGCATCGAAGACGGGCGTCCATGTGGTGGCCGAACTCCCCGTCACGGGCGGCAACGTGCCGTGGAGCGTCTATTATGCCGAGGGCGAGAGCGACGATGTCCGGCTGGACACTCAGGCCCGGTTCTCAAGGGCGCTTGGTCGCGGCATGGCGTGGATCCTGGCAAACGAAGCCGAGGGGTACCGCGACTTCCTCGCAGGGACGTTCCCGAAATTTTCGCCGGACCTGCTCGTCAGGTTGACCGACATCTATCGGGCCAATGGCATGTGGACGACGCCGCGGATCGACCCCGATGCCTATGCACGCTGGCAGCGGGGTATTGCCGACGGTCATCTCACCAAGGCGCCTATCGCCTACGGAGATCTTATCGACACCCGCCCGACGGCGGCCTTCGCCGGCGTCTGACCCAGGTTGATCCGAGGAGTATCAAAGACGATGCGCATCGCCGTCATCAATCCCAACACGACCGCGTCGATGACGCAGCGTATCGCAACTGCGGCGCGCGCCGTCGCTGGCCGTGACACCGAAATCATCGGCCGGCAGCCGGGAACCGGTCCGGAAGCGATCGAAGGTCCCTTTGACGGAGCATTATCGGTGCCTGGCCTCCTCAAGGAAATCGTCGCCGCCGAACGTGACGGCGCCGACGCCCATATCATTGCGTGTTTTGACGATACCGGGCTCGATGCCGCAAGGGCGATTGCGACCAGGCCGGTGATCGGGATAGGCGAGGCCTCGTTCCACGCCGTCAGCCTCGTGGCGCACAGCTTCTGCGTGGTGACGACGCTTTCCCGCTCGGCGCCGGTCATCGAGGACAATATCCACCGCTACGGTTTCGGCCATCGCTGCCGCCGGGTCTTTGCGACCGACATTCCGGTGCTCGAGCTGGAAAATCCGCAAAGCGGCGCGTTCGAGCGGATCTCGGACTTCATCCGCCAGGGGTTGGCCATGGGGGCCGAGGGCGTTTCGCTCGGCTGCGCCGGCATGGCGGAATTTGCACTCGACCTGCAGCGCGCGCACGGCGTTCCAGTGGTCGATGGCGTATCGGCGGCCGTCGGTCTTGCCGAAACGCTCGTCAGGTGCGGGCTGACCACTTCCAAGTCCGGCGTCTGGGCACCGCCGACGCGTCTGCACGTGCTCGAGAAATTTTCCTGACCCGCAGCTATCGGCCGATATTGGTCTGAGGGGTTGATACGTCGTCGAGCAGCTTCACCAGCCTGTCGATCTTTTCGAACCGGGCGAGGCTTTCCTCCCCCATCGCCGTCGACACGCTCCAGGCCAGATAGTTGATGATGGTGACGGCAGCGACGAAGGAATTGAAGGGCGAGGGCGATTGGCAGCGGCAGCGCAGCACGTGGTTGGCGGCCTTGGCGCTCGCCGCGGCGCTGAGATCGGTGATCAGAACCGTTATCGCGCCCGCTGCGCGCGCTTCCTTGATGATCGTCGGCAACAGTCTGGGGCGCCGCCGGAATGCGATGACGAGCACCACGTCGCCCTTGGCGATCGAGGCGATCTCGTGGGAGTAGCTTCCCCCGCCGACGGGGATGACCTGCACGTCGTTCTTCATCAGCGTGAAATAATGGGCGGCCTGAAGTGCCAGGCCGTAACCGCTGCGCAGCCCCATGATCCACAGCCGGCGGGCGCCGACGATCGCCTGGCTGACCTCGTGGAGCGTGGTTTCGGACAGGCTTTCGGCGGTGGTCCGGATATTGTCGATGTCCATCTGGACGGTGCTACTCAGCGAGACCTTGCCTGACGGCGCGCGATCGGGGTCTTCCAGGCCTGCCCGCGGCGATCCCCAGTGCTGGTCGGCCCGGATCTGCCGCTTGGCATCGGGATAGGTCGCATAACCGAGCGAGCGGATCAACCGTGCCGCGGTCGCTTTCGACACCTGCGCCTTTTCCGCAAGCTCACCGGCCGTGTAGCTCGGCAAGTCCATCTGGTATTGCAGCAGGATGTCGGCAAGCCGCTTTTCGGCGGGCGAGAGCGAGGAATAGATCGCGTAGATCCGCGCTTCGAGGGAGCGCGGCCGTTGCTGGGCTGTCGATTTGGACGGAGTCACGGAGCATCCCTCGTCTGCATGGATTCGAGCTGACGTTAGGCCGGCCCGGGCCTCTTGTACAAGCGGGCGGGAGCAAAGGAACTGTTTGATCCGGCGACGCTTGAAGAACCCAGGCGCGCTCGGGCATCTCGGAAGAGGCCGATGCTGCGGCCCCGAAAGCTCTCGCCCACTTTGGAGCGCACCGTTCAAGGTGATGAAAATTGCCTTTGACCCATTATTCTCAGACCTTGTTGCGTGGGAACCAACCGCTCTCCTGACGGCAAAACCGTTCATCTGACGTGGAAGCGGATGCGACTGACGAAATCGTCGACGTCAAAGTAACTTCGATTTCCGTCCGGCATTTCGGGGTCCATGGGATGCTTGTGGACGAACACCTCGTAGTTGATGATCGGGTTTATCGATATCGCCCTGACCTCAGCCACATGCGCTGTGCCTGTGACGATTGCGTCGTATCGGTCAGACCTGAGTGCTGCCGCCAATTGGCTTCGGTCGGCCGAGGTCGCCACGGCGAAAGCGTGTTCGGCGAGGGTCTCGGCGAGTTTCGAAGCGAATTTGGTGTAGGGAATGTAGAGAAGGATACGCGGGACGGGGCGAGCGTGCGGGCTTTTAGCCTCCATGATTTCAGTTCCGCGCATCGTCGACCGGAGGGTCCGCAAACAGTGCAGGGCTGCCGGGCGCAGCGGTGGAGCGCCGTTGGTTGCCCGCAGTCACCGGTCTAAGGTTCGTAAAGCCCTTCACCCGGTCTTCATTGCTCGGGCCCGCCTGGATGATCGAAAGCATCACGTCAGCCTGGCTGAAATACCGCGCGATCCATGGCACGGGGCCGATGCCGAAGCGCCTGCTGGAGCCCCAGCGCTGCCCCTTTTCAACCAGGGTTTCCCAGGGACGGGGCTTGCCGTGAAAGACGATGATCCTCGCTTTCCTCGGCTGCCGGATGGTCGGCAGCAAAAGGTTGATCGGGAAATATTTGGTGCAGCTTCTCTTGAAGCTGACGCAAAGCCCGGCCGGCCAGTAGCTTCTCTGCCTCACCCGATGTGTCAGATAGGTCTGGTCGTTCCTGAAGGTTGCGATGACCGCGAGCGGGTCCCTGGCGAAGTCGCCATAGATGTCCTCGATCGTCCCGGGGCAGAAGCCGAAAACGGACGACTGGGCGCCCCGATCCGGCCTGAGCGGTTGCGGCAACAATCCCCACAGATCGGGGTTCCATTCCCGCTGGATGACGAGATGGCGGCGCTGACGTACCAGATCGATGAACGGCGCCAGCGAGCGTTGCACCATGACGTCCAGATCCAGAAACAGCACGACATCCGCGAAGGGGAAGAGGTCTGGGGCGAAGACGCCGAGTTTCGGCCAGCATCCGCGCCGCCACGCGCGTTCTGGCAGGCCGCAATCGGGGATCGGGCGCACCAGAATGCCGGGAGCAAGATCCGTCCCGTCATCCGTCAAGCAGACGAAGTCGAATGTTTCCTCCATGTTTCGCATCACGCCGGCGTAAAGGGCGTTCACGTGTCGCGCGGTGAACTCGCCTCCCCATTTCATGCAAACGATCGTGACCATTGGAATTCTCCTGAAAAATCAGTGAGGAGAACTAGACGGTCGGCGTGTGAAGCGGTGTTTATTGTTGTTAAGTGGTGTTGCGGCGCGTGAGCGTTGATGGTCTCGCCTTGCCGATGCGCAGCAGGAGGCCGAGGAAGTCGTCGACCAAGGTAAATATCACCGGGATGACGACGAGGCTGAGGACGGTCGAGGTCAGCAACCCGCCGATGACGATGGCCTATTACGCGCAATCCAGCCAAGGCGGCTGTATTTCTATTTCACCTCAAGCGAGGGCCTCTTTGCCTCAATCGTTGTCCTGGTATCGACGTAGCTTGGGATAAGAATCTGAAAAATCAGGCCGCTTGGCGCATTGCCCGCAAGAGAAACGGTGCCATGATGGGCATGCACGATGTCGGCGACAATGGAAAGTCCGAGGCCGAAGCCTTCCCGCCCTTGCGTGCGTGCATCATCTCCCTTGAAGAAGGGCTCGAAAACCCGCGTTCTCAGATGTTCTGGAATTCCGGGTCCGTTATCGGTCACAATGATCTCGCAGCCGGCTTTACCTTTTCGTAGGCCAACAATAACCTCAGTTGCGAACTTGACGCTATTGTCGCAAAGGTTGGTCACCGCGCGCATGATTGCCAGCGGTTTGCAATCGATGATCATCCGATTTGGCCCCTCGAACCGGACCGGGAAGCCAACATCGCTGAACTCCGCGCAGACGGTTTGCAGCAGGCTCGCCACATCGGTCCGCTGCATGGGTTCGGTCGCGTAGTCGTCCCTGAGATATTTCAAGACTTCGTTCAAGAGGCTGTCGATGCGCATGACGTCAGACAAGAGCCCCTCGCGCATCGGTCCGTCCTCCATGCGCTCGGCCCGAAGCCGTAACCGGGTCAATGGGGTTCGAAGATCATGGCCAATGCCCCGCAACATTCGTGTCCTTGATTCGACCATCACCCGTATCCGGCTTCGCATTGCGTTGAGAGCATGGGCGAGGGCAACGATCTCGACAGGTCCGCGTTCTTCGAAAATTTCCGCGCTGTTTGCGATGTCCGAATGGGTGGCGGCTTCGGAAATGCGTTTGATTGGCTCCGTTATGACGCGAATGGCGAATATAAAAAAGAACGCGATCAGGACGAAGATGGCGACAGAATAATAGGGGCCTTCGTTCAGTATCGTACTGTTCAGGATCGTATCCGGAAAACCGGAGAGGATGAGAAGCAGGTCTTTAGCGCTAGAACGCGTAGCTGATACTCTCGACCGCTCGCGAACCAGACGCTTCAAGTGTAGCAGTCGCTGAGGCGCGGATACCGAGCTTCGGCGCCGCTATATTAGACCATGCAGCTCGCAAGGGACATCGTTGGTTGTGATTTAAGCCGTTCTTTGATATGAGAATATCTATGGCATACCCGAATTCTTGGCACATAATCTCATATCCTCGAAGTGGCAACCATGCCGTTCGCGCTATCATCGAACGGTTCAGCGGGAGGCCGACGCTCGGATGTCCCGGAGCGAAACAAAATGATCCGCCTATTTACGTTAGGAAGCCAAATCAGTGCCTTAAACTGATCGATATTCGCGATAAGCGATGTATCGGAAGGAAATCTCACTTTCCGCGTGAGTTTATCCAACATGATGCGCAGGAAACGGAAGCTGGCGTTATACTCATTACAAGAGATCCATTGGAAGCGATCACCTCGCATGTTTACAGCACGGTAAAAGGGCGGGTATTTGGCAAAAGGGTCAAGCCTTTCTTCGCTGTAAGGCAGGCTGTAGACGACTATTTGGGATCGCTGTTTGTTTTTCGCGCGATGTATGATCGCAGACGTATTCATGTGCGATACGAGGATATTATTCGCCCTGATTCTGGCGGAGCGGCTAGATTACTTCAGGCCATGGGGTACAATATTATTCCGAGTGAAGACGAAATTGCGGAAACACTACTGCTTTCTTTTGACAGTCTCCAAAGACCTGGCGGCGCAAAACGAGATCAGAAAGTGGTGGAGAAAATCAAGGACGAAATATCCAAGCGGCTTACCTATTCTCAGGTCTTGGCGCTTGCCCGCGTGCCTCAACAAAATTTCCGCTGATATTCAGGTCGAACGCTGGCGGAAAACAGCACAGGCTCCATATCCTAGGCGCACTTGATGCGATCAAGGATGAACCTCACTACGTCTTCGGCTAGATCTTCTGCGCTCCGCGTCGTCGTATCTAGCACGAGGTCTGGATTTTCCGGGCTTTCGTAGGGACTGTCGATGCCAGTGAAGTTTTTTAGCTCACCCCGGCGTGCCTTCGCGTACAGCCCCTTTGGATCGCGTTCCTCGGCTACAGAAGGTGGCGCTGAGACGTAGATCTCCACGAACTCCTCTTCAGCTACCAACTCCCGCGCAAATTGGCGCTCCGCGCGAAACGGCGAAATGAAGGAAACCAACGTGATGATGCCGGCGTCTACCATGAGTTTTGCCACCTCGGAGACACGGCGGATGTTTTCTACGCGATCGGCATCCGTGAACCCGAGATCCTTATTCAATCCATGGCGCACATTGTCGCCGTCGAGCAAATAGGTGTGGTGACCGAGAGCGAGTAGCTTCTTCTCTACCAGATTGGCTATGGTCGATTTGCCGGCGCCAGAAAGCCCTGTGAACCAAAGCACTGCTGGTCTTTGGCCTTTGATTTCGGCACGTGTCTCCTTGGAAACCGTTATCGCCTGCCAATGGACACTGGACGCCCGCCATAAACCGTGGTCGATCATGCCAGCGGCTAGTGTCTGGTTAGTCACTCGGTCGATAACGATGAAGGCGCCCATTGAACGATTAGCAAGATAAGGTTCATATGTCACAAGTTCACTGGTCGCGATATGCACGACGGCCACTTCATTGAGCTGAAGCGTCCTTGCTGCAAGCCTAGCGAACGTATTGACATCGATCTTGTAACGGATGTTCGTGACCGCTGCCGATACCGTTTTCGTACCTATCTTAATCAACAACCGACGGCCCGGAATCAATTCTTGCTCGGACATCCAAATCAGCCGCGCCTGAAACTGATCGGCCACTTCGGGACGCAGTGTCGGCGGACAGAGTACGTCGCCGCGCGACACGTCAATCTCGCAGTCTAGGGTCAGCGTGACAGCCTCGCCAGCAATGGCACGCTGCAGTTCGCCGTCATAGGTGAGTATGGATCTGACGCTTGATCTCTGGCCGGATGCGGCAACGACTAACTCGTCGCCCGGGGAAATCGCACCGGAGGCGACGGTACCGGAAAAACCCCGGAAATCGAGGTTAGGACGATTCACCCACTGAACCTGCATACGGAAAGGCATTTCAGCCAAATTTTCGGAGACGTCGACCTCTTCCAGGTGCTCAACCAAGGTTGGGCCCACATACCACGATATATTGGGACTACGGGCAACAACGTTGTCTCCATAGCGCGCCGATAAGGGAATCGCGTCCTGCGTCTGAAAGCCTAGGTCCCGGGCGAAGTCGCGATAACTGGTAACGATACTATCGAAAACCTGCTGACTATAGTCAACAAGATCAATCTTGTTGATGGCCAGCACAACATGACGAATCCCGAGCAGTGACACGATGAAGGAATGGCGTCGTGTCTGAGGAAGGATGCCCTTGCGGGCATCAATGAGTATAACGGCGAGATCAGAATTTGACGCACCCGTCGCCATATTTCGGGTATATTGCTCGTGGCCGGGCGTATCCGCGACGATAAACTTCCGCTTTTCGGTCGTAAAGAACCGATAGGCGACATCGATCGTAATCCCCTGTTCGCGTTCGGCCCGCAATCCGTCCACCAAAAGAGCTAGGTCTATGTCCTCGCCCGTCGTGCCGTACGTTCTCGAATCCCTCTTTATACCCGCAAGTTGGTCTTCGAAAATCAATTTCGTATCGAAGAGCAAGCGGCCAATTAATGTCGACTTTCCGTCGTCCACGCTGCCACAGGTCAGGAATCGCAAGAGGTCCTTATTTTCCCGTGCGGCCCCATGTTCGGCGGAAGCCGAAGTGGTAGACTTCACGTCAATACCCATCAGAAGTATCCCTGTCGCTTTTTTTCTTCCATAGAGCCCTGATCTTCATGGTCGATCAGGCGTCCTGAGCGCTCAGAAGTCCGCTCGACGAGCATCTCCGCCACGATTTCCTCAACAGTGACCGCGTTCGACTCGACGGCCGCCGTGAGCGGGTAGCAACCCAACGTCCGGAAGCGTACCGATTTCATCTGCGGCATCTCCCCGGGCTCCATCGGCATCCGTTCGTCGTCGACCATGATCCATTTCCCGCCCCGTTCGACAACTGGACGTTCGGCCGCAAAATAGAGAGGGACGATAGGAATGTGCTGGAGCAGGATGTATTGCCACACGTCGAGTTCGGTCCAATTCGACAGTGGAAAGACCCTGATCGACTCCCCGGGCCTTACCCGTGTATTATATAGGTTCCAGAGTTCGGGTCGCTGGTTCTTGGGATCCCAAACATGGTTTGCGGAGCGAAAGGAGAAAATGCGCTCCTTAGAGCGACTCTTCTCTTCGTCCCGACGGGCGCCGCCGAAAGCCGCATCGAAGCCGCCGGCGTCGAGTGCCTGCCGCAACGCATCTGTCTTCATGATGTGCGTATAAGCATTTGATCCGTGTTCAAACGGATTGATGTTGTCGCGTAGACCTTCCAGGTTGGTATGTCTGATTAGTTCTAGGCCTCGCTCCGCCACGAGGCGGTCGCGGAACTCAATCATCTCCCGAAATTTCCAGGTCGTGTCGATATGCAAGAGCGGAAAAGGTGGCTTGGAAGGATAAAAGGCCTTCATCGCCAAGTGCAGCATCACCGAGGAATCTTTGCCGACCGAATACAACATCACTGGCTTTTTTGACTCAGCCGCAACCTCCCGCATCATGAATATCGATTCGTCTTCCAGCCGTTTCAGGTGTCTCGGCATCTCCAATCGCTTAACCCTCCATCAATTGGATTCAACCTTTGGTGGCAGTCCAATGGCGCCTGAGAATTTGTGACCAAATTTGATAGCGAACGTATCCACATAGTCAGTGAAAACGGCCGACGCCGTAATTGCTACGAATAAATAAACAACCAAAGAAAGGGTGAGGCCAAAGGGCTCAACACCAAATAAGACGATGACATAGCTCGCGACCGAACAGAGAACAATGAAATGAAGCAGGTACAACGAGTAAGAAATGCGCCCCAAGAACTGTGGCACAGTTGACTCCAGAAGTGCCTTACCTGTTCCTGACTTGCATACTGCCGCTACTAAAAAGGCAGCCCCAATCGCATTGTAGCTAGTGTTCGCTTCAGGGAAGGAAGGCACCCAAAAATACAATCCATTGCTAGATCGATAGGCCCCGAACACAAACGCTATTACCGCACAACTAGCACCTGCAAAAGCCGGCACGGCTATATAGTTTAGCGCGGCGCCAGCGAAAAAACATAAGAGGAAGATAAAGTCATTTGGCTTGAAGATGACAATGCCAAGCGAGCAGATGGCCAAAGCCAGAGGATTGGCCTTTTTCGACGGAGAAAGAGCGAGAGTGGCGAGTAAAAGTAGTGATCCGAGGAACTCAACTCTCAAAGACCATACTGGCGGGATAAGAACCGTTGATCCCATCAAACCAGTATATAGACTCGCTTTGAACAAGGTAAGAATGGAAACATCCCGCTGAAAATATTCGCCAAACCAGTCCGACGAAGAAATTGTAGCAGCCTCGTGGTTCCAATTAAGGCCGCCCGTTAGAATTAACCAAGTTATGAGACTTGCAACGGCTATTGGGATGTTTAGGCGGAAATATCTTCCCCAAGCGCGGGAGCGAATGCTCACGTGTTCTCCGCCAATCGCCGGCATACTCAAAACAAACCCGGAAAGTACAAAGAATATCAAGACAGCAAAGTGTCCGTTGAAAAATATGGTCGACGGAGGGCTGCTTAGGATCTGCTCGATGACAGTCATCCGTTGCACGCCTTCTTCCTTGATCAGGTCGCCCCCCTCCATTAGCGCCGGCCAGAACGCATGCACAAAGTGGGAAAGAGCGACCATTAGGCAAGCTATTCCCCGCAGCCCGTCCGCGGCTCGATTCCTCATCTATGTTCCGCCGCTATAGCCAAGGGTAGAAAAATACATCGCACACCTTTTGGTTGTAGATCTGCCACGGTATCCCGCCTTCTTGCCAAGTTCGCCACCATAGTCAACCTTTAATAGATCTGTCGTGCGGCGCACGGCGCGGATGCGTTGGGCAGCAAGCAGATGGAGTTGCCCCATAAATTTAACAGGTTCAGTAGGGATTTGATGATAGACGGTTATGATACCGTCGTTGACAAGGCTTTGAAGAAGCGGAGACATCTCCTTAGATCGGACGAAAGCGAGCGGCTCATGGCCGATTGTTTCCAGTAGAACAGTTGCTCCTGACTTCATACGTTCCGTGATATTGAATCGGGCGACACCCAAGGTCTCGCATACCATAGTCATCTCGAAACATGCTTCGGCAACGAGAGCGACCGCAACAGATGTTTTTTGACCCTGACGCTATCTCAAGCGCTTCTTTGAGGATTTCGCCTTCCATCGTCTTCTTGCCGAAAAGGCGCTAAAGCTCTTTCACTTGGTTCTGAAGTACTCGGTATTCCGATGCCGGACGACCTCTCCCTGCGAGGCAGTAGCGGTCAAAGCGCCGTGCGACGCGAGTTGCGCCAGGTGAACAACTGGTTCGGCTGAATACTATGAAGTCGAGCAACGATGCTGACGGTAACATCAGGCTCATGCGTGTCCTGCACAATGATGAGCTTCTCAACCGAGGACCAACGACGACGGCGCTCAGGGCCGGACAGCGCTCTATCTTCGGATTGCGACTGGTCATAACGGGCACATTACTCCTCACATTTAACAAGTGAGATCCGGTCCGCGGATTTAGGGGGCACTACATACGTGTACGAGCGATTTCTAATCATTTCATATTTTTGTTTGTTGGCGTCACAAATTGGTTGCGCTGTGTGGGTTGTGCGACGTTAGGATGCGTCGCGTTTTGATGACGAATTGATTCGCTTCGAGGGGCTCATGCGTAGCAGTCGGGTTGGTTTTGCGGCTTTTGTCGCCACGGTATCGCTTTGCGTTTTTTCGGGTGGGGTGACGGGAGCGGTGGTTGCCGACGGGCTGCTGGGGCGTGGCGCTCTGGCGGCGGAGCAGGGTGTGAAGCCGGGTGGGTTTGGCAGCGGCACTGGTCTTGGCGGCGGTGCGCTGGGCCGGACGGGAACTGGGCTGTCCGGGCAGGCTGGTTCGGGGAGCGTTTTCGGGAGCGAGGCGCTTGAGCCGGGAGCAGGGACCGCGGCCGGTGCATCCTCGAACGATCGTGCGGTGGACCGGACGCTTGAGCTCGGCAAGCCGCAGGGAAAAAGTCTGGGGGCCGGGGCTGCTGGTGGCAGTGCCAAAGGCAGCGGCGTCAAGGATGCCGGGGACGAGACCGGCAAGGCTGGCGCGACCGCGCTGGGCAAGCCGGCGGAAAAGCCACAGAGCGAGGACGGGCAATCCGGCACGGCGGCCAAGACCAAGGATGCCGATGGTGCACTCGAGCCCGAGGCGATGTCGACCATGGCGGCCGCCGCACCAGCGGTTGGGGGACGTCCGAACAACGCGCCCGAGAAGCCGTCGATCCCGGAGATCACCGGCAATGGCTTCTTCACCCAGAAGATCGGCATCGACGTTCCCGGCTTCCGTGGGCTGGAGCCGAAGCTTTCGCTGGCCTACAGTTCGGCGCGCAAGACGCGGCTGGGCGGGCTCTACCAGGGCTGGCTCGGTTATGCATGGGGGCTCGACGGTTTTGACGTGATCGAGCGGGCGACACCCGGCTACGGTTATCCGGCCTTCGATGCGGGCGACATCCATCTCCTGAATGGCGAGGAACTGGTGACCTGCACCACCGGCATGGTGGCAGCTTCCTGCTCGGCTGGCGGCACGCATGTGACCGAGAACGAGAACTTCAAGCGGGTAATCTTCGATGCGGCGGCCAATACCTGGACGGTGACCGATCGCGACGGGACGGTGTCGCTGTTCAAGTCGGTGATGGCGATCTCCGGCAGCACGCCGGCATCGGGTACGCCGGAATACAAGGCTCAGCACGATGGCCGCTTCCTGCTATCGTCGGTGACCGACACCAATGGCAATGTCGTCAACTATTCCTACACCTGCCCGGACCTGCCGGTATGTTATCCGTCGGTGGTCAGTTATGGCGGGATGAGCGTCAACTTCTATTACGAGGCGCGGCCGGACTACCTGGTGATGGCCAACGGGCTTGGGCTTTCGCGAGGAAATGCATTCGGACGGAGGGTCGATGTCACAGATGCTGACGATCCCCGAAGGCTGGATGGCCAGCGACGACAAGCCGTCGTGGCCCAAGGGACTGAAGATCAACATGTACGTCATCATCAACAACGCTCTGATGCCCGAATTCGCCACGCCGAGGAACAACACCCTCGTCGTGATGGCAAGAGCGAGTTCGACCCTGATCAAGGCACAGACCCGCAGCGCCTTGCTGGCGACCTACGCCTACGCTCAGCGGAACCACATCCGGCTTCGCATCGCGTCGATCGATGCGGCGGTCAAATACGACGTGACCGACCCGTTCAACACCAATTACATGCGCGCCATCTACAATCTCGGATATGCAAAAATGACAAGCGGCACATTCTGGAAGGAAAGGCTGTCGTTCACCAACGAGCCGACGGCCGATCACTAGTCATGCATGGTCATTTACAGAGCCGTCGTTCAACGTGGACGGCGCGCCAATACGACGGATGCACAATATTCGTCTTCCAGCGGAAATACCCCTTCCATGCCGGCTAATCCTGCAACTTGGGCTTCGTCAAGTTCGGAGAGGACATGGGTAAAAAAGCCGGAACTCATCCCGAAACTGTAGAAGTCTTCGAAATCCGCAAAGCTGACCTTCTTCGTGAAGCGCTCCACCGAAACAATCTCGAGCCCGGCATTGGCACAGAAGGAAAGGATGGTTTCGGTGCTGGCAGGTGCCGGATTTTTCTCCCGGATGAATTCCTCCGAGAACAACATCCGCGCCAGCGAATATATGCGAGGGAAAGCTTCGAACGTGCTGCTGACGATCGAGTAATAGCCGTTGGCCTGCAGAAATTTCGCGGTGCGCTTCAGAACTTCTTCGCCGTCAACGAATGTTGTCAGAAAATGCATGAGCAACAGGTTCATGCTGTTCTGCGCAAAGTGCCGATCGGTATTGGCCACGTCGTCATGGATGGAATGGAAGGCGAGCTTGGTTTTGGCGATGCTCAGCATTTCCTCCGACAGGTCTATGCCATGCAGCGCAGCGTGCGGAAAAAAGGTCTGCATCGCGACAAGCGATTGCCCGGTTCCCACAGCCAGATCGAGGATATTCCCGACCTCATCCGCAGGCACGAATTTTTCGATCTGCCGAAACGCGAGATCCCGCCCCCCCGAAAGCAGGCCCCGTTCGTCGCGGTCGTAGGTGCTCGCGATGCTCCGATCGTAGAGTTCGCCGATATTCATGGTGGTTTATTCCTTATATCTGATGGTGACGCCGCGGACCCGGGGCGGATGGTGAGATCCGGTGCCAACAGGGCATTATCCATCCCATCGGAGCTGAAGTCTGGATGAAATGGCTTTAGCAAAGTGGGCATGGCTTGCAAGCGGAGGCCGGCAGGGGTGTCCTGACGGATCTTATGTCCGGATTCGTTGAAAAAACGGATAGGCTGACATCCACTAGCCTTGGAGCCGCGTGCTTGATACCGGGCTGATCATTCCGTTTCCCAGCTCCTCCTCGAGAGAGGCTTCGAAATTGGTAGCACGTAGATAAAATTCCTTTGGCCGCGATATATGGGCGCGAATTATCTCCTCCAGGCGGCTTCCATCACCGTCGCGGATCGCATCGACCATCTCGAAATGCTCCTTGATCGCGACCTCGCGCATTTCTTCGCTGGGAAACGCGCGCGTGCGGATCGGGTGTGTCGAAAATGTATAATGCTGGATCGCTTCCGCCAGCCGCTTGTTGCCGGCCTGCTGGTAGAGCGCTTCATGGAACGCGTTGTTGAGGGTAAACACTTCCGAGAAGCGCATGGCCCGAGAGGCGTCGCGATGTTTCTCGGCGATATTGGTGAGGAACGTTATGAAGTGCGGTTCTGCCGGCTTTGAAAAATGCCGCGCCGCCTGGGTTTCGAGGCATTCTCGAATTTCATAAAGCTCCTCGACCTCGCGAATGGAATAATCCCGAACCTGGACGCCCTTGTTCGGCTGGCGAATGAGGAGGCCCACCTTCTCCAGCTCATCGAATGCCCGCCGCACGCCGTGGCGCGTGGCGCCGGTGCGGGTCATGATTTCGTCCTCGATCAGCCGCTCCCGCGGCCGGCAGGCGCCGGAGATGATCTTGCGCTGCAGGTCTTTGTATACCGCTTCCCAGCTGCCGCTTTTCTCTGCAGTTTCATCCATTTAATCGCGACTCTCGCACACCGCCCTATTCGAAAACCATTAGCCCATCTCGAAGCTCAAAACAATCATCGTTGACATTATCGATAATTTTACCTACGAAATTTTCGACGGAGGAAATTGCGTGTATCGTATCGGCAGCGGAGCAGGGTTTTCGGGAGACCGTATCGACGCGGCGCAGCCGGTCGTCGAAGCGATCGCTGCGGCAGGCGAGGGTGGCGCGATCATTTTTGAAACGATCGGCGAGCGGACGCTGGCGCTTGGCCAGATCGCCAAGCGTCGCAACCCGAAGGCCGGTTACGAGCCGCTGCTCGAACAGTTCCTGCCGCCGATCCTGAAGACCTGCGTCGAAAATCGCATCGTCATCGTCGGCAATTTCGGCTGCGCCAACCCCCGGGCCGCGGCTGACGCCATCCTCGCGATCGCCGAGGGGCAAGGCCTTCCCGGCGTCCGTGTCGCGGTGGTCGAGGGCGACGACCTGGTTGGACGGGTGGATATCGATGCGACCGAACGCTGGGAAGGCGATCGCCATCTGCCGGCGCCGTCGGGTGATGTTATTGCCGTCAACGCCTATATCGGCGCGCGCCCGATCGCCGAGGCGATCTGCGCCGGCGCCCAGGTGGTCGTGACGGGCCGCGTAGCCGACCCGGCGCTGGCGCTCGGGCCGCTGGTGGCTCACTTCAGCTGGGACTGGGACGATCTCGATCTGATGGCGGCAGGCACGCTTGCCGGGCATCTGCTCGAATGCGGATCGCAGGTCTCGGGCGGCTTCTTCGCCGACCCGGGCTATAAGGACGTTCCCGATCCCGCCAATATCGGCTTTCCGATCGCAGAGGTGGAGGCAGACGGCACTTTCGTGCTGACCAAAGCGGACGGCACTGGCGGCTGCATCGATACCCGCACGGTCAAGGAACAGCTCCTTTACGAAATCCACGATCCCGCGGCCTATCTGACGCCGGACGTGACACTCGACCTGACCGAGGTCGAAGTCGTTGCCGTCGGGCGCGACCGGGTCAGGGTGACGGGTGCTCGCGGCCATGCCGCGCCGGCGACGCTGAAGGCAACGGTCGGTTATTACGGCGACTGGCTGGGCGAGGCGGAAATTTCCTATGCCGGGCCGAACGCTTTCCAGCGCGCGCGGCTCGCGGTGACGATCATCCGTGACCGGATCGCCAAACGGGCGCTTGATGTCACGTCGCGGGCCGACGTGATTGGAACGACCAGCGTTTTCGACGATGACGGCGGCACGCTGTTTGCGGAATTTCGCGGTAAAAACGACGGAGACTATCGTGTCCGTTTCGCCTTTGGTGGCGAAGCCGCCGCCGTTGAGGCCGCCGTTCAGGAAGTCAACGCGCTTTATTGCTGCGGTCCGGCGGGTGGCGGCGGAGTCCGCCAGAACGTGCGTCCCCGCGTGCGTACGGTCTCGCATCTCGTTCCCCGCTCGCTTGTTTCCGTGTCTCATTCCTTTATCGGAGAGGCGCCGTGACACGGAACCGCATCACCGTACCGCTGCATGCGATCGCCCACGGCCGCGCGGGCGACAAGGGCAACCGGCTGAACGTCAATGTCATCGCCTACCGGCCGGAATTCTGGCCGATCCTGCTTGAACAGGTGACGGAAGCTTCCATCGCGGCACTCTTCGCGCACCGGGGCGTTACGCGCGTCGTGCGTTACGAACTGTCAAAGCTGCAGGCGCTCAATTTCGTCATAGACGACGCCCTGGAAGGCGGAGTCAATTCCAGCCTCAGCCTCGATACGCACGGAAAGACCCTGTCTTTCCTCGTGCTCGACCTGCCGGTCGAGCTTCCGCCGCACATCATGCCATCCGATACGGCCATCCGGTCGAATACGTCAAATCTTGATCCAGTCATGGGAGGAGTGGACAATGAATAAGAAGAGGACCCTGACGCTTTTGCCGGCCTTGCTTGCCGGCATTTCCGCGGCAGCGATGATCGCCGCACCCGCCGGTGCGCAGGAATTGAAGCGCGGCGGCAACCTGCGCATCGGGATTTCGCAGATGGCGCCATCGCCGGACCCGGTCGTCACGACATTCGGGGTCAACTGGGGTACGTCCTATATCGTCTGCGAAGGCCTGTTCGGGCTGGATGAAAAATGGACCCCCCAGCCGATGCTGGCGGACTCGTTCAAATACAGCGATGACGGACTGAAGTTCACCGTCGCGCTCCGCTCGGGGCTGAAGTTCCATTCCGGCGCTGCGCTGACCGCAGCCGACGTCGTCGCGTCGCTCAACCGTTTCCGAGAATCCGCGGGCATTGGCGCATCGCTGAAGGCGACGACCAAGTCGATCAAGGCTGTGGACGACAAAACCGTCGAATTCGAACTGGCGAGCCCGAGCCCGATCCTGCCGGGCCTGCTGGCCGGAGCGCAGTCGGCCATAATGTCGGCCAAGTCCCTGGAGGGCGCGTCCGCCACCGTCGGCACCAAGGGGCTTGATTGCACCGGCCCTTATACGCTGACCAGCTATCAGCCCGACCAGGGCGCCAAGCTCACCCGCTGGCCCGACTACCAGAGCCGCAAGGAACCCGCATCGGCCATGTCCGGTGCAAAATACGCCTATGCCGACGAGATCAATCTGCGTCTGATGCCGGAGCCCTCCGTGCGCCGGGATGCGCTGATCACCGGGCAGATCGATATCGCCCGCGAGCTGCCGTCCGACTTCTTCGACGCGCTCAAGAACAATTCCGGCACCGAGCCGGTCGTGGTGCCGAACAACCAGTCGCTGACGGTCGTGTTCAACACCAAGGAAGGCGTCGCCGCCGACGTCAACCTGCGCCGTGCCATCTATCATGCGCTGGAGATGGAGCCGATCATGCAGGCGTCGGTCGGCAAGAAGGATTTCTACACGCTCGATCCGAGCTGGATCCCCGATCCGAACTCATTCTGGTATACGAAGGCCGGTGTTCCAGACGGTTTCGGCAAGCCGAATGCGGCCAAGGTCAAGGAATATCTCGCCAAATCCAACTACAAGGGTCAGCCGATCCGCTGGCTGGTGGCAAGCGAACAGTACCAGAAGCACTATCTGACAGCGATCACCGCCAGCCAGCAGCTCGAGGAGTTCGGCATCAAGGTGGATATCGTCCAGTCGCCGATGGCGAATTACATCCAGGCCCGTGCCAATGCCACGCAGATGGATGCGTTCTCCAGCTTCCTGCCCACCTATGTCGATCCGACCTCGATTGCCTATCTCAACCCAACCTATCCTGGCTTCTGGGACAATCCGGAAAAGACCGGGCTGATGAAGCAGATAGCGACGACAATCGATCCGAAGGAGCGCAAGGCGATCTTCGAGAAAATCCACGCGCTTGCCTATGATCAGTTCCCGTTCATCAAATACGGGACCGAGTCCAACATGTACGGCATGCGCAAGGGTGTCGGCAATCCGCAGCGGATTCCGGCCCGCTCGGACGACTTCTACAACGTGGCGCCGCCTCCGGCGAAGTGAGGATGAGCACGATCGAGCAAAGCCTGTCCGAGAGCCCGTCCGCTGGAGAGGAAGCAACCTTCGTCTCCAGCCACCGGCCGCTATGGCAAAGACTGGTCCGCAATCCCGCGGCGGTCTTTTCGATTGTCGTGCTGGTGGTCTTGGTACTGGGCGCGTTTCTCGCTCCGGTGATCGCACCAGGCAACCCGATGCGCGTCAGCCCAGCCCAGCGGTTCACCCCGCCGGGCCTGGACCATCCGTTCGGCACCGACAATCTCGGCCGCGACATGTTCAAGATGGTGCTGCACGGCTCGCGGACGTCGCTGCTCGTCGGTCTTGTCGTCACGCTCGTTTCAATGTCCGTGGCGATCGTACTCGGGGTGATTTCCGGCTTCTATCGCAAGGTGGACGTCGTCCTGATGCGCTTCGTCGACGGTATGATGGCTTTCCCCGGCATCGTGCTGGCAACGGCTGCCGCCGGCATCATGGGGCCGAGCGTCACGACGGTGATGACGTCGCTTTCCGTCGTGCTCATCGCGCCATCGCTCCGGATCGTCCGCGGACAGGTTCTCGTCGTCCGTGAATTACAGATGATCGAGGCCGCGCGCGCCGTCGGCGTGCCGACGATGCGCATACTTTCCCGATACGTCCTGCCGGCCGTCAGCTCGCCGATCCTCGTCCAGACCTCATTCATCTTCTCCGCCGCCGTGCTGGGCGAGGCGGGACTGAGCTTCATCGGCGTCGGTATCGGCCCCAAGGATCTGAGCTGGGGCAACGCACTGACCGAAGCGCGCAACTACATTGGCCAGGCGCCCTGGATCGTGCTGTTTCCAGGCCTCGCGCTGATGCTGACCATTCTTTCGCTCAACCTGCTGGGTGACGCCTTGCGCGACGTGCTCGACCCCCGGCTTGCAAGGAGGCGCTAGATGCTGGCCTATCTCGGCAGGCGGTTCCTGCTTATCCTCCCGACCATCTTCGTGCCGCTGATGCTGGTGTTCCTGCTGCTGCGCCTGTCGCCGGGCGATCCCGCCGGCATGATGCTGGGTGACCAGGCGACCGCCGACCAGATTGCCGCGCTGCGAGCCGAACTCGGGCTCGATCAACCAATCTATGTGCAATTCTTCATCTGGCTGAAGGATATCGTCACGCTCAATCTCGGCCAGTCGATCTTCTTCCGTGAACCCGTCATGAAGATCATCCCGGAATATGCCGGCGTCACCATCCTGCTTGCGCTGGTGGGCCTTTCGCTGGCCGTGGTGATCGGCGTGACGCTCGGCCTGGTTTCGGCGATGAACCGCAACAGGCCGATCGACCGTGGTGTCATCGTCAGTGCCGTGCTCGGTATTTCCGTGCCGGAATTCTGGTTCGCGCTGCTGCTGATCTTCCTGTTTGCGGTGACGCTGCGCTGGTTCCCGGTTGCGGGCTACAATCCGCCATCCGCCGGCATCGTCGCCTTCGCAGCGACCATCTTCCTTCCGGCCCTGGCGCTCGGCGTGCGCCAGTCGGCGCTGATGACGCGGATGATGCGGTCGTCCATGCTCGACGTGTTGAACGAGCCCTATATCACCACTGCGCGGGCCCAGGGATTGCCGGAGCGCAAGGTGATCGGCAGCTATGCGCTACGCACCGCCTCGATTCCGGTCATCACCGTCGTCGGGCTTGCGGCCGGGCATATGCTGGGCGGCGCCGTGGCGATCGAAATCATCTTCGCCCTGCCGGGTCTCGGCCGCATGCTGGTGGAGGCAGTCGCCCGTCGGGACTATCCGCTGGTCGAAGGCGGGGTCCTGACCATTTCGCTGATTCTTGCGGTGCTCAATCTTGCAATCGACATCGTCTACGCGCTCCTCGATCCCCGGATACGCTATCAATGAACACATATGTTCCATCGGAAGCGCTTGGCCCGCCGCATAGCGCCGTGGGGACCGGCCCCGTGCTTGAGGTCGAGGGCTTGTCCTTGTCCTTCCGCAACGAAGGCGGCCTTCTGCCGATCGTTACCGACATTTCGTTCTCGATCGGCCGGGGCGAGGCGGTGGCGCTGGTCGGCGAATCCGGTTGCGGAAAATCGATCACCGCCAGCGCGGTTATGGGGCTCGCACCCGACAACGCGGTGATCACCGGCGAAATCCGGCTGAACGGGCAACGCATTTCCGGCCTTTCGCCGCGCGAGCGGCGTAAGCTCTGCGGTCGGCATATGGGTTTCATCTTTCAGGAGCCGATGACGGCATTGCACCCGACATTGACGATCGGCCGGCAGATGACCGATACGCTGAGCCACAATGTCGGGCTCGGCCAGCGGGCAGCGACGGATCGCGCCGTCGAACTGCTGGTCAAGGTCGGCATTCCCCGCCCCAGGGATATCCTGAAGGGCTACGTCCATGAGCTTTCCGGCGGCATGCGCCAGCGCGTCATGATAGCGCTCGCCATTTCCTGCGGACCGTCGCTGATCATTGCCGATGAGCCGACCACCGCGCTCGACGTCACGATCCAGGCGCAGGTCCTGGACTTGCTGGAAGACATGCGTCGCGAGCTCGACCTCGCGATGCTCTTCATCACCCACGATCTCGAGGTTGTCGGCGATTTCTGCGACCGGGCCGTGGTCATGTATGCAGGCGACGTGGTGGAGCGGGCGACGGGCCGCGCTGTCATCGAGAAGCCGCACCACCCCTATACTCGCGGGCTGATCGACGCCATTCCGGCGCATGGTGGAGCCCGTCATCGCCTGACCCCGATCCCCGGGACGGTGCCGCCGGTGGGCGCATGGCCCGAGGGGTGTCGGTTCGCGCCTCGTTGCCAACGTGCGGACGAACAATGTCGCACCCGCCCCCGTCTTGATGCCGTCGGCGCATCCGTCGTCCGTTGCTGGCACCCGGTCGAGGAGGTTCCGGCATGATCAGCGGCGCTTCACCCGTGCTCGAAGTGCTCGGGCTTTCGAAATCCTTCAAGGCAGTCAAGGCCGTTCGCAACGTCTCCTTTTCCGTCTCCAGGGGCAAGACCTTCGGCATCGTCGGCGAATCCGGCAGCGGCAAGTCGACGACCGCCCGCCTCGTACTGCGGCTGATCGAGCCGACGACCGGCGATATCAGCTTTCGGGGAAGGGATCTGTCGGCGATGAGGCCGGAAGAGCTGCGCCGCGAGCGGCGCCACATGCAGATGATTTTCCAGGATCCGTTCGGATCGCTGAACGGCCGCATGACAGTGCGTGAGACGCTGACCGAGCCGCAGATGGTCCACGGCATCGGCACGCCCGCCTCCCGTGTCGAGACGGCACGCGGCCTGCTTGCCGAAGTGGGATTGCCTGCGGCTGCGCTCGATCGGTTTCCGCATGAGTTCTCCGGCGGACAGCGGCAGCGGATCGCGATTGCCCGTGCGCTCGCCACCAACCCGGAACTGATCGTCGCCGATGAGCCCGTCAGCGCACTGGACGTTTCGGTGCAGGCGCAGGTGCTGAACCTGCTGCGCGATCTGCAGGAACGGCATGGAACGACCATGCTTTTCATATCGCATGACCTCAGGGTCGTGCAGTTCATGTGCGACGAAATCGCCGTCATGTATCTCGGAGAGATCGTGGAACTGGGCCCGCGCGAACGGATATATGGCGCGCCGGCGCATCCCTATACCCAGGCGCTCCTCGCTTCTGTGCCGGGCAGGGGTTCAGGCAAGCGCACCCGCCTTGCAGGCGAGATCCCGAGCGCCCATGCTGCGCCGAGCGGTTGCGCCTTCCGCACCCGCTGCCCGCAGGCGCACGAACGTTGTGCCGTCGAGGCACCGGTGATGCGCCAGCTCGGCGATGGTCAACAGGCGGCCTGCCATCTCCTCGACAAGGCGGTGTCCACATGAAGACGGTCGATGTTTCGAGCCGCGAAGCTGTCTATCGCGGCATCGTTTCCGAACTCGGGACGAGCTTTGTCGGCATACCCTATGGCGAACCGCCGGTCGGTGCCCTGCGCTTCCAGCCGCCGAAGGCCGTCATGGCAAGAGGTCTTGTCAACGCGACGCGGCCCGGCAACGCGCCGCCCCAGATCCGTCGCCCGGTCCCTGCGTGGACCCCCCGCAATACGGGTTTCTCGACAGGCGAGGATTGCCTCAACCTCAACGTCTTCACGCCAGCGGCAGATGGCGGCAGACGCCCGGTGATCGTGCATGTCTTCGGCGGCGGTTTCCAGACGGGGTCCGTGAATGGCGGTTATCAGGACGAACTCGATTTCGTCCGGCGCGGCGAGATTGTCTATGTCCGGCCCAATTTCCGCACCGGCGCGCTGGGTTTCCTGCATCTCGGCGAGGTGATGGGCGACGGGGCGCCCGCCAATCGCGGCATGCTCGATCTCGTCGTGGCGCTTGAATGGGTCAAGGAGAATATCGGAGCCTTCGGCGGCGATCCGGACAACGTTACACTTGTTGGCCTGTCGTCCGGCGGCTTCACCATCGGCGCGCTGTTCGGGATGGATGGCATCGCCCACCTTTTCCGGCGCGCCTGGATGATGAGCGGTTCGGCAAGCCGCATCATCGATCCAGGGACCGCAAGTTCGATGGCCGGCGATTTTCTGGACCGCGTCGGCATCAGGCGGGGCGATCACGATGCCCTGCAAGCACTGCCGGTCGAGCGCATTCTTGCCGCGCAGGAAGAAATTATCGCTACCGACCTTGGCGAGCGCAATTCTCCCGGGGGACGCACGCTGGGCATCGTGCTGGACGGCGGGAGCCTGAAGCGCCATCCGCTCGACGGTCTTGCCACGGGAACCTTCCGCGATAAACAGATGGTCGTCGGCTGGACCCGCGACGAGGCGCGCATGTGGTATGCCTTCGGCATCATGCAGGCGCCGAAGGATCGGGCACGTGTGCTCTCGACCGTCGCGCGTTTCTTTCCCGACAGAGCGGAAGCGGTACTGTCGGAACTCGAAAAGGCGCACCCCACGGCCGATCTCGCCGAGCTCGAGGAGCGCTTCCTTTCGGCAACCATCTATCGCGATCCTGCTCAGAAGACTGCGGAAATTCACGCGAGAGCAGGAGGAAAAGCTTTTGCCTACGAATTCGCCTGGGTTCCGGATTTCGAAGGCGGCCGGCTGGGCTCGTCGCATGCCTTCGACGAGCCCTTCGTTTTTGGCAATGTGGAGGCCGAACGTGTTCCGCTCGCTGCTGGCAGGCCGGATGCCGTCCAGCTTGCAAACGAGATGTCGGCGGCCTTGCTCACTTTTTCCCGGGAGGGCGACGTGCCCTGGCGCAGGTTTGAGGGAGCAGAAACCGTAAAGCTGTTCTTCTGAATTTTAGTCTCAAAGCAGGGCGACTTGACGCCAGCCGCCGGTGCTTGGAAAACGCCTTCGTTTCGGCCTCGGGACTATGCGGTGTTGTGCCGGCGCATGGTATTGGCGGAACCGCGAACGACCTCGGAAATCTGCAGTAACTGGGTGACGAGGGGCGTCGAATTGCGCCAGATCATTCCGATCGTGCGCGAGGGCCGGGGCGCCTGGAACCGGGAGATCGAAACCTGCGCCGAGCGCGTTTCCACCGGCACTGCCATTTCCGGGATCAGGGTGACGCCGATGCCGGCGCTGACCATCTGCACGAGCGTCGACAGAGAGCTGCCTTCCATGACTTCGCGGGGGCGCGTCGCTCCTATCTTGCAGAACGACAGCGCCTGGTCGCGGAAACAGTGGCCCTCTTCCAGAAGAAGCAGGCGCATTTCGCGAAGCGCCTCGCGTTCGGGAACCGGCTTGCCCGCATCCTCGCGCCCCCGGACCAGCACGAACTCCTCCTCGAACAATTTCATCTCGGTCAGGAACGGTGCCGAGACGGGCAGGGCGACGATTGCCAGATCCAGCTCGCCCTGGGCCAGTTCCTGAACCAGCTTTGCGGTTTGCGTCTCGCGCACCTGTATTTCTATTCCCTCGAACGTCTTGTTCAGGTCGTTGATGATCGCCGGCAAAAGATAGGGTGCGATCGTTGGAATGATGCCGATACGCAGGCGGGCCAGAAACGGATCACGCGAAGCACGGGCAAGTTCCGCCAATTCATCCACGGCACGGAGGATGTCGCGCACCCTAAGCGCGAACGTTTGGCCGAAGGCGGTGAGTTTCACTTCACGGGCGTTCCGCTCGAAGAGGTCTCCGCCCACTTCCTGCTCGAGTTCCTTGATTTGCATCGACAGGGCAGGTTGGGAGATCGCGCATGCGTCGGCTGCGCGCCTGAAGCGGCCATCCCGCGCCAACGCCTCGAAATAGCGGAGCTGTTTCAGTGTGAGGTTCTTCATAATCTCAGCTTATCGCAACGATCAGTAAATCCAACTTAAATTTATGAGAGGCTTCCGATAAGAAGAGAATCCGAGGGAGGGTGCGCTGGGCTTTCAACCCGACGGGACGGGAAGCGAGGCCGAAGCTTGCGGCGCTGAACCATCCGGTTCACGGAAAATGCTCTCTTTTGCACGGCAGATAATGAAAGCACTAAAGGAGAAAGTCATGGATGCGAAATCTAGCGAAAACGCCGGCAAATGTCCGGTCGCCCACACGCCTCGCGGCAGATCGAACCGCGACTGGTGGCCCAACCAGCTGAACGTCCAGATCCTTCACGGGCACTCCGTCCGCTCCGATCCGATGGGCGAAGCCTTCAACTATGCCGAAGAATTCAAGACGCTCGATCTCGATGCGTTGAAGAAGGATCTTCATGCGCTGATGACCGATTCGCAGGACTGGTGGCCGGCAGACTTCGGTCACTATGGCGGCCTCTTCATCCGCATGGCCTGGCACAGCGCCGGCACATACCGCATCACCGATGGCCGCGGTGGCGCAGGCCAGGGCCAGCAGCGTTTCGCGCCGCTTAACAGCTGGCCTGACAACGTCAACCTCGACAAGGCCCGCCGTCTGCTGTGGCCGATCAAGCAGAAATACGGCAACAAGATCTCCTGGGCCGACCTGATGATCCTGACGGGCAATGTCGCGCTCGAATCGATGGGCTTCAAGACCTTCGGTTTCGCCGGTGGCCGCGCCGACGTCTGGGAACCGGAAGAGCTCTACTGGGGTCCGGAAGGCACCTGGCTCGGCGACGAACGCTATAGTGGCGAGCGCCAGCTCGCGGAACCGCTCGGCGCCGTGCAGATGGGCCTCATCTACGTCAACCCGGAAGGCCCGAACGGCAATCCGGACCCGTTGGCATCCGCCCGCGACATCCGCGAAACCTTCGCCCGCATGGCGATGAACGACGAAGAAACCGTCGCGCTGATCGCCGGCGGCCACACCTTCGGCAAGACCCATGGCGCCGGCGATCCTTCCTTCGTCGGCGTCGATCCGGAAGCCGGCGAGCTGGAATTGCAGGGCCTCGGCTGGTCGAGCAAGTTCAACACCGGCATTGGCCGCGACGCGATCGGCAGCGGCCTGGAAGTGACCTGGACGACGACCCCGACCAAGTGGAGCAACAACTTCTTCTGGAACCTGTTCGGTTACGAATACGAGCTGGAAACCAGCCCGGCCGGTGCCAAGCAGTGGGTTGCCAAGGGCGCAGGCGACACGATCCCGGACGCTTTCGACCCGGCGAAGAAGCACAAGCCGAAGATGCTGACCTCCGACCTCGCGTTGCGTTTCGATCCGATCTACGAGAAGATCTCGCGCCGTTTCATGGAAAACCCCGACCAGTTCGCGGACGCCTTCGCCCGTGCCTGGTTCAAGCTGACCCACCGCGACATGGGACCGAAGGTCCGTTACCTCGGTCCGGAAGTTCCGGCCGAAGACCTGATCTGGCAGGATGTCATCCCGGCCGTCGACCACCCGCTCGTCGACGACGCGGATGTCGCCAGCCTGAAGGCCAAGGTTCTGGCAACCGGTCTCTCGGTCCAGGAACTGGTCTCGACTGCCTGGGCTTCCGCCTCGACCTTCCGCGGTTCCGACAAGCGCGGCGGTGCCAATGGTGCGCGTATCCGGCTTGCCCCGCAGAAGGATTGGGAAGCCAACCAGCCGGAGCAGCTCGCCAAGGTTCTCGGTGTGCTCGAAGGCATCCAGAAGGACTTCAACGCTGCCCAGACCGGGGGCAAGAAGATCTCTCTGGCCGACCTGATCGTGCTTGCCGGCGCCGCCGGCGTCGAGAAGGCGGCCAAGGCCGGCGGCCAGGACATCATCGTGCCGTTCACGCCGGGCCGGATGGACGCCTCGCAGGAGCAGACGGATGCGCATTCCTTCGCGCCGCTCGAACCTCGTGCCGATGCTTTCCGCAACTACGTCAACGGCAGCAAGCTGCAGTTCATGCAGGCGGAAGAAGCCCTCGTCGACCGCGCCCAGCTGCTGACGCTGACGGCACCGGAAATGACCGTACTCATCGGCGGCCTGCGCGTGCTGAAGGCCGGTCAGCCGGAACATGGCGTCTTCACCGACAACCCGGAAACCCTGACAAACGACTTCTTCGTCAACCTGCTCGACATGGGCACGATCTGGGCTCCGGTCGAAGGCAAGAAGGGCGTCTATCAGGGCAGCGACCGCAAGACGGGCACCGCCAAGTGGACCGGCACCCGCGTCGATCTGATCTTCGGTTCGCACTCGCAGCTTCGCGCGATCGCCGAAGTCTACGGCCAGTCCGACTCGAAGGCGAAGTTCGTCAAGGACTTCGTGGCGGCCTGGACCAAGGTCATGAACGCCGACCGTTTCGATCTCGTCTGATCGATAAAATCGCCAGGGCGTCGCTCAGCGACGCCCTGGCGTCTTTTCAGTTGCTTGTTCATGCCGGACCTTCAGGTCGGCACGAAGGCCGAGGCGATCGCCAGCACGAATCCCAGGATCGTGGCGCAGACGGAGACGGCCTCGCGCGTCTTCTCGGAGCTGACGCTCCATCCCTCACCGGTGAGATAACGTGCGATGAGGACCAGCGAAAGCAGGCCGACGCAGCCGAGGAAAGGGAAGAAATAAATCCCATACTCCATGTTGGAGATCTTCTTGGTCAGCACTTCGGTGATGCCAACCAGGGTCGAGAGGGATAGCAGCAGGCTGCCGATGATCAGGTATTCCGCGTATTTCGACCTGACCGCCGAATAAAGCGACAGGATGGTGAACAGGAACCCGACCAGCACGATCGCGATGTAATTACCGCTGACATGCCCCGTCGCCGAGATCGACATGAACACCGATGTCAGGACGAACAGCGTTGTCGTGAAGATGATCTTGTATTTCGAATTGAAAAACTGTCTCATGATATTGATCCGCTTTTAGCCGGCCCGCCTGCGGCGCTGGCGAATACCGTTCCCGAAGTATGAGAAATTCGGCGCGGGATGAACAGATTGCACGCCCGCTATCCAGCGGAAATCCCCGCCCGAGTTTCAGGATCCGGTTTCAGGCGAGCCGCCGGCGCTGGATAGCATAGGCCGCCGCGGCACTCATCGCCGCCAGCAGGTACCAGGTGGCGGCATAAACGAGGTGGCTGTTGCGGAAGCGGATCACCGTCAGTCCGCCGACCGGCAGGCCGCCGGGGATCGGCGTCGCGTCGGCATCGATGAAATAGGGTGCCGCCTTTCCGATGCCCTTCGTTGCCGCAATGGCCGCGACGTCGCGCGAATACCAGCGGCCGTCGGCGGGATCGTTGGAGCGCAGGAAGGCGCCGCCCGGCTCGCTCATCCGGAGAAGGCCGGTGATCCTGACGGGACCTTCGATCTCTCCATCCGCGCGGGCTGCCGGATCGCGGCGGGCCGCCGGCACGAAGCCGCGATTGATCAGGATCGTGGTTCCATCCGCCTGCTCCAGCGGCGTCAGGATCCAGAAGCCGGGTCCGAGATCGGTCACGGCCTGGACCGGCGTTTCCGCGTAGTGGCGAAAGGTGCCGGTCGCGATGACGCGACGGTATTCGTCGTTTTCGGCGTTGATGCCGGACCAGGCTGCCGGTGACGGAGCCGGCACCGGGGTGGCGGTGACCCTGGCATCGACGCGGGCGATCAGGTCGAGTTTCCAGAAGAGCCGCTGCACCTGCCAGGTGCCCAGCCCGAGGAAGATTAGCGTCAGGAACAGCATCGCACCCGCGAAGACGAGCTGGGAGCGGGTCGGCCCCGCATCCACCGTTTCTCCGATCAAGGGATGGTCGAGAGACAACGCGTTTATCCTTCTGAGGCTCATCCCTTTCGGGGCGTCACGGCATGTTCTTCATCATCTCCGGCGACATCGTCATCATGTTGGTGTTGAGATGATGCATGACCCAGAGGGAACCGGCAAGCGTGATGCCGACCAGCACCAGGGTGAAGAGCAGTGCCATCATCGTCCAGCCGCCTTCGGAGCGGGGGTTCATGTGCAGGAAGTAGACCATGTGCACGACGATCTGCACGACGGCGAGCCCCATGATCATGAAGGCGGTGAGAAGCTTGCTGTCGAAGACGCCGCCCATGACGAGCCAGAAGGGAATAGCCGTCAGGATCACCGACAGGGCAAAACCGATCAGATAGCCTTTCAGTGTGCCGTGGCCGGCCTGATGGCCATTGCTGTGGCCATGATGGGCCTCAGCGGCATCTTCGTGCAATGGGGCTTGGCCGTGCGCGCTCATCCGAGGACTCCCATGAGATAGACGAAGGAAAAGACGCCGATCCAGACGACGTCGAGGAAGTGCCAGAACATCGACAGGCACATGAGGCGGCGCTTGTTTGCCTCGATCAAGCCCCGTCTGCCGACCTGCACCATCAGCGTGATCAGCCAGATGATGCCGAAGGTCACATGCAGCCCGTGGGTGCCGACCAGCGTGAAGAAGGAGGAAAGGAAAGCCGAGCGGGTCGGCCCGGCACCCTCGTGAATCAGGTGGTTGAACTCGTAGAGTTCCAGCCCGAGGAAGATCACGCCGAAGATGCCCGTCACGCCGAGCCAGAACAGCGTCTCGGCCTTGGCGCCCCGCTCCATCTGCAGCATGGCGAAGCCGTAGGTGATCGACGAGAAGAGCAGCATTGCGGTGTTGATCGCGACGATCGGCAGGTCGAACAGGTCTGCGGGCGAGGGGCCTGCCGCATAATTGCGGCCGAGCACGCCGTGGGTGGCGAAGAGCACGGCAAAGATCAGGCAGTCGCTCATCAGATAGAGCCAGAAGCCCAGCATGGTGCTGCCTTCCGGATGGTGCTCTTCCGTGACGTAGAATTGCAGCTTGCCGTTTTCCGGGCCGTCGGTTTGCGCTTGCGTCTGGCTCATGATCTCAGGTCCGGTCCGCGAGCAGCTTTGAGCGCGCGTCCTCTGTTGCGGTCACGGTTTCGGCGGGAATATGGAAATCCCGGTTATAGTTGAACGTATGGCCGATCGCCGTGGCGATCATCGCAATGAAGGAGACCGCCGCCAGCCACCAGATGTACCAGATCATGGCGAAGGCGAAGACGATGCTGATACCCGCCAGGATGATGCCTGTGCCGGTGTTCCTCGGCATGTGGATCGGCTTGAAGCCGCCGAGCGGACGCTCGTATCCGCGGCTCTTCATGTCGTACCAGCTGTCGTGATCATGCACGACGGGCGTGAAGGCGAAGTTGTAGTCCGGCGGCGGCGAGGAGGTCGACCATTCCAGCGTGCGCCCATCCCACGGATCCCCGGAAGTCTCGCGCAGCTGGTCGCGGCGCAGGAACGAGACGACGAGCTGGATGATGAATGCTCCGATGCCGCAGGCAATGATCGCGGCACCGATGGCGGCGATGACGAACCATATCTGCAGGGAAGGATCCTCGAACTGGCTGACGCGGCGGGTGACACCCATCAGGCCGAGCACGTAGAGCGGCATGAAGGCGACGAAGAAGCCGATCTGCCAGCACCAGAAGCTGATGAGGCCCCAGAACTTGTCGAGCTTGTAGCCGAAGGCCTTCGGCCACCAGTACACGAGGCCTGCCATGAGCCCGAACAGCACGCCGCCGATGATGACGTTGTGGAAGTGGGCGATCAGGAAGAGCGAGTTGTGCAGCACGAAGTCGGCCGGCGGGATGGCCAGCATGACGCCGGTCATGCCGCCGATGACGAAGGTCACCATGAAGCCGATCGTCCAGTACATCGGCAGTTCGTAGCGGATGCGGCCGCGATACATGGTGAAGAGCCAGTTGAACATCTTGGCGCCGGTGGGGATCGAGATGATCATCGTCGTGATGCCGAAGAAGGCGTTCACGCTCGCGCCCGCGCCCATCGTGAAGAAGTGATGCAGCCAAACGAGATAGGAGAGGATCATGATCACGCAGGTGGCGTAGACCATCGAGGCGTAACCGAAGAGGCGCTTGCCGCTGAAGGTGGCAACGACTTCGGAAAAGATGCCGAAGGCCGGCAGCACGAGGATGTAGACTTCCGGATGACCCCAGATCCAGATGAGGTTGATGTACATCATCGGGTTGCCGCCGAGATCGTTCGTGAAGAAGTTCATGCCGACATAGCGGTCGAGCGAGAGCAGCGCGAGCGTGGCGGTGAGGATCGGGAAGGTGGCGACGATCAGCACGTTGGTGCAGAGCGAGGTCCAGGTGAAGACCGGCATCTTCATGAAGGTCATGCCGGGGGCGCGCATCTTCACGATCGTGGCGATCAGGTTGATGCCGGATAGCGTCGTGCCGACGCCCGCCACCTGCAGGCCCCAGATATAATAGTCCACCCCGACGCCCGGACTGTAATCGGCCCCCGAAAGCGGCGGATAGGCCAGCCAGCCGGTGCGCGCGAACTCGCCGACGAACAGCGACATCATGATGATGACGGCGCCGGCCGTCGTCATCCAGAAGGAGAAGTTGTTGAGGAAGGGGAAGGAAACGTCGCGTGCGCCGATCTGCAGCGGCACCACGTAGTTCATGAAACCGGTGACGAAGGGCATTGCCACGAAGAAGATCATGATCACGCCGTGGGCGGTGAAGATCTGGTCGTAGTGATGCGGGTTGAGGTAGCCCTCGTTTCCGTTGAAGGCGATCGCCTGCTGGATGCGCATCATGATCGCATCGGCAAAACCGCGCAGCAGCATGATGATGGCGAGCACGATATACATGATGCCGATCTTCTTGTGATCGACGCTCGTGAACCACTCGGTCCACAGATAGCCCCAGAGCTTGTACTTGGTGATCAGCGCCAGGACGGCGAGGCCGCCGATCGCGACCGCTATGAAGGTCACGACCAGGATGGGCTCGTGATAGGGAATGGCTTCAAGGGAAAGCCGCCCGAACAGGAATTGCGTAATCGAAGTGTTGCCGAACATGGGTTTCTACTCGTTCAGGGCTTTGTCGGGGTCTGGCCGGGAGTGAGGGCCGGGGGATCGTTGTTGAGCTGTGAGGGCGCGGCGCCCCCCTGTTGGCCCGGCTCATGCATGTGCTGGTTCGTCGTCTGCGGCTGCGAGCCCGTTCGGTCATTGATGCCTTCGGCCGGCTCGTCGGTGCGGGAGGGGTTACCGGTTGCGGGGAAAGTTGCTGCCGGTGCGGCCGATGCTCCGTGGCCACCTTCACCGGCATGGCGGTTGTCGTGCTCCAGCCTGGCGCGGTTCCCCTGGCTTTCGGTCCCGGCACCGCCCGCCATGTCGATATGCATCATCTCGTCCATGCACATCTTGCCGGGCGTCGCGCACATGTTGAGGACCGCGCGATAGAGTCCGTCCTCGACGGATGCGTAATAACGCACCGGCTCCTTGGCGCTCGGCTTTTCGAGCTTCAGATAGGCGTCGCGGTTGAGCGCCGTGCCGTTCTGCTTCACGCGGGCCACCCACTGGTCGAAACCGGCCTGATCGACGCCGTGGAACTTGAAGCGCATGTGTGAAAAGCCGTCGCCGCTGTAGTTCGAGGAGAGGCCTTCGTATTCGCCGGGCTTGTTGATGACGGCGTGCAGCTTCGTTTCCATGCCGGGCATGGCGTAGATCATCCCGGCCAGGGCCGGTACGTAGAAGGAGTTCATGACCGACGAGGCGGTGATCTTGAAATTGATCGGCACGTCGACAGGGGCCGCCATCTCGTTGACGGTGGCGATGCCGTAATCCGGATAGAAGAACAGCCATTTCCAGTCGAGCGCCACCACTTCGACGTTGATCGGCTTCACTTCCGCCGACACTGCGCGCCGCGCGTCGATCCGGTCGAGCGGCCGGTAGGGGTCCAGCTTATGGGTGCTGATCCAGGTCACGGCGCCGAGCGCAATGATGATGGCGAGCGGCGCCGACCAGATGATGACTTCGAGTCGGGTCGAATGGTGCCATTCGGGATCGTAGGGCGCATTGGTGTTCGAGCCGCGATAGCGCCAGGCAAAGAACAGCGTGAGGAAGATCACCGGCACGATGATGATCAGCATCAGCACCGTGGAGACGATGATCAGATCGGCTTGCTGCCTTGCGATGTCGCCGGAAGGCGACATGACGACCAGATTGCACCCGGAAAGCCCCATAAGAGCAAGGAGAGCGAACAACCGTGCGACGATTTTCAACTGAGGGGTCATCTCGGGCTCGAATTTGCGTTTTGTCTAGTTGGAAGTAATCGCGTTCCGGCGTCGGCTGAAATAGGGCCGTTCGTCGCAGTGCAGCAAGATGTCGCAGTGCAGCAAAAGACCGCATGGCCTTCAACATCGTTTTGCTGCACGACCTGCACACTCGGCTCCACATCCGCCAACCGGGAAATCTAGGACAACCTGTCCGGCTGACCAGAGGGCGTGGATGAGAAGACGGTATTGGCCGTCGCAAATGTCAGGTTTTTTTAGCCTTGTTCCTTGATCTCGGCAGCATGTTGATCAACATTTCGGGGACAAGGCGAACTTTCGCCAGGAGGAATTCATGACCACGGTCGTCAATCCCGCGTCAGCAGGTCCCACATCGTCCGGCCTCGAAAGGGATGCCCGCCGCATTCATGACGACAAGCCGATCTCGCCGGGCAGCATTGCGCTCGGTGTGATCATCGGTCGCATGTCTGAGTTCTTCGATTTCTTCGTCTATGGGCTGGGCTCCGTCCTGGTGTTCCCCAAGCTTATCTTCCCGTTTGCGCCGAGCCCAGTCGCCGCGACCCTCATGTCGTTCGCGATCTTCCCGCTCGCCTTCATGGCGCGACCGGTCGGATCGTTCGTCTTCATGTGGATCGACCGCAACTACGGGCGCGGCACGAAGCTGACGATCGCGCTCTTCCTGCTCGGGGGATCCACGGCTTCGATCGCCTTCCTGCCAGGTTATGACACGATCGGTTATTGGGCCGTGGCATTGCTGGCGCTGTTCCGCATGGGACAGGGCTTCGCGCTCGGGGGAGCCTGGGATGGCCTCGCGTCGCTCCTGAACCTCAACGCGCCGTCCAATCGGCGCGGCTGGTACGCGATGATCCCGCAGCTCGGCGCGCCGATCGGCTTTGCGCTGGCGAGCATCCTGTTCGGTTATTTCGTCGCCAACCTCTCGGAAGCGGATTTCATTTCCTGGGGATGGCGCTATCCGTTCTTCGTGGCATTTGCGATCAATGTCGTGGCGCTGTTCGCGCGCCTGCGCATCGTCGCCAGCAAGGAGTTCGGCTCGGCACTCGAGGCCAACGAACTGCAGGCCCGGCCGATCTTCGAAATGCTGAGCAAGCACGCGCATGATGTGGTGCTCGGCGCGTTCGTGCCGCTGGCAAGCTTCGCGATGTTCCACTTGGTGACGATATTCCCGCTGAGCTGGGTCACCCTTTACGGCGGCCAGTCGGCAGCGGAATTCCTGTTCGTGCAGGTGATCGGCGCCGCCGTCGGCATCGTCGGCATCATCCTGTCGGGCCTGATCGCCGACCGTATCGGCCGCCGCAGCCAGCTGATGATCGGCGCCATTATCATCGCGATCTTCTCGTTCTCTGCACCTTTCCTGCTCAATGCCGGCGGCAAGGGCCAGGACGCCTTCATCATCATCGGCTTCGGGATACTCGGCCTCTCCTTCGGCCAGGCCTCCGGGGCGGTCTCGTCCCGTTTCGGGCAGTATTACCGCTATACCGGTGCGGCGCTCACCTCCGATCTTGCCTGGCTGATCGGCGCCGGTTTTGCACCGCTGGTGGCGCTCGGCCTCGCCAGCAGTTTCGGCATCATCTTCATCGGCGGTTACCTGATTTCCGGCGCGATCTGCACCATCGCCGCACTCAGCCTTAGCCGGGTCCTGGACCAGAGCGGCGAGCCGGGCGGATCGCGGTAAGCGGAAGACTTTCCCGGCTTGGCGACGGCATAACGCTGCCTTATCCACCTGCCTTATCCTCTATCCGTTTAACGGAGAGAAGATGGAGGGGCAAAGCGTCCTCAAGCCGCCGTCTTGTCCAGCAAAGGTTGGGTCCCGGCGGCCAGGGTTCCGCCGAAATCTCATGCGAAGGGTTCTGCCGGCCCCTTCGCCGGGTGAGTGAACCATTGCGGCCCGGTCTCTGTCATGTGGATATGGTCTTCGAGCCGGATGCCGAAGCGATCCGGGAAAACGATCATCGGTTCGTTGGAGAAACACATACCCGGTTCGAGCACGGTGGCATTGCCGCGCACCAGATAGGGTTCCTCGTGGATGTCGAGGCCGAGCCCATGGCCGGCGCGATGCGGCAGGCCGGGCAGGACGTAGTCCGGCCCCAGCCCATGCCTTGCCAGAACCCTGCGGGCTGCGTCGTCGAGGCTGCCGCAGGTTGTGCCAAGGCGGGCGGCCTCGAAGACTGCCTGTTGCGCCTCGCGCTCGATCGCCCAGGCGACGGCGAATTCCTGCGTCGGCTCCTCCAGCATATAGGTGCGGGTGAGATCCGAATGATAACCGTCGAGCCGGCACCCGGTGTCGACCAGCACCACGTCACCGGGGGCATAGGTCTGGTCGCCGTCGGCCCCGTGCGGAAGCGAGGTCGCGGTCCCGAACGAGACGATGCAGAAGCTCGAACCACCTTCGGCGCCGAGCGCGCGATGCTGTTCGTCGATATGGCGCACCACGTCGGAGGACAGCACGCCCGGCTTGATGAAGGCATGCGCGCGGCGATGCACTTCCAGCGTCAGGTTCATCGCATATTGAATGAGGTCGATCTCTGCCTTCGACTTGCGGAGCCTCAGATCGCGGATCAGCCGTCCGCCATCGACAAGCCGGTCGGTGCCGAAGACGGCGGCGAGCTGGTGGTAGACGAATAGCGGCAGGGCGTCGTCGAGCGCAAGTTTGACATTAGCGGGCAGTAGCGAGGCGACGAGGGCGGCACCTGCCTCATCCTCCTGCCAGACGACGATTTCGCCCGGCAGATGCGGCAGGCTCTCGACGCGGCTCTGTTCGAACCCCGGTACGATGTAGGTCACGGATTTCGGCGTCACCAACGCGCCGAGCAGGCGTTCGCTCTGGTGCCAGACAAGGCCGGTGAAATAGCGCAGGCTTTCGCTGGCGCCGAGAAGAGCGCCGCCCAATCCCGTTTCGTCCAGCGATGCCTGCAGCCGCGAAAGGCGCTGCCGGCGCTCGTCATCGGTGATCTTGGAGACGGGGTGAGACCAGGCCATGTCCGGTTCCTTTCGGCTTCACAAGGATTATATCCTGTTTGTATTTCGTAGATATTCGGCATGTTCTGCCGATCGACGTTTCGCTGTCGGTTGCCTCAGCGGAAACGGCTGATGCTGTAGGGTTGGATATCGACAGCAGGCGTCCGCCGCGCGGCGATATCGGCAACCAGCCGGCCGGTTGCGGCCGACTGGGTGAGGCCGAGATGTCCGTGGCCGAAGGCGTAGATGACCGCCGGCGTGGCGCCTGACGGGCTGATCACCGGCAGGCAGTCCGGCATTGACGGACGAAATCCCATCCATTGCCGGCCGCCATCGGTCTTCAGATCCGGCAGGAAGCTTTTCGCCTTTTTCAGCATCGCTTCCGAGCGCCGGTAATTCGGAGCCAGGTTCAGCCCTCCGAGTTCGACGGCGCCGCCGACGCGGATACCGGAGGAGAGCGGCGTGACGACAAAGCCGTGATCGTTGAAATAGAGCTGGCGATGCAGCGGAAAGGCGCCCTGCGGCAACGTCGTGTTGTAGCCGCGCTCGGTTTCCAGCGGCGCGTGGTCGCCAAGGCCAGTCACGATCTTTTTCGACCAGGCGCCGCCAGCCAGCACCACGGTCTTCGCCTCGAAGACAGCGCCGTCGTCCAGCACGACACGGGCGCCGTCGGCCGTCGGCTCGATACGGGTGGCTTCCCCGATCCTGAGCGAGGCGCCGCGCGACATGGCGTTGCTGAACAGGGCCTGGGTGAATTCCAGAGGATCGGAGACCTGCAGGCCCGACGGCGTGAAGACGCCGTGTTGGAACTGCGGTGCAAGACCCGGTTGCAGAGCCTCGATCTCGCTGCGACCGACTTTCTGGAACTCGAAACCGGCCTTGCGTTTCGCCAGCCAGTCGTTGCCTGCGGCATTGAGGCTCGCCTCGCTGTCGTAGAGGTCGAGCGTGCCGGTCTGCTTCACCATCGCCCGCAGGCCGGCGCGCTCGACGGTACGCAGCATTTCGCTGCGCGCCATCGGCATCATCCTGGCATGCACACCGACGGTGCGTTCATAGGCCGGCCGGGCGCTGGCACGCCAGAGGCGCCACAGCCAAGGCACCATGTTGAGCGCGTAGGAAGGCGGCAGGCTCAGCGGTCCCAGCGGATCGAGCAGCCATTTCGGCGCCTTCCGCATCATGCCGGGGGCGGCGATCGGTATGATCTCAGGAAAGGCGAGAATGCCGGCATTGCCGCTGCTCGCACCCCTGGCCACCTCGCCGCGTTCGATCATCAGCACCGAACGGCCGTCCTCCAGCAGGTAATGCGCCGACATCGCGCCAATTATGCCCGAGCCGATAACCACGGCGTCGATCGAAGGGGAGTTCATGATTTCTGGTCCTGTGAAACGAATGCGGAAGGTTGCGGCTCAGCTCGCGGCAAGGTCGATGGGATGGCCGAGATCGCGGGCGAGATAGTCCTGGATCTGCCGGACGATCTGGTCCGCATGCTTGATGGCGAGCTTGTCGGAGCGCTCGACGTCGCGCGCTTCGATCGCGGCGATCATCTCCTCATGCTCGTCGACATATTGGCGCGGCAAGCGGTCGTCGAACGTGCGGTAATAGAGACGCAGGATGCGCCTCCCCTCGTCGAGCAGTCGGGCAAAGAATGTGGTGTAATAGGCGTTGCCGGCAAGTTCGGCGATCGCCACGTGGAATTCCCGGTTCGCCTCGATCATCGCAAAGGCATCCTGGGCGGCGACGGCGGCGGCGAACTCCGCCTGGCGCTTGCGGATCTCGCCCATCGCCTGCGGCGCCCCGCGCATGGCGGCTCCGCGGGTGGTGACCCTATACATCAGCGTCAGCGCGTCGAAATAGGTGGGGAGCGAGGCGAAATCGATCGTCGCCACGATGGTGTTGCGGTTCGGCAGCGTGGCGACGAGGCCATCCGCCGAAAGCCGCAGCAGGGCCTCACGGATCGGGGTGCGCGACATGCCGAAACGCTCGGATAGCCGCACCTCGTCGAGAGGGCTGCCCGGTGCCAGGGTCATGGCGAGGATTTCCCCGCGCAGAACCGTATAGACGCTCTGCGTTCCGGAGCCGCGTGCGCGGGGCATATCGGTTTCTGCCGGTTCATTCTTCGCCATCGTCGACCTGTCTCGCGAGCCAATGCGGCCGAATAATTGCACACATATTGTCGACAGGAAATAGCCATTGTCATGGCTTGGATGGATTCGAAGCGATTAAACGGGGAGTGCCTGAAGGTGCGGCTTGTCCGTTGCGTCCTTCGGGCCGATAGAGGCGTCATTCGCCCCCGATCTTCGACCGGCTGTTCGCCAATGCGCCGATGACCCGTCCTGCCGCCAGCCTGCCCGCCACGATCGCGCCTTCGACATAGCCCGGATAGGAGGGGGACAATTCCGACGATGCGAAATGAATGGGCGGGATGCCTTCGTTGATAATGTCCTCCGCATAGCGCGCATCGAGATCGATCACGACATCGCTATAGGCGCCGCCGCTCCAGGGATCGTTGACCCAATCGCGCACATGGATATCGCGCGGATTACCGCCTTCGGGCCCGAAGGCTTCGGTTAGTTGCTCGCGGATGAAGGCGGTGAGTTCCTCGCGCGGCCGCTCGTGCCATTGCTGCGCCTCCGGGCCGCCGACGAAGATGATCAGGCCGGCATAGTCGCCACGGCTGGCATCGCAGGCATAGAGGCCTTGGGGCTCATGCCACATGACGGCGCCCGAAAGTCCCCGCTCGCGCCAGAACGGCTTGTCGTAGCTCACCTGCAGCTTGATCGAAAGCCCGGGCGCCCAGGCAGAAAGCGCCTTCTGCAACTGCCCGGGAAGAGCGGGTGAAAACGGAAGCCGGCGGATCATTACCGGCGGCAGTGCCAGGATGAGGCGTTTCGCCGGGAGGCGCTCATCACCGACGATGACGGTGGCGCCGGTTTCGGAATGTTCGATGCTCGTCACCGCCGTGCCGAGGCGCAGGCGGCCGCCAAGCCTGGCCGCGAGCTGGTCGGCCAGTGCGTGCAGCGTGTCGGGAAGGAACATTTCCATTTCCGAATAGGTATTGGTAATGCGCCGGTCGTTCGAGGCGAGCCAGGTAAAGGCGATTTCTTCGGGCGCGCGGCACCAGAGCCCCTTGATCAGCCGCAGGAAGCTTTTCCTGATGTCGGCCGGCACGTCGTCCTGTCGGGCGACCCAGTCGGCGACCGTCAGTTTCGCGAGATCGGGGTCGTCCGGAGCGGTGGCGATCATCCGGTCGCGCAACGCATCCACCCCCTGCCAGCGCGCGAAACCCTGCTGTGGCGGGACGGCCGGCCGGTAGATCATCTCGCCGTCGTAATGGGTCATGACCGGCGTCTTGCCGTTCCTGGCGATCAGCGCCATCAGCTCGGCCATGTCGCGGCAGAAGAACTGCCCGCCGGTATCGACGCGGGTACCGTCCGACAGCGTCTCGGATTCGACCTTGCCGCCGACCCGATCGCGCGCCTCGAGCAGCAGCACGTCGAGCCCTGCGTCGACAAGTTCCAGCGCGGCGCTGAGGCCCGTAAACCCTGCGCCGACGACGATGACATCCCGCTCCGGCATTCCGCTCTCCGACTGTCTTCCTGCCTTCTGCCATTACCGCAAGCGCTTCGGGACGTCTACGAGGCTGAGAATGACCGATCGGATTCAGCGCCGCCCCGGGACATTCTGTCCGAGGGCGGCGGATGGTGTCACGCGAGCGGCAAGATCAGCACGTCGCGGGCCGGCACCTCGATCTTGCCGCCGTCATGGGTATTTCCGACCGGCCAGACTGCCTTGCCGGCAGCGAGGCGGCCGTGTCCCTCGGCCAGCGTCACCTCCGTCGCCTGCACCGAGCGGGTCGGGTTGACGAGCCAGAGGAAGCTGCCCTTCTCGCTGCGGTGGATGCGGGCGAACAGCGCCTTGTTCGACAGAGCCGCATGCGGGGTGCAGTCGGACCAACGCAGCAGCTCCGCAAAGAAGGCGCCGTTCGCCTTGCCCTCAGACTTGTAATAGGCGACCGAGGGGTTGGTTCCGATCAGCAGCGTGCGGCCCCTGCCGTAGGTGTTCTCGACCACGGCAAGCCGTCCATCGTCAAAATTGCCGCGCGCGGTGCCGCCGGCCAGTACATAGGACTGCAGGAACCCACCGCCATCGACTGGCGCGCCATTCAGCTTGAAGTGGATGCGGTCGCCGATGTCGGGCATGAATTCGACCTGATCCTCGCGGGCGCCAAAAACCTTGTCCAGGCCCATGTTCGGCTGCACCTGGCCGACATGGCCGCGGTCGCCGAAATAGCCGGGGCAGGCCTCCGCGATCAGCGTGCCGCCCTTTTCCACCCAGGCTGCGAGGCGTTTTGCCTGCTCTGTCGTGAACATGATCGGATAGGGGAAATAGAGGCGGTCATAGGCATCGATATCATCGATATGCACCCAGTCCGGCTGGACGCCGTTTTCGAGGAAGGCGCGGTAGGCGCCCCACATCGCTTCCGGATAGGGTTTTTCCTTGCGGTCGTAATTCAGCAGGTAATCCCATTCCTGCGTCTCGGGAACGACCAGGACGCCGATTTCGCCGCGCACCGGCTTCGCCTCCCAGAGGGCGGCCTGTGCCGGGTCATTCGCCCATTTGGCCATGTCGCTCTGCATCTTCGAGCGCGGCGTGCGGGAGCCGTCCATGCCGTAGGCGCCGAACGCGCCGAAAAGCGGGCCGTCGAGCAGCGGCCGCCAGCGCAGGTTCAGCACGCCGCGGGCGCCGCCGGCAAACGAGGTCATGCTCCACAGGCGGATATCCTCGGGCTCGGCGACGCGGCCGTCATCCTTGTCGCGACCGATCACCTGCGGCTGCAGCCACAGCGGTCCGCCCTGGCGCTCCGCATGCCAGAAGGGCTTGCCGCGGGCGGCGGCGCGGTTGATGTCGACGCCGTACCAGTTCTTCCAGGCTTCCGTCCCCTTGCGGGCCTGGATCCAGGTGAAACCGTAGACCTCGACCTTGGAGGCGGCCAGCCAGTCGTCGCAGCCGTTCGCCGCCATGTTGGGGATCGCGCCGGAAATGCCGTGGGCGGCGATGGTGTTCTTCTGGTCGACGGCGCGGATCGTATCGATGCGCCATTGCATCTGGTCGTAGAAATTGTCACGCTTGAACTGCAGCCAGTCGATGCATTCCGGATAGGGTGCCATGTGCACCGGCGGTTCGACATCCTCCCATTCCGCATAGCTGTAGCGATGCCAGGCCTTGGCGAGCACCTTCAGCGTGCCGTATTTCTTTTCGAGCCATTTCCTGAAGGCCGATTTGGCGTAGCTGCTGTAATCGACATCGGCGGAATAGTTGCACTCGTTCCAGACATCGTAGCCGTAGATTGCCGGATGGTCCTTGTAGCGGGTGGCGAGCGCGGTGAGGAACCGGCCGGCCGCCTCCTTGACCTCCGGGCAGTTGAGCGTCAGCGCGCCGGCGCCGCCGCCATTGTTGGAAAAGCCGCCTGTCGCGGCCGAGACGCCCATATAGGAACCGAGCCTGGTTCCATCGGCATTGACCTGCAGCGCATCGGCATATTTGCGCACCGCCCAATCGGGCACGGCATGGATCAGCTCGGCGATGACCGTCTTAATGCCGTTCTTCGCCGCAAGATCGAGTTGCCGGTCGTATTCCTCCCAATCGTAGACGCCCGGCGCGGTTTCGATCGCACCCCACATGAACCAGTGGCGGAAGATGTTGAGGCCGTCCTCGCCCGCCGTCGTATAGTCGCGCTCCCAGTCCTCGCGGGGCGGGTTGGACTTGCGGAAATAGACGGCGCCGTAGGGGAACTGGATATCGTTTCTGAGCATGGTCCTGTCCTTCTTCATCGATGTTCGGACATGGCTCCGCCCTCCGGAGAAGGCTCCGGTCTGGCAGCGGCGAAGATGGCGTCCGGTTAGTCCTGAAAAGCGTTGATGTTAGCTTTGCCCTCCGGCGGAAGGCTTCATCCAGCTAAGGCCTTCGCTGGTGCCGGCCTTCGGCTTGTATTCGCAGCCGACCCAGCCGTCGTAGCCGAGGCGGTCGAGTTCGCGGAGGATGAAATCGTAGTTGATCTCGCCGGTGCCCGGCTCGTTGCGGCCGGGATTGTCGGCGATCTGCACATGGGCGATCCTGTCCTTCAGGCGGGCGAAGGTGGGGATCAGATCGCCCTGCGTGACCTGCATGTGGTAGAAATCGTACTGGATATAAAGATTGTCGGAGCCGACCCTGTCGAGGATGTGTTCCACATGGTCGGTGGTCGACAGGAAGAAACCGGGAATGTCGCGTTGGTTGATCGGTTCGATCAGTAGTTTGACGCCGGCATCGGCACAGCGCGACGCTGCGTATTTCAGGTTCTCGACCAGCACGTTTTCCAGGGTGTCGATATCGGCTCCGTTCGCCACTAGGCCCGAAATGACATTGAGCTGCCGGCAATCAAGCGCCTTGGCGTAATCCAGCGCCAGCACTACTCCGTCTCGGAATTCCTGGATGCGGTCCGGCAGGCAGGCAGTGCCACGCTCGCCGCCGGCCCAGTCGCCTGACGGCACGTTGAACAACGCCTGGACGAGACCGCTCGCCTCCAGAGCATCGGCCACCTTCTCTTTCGGTTCGGCATAGGGCCCGAGATATTCAAGCCCGCCGAAACCGTCCTTCGCTGCGGCGGCGAAACGATCGAGGAAGGGCAGGTCCTGGTAGAGGAAGGAAAGATTGGCGGAGAATTTTGGCACTGGCACTGTCCTCAGATGGCGGGGGCGACGAAGCGGTGCCGGTGCAGCATGCGCTTGTCGCGGGGATCGGGATTGGGAACGGCGGAAATCAGGCTCTTGGTATAGGCTTCCTGCGGCGCGGTGCAGATCTGCTCGGCCTCGCCGAGTTCTACGATCTTGCCGCGATGCATGACGGCGACGCGGTCGCAGAAATAGCGCACCACCGAAATGTCGTGCGAGATGAAGATGAAGCTCAGGTTGAGGCGCTTCTTGATGTCGAGCAGCAGGTCGAGGATCTGGCTGCGGATCGACACGTCGAGCGCCGAGGTCGCCTCGTCGGCGATGATGATGCGCGGATCGAGCGCCAGCGCCCGGGCAATGCCGATGCGCTGCCGCTGGCCGCCGGAAAAGGCATGCGGGTAGCGCTCCATGCCCATCGGATCGAGCCCGACAAGACGCATCAGTTCGGCAACGCGCTCTTCGAGCGCCTTGCCTTTCGCGAGGCCGTTGACGATCAGCGGATCGCCGATCACGTCCTTGACCGTCATGCGTGGGTTGAGCGAGGCAAACGGATCCTGGAAGACGAGGCGGACTTCCCGGTGGAAACCGCGCAACTCCTTCTTCGTCAGGCTGGTGATCTCGACCTCGCCGCCATCCCTGTTGCGATAGACGACGCTGCCCGTGGTCGGCTCGACGGTGCGCAGGATCAGCCGGCCGAGGGTCGTCTTGCCCGAGCCGCTTTCGCCGACGATGCCGAGATTTTCACCCGGATAGAGATCGAAATTGGCGTCGTCGACCGCGCGCAGCGCATTGGTTCTGCCGTGCCAGCCGAAGGTCTTGCCGAGATTGCGGACCGAAAGGATCGGTTGTGGCGGCTGCGACGAGGCGGCCACCGCCGGCACCCTGCCTTCGACGTGGCGGGTCAACTTCACCGTCGAGGCGAGAAGCTGCCTTGTGTAGGGATGCTGGGCATCATGGTAGATCGCATCGACCGGACCCCGCTCGACGATGCGGCCGAAGCGCATGACGGCGACCTCGTCCGCCACTTCCGCGACGATGCCCATGTCGTGGGTGATCAGCAGCATCGCCATGCCACGCTCCACCTGCAGCCGCTTGATCAGGTCGAGGATCTCCGCCTGGGTGGTGACGTCGAGCGCGGTCGTCGGTTCGTCGGCGATGAGGATGTCGGGATTGCCGGCGAGCGCCATGGCGATCATCGCCCTTTGCCGCATGCCGCCGGAAAACTCGAACGTGTAACGGTCGGCCATCTGTTCCGGATTGGGGATTTCGACCTGCCGAAGCAGTTCCACCGTTTTCGCCCGTGCGGCTCGCTTGTCGAGGTCGCTGTGCAGACGGACGGCTTCGGCGATCTGCGAGCCGATCGTATGGACGGGAGATAGCGAGCTCATCGGTTCCTGGAAGATCAAGCCGATGCGGCGGCCGCGAATGGCGCGCATGGTCCGGCTGTCCGGATCGAGCCTGGCGATATCGGTGATCTCGCTGCCGTTGCGCAGCAGGATGCGTCCGCCGACGATGCTGCCGGGCCGGTCGACGATTTGCAGCAGAGAACGGGCGGTGACGCTTTTGCCCGAGCCGCTTTCGCCGACCAGGCAGAGGGTCTGCCCGCGCTTGAGGTCGAAACTGACATTCTCGACCGCATGCAGGATATGGGTTCTCAAGCGGAAATCGATCGAGAGGTTATCGACGGAGAGGAGGACGTCTTCGGGAAGGGCGCTCATGGTTTCCTCCTCAATTGTCATAGGGGTCGGCGGCATCGCGCAGACCGTCGCCGAAGAAATTGAAGGACAGCACCGCGACGACCACGGCAAGCGATGGCCAGATCAGGAGCCATGGCGCCGTCGCCACCGTGCGGATGTTCTGGGCGTCCTGCAGCAGAACACCCCAGCTGACCACGGGCGGCTTCAGGCCGATGCCGAGAAAGGAGAGTGAGGTCTCGGCTACGATCATGGTCGGCACGGCCAGTGTCACGACAGCCAGGATGTGGCTCGTCAGCGACGGCAGGATATGGCGGAAGATCAGCCGCTTTTCGCTCGATCCGTCGAGCATGGCGGCGGTGACGAAATCCTCGCTCCGAAGGGCGAGGAACCGCCCGCGCACCTCGCGCGCAAGACTGGTCCAGCCGAGCAGCGAGACAATGATGGTGATGACGAAATAGACGTTGACCGGCGACCATGTCAGCGGAATTGCCGCCGCGAGGCCGAGCCAGAGCGGAATGGTCGGCATGGCGCTGACCACCTCGATGATGCGCTGGATCACCGTATCGATCCAGCCGCCGTAGAAGCCGGATATCGAGCCGAGCACCACGCCGAGAACGAGCGACATGGCGACGCCGACGAGGCCGATCGACATGGAAATCCGCGTGCCGTAGACCAGCCGCGAGAAGACGTCGCGGCCGAGGCGGTCGGCGCCGAGCAGGTACATCGGGTCGTTGGGGTTGATCGGGCCGATCAGGTGCCGGTCCATGGAGATCAGGCCCCAGAGCTCGTAACGCGGGCCTTTGACGAACAGCCCGACCGGCACGACCTTGGTGTCATCGACGACAAAGGTGCGCCGCAGCGCCACCTTTTCGATTTCCACCTTGTAGCCCTTCACATGGAAGTTGAACTCGGTACTGCCGTCCGGCTTGGTGACGAAGAAGCTCAGGCCCTGCGGCGGCGCATAGGTATATTGCGGCCGTGAGGTGGCGGGCAGGGCGGGCGCGAGGAACTCGGCGAACAGGCCGATCAGGTAAAGGATGAGGATGATGGCACCTGCCACCATCGCCACCTTCTGGCGGACCAGCTTGCCGGCGATCAGCCGCCAGGGCCCGACGGTCGCGGTCGAAACCGTCTTGCCCGCCTTCAGCGGACTGATCGAGGGGCCGTCGGCGACGGTGTGGACGGGGCCGGAATAGGTTCCGAATGTCTCGTGCGTGCTCATGCCGCCTCCCTCAATTGAACCGGATGCGCGGATCGAGCAGCGCAAGGAGCAGATCCGATAACAGCATGCCGACGAGGGTAAGCGCACTCAAAAGCAGGATGAAACTGCCGGCGAGATACATGTCCTGCGACACCAGCGCCCTGAACAGCAGCGGGCCGGCAGTCGGCAGGTTGAGCACGATGGCGGTGATCGTCACCCCGGACACCAGATGCGGCAGCACCCAGCCGATCGCCGAAACGAACGGGTTGAGGGCGATCCGCACCGGATATTTGAGGATGACCTTGTATTCCGGCAGGCCCTTGGCGCGGGCGGTGATCAGATAGGGCTTGTGCAGTTCGTCGGTGAGGTTGGCGCGCAGGATACGGATCAGCGCCGCCGTTCCCGAGGCGCCGATGATGATGATCGGAATCCACAGATGGGCGAGGAAGTCGCCGACCTTGGCAAGGCTCCAGGGAGCCTCGGCAAATTGGGGAGAGTTGAGGCCGCCGACGCTCTGGCCGAGATAACGGTATGCGACATACATCAGCACCAGCGCCAGGATGAAGTTCGGCACGGCAAGGCCGATGAACCCGAAGAAGGTGAAGACGTGGTCGCCGACCGAATGACGCCGGACGGCGGAATAGATGCCGATCGGCAGCGCGACGATCCACACGAACAGCAGGCTCAGCAGCGAGATGACCAGCGTCGAGCCCATCCGCGCCCAGATCAGGCCAGAGACCGGCTGGTTCCATTCGAAGGAGTGGCCGAAATCGCCCCGGCTGACGATGCCCCAGATCCATTTGAGATACTGGATGTAGAACGGGTCGTCGAAACCGTAGATCTCCTTCAGCCGCTCGATCTGGGCCGGATCGACGGCCTGGCCGCTGTCGCTCATCGTGGCGATCATCGACGTCAGGTAGTCACCCGGCGGCAGCTGGATGATCAGGAACGATATCAGCGACATGCCGAACAGGGTCGGGATCATGTAGAGCACGCGCTTGAAGATGTAACCAAGCATCGGAATAGTTCTCCTCCCGTTGAAGACGCCGCTTGGGGCGCCACCTTCGGATCTCCATCCGCTCCCGGCCCCTCCAGGCCGGAAACGCTCCTCCAATCGGTCTCCCACCCTATTTCCAGGTGAGATGCAGCACCTCCAGCCGCTCTATGCCCGGCACCTCGACTTCCGCGCGTCCATCCTTCACGCTGAAGCTTGCCGCCCGGTCTGCAACCACGAGCCAGGCTTTCGCCACCGACTTGCCCTCTGGAACTTCCACCGAAACGGTCTGGGCCGCCAGAGGGTAATTTTCGCGGATCGGGCCTTTCATCATCATCGGATTGGTAAGGTTGAAGAGGCTGAGGGCGATGCCCTCGGCATTTTCCCTGAGCGCAAGGTCGATGACGCCGGGCCCTTTGACGGTGACGCGCGGGGTCTTGCCGAGCGCCCAATGGACGGCGTTGGAGAGCAGGCGGCCATGATCGACCGCAAACACTTCCCAAAAGATCTCGCCGATATTCCAGGGAATATAGACCGTGCGGCCGCCCTTGCCGGTTTCGCGGGCGACGACCGCAGCACCTTCCGGCGCCTTGCGAGGATAGACCTCTTCCATGGGAAGATCCGGGAAATCGGGTACGTAGAGGAAGGGTGTTGCGGCGCCCGCCGCTGGCTCGACATGGATCAGCCTTGTGCCGCCCATGATGCGCTCGGCACCGTCAAAACCCTTGTTGACCGGATGGTCGCCGGAGAGCGCCACATAGGTGTTCTTGACGATGCCGCGCGGGCCGGAGACGAATTTGGCGCCGAGCACGTCGGAGAGGCCGAATTCCGGCCGCGCCTTGCCGAATTCGTCGCGAAGCGAGGTCTCGTAGGAGGCGACAACGCTGCCGCCGCGTGCCACATAGGCGCGGATCGCCTCGTTCTGCGCATCCGAAAGGCAGGAGGCATTGGCGAGCACGATGACCTTGAAGCGGTCGAGATTGTCCTTGGTCAGCACCTGGTCGGAGAGAAGTTCGAAGGGCAGGCGCGCCTCGACCAGGGCGTGGTAGACGCCGAGGTCGTGTTTTTCGGCTGCGTGGCGGTCTTCCGGCGCCCAATGGCGCAGGGTCGTCGACGGATCGATCACGGCGATTTCCGCCGTCGGTTTCATGCTTTCGATCACCGGTTCGACGGCCGACTGCAGCACGAAAGCCTCGGCGACCGGCTCGACCCAGCGCTTGTCGGGCACCACGCCGTTGAATTTCGTGAACCAGGCATAAAGCCCGTGGGCCGTGCCGTTGTTGATCCACAGCTGCATTTCCTCGCCCGAGGTCACCGCATCCTTCCAGCGGTATTCCTCTTCCGGACCGATCGAGGTGATCAGCACCACGGGACGGTCGGCAAAGGTCGCGCGGATGCGCTTGCCGTTGCGGCCGGCCGACCAGCCGAGCTCCAGCCCCTTGCGGCCCTGATGGTCGACGACGAGGAAGGGGCAATGCCTGGTGATGACGGAGAGATCGAACTCCATCAGCGATGCGCCGCTCATGTTGGGGATGAAGCTTGCATGCGGGCGGATGGCCTTCACCGCGTCGTCCCACTGGGCGATCACGTCGGTTAGCACCCGGCGGCGCCATTGCAGCCAGGCCTGCCAGGCCGGATCCTCGGCATCCGCCTTTTTGGGCAGCGCGTAGCCGGACATGTCCTTGAAGCGGCGGGCGCTATCCTCGCTGTAATCGACGCCATGGCCCTGCCAGCGATTGGCGAAGATCGCGTCGATATCGTATTCGCGGACGATCTCCTTCACCACTTCCGGCATGAACACCGAATTATAGTCGCCGTAGGCGTTGGTGACCCAGACATCCGGATAGGCCCAGTGACGCCGCGGCGTGCCGTCGGCATTGATCATCACCCATTCGGGGTGGGCTTTTGCCGCATCGTCATGGATGGCATGCGGATCGACGCGGGCCATGACATGCATGTCGAGCTTGCGGGCCGCATCGACGAGCGCGCCGAAAATATCCTTGTCGCCCAGATACTGGCTGACATAGTGATAGGGGACCTTGCTTGGATAGTAGGCGATGTAGCCGCCGGCGCTGAGGCAGACGGCGTTGGATTTGGTGCGCTTGAAGACGTCGATCCAGAAGGCGGGATCGTATTTGTCCGGGTCATCCTCGACGAATGTCAGCTGGGTCCAGCGCGTCGCGGTCCTGAACCAGTCCGGGGTCCGCAGGGTGTCGGTGTTCTGTCGTGTCGCCTCGAGCATGATGGCATCCAATCATCGGGAAAAGGGAGCCCTCGGCGCCGGCCGGTCGAGACCGGCGCCCGGAAGAAGTCGGAATGTGCGAGGCCCTCAGACCTTGTAGAACTGCTCCGGCATGGTCGGGGCAGGGGTCGGCCAGCCGAAGGAATTCGGCATGGTCTTGGTGATGTTCTTCATATTGTTCTTGACGATGCCGTAGCCGTCCGGCGGCTGCGAAATGCCGAACACATAGAAGGCTTCGGCGGCGCCCTGCAGGATCTGCTTCATGATCTCGCGCTGGCCCGCCTGGTCCGAGGTCGCCTTCAGCTTGTCGTAGAGTGCAAGCAGCTGCCTGGTGTCTTCCGGCGGTTCCTCGGCATTGGCGTTCTTGGGATCGAGATACCAGAGCTGCCAAGCCGGGGCATACATCGCATTGCTGTCGGTCGGCACGTAGTAGCGCGGATCGAGCATCGCCGCGACGCCGCCATTGGCGCCGAACTGGTGCGCGGTCGCATCGAAGTCGCGGCCCTGGCGGACGCGGGTTTCCCAGAGCGACCGGTCCATGGTGCGCATCTGCGCATCGATGCCGACCGCCTGGAACATCGGGATGACCAGCTGGAAGAGATCGAGGAAGATCGGGCGCGCCTGGTCGATCTCGAAGATGATCGTCAGCCGCCGGCCCTTCTCGTCGAGACGGAAATTCTGGCTGTCACGCTTCGGAACCAGTTCGTCGAGCATGGCATTCGCCTTGTCGACACTGTACTCGGTGAACTGCTTGGCGAGCTGGTCGTTGTAGAGCGGGTCGCCTTCCTTGATCGAGGGCTGGGCGGGCGCGCCCTGGCCGACCAGCACCGCGTCGATCAGCGTCTGGCGGTCAAGCGCCGTCGAGAGAGCCGCGCGGAACTTCTTGTTGCGGAAGAGTTTCCGTTTCGTCTCGTCGTTATGGTTCAGGTTGAAGATGAAGTTCATCACATTGGCCTCGGTCGAGGTCAGCGTGTAGAAATCATAATCGCCCTGCTTGCGCGCGTCGTACAGAACCGACTTGTTGTTCGGTGTCGCGATATACTGGTCCATCAGGTCGATTTCGCCCTGCATGCATTTCAGGAGCAGAACCTGCGGATCGGCGACCATCTGGTAGACGATGCGGTCCATGTAAGGCAGCTGGTTGCCCTCCGTATCGACCTTCCAGTAATAGGGGTTGCGCTCGGCCACAACGCGCTCGGTGTTTTCACCCGGCGCGATCGTGAAATACCAGGCGTTGAGGGTGGGCTTCTTCGAGGAGTTGAGGAAGAAGGCGTTGTCATCCTGGAAACCGGAGGCCGACTGGAAGGCGGCGATCCACGTCTGGAACCCGCGCTGCTTGGCAAGCTCGTCCGCCTTCGGATTGTAATCGATGTGGAACTGTTCGAGATAATGTTTCGGGCAGCGTGTCGTGTGATCCCAGTTGGACCACGCGACCTGCAACGGGAACATACCGTTAGGCTTTTCGAAGATCACCTTGAAGGTCTGCTCGTCGACCACCTCGAGCTTTGCGGGCTTGCCGGCGGTCTTCCAGTGGCCCTGGCTGGTGACGGCGACGCGCTTGTCGGTGAGAACGGTATCGTACCAGAATTTCACGTCGGCGGTGGTGTAGGGGTGTCCGTCGGACCATTTCATCCCCTTTCGCAGGCGGATGGTATAGACGGTGGAGTCTGCATTGCCGTCGAAGGCTTCCGCGACATTGAGCGTTACGCCCGACCAATCCGGCGTATACCGCAGCAGCGGCTCGTATGCCTGATAGCGGAACAGCATGGAGAGCGACCCGCCGCCGACCAGTGCCAATTTCCAGTCACCTCCGTATTTTCCAACGCTTTCAACCGGTTTGACGACAAGGGGGTTGGCGGGAAGCCGATCCTTCACGGGCGGAAGGGCGCCGCTTGCGACCTTGTCCTTCAGGATGCCTGATTCCTTGTAGTCGACGGCCAGGGCCGGCAGCGCCGGCAAAATCAAAACGGCCGAGGTCCCGGCCAGAAACGCGCGACGTTTCAGCTTGATCATGAGTGTCTCCTCCAGACAATCCCCGCCGTTACCTCTTGTTTCCCTTCCAGCGTGGATAACGAAAAGTTTGCATTCGAATACTGTTAGGTAAAGTGTTATGTAGTGTTGTTTGGTAAAATTGCGTTTTGCAGCGCAGCGTCGTAAGCAGGCGGCAGCAGCGGAGGGTGTGGGAAATGAAGAGCAGGGGACGGGTCACCTTACAGACGATCGCGCGCGAGGTCGGCCTTTCGAAATACGCGGTGTCCAGATCCTTATCCGGCAAAAGCGGGGTCAGCGACGAAACCCGCGAGCGCATTCGCGAGGCGGCGGAGCGCCTCGGCTATACCAAGCCGGCCAACCAGGCCGCGTCCGGTGATATCGCGGTGGTGTTTCACGACCTCGATCCGGTCAATAGCGAGCTGCATATGCAGATCCAGAGTGGCGTTCAGGCCGAGGCGCACCGTCTTGGCATGGACCTCAGGATGTTATGGACGCACAGCCGGGGCCAGCTCGAGGAACTGGCGCGCAGTTGCGCCGGGCTGCTGCTCGTCGGCCCGCATGAGCGCGAGGGGATCCATGCGGCGATGGCAACGGGTACGCCGATCGTCCGGTTCGGATGGGTGGATCCGCTCGAGGATGCCGACCAGGTCTCCGGGACCGATCACGAGGCAGGGCAGGCTGTCATCCAATATCTGATCGAGCTCGGCCATCGCTCCATCGCCTATGTCTACGGGACGCCCGGCTATCGCGGCCGCCGCGAGCGCTTTTACGGTGCGCGTGAAATCGCCGAACGTTATCCGGATGTCGCACTGCATGTTCTGCAGTTCGAGGAGCAGAACGGCTTTGCCGATGCCTACCGGGCGCTGAAGGACAAGGGCGAACGGCCGACCGCCTTCTTTTGCGCCCATGACGGGCTGGCGCTCAACGTCGTTTCCGAACTCCTGGGCCAGGGCTATCGCATTCCCAACGACGTTTCGGTGGTCGGTTTCGGGGATTTCTCGCCGGCAAAGCAAATTTCGCCGCCTCTGACGACCGTGCGCATGGAGGGCCAGGAATGCGGTGCCGTCGGCCTGCGGCTGCTGCTCGAGCGGATCGAAAACCCGCGCCAGCCGGGAACGCCGGCCAGAAGGGTTCAGGTCGCATCGAGGATCGTCGAGCGCCGGTCCACCGGGCCTTGCAAGAACCCTATGCCTCCAGGGGACCGCGCGGCATCCCGACAGGAGCCGCGCATAGTTTCCGTCTGACGGTTTGCACCGTCGCCGGTCCGAGCGGGCCGGCACATCAGAGCGAATGGTTTGGACAGCCTATTTGAGGCTCTTCATGTCCACCATGTCCATGTCGGTGAAGGACTGGTTGTCGCCGGCCATGCTCCAGATGAAGGCGTAGGCACCGGTGCCGGCGCCGCAATGGATGGACCAGGGTGGCGAAAGCACGGCCTGTTGATTGCGGATAATCAGGTGGTTGGTTGCTTCCGGTCGGCCCATCAGGTGAACCACGAAGGCATTTTCCGGCAGCTCGAAATAGAGATAGGCTTCCATTCGCCGGTCATGCAGATGCGCCGGCATGGTGTTCCAGACGCTGCCGGTCTCCAGCCGTGTCAGGCCCATCAGCAGCTGGCAGGTCGGAAGCACTTTCGGGTGCAGATACTGATAGAGCTTGCGCTTGTTCGAGGTCGTGCCGTCGCCCAGATTGTTCTCGATCGCATCCGAGCTGCTGACGATCCGGGAGGGCAAGGTCGCATGCGCCGGCGCGCTGTTGATGTAGAACTTGGCAGGAGCCGAGGCATCGGCGCTCTCGAAGAAGATTTCCTTCGTTCCCATGCCGAGATAAAGCCCGTCCATCGGCTGCAGTTCGTAGGCCTTGCCATCCGCGATGACGCGGCCCGCTCCGCCGATATTGATCAGGCCGAGCTCGCGGCGTTCCAGGAGATAATCCGCGCCGACGACCTTCGCCAGTTCGCCACCGACGCCGAGGCTTTTTTCGGTTGGCGAGGCACCTGCGACCAGCATCCGGTCGTAATGGGTGTAGACGGCCTGAAGCGCCCCTGCGACGAAGAGATCTTCGATCACGAAGTTCTCGCGCAGCTCCGCGCTCGTCATGCGCTCCGACTGGCTGTAGTGAACGGCATGGCGCGTCCGGACATCGATCGTCATGGTGCAGTTTCCTCCTGTTTGTCGGCGCGTGGTGCTACCGTTTGGCGGCGGTGCTGAGTTCGGCCGAGGCTTCCAGCCGCGCAGACTGGGGCATCACCGTTTGCGTGTCCAGCAGCGTTTCCGCATAGGCCATCATCATCGGCCCGACACCCTTGATATCGTCGGGTCGGATTTCCTCGGAGAGATAATATCCGACCGTCCCGTCGCGATAACGGCCGTTGAAACCGCCGAGACCTGCGACGCAGCATATGTTGTGGAGCCTTGCACGGCCGTCGGCATCCGGTCGCAGCTCCTGTGACGTCAGCGATCGCAGGCTCGCCCGGCCGGCTTCGGAAAAGGCGCTAGGCCCCCCGAGCCGCGCGAGCTTCTGGAGAAAGTAGGAGAACATCGCCGTGGCGGAACTTTCAGGGTAGTTCAGCGCTTCGTCCGGCCGGTCGATCACCTGCAGCCAGCGGTGATCCGCGGTGCGAAGGGCGACCAGCCGGGATGCCAGCGCTGCTGCGCGATCGGTGAGCTCCCGCCTTGTCGTGCCGGAGGGCAGGTTTTCGATGATGTCGACGAAGGCCATGGCCAGCCAGCCGATCGACCTTGCCCAATGCGCCGGCGAAAGGCCGCTTTCCGCATCCGCCCAGGGCTGCTGCCGGGCCTCGTCATATCCATGACGGTAGAGATCGGCCTGCCGGTCATATGTGAGATCGAGCGCCGTCGTGAATTGCCGAAGCGCCTCCTCGATCGCCTGCGGTCTTGAAGCCGCGCGGGCGTATTCGACCTTGAACGGCAGCGCCATGTAGAGACCGTCCAGCCAGATCTGGTGCGGGTAACGCAGCTTATGCCAGTAGACGTCGCTGCCGGTGCGCGGATGCGTTTCGAGTTGCCGCGAAAGCGGTGCGGCGGCGTCGAGCCAGCGGCTTTCGCCCGTGTGCCGGTAGAGAAAGACGAGGGCACGGCCGGGCAGGATATTATCGATGTTGAACTCGTTGATCTCGTAACCGACAAGCCGGCCCTGTGCATCGATCTGCCCGCTGATCAGCCGGATCAGATGATCCAGCCATCGGCGGCTGCCGGTTGCTTCGTAAAGCGCGATCAGGCCACGATAGAGACAGCCGTCCTCGTAGCACCAGGCGCCGCCTTTGTAATACTCATAATCGCGTACGTAACTCTCGAAGTAGTCTTGAAGCATCGGTTTTCAGTCTTGATCTGGATGGATGGAACCGGGGGAAAGCCTTGCAAGGCGGCTGAAAACGGCGTTTTCGGCAACGATCCCGGCATGCCGGAGCGGGAGGAGAAGAGAGGCCATTTCCGGCACCTCCGCCTCGGCATCCGGCGCGAAGGAAACCGCGTAGTTTTCGAAGGCGATGTCGCGGATCGCCGCTTCCGGCAGGCCGTAGAAGACGGCGGCCGCCGTTCGCGCACCTGACACGGTGACATTCTCCACGGTGATCGACCTGATGCTGGGCGTTTCCACGGAGACCGGCAGCGGCGAGCGGGACTGCACATAGTCCGAGCGGCCGTCGGCATCGCAGAAATAGAAGGAATTGACGGCAACCGGCGTCGCCACGTCTTCCATCAGGCTGTCGGCCAGCCGGATATCGACGACCAAACCGCCGCGTCCCCGGCGCGTCTTGATGCGCAGTCCGCGGTCCGTCCCCCTGAAGTGGCAGTTCCGGATGGCGATGTCGCTTATGCCGGCGCTCATCTCGCTGCCGATGACGACCGCACCATGGCCGCGCTCCATCAGGCAGTTCTCGATCCGCACCCGTTCGGTTGGGCGGTCGGGTCCGCCGAGCGGGCTGCGTTTGCCGGCTTTCAGCGCGATGCAATCGTCGCCGACCGAGATGTGCAGGCCAACAAGGCGGATAGCGGAGCTGCTTTCGGGATTGAGCCCGTCGGTATTCGGGGAATCGGGGTCATTCTCGATCTTGAGATCCGCAACGGTCAGCCCCTTGCAGAGGACCGGATGGACCGTCCAGGACGGCGAGTTGCGGATGGTCAGGCCGGAAAGCGTGACGTCCTCGCAGGCCGAGAGGAAGACGGTGCGGGGCCGCCGCGCGCCCTGGCGCGTTTCCTTTGGCCACGACCACCAATCGCCACGATCCCCGCCGCCGTCGATGATGCCGGCCCCGGCCAGATGCACGTCCCGGCAATCGATCGCGTTGATCAGGCTGGCATAACAGGATTCCGCCACGCCTTCCCAGGTCCCGAGGATACGGTTATCCGCATGGCGTGCGGGTAGGATGGGAAAGTCTTCCCTCGTCGCGATCGCCGCGAGTTTCGCGGCGTTGTCGACGAGGAGCGTCATGTGACTTTTGAGGAAGATGGGACCGCTGAGCCAACGCCCGGCCGGTATCCGCAACGTGCCCGCAGCCGGCAAGGCGTCGATGGCGCGCTGGATCGCCACCGCATTGTTCGTTGCTTCCGTCGAGGCGCCGAAATCGCGGATGTCGAGGAAGGCTGTTTCCTTCCGGGTGATGAACTCGAGCCGGGTACCGCCGGTTTCCAGGCGGTAGGGCTGATCCGGCTCGAGATCGGTGACCGTGAAGACGACTTTCTTCGTCGCCCCCTCGGCTACCAGAATGCCACCGATTTCCAGGACCTGCCAGGCAAGCTTGTCCTTCCGCGCGTGGAGATGCCTTTCGGCATCGACGCTGAAGGTTGCGCTGCGGGGGCCGGCGATCAGGAGTTCGATGGCGACGTTGGTCACGTCCTCAGATCCCCGTCAGCGCCTGATTGATGCCGGCGATGATTTCGGTCGCGGCATCCTTGGAAGACTGCTGGCCATAGGCGAAGGCTTCGAAATTGGTGTCGAAGACTTCGGTGACGCGCGGATGCTCGTTGAGCGGCGAGACGCCGGGGCTCGTCGGCTCCATCACCCGCTTATAGGCTTCCACCTGCACCGGCTTGATCTTGCCTTCCTTGGTCAGCGTGTCGAGCGCGATCTTGCTGGAGGGTATGCCGCGCGTCGCGCCCATGATCTTGACCGCTTCGGGATCGTTGAGCAGGCAATTCAGCACCTGGGCAGCGCCCTTCGGGTCCTTGCTGTTCTTGGAAATCGAGAACAGCATGGAAGGCTTGCGGTAAACGCCGTCGGTCTTTGCACCCTCGATGGTCAGGAGCTTGACGGGAACCAGTTCTTGGCCCTTTTCCATCGGGGTTGCGATCTTGCCGTAGGTGCTGTCCCACTGATAGGTGCCGGCGATCAGGCCCTTGGCCCATTTCTGGTTTTCGTGTAGCGGCGTGTTGCCGCCGGCGGCCACCTGTTTCCAGCTTTCGATCACGCCCTTGTCGACCAGCGTCTTGTAGAATTCCAGGCCTTCCGCGAGTTCGGCTTCGCTCCAGGCGACCTTGTTGGTGGCCGGGTCGATCAGGTCCTTGCCGGTCTTCTGGGTGGTGCGCAGGATCACCATCAGGCGCGCGTCGAGTGCAGCGCCTTCGAAGGGATAATAGTCCTTGCCGAGCTTTTCCTTCATCTTGGGCGCTGCGGCGATCAGCTCTTCCCACGTCTTCGGGATCGGGATGCCGGCCTTGTCATAGGTCGTCTTGTTGAACATGAAGACGCGGCCGGTGGTGGAGACGGAAATGCCGTTCAGCTTGCCCTTGACGGTGCCGCTGTCGAGATCCGACTTCGACCACTGGCTGAGGTCGATGACGTCCTTGTACTGGTTGAGGTCGGCAAAGCCGTCGCCGTTCTTGGTGAACAACGGCAGCCAGGGCCAGTTCACCTGCATGATGTCCGCCTCGGTGCGGCCGGCAAGCTGGGTGGCGATCTTTTCCTGGTGGCCCTGGAAGCCGGTGAATTCCGGTGCGATCGTATGGCCGAATTTGGCGCCGCAGAGTTTCAGGGCCTCCTGGGTCGCGACATGACGGTCGTCGCTGCCCCACCAGGACATGCGCAGATCCGAAGCGAAGGCGGTCGAAAGGCTGGTGGCGGCAAACAAAGCCGCCGTCATGATCATGGTTCTCATTTTGGCTCCTCCCCAAGTTTGAAAGATGAAAGTTGGAACGACGAAATCTCAAAGCGCCAGGCTGATGTTCTCCCCGGACTGGCGATCGAACAGATGAACTCCCTTCGGGTCCGGGCTCAGCCAGACCCAGTCGTCGCGAAGCGCGCCGCGGTCGTAGGACGCGGACGGCACCACGGCGATGATGCGTTTCGGGCCGATGTCGACATAGAGGTAGACTTCGTGGCCCATGAACTCGATGTGATTGAGCTTGCCCTTCAGCGTGCCCGGCGTCTCGGCTGCGGCGATGCGCAGATGCTGGGGACGGATGCCGATGGTCACGCCGCCGCTCGGCTCGCCGGAAAGACGGCGCGCGAAGTCTGCGCCAAGCGAAATCGTCTGGTCCGCGGCCCTGACACTTTCAGCGCCTTCGAACGTCCCGTCGAGAAAATTCATTTCCGGGCTGCCGATGAAGCCGGCGACGAAAGTATTCGCCGGACGGCTGTACAGGGTGACGGGATCGGCCACCTGCATGATGCGGCCGTCCTTCATGACGCAGATGCGGTCGCCCATTGTCATGGCTTCCGTCTGGTCGTGAGTGACGTAAATGACGGTCGCCTGCTGGTTTTCCGCCTTCAGCCGCTTGTGCAGGTCGGTGATGCGCACCCGCATCGAGGCGCGCAGCTTGGCGTCGAGGTTGGAGAGCGGCTCGTCGAACAGGAAGACCTGCGGCTTCTTGATCAGCGCCCGACCCACCGCGACGCGCTGCGCCTGGCCGCCGGAGAGCTGTTTCGGCAGCCGGTCGAGCAGCGGGTCGATCTCGAGCAGGCTGGAGACATGGTTTGTCGCCTGCTCGATCTCCGCGCTTGGCCGACGCTTCAGCCGCATGCTGAAGGAGAGGTTCTTGCGCACCTTCATATGCGGATAGAGCGCGTAGTTCTGGAAGACCATGGATATGCCGCGGTCGCCCGGCGTCTTGTCGTTGACCAGTTCGCCGCCGATGCGGATCTCGCCGCCGGTCACCCGTTCGAGGCCGGCGATCATCCTGAGCGTCGTCGACTTGGCGCAGCCGGAAGGGCCGACCAGCACCATGAACTCTCCGTCCTCGACATCGAGATTGATGCCATGCACGGCGCGGAACGAACCGTAGTCCTTTTCGAGGTTTCTCAGTTGAAGGCGCGCCATGTGACTATCCTTTGATCCCGCCGGACGAGATGCCGTCGATGAAATATTTCTGGGCGAGGAAGAAGACCGCGAGCGCCGGCGCCAGCGACAGGACCGACATGGCGAGCACCCGGTTCCATTCGAAGGCTTCGGTCGTGTCGATCGACAGTTTCAGGGCCAGCGAGATCGGGTATTTGTCGACCGAGGAGATGTAGATCAGCGGCCCGAGGAAGTCGTTCATCGTCCACATGAACTGGAAGAGGCACACCGAGATCAGCGCCGGCATCAGCAGCGGCACGACGATGAAGATCAGCGTCTGGATGGTGTTGGCTCCGTCGACGCGGGCGGCTTCTTCCATGTCGCGCGGTATGGCGCGCAGGAACTGCACCAGCATGAAGACGAAGAAGGCGTCGCCTGCCAGCGCCGAGGGCACCCAGAGCGGCAGGTAGCTGTCGAGCCACCCGAGATCGCGGAAGATCAGGTATTGCGGAATGCGGGTGACGACGTTCGGCAGGAGAAGCGTCGCGATCAGCGCCGCGAAAAGGATCTTCTTGCCCGGAAAATCGAAGCGGGCGAAACCATAGGCAACCGCGGTGCAGGAAATCGCCGTGCCGATGACTTTCGGGATGACGATCCACAGCGTGTTGAGGAAGAAAGTGCCGAAGGAATAGGGCGTCGAAGTCTTCCAGCCCTTGATATAACCATCGAGCGTCGGGTTTTCCGGCCAGAAACCGGGATTGGAAAAGATCTCCGAATTGGTCTTGAACGACGCGCCGATCAGCCAGATCAGCGGATAGAGCATCAGCAGCCCGACGGCGGTCAGCAGCGCATATCGCAGCACGGCATTGATGCGGTGGCGGCGTGTTTCGCGGCTGCGGGCGATGTCGATATCGTGGGCGGCCGGAGAGTTCTGCGAGAGGATGTGATCGGTCATGGTCAGCTCCTCTTGTCGCCGGCGTAATAGACCCAGTGGCGCGAGGACCAGAAGGCGATGAGGGTGAGGGCCATGATGATCAGGAACAGGACCCAGGCGATCGCCGACGCATAACCCATGTCGAAACGCTTGAAGGCCTCGTCATAGATGTAGATCGGCAGGAGATAGGTGGATTTCAGCGGGCCGCCCTGGGTGATGATGTAGGGGCCGTTGAACTCCTGGAAGGCCTGGACCATCTGCATGATCAGGTTGAAGAAGATGACCGGCGTGATCAGCGGCAGGGTGATGTAGACGAAGCTCGTCCACTTGCCGGCGCCGTCGATCGAGGCGGCTTCGTAGAGCGTCTTGTCGATGCTCTGCAGGGCTGCCAGGAAGATCACCATGGCCGAGCCGAACTGCCACAGGCGCAAAAGCGTGATGGTGAACAGCGCATTGGTCGGATCGCCGAACCAGTTGACCGGCTCGAAGCCGAGCGTGGTGAGGCCAATGTTGACGAGGCCGACATCGGCGAAAATGTAGCGCCACAGCACGGCGATGGCGATCGATCCGCCGAGAATGGACGGAACGTAATAGGCCGTCCTGAATACATTGATGAACTTCAGCTTGTAATTGAGGATCACCGCCATGAAGAGCGCGAAGGCCAGCTTCAGCGGTACCGTGGTGAAGACGTAGACCAGCGTCACCCACAGCGATTTGCGAAACGTCCGGTCGCCGGTGAACAGCCGGATATAGTTCTGCAGGCCGGTGAAGACCGGCTCGTTCATCAGATTGTAGTTGGTGAAGCTCAGATATAGCGACGCGATGAAGGGAAGCGCGGTGAAGACCAGCAGTCCGATGACGAAGGGCGACAGGTAGAGCAGGCCCAGAAATCTGTTGTCGCCGCTCATGCCGCCGGCCTCGAAAAGATACTTCCAGTATTGTGCATCGCAATCTCTGGCAGTTCGATCTGCGTACCAGCCCAATCCATCAGGCTTGCGCAAATCAAGCGCCATTTCCTCCCATTACTGCCGCAAACATGTTGAGTTCTCAGCTCCCGGACTGATATTCTCACTTTGCGCGTGAGATCAAATCGACGAATTCGGGGAAAAGGATGGAGAAAATCGAAGGTAGCGTTTTGTCTGCGATTCCGATGAATGCGATGGCATTGACGCTGACGCGTTCAACCATAAGGATGCAGCATTCGCCGACCTGGGGTGTCGACAAATCGAACAGTGTCCATGACCTGATCATCTGCCTGACGGGCTCGGCGCGTTATGAGGTGGAGGGGGAGACGGTCGAGATGGCGCCGGGCCGCGCGATGCTGTTGCGTGCCAATACGCGGTTCTCCGGCTACTCGACCTCGCGGGAGGAATATACCGGCATCGCCCAGCATTTCACGCTCGACCTTTTCGGGCGGCTGGACCTGATCGGCCAGATGAACCTGAAGCATGCCGTCACCCTCGCCCGCTGGGACATGATGGGGCCGCTGACGCGTTATTACCACGACAATGCGCCGCCTTATTCGACGACACTCCTCCAGCATCATCTCTTCATGTTTCTGCTGATCGAATTCATCGAGCAGGCCCACATCGGCTGGAAGGAGCAGTCGGTGGGCAATGTCAACAACCCGGATGCCCTGTCCTTTTCGGTGATGGTGGCCGCGAGCCAGATCGCCGCCGATCCTCTTGACGAGGGGATCGTCGAGAGGACGATCCATTCGGCGCCCTACAACCCGGATTATTTCAAGCGGGAATTCAGGAAGCGCGTCGGCTGGACCCCGGACAAGTTTCAGGAATTCAAGCGGATGGAGCGAGCCATGGGCCTGATGGCCGGCGGCTGTACGGTAAAGCGCGCCGCCGAACTGTCCGGCTATGCCGATGCCTATTATTTCTCCCGCATGTTCAAGCGTTATATCGGCATCAGCCCGCAGGGCTACCAGCAGTCCGAGAAGCGCAGCCGCGAGGGCGCATTTCCCCGAGGCGAGGAGGACGGCCAGCTGATCTATCCACTGGCCCGCTGACCCGAAAAAATGGCGGCGGTCGGAGGCGCGGGCGGTCGTCTGCCGGTGGGTGATCCGTGACCGGGCCGTGCTTGACGGGGGGAAGATAGCGGGGCATGGTCGCCCTATTCGACTGGAACAGATGGTGATCGTGTTCATGGATTTTTGCATCGACCGTGAGCTGCCGGAGCCGTTGGGCGCCCAGCGTCAAGAGATCATCACCGGCGGTTGCGCATGAGCCAGCCGATCCTGATCTGGGGCGCCGGCGCGATCGGCGGCACGCTGGGGGCGGCTTTCTTCCGCGCCGGAGAGGATGTGATCTTCGTCGATAACGACAGGGAACATGTCGATGCGATCAACGCGAATGGTCTGAAGATCGTCGGCCCGATTTTCGAAGATACCGTCAAGGCCAGGGCCTATCTGCCGGAAGAGCTGGAAGGCGAGTATCACCGGACTTTTCTCTGCGTCAAAGCCCATCATACGGAAGCGGCGGCAAAATCCCTCGTCCGGCATCTCCCCGCCGACGGATATGTGGTCTCCGCCCAGAACGGTCTCAATGAACGGGTGATCGCCCGCATCGCCGGGGAGCATCGGGTCGTCGGCTGTTTCGTCAATTTCGGGGCGGATTACCTGCAGCCGGGTGTCGTGCAGTATGGCGGCGAGGGCGCGGTGGTGATCGGCGAGCTCGACGGGCGTTTCACCGACCGGGCCGAGGATATCTACGAGCTCGTCCGGCAGTTCGAGCCGAAAGCGCTGATCACCAACAACATCTGGGGTTTCCTCTGGGGTAAGCTCATCTACGGGGCCCTGCTCTTCGGCACGGCCCTGACCAATGAGAGCATTGCCGATGTGTTCGCCAATCCGGTCGCCCGCCCGGTTCTGCGCAAGCTTGCGCTGGAAGTGGCGACGGTGGCTGCCATCAACAACATCCGACCGGAAGCCTTCGACGGTTTCGATCCGGCTGCCTTCGGGCCGCTGGCTTTGCCGGAGCAGACCGAAAAGTCCTTTGACGACATGGTCGCGCATAACCGGACATCGGCGAAGTCGCATTCCGGCATCTGGCGCGATCTTGCCGTGCGCAAGCGCAAGACCGAGGTGGAGGCGCAGGTGATGCCGGTTGTCGAGATCGGTAGGGAATCGCGGGTTCCGACGCCGCTTGCCGCTCGCCTGATCGTCATGATCCACGAGATCGAGGACGGCAAGCGCGAGCTCGCTATGGCCAATCTCGAAGAGCTGGCGAACGCGGCGGCATGACTGTTTCGCCCGAGCGCAATGTGGCGGCGCTCATCTCCGGATCGCCAGCTGCCAGAGGAAAAACGGACCGCCGATAAGGGCGATCAGCAGGCCGACGGGCACCTGCCAGGGGAAGATGATCGTCCGGCCGAGCCAGTCGGCGACGGCCATCGTGAGACCGCCGAGGAACGCGCTGACGAAAAGCTGAGGCAACGGCCGGTGATAGCCCAGGTAGTCAGCGGCACGCGGCGCGATCAGCCCGACGAAACTCAGCGGGCCGACAAAAACCGTGGCCACAGCGGCGGAAAGACCGGCGGCAATGAGAATGTAAAGCCGCACGGTTTTCAGCGGAATGCCAAGCGCAATCGAGGTCGCCTGGCCGAGCGGCAGGATTTCCAGCCAGCGCGTCATCAGCGGGGAACCGGCGAGGATAACAAGCAAAACGCAGCCTGCCGTCAGTGCATCGCCCGGTGTCGCCCGGTAGGTCGAGCCGGAGAGCCAGGCGAGCAGGAAATCGATGCGCGGATCGCCGCTCGCCAGCACCAGAGCAGCAAGCCCCGTGCCCATGGCCGACAGGGAAATTCCCGCAAGCAGAATGTGGTCGGGCGAAAAGAATGTCCTTTCGGCCATCAGCACGATTGCCCCGAGCGTCAGCAACGCGCCGGCTGTGGCCGCCAGGATCATGTTCGTCCGGTCGAGTTCGATACCGATCAGAAACAGCAGGGTCACGCCGATAGCGGCCCCTGAGGAAATGCCGAGGACTTCCGGTGAGGCCATGGGGTTGCCGGTCATGCGCTGTATGAGCGTGCCGGATATGGCGAGAATGGCGCCGGCCGAGAGTGCAACGAGAGCACGCGGCAGGCGTAACGGCAGGAAGGTTGCAAGTTCGGCTCCGGAAGCCCAATGCCATCCGTCGACGCCACGTGCAAAAAACAGACTGAGGGCAATCGTCGCGGCCGTTGCAGCTATCGCCGCAAACGGCATCCACCAACGGATCACATGGCGAGGTGAGGCGACGTCGCTCCCCCCTTGCGTCGGCATGACTGCCCGCATGCGCGGCAGGAGCACGAGAAGCAGGGGGGCTCCGATGAGCGCTGTCGCCGTGCCTGTCGGCACCTCTTCCGGCAGCGGCAGAACCTGCACGAGCTGGTCGGTGAACCAAAGGAGCAACGCACCGCCGGCCGACGCCACGACCATCCGCCGCGCAAACGTGCGCGCGCCGAGCATTCCTGCGATATGCGGCGCCGCGAGCCCGACGAAACCGATGACGCCGACCGCGGCAACCACGGCGGCGCTGAGCCAGACGGCGACGGTGAGGCCTGCCAACCGGAGTGCCGCCGGGGAAGATCCGAGGCTGCGGGTGCTTTCGTCGTCCAGCTCGAGAATGCGCATCGGTCGGATCAGGCTTGTCGCCAGGGCAAATCCGATCAGCAGCTTGACCGAAAGGTCCGTCACCACGGCCGTGCCGTTCTGGATGAGGGACCCCGTCTGCCAGATAAAAAGCTCGGTCATGTATTCGCGGTCGAGAACGACGAGGAGCGCGCTTGCCGAACCGCAGACCAGGCTGACGACGAGGCCTGCGAGCACCAGTGAAACGGCAGAGAGATGTCGCCGCCAGGCGATCAGAATGACCGCCGCGGTCGCCAGCGCGCCGCCGCCGATCGCCACCAGTTCTCGACCGGTTTCCAGAAGAAATGGCGCAAGCATGGCGGCAGTGCCGAGTGCCAGGTTGGCGCCCGCTGCCGTGCCGACGGTTGCCGGTTCGGCGAGCGGATTGCGGAGGGTTTGCTGGAAGATCGTTCCGGCCAGGCCGAGCGCTGCGCCGGCGACGATGCTGATAGCCACACGGGGAAGGGCGGAGTGATGGAAGAGCAGCTGTCCGACATCGGTCACGTCGGGTGCGATCACCGCGCCCCACCACAGGTTCAACGGCAGCAGCTCGGCCAGCCGGAATGCGGTCAGCAGAAGGCAGAGACCGGCAAATGCCGGAAGGGCCAGAATGGCGAACAATGTCGATCCCGGATCAGGCGAGGTCCGTGGGCCGGTTCTCATGCCGAAACCAGCTTGTCGGCGAGGAGCGACGCAAAACGGGCCGCGACATCCAGCCCGCCGAACGGCCAGAGAGTAGGGATTGTGGTGATCGGGTGGGCACGCACCGCGGGCAGGTTCTGCCACAATGAACTTCGCCGCATCATCCGTACCGCATGCGGCATGATCGGTTCCAGGCAAACGAGCCGGGCGTCGCCGACGGTTGCCAGCTGCTCGACACCGACCGTCGAAATCCCCCATTCGCTTGTTTCTCCGTTCCATGCGTTGCGGAGATCCAGCCGGTCCATCACATCCTGAAGCAGGCTGCCGGTGCCGTAGATGCGCAGGTGCCGGTCATCGAAAAAGGTGAAGAGGCAGAGAGGGGTGGCCTTGCGGTCTGCGAGCTGCATGCGGGATTGGTCGATCGTTCGCTCCGTCCGGAGAAGAAGGGTTTCGGCCTCGCGCTCCCGCCCCAGGCGCTCGCCCAGCCTTTGCGTCTCCCGCCCGGCCTGCAGATATGGCGCGGTTTTCTCGGCATAGAGGGGAAGGCCGTAGGTCGGCGCGAAGCGCTCAAAGTCTCCAGCCGCCAATCCATAGCCATAGGTTGCGACAATCAGGTCAGGATCGAGCTCTTCCAGCAGCTCGAGGCTTGGTTCGCCCCGTGATCCGAGATCGAGCGTCGTGTCAGGCAATGTCGGCTGATCGACCCACTGGGTGTAGCCTTTAAGATCGCCGACGGCGATCGGCGCAAGGCCAAGGGACATCACCATCGCAGCCGCTGTCCACTCCAGGCAGGCGACGCGCCGGGGAGGGGAGGACGCGAAACTCCGAAACGGGATAGCGGCAAAGGCGCCCGTCCCGCACAGGAAAGCGCGCCTTGTCGGATACTGGAAGCCGACGCTCAAGCGGCCTTCCCTACCACGTAACTTTCAGGGAGGCGGTGATCCGCCGCCCCTCGCCATAGAAGCAGCCGAAGCTCTCGGCAAAGCAGGAAGCAACGTAATCCTTGTCGAAGATGTTGCTGACGTTGAGCGAGAGTGTCGTGTTGTTCTTCTTGTAGCTGAGTGCGGCGTCGGCGAGCACATAGCCGGGAACCTTGAAAGTATTGGCGTCATCGCCCCAGGTCTTGCCGACATATCGAATGCCGCCGCCGATGGTGAGACCTTCCAGCGGTCCATCCTGCAACTCATAGTCAGCCCAGAGCGACACGCGGTGCCGGGCGACGCCGAAAGGCGTGTTGCCGAGGTCGGTTGTTCCGGCGGCAGAATCCCCGCTCGTTTCCTTTGTCACTTCCGTATCGAGATAGGTATAGGCGAGACGCATATCCAAACCGAAATCGAGGCTTGCCACGCCCTCGACTTCAATGCCGCGCGAGGTGATTTCCCCTGTCTGCGAAGCTATGGCCCCGCCCGGTCCGCCGTAGCTCACGACATTCTGGCGCGCCAGATCGAAAGCCGACACCGTCATGAACGAGTTTGAGCCCGGCGGCTGATACTTGATGCCGACCTCATATTGGCGGCCCGTCTCGGGTTCGAATCCGGCCATGGTGACCGGATTGAACGATTCCGTGTAGCTGACATAGGGGGCGAGGCCGTTGTCGGCGAGATAGACGAGGCCGGCGCGTCCGGTGAACGCATCGTCTTTCATGTTCACGTTATTGTCCGATGCGGTGGCATCACGGGCGGTACCCCATGCCCAGTCGTAACGCCCGCCCAATGTCAGCGTCCACCGATCGAGCTTGATCTGGTCCTGTCCATAGATGCCAAGCTGGCTCTGGACGGTTTCGGTGTTCCTGTAATTCGACATCGCGCCAATCGGGCTGCCGTAGACGGGGTCGAAGATGTCGAGCGGATCCACGTCCTCACTGCTCGACGCATAGTCGCGATAATAGTGGCGCTTGAAGTCGATACCGGCGAGCAGGGTGTGCGCCAACTCGCCCGTATCGAATTCGCCGATGATCTGCGTGTCAATCGTGGCGCCCTGAAGATTGGTACTGCCGCCGTCGGTATAACGATCATAGGTACGCCCGTCCGCCTGCAGGCCGGCGCCGAAGACGCCCTGTTCCTCATGGGTCAGCCAGACATAACGCGCGTTTTGGCGGATCTGCCAGACATCGTTGAAACGGTGTTCGAATTCGTAACCGATTGAGCCGAGCGTGTTGTTGTATTTGTCGAAGGCAGGCTCGCCGACGAACCGGTTGTTGGGGATCTTGCCAAATGGGCTGCCGAAAACGGTGCCGGAAGCCGGCAGATACTGCATCGCCCAGCCAGAACGGTCGCGCTGATACTGGCCGAGAACGGTGAGCTTGGTGTCTTCGTCCGGCTTGAACGTGATCGCCGGCGCCAGGAAGAGGCGGTCGTCGTCGACGAAGTCGACCTGGGTCGAGCTGTCGCGCACGACACCTGTCATGCGATAGAACAGCGTGTCGTCGCTGCCGACCGGCCCGCCGAAATCGAACCGGCCCTCATAATGTTCGAAAGTGCCGCCCACGACTTCTACCTCGCGCAGCACGTCTTCGGTCGGCCGCTTGCTGACGTAGTTGATCAGGCCGCCGGGCGTGGCCTGTCCATATAGAACGGAAGCCGGGCCGCGCAGGACCTCGTAGCGTTCGGCGCCATAGGGCTCGATCGCGTTGAACATGGTGAAATTGGAATCCTTGAGCTGCAGGCCATCACGATAGAAGATGCCGCTGCTACCGGTTCCCATGCCGCGAAGCTGGACCCCGAGACCGCGATTGTCGGTGCCATAGAGGTCGCCGCTGGCGCCTGGGGTGTAACGCAATGCGCTGTTGAGGCTGTTGATCCCTTGCGCGTCCATCTGATCGCGGGTGACCACGGAAATCGACTGCGGTGTCTCGATCAGCGGCGTATCGGTCTTGGTGCCGCTCGCGCTCCGGGTCGCGACGAAACCGTCGACCGGCCCCCAGGCGGTCTCGGAGCGCAATATGATCGGGGCAAGTTCCGTCGTGCTGTCCGTCGATGCGGCGCCGCCGGTATTGGTCGGATCCGTCAGCACGACCGTATTGGCCCCCTGGAACCGCCAGGAGAGCCCGCTTCCGGCGAGCAGCCGCCTGAGTGCATCTTCCGGCGACGCGGAGCCGTTGAGACCCTGTGTGCGAGCGCCGGCCGGCAGCGCGCCGTTGAAAAGCACGTCGATACCCGTGACCGAGGAAAAGCGCACCAAGGCGGAAGATAGCGGCTGGGCGGGGATCGAGAACGTGTAGGAGGATGTTGCAACCTGCGCCTCTGCCGGGATTGCCTGAAAGAGCGGAATGACGCAGGCGGTTGCCAGAAGCAGCTTGCGGAACGATCCCGCCGGCATGCCCGGCAGATGGCGGTTGATGATAGGACGCGACACGAAAATCCCCCTTAGGCAACGCGACAGACCAGCGCGATACATGCGCTCTGATCATGGGGACGAACGGTTTCCCCAAAAACCTGAGTGAATTGAAATATTTATCTCGGGTAAATGAAGGTCAGCCAGGGCGACAGGTTTTGGACCCTGATCGGCAGCCCGAGCGCCAGCGTGTCTAGTATGGTATCGGATCGCTTCACATCGACGATGATCGTCACGGGGCTCCGCGCCAGCCTCTCGTCCATGACGATGATCCTGCCGGTGCGCCAGCGGGAGAGGGACGAAATGACGTCCTGAAATGGGGTCGAGAGGAAAACCAGCTTGCCGCTCCTCCAGGAAAGCTGCGTCTCGACATCCGCCTTGAGTGGGATCGAAAGCCGCCCGTTCCTGTAGAGCAGGCTCTCTCCCTGCTCGACGCGCTGGAATTTATCGCCGGTAGAAACGCTGACCGCGTGTTCGGTGACCGTCACGGCGATGCCGTCGTCCTGGAAACCAACCGAAAAGGCCGTGCCGAGCGCCGTCGAAAAGAGGTCGGCCGCCTCGACGACGAAGGGGCGGGACGCGTCCGGCGCGACCTCGAAAAATGCCTCGCCTTTTTCAAGGACAACCCGGCGCCGTCCGGCATCGAAATCGAGCGTCAGTGCGGTCCGCGTGGACAGCGTGGCGGTCGAACCGTCGGGCAACGTGACGGCGGCGGTTTCTCCCGTCCCCGTGCTATAAGTCGCCGCCGGCCCCAGGAGGCGCATGCCGCCCCAGACGGCGCCGACAAGCACGACGGCGGCACCGCCCGTTTTCAGAACGGTCCGCCGCGAGGAGGACGGCGCCTTGCCGAGATCATGGACGATGCCCGCCCCGGACCATAGCCGTTCCAGATCGGCATAGGCCTTCGCGTGCCTCTCGTCGGCGAGCAGCCATTCCCGAAGAGCCTGGCGGTCCGACGCGGTCTCGCCGCCATCCAGCAGAAGCGCGAACCACTCGGCCGCCCTGCGCGAAATCTCATCCTCGGTATGTCTCCGGCCATCCGGCGCGTCTTCCATAAGGCGTGATCCCTCAATACCCAAGAACAGAACGAACGGGACGGAGAGAAATCTGGTCCGGCATGATGAAGGAAGCCGCCTATATTCCGGCTTTCAGCCGTTCCAGCGCAGTCACCATATGGCTGAACACCGTTTTGGGAGAGATGCCGAGCTTCGTGCCGATCTCGACGTAGCTTAGCCCTTCCATCCGCGAGAGCAGAAAGACCTGCCGGCATTTCGGCGGCAGCGAGTTGACGATTTCCTGCAGCCTCCGCAGTTCATCGCGGCCGAGGATCACGTCCTCGGCGGAGGGGCGATTGTCCGCAACGTATTCGAGATGATCGACGCCGGCGACGAAAGGCGCGATGCGGCGCCGACGTTCATGATCGGCCGCCAGGTTACGGCCGGTGGTCACGAAGTAGCCCGCCAGATCGGATACGCCGCGCAGAAGGCCCGGGCGTTCCCAAAGTCTCAGGAACGTATCTTGAGTGAGATCGGCGGTGGTCGCAGCGCATTCCACCCGCCGTTGAATGACGGCGGCAAGACGCTCCCTCACGGAAAGGAAAACCTCGAGAAAATCGCGTCTGCGGATATCGTCCATCCCCTCAACTATACCGGTGCCCGGGGTGCCGGCAAGAGGCTTGCCTCAAATTCATGATGGCAAATATCAAGTTTTATGTGGCTGTATTTTTGCGGCCGCTCAGGAGGCTCCGAATTTCGGGCTTTCGGGATAAAGCTCGATCAAAAACATGCCCGAGTTCCCGGAGATGGCGAAGTCGCCTGTCGCGCCGGCTTCGATAACGAGGCAGTCCAGCGGCTCGAGATCGGCATTCTCCGATCCGGATGTGATTCCGTTTCTCCCGGTGGCAAGCACAAATCTCAGGGACCTGGCGGGAGACAGCGAAACAGGCGTCGGCTGCTTGATGACGTGGTGAGAGAACCGGCCGCGCCTCGTCATCACGTTGAGGTCGGTTGTCGCGCCGTTCACCAGCGTTGCCAAAGCCGGCTTGTCGGCTGGGAACGGACAGGGATCGGAGTGAAGATCGAGAGTGAGGGCGGGGCCGCCATCGATCGTCAGGACTATCCCGTTGCCGGAGAGGATCGACAGGGTTCGGTCCACCTCCGGAAAGCGCGAGAACGGGCCATCCGACGCGACGGTCGCCATGCTGATGCGCCAGTCGAAGTCCTCGATCGACGCGCCGGCCGGAAAGACGGCGATCTCCACCGTCTCGCCGCCGCCGTTCTTCCACGGCATTCGCCTGTAGTCGGATGCGCGCAGAATTTTCATGGGCTCAGTTTCCGAGAATGCCAGGCAGGCGAAGCCCGTTTTCCGTGGCGCAATCCATGGCGATCTCGTAGCCGGCATCCGCGTGGCGCATGACGCCGGTGGCGGGATCGTTCCAGAGCACGCGTTCGATCCGGCGGTCGGCGTCCTCGGTACCGTCGCAGCAGATGACCATGCCGGAATGCTGCGAATACCCCATGCCGACGCCGCCGCCGTGATGCAGCGATACCCATGTGGCACCGGACGCGGTATTGAGCAGCGCGTTCAGGAGCGGCCAGTCGGAGACGGCATCCGAGCCATCCTTCATCGCTTCGGTTTCCCGGTTGGGAGAGGCGACCGATCCCGAATCCAGATGGTCGCGGCCGATCACGATCGGCGCTTTCAGCTCACCGTTGCGGACCATTTCGTTGAAGGCAAGGCCGAGCTTGTGGCGGACGCCGAGGCCGACCCAGCAGATACGCGCCGGCAGGCCCTGGAAGGAAATCCGCTCCCGCGCCATGTCGAGCCAGTTGTGGAGATGCGCGTTGTCCGGCAGCAGTTCCTTCACCTTGGCGTCGGTGCGGTAGATATCCTCCGGATCGCCGGAAAGCGCGGCCCAGCGGAACGGGCCGATGCCGCGGCAGAAGAGCGGACGGATATAGGCCGGCACGAAGCCCGGAAAGGCGAAGGCGTTTTCCAGCCCCTCGTCCTTGGCGACCTGGCGTATATTGTTGCCGTAGTCGAGCGTCGGGATGCCGGCATTCCAGAAGGCGATCATCGCCTCCACATGCTCGCGCATCGAGGCGCGGGCGGCCTTTTCCACCGCCTTCGGATCGCTTTCGCGCTTCGCCTTCCATTCGGCCATCGTCCAGCCCTTCGGCAGGTAGCCGTTGATCGGATCATGGGCGGAAGTCTGGTCGGTGACCATATCGGGACGGATGCCGCGGCGAACCATTTCGGGAAGAATTTCGGCCGCATTGCCCAAGAGGCCGACGGATTTCGCCTCGCCGGCGGCGGTCCAGCGGGTGATCATCTCCATGGCTTCGTCGAGCGTTTCGGCCTTGGCGTCGACATAACGGGTGCGCAGGCGAAAATCGATGCTGTCGGGATTGCATTCGACGGCAAGGCAGCAGGCGCCGGCCATGACGGCGGCCAGCGGCTGGGCGCCGCCCATGCCGCCGAGACCGCCGGTCAGGATCCATTTGCCCTTGAGATTGCCGCCGTAATGCTGGCGTCCGGCTTCCACGAATGTCTCGTAAGTGCCCTGCACGATGCCCTGCGTGCCGATATAGATCCACGACCCGGCCGTCATCTGGCCGTACATGGCAAGGCCCTTTTTATCGAGCTCGTTGAAATGGTCCCAGGTGGCCCAATGGGGCACGAGGTTCGAGTTGGCGATCAGCACCCGCGGCGCGTCCTTATGCGTTCGGAATACGCCGACCGGTTTGCCGGACTGAACGAGAAGCGTTTCCTCTTCCGTCAGCGTCTTCAAGGTCGCGGCGATCCGGTCGAAATCGTCCCAGGTTCGGGCGGCGCGTCCGATGCCGCCATAGACGACCAGTTCATTGGGGTTTTCCGCCACCTCGGGGTCGAGATTGTTCATCAGCATGCGCAGGGGGGCTTCGGTCATCCAGCTCCGGGCATTGAGCTTGTCGCCGCGGGGCGCACGGATTTCGCGGATATTGTGGCGGGGATTGGTCATCGGCACGTTCCCTTTATCTGTTGTTGTTCTTCTGTGAGGCGAGGTCGAGGGCAGTCCGCTCGATCCGCGTCAGGATATCCTTGAGATGGACGCGCAGCCTCTCGGCCTTGGTCGGATCATAGGCGAAAGGCGGGGACTCGGCGGCGAGATGGGTGGATTGGGCAAGTTCCATCTGGATGGCGTGGACGCCGGTCTGCGGCCGGCCGTAATGCCGTGTCGTCCAGCCGCCCTTGAAGCGGCCGTTGAGGATGTTTGTATAACCCGAGGCGGCAGTCGTCGCGGCGAGGGCCCCTTGTTCGATAGCGGGGGCGCAGGTTTTGCCCATATCCGTGCCGATGTTGAAATCGGGCAGGACGCCTTCGAACAGGAACGGGATATGCGAGCGGATCGAATGGCAATCGTAGAGCACGGCAATGCCATGGATGGATTTCACCCGTTTGATTTCGGCTGCAAGCGCCGCGTGATAGGGCGCGTGGAAATCCCGCAGCCGATCGGCGGTGTCGGCCTTGGTCGGTTCGGCGCCCTGCGCCCAGATGCCCTTGCCGTCGAAATCTGTTTCCGGGATCAGGCCGGTGGTGTTCTGGCCGGGATAGAGGCTGACGCCCTGCGGATCGCGGTTGGCATCGATCACGTAGCGGTGGAACGTGGCGCGCACCGTCGTCGCATCCGCCAGAAGGCCGTCATAGAGCTGGTGGATATGCCAGTCGGTATCGGCAAGCAGGCGACCGTTGTCGTTCAATCGGTCCCAGATCGCCGGGGGCACATCGGTTCCCGTATGCGGAAAACCGAGAACGACGGGGGAGGTACCCTGTCTGACTTCGAACACCGCCATTCAGGCCTCCAGAACCGGCAGGATATCCGCCGAAACGGATGCTGCGAGCGCGCCCGTCGCGACGAGATCAGCGGCGGCCCTGAGGTCGTTCGCCATGTAACGGTCCTCCTCGAGGCTCGGAACGGCGGCGCGGATGGTGGCGATCACTCTTTGAAGTTCCGGGCTGGTCGTCAAAGGCTTGCGCAGTTCCACGCCCTGTGCCGCCGTCAGCGCTTCGATGCCGATGATGGTCGCAAGGTTGTCGGTCATCTGGAGAAGCCGGCGGGCGCCGTGACAGGCCATGGAAACATGGTCTTCCTGATTGGCGGAGGTCGGCGTCGAATCGACCGAGGCCGGATGCGACATCTGCTTGTTTTCCGACATCAGGGCGGCGGAGGTGACTTCCGCGATCATCAGCCCGGAATTCAGTCCCGGCTTTTTCGCGAGAAAGGCAGGTAGTCCGTAGGAGAGGGCCGGATCCACCAGCAGCGCAATGCGGCGCTGGGAGATGGCGCCGATCTCGCAGACGGCAAGAGCGATCTGGTCGGCGGCAAAGGCCACAGGCTCCGCGTGGAAATTTCCGCCCGAAACGACGCTGTCATCAGAGAGCACCAGCGGATTGTCAGTCACCGCATTGGCCTCGATCTCGAGTGTGCGGGCGACGGAGCGCAGGAGATCGAGGCAGGCGCCGTCCACTTGCGGCTGGCAGCGGATGCAATAGGGATCCTGCACCCGTTCGTCGCCTTGCAGATGACTTTCCCGGATGACCGAACCCGACAGCAGGGCGCGCAGCGCCGCGGCCGCATCGATCTGGCCGTTGTGCCCGCGAAGTGTGTGGATATCCGGATGGAAGGGTGCGGACGAGCCCATGGCCGCATCCGTCGACATCGCGCCGGTCACCAGCGCTGCCTGGGCAGCCCGGTGGGCGCGGAACAGGCCTGCCAGCGCCAGGGCCGTCGAGGTCTGGGTGCCGTTGATCAGGGCCAGGCCCTCCTTGGCGGCAAGAACGACCGGTTTCAGGCCGGCTTTCGCAAGCGCCTCGGCCGCAGGCAGCAATCTGCCTTGATAAAAGGCCTCGCCTTCGCCCATCATCACGGCCGCCATATGCGCAAGCGGCGCCAGATCGCCCGACGCGCCGACCGAGCCCTTTTCCGGGATGAGCGGGATCACGCCCTTTTCCAGCAAGGCTTCGATCAGTCGCACCAGTTCGAGCCGGACGCCGGAGGCGCCGCGCCCCAGAGAGACGAGTTTCAGCGCCATGATCAGGCGAACGACGTTGTCCGGGAGCGGCGCGCCGACGCCGCAGCAATGGGACAGGATCAGGTTGCGCTGCAGCGTCGCGACGTCGGCACTGTCGATCTTGATCGATGCGAGTTTTCCAAAGCCGGTATTGATGCCGTAGACCGGCTCGTTGCCGGCGGCGATCTGGGCGATCCGGGCAGCCGCCTTCTCGATGCCCGCGTCGAACGAACGGTCGATCCGTGCCGGTGTGCCGTTCCAGTAAATGTCCTGAAGCTCGCGAAGGCTCACCGAGCCGGGTGTCAGAACGATGCTCATGCGGGAACCCTTTCGCCCTTGAAGATCCGTGCCGCCAGAGGATTGAAGCCGATGCGATAGACAAGCTCCGCCGGCCGCCCGATATCCCAGATCGCGAAGTCTGCGGATTTGCCGGCTTCAAGCGTGCCGGTCTCGGCCAGAAGGCCGAGCGCGCGCGCGGCCTCCCGCGTGACGCCGGCAAGGCATTCCTCGACGGTAAGGCCGAACAGCGTCGCGCCCATGTTCATGGTCATGAGCAGAGAGGTCAGCGGCGAGGTGCCGGGATTGCTGTCACTCGCAAGCGCGATGGAGGTGCCGGCAGCACGCAGCGCCTCTACGGGCGGGGCCTGCTTTTCGCGAAGCGTGTAGAAGGCCCCGGGCAGAAGCACGGCGACGGTGCCGGCCTCAGCCATGACCCTGGCGTCTGCTGCGGAAAGATATTCGAGATGATCGGCCGACAGCGCGCCATAGGAGGCCGCGAGGCGCGCGCCACCGAGATCCGAGAGCTGTTCCGCATGCAGCTTGACCGGAAGCCCAAGCGATTTAGCCTTGTCGAAAACACGCGTGATTTCGACAGGCGAGAAGGCGATGCCTTCGCAAAAACCGTCGACCGCATCTACGAGCCCTTCCGAATGGGCAGCCTCTAGGCCCGGCAGGACCACGTCGGTGATATAATCGCCGTTGCGGCCCTTGTAGTCCGGCGGTGTCGCGTGCGCGGCAAGCCAGCTGGTGACGATCCGTACCGGCCTGACTTCGGCCAGCCTGCGCGCGACCCGCAGCATCTTGAGCTCACCTTCGATGTTCAACGCGTAGCCGGATTTGATCTCGACCGTGCAGGCGCCTTCGGCGAGCAGCGTATCCAGCCTGCGCAGCGCCTGGGCGAGGAGCTCGTCCTCCGAAAGCGCGTTGGTTGCCTTGACGGATGAGATGATGCCGCCGCCGGCGCGGGAAATCTCCTCGTAGGTCGAGCCCGCCAGGCGCATTTCGAATTCCATCGCACGGTCGCCGCCGAATACCAGATGGGTGTGGCAGTCGATGAGGGCCGGGGTGATCCACCTGCCGCCGCAATCGGTTTCGTCTTCGGGGTTGCGGAACTCGGCAGGCAGGTCGGCGATTGGGCCGACAAAGGCAATGCGGCCGTCACGCACGGCGATCGCACCCGTTTCGGCAATACCCAGGCCGGTTGCCGAAGGAGCAAGAGTGGCGATGCGCGCATTGTGCCAAAGCGCAGAGGAGCCTGCCGCAGCCCCTGAAGATTTTTCTCCACCCATAAGCTTTTCGCCTTTCCTTATGGCTGAACATGTATATACATAATAATCCGAGTGACAAGAGGAATTTTGATCTCCGCGAGGAAAAGGGAAGAGCATCCATGGTCAGGCTTTATGCGGAATTGGCTCTGCTGCCGGAGGGTTGGCGGCAGAACGTAAGGCTGACGATCGAAGCAGGGCGGCTCGCCGGGGTGCAGGCTGGAGTCGAGGTGTCAGCAGAGGACGAGCGCCACAAGGTTCTCGTTCCTGCGATGCCGAACCTGCACAGTCATGCCTTCCAGCGCGCCATGGCGGGCCTCACGGAGGTTCGCGGTCCCGGTGAGGACAGCTTCTGGAGCTGGCGGACGCTGATGTACAAGTTCGCGCTGTCGATCACGCCGGAACAGGCCGAGGCCGTCGCCTCACAGCTTTATATGGAAATGCTGGAGGCCGGTTTTTCGCGGGTCGGTGAATTCCACTATCTCCATCACGACAAGGATGGGGCGCATTATGCCAATGTCGCCGAGATGGCTGAACGCATCGGGGCGGCGAGCGCCGAGGCCGGGATCGGCCTGACGCTCCTGCCGGTGTTTTACGCGCATTCCGGCTTCGGCGGCGCGGCACCGGTCGCGGGGCAGCGGCGGTTCATTCATTCGCTGGACGATTTCGCGAAGACCATGGAAGCCTGCCATCGCCTGACAGCCGGCATGCCTGGCGCGGAGCTCGGCGTTGCTCCGCACAGTCTTCGTGCCGTAACTCCGCACGAACTCGGTGAGGTCGCGCGGATGGCGGGTGATGGACCTATCCATATCCACATCGCCGAACAGGTGAAGGAGGTCGAGGACTGCCTTGCCTGGTCTGGTGCGCGGCCAGTCGAATGGCTGCTCGCAAACGTGCCGGTGAGCGAACGCTGGTGCCTCATCCACGCGACCCACATGACCGAAGACGAGACCCGCCGCATGGCGCAGAGCGGTGCGATCGCCGGGCTCTGCCCGATCACCGAAGCCAATCTCGGCGACGGCATCTTCCCCGGCGAGCTTTTCGTCGGGCACAACGGACGCTTCGGCATCGGCTCGGATTCGAACATACTGATTTCTGTGGCTCAGGAGTTGCGCCAGCTCGAATATTCGCAGCGTCTGGGCCTCAGGAAGCGCAACGTCCTGGCTCGGCCGGAAGGTTCGACGGGGCGCCGGCTGTTCGAAACGGCGTTGACGGGCGGCGGAGCGGCACTTAATGCGGCCGTTGGCTTGGTTCGAGGCAATTACGCGGATATCGTCGCCCTCGACGTCAAAGACGTACCCCACCTTGCCGCCGATCAGATTCTCGACCATTGGATATTTGCGGGCGGTGTTGCCGTGGATTGCGTCTGGGCGCTTGGCCATAAGCAGGTCGAAGGCGGGCGGCATGTCCAGCGGGATGCGATCGGCCGGCGCTTCAAGACGGTAATGCGGGAATTGCTGACATTATGACCAATGGCAAGGAGGCCACCCTCCATCATCGCATCCTAAGCGACATAGAGGGACGGATTGTCTCCGGCGAATGGCCCCCCGGCTATCGCCTGCCGTTCGAGGTCGACCTTGCCGCTCAATATGGCTGTTCCCGGATGACGGCCAACAAGGTGCTGACGCATCTTGCAAGGGCCGGCCTGATCGAACGGCGCAAGAAGTCCGGCAGCTTCGTAGCGCAGCCGGTGATGCAGGCCGCGGTGCTCGAAATTCACAGTATCGAAGCGGAGGTTCGCTCTCTCAAGCTTCCCTATTCCTACCGGCTGGAAAGGCGGATCTTGCGCGAGGCAGGCCCGGCCGACCGGCAGCATCTGGAGCTTTCGGAAACGGCCTCGGTCCTCGATCTCGTCTGTCTTCATCATGCCGGCGAACGGCCGTTCTGCCTTGAAGAGCGGCTGATCAACCTTGCGACCGTACCGGAAGCGGAAGCCGAGGATTTTGCGAGATTGGCGCCCGGGACATGGCTGATCAGCCAGATCCCCTGGAGCACCGCTGAACATAAGATCTATGCGCTGTCGGCCAGCGCGGAGGTCGGCAAGACGCTCGATATTCCCAGGAATGCAGCCTGCCTCGTCATCGAACGGCGGACCTGGGGCAGCAGCGGCCCGGTGACATTCGTCCGTTTCACCTATCCGGGCGACCGGCATGCGCTGGTTGCCCGCTTCACGCCCGGCGGAGAGAATTAGGCCAGGCTCGATCAGCAGTGCCGGAACTGCACGGCGCGACCTCTCGTATTCCGCCCCCTAGGTCGGAGCAGACCTTGCGCCGGGCACGATCCTGCTGGCATAGACGTTGCGCAGTTGCGGCCACACCGCCATTCCGGGTCGCCGTCGCCGCCATCTCCTATTCGCAGAAAGGACTATCCGATGACTGACGCTCTTCTCCGCGACAGGACCAGCGAGCATCAGCGCGGGGAGACGCCTCTGTTCGATCTGAAGGATGTGTCTTTGACCGTTCCCGGCAAGGCGCTTCTGCAGACCTTGACAATGACAATCCCGGCTCGGCGGACGATTGGATTGATCGGCCATAACGGTTCCGGCAAATCGACCTTGCTCAAGGTCCTGGCACGGCAAAAGCCGGCCTCCCGGGGAACGGTGCTTTTCGAAGGCAAGTACCTTTCCGAATGGGGCGATCGGCCGTTCGCAAGAAAGCTTGCCTATCTGCCGCAGCAGACGCCGGCAGCGAACGGCATGCTGGTCAAGGAGCTCGTGGCGCTCGGGCGCTATCCCTGGCATGGCGCGCTCGGCCGCTTCGGAAAGGCCGATCGCGACAAGGTCGAAGAGGCCATGAGCCTCACGGACGTGACGGACATGGCGGACCGTTTCGTCGACACCCTCTCGGGTGGCGAACGCCAGCGTGTATGGCTGGCCATGCTGGTGGCCCAGGATGCGGAATGCCTGCTGCTCGATGAACCGATCTCGGCACTCGACGTCTCGCATCAGGTGGAGGTGCTGACGCTGGTCCAGCGCCTCAGCCATTCGAAAGGGCTCGGCGTCCTTGTCGTCCTGCACGATGTCAACATGGCGGCGCGCTTCTGCGACGAGATCATCGCGCTACACAGCGGGCGCCTGATCGCGCGCGGAACTCCGCCGGAGATCATGACGCCGGATGTGCTCAAGCAGATTTACGGCATCGACATGGCCATCATGGCGCATCCGCAAACCGGCTTGCCGGTCGGGGTGCCATGCTGACGGCAAGCATGCCGCCGCAGGGCCGATGAGGTCCACACCCAAGGCAAATTGAAGCGGCCTCGTCGCGTCACGCTGCCAAAGGCAGAGCGATCTCGAATTCGGCTCCCGTGCCTGTCGTCTGCTTCAGGCGGATGGTGCCGCCGTATGATCCGAGCATGGTGCGGACAATGTCGAGGCCCATGCCGGTGCCACCCTGTTCACGGCGGGTCGAGAAGAACGGCTGGAAGACGCGCTCCCGGTTTCCTTCGGAAATGCCGCTGCCGTTGTCGCACACGAGAATCGTGACCGTCCGCGCATGAACCGAGGCCACCAGTTCCAATCGGGTGGCTCCATGCTGGGCTGCATTTTCCGCGAGATTGGCAAAGACGATGTCGGCTGCCTCGAAGGGAAGGGGGAAGGCGGCATCCATATCTCCCAAACCGGAAATTTCGAGCACGGGAAACCGCTCGCGCAGCAATGGAAGGATATCGTCGATCGCTGTCTTGCCCTGGATCGCGGGAAGCTCCGCCTGAGCCAGCTCCCTCAGCCTTGACAGCAAGGTATCGAGCCGCTCGGCATCGGCGACGATATTGTCGAGGAAATGCGAGCGTTGCGCCTTCGTCATCGGCTGATCGGCATCGTCATCGCGCAGCAGTTCCGCCGCGCCCCGGATCGCGGTCAAAGGCGACTTGAGCTCGTGGGAAACATGGGCGGCAAAGGAGCGGACATATTCGGTGCGGTCGACCAGTTTGCCGGCGAGGTCAAGGAAGCTTTGCGACAGTGTCGCGATTTCGCGCGTTCCATAACTTTCCAGCGGCTGGATCGCCGCCTTGCCTCCGCGGGCGATTTCCTCGGTACGGGAGATCAGCGCATTGATCGGCCCGGTGATGGTGCGGGCGAGCACGTATGCGACTGCGAGCGTCAGGACCAGAACGACGACGAGCGCCCCGACCTCGGCAGGTGTCATCCGCATCTGGGTCGCTTCCGTGGCACGGAACCAGATGATGATCAGGACCGGCAGGGCCATCACGGCCAACAGGACGGCATACACGATCATCGCCAGCGGAGGCCGCCATTTGGTCCTGACCTTGGGCGCCGTCATCACGCTTTCCTTCCGAGGTCGCCGCCCAGCTTGAAACCGACGCCGTGAACGGTGGCAATGACGCCAACGGCGCCCGCTGCCGAAAACTTGGCCCGGATGTTGCGGATATGGCTGTCGATCGTGCGATCCGCCACATGGATGCCGGCGCCATAGGCGGCCTCCATCAGCTGTTCGCGGCTGAACACCATTTCAGGACGGGAGAGAAGCGCATCGAGGATGGAGAATTCCAGCGCGGTCGCCGCGATTGCAGTGCCGCCGAAGGTTACGGTCCTCCCGGCCCGGTCGAGGGTGAGTTCTCCGACAGCCACCATGGTCCCCCGGGCATCGGCACCGCTTCCATTGCCGCTGCGCTTCAGTATCGCCTTGACGCGTGCGACCAGTTCGCGAGGGCTGAACGGTTTGGTGACATAGTCGTCGCCGCCGATTTCGAGCCCGAGCACCCTGTCGATCTCCTCGTCCCGGGCCGATAGGAACAGGATTGGAAGCCCGGATGTCCTGCGGATCTGGCGGCAAACTTCCAGGCCGTCCATCTCCGGCATGCCAATATCGAGAACGACGAGATCGATATGTCCCCGATGGAAGGCCATCATCGCCTCGGTGCCGTTGCGGGCGGTCGTCGGCGCCATGCCGGCGCGTTCCAGGGCAAAGCAGATCACGTCGCGAATATGGGGTTCGTCATCGACGACGAGGATGCGATGCGCCATGATGGGTCCTGCAGAAATTCACCGACGCTGTTGTCATCGTTCTTCTTCTATCTTGCAATGGTTGAGGGCGACCGAAGATAGGCCTCGATCCTTTGCGAACGGAAATTCCAGCTTCGCCAGTCGCGCGAACGACGCTCGAAACCGTGGGCGAGCGACTGCCTGATCGACAGTGCCGTCCCCCTTTTCTCCGTCGCGTCATAGGGCAGGGCGGACAGGTATAGATCGAGCGCGGGGATGGCGGATGGGCCGAGCGACGACAGGTAGTCGATATCCAGCGGAACGCCTTCATGGCTCAGTTCCAGGCTGTGCGTGACGTTGAAGCGGGCGATGAAGGCCGGGAAATCGATGAAGGCGCTGAGATAGAGCACGCCCATCAGGACGGCGATATTGGCAGCGATCAGCCACTGGTTGGATTGGCGCAACAGAATCCGCAGCAGGATCAGGACAAGGCCGACGGCAACGAGGCCCATCCATATTCCCGCGGCAACCCGCAATTCCGTGAGCGAATATGCCTCGACATAGAGATCGAGCCGCAGGATCGACGACAGGCAGAGCAGGATGTTCTGGCCGATCCAGGCATGGACGAGGCTGCGGATCAGAGGGCTGTTGTCGCCGGGACCGCCGCGACGCATAGCGATGAGCACGAAAGCCGCGGCGAGCAGAGCCGTGGCGATCAGCGGATAGGCGCCGCGATGAGCGTATTCGGCATGGCTCATGCCATCCGGAAGATCGACGCCGCCCCAGAGATAGACGAGATCCAGCAGCGTCTGCGTCGCAAACAGCGCATTGAAGAGGATGAGCGACCGCAGCAGCGAGGCATGGCTGAGAAATGGAATTTCGGCACGGTCCACGGCCGGGCCATGTGCTCGACGGCGAAGGATCCTCCGCTTGAGGCGCGGGCGCAGCATGGCCCAGACGAAAGCGGCCACCGCCAGCCAGAAACCGATACGCCAGAGATCCATGAATTGCAGCAGGAATGCGAAGTCGATGCTCCGCAGCGCGTCCTCGATCAGCGGATTGGCGATGGCAAAGAGAAGCAGGAAAATCGAGGCGAGAATGAGCGGCACCGTCCAGATGCCGATGTTTCGCCAGATTGCGACAAGAAGCGAGCCCTCGGTACGCGAGCCAAGATGCCTACGGCAGTCCTGCAGAAGTCGCAGCGGGGCAATGAGGACAAATCGAAAAAGAACCGGAGGAAGGCCGCTCAGTCTCCGCGGTATAAGTCTGGCGCCCGCCAGCGCCACACACATGACCATGCAAAGCGAGACGGCAATGCCCATCAGCGAGGGAGCTTCGATGAGAGGGCCGGAGGCGAGGGCGGAAAGGCCCAGCCACACGGCTGCTGTCAGGGGTTGTATTCGCCGCCGCGCCGACAAGAGGATCGTGGCCGTTACCAAGATCGCAAACAGGAAAAGATTAAGGCCCGGCGCCCGGCCGAAGACCAGGAAATCCGAGATTGCCACGACCGCCAGGAGTAAAGGGATCCGGTTGAGGCCGCGTGTCCAGGGCTTCGGTGTCATCGGCTTATTGGTTGATTGCACTGCTGGTCCTCTCTCTGAGGCCGCCCTCGATCACCGTGAGTATGGTCACGGGACGCCGGTCAGGAGAATTTCCGTCAGGCTCGCGATCGTCCGCCAGCCACCATCCGTCGTTGCGGAGGCGGTCTGGCAGTATGGAGGGGGTGATGCGGGGCGGGGTGTTGCTCTTGTTCATGACAAGAGAATGCCGGACCGGATTGCAGATTTTGTGCAGGCCGCAAGGAGTAATTCAGGAGAATTGCGCCGCGGCCGGTTCGCGCATGCGCATCCAACGCAGCGATGAAACCTGGTTCATCGCTGCGTTGGAGACTATCCGAAACAGACGAGCGCTAGGGTGATTACACCGCGGGTTCCGGGGCCGGAGCCGGTTCTTCGATCGTCTGGATCGCGTCATAGGCGGCGAGCACCGTTTCCATCTGCGCCGTGTGGCCCTGGATGAAGGCCGGGCCGTAGATGGTTTCGTCCGGATATTCGGTGATCAGTGTCAGCGGAACCGTGTGGCGGTCGTCGATCGAGATCAGGCAGGGGAAGCCGTTGATGATGCGGAAGCCGGTTTCGCCGGCATGGGTTTCGAAAAGCCTGATCTGCTCGGCATTGTAGGCGACGAGGCCGGGAATGGCTGCGAGATGGCGGCTGACGCGATCGATCACGATTTCGGCCTGCGCCGTCCACTCGGCGTGATGGCGCATGATCAGGAAAAAACCCTTCGGCACTGTCCACATCGCGAATGTTCGTGGCACGTAGCCGGAAAGCGGTCGCGTCCATTCATGCGAGGGATAACCGTGCAGGTTGACGTGGAGCTTCGCACCGCTCACCCTTTCGGCTTCGACGCGGATCGCCTTTTCGAACAGTTCCTTGCCCGAACGGTATTCGAGATCGTCACCGAGCGCGGTGTAGCGGGCCGCATGATGCATATGCAGCGGGTTGTCGGCCCGAAGGCGCCAATGTACCTGGTAACCGTCCGGATTTTCGAGCGGCGAAATGACGAAATGCGCGCCCGGTCTTGAGCTAAGCGTTTGTGCGGCGCGCAGCGCACCGACGATGCCGGTCGTCTCGTTAGCGTGCTGGCCGCCGCTGATCATAACGGATTTGTCGGCGCCCGCGCGATAACGCGCTTCCACGGAGCGGCCGCTCCGCGAGCGGGCTTCGAAGGCGACGCCCTCGATCGAGGCAAGTTCCCGGCGGATCTGCGCCACGGAAACCGGAGACACGGCGGATGTGAGCCGCTGCGGTTCAGCGACTGCGTCGGATATCCGGAGCGGCCGTGTTTCGACGCGGACGGAGATGGTTTCGCCCTCGCGAATTTCCGGGATGATCTGGCCCGGCTGCAGGCCGCGGTCGCCGATCGGTCGGCCGGATTTCTTCTGGAAGACTTCCAGAAGCGAAAAATAGAAATCCTCGTGCAGCGCCTCGCGCAGGCTGACGACTTCTTCGCCGACGGCCAGGCGCCGGTCTTCGGCCGGCAGGGTGACCGCGACGTTGAGCTCCTCGAAATAAGGCTCCTTCGTCCCCCAGTCATGGGCCGCGACGGCTTCGACTGCGGACGTGAACAGGATTTCGTAGTCGGTCTCCAGCCGTTCGCCGGTTCCTCCGTCCAGGCTTAGCCAGCCGGTGGGCGACAGCAGCGTTTCGCCGATGAAATCCGTGTGGAGCCGGTTCGGCGCGAATACCTTGTGCGTCTGGGGGCCGCCGTTCTTGGTGGTCAGCGTGACCGCGTAGAAGGCGTCTTCAGTCCCCGCTTCGAAAGTCAGCCGTGTTTCGCCGACGAGACCGGCCAGAGGATAGGCCTCCAGCAGGAAACGGTTCTTCGGGCAGGCCTTGTGGACGGGATAGACCACATGCAGGGCCGAGAGGTTTTCGAGATCGGCCTCTTCAAGAAGGAAATGCAACAGCGGCTTATAGGCGCTGCGGAATTTCGCCGTGACGCCCATCGAGGCAAGTTTCGCCTCGGCCTGCCTGCGGCTCTTCTCGTCGTCGAAGACCCAGGCTTCGACCGTCGCACCGCTGGCGCCGGAAAAGCGTGCGACGAGGGTGTCGAGCGTGCGCTCGACCTGCTGTTCGTGGATCAGTGTCATGCGGAAGTTCTGCCTGTGGGATCGAGACTGTCGCGCAGCCAGTCGCCGAGGAGGTTGAGGCCAAGGACGGTGAGGAGGATCGCAAGGCCCGGGAAGACGCTGACCCACCAGGCCGTCTGCAGATAGGTGCGGCCTTCGGCCAGCATGCCGCCCCAGCTCGGAATGGTCGGGTCGATGCCGAGGCCGAGGAAGGTGAGGCTCGACTCGAGCAGGATATTGGTGGCGACATTGAGCGTCATCAGCACGATGACCGGACCGATCAGGTTCGGCAGCAGGTGCTGGACGATGATGCGCCAATCCTTGACCCCGATGGCGCGGGCCGAGAGGATGAATTCCCGTTCGCGCAGCGTCAGCACCGAGCCGCGCACCAGGCGGGCATATTGGACCCACTGCGAGACGACCAGCAGGATGATCGTGTTCGCCAGCCCGCCGCCGACGATGGCGATGAAGGTGATGGCGAGCAGGATGAAGGGAAGCGCCAGCTGGATATCGGCAAAGCGCATCACCAGCATGTCCCAGATGCCGCGGTAATAACCGGCGATCAGGCCCATGACGACGCCGACGGTGACGCCGCCGGCGACCGAGGCGAAGCCGACGAGCAGCGAGATCTTGCCGCCGGCGACGACCCGCGCCAACACGTCGCGGCCGAGCGGATCGGTGCCGAACAGGTGTGCGGGCCTTGCGAACGGCGGCACGAGCCGCGACATCAGGTCGATCTTGTCGGCGCCGCCGGGAAAGATCACGCCGGAAAAGAGGACGGCGAGCCCGATCACGCCGACGAGAAGGGCGCCGAGGACAAACTCGAGCTTGAGGAAATTCGAGGAAGCGCTGCGCGACGAGGCCATGGCTCTCACTCCGTCCGGATGCGGGGATCGACCAAGCCATAGGCGATGTCGACCAGAAGGTTGATGCCGATGATCATCAGCGACAGGACCGTGATGACCGCCTGCAGCACCGGATAGTCGCGGGCGCCGACGGCGTCGAAGGCGAGCGTCCCCAGACCCGGCCAGTTGAACACCCGCTCGACCACGACGATGCCGCCGAGCAGGCCCCCGAACTGCAGGCCGAAGAAGGTGATCAGAGGAATGGCGCAGTTGCGTAGTGCGTGTTTGTAGAGCACGACGTTTTCGCTCAGCCCCTTGGCGCGGGCGACCATGATATATTGGGAGCGCAGCGTCTCCAGCATGGTGGTGCGCACCAGGCGGACATTGGTCGCCGTCAGGATGATGCCCATGGTAACGGCCGGCAGGATGAAGCTTGCAAATCCGTCCATGCCGCTTGGCGGCAAGAGCGGCAGGGCGATCGCAAAGAGCAGGACGAGCATCGTCGCCAGCCAGAAGTTCGGGAAGGAGAGGCCGACGAGCGACAAGATGCGGATCATCTGATCGGCCCATTTGCCGCGCGCGGTCGCCGCCTTGATGCCGAGTGGGATAGAAATGACGATCGAGACGATCAGCGAGGTGAAGGCAAGCGACAGGGTTGCCGGCAGCGCCTTGCCGATCAGCAGCGATACCGGCGTGCCACCGAGGAAGCTCTTGCCGAAATCGAGGGTGACGATGCCCTTCAGGAAATTGAAATACTGGACGAGGAACGGTTCGTTGAGACCCAGCCCTTCGCGGATTTTCACGAGGTCAGCCTCGGTGACGCTGCCGGCGCCCTGCGTCAGCATCAGCGCCGGGTCGCCGGTCAGCCGGATCGCGAAGGCGACCGTCAGCGTCACGGCGATGACGACGAAAACCGCCTGCAGAAGGCGTTTTACCAGGAATGCGGCCAAATCTCTCGTCCCTTGTTCTTGTCGGGCCGCCGCCTCGTTGGAAAGGCGGCGGCTCTTAAAATCTTAGTCGACGGTGACGTCGGTGAACTTCAGGCGGCTGTCCGGCACGGGCGTAAAATTCTTCACGCGCTTGTTGATGCCGAAGATGGCGTTGAGGTTGTAGAGCGGCATTTCCAGCGCCCGGTCAGCGGCGTAGCGGGCGATTTCCTGCAGCACCTTTTCACGCTCGGCGACATTGGTGATGGTGCGCTGCTTGGCGAGCAGTTCGTCCATCTTCGGGTCGCTGTCGTAGGGGTTCCACTTTTCCTTGGTCTTGTACATCGCGACCGCGGTGTTGTCGTAGTCGAGCGTCCAGCCGCCCCAGGACTGCTGGAACATCGCGCCCGTCTTGCCGTTCGGGATGATGTCGTTCAGCAGAACGTTCGTCTCGTAGGGCTTGATCGTGGCGGTGATGCCGATCGTCTGCAGGTAGGCGGAGATTGCCTGGGCGACTTCGATGAAGGTCGCCTCGTTGCCGCGAAGGTCGATCTGCAGGGCAGCGCCTGGAGCGACGCCTGCTTCCTTCAGCAGAGCCTGTGCCTTGGCCGGATCGTAAGGCAGCGGCTTCATGGTCTTGTCGAAACCGAAGGACAGCGGTCCCTGGAAGCTCGCGATCGGCTGGGCCTGGCCGCCGAGGATCGACTTGATGATCGCGTCGCGGTCGACGCCCATGATCAGCGCCTGGCGGACCTTCGGATCCTTGGTGATGCCGTCGCGGGTGTTGAAGCGCAGCGCATAGACCGTCGGGCCCGGCGAAGTGACCACGGCGAGCTTGGCATTGCCCTGGATCGTCGGGATCATGCCGATCGGGATGGTCGGAGGGATGACGAGATCGACGCGGCCGGCCTGCAGTTCGGCGACGGCGGTCGCCGGCTCGGCGATGAACTTGTATTCGAGGTCGGAAATCTTCGGAGCGCCGCCGAAATAGTCGGCGTTGGCGGTAAGCACGATATTCACCTTCGGCTCATAGGAGACGAACTTGAAGGCGCCGGTGCCGACCGGATGCGCATTGAAATAGGCATCGCCCTTCTCGGTGATGTATTTCGGCGGCACGATCATGCCGCCATAACCGGCGAGCTTGGTGAGGATGACCGGATCGGCCACCTTCATCTTGAATTCGACCGTGTTGGCATCGATGATGTCGACGCTGCCGATCGAGTTGTAGTTGGACTGCTGCGGACCCTTGGCGCCTTCGGCTCCGAGCAGGCGGTCGAAGGTGAATTTGACCGCCTCGGCGTCGAAGGCCTCGCCGTTGTGAAATTTCACGCCTTCACGCAGCTTGAAGCGGATGCGCATGCCGTTGTCGAGAACTTCCCAGGAGGTCGCAAGGCCCGGAACGAGCTTCAGGTCCGGCCCACGATAGGTCAGGCCGTCGAAAATGTTGGTCGCGACGGAGGCCCAGTTGACGAGGAAGGTGTCGATCGGATCCCAGCTGCCCGGATCCTGCGGCGAAGACACCGTCAGCTTGCCGGCGGCGAGAGCCGAAACCGGCGCGAATGCCACGCCTGCGAGCGCCATCGCCACCAATGCCGTCCGCAAACCCCTCTGCATTTTTATCATCGTTTTTGCTCCTGTTGAAAAACCGAATGTCAAATCGTCATGCACCGCGGGCCACGTAGTGACCTGGCGCGATTTCCTCCCGGGCGAGAAGCACCGGTTCGTTTCCGACCGCCCGCACCGGGCTCGGAATGTCCCCTTCGATCATCGCCAGCGGCTTGCGCCGGCGCGGATCGGCGACCGGCACGGCGGACAGAAGCCGGCGCGTGTAGTCGTGGGTCGGGGTTTCGAAGATTTGGCGGCGATTGCCGAATTCCATAATCTGGCCGAGATAGAGCACCGCCACCCGGTGGCTCATCTTCTCGACCACCGCCATGTCGTGGCTGATGAAGAGATAGGCGAGGCCGCGCTCTTCCTGCAGGTCCATGAACAGGTTGATGATCTGCGCCTGGATCGAGACGTCGAGCGCCGAAAGCGCCTCGTCGGCAATGATCAGTTTCGGCTTCGAGGCGAGCGCACGGGCGATGCAGACGCGCTGGCGCTGGCCGCCGGAAAATTCGTGCGGATAGCGGCGGGCATGCGCGGAGGTGAGGCCGACCCGTTCCAGAAGCGCATCGACGGTTTTCGCGATTTCCTTCTCGCTGTCGAGAAGGCCGTGGGTGCGGATCGGCTCGGCAATCGAGAAGCCGACCGTCTTGCGCGGATCGAGCGAAGCGAACGGATCCTGGAAGATATATTGCACGTCCCGGCGAAGGTTGTGGCGCTCGGCCATGCTCATCGCCGAAAGCGGCTTGCCCGCGAAGGTGATATTGCCGGCCGTCGCCTTCTGAAGCTGCTGGATGGTGCGGCCGATCGTCGATTTGCCCGAGCCGGATTCGCCCACCAGCGCCAGCGTCTCGCCCGGATGAATGTCGAAGGAGACCTTTTCAACCGCGTGGACGCGATGGGTAACCTTGCCGAGCAGGCCCTTCTTGATATCGAAACGCACCACCAGGTCGCGCACCGAAAGCAGGGGATCGGCGTCGTAACGGGCCGTATCCTGGATACGCTCGCTACCCGAAAGCTTCGGCTCGCCACCTTCGAGCACGGTCAGCGGCAGGCGCTTGGGGAATTCCTCGCCGGCCATGCTGCCCAGTTTCGGCACGGCGGCAAGCAGCGTGCGCGTATAGGCATTGACCGGCTTTTCGAAGATGTCGAGAGCCGCGCCCTTTTCGACCGCCTTGCCCTTCCACATCACCACCACCTCGTCGGCCATTTCGGCGACGACGCCCATGTCATGGGTGATGAAGATGACGGCCGCGCCGAGTTCCTTCTGCAGGTCGCGCAGGATGGTGAGGATCTGCGCCTGGATCGTCACGTCGAGCGCCGTCGTCGGCTCGTCGGCGATCAGAAGCTTCGGCTTGCAGGCAAGCGCCATGGCGATCATCACGCGCTGGCGCATGCCGCCGGAAAGCTGGTGCGGATAGCGGGTCAGCAGTTCCGCCGCGTCGGGCAGGCGGACCATGTCGAGAAGCCGTTTTGCTTCGGCCAGCGCCGCGCTGTTCGACTTGCCCTCGTGCAGCTTCAAAATTTCGGCCACCTGGTCGCCGATGGTGAAGACCGGGTTGAGCGAGGTCATCGGCTCCTGGAAGATCATCGAGATCTCCTTGCCGCGAATGCCGCGCATCCTCTTCTGGTCGAGTTTCAGGAGGTCGGTCTGGCCGCCCGAGGTCTGGAACAGGATGCGGCCGGTCGGGTAATTGGCGCCGAGCATGTCGGCGAGCCGCATGACCGACAGCGAGGTCACCGACTTGCCCGAACCGGATTCGCCGACAATCGCTACCGTCTGGCCGGCCGAAACGGAAAAGCTCAGGTTCTCGATGACACGGGAAGCGCCGAACTCGACCGACAGGTCGTCCACGGTCAGAAGCGGGGCGGATGCGGTTGGCGTCACTCGGGGAAGCTCCCTGGCCGGATGATGGCGGCGCAGACCGCCGGATTGATGGTAGCCGACATCGAACGGGAACCGGCATCAGGCCCCGGCAGCATTTGTGTGGAAGCGCAAGCAGCGGCAGCGGGGCCTGAAACATGCCCATGGCTTTCAGCATGGCGGCGGCTGAGAGCCAAGCCAATCGGCACCCGTTTATTCTCCCGTTCATGGCGGACCCGAATTTGTTTCGGTTTTTCCGTCACCTGTTTCGCTCCCGCCTTTATAAGAATATGTCATCACTTTGTCGACATTTTGTCAACGGTGAGCGCGACTCATATTTCTCTCGCGAAGCGACGGCAGTACGCTCCGGTCCGGGCGTCATGCTCCGAGCCGCGCATCCGGCGTTTTTGATTAGGAAGACTGCCTTTCCGAAAGGCGGAGCGGGATGCAGAGGGGGCGGCCGTGGACGGGATCGGTGATGATCCTCGCCTGCACGCCGAAGACGTCGGCGACCAGTTCCTCGGTAACGAGGTCGGCCGGTGCGCCGGTTGCAACGATCTTGCCACCACGCAGGAAGACCAAGGTGTCGCCATATCGCGCCGCGAGGTTGAGGTCATGCAGGACCAGCACGACCGTTCTGCCGAACTGCTCCTTGAGCCGGTGGACCAGTTCGAGGCATTCGAGCTGATGTGCGAGGTCGAGATGGTTGACCGGTTCGTCCAGGCAGATGATGTCCGTCTCCTGCGCCAGCACCATGGCGATCCAGGCGCGTTGCAACTGCCCGCCGGACAGGGAGCCGAGCCTGCGGTCGCGCAGGTCGCCGACGCCCGTACCGGCCATCGCCTGCTCGATGGCGTCGGTGTCGCCGGCGCTCCAGGGCTGCAGCAGCGTCTGATGCGGATAGCGGCCCAGGCGCACCAGTTCCTGTACCGTCATATCTTCCGGTGCCGAAGGGCTTTGGGCGAGCAGTCCGATCTTCCTGGCGAGCGCCTTTTCGCCAAGGCCGTGGATGTTCAGCTCGTCCAGAAAAATCTGTCCGCTGCTCGGTTTGTGGAGCCTGCGGATGGCTCGCAGCAGCGTGGACTTACCGCAGCCATTCGCTCCCGCCAGCACGGTGATCTTGCCCTTCGGGATGGCGAGCGACAGGGAATGCAGGACATTGACCTTGCCGTAGTCGAGGCTCAGTTCCTCGATCGATATCACCGCGTTCGGGGTGGCGGTCGCCTCGGTCGTCGCTTCAGTCATGGCGCTGATTTCTCATCAGGAGGTAGAGGAAATAGGGAGCGCCGATGATGGCTGGAACCGTACCGGCGGGCACTTCCGTCGGCGAAAAAAGCAGCCTGACGATCAGGTCCGCGCCAACCAGCATCGAGGCGCCAATGAAAAAACTGCCGACGAGGCCCAAATGGACCGTCCGCCCGATCAGGCGGCGCGCAAGGTGCGGCGCCATCAGGCCGATGAAGCCGATACCGCCGACAAATGCGGCGGATAATGCGGTAATCGCCGCGGCAAGGACGAATATGTGAACGCGGAAGGTCGGCAGGTTGAGGCCTATGCTCCGGGCCGACGTCTCGTCGAGATCCGCCGGCGGCAGCTTTCGGGCGACGATCAGAACGATCAGCATCAGAGGGAGCATGCCCATCGCGGTGATGCGGATCTCGTTCCAGTTGATCTCGTTGACGGCGCCCGCGATCCAGCGCGCTGCCTGGCCCGCCTGATAGACCGGCCCGACCAGCATCGCGATCACCGTCAGGGATTTGAGGACGGCAGCAACCGCCGTGCCGAACAGAAGCAGCCGGATCGCCGATGCCGCCTGGCTGCCGGCGAACGCGAAGACGATGAAGATGGCCAGGATCGATCCGGCGGCGGCCGCGACGGGCTGGTAGGCGATCGACGTGACGAGAGCGTTGGACTCGTTCGACAGCGCGGCAAGGAAGCACACCACCGCCAGAGCCGCACCGTCGACGACGCCAAGAATGCCCGGCGAAGCGAGGTCATTGCGGGTGACCCGCTGGAGAAGGTATCCGGCGACGGCGAAACCTCCGCCCGCCAGCGCGGCGATCACCACCCGGGGCAGGCGAAACTGCAGGATGATCACGGTCTTGCCACGGATTTCAGCCCCCAGAAGCACGTCCCAGACCTGGCTCAACGGGATCCAGGTGGACCCGAATGCGACGCCGGTCGAGGCAAGCAGCACGAAGAGAAGAACGATCGCGACGAGAACGAAGGGAGCTCTGGAAGAGGCAAGCGCGCGGGCAGGCATGGTCATGCCACCCTCCGCTTCAGAAGGATCAGCAGGACGATGCCGCCGACGGTGGAGGTGATTGCGCCGACCGGAGCTTCGGCAGGATAGATGATAAACCGTGCAAGCACGTCGGCCGTCGTTGCATAGATTGCTCCGATCAATGCCGAGGTGATGATCAGGCGGCGATGGCCAAGGCCGACGAACCGTCTTGCGACATGGGGAACCACGAAACCCACGAAGCCGACCGGGCCGGCCATGCAAACGCTCGCGCCCGTCAACAGGGACACAGTCAGGAACCCGGACCACCGCACGACGGCGAGCGGAACACCGAGATTTGCCGCCGTCGTATCGTCTGCCTGCAACGCATCGAGCGGCTGCGCCAGCATCCAGGCGACTATCAGTCCGACGAGGACCACGGGCGCGCCGCCGATCGCAAACGAGATCGGGCGATCCGCAAACGAGCCCGTCAGCCAGAACAACAGCTCCTTGAGCTGGGCTTCGTTGGTGGTGAGGATGATCTGGACGATCGAATATCCCAGCCCTCCGACGGTGACGCCGACCAGCACGATCCGGATCGGCGAGAAGCCTCCAGAGCTTGCAGCGACTCCGAACACAAGCAGGCTGGTGGCGAGCGCGCCGGATATCGCCGCCACCGACATGCCGGCAATCGAGCCCACCCCGAACCACACGCTCGACGCCACCACCGCCAGAGCCGCGCCCGCATTGATGCCGAGCGTGTCCGGCGAGGCGATCCGGTTGCGCGCAAGCGTCTGCGTCAGGACGCCAGCGACGCCGAGCGCGGCTCCAACGAGGGGCGCTAGGAGCGCACGGGGAATGCGCAGAGTGGTAATGACAACGGCGCTTTCCGATCCATCGAAGGCAAAGATCGCCTTCCATATCGCCGACGGCCAATATTGCCGATATCCCAGTGCGATGCTTGCCAGAATGACCATCGTCAATGTGACCCACAGTGCGATCGTCAGCGATATCGCCGGGCGGGAAGACGTGGGGATGGCAATCGGGCGCACGAGTTTCAACTTGACTTTAAGTGGATAATGTCCGTCATCTTAGCGGCCCGACCGATTGGTTGGAAATCATTCATTTGTCAAGTTCGAGGCGTGTGTGCGTATCAAATCTGTCCTGTTCGCGGCGTTTCTGTCCGTGTTTTTCCTCACCGCTGCGAATGCACGCGATGTCATTCATGCGATGGGCACGACGAACGTACCGGATGCGCCCAAGAGGGTCGTCATTCTGACCAACGAGGGTACCGAAGCTCTGCTGGCCATCGGCATCAAGCCGGTTGGCGCTGTTCGTTCCTGGCTTGGAAATCCCTGGTACGACCATATCGCCAGGCAGATGGACGGCGTGACCGTCGTCGGCGACGAATCGGCGGTCAACCTCGAGCTCATCGCCTCGCTCGAGCCTGATCTCATCCTCGGTACCAAGTTCAGGCAGGAAAAGATCTATTCACAGCTCTCGGCTATCGCCCCCACGGTGCTGACCGAACGGATCAGAAGCGACTGGAAAGGCAATATGAAGCTTTACGCGACCGCTGTCGGCAAGCTGCCCGAGGCGGAAGCCGCCTTCAAGGCCTATGACGACCGTGTCGCGGCGATCAGCAAGGCGCTGGGGGAGAAGAAGGCGGAAAAGATCTCGCTGGTGCGCTTCATGCCCGGCCGTACCCGCATACTGCTGAAGGATACCTTTGCCGGCAATGTGTTGAGCCAGGTCGGCTTCGCGCGGCCCGCAAATCAGGACCGCATGGAGTTTGCCGACGAGGTGACCAAGGAACGTATTTCGGAATTCGAAGGCGACCGGCTTTTCTACCTCGTCTACGATACCGGGGACGGAAAGACGGCTGCCGCTGCTGCCGACTGGACATCCGATGCGCTGTGGAAGAACCTTGCGGTCGTCAAGGCAAACAAGGTCGGCGTCGTCAGCGACGCGGTCTGGAACACGGCCGGTGGCATTATCGCCGCAAACCTGATGCTGGACGATATCGAGAAGATCTACGGGCTGTCCGCTTCGCGCCGGTAGATACCGGTGTGCGGTTGTGCCGCCCGGAACCTGTTTCTCGGTGCCCATGAATTCGTGAAACCGAGGCCGGTGGCTTGAAACGAAGCGAGCGGCCGCGGTTTCCGTCGTCTTGGCGAATGGACGATGGCGCTGCGGCTTCTCCCAAGCGCCCCGGTCTCGACGCCTGTCCTGTGGCGAGAAATACAACGTCTGGTCTTACCAAAGATCATGACCTGTGATTGAATTCGTCAAGGGAGGAAACATGAAAATCAACAAGCTTGAAACCGTGCGCGTCGCAGAGCGCACGAACCTGTTGTGGGTTCTCGTCCATACCGATGAGGGAATTACCGGCCTCGGCGAAACCTTTTTCGGCGCCGAAACCGTGGAGAGCTACATCCACGAATATATTGCTCCCCGGGTCATCGGCCGCGATCCCCTCCAGATCGATCTTCTTGCCCAGGAGCTGGTCGGCTATGTCGGCTTTCGCTCTTCAGGGGCGGAAATGCGGGGCAATTCGGCATTCGACATCGCGCTGTGGGATATTTTCGGAAAGGTCACCGACCAGCCGATCGCCCAGTTGCTGGGTGGTTTCAGCCGCCGGGAAATCCGCACCTACAATACCTGCGCCGGTACGGAATACATCAAGAAGGCGACGGGCCAGACGACCGCCAACTACGGCTTGAGCGGCGGTATCGCCTATGACGACCTGAACGGTTTCCTGCACCGCGCCGACGAACTGGCCGAATCGCTGCTCGAAGAAGGCATTACGGCGATGAAGATCTGGCCCTTCGACGCCATGGCCGAGAAGACCAAAGGTCAGTATATTTCGATGCCGGAACTGAAGCTTGCGCTCCAGCCTTTCGAGAAGATCCGCAAGGCGGTCGGCGACCGGATGGACATCATGGTGGAGTTCCACTCGATGTGGCAGCTCCTGCCGGCCATGCAGATCGCCAAGGCGCTGACGCCCTACCAGACGTTCTGGCATGAAGATCCGATCAAGATGGACAGCCTGTCGAGCCTGAAACGGTATGCCGAGGTGTCGCCCGCGCCGATCTCAGCCTCCGAGACGCTTGCGACCCGGTGGGGTTTTCGCGACTACCTGGAAACCGGGGTCGCCGGCATCGTCATGCTCGACATTTCGTGGTGCGGCGGCCTTTCGGAGGCCCGCAAGATCGCGTCCATGGCGGAGACCTGGCACCTGCCCGTCGCGCCGCATGACTGCACCGGCCCGGTCGTTCTTTGCGCCTCGACCCATTTGTCTCTCAATGCGCCCAATGCGCTGGTGCAGGAGAGCGTGCGTGCGTTCTACAAGACGTGGTATCGGGATCTGGTGACCGCTTTGCCGGAAGTGAATAATGGCATGATCACCGTGCCGCCCGGTCCGGGCCTCGGAATGGAGCTCAATCTGGAACTCGATCGCGTCTTCACCGTCAGCCGGCGGACGTCCGACGCCTCTATCCTTTAAGGTACAATCGAAATGAATATTTCCTCGGCGACCGTGCTCAGGACCGCGAGCATGACCGGCCCGATGCTGATGCTTCTCGGAATGCTGATGTTTGCCCTGAACGACGCAATGGGCAAATGGCTCGTCGCGAGCTACGGGCTGGGCCAGGTTGTTCTGGTCCGCAGCCTTGCTGCGCTGCTCATCCTCGTGCCGATGGTCTGGAAGGCCGGTTTCGGCAATCTGCTCGTCGTCGAACGGCCCGGCATGCAATTTTTCCGTGTGGCGTTTTCGACCGCCGAAGTGTTCTGCTTCTATTATGCGGTCATGTACCTGCCGCTCGCCGACGTGATGACCTATTGGCTGGCGGCGCCGATCTATGTTGCGGCGTGCTCGCCCTTCCTGCTCGGTGAAAAGGTGGGATGGCGGCGCTGGACGGCAATTGCGGTGGGTTTCGTCGGCGTCATCATCACGCTCGAGCCGTCGAGCGCCATGTTCAGCCTGCCCGCCGTGATTTCGATCATCGGCAGCGCCGCGTTCGCCTTCATGCTGATTTCCGGGCGTTTCCTGCGCGGCACGCCGGACAGCACGCTGGTTTTCTTTCAGGTCATGGGTGCAGGCATTGCGGGCCTCGCCTTCGCGCCCGTCGACTGGTCGCCGATCGCGTCAAGCCGCGACCTTCTTCTCCTGGGGCTGCTCGGCATCGTCGCCATGGCGGCACATATGCTGGTTAATCGCGCCCTCAAGATCTCCGACGCGGCGACCGTGGCGCCGCTTCAATATACGCTGCTGCTCTGGGCCGTGATCTTCGGCTGGATGTTTTTCGGCGACACGCCGCGGCTCGGCATGATGGTCGGGGCAGCTCTGATCGTCGCTTCCGGCCTCTTCATCTTCATCCGCGAACAGGCGCTCAAGAAAAGCCAGAGCGTCCTGCCCGCCATACCTGAATAAGAAAAAGCCCGCGATTGTCTCGCGGGCTTTCCAATCGCGGACGACGCGGTCGCGCGAAGCTTCGACCTACTTCTTGCGGATCTCGGTCAGCTTGGCGATCATCCCGTCGACCACGTCGGCACCGATCGCCGCCTTGTGCTTTTCATAGACGACCTTCGACTTCTCGCGGATACGGGTCTGCTCTTCCGCCGAGAGTTCGTTGACCTGCAGGCCGGCCGCCTTGATCTTGTCGAGCGACTTCTGGTTCAGTTCGCGCAGGACCTTGCGTTCCACGTCGCGGCCGATTGCGGCGCATTCCTTGAGGGCCGCCTGTTCGTCCTTCGTATAGCTGTCGAAGATCGCCTTCGAGAACAGGAAGAGGAACGGCGTATAGGCGTGGTTCGTCGCCGTCACATATTTCTGCACTTCGTAGAATTTCGAGGTGTCGATCGTCACATAGGGGTTTTCCTGGGCGTCGATCGCCTTGGTTTCCAGAGCGGAGAAGACCTCGCCGAAAGCCATCGGGGTGGCGTTGGCGCCGAGGTTCTGGAACGTGTCCAGGAAGATGTTGTTCTGCATGACGCGAACCTTCATCCCCGAAAAGTCTTCCCACTTGGTGACGGGACGGACGGAGTTGGACAGGTTGCGGAAGCCGTTTTCCCAGTAGGCGAGATTGACGAGGCCAGCCGCTTCGAGCTTCTTGTTCATCATCTGGCCGTAGTCGCCGTCGAGCACGGCGTCGGCTTCCTGCGGGGTGGCGAACAGGAAAGGCAGGTCGAACACGCCGAGCGCCGGCACGATGCCGACGAGCGGGGAGGACGACGAGATCACCGCTTCCTGAACGCCGGAGCGCAGGGCCTGGGTGGCCTGCAGGTCGCCGCCCAGCGCACCGCCCCAGAAGGCGGTGATCTTCATCTTGCCGCCGGATTTCTGCTGAAGGCACTCGTCGACCGCCTTCAGGCCGTTGCCGACCGGGTGATCCTGATTGATGCCGTTGGAAACACGGATGTTTCTCGAATTGTACTCGGCAAAGGCCGGCGCCGCTGCCGAGCAGGCGAATGCAATTGCAGTCGTCGTAAGAAGCAGTTTTCTCATTTTATCCTCCCATGGATGTTGAAGTGAGACTGGGCCCTAATGCAGCCACCGTGCGGGCACGATGACGAGGTCCGGAAACAGGACCAGAAGGAAAAGCACGATCGTCTGCGCGACCAGGAACGGCCACACGCCGGCAGTCACCTTTCCGAGCGGAATGCGGGCAACGCCGCTGACCACGTTCAGCACTACGCCGACCGGCGGGGTGATCAGGCCGATGGAGTTGTTCATGATGAACAGCACGCCGAAATAGACGGGATCGATGCCGGCCTGCTTGATGATCGGCATCAGCACCGGCGTCAGGATCAGGATGGTCGGCGTCAGGTCGAGGGCGGTGCCGACGACCAGGACGAGGATCATCACGACGAACATCAGCAGCATCGGGCGGTCGATCAGCGGCTCGATATAACCGGCGATTTCCGCCGGGATATTTGCCGCGGTGATCAGCCAGGACGAGACGAGGGCCGCGGCCACCAGGAACATGATCACGGACGTGGTCTTGGCCGCCTGCAGGATGACGCGCGGCAGGTCCGCCGGCTTGAGCTCCCGGTAGATGACCATGCCGACGAAGAGCGCATAGGCGGCGGCGACCACCGCGGCTTCGGTCGGCGTCATGATGCCGGCCTTGATGCCGCCGAGGATGATGACGGGCATCCCGAGCGCCCATGCGGCACGGCCGGTGGCATTCAGGCGGTCGCGCATCGGCGCTTTTGGCAGCGGCTGGATATTGTCCTTGCGCACCACGATCAGCCACGCGACGATCAGCGAGATGCCCATCAGCAGACCCGGAAAGATGCCGGCCATGAAGAGCTGGGTGATGGAGACGTTCGCCGCGACGCCGAAGACGATGAAGGCCATCGACGGCGGGATGACCGGCGCGATGATACCGCCGGCGGCGATGAGTCCGCCGGAGCGGGGGACGTTGTAGCCGGCCTTCGCCATCATCGGGATGAGGATCGCCGCAAGTGCCGCCGTGTCGGCGGCCGCCGAGCCGGAGATGCTCGACATGATGATGGCGGCCATGATCGCAACGATCCCGAGACCGCCGCGAATATGACCGACGCAGGCAATCGCAAAGTCGATGATGCGGCGCGACAACCCACCCGAATTCATCAGTTCGCCGGCCAGAATAAAGAAGGGGATGGCCAGCAGGGTAAACGTGTCGGCGCCCGCGATCATGTTCTGGGCGATGATCTGGGTATTGAACATTCCCATGTACCACATGAGAACGACGCCGCAGAACATCAGCGAAAAGGCGACCGGTACACCGATGGCCATGGCTCCGAGCAGAGATCCAATGAAGACGACAAGGGTCATCAGGCACGCTCCGCCATCTGCTCGATCGTCAGGTTTTCGCCCGCAAAGGCAGCGATTTCCTCGTCGGTGGTCCGGCCGGTTACCGAGCGGATCAGGCGTGCAAACGCCATGATGGACATTCCCCCGCCGGTGAACAGGCCGATACCGTAGACCCAGATCATCGAGAGCCCTGTCACGGGGGCGCTCATGCTGGCGTTAATGTCGAACTGTTTCCAGGTGCCCCAGAAAAAGATCACCGAGCAGATCAGGATGATGAGGTTGGACAGGATCATCAGGACGATGCGTCCCTTCCGGCCAAAGAACGCGACGACGGTTTCGACGCCGAGATGCCCGTGCTCACGAAAGGCGACGACGGCGCCGATGAAGGTGAGCCAGACGAAGAAGTAGCGCGACAACTCCTCGGAAACCGTCAGGCCCGAGTTGAACGCATAACGAAGAACGACATTGGCAAAGACCATGATCGCCATGGCTGCAAGCAGCACGATCAACAGAATTTCCAATACTTTGAAAAAGAGATCGGTTGTTTTTTGCATGCTCCCCCCCGGAATTCCTAGCAAAGCCCGTGCTTGGGGCTCGATATCTCCAAACGGCTGATTACCTGGCTCATCAGCTCCTCCTCCCTTCCCCGGTGAAGGCGCCTCTCCGCGCCGTTCAATTGTCAGGATGTCTGACAACCTTCCACCTGCGGTATTTCTAGAGAGAGTTTTACGTGCTGTCCAGCGGCCCTTTACAGCTTTGGAAAATCCCGGATCGATCCAACGATCCGCTGCGGCCGAGGCGGCTAGAAAACCCGCAACTCAAGACCGAGCCGGCTTGCCGCGCCGTCGAGGTGTTGGCGCATTGCTTCCCGGGCGCGTATCGCATCGCGGCTCGCCAGAGCGTCTCGAATCGCGACGTGTTCGGCAATCGTCACCTCGACGATTTCCGTCAACACCGCCGTTTCCCGGGCCGTATTGATGGCCAAGTGAATTCGTTCTGCGATAAAACCGAGGAATAGCAGGAAATATTCGTTATGCGTCGAAGCCGCGATCTGGCGATGGAAGGCGAGGTCGGCGAGGATGCCTTTTTCGGTCCATTTTTCCTCGCCCGTCATCTGTTCCAGCGCTTCGTCGAGCTTCGAAAGGTCTTCGGCCGTATGATTGACGGCTGCGAGCCCCGCAGCCTCGATCTCCAGCGGCAGCCTGAGCTGAAACAGGCTTTGAAAGCTGCGGCGGTCTGCGAGATTGCCCTGTTCGATGCGGATCGAATGACGGCGCTCGATATCGGTCGCGAACGCCCCGACACCCTGCCGGGTCTCGACCAGGCCCTCATTGCGAAGCTGCGCGATCGCTTCGCGCACGACCGACCGGCTGACACCGAAGGTCTTTGCCAGGATATGTTCCGTCGGCAGCTTTTCCCCGGCTGCGATCCGACCGTCGCTGATCTCGCGTCCGATCTGCGATGCGATCCGGGCGGGCAGATGATCGTTTCGTCTGATCTGGCTGAAATCCATTACCACGGCGCCCGCTCTCCCTTGTGACGCTCTTCTACGACTTGCGGGTAAAATTCAACTGGCAGCCCGGATTCATCACCATGTCCGGATCGATGGCGTTCTTGATGGCGGTCAGCAGCCGGCGCTTGGTGTCCGGAAGACGCGCGTCGAAATCCGGCCGCTTGAGCCGGCCGATACCATGCTCGGCGCTGAGGCTCCCGTCGAAGCGATCCAGTACCTGGTTCAGGATCGTCTTGGACCGATAGATCCTATCGAGCCTTTGCTCATGGGGCAGTTCCGTGGACGGCAGGACATTGAGATGGACGTTTCCATCGCCGACATGGCCGTACGACACGCAGACGCAGTCCGGCAGTGCCTCGTGAATCGCGTTTTCGGCCTCGGCGACAAAAGAGGGCACCTTGGAGAGCGGAACCGACACGTCGCTGCGCATATGGACACCGCGTTTTGCCTGGCCCTCGTTCATTCCCTCGCGGATCAGCCACAGGTTTCTGGCCTGCGCCTGCGACGAGGCAATCGTGCCGTCGAGCACGAGACCTTCTTCCATGACGCCTTCGAGGAACCGCTGCATCAGGTCGTCGATATCGACGAGGCCCGAGCCCGATACTTCCATGAGGACATAGCAGGGGTAGTCGGCCGCAATCGGGATCGGCAGGTCCGGCATGGCTTCGCGGGCGAGCGTGAAGGCGAGGGGTGGCATGAATTCGAAGGCGGACATCAGGTCGCTGCAGTCGCGTCGAGCACGGCGATAAAGCGTGATCGCATCCTCCAGAGAGGCGAGGCCGACAAGGGCGGTCGCCACCTGATCGGGGTTGGGCGTCAGCTTGATCGATACGGCAGTAACGATCCCGAGCGTGCCCTCGGCGCCGATGAAGAGCTGTTTCAGATCGATGCCGCGATTGTCTTTCCTCAGCGTCGAAAGCCCGTCGAAGATCGTACCGTCCGGCAGGACGACTTCCAGGCCCAGCACGAGTTCACGCGTCATGCCGTATCGCAGCACGTTGATACCGCCGGCATTGGTCGAGACATTGCCGCCGATCCGGCAGCTTCCCTGCGCACCAAGCGCCAGGGGGAAGAACATTCCCTGCGCCGCGATCGCTTCCTTCATCTCCCAGAGAATGCAGCCCGCCTCGACCACGGCGGAAAAGTCATCGACATCGATCTTGCGGATACGGTTCAAGCGTTCCAGGCTGAGAACGACCTGGGCTTCCGGCACGTCGGGAATGCCGCCGAGCACAAGGCCGGTATTGCCTCCCTGGGGGACGATGGCAATGCCGAGTTCACGGCAGGCTTTCACGCAAGCGGCCACGTCTTCGGTCGTACGCGGCCGGAGGACGGCGATCGCAGCGCTTGTCACGTCCCCGTGCCAGTCGCGGCAATACCTTTCCATCGCACCTGCGTCCGTCAGGGCTAGGTCCTCGCCCAGCTTAGAGCGCAGGAGGAGGCGATGCTCTGCGACCGTGTCAGCTTGCAGGCCCGTCATCTGCATGGTTCCCCCCGGAATCGTCGCTTGCACGGATAATTCGATTTGCCTTTGGATCCGGCGCAAAACTATCCTGTTTTCAATGAAAGCATATAAGGTTATCAGACAACCGTACAACACAAATATTGGTGTTCCCCAGCATCCATGCGCTTCGGGGGAGATGGGAGGAAGCATGCATATTCTGATCATAGGCGCGGCCGGGATGGTGGGCCGCAAACTGACGACGCGTCTCATTGCGGAAGGCGCGGTTCTCGGCAAGCCGATCGACAAGCTGACCCTCGTCGATGTCGTAAAACCCGATCACCCGGAAGGATTTTCCGGATCCGTGATATCGAGCGACGCCGACCTCTCCATGCCGGGCGAGGCGGAAAAGCTCATCCTGTCCCGCCCCGACGTGATCTTTCACCTTGCCGCGATCGTTTCGGCCGAGGCGGAACTCGATTTCGAAAAGGGCTACCGCGTCAATCTGGACGGGACCCGCTATCTCTTCGATGCGATCCGCCTCGCAAACGGTGAGGACGGTTACAAGCCGCGCGTCATTTTCACGTCGTCCATCGCTGTCGCAGGTGCGCCGCTGCCGTTCCCGATCCCGGATGATTTCCATCTGACGCCGCTGACCAGCTATGGTACCCAAAAGGCGATTTCGGAATTGCTTCTCTCCGACTACACCCGCCGGGGCTTTTTCGAGGGCATCGGCATCCGGCTGCCCACCGTGTGCATCCGGCCCGGCAAGCCCAACAAGGCGGCATCCGGGTTCTTCTCGAATATTCTGCGCGAGCCACTGATCGGCCAGGAGGCCATTCTCCCCGTGCCCGACGACGTCCGCCACTGGCATACGTCGCCTCGCTCGGCGGTCGGATATCTTGTCCATGCGGCGAACATGGACATCGGCCAGGTCGGCCCGCATCGCAATCTTTCGATGCCGGGCGTCAGCGCAACCGTCGGCGAGCAGATCGATGCGCTCCGGCGCGTCGCGGGTGAAAGAGCCGTAAACCTCATTCGTCGTGTACCGGACGAAATGATCATGAGAATGGTGGCAGGCTGGGCCCCCGGTTTCGAAGCAAAGCGCGCCACGGCTCTCGGCTTCACCGCGGAAAAGAATTTCGACGAGATCATCCGGGTTCATATCGAGGATGAGCTTGGCGGCCGCGTGTAACGGTACACACCGCGCCTTGATGACAGGGCGCCGCTCCGGATGTGAGCGGAAGCCCGTAAATCGCCGTCGCAAATGAGAGTGGTGATGCGTCATTCATATGCGCGTTTGAACTTTAGCGATTTATTTTATTCTTCCCGCGTAACCTTCGACCAGAAAATTGTTCCCGTTTTAGTCGGCAGTGCTTGAGGAAGCCATGCTTGGTGCGGAAGTGATGGTCTTGCTGGAATCCTGTCCAATTGCCGCGCTCATCGTGAACGCGGCCGGTTTCGTCCTTTTTGCGAATGCCGAGGCTCGTTCCCTTTTGGGAGCGGAGGAGACTTTGCCTGGCGCAGCCGTTGCCGATCTCCTGCCGACATGGCCGCCGGACGATCACGACAGTTCGCCGGTGCACTTGCGGAGCGGCGGCGGGGAGATACGAAGCTGCCATATCAGGGTTTCGCCCTGTTCCGGATCGGGAGAGCCGATTACCGTGGTCTGGATCGAGACCGGCGGACTGCAGGACGCTGCCGGACTTGCTGCAAGAGAGGCCAATCTTCGGCTCCGATACGTGATCGAGATGCTGCCGCAGGCCGTTTGCGTCTTCGATTCCAAGGATCGTTACGTGCTTTGGAACCAGAAATATGCCGATCTCTATGCCGATATCGCAGAATATCTAAGGCCGGGAATTCCGTTCGAGGAGATTCTGAAGATCAGCCTTGCGGGCGGCAGCATTCAGGAGGTCGTGCAGGATCCGAATGTCTGGCTTGCCGAACGCATGGCCAGGTTTCGCCAGCCCGTCTCCCAGGAAGAGCGGCAGATGAAAGACGGGCGATGGTTGCGCTATGACGACCGCCGCACGCCCGACGGCGGCGCCATCGGCATGCGCATCGACATCAGCAGCCTCAAGCAAAGGGAAGAATGGCGTCGGCAATTGTTCGACGCGAACCCGATGCCGATGCTGCTCTGTGATGGCGACAGTCTTGCGATCCTTGAAGCCAATCACGCGGCGCTTCAATTCTATGGTTACGAGAGATCGGTCCTTCTAGCCAAAGCCGTCTTCGACATGCACATCGAAGGTCAGGGTGCGGAGTTCGCCGGCAGGCTTCGCCATCTCGAAGGCGATTGCGAAGCCCGCACCGTCTGGCGTCAGCGCACGGCGAACGGGCAGGAGCACCACGTCCTCATCTATGTCCGCCTGCTCTACGACGGCAGCCACCGACGGCTTCTGCTGACCATCGCAGATGTCAGCGACCGGGTGCTGGCGGAGGCCGAAGCCAACCGGTTGGCCCATCACGATGTGCTGACCGGCCTGCCGAACCGGATGCAATTCTACAAAGCGCTCGACGAAGCGCTCAAACCGGAAACGGAAAGCATTGTCGTCGTCTATTGCCTCGATCTCGACGGGTTCAAACCGGTCAATGACACGTTCGGCCACGCGGCCGGCGACGAGGTGTTGAAGATGACCGGCGAGCGGCTGCGTTCGGCGGCGGGCGGACATCTGGTCGCACGACTCGGCGGCGACGAATTCGCGATCCTGGCGAAAACCGGTGGATCCGTAGATACTGACCTTGCGGACCGATGCATAGCGGCTTTCAACGAGCCTTTCCGGATCAAGGGCCTATCCATCAGTATTGGCATCAGCATCGGCATCGCCGCTTCAAGCGTCGTCGGCAGCGATCGTGAGACACTTGTCCAGTCCGCCGACCGCGCACTCTATCGGGCGAAATCTGACGGTCGGAACACCTGGCGGATGACGGAAGCCGAGCACGTGCAGCCCCTCGTCAAGGCTATCTGACGTTCCGAACGTCATGAGTGTTATCCCCTCCAGCTTGGCCAACGTGGTCGCTTCAGATCTTGAAGCGGTGGACGGGGGTGCCGCGGATGCCGGCTTCGAAGGCGAAAAGCGTCCCGTGCTCGAACGTGCCGTTGTTGTCGGTAAAGAGCGTGGTGACGTAGATCGTCGCAAGATCCGGGCCCCCGAAACAGGGCATGGTCGGCGATTTGGCAGGCATTTTGTAGATTTCGACGACCTCGCCTTCCGGCGACAACCGGTTGACGCCACCCGACAGGACACCTGCGATCCAATAGAATCCGTCTGCATCCATGGCAGCGCCATCCGGGCGGCCTTCCGCCGGCGTGAAATCATGCAGCCGGCGCGGGGGGCCGGTGACGCCTTTCTGCGGATCGAAATCGAAGACCTGGGCGAACAGGCCGCTGCTGTCCGAGTGGTACATGGTTCGGCCATCCGGGCTCCAGGCGAGGCCATTGGAGGTCAGGAGCCCGCCATCGACGACGGTGGTGAACGAACCGTCGGGCATGACCCGGTAGAGGCGGGCATTGCCGGTCTGCGGGACCGCCTCGTCGCGCGTGCCGATCCAGAAGCAGCCGTCGGGGCCGACCTTGCCGTCGTTGAGCCGGCTGTCGGGGCGCCCGCCATCGGGATCGCAGAGCAGCTTCATCGTTCCGGTCTTAGGGTTCAGGAGGTGAACGCCGTTTTCCAGCGCGACGGCGATATCTCCGCTTTCGCAGAGTGCGAGACAGCCGATCTTGAACGGCATCTCGAAGCGTTCGACCCGTCCGTCGGCACGCAGGCAGATCGCCGCCGGTGCCAGGATGTCGACCAGCCACAGGTCTCCGGTTCGGTCGTCCCAGGTGGGCGATTCTCCAACCTTCAACGGAAAGTCGATGACGCGCCGCACCTTGGGCGTGATGATCTCCGGTTGGCTCATGATACGGCCCTCACGGGTGCGACCAGGCCGTTCTTGTCGCGCGTCCTGATTTGCCCGTCATGTTCGGTTTCGCAGAAAATTCCGCCCTGGAAGAAGGCCGCGACTGCGCTTTCGCCCGTATCTTCGATACGCAGATGATCGCGACTATTATCCTGCGGACGGTAACCCAGCCGTTCGGCCGTTTCGTCGCGCCACCACCCGGCATCGCTTCTCGAAACGCCGTATACGACCGCGGCGGCTATTTCCGGGTGGGTGAGGCCGATCCAGACGAGCTGGAAGAGGTCGCGAGGGCTGATCCAGATCGCCGCCGAGCGTTCGCTGTTGGGATAGGCGGCGGCATTGCCGATCCGGATCGACAGCGTGCGGATGCCGGCCTTGTCGTAATAAAGGCCGGCCACCATTTCGCCCCAGCATTTGGACAGGCCATAGCGCGTATCGGGGCGGGGGACGTCGAGCGGCGTGACCGTCTCGGACCGCGGGTAAAAGCCGGTGGCATGATTGCTGGAGGCGAAAACGACCCGGTCCACCCCGGTGGCCCGCGCCGCTTCGTAGAGATTGTGCGTGCCGAGGATATTGGTCTGCAGCATGTCGCGGATATCCGCCTCGCGCGGGAGGCCGCCGAGATGGATGACGCCGTCCATTCCTTCGAGGGCGGCGCGCATGGCATCCGGATCCGCGAGGTCACCCTCGAAAAAACTTTCGTTCGACGCCAGCGCATTCGCCGGCCTTAGATCGATCAGCCTCACGTGCTGCGCAACAGGGCGCAGAAAACTCCTGATTTGAGTGGCGATGTGGCCCGCGCCGCCAGTTATTGCGATCCGTTTCAAAAATACTCCTCCTTGCAGCGCCTCCCCGCGCGGCAATCATTCAGTTGAGAGACTGAGCCTCCACGCCCTGGAACATGCGCGCGCGGGCATTCAGGATATGTGTCTTCATGGCGCTGTGCGCATCCATTTCCCGGCGCGCCAGGATGGCTTCCACGATCGCCGCATGTTCGTCCTGCACGTGACGGACATGCAACGGTGTCCGCTTCAGGCTGAGACTGCGGGTCACCGACATGCCGATCGAAAAGTGCGGCTTGAACCATTCCCGCACGATCGTATGAAACTGGTTGCCGGTCGCCATGGCGATGGCGTCATGCAGCCGTTGATCCTCCTCGGCACCGAGTTCCCCGACCTCGAGACAGTGCTCCAGCGCCGCAAGCGCCGCCATGATGCGGACCTTGTCGTTGACTTGCCAGTTGCGCGCCGCGAGCGCTGCCGCTTCGGCTTCGAGCCCGGCCCTGAATTCGAAAAACCGCTGCACGTCGGCCAGGGATCCGACCGGAACCTGTTTCAGGACCGAAGAATCCGGCCTTTGGCGCACATAGGAGCCGGACCCTTTGCGCGACACGATCAGCTGGTCGGCACGAAGACGCTCCAGCGCCTCGCGCACGACCGGCCGCGATGCGCCGAACATGACGGAAAGATTGGGTTCCGAGGGAAGCCTTTCATTGACGGGAAAGCGGCCGTCGGCGATCATCTCCACGATCCTTTCGTAGATGATGTCGCTGAAGCGAGGCTCAGCCTTGGCTGCCGCTATCATGCCGGATTGGTCCATCAACGTGCCTTTTACGTCTCCATTCGAGGAACTCTACCTGCGCTTCGTCTTCCGGAGGATACGAGCCGCAGCCCATCCCCGCCGTTCTTGCGCACATTCCGAATGAAAACGTTCCCTGGCCCGCGTTTCAGCAGGGCGGGGGCCGGTATCGCAGGCGTCGCCTTTGATCTTTCGCACGACTCGCCATTGAAAGTCATGCGTCTCCTCCCGTTCGGCATGGCTCCTGAGAACTAGAACTAGTGAACCTGTAAAAACCTGTCAATACTTGTAATCATCTGGGAACCGGCATATGGTCCGTTCTGCCGATGGGATGGAGGTCCATGGCGGTCTGTTCGGATGGGAACCCGTTCAGGTCGTCAACTACGGTCGGCACGTGCTGCATTGGGAGGAGATCTATGCGCGACGATGAAATCATGTCTTCCGGCGTGACCCGCCGGACATTTCTGGCGGGTGTCGGCGGGGCTGTGGCCCTGTCCGTGGCGGGCGGCAGTGCTCGCGCCGCCGGAGCCAAGGAAGCACCGCAACTGGCGGCCCTGGTGAAGGACGGAAAGCTTCCGCCGCTTGCAGACCGGCTGCCGCAAAATCCCATGGTCGTGAAGCCCTGGGAAAAGATCGGCACGTATGGCGGCACGCTGCGGCGCGGCCTGCGCGGCTCGTCGGACCACAACGGCATCCTGCGCATGGTCGGCAACCAGGGGCTTGTCCGCTGGAACATGGATTTCACTGCAGTTCTGCCGAACCTCGCCGAAAAGTGGGAGGTCAACGCCGACGCCTCACAATTCACCTTCCATCTGCTGAAGGGCGCGAAATGGTCCGACGGCCATCCGTTCACCGCTGATGACGTGGTTTTCGCGATCGAGGACGTGGTCAAGAACAAGGAACTTTACAGCGCCACGCCGGCGCAGATCCAGGTAGGCGGCAAGGCCGTCGTGGTCGAGAAGATCGACGATTACACCGTCAAGTTCACCTTCGCGGCGCCGAACGCGCTTTATCTGGAAAACCTGGCGACGCCGCTCGGCCAGCATCCGACGCTGTTTGCCAAGCACTACTGCAGCAAGTTCCTGCCGAAGTACAACGACAAGCTTGCCGACGATGTGAAGGCGGCCGGCGCGGCCAACTGGCCCGATCTCTTCCGCGCCAAATGCGGCGACATCGAAATCCCGCAGCGCTGGGGCAATGCCGAGAAGCCGGTTCTCGATCCGTGGGTGATCAAGGAACCCTATTCCGGCGGCGCGACCCGCGTGCTGATGGTGCGCAACCCCTATTTCTGGCAGGTCGATACGGAAGGCAACCAGCTCCCCTATATCGACGAGTTGAACTTCGGCATCTCGCAGGACGTTGAATCGCTGATGCTCAACGTCATCTCGGGCAAGCTCGACATTCAGGAGCGTCATATCAACACGCTCTCGAACAAGCCGACACTGTCGCAGAACATGAAGAAGGGCGATTATCGTCTGCTGTCGCTCGTGCCGTCCGCGGCGCAGCAATGCTCCCTCTACCTGAACATGACCCACAAGGACCCTGTCCTGCGCAAGATCTTCGCGGACAAGTCGGTCCGCCAGGCCCTGTCGATGGGTATCAATCGCCAGGAAATCATCGACATCGTCTACTTCGGCCAGAGCGAGGGGTACCAGACCGGCCCGCGTCCGGGGCACCCCTGGTACCACGAAAAGCTGGCGCGGCAGTTCGTCGAATATTCGACGGACAAGGCCAATGCCCTGCTCGACAAGGCCGGCCTCGACAAGAAGAATGCCAACGGCATTCGCCTGAGGTCGGACGGTCAGCCGCTTTTCTTCGCAGTCGACGTCATACCGACGCTTTATCCCGATCTGGTCGACGTACTGGAACTGGTAAAGGCGCACTGGGCGAAGATCGGCGTGGACATGAAGGTCAACACGATCGAACGCGCGCTCTATTATACACGCGGCGATGACAACGCACATGATGCGCAGGTCTGGCCGGGCCCGGGTGGTCTCGATCCGATGCTCGATCCGCGCGACTTCTTCGCTTTCCACCCGCAGGGGTCGCGCTACGCCATCCCGTGGACGCTGTGGTATACGTCCAACGGCGCCAAGGGCGAAGAGCCGCCGGAAAGCCAGAAGAAGCGCTTCAAGCTGTTCGACGAGGCACGTGCGACGGCCGATCTCGACAAGCGCGGTGCGATCATGAAACAGCTCTTCGATATCGCTGCGGAAGAATTCGAGGTCATGGGCATATGTCTGGCGGTTGGTGGCTTCGGCGTGATCCGCAACAACCTGCGGAACGTGCCGGAAAAGCAGCCTGACAGCTGGTCGTGGCCGAACCCCGGTCCGGCCCTGCCGCAGCAATTCACGTTTACGAGCTGATTTGCCTTGAACGTGCCGCCGTCCTGATCGGCGGCGGCACCCCTCCAGTCCCATTGCATGAATGCTGAAGCGACCGCCATCGGCGTCGCATCGGTGTGCCGTGCAATCCGAATTGCGAGCTTTCCATGCTAAAATTCGTCGTTAAACGCCTGCTGTGGATGATCCCGTCTCTGTTTGCGGTGAGCTTCCTT
>NZ_JAVDTC010000006.1:0-453280 GCF_031455615.1 Neorhizobium sp. 2083 | reverse complement strand
CCAATCCGCGAAAACCGCCGACCACGTTTCTCTTTCTTCTCATCTTCAATTGTCAAATAACCGACGCTTCAAAACCAAAAGGCCCAACCGTCAAAACTTCAAGAACAGCACAACTTCCAGAGACCAAACCGTAACCCGGTCCCAACCAGCATGCGCCAATCAATCAGTGATTTCTTTAGAACGAAAGTCGTCGTCGCCAGCAGCGCCGCCGCCCTCGTTCAGTGAGCGGGTTATAGATCCCACCACCATTTGAAGTCAACAGGCTTGATTCAGAAAAATCGAGAAAAACGACAAGTTATTGATATAAATAAACAATCTCCGAAAAATTATGCGGAGGACGCTTTTCCAGCGACTTTCGGGCCCTCGCGGCGTGTATAAACAGTGCCCTTTTGGCCCCTGCCTCAAAACCGCCCCGACAAATTCACAATCTCATGGTTACCACGCTCTCTATAGGGAATCGAAAAAGCGTCTCTGCGAATGTACCCGTTTGCAAGGTGCCGGATTTGACTCTCCAGGCTGAAAGGGGCACATGTTTGGCCCAAGGTCCCGCAGGCAGTATAAAAACTGCTTACGGCAATAACGAGTATCAGGGACTGGCTTAAACTGGCATGATAACGGCCCGCAGCATGATCCGCTCGCTCGGCAACGAACCGCCGATCCTCGCCGACGGCCGTCGCGCCCCGGATCGACGTGAAATTTCGTTGCGTTGGCTTTCCGGCACGTTTCTCACGGGCATTACATCTTCCATTCTGATGGGCGTTGCTTTGTTTGCCGCTCTCGACGGCCGGCAGCAGCTTGCGATCCCGGCGGAGGCATCGGCCGCCCTCCCCGCGCACGATGCGGATGCCGCCTCGCGCGGCAAGCGGCTGCTCGGCAGCAATATCGTCGCCATGCCCACCGACCGCAAAGTGATGGAAGTCTCGACCGTCGTGCACGAGGGCAACAAGGAAGTCATCCGCCGCAAGCCCTTCGCGCATGTGAAGATGAACCTGGCCGCCAACCACGTGGCACAGGAAGATTATCCGAATTTCGATCCGATGACGATCTTCTCGTCGAGCGAGACACCGCCGCCGCCGGCCGCCCGCGCCGGCGTCATCTACGGCTCGAACGTCGAATCCGAAGTCAGCCTCCAGACCGTCGCCTTCCCCGTGAAGGGCAGCATGTACGCGTTCGCGCCGGCGATGACGCTGGAAGAGGTCGAGGAAAACGTCCGTTCCAACGGTTCCGTGCTCACGGACGGCAACAGCCAGCTGTCGGGGCTCTCCTATGTCGATCCACAGCGCTTCTCCTCGAAGGATGACGGCGCCGGCCTGGACATCACCGCGGGCCTCGCTGCCCGGGTCGTCGAAGAGAACATCTCGGTTTCGACCCCCGAACCGATCAATTCGCATACGAGGGAATATGCCGACGACGTCATTCCCGTGCGCAAGGCCGAAACGGTCGGCCAGGCGATGACCGAAGTCGGTTATCCGGAAGGCAAGGCGCGGGAAATCTCCGGCTACCTGCAATCTCGCCTCGGCGAGGCCGGTCTTTCGGTCGGCGACGTGCTGCGCATCGGCGTCATCCAGGAAGGCGACATGGTTCTGGTCGTCCGGGCCAGCCTCTATCGGCGCGGCAATCACCGGGTCACGGTTGCCCTCGACGATCACGGCCGCTTCGTGGACGGCGAAGAGCCGCCGATGCTGGATGCAATCGCCTCGGCCTTCAGCGAACAATCGCCGCAAATCGTCGCCGGCCGCGAATTGCCGCGCGTCTACGACGGCATCTACCGCGCCGCCCTCTCCTACGGCATGAGCAAGGAGATGACCGGCACGCTGGTAAAACTGCTTGCCAGCAATGTCGATCTGCAGGCGCAATTGAAGCCTACCGACAAGATCGAGGCCTTCTTCTCGGTCACCGACGAAAAAGGCCAGGCCAGCAAGGATTCCGAACTGCTCTACGTGAACGCCCGTTTCGGCGACACGACCACCCGCTTCTACCGCTTCCAGAATTCCGACGACAATTCGGTCGACTATTTCGACGAGGACGGCAAGAGCATCCGGCAGTTCCTGCTGCGCAACCCGCTTCCGAACGGCCGAATGACCTCCGGTTTCGGCATGCGCGGCCATCCCATCCTCGGCCGGGCTCTGATGCACACGGGCACCGACTGGGCCGCCCCGCGCGGCACGCCGATCATCGCCACCGGCAACGGCATCGTCGAAAAGGCCGGCTGGGACTCCGGCGGTTTCGGCAACCAGACGCTCATCCGCCATGCCAACGGTTACGTCTCCTCCTACAACCACCAGAGCGCCATCGCGCCGGGTGTTCGCGAAGGCGCCAAGGTCACCCAGGGCCAGGTGATCGGTTACGTCGGCTCCACCGGCCAGTCGACCGGCGCTCATCTTCACTACGAACTGATCGTCAACGGCACCAAGGTCGATGCGATGAAGGTCCGCCTGCCGGGCGGCAGCTCGCTGACCGGCAAGGCGCTGGCGCGCTTCGAGGAAGAGCGCAAGCGCATCGACGCACTGCTCAACACCCAGGCTTCCGACGAGGTCGCAAGCCGCTAGGTCATCCTCCCCTTGCGGCTGTTCTGCCGCAAACGATCGAAGGCTTCGAGCGGATCCGAGCGCAGACGAAAATGGCGGCCGAGGCCGCCATTCTGCTTCTTATGTCCGGTTCGGCTTACGCAGCCTCGCTCACCACCCGCTTGACCCGGAAGAGCAGCCGGTCCGAACCGGCGCTGACGGCGACCGCCGATGCGTCCGGAATCTGGCCGCCGAGAATCTGCTCGGCGAGCGGATCCTGCACGAACTTCTGGATCACCCGCTTCAGCGGACGCGCGCCATAGACCGGGTCGTAACCCTTGTCGGCCAGCCATTCGCGGGCGTCCGGGCCGAGATCGATGGTGATCTTCCGCTCCGCCAGCAGCGACAGGAGCCGCTTCATCTGGATATCGACGATCGCGCCCATCTCGTTGCGCTTCAGGCGGTGGAACAGGATGATCTCGTCGACGCGGTTGAGGAATTCAGGCCGGAACGAGGCTTTCACCACCTCCATCACCTGCTCGCGCACGCTTTCGGAATCCTCGTCCTCGCGAAGAGCGGTCAGATATTCCGCTCCCAGATTGGAGGTCATGATGATCATCGTGTTCTTGAAGTCGACCGTGCGGCCCTGCCCGTCCGTCAGGCGCCCGTCGTCGAGCACCTGCAGGAGAACGTTGAACACATCCGGATGCGCCTTCTCGATCTCGTCGAACAGCACGATCTGGTAAGGTTTGCGCCGCACCGCTTCGGTCAGCGCACCGCCTTCCTCGTAACCTACATAGCCCGGAGGGGCGCCGATCAGCCGCGCGACAGAATGCTTCTCCATGTATTCCGACATGTCGAGGCGAACCATCGCGCTCTCGTCGTCGAACAGGAAGCGGGCCAGCGACTTGGTCAGCTCCGTCTTACCGACGCCGGTCGGGCCGAGGAAGATGAACGAGCCTATCGGCCGGTTCGGATCCTGCAGCCCGGCGCGCGAACGGCGGACCGCCCGCGAAACCGCCTGCACCGCATCGCCCTGGCCGATCACCGATTTCGCCAGCTCGTCTTCCATGCGCAGCAGCTTGTCACGCTCGCCTTCCAGCATCTTGTCGACCGGAATGCCGGTCCAGCGCGACACCACATGGGCGATCGCGTCCGGGTTCACGACTTCCTGCACCATGGCATTGGCCGAGCTGTCCTGGGCTTCGGCTTCCACGAGGCGCTTTTCCAGTTCCGGGATGACGCCATAGGTCAGTTCGCCGGCACGCTGGAACTCACCCTTGCGCTGGGCGATCGCCAGCTCGTTGCGAGCCTCGTCGAGCTGCTTCTTCAAGTCCGCGGCAAGGCCGAGCTTCTGCTTTTCCGCCTGCCAGCGGGCCGTCAGCGCATCCGCCTGCTCTTCGAGCGAGGTGACTTCGCTTTCCAGCCGCGACAGCCGGTCGGCAGAGGCGCTGTCGGTTTCCTTCTTCAGCGCCTCGCGCTCGATCTTGAGCTGCATGATGCGGCGGTCGAGTTCGTCAAGTTCCTCGGGCTTGGAATCCACCTGCATGCGCAGCCGCGAAGCGGCTTCGTCCATGAGGTCGATCGCCTTGTCCGGCAGGAACCGATCGGTGATGTAGCGGTTGGAAAGCGTCGCAGCGGCGACCAGGGCCGAATCCGAGATGCGGACCTTGTGGTGCTGTTCGTATTTTTCCTTCAAGCCCCGCAGGATCGAGATCGTATCCTCGACAGTGGGCTCCTCGACCATGACCGGCTGGAAACGGCGGGCAAGTGCCGGATCCTTTTCCACGTGCTTGCGATATTCGTCGAGCGTGGTCGCACCGACGCAATGCAGTTCGCCGCGGGCAAGCGCCGGCTTCAAGAGGTTGGAGGCATCCATCGCGCCGTCGGACTTGCCGGCCCCGACCAGCGTGTGCATCTCGTCGATGAACAGGATGATCTCGCCGTTTTCCGACTGAACCTCGTTCAGAACGCTCTTCAGGCGCTCCTCGAACTCGCCGCGATATTTCGCGCCGGCAATGAGCGCGCCCATGTCGAGCGCCATCAGCTTCTTGTCTTTCAGGCTTTCCGGCACGTCGCCGTTGACGATGCGCAGGGCGAGCCCTTCGGCGATCGCCGTCTTGCCGACGCCGGGTTCACCGATCAGGACCGGGTTGTTCTTGGTGCGGCGGGACAGAACCTGGATCGTGCGGCGGATTTCGTCGTCGCGGCCGATCACCGGATCAAGCTTGCCGTCACGGGCTTCGGCCGTCAGGTCCCGCGAATATTTCTTCAGGGCCTCGAAACCAGCCTCGGCATTGGCGCCATCGGCGGTGCGGCCCTTGCGGATATCGTTGATGACCTGGTTGAGACCCTGCGCGGTCACGCCGGCCTTCTTGAGCGTCGCCGAAGTCGAGGCGGAGGTCTCGATGACAAGCGCCAGCAGCAGGCGTTCGACGGTGACGAAACTGTCGCCGGCCCTCTTGGCGGCTTCTTCCGCTGTCGCGAAAACCTTGGCGAGCGGCGGCGAAAGATAGATCTCGCCATTGCCGCCGGAGACCTTGGGGAGTTTGGCGAGCGCCGCGTCATTGGCGATGCGGGCTTCCTTGGCATTGCCGCCGGCACGCTCGATGAGCGAGGACGCCATGCCCTGGTCATCGTCGAGCAGTACCTTCAGCACATGTTCGGGCGTGAACTGCTGGTGACCGGAGGCCAAAGCCTGGGTCTGAGCCGACTGCAGGAAACCGCGGACGCGCTCGGAGTATTTTTCGATGTTCATATGCTACCTCCAGTGATCGACCCGCCCTTGATAAGGCACGGAGCGATGATTGAGATTGAGCTCCCTCAAAGGCGAGCCCTGCCGAAGCCTCGGCGTTGATGGAGATATGGTAAGCGGATTCGGGTGTTTAAAGAGTTCAGACGCTCAAAATCCGTCGGCAGGAACGCCGCAAATTTTCCGCGTGACAATCCGCAATCGAGCGAATACAGAAACCCCATGTCGTTCACATCCGCCTACGCCTCGCGATTTTATAGCTACCGCTTTCCCAAGCGGATGCGGGTCCGTGCGTAGCTGATTTCGACGCAACGACAGTCCCTCAAGCCGCTAGTCTACCTGGCGGCTTTTTTGTTTCCGCACGGTATGACCAAACAGGAGCCATGCCCGTGCCGAATACCAATCCCGCAAATGCTGTCGACGATCGCCGCATCGTCGAACTCACCCCGCTGACCATGCCCGCCGGCATCATCGCCGAAATCCCGCGCAATGATGCCGTGACCGAAACCGTGACCCGGACGCGCGACGCCGTCCATCGCATCCTCCATGGCGAGGACGACCGGCTGATCGTCATCATCGGCCCCTGCTCCATCCACGACCCCGTGGCCGCAAGGGATTATGCCGCAAGGCTGGAAGAACAGCGACGACGCCTGAGCGGCGATCTCGAAATCATCATGCGCGTCTATTTCGAAAAGCCCCGCACCACCGTCGGCTGGAAAGGCCTGATGAACGATCCGCATCTCGACGGCAGCTACCGCATAGAAGAAGGCCTGCGGATCGCCCGGCGCCTCCTGCTCGACATCAATGCGGTGGGCCTGCCGGCCGGCTGCGAATACCTCGACACGATCACGCCGCAATATATCGCCGACCTCGTCAGCTGGGGCGCGATCGGCGCGCGCACGACCGAAAGCCAGGTGCACCGCCAGCTCGCCTCGGGCCTTTCCTGCCCGATCGGCTTCAAGAACGGCACCGATGGCAGCGTCGGCGTTGCGCTCGACGCCATGTTGGCCGCCTCGCAGCCGCATCATTTTCCGGCAGTCACCAAGGACGGCCGGGCGGCGATCGCATCGACGACCGGCAATGAGGATTGCCACGTCATCCTTCGCGGCGGGAAAAAGCCGAACTATGAGGCGGCCGATGTCGCGGCGGTATCCGGTGACGCGGCAAAACGCGGTGTCGACCCCCGCATCGTCATCGATGCCAGCCATGCCAACAGCGGCAAGGATCCCATGAACCAGCCGCTTGTGGTGAAAAACGTCGCCGCGCAGATTGCCGCCGGAAACATGGGCATCAAGGGCATGATGATCGAAAGCAACATCGTCGCCGGCCGCCAGGACCTCGTGCCCGGCAAGCCGCTCACCTACGGCCAGAGCATTACCGACGGCTGCATCGACTGGGAGACATCGGTCTCGGTGCTCGAAGATCTGGCCCGCACCGCCCGTGACCGTCGCGCGGCCCGCGGTTGATCTGATCAGCGATTGCTCAAACAGGAAGGCCGCTCCGAGAAGCGGCCTTTTTCCATTCTGGTCGCCGAAACGGTCAGGCCGCGGCCGTGCGGAAAATCTTCGCTCCGGAAGGTGCGCTGGTCATGCCGCCGTCGACGGTGATCTCGATGCCGGTAATATTGGCGGCATCGTCCGAAGCAAGATAAAGCGCGGCCTTGCCGATCTCTTCCGCCTCGCTCATCCGTCCGAGCGCGCTCATGCCGCCGAGTTTCTCTTCGAGAGCCGACATGGCATCGTCGGTCTGCGCGAAGGGCGACCAGATCGGCGTTTTCGTTCCGCCCGGCGTCACCTGGTTGACGCGAATGCCGCGCGGCGCAAGCTCGGAGGCGAGATTGCGCGTCATAGCGCGCACCCCGGCCTTGGTCGCGGCGTAGGCGGACCACCCCGGCGCACCCAGAACCGCATGCACGGACCCGTTCAGGATCACCGAGGCGCCCTCGTTCAGGTGCGGCAGCGCTGATTGAACCGTGAAGAACACCGCCGTGAGATTGGTGCTGATGATCCGGTTAAACTGTTCGAACGTGGTCTGGCCAAGCGGCGTTACGCCGCCGATACCGGCATTGGCGAAGACGATATCGAACTTGCCGACTTTCTCCGCCGCTTCCGCAAACGCCTTTTCGGTGGCCGCAATGTCCGTGACGTCGACATTCACTGCCAGAACATTTCCGCCGAGCGCCTTTTCGGCCGCGGCCAGCGTTTCCGGATTGCGGCCGGTGATGACCACCTTCGCCCCCTCCGATAGAAACACCTTGGCGGTCGCGAGACCGATACCGCTATTGCCGCCGGTGACGAGGGCAACCTTGTTGTTGAGACGCATGTGATGACTCCTTGGGGCTAAAACTCGATCTGGGCGACGTCAATCTGGATTATGATCGACATCCATATGGATTATGCTTATAATCCAAAACCGTCAAGCCACGCAGGCAGGAGAATTTTCATGGGCCATTCCCAACTCGAAAAACAGAAGACGCATGACCGGATCGTCGAGATCGCCTCACGGCGGCTGCGTGAGAAGGGGCTGGATGGCATCGGCGTCGCCGACCTGATGAAGGAAGCGGGCCTGACCGTCGGCGGTTTCTACAAACACTTCGCCTCCCGCGACGACATGGTCGCCGAAGCGATGGAACTGGCCTTCGGTTCCTGGGACGCAAAGATGCTGGCCCAGGGCAAAGCGCCTTCGGACGTGTCGTTTGAGGACTATGCTGCGGAGTATCTGAGCCTCGGCCACCGCGATAACGTCGAAGGCGGCTGCCCTTTCGCCGCCTTGACCGCCGATCTGGCGCGCAGCGGCGAAAAGTGCCGGTCCCAGGCGACGGGCCGCCTCAAGTCCAATCTCGGCAAGATGACCGCACGCATGACCGCCGCCGACGAAGAAAAGGCCCGCCGCAAGGCGATCATCGTATCGAGCATGATGACCGGAGCCCTCGGCCTGTCGCGGATATCCAACGACGAAGCCCTCTCGGCGGAAATCCTCTCGACGGTGCGCGAATTCGTCGAGGATTTCGCAAGCCGCTAAGGTAATTCACCTCGGCGGCCGGGCCTGTGTTTCCGCGCCGAGCAGCCGTGATGGCCGGATCCCTTCATCCGGAAACCGCGAAATGATGTGGGCCCGCTTCTCACTGTCTTTCCCAAAACGCAAAAACTCCGGCTTGCGGCCGGAGTTTTCATGATGCGGGTCCTTCTGGAAAACCGCTGTTTATTCCGAGGCGGCATCCGCCAGGGCCGGCTGCGAGCCGTCGCCCGAGGCTTCGCCTTCGGAAGCGCCCTCCTCGCCTTCGCCGCGGCGCGGACGGCGCGGACGGTTGCTCGCCGTGCGGCGGCGGCGCGGAGCCGCTTCCGCCTGAGCTTCTTCCTCGACGGCCACTTCGGCGGGCGTGCCTTCGATCACCGGCTGCGGGCCGGAACCATCCATGACCGGAGCGACCGGCTGAGGTGCCGCGACCTGGGCCGGGACCGCTGCAGCGGCCGGCTGTTCCTGACGGTTCTGGTTTTCCCGGCGGGGACGTTCGCGCTGCTGGTCACGCTGCTCGCGGGGCTCCCGCTGTTCGCGGGGTTCTCGCTGCTCGCGAGGTTCGCGCTGTTCACGCTGCTCCCGGCGGGGCTGCTGTTGCTGGACCTGCGGCTGCGGCGCCTCGTCCACGGACGGCTGCTGCGAGAAACCGTTGTCCTCGCTGTCGCCATTGTCCATGTCGTCCTGATCCTGAACGTTGCCGTCCCGGTCCTGGTAGTCGCCACGATTGTCGTGCTGGAACCTGTCCTGCATCTGCGCCTGTGCGGCGGCAATGATGCGGTTGTAGTGTTCGGCGTGCTGGAGATAGTTCTCCGCCATCACGCGGTCGCCGGAGCTTTGGGCGTCGCGCGCGAGCTGGCTGTATTTTTCTGCGATATGCTGGGCGGTTCCGCGGATCTTCACGTCCGGGCCGGAGCTGTCATAGGTGCGGCTGAGAGGATTGCCGCCCTTGCGGTTGAAGTTGTTGTTTCCACCGCCGCCGCCATTGTTGTTATTGTTATTGCCGCGCCCTCGACCGCGTTTGTTCTGCTGTCCTGGCCTCATCTATCGTTCACCAATTCTCTGTCTTCGCTGATAAGGGGCCACGCGGCCTGCCGGACAGAGCCGAACAAGACTTCGCGTGCCGCGCACAGGCCGACCAAAGCGTCCTGCCGCTTGTGAAAGTCAAATTAACTGATTCACGCACCGGGAATTGTTCAACCTTCGCAACTCTTCGAAAAGAGAAGGATCAAAGGGTTGCCCTGTAACCCGAACGAATCGCTGTTCATTCCCAGCCGTCCCAGTGCGTAGTTGCAAGCTATCTCGCTTCCTTCGGGAATCCAAGCCTTTTCTTTAGCCTGAAAAATCAGGGATGATTCACGGTAAATACGAGAACCCGATCATTGTCGCCGTAGTCGCGAACCGCCTCGACCAGCGCAAAGCCGGCGGCGCGGAAAATCGCGGTCACGGTTTCCTTCTGATCGAACCCGATCTCGACGCCGATAACGCCGTCCTTTTCGAGGAAATCTCCCGCACCCGCTGCAATCGCGCGATAGGCTTCCAGCCCATCCGGACCTCCATCTAGCGCTGCCAGCGGATCAAAATCCCGGACTTCCGGTTCCAGTGCGGGGATAACATCGCTTCGTATATAGGGCGGATTTGACACGATTATGTCGAAACACCCTGAAATTGCGTCGAACCAGTGGCTGCGGATCGCCTGAAATCTCTCTGCCAACCCCAGTCGGGCCGCATTCTGCGTCGCCGTCTGCAGGGCATCCGGGGAAATATCGCTGCCGATCCCCTGAGCCTTCGGGCTTTCCTTCAGGAGCGCCAGGATGATCGCGCCGGTTCCGGTACCGAGATCGAGAATACGCGCAGAACCCTTGCCTGCGACAATCTGCCCCACATGGGCAAGCATCGAATCCACCAGGATTTCGGTGTCCGGGCGCGGCTCCAGCGTTTCCCTGGAAATCAGGAGCTCCATGCCATGGAATTCACGTGATCCTAATATGCGGTGCACCGGCTCCCGTTTCAAGCGCCGCCCGACCGCATTCTCGATCCGGGCGATCTCCTCCTCCGTCAACACCCGCTCGCCGCCGACGAAGACCTCGGTCGAGGAAAGCCCGAGCAGCCCGCCGATCAGCAGCCGCGCCTCGATCGCCGCATCCGGCAGTCCCGCCGCCGACAACCGCGACCTGGCATCAGCGACGGCTGCGGACAGAACCGTCATCCCTGCTGCTCGCCGAGCTGCGCCAGCTGGCCGGCCTGGTAGTCGGAAATCAGCGCATCGACGACTTCGTCGATATCGCCTTCCATCATCCGGTCGAGCTTGTAGAGCGTCAGGTTGATGCGGTGGTCGGTCACCCGCCCCTGCGGGAAATTATAGGTACGGATACGCTCGGACCGGTCGCCGGAACCGACCTGGCTCTTGCGGTCGGCGGAACGTTCGCTGTCGGCCTTCTGCCGCTCCATGTCATAAAGACGGGTGCGCAGAACCTGCATCGCCTTGGCGCGGTTCTGGTGCTGCGACTTTTCTGAACTGGTCACCACGATGCCGCTCGGCAAGTGGGTGATGCGCACCGCGGAATCGGTGGTGTTGACGTGCTGGCCCCCGGCTCCCGACGACCGCATCGTATCGATGCGGATATCTTCCGGCCGGATTTCGATGTCGATCTCCTCGGCCTCCGGCATCACCGCCACCGTGGCGGCCGAGGTGTGGATGCGGCCGCTCGCTTCCGTGTCCGGCACGCGCTGCACCCGGTGCACGCCGGATTCGAACTTCAGTTTCGAGAACACGCCGCGCCCGGTCACCGTCGCGATGATTTCCTTGTAGCCGCCGGCTTCGCCTTCGCTCGCCGACAGGACCTCGACCTTCCAGCCCTTGGTCGACGCATAGCGCTCGTACATCCGGAACAGGTCGCCCGCGAAAAGCGCCGCCTCGTTGCCGCCGGTGCCGGCGCGGATTTCGAGGATCGCACTCCTCTCGTCCGCCGCATCCTTCGGCAGCAACAGCACCTGCATGTCCTTTTCCAGCGCCTCGAGCCGTTCCTCGGCGTCCGGCAGCTCCAGTTCGGCAAGCTCGCGCATCTCGCGATCGGTACCCTTGTCGGTCAGCATCGACCGGAGATCGGCCACCTCGGCGATCGACTTCTCGTATTCGCGGATCTTGCGCACCAGCGGCTGCAGTTCGGAATATTCGGACGCCAGTTTCACATAGACGTCGGCGGCAGGTCCCTCCGACATGCGCGCTTCGATCTCGCCGAACCGGCGTTCCAGCTCGCGCATCTTTTCGACAGGAAGCTTCGCCAATTATAAAACTCCAACTATGCCATTCGTCATCCTCGGGCTTGTCCCGAGGATGACGGCCTCAGATGAGGTGAGAGCACATAGCTCGACCAATAGCTGTCATTCAATCGTCAAACCGGAATATTGTTGGCCGCGGCGAACCGTACGAGCAGCGCGCGGATCGGCTCCGACGACCTGATATCGTCGAGCGCCGCGTTCAATTCCGCCGACAACTGGTCGATGTCGAGCCCGAGCAGCATTGCCTTGACCGGCCCGATCGAGGTCGGGGACATGGAAACCGAGCGGAAACCGACGCCGAGCAGAGCCATGGCCGAGAGCGGCTTGCCCGCCATCTCGCCGCACAGCGTCACCACCGTCTTGTTGCGCTCCCCGGCCCGCGCGATGTCGCGCAGGATGCGCAGGAACGGCTTGCCGAGATTGTCGAAACGGTCGGAAACCCGGGCATTGCCGCGGTCGGCCGCCATGGTGAACTGGAACAGGTCGTTGGAACCGACCGAGACGAAATCCACTTCGGCCATCAGCTCGTCGAGCTGCCACATCAAGGCCGGCACTTCCAGCATCGCCCCGAACTGCAGCTTGCGCGGCAGGCTGTGGCCGAATTTCGAAAGATGCTGCACTTCCTTCTGCATCAGGTCGCGCACCGCATGGATTTCCGAAACCTCGGTCACCATCGGCAGCATCATCTTGAGCTCGGCACCGGCGGAAGCCCGCAGCAGCGCGCGAAGCTGGGTGCGCAGCAGGCCCGGCCGGTCCAGCGACAGGCGGATCGCCCGCCAGCCGAGCGCCGGGTTTTCCTCTTCCTGGGCGCGGAAATAGGAGACGACCTTGTCGCCGCCGATATCGAGCGTGCGGAACGTCACCGGCCGGCCGGCCGCCTGCTTGATGACGTTGCGGTAGAAGCTTTCCTGCTCCTCGAGTTTCGGCATCGTCGAAGCGATCATGAACTGCAGCTCGGTGCGGAACAGGCCGATGCCGTCGGCGCCGGATTCCGAAAGCTGCGGCAGGTCGACCAGCAGGCCGGCATTCATCTGCAGGCTGATGCGCTTGCCATCCTTGGTCAGCGGCTCGACATCCCTGAGCGCCCGGAACTGTTCCTGCCGGCGGGCCCGCAGGCGTACCTTTTCCTCATAGGCCTTCTGCAGATCGAGAACCGGCCGCAGATGGATCTGGCCGTCGTCCCCGTCGATGATGATCGGATCGCCGTTTTCGGCAAGTGCCACCACGCCCGCCGCCTGGCCGACGACCGGAATGCCCATGGCGCGCGCGACGATCACCACATGGCTGGTCACGGCTCCGTCTTCCAGCACCAGGCCGCGCAGGCTGGCGCGCGGATAGTCGAGCAGTTCCGCCGCCCCCATGGCGCGCGCCAGAATGATCGCGTCGGCCGGAAAACCTTCATCGAAGGCGCGGCCGGAAAACCCCGTCAGCTGGCGCAGGAGCCGGTTGGCGAGATCGTCGAAATCGTGCATCCGCTCGCGCAGATAGGGATCGGTCAGGCGCATCATCCGCGCCTTGGTGTCGCTCTGGACCTTCTCGACCGCCGCTTCCGCCGTCAGACCGTTATGGATCGCCTCTTCCATGCGGCGAACCCAGCCCTGGTCGTGGGCGAACATCCGGTAGGTTTCGAGCACCTCGCGATGCTCGCCTTCCTGGGAGACCTCGCGGCGCGACAGCATGTCGTCGATGGAAATGCGCAAGGAGCCGAGCGCTTCCGCGAGCCGCTTGACTTCCTTCTCGGCGTCTTCGTTGAGCAGGTTGGTGACGACGATGCGCGGCTCGTGCAGCACCACATGGCCGAGGCCGATGCCCTCGTTATAGGCGTCCGCATCGATCGTTACGGCGCGGGTAAGGTCGAGTTCGAGGCCAGGCCGGGTGATCTTTTTGAGTTCGCCGGTGGCGATCATCTCGGCGATCACCATCGCCGTGGTTTCCAACGCCTCGACCTCGTCCTCGCGATAGTTGCGGCTCGCCTTGTTCTGGACGACGAGAACGCCGAGCGTGCGGCCGGCCCGGAGGATCGGCACGCCGAGGAAGGAATGGTAGATCTCTTCGCCGGTTTCCGGGAGATAACGGAAAGCCGGATGCGCCTGCGCATCGGAAAGATTGAGCGGCTGGGCGGAGGCGGCGATCGTGCCGACGAGGCCCTGGCCCATCTTCAGCTGCGAGGTGTGGACCGCTTCCTTCTTGAGGCCTTCGGTCGCATAAAGTTCGAGGACGCCGTCGGAGCGGAGCACGTAGACCGAGCACACCTCGGCCACCATGTTGCTCGCGATCTGGCGGACGATCCGGTCAAGGCGCTCCTGCGGCTCGAGCGGCTCCGCCATCAACTCGCGTAGCCGCTTCAACAGAACGCGCGGACCTGCCGACAGGTCTCTCATCGGCATATGCTCTCCCGAAACGAGGTCACCCCAACCGGAAGACGGCACGCCCGACTGCCGGCGCGCCGAACCGGCTCATTATCAACTCTTATCGAGACCGTAAGCGGAATGCAAAGTCCGAACCGCGAGTTCCGAATAGGCACCGTCGATCAGGATCGAAATCTTGATTTCCGAGGTGGTGATCGCCTTGATGTTGATGCTTTTTTCGGCAAGTGCCTTGAAAGCATGCGCGGCAACGCCCGCATGGCTGCGCATGCCGATGCCGATGACCGACACTTTCGCGAGACCTGATTCGGTCTGCACCACGTCGAAGCCGATCTTTTCCTTGTTGTCGTCGAGCACCTTCATGGCTTTCTGCACGTCTCCGGACGGGACCGTGAAGGTCATGTCGGTGCGCGAGCCGTCTTCCGACGTGTTCTGCACGATCATGTCGACATTGATATGCGCTTCGGCGAGCGGGCCGAAGATCGCCGCCGACACGCCCGGCCGGTCGGCCAGACGCCGGAGCGAGATCTGCGCTTCATCCTTGGCATAGGCGATGCCGGTGACGACTTCCTGTTCCACGATTTCTTCCTCGTCGCAAATCAAAGTACCGGGCGGGTTCAAAAGGTCGCCCATGCCCGGTGCATCGGGATCCTCGAAACTGGAGCGCACGAAGGTGCGAACCTTGTGGACCATGGCGAGCTCGACCGAGCGCACCTGCAGAACCTTCGAGCCGAGCGATGCCATTTCCAGCATTTCCTCGAAGGAGACTTTCTTCATGCGCCGCGCCTGCGGCACGATGCGCGGGTCGGTCGTGTAGACGCCGTCGACGTCCGTATAGATGTCGCAGCGGTCGGCTTTGACCGCGGCCGCGATCGCGACAGCCGACGTATCGGAACCGCCGCGGCCGAGCGTCGCGATCCGGTTGTCGGGGCCAAGCCCCTGGAAGCCGGCGACGACGGCGACCTGGCCCTCGCCCATCCGCTTGACGATCTCGGCACCGTCGATCTCCAGGATACGCGCCGCGCCATGGGCGCTGTCGGTACGGATCGGAATCTGCCAGCCCTGCCAGGACCGCGCGTTGATGCCCATCGACTGCAGGGCGATCGCCAGAATGCCGGATGTCACCTGCTCGCCGGATGCGACGACCGCATCATATTCGCGTGCATCGTAGAAAGGAGAATTGGCGCCAGAGGCTTTCGGCATGTCCTGAACCCAGCCGACCAGCTCGTTGGTTTTGCCGGACATCGCCGAGACGACCACCGCGACCTCGTGTCCGGCCTCGACCTCGCGTTTCACATGGCGCGCGACATTGTGAATGCGTTCGAGATTGGCGACCGAAGTGCCGCCGAACTTCATGACGATGCGTGCCATACCGACCAAAACCACTGTTTCGCCCGCACGGCTCACGGAGCCTGGGGCGTCTGCTTTCAAACCGCCTCGAAATCCCGCCATTTGTGACAGGAAATCCAAGTTGCGGGGTCTCTTATCGAAAAGGCTGAAAAGGCGCAATGGTCAGAACATAGGCGAACGGTACGCTCCGTATAAAGGAAGCACATGCCGGGCACGAAAAAGGCCGCCCGGAGGCGGCCTTTCGAGATCGTCGGCGGATCAGCGGTTCGGGTTGCATCCCGGACCGAGACGGCAGGGGCGCCCGCCCTCGTCCGGCGGCACCACGCCATTCGCGTCCGGCGGCGGTTGGAGGTTGTTGCTGCGTTCAGCCCGCTGGATCGCGCGCCGGTCATCGCCGCTGCGATCGAAACGCGGCGGAGGTGGCGGGCTCCGATCAACCCGGTCCCGATCCCGGTCAAAACGATCCCGGTCGAACCGATCGCGATCTCCCTGCCAGACAGGCGGGCGCGGCGGCTGCCGGTCGCCGGGGCTCCAGCTGCGGTCGCGGTCCCAGCGCGGAGCTCCATCACGGTCCCAGCGCGGCGGCGGGGGCGGGGGCGGCGCGATACGTGCATCACGTCTCCAGTCGTAGCGGTTCCACCGGTCGCGATCCCGATAGAAGTCGCGGTCGCGATAGTAGCGGCCCCAATAGCTGCCGACATCGAAGGTCACCATCGGAATACCGAGGCCCTCATAATAGTCGGGCGCCACATAGACGCGGTTGGAGCGGTAGGTGGCCTGGACATAATTGCCCGAAACCCAGCCGCGCCCGCCGACAAAGGCCACGTCGCACCAGTTGACGCTGCTCATGCAGCCATAGATCGTCACCGGCGCACCGACCGGAATGACGTCGACGGCCGGATAGCCGGTGCTCGGACCGGACCGCATGTTGACATTGGCCGTGGCGACCCCGCGCACGGCCGCATCCGCAATCGACGGCGCCACGAACAGGGCGCAAAGTGCCGCAACGGACATCAGAATTTTCTTCACGGGCTTCCTCCTGAGAAACCGAATGGCGTTCGAGCCGCGCTGAGCGTCCTCCGAACGGATTTCGTCGGATATCAATGTTCGAGACATCCCCATTGTTCCAGGGTGCCTCTGAATGACGCATGAATAAGCCGTTGGCAGGCGTTAACCTTTGGCAGGCCCGGTCGACTGCCGTTCGGCGATGTGGCAGGCGAGTTCCACCCGCCGCGCCGGGTTTGCAAATCCCGTCATCCCGTCCCTCAGAAGATCGAGTGCCACGGCGCCGAGTTCGCGCATCGGAATATGCACGGTCGTCAGCGGCGGATTGAGGAAGGCAGCCTGCGGCAGGTCGTCCATGCCCATCACCGAAACGTCGCCAGGCACCGTGCAGCCCATCTGCTGCACGCCCATCATCGCGCCGACGGCCAGGCTGTCGCCGGCAGTCAGCACCGCCGAGAAATCGAGCCCGTTCTTGCGTATCCGGTCGCTGATCGCCTGGGCGGCAAGCTCCGGCAGCCAGTCGTCGACCGGCACGACGAGGTCCGGCGGGCAAGGCAACCCGTGATGCTGGAAGGCGTCCTGCCAGCCTTCGCGGCGCCGGTCGATCGTCCGGCGGCCTGGGCGCATCAGGAACAGGATGCGCTTGTGTCCGAGCCGGATCAGATAATCCGTCGCCAGGTGCGCGGCCGAGCGATTGCAGGGCGTCACGCTGGAAAGCCGCATCATCGGATCGTCGCCGTTGATCATCACCACAGGCTTGCCGAAACCGCGGGTGGCTTCGAGCATGCCTTCGTCATCGACGGTCAGGAACAGCAAGCCCGCGACGTCGGGATCGACCCGCGCCTCCTCCAGCACCGCCTTTTCCTCCGACTGGTCGGCGACCGCGCGGGTGACGATGTCGAGCCCCAGCGCTTGGGCACGGTCCCGCAGACCCTCAAGGACATAGAGCGTGAACTGGTTGCGCACGTAATCGATCATCGCCGCGCTCGAGGCGGCAAGGATCACCTTCTTTCCCGCCACGGGGGCGGGCATGGCGTAATTGGCGTCCTTGGCGGCTTCGAGGATCCGCTGGCGGATGTCGGCGCGCACGCCCTTTTCGCCGGCCAGCGCCCGCGAAACCGTGCTCAGCGATACGCCGACCTTTTCCGCAATATCCTCCAGCCGCACCCGCCGGCTTTTCTTGCCGCGTTTACCCGGCACGATCGTGGCCGCCATGACATCCTCCCATCCACCGATGCGCACACTGCAAAAAATTTTCAGATTGCGCAATCAATTTTCAGATGTTTTCATAAGATCATCGCTCGGGAGAAGCGGATCGACAGGCTGCGTGGCAGATGCTGCAGCAAAGGGAGGAATTGAGACATGGGCCTTTCAGCCCGGGACATCCGTGAAAAGCTTGACCGCCTCGTAGCCGGCATAACCGGGCTTCGCGACGACGGCCGTTTCCACGAACCCAATCTCGACGGAACCGCCGGCGACTATATCTCTTTCAACAGCTGGGAATGGCCGCAGGGCGTCGGCCTCTACGGCCTGATCCGGCTGTGGCTGTTCACTGGTCGCGAAGATTTGAAGACGCTGATCGAGAACTGGTACGCGTCCCGCATCGAAGCCGGCCTCCCGACGCTCAACGTCAATACCACGGCGCCCATGCTCGGCCTCTCCGTCCTCTGGCGCGAAACCCGCGACCCGCGCTGGCAGCCGGTGCTCGACGCCTGGGCGACCCGCGTCATGAGCGAGATGGGCCGCACCGAGGAAGGCGCCTTCGAGCATCACGTCTCCGACAAGGTCAACGACGACGAGCTCTGGGACGACACGCTTTATATGGTCGCCCTCTTCCTCGCGTCCTACGGCGAAGCGAGCGGCCGCCGCGAGCTGGTCGACGAGGCGGCAAAGCAGTTCCTCGTCCACACCCGCTATCTCGCCGACAAGAAGACCGGCCTGTGGTTCCACGGCTGGACCTTCCAGGGCCATCACAATTTCGCCGAGGCCCGCTGGGCGCGCGGCAATGCCTGGATCACCGCCGGCATGCTCGATCTTTTCGATCTCGCCGAAATGGGCAAGCCGGTGAAGGACTATCTCCTCGGCGTGCTGACCGCGCAGGTCAATGCGCTGCTGCCGCTGCAGACCGCGTCCGGCGCCTGGCGCACCCTGCTGGACGATCCGTCCTCCTACGAGGAAATTTCGGCGACCGCCGGCTTCGGTTATGGCCTTCTGAAGGGCTATCGCCTCGGCCTCGGCACCCATGAATGGCGCACCGCGGGCCTGAAGGCCGTCGAGGCGGTGCTCGCCAATATCGATGAAACCGGCACCGTGCTCAACGTCTCCTACGGCACGCGCATGGGCCATGACCTGCAATTCTATCGGGATATCCCCATCCAGCCGACCGGCTACGGACAGGCGCTTTCGATCCTCTGCCTCTCCGAAGCCATCCGGCATGTGGAACCGGGAGGCGAGACGGCATGACGATGAAAGTTCTCTACGGGGCCGGCCCCAACGACATCAAGACCTATGACACCGCGCGCCTGCGCGCCGAATTCCTGATGGAAGACCTGTTCCAGGCCGATAAGGTCTCCTTCACCTATACCCATGTCGACCGTCTGATCGTCGGCGGCGCGGTTCCGGTATCGTCAACGCTGACCTTCGGTTCGGGCGAGGACATCGGCACGCCCTTCTTTCTCTCGGCGCGCGAAATGGGCATCGCCAATCTCGGCGGCACCGGCGTCGTTTCGGTCGATGGCAAGAGTTTCACCCTGGAAAACCGCGACGTGCTTTATATCGGCCGCGGCGCCCGGGAAATCTCGGTCGCCAGCGCCTCCGCGGACAAGCCGGCCCGCTTCTACATGAACTCGGTTCCCGCCGGCGCCGATATCCCGCACCGCCTCATCAAGCGCGCCGAATCCAAGATGCTGACCTTCGGCGATGCCAAGCGCGCCAACCTGCGCAATCTGCGCATGTACATCCATCCGGAGGTCACGCCGTCCTGCCTGCTTCTGCTCGGCATTACCGATCTGGCCGACGGCAGCATCTGGAACACCATGCCTCCGCATCTGCATGAGCGGCGCATGGAAGCCTATTGCTATTTCGACCTGCCGGAGGAAGAACGCGTTATCCACCTGATGGGGCGCCCGGAAGAAACGCGCCATCTCGTGGTCAAGAACCTCGACGCCGTTCTGTCTCCCGCCTGGTCGATCCATATGGGCGCCGGCACGGCACAATACGCCTTCGTCTGGGGCATGACCGGCGAAAACCAGGAATATAACGACGTGGCCCCCGTGGCCCTCAGCGAACTGAAGTGAAGACGACCATGAATCCCGAAGCAAACTGGATGCGGAAAACCTTGAAGCCGGGCGAAGCTGTCCGGTACTGGCAGCTCGGCGCCATCGCGCAGGAGCGCTTCGACGTGCCGGACGCCCCGATGAAGGGCGAGATGGATCCGTTCTTCTTCCTCACCAAGGTCAAGAACTTCATTCCGCACGAATATCCCTGCCGCACCATCTTTGCCGAAACCTATCGCGGCAAACGCCCGGATGTCCGCGGCTCCTTCGATGCGAGCCGCTGGTGGCTGCCTTTCGGCTCGCCACGGCTCGATCTCTCCGGCTTCTGGTTCCGCCCCACCCGGCTCGCCACCTGGACCCGCACCTATATCGAGGCGGAAACCGCCGGCACCGCAAAGATTCGCCTCGGCACCTGCGGCGGCGCCGTCATCTGGGTCAACGGCAAGGAAGCCGGCTGGATGGCGCCCTATAGCCGCAATCTGGAAGCCAAGCAGGAATTCGAACTGCCGCTCGTCGCCGGCCTGAATGAAATCACCCTGTTCTTCGACGATCTCGCCGAGCGCGACGCCCGCTACTTCTACCAGTTCGACTATCTCTCCGGCCCGGCGGCCAGCGTCGCCCTGCCAGTCCCGGTCGCAAGCGCGGTCGCAGCCAGCCTCGAACAGGCGCTCGACACCATGTATTTCGACCGCCAGCATTATTTCGGCGGCGACATCACCCTGCTCCTCTCCGAGCCGCTGCCGGTCGAGGTCAAGGTCAATGTCGCGGTCGAAGGCGATTTCATGTCGCGTGAACGCTTCGATTACGACTTCACGCTTCCTGCCGGCGCCACCCGCCTCAATGTCGGCCCCTCGGAAAAGGCACCCGCCGATTTCCGCCATTTCCGCATCACGCTGAATGCCGGCGGTTTCGTCGTCTCCCGCTCGCTCGGCGTCGAGATCTGCCATGCGGCCCGCCAGGGCGAGGCCCCGGCGTCGCTTGCCGAGCGCATCGTCGAAACGCTGACCGAGGTCTCGGAAAACTCCGAGCGCGACACCGTGCGCGCCTTCGCCCGTCTCGCAAGCGGCCGCTCCGGCCCCGATACGGATGCGATGATCGAGGAAATCCTGCCCTCGATCGAGGATTGCCACGATTGCGCCGATTTCTCGCTGGTGCCGCTCATCTGGTCGCGCACCGTCTGGGGCAAGGATATCAACGAGAAGACACGCGCCCGCATCGACGGCGCCATCCTCAACTATCGCTACTGGATGGACGAGCCGGGCAATGACGTGCAGTGGTATTTCTCGGAAAACCACGCCCTGCTCTTCCACACCTCCGCCTACCTCGCCGGCAGCCTCCTCCCAGACGCCACCTTCGTCCGTTCCGGCCGTAAAGGTTCGGAGCAGGCGAAGGTTGGTGCCGCCCGCGTCCGCGCATGGCTCGACCATTTCGAGCATTGGGAAATGGCCGAATTCAACTCGGCCCCCTATTTCCCGATCGACCTCAAGGGCCTGACCGCGCTTGCCGCGCTCTCGCCCGACAAGGATATCGCCGACCGCGCCAAGGCCGGCATCGTGCGGCTTTGCGAGATCATCGCCCGCTCCGCCCATCATGGCATGGTCACCGCGGCACAGGGACGCTCCTATGAGCACACGCTCTGCGCCGGCCGCTCGCTGGAACTTTCCGGCGTCGCCCGCCTGCTCTGGGGCAAGGGCTGGTATGGCCGCCGCGTCCACTGCCTGCCGCAGATGGCGGTGTGCCTGCGCGACCACGGGCTCGAAATCCCGGCCGAGCTTGCTGCCGTCGCCGATCATCGCGGTGCCCAGCATCAGGAATGGCGTTTCGCCCAGGGCGAAAACTCCTTCGCGGCCCTCTATCATTACAAGGGCGAGCATTTCGCCATGGGCTCGACGGTTCATTACCGCTGGGACGAATGGGGTTACCAGGAAACCGTCCTTCACTTGCGTCTCGGCGAGAAGCCGGAAGCGGCGATCTGGATCAACCATCCGGGCGAGACCATCCAGTTCGGCTACGGCCGCCCGTCCTATTGGGGCGGCTGCGGCACCATCCCGCGCGCCCAGCAGTATCGCGGCCTGGCGATCCTCGAATTCACCACCTACGAGGAGCAGCCGGATTTCACCCATGCCTGGTTCCCGAAGGCCGAATTCGACGAAACCAGCATCTCCGGCGGCGTTGCGCTCGCCCGTTCCGGCCGGGGCGCCGTCATGCTGCGGGCCCCCTCGAAGCTCGAGGTTGTCACCGAGGGTCCGTCGGCAGGGGCCGAATTGCGGCAGTACGGGCAGAAGACCCGCTGGATCGTCCGCGTCTGCGAGGCCGACAATCTCGCGACCGTCGAATACCGTTTCAGCGCGCTGGCACCGAGGCAGGAATCCGACGGCACCGTTGTCATCGACGACCCGGAATATGGTACCGTCCGCTTCAGGAAGGACGGCTCCGTGGAAGCCGAAGGCCGCGTCATTGCGCGAGCGGACTACACCGTCAAGGGCGAAGCAGCGATGCTGAGCCGCGCCTGACAAGAAGAATTCAAGTTAAGGCGCACAAGCGTGCGCTTTAAGAAACCGGACGGGAGGAGGCCCCGTCCATTCAGAGGAGGAAATGAGCATGAAAACCAAATCGCTTCTGGCGGGCGCGGCGTTCGCCCTTCTCATGTCGACGGCGGCACATGCCGGCGACGTGCGGATCATGTGGTATTCGGACGGCGTCGAAGGCGACGTCATGAAGGATCTCGTCGGCCGCTTCATGAAGGAAAACCCGGGCATCAACGTGACGCTCGACAACGTTGCCTACAGCGTCATCAAGGACCAGCTGCCCGTCCAGCTCGAAGCCGGCAATGGCCCGGACATCGCCCGCGTCACGGCGATCAAGGATCTTTCCAAGCACTGGCTCGACCTGCGCCCGCTGGTCAAGGACGCCAAGTACTGGGACGATAATTTCGGCGCCCAGGCAGACTGGATGCGTCCGGACGGTTCCAAGCAGATCTCCGGCTTCATGACGCAGATCACGCTGACCGGCGGTTACGCCAACAAGACCCTGTTCGACCAGGCAGGCGTTCCGCTTCCGGGCCCGAAGGCCACCTGGGAAGAATGGGCGGCCGCCGCCAAGAAGGTCAAGGAAAGCCAGAAGATCCCGTTCGCCATGGCGATCGACCGTTCCGGCCACCGCCTGACCGCTCCGCTCCTGTCCTACGGCGCCAACTATGTCGGCCAGGACGGCAAGCCGGCCCCGCTCGACAAGGGCGCGAAGGACTTCCTGACCAAGTTCGTCGGCTGGAACCAGGAAGGCTCCTTCTCCAAGGACGTCTGGGTCTCCGCCGCCGGCTCGACCTACCGCGCCGCCGCCGACGACTTCATCAACGGCCAGCTCGCCTTCTATTATTCCGGCTCCTGGCAGGTGGCGAACCTCGCGACCAAGATCGGCAACAGCTTCGACTGGGTGGCCGTCGGCAGCCCCTGCGGCCCGGCAGCCTGCACCGGCATGCCCGGCGGCGCGGCGCTTGTTGCCGTGAAGTACACCAAGAACCCGAAGGACGTCGCAGCCGTGATGGACTGGTTCGCCCAGGAGAAGATCGTCAAGGAATTCTCCGAGCGCACCCTCTTCCTGCCCGGCCACAAGGGCGTCGTCGACAAGGGCGGTCTCGACTTCAAGACCGACAACGCCTTCGCCAAGGCTGCCCTGACCAAATATGTCGAGGCATCCAAGACCACGTCCGACACCGCGCTGAAGCTGCCCGGCTGGCGCTGGTCCGACACGGTCTATGCCGCGATCGTTACCCGCGTCGGCCAGACGCTCGCCGGCGAGCTGAAGCTCGACGACGCGTTTGCCCGCATCGACGCCGACATTGCCCAGAAGGTCAAGGACGCGAAGTGACGGCATTGGGGTGAGCCCCTCACCCCGCCTCCGCTCCGCTCGGCGCACCCTCTCCCCGCAAGCGGGGCGAGGGGAAACGGCGCCGGCGCGGCATATCCCTTCTCCCCGCCTGCGGGGAGAAGGTGCCGGCAGGCGGATGAGGGGCAAGCCGCACCATCGCGACAAGAAGACAGGGAGGGATGGAATACCAACATGAGCACTGCAACACTCACCTCCCGCCTCGGCGGCCTGCTGATGGCGCCCGTGAATCTCCTGATGCGCGTCCTCGACATACCGTTGCGCGCCGTCCAGAAGGCGGCGGGCATCGGCGGCATGGCGGCGGTTTTCCTTGCCCCGAACATGCTGATCTTCGGCATTTTCGTGCTCCTGCCCCTCGTCATCAACTTCGTCTATTCGATGACCGGCGGCACGGCCTTCTTCCTCTCCGAACGCGAGTTCGTCGGCGCCGCCCAGTACGAGCGCCTGTTCCAGTGCGCCAACTATCTCGATCCGATGTCCTGCCAGGAGGATGCCTTCTGGACCGCCGTCGGCAACACGTTCTGGTTCGTCGTCCTGCAGGTCAGCCTGATGATCCTGACGGCGCTGATCACCGCGCTGATCCTCAACCGCGATCTCGCCGCCCGCTCCTTCTGGCGCGCCGTGTTCTTCTTCCCGGTGCTTCTGTCGCCTGTTGTCGTCGGCCTGATCTGGAAGTGGATCCTGCAGCGCCAGGGCCTCCTGAACTTCGGCCTCTACCAGTTCGGCGTCGAGCCCTATACCTGGCTGACGGACCGCAACTGGACCTTCGTCGCCACGATCGGCGTCTCGCTCTGGGCGCATATGGGCTTTTACGCGCTGATCCTGCTCGCCGGCCTGCAGGCGATCCCTAAGGATCTTTATGAAGCCGCCGAAATGGACGGCACGAAGCCGGCGCGCGTCTTCTGGCGCATCACCCTGCCGCTGCTCATGCCCAATCTTCTGGTCGTCGTGGTGCTGGCGCTGATCCGCGCCGTGCAGATCTTCGACGAGGTCTATGTGCTCACCGGCGGCGGTCCGGGCACCAGCACGCTCTACCTCACGCAATATATCTACGAGACCGGCTTTGCCTCGGCGCTCCGCAACCCGGGCCTTGCCGCAGCCGCTTCGATCCTGATGGGCCTCGTGCTCGTTGTCCTGACACTGGTCCAGCTCGGCATCGGCCAGCGCGGCGAAAAGAAGGGGAAACGCTAATGGGTGTGGCTTCCCGCTTCATTCTGCGCCGCCGCGGCGGCAACGGCTGGCACTGGACGGACATCGTCACCTGGGTCTGGCTTGTCGGCGGACTGATCATCATGTTCGGCCCCGCCGTCTGGCTCGCCTTCTCGTCCTTCAAGACGCCGGCAGCACTCGCCGAGTTCCCGCCGTCGATCCTGCCATACGTCACCAGCCAGGCGACCGTGCAGGGTTATGACAAGCCGCTGCAGCTCTTCGACGCGAAGATGCCGGACGGCTCGACCAAGGTACTGGCCGAGGTGCGCCGGATCGGGACCATGTCCCAGATGGTCGATCCGAAGACCCCGGGCGAGATCGTGCGCGTCAACATCAACGACCGCACGCCGGTGCGCTCCGTCTCGTTCGCGACGGAAAACTACACGACGCCCTTCACGCAGTTCGACTTCCTGCGCTACCTGTGGAACTCGGTCTTCGTGACGGTGACGGCGACGCTGATCACCCTGATCGTCAATTCCATGGCCGCTTTCGCGCTGTCGAAATACGAGTTCAGGGGCCGCAGTCTCGCCATGCTGATCATCCTCGCGACGCTGATGGTGCCGCTGTCGGTCATCATGGTGCCGCTCTATTCGATCATCTCGTCGCTCGGCCTGTTCAACAATCTCTGGGGCGTCATCCTGCCGACGGTCGCCACGCCGACCGGCGTGTTCATCCTGCGCCAGTACATGCTGACCATACCGGACGAGCTGATCGACGCGGCGCGCATGGACAAGGCCTCCGAATGGCAGATCTACTGGCGCATCGTGCTGCCGCTGACGGCGCCGGCGCTGGCCGTGCTCGCCATCTTCTCGGTGGTCTGGCGCTGGAACGACTTCCTGTGGCCGCTGATCGTGCTGTCGCGCCGCGAACTTTACACCCTGCAGGTGGGCCTCAGCATCTATTCCGGCGAACTGAACGTGCAATGGCACTTCATCCTGGCGATGACCGTCGTCACCATGATCCCGGTCGTGCTGGTTTTCATCTTCCTGCAGCGTTTCATCACCACCGGCATTGCCGGCACCGGCCTGAAGTAAGGATCACCGATGGGCGAAATCAAACTCAGCGATGTCAACAAGTCCTTCGGCTCGGTCCATGTCCTGAAGGATATCGACCTGCACATCAAGGACGGCGAATTCGTCGTCTTTGTCGGCCCGTCGGGCTGCGGCAAGTCGACCCTCCTGCGCACCATCGCAGGCCTCGAAAAGATCACCGGCGGCGTCATCGAGATCGACGGCAAGCGCGTCAACGAGGTTTCGGCCGCCGATCGCGGCCTTGCCATGGTCTTCCAGTCCTATGCGCTCTATCCGCATATGAGCGTGCGCCAGAACCTCGCCTTCGGCCTTGAAAACTCCAACATGCCGAAGAACGAGGTCGCCGAGCGCATCGCGGAAGCCGCCCGCATGCTGGAAATCGAACCCTATCTGGAGCGTCGCCCCGGCCAGCTTTCCGGCGGCCAGCGCCAGCGCGTCGCGATCGGCCGCGCCATCGTGCGCCGCCCGACCGCCTTCCTGCTCGACGAGCCGCTGTCGAACCTCGATGCCGAACTGCGCGTCTCGACCCGCGCCGAGCTTGCCGCACTCCATGCCCGCCTCGGCTCGACGATGATCTACGTCACCCACGACCAGGTGGAAGCGATGACGCTCGCGCACCGCATCGTCGTCATGCGCGCCGGCAAGATCGAGCAGGTCGGCACGCCGCTCGACCTTTACAACACGCCCGCCAACCGCTTCGTCGCCGGCTTCATCGGCGCGCCGCACATGAATTTCCTGGCAGGAGAGGTCGCCGAACTGCAGACCGGCACCGCGACGCTGACGACGTCAGGCGGCCATCGCCTGCTGGTGCCGTTCTCGGGCCATTCCCTGTCCGTCGGCGACAAGCTGACGATCGGCATCCGTCCGCAGCACATCACGCTCGCCAACGATCCCGGCAGCCTGAAGGTAAAAGTCCGGCTGGTCGAGGCGCTGGGCTCCGAAACGGTCATCCATGCGGACCTGAACAGCGAAAAACTCCTCGCCGTCGTGCCCGGCCAGAAGCAGCTTTCCCCCGGAGACGAAGCCTATTTCTCCGTCGCCGGCGCGCCTCTGCACCTGTTCGACCGGAACGGATTGCGCGTCAAGGGGAGCTAGCCCGCTCCCCCCATTCCATCGATCCCACCTCAACCGGACGATGGAATGGCCGGCCGATTGCGCGAACGGTACAATCCCTCACCAACCGCAGCGGGAGGAGAGGTTCCGATGTTCCGTATGTCCCTGATCCTGTTATTGGCCGTGGTCTTCGCGGCACCGGTCACGCTATCCCCGGCCAATGCCCAGACCAGAATGGTCAAGGCCAAGCCGACACCGGCGACGATGGCGGCAGGCGAGTCCGTCCTGTTCGACGACAAGGCCTGCCCCGCCGGCATGATCGCGCGTTTCACCAAGTCGCAGCGCAAGGAGCAGATTGCCAAGAAATGCGTGCATATGAACGGCACGCGATAGTGCATGGGACCGATAGCGGGATCGCGCTTTCGAAAGATGCCGCTGTCGTGACGGATGCCTTCAGAGATAACCTTTGAAGAAGGCCAGCATCGCCCGCCGCATCGCCTCCGTTTCGCGATGCCCGACGCCTGCCTCCGGCAGGAAGACCAGCGCGCCGAGGGCTTCGGCTTTCAGATAGGCCGCCTCGGTCTCGGCGAAGGCCCGCTCCACCGCATCGGGCGGCGTCAACGGGTCGTCCCAGCCGATGCAGATCAGCTGCGGCCGCGGCGCTACAAGCCCGGCGATCTCGCCGATCGAGGTTTCCTTGAGCAGTCCCGGCACGGTCAGGTAATGGCCGTGCAGGTCATGGGCGCCGGTTTCGACCAGGGTCGCGAAATCCGCGAAGCAGCATAAATGCGCGTTCGCCTTCACACGGCGATCGAGCGCTGCGAGGAAATAGGCGAGCGTCGCCCCCATCGACAGGCCGGCGACGCCGATCCTTTGCGGATCGACCTCCGGCCGTCCGGCAAGCCAGGTCAGCGCCGCGGCCTGTTCGGAAAGCATCTGCCCGAACAGCGTCTTGCCATGCCAGAGCGCTGCCTTGGTCGCCGCGTCCTCGGTCTGGCCGGCACGCTCGCCGAAGGTCGGCATGTCGATGCACAGGACCACATACCCCTCCCGCGCCAGCGCCGGCCCCGGCGCATCGAGAAGGGCCGGCCGCCCGTCGATCAGTTCGGAAGCGCCGATATCCCAGCGGGCGCCGTGGGCGTGGGCATGCAGGATCGCCGGTCCGGCGGTGAGGAACCCCTCGCTCGGCCGGGTCAGGAAACCGCGCACGTCCGTGCCGTCGTCCAGGCGAAACTGCAGCCTCTCGAGAATATAGCCGTCGCGGATTTCCGTGGAACTGTCCGCCAGCGTCAAGGAGACCTCCTCGAAGGCGAGCAGCTCCTTCAATCGCTCGACCGTGATCGCCATCGTCCCTCCTCCCGGCCTGCCATCCCGCCCTCCAAGCGGGGATGATTGCCGTCTGCGCTCTGCGGCTTTTCAGAGACATAGACGAAATCGCGTCCCCTTTCATCCCCGTCCTCTCGTGCCGTGCCTAGAATTATCCCGTCCCGCTTCGGCTACACCGGCCCGCATGACCGGCGAGGCGGGACCGGTGCCCTGGTGGTCTGCCGTCATGCAGGCGGGTCGTCAGGGGCTGCGCAGAAAATGGTCCCCCTCTCGCCTTCGGGCGGGGCGTGCGTGTGTCGCACACAACCCGGTATGGCATCCGTGCTCATTTCCACGGAGTTAAATTCCATACCGCCGCAGAGGGACCGGAGTTGCGCGGATAAATACACCGAACGGGGCACGTCGCGTGTCACTATTAAAATTTCAATCGAGGCACACGACGTGTCCCGGCCGAAACTCAAAAACCGCGTAGCACCAAGGGGTGAATCCGTTCGCCGCAGAAGGGAATGACATATGAACGATCCTGATTTCAGCGAATACGAAAAACTTCGTGCCGAACAGCACGAGGAACTGTGCCGCGCCGCCTCTTCACTCATGCGCGTCGATTTACGCCTGTGCCGCTTGCGTTCGTGCCGCCGCAAGCGCGTGTGCAGCGGCCCGATGCTGCCTTCGCCGCATCAGGCATGGGCCGTACGCGCCCATGAGGAGATCGGCCTTAGCGGCAAGGCCTGCGCGAAACTTCCCCTCTGTATAGCAAACCAGCACGCGTGGATCTTCGCTCCCTACAAGAAACTGATGACCGACCTTCAGCAGTTGACGCTCGACGAGCCCGAAACGGATCTGATCCCCGCCTGCCTCAAAGTTGCGGCAAGACGGCGCCTGCCGAGAAGCGCTCTTGACTTCCCGGCTCCTTCGTCCGACTTCAAACAGGAAACGAAGGGATGAAGACCATGACCGAAGCCGCCCGCAGCACGATCGATCCCCGCACCACGATCGACCAGAGCGAAGTCGACCGGTTTTCCGCGATGGCCGCGGAATGGTGGGATCCGACCGGCAAGTTCAAGCCGTTGCACAAGTTCAACCCCGTTCGCCTTGCCTATCTGCGCGACCGCATCTGCGAGAATTTCGGCCGGGACCCGAAGAGCCACCTGCCGCTTTCCGGCCTGCGCATCCTCGATATCGGCTGCGGCGGCGGCCTGCTTTCCGAGCCGGTCGCCCGCATGGGCGCCACCGTCGTCGGCGCCGACCCCTCGGAAAAGAACATCGGCATCGCCTCCACCCATGCGGCCGAGACGGGGACCTCGGTCGACTACCGCCCCGTCACCGCCGAACAGCTCGCCGAAGCCGGCGAGACTTTCGACGTCGTGCTGAACATGGAAGTGGTCGAGCATGTCGCGGACGTCAATTTCTTCATCACCACCTGCGCCAACATGGTCCGCCCCGGCGGCCTGATGTTCGTCGCCACCATCAACCGCACCTTCAAGGCCGGCGCGCTGGCGATCTTCGCGGCCGAAAACATCCTGCGCTGGCTGCCCCGCGGCACCCACCAATACGAAAAGCTGGTCCGCCCGGAAGAGCTGGAAAAGCCGATCTCCTCTGCCGGCATGGAGATCATCCATCGCACCGGCGTCTTCTTCAATCCGCTCCAGGATCGCTGGAACCTCTCGCCGGACATGGATGTGAACTACATGATGCTGGCGAAACGTCCGGCGTGATGGAAATTCATGGCGCTTGTGTTAGCATGCCGAGCCAGAAGGAGCTGCAGATGCCACAAGTAACTGTAAAGCTTGACGCAGTGCTGGACGATCATATCCAAAACGCGATCGACCGAGGTGAGACCAAATCGCGCGATCGATATATCGAGGACGCGCTTCGCGATCGCTATGACCGTGATATGCAAAGGCTAAAGATGCATGAGTCCCTCGATCGAGCGATAGCCGACGCCGATGCCGGTCGCGTCACCCCGCTCGAAGAGGCATTTGACCGCATTCTGAGCGACCTGGAAAAGTAGAAGGCCTGTGAAAGTCGTCATCACGGATGAAGCGCTTTCGGACATTTCCTCGATCACCAAATTTATCAAGAAGAACAATCCTCCACGCGCGATCTCTTTCGCATTGGAACTTCGTGACGCCTGCCGACAGCTCGGAAATTCGCCAAGCGCATTTGCGGCCCTGTCCGACTATCCGGAAAGCGGCATCCGGCGACGTCCTTACGGCAGTTATGTAATCCTCTACAGGATTACGGATGCGACGGTCGAAATCCTCCATATCTTCCACGGCGCACAGGACTACGAAAGCATCCTCTTCCGGCAAGAATAACGTCCCCACCCTCTCCCGCTCGGCTACACTTCAGCCGAAAGCACATGCGCAGGCAGATCCCTCTTCTTCCACGCATTGCGCGCCACGATCTGGCGCACTCGGGCGCGGTCGATGGTTACCTCCGATCCGGCCCGTAGGGTTCTTTGAAATGGAAAGCTCTGGTGCCCGGCCAAATGGCCGGGGAGATGTTCGAACCGCGTGGCTGCCTCGGCCAGTCAGCTCGATGCTGCACCCACCACAGCGCCAGCGGCCGGCCATTGCCGCTCAAGCTGTCAACCGTTTCGCCGTCCCGCTCATTCAGTTCGCGTCTTCGGGAATGACCGGCAGCGGTGCAACCTCTATGCCCTCGTCGAGCAGGTCACGCACTTCGCCGAGGCTCGCCTGGCCGATGATGCCGCGGGCATCCGCCTCGCCATAGTGGATCTTGCGGGCTTCCTCGGGAAATTTCTCGCCGACATCCTCGGCCGTCGCCTTGATGGCGGCAACCGCTTCCTTGAGCTTGGCGATCGCCTCCTGGCGCGCCATGTCCATCACCATCGCCTGCTTCTCCTCCTTTTTACGGGCGGTCGAAACGGATGGCGCCATCAGCGTCTTGGAGATCGAGGCGGAATTGCAGACCGGACAGGTGAGGAACCCGCTTGCCACCTGGGTATCGAAGTCCGCGCTTGTCGAAAACCAGCCTTCGAACGTATGGACATTTTCGCAGGAAAGGGAATACTTGATCAAGCGGCCACCTCTCCCGCCGCGGCGGGCACCGCATCAAGCGAGAACTCGCGGGCGTTCTTGAGGTTCGGGATTTTTCCCCGCGCCGAAGCGACGGCGGCGATGTCGATCTCGGCCAGCACGACGCCTTCGCCGGTGCCGCCGGCGGATGCCAGCACCTTGCCCCAGGGATCGACGATCATCGAATGGCCGAAGGTTTCGCGGCCATCCTCATGGACGCCGGCCTGGGCCGCGGCGATCACGAAGGCGCCATTCTCGATCGCCCGGGCACGCAGCAGGATTTCCCAATGGGCCTCACCGGTCTGCCGGGTGAAGGCGGCCGGCACGGTCAGGATCTCGGCGCCGGCAAGCGCTTCCGTGCGGAAAAGCTGCGGGAAACGCACGTCGTAGCAGATCGCAAAACCGAGCTTGCCGAACGGCAGGTCGGCGACCCGGGCTTCGCTGCCCGGCTCGTAGGCCGAGCTCTCGCGCCAGCTTTCGCCATTGTCCAGATCGACATCGAACATATGGATCTTGTCATAGGTGCAGACCTTGCGCCCGTCCGGCGCAAACAGGAAGCCGCGGTTGGCGATCTTGCCGCCCTCGACCGCAATCGCCGTCGAGCCGACATGCAGGTGGATGCCGAGTTCGCTCGCAAGACCGCAGGCGGTCGAGACGATGATATCGGCCGCCTCGTCGCGCAGCACCGCCCGCATCGCCTTGCGGTCCCGCTGCAGGAAGCCGGTCATTTCCGGGGTCTGGATGTAGACCGCCCCTTGCGCCGCAGCCTCGCGCACCAGCCGCGCCATGTCGGCGGCGTTCTTTTCCGGAACAACGCCGGAGCACATCTGTATGGCGGCAACCTTGAAAGCCATGGGAGACACCTCTCAGTTCGCCAGCATCGGGTCCAGCTTGCCGGCCCGTTCGAGCGCGTGCAGGTCGTCGCAGCCGCCGACATGCGTCCCGTCGATGAAGATCTGCGGGAAGGTCGCCCGGCCGTTGGACTTGCCGATCATCTCCTGGCGCAATTCCTGCGAATAAGTGGCGTCATGCTCGGTATAGGCGACACCTTTGGTGTCCAGCAAAGCCTTCGCGCGTGCGCAGTAACCGCAATATTCGCGAGTGTAGATAGTGACCTCGGCCATGAACGTCTCCGGGCGCGACCCAAGGGAAAGGATGTCGGGGAAAGGCCGCGCAACAATGTCTTCTTCTGTCATATAGGCCCGGTAACAGCCATTGCAAAGGTCAAAACCGTGACCTCAGCGGCGCCTGCTTTTTTCAATGTCCTCACGGCGGAGGAAACCGTCGCACCGGTCGTATAGACGTCGTCGACCAGCACCAGCCGCTTGCCGAACACCCGGTCCTCGTGCCCCGGAGCGATCGCGAAAGCCGCCCGGACATTGTCTTCGCGAGCCCGTGCCGAAAGCCCCACCTGCCGGTTCGTGCGTTTGACGCGGACGAGGGTGGAAGCGAGGAACGGCCGGCCGGATTTCTGCGACATATGCCGCGCGAGTTCCGCAGCCTGGTTGAACTTGCGCGAGGCAAAACGTGCGCGATGCAGCGGCACCGGCAGGATGGCGTCGCAGGCCGCGACATGTCCGTCGGAGGCACGCAGCATCCAGCCGGCCATCATTCCCGCAAGGTCGGTTCGGTCCCGGTATTTCAGCGAATGGACGAGGTCGCGCGCCGCCCCCTCGAAGATCGCAGCCGAACGCAGGCGGTCGAAAACGGGCGGCTCGGCGATGGCTTGCGCGGACAGAATGCCAGGTCCCGGATCGTAGGAAAACGGCAGCCCGAGCTTCTCGCAATAGGGCCGTTCGATGAAACGGATCTCTCGCCAGCAGGAGGGGCAGAAGCCCTGATGCGCCCCGGTCCTGACCCCGCAACCAGGGCAGGTCGGCGGATAGACGAGATCGCCGACCCATCTCGTCCACCCTGCGGCGAGCGATGTTAAAAGTCGCAAGGGATTGACGTTCGGCTCCACGGACATGACTTGACAATAGCGGACGGAGCGCGCCTTTGCGACGGCAGAATACGAGTGGACGGCCATGGAAATTCTTTTCGACGAACAGCTTGTAAGCGCGCGACGCAGACGCGCGATAACCGCACGCGACAGCAATGCGGCATTCCTCCTGGACATCGCCGGACGCGAACTTGCGGACCGCCTCGCCGTGGTCGAGCGCCGGTTCGAAACGGCGGTCGAACTCCATGGCGGAACCGGTATCGCCGCCCGCGAGGCGCTGGCTACCGGCAAGGTCGGAACCATCCGTCGGGTCGAGACCGATACCGCCTTCGCCAGGCCCGGCGACGCCTTCACTATCGCCCCGCTGGAAGACGTGCCGCTCGAACCCGAGAGCGCCAATCTCGTCCTGTCGCCGCTCTCGCTGCATCTGGTCAACGATACGCCCGGCACGCTGATCCGCATCCGCCGGGCGCTGAAACCGGACGGGCTTTTCCTGGCGGCCATCCCGGGCTCGGGCACTCTTCAGGAGCTGCGCGACGTGCTTCTCTCCGCCGAGGCGGAGCTGACCGGCGGCGCAAGCCCCCGCGTCATTCCGTTCGCCGATGTGCGCGATGTCGGCGCTCTGCTACAGCGGGCCGGCTTTTCACTGCCGGTCGTTGACGCCGAAACCCATACCGTGCGTTACGACTCGCTCTTTCCGCTGATGCGCGACCTGCGCGCCATGGGCATGACCAACCCGCTGGCGGGACGCAGCCGGGTGCCGGTCACGAGGCGTTTTTTCGTCAGGGCCGCGGAGCTTTATGCGGAGCGCTATTCCGATCCGGACGGCCGCATCCGCGCGACGTTCTCGATCATCTACGCATCGGGCTGGGCACCGCACGAAAGCCAGCAGAAACCATTGAAGCCGGGCTCCGCCAAGATGCGGCTCGCGGACGCCCTAAACAACCGTGACCCGCGCTGAGTAGCCCGACCGGGATTCAGGGGATGGGCTTATCAACGTTGTTCGAGATGGTTCCGAACATATTCGTCAATGCGTCGGCAAAAACGGTGAACCCGGCGATCATTGACAGCGACAGGACCGCAACGATGAGGCCATATTCCACAGCTGTCGCTCCCCGCTCGTCGCGTATGAAGGACCAGAAGAGACGCATGAATTGTCCTTTTGAGCGAAAGAATTCGCAAGCCGCCGGATTACATTACGATATTCAATCAGCAGTCGTTGCCCACGCCATAGCCCTGTACGATGCAGACTGAGCCAGGCGTTTCCTGCAATACGCTGCGCCGGATCGTATAATGTTTTCCGCTCTTGTCGCCGGGCTTGATGGAGCCCGTGCTGATCAGGTCGAAATCTTCCTGGACATGCGCCAGCCGGCGCTCGTCATTGCGGCTCGCGAGCATCGGCGTCACGATCAGCGAAAGAGCGATCGCGGCCGTCCCGAACAGGAGTGCTATATTGAGCGCGCCGGTTTTGCCGGAGCCATGCGCCGTCCGCTGACGGACCCGCACAGTTTTCCAGAATTCCTCGTCCATGCCTTCTAAAGCCTCGTCAACGCAGTTACGTGATGAGCCTTGAAGGTGCCACAATCGGCTAAACGATCCCTTAACGCCGTATAAATTCGATTGTTCTAATTTTATCGATCAGAGCAGATCCTGAAGGATCGGGATCAGCGGCTCGTCGGCTGGCGGCATGGGATAATCGCGCAGCGCGTTCGGCCGCACCCACTTGATCGCCTGGCCTTCCCGCCCCGTCGGAATGCCTTCGAACCGCCGACAGACGTAAAGCGGCATCAGCAGATGGAAGGTCTCGTAAGTGTGGCTCGCGAAAGTCAGCGGAGCAAGGCACGGGATCTTGGTGACGATGCCGAGCTCCTCCTCGAGCTCGCGTACCAGTGTCTCCTCCGGCGTCTCGCCGGGCTCGACCTTGCCGCCGGGAAATTCCCAGAGGCCGGCCAGCGACTTGCCTTCGGGCCGCTGCGCCAGAAGGATGCGGCCGTCGGTGTCGATCAGCGCGCAGGCGGCGACCAGCAGGATCTTGCGGGGCGTATCGCTCATGCCCGGCTCTCCTGCCGCCAGTAGCGGTATTCGTAGGCCTTGCGGAAGCCGAATTTGCGATAGAGCGCCAGAGCCGGTTCGTTGGTGGAGACCACCTGCAGCCAGGCCGAGCGGGCGCCGCTGATCCGGGCCCAGCGCAGCGCGGAGGAAAAGATCTCGGTGCCGAGACCCTCACGCCGATGCGCCTTGGCGACTGCAAAGGAGATGATGCCGGCGAGATCGTTGTCCTGCACGCAGAGCGCCACGGCCGCCGCCCCCTCCTGCGGGTTCTCCTTGATGAAGAAGCCGGAGGTCGGCTTGATCGAGCTCAGGATCTCGGCAAGCGCCGGCTTCAGGCCCACATCCTCGCCTTCGACGGCAAGGCTCGCATCGCAGAACCGGCCGATATCGTGGCTCGGCAGGTAATCGAGCGTGTCCGGCAGTTCCAGTTCGGTGAGATTGACGGTGAGCACGTCCACGGTCTCGAACACCCGCCAGCCGGCGGCGTCGAGATGTCCGATGAGCTTCGGAGGAGCGAGCGGCGTCTCCCGGACGACCAGCGGACGGCCGTAATCCTCGAAACGCTTGCGTGCCTTCTCGAGCCTCACCGCCATGTCGCGGTGATCGGACGGATCGAGCGGCACGATGCAGTTCAATCGCTTCGAAGGATGACCGCCGGTCAGCCGCACCTGCCAGCTTCCGTCATAGACGACGGATGCCGCCGGCCAGGCTCGAAAGCCGACGGCTTCGAGCCGCCGGACCAGCGGCAGATCGTTCTGGGGAGATGATGCTTCGTTCAATTCCTGTCAGCTCCGGTAGTCGCCGTTGATGGCAACATATTCCTTGGTGAGGTCGCAGGTCCAGACGGTCGCCCGGCCGCTGCCGAGACCGATATCGACCTTCACGGGAATATCCTGTTCCTTCATGACAGCGGTGGTCGCGGCTTCGGAATAGGCCGGATCGCGCTCGCCGTCGACGGCGACGCGCACATCGCCGAACCAGATCGCCAGCCGGTCGCGGTCGGCCATCTCGCCCGACTTGCCGACGGCCATGACGATACGGCCCCAATTGGCGTCCTCGCCGGCGATCGCGGTCTTGACGAGCGGCGAATTGGCGATCGACAGCGCGATCACCTTGGCCGCCGCATCGCTTTCGGCGCCGGTGACGGTGATCTCGACCATCTTGCGCGCACCTTCGCCGTCTCGGACCACCTGCAGGGCGAGGTCCTTGAGCAGGTCGTTGAGCGCCGCGCGGAAGCTTGCCAGACGCGGATCGTCGGCGGTCTCGACACGAACCTGGCCGTCGGCGCTCGCTGCACCCGTCGCAAACAGCATCAGCGTGTCGGACGTTGAGGTGTCGCTGTCGACGGTGACCGAGTTGAAGCTCGGGCCGACGCCGGCCGAAAGCAGGCTCTGCAGCGCCGGAGATGCGATGTCGGCATCCGTCGCCACGAAGGAGAGCATGGTCGCCATGTCGGGCGCGATCATGCCCGCGCCCTTCGAAATGCCGTTGATCGTCACCTTGACGCCGCCGATCTCGGCGGTGCGGGTCGCGACCTTCGGATAGGTGTCGGTGGTCATGATCGCCTTGGCGGCCTCGAGCCAGAAGTCGCCTGTGGCACCGCTGTTCATGTCGCCGAGCACGCCCGCGAACTTCGACGCGTCCAGCGGTTCGCCGATCACGCCGGTGGATGCCAGATAGACCTCGTTCTCGCCACAGCCGACCGCCTCCGCAGCCGACTTTGCGGTGAGCGCCGTCGCGGCCTTGCCCTTGACGCCGGTAAAGGCGTTGGCATTGCCGGAATTGACGACCACGGCACGGGCAACGCCATGCGACAGATTGGCGCGGCAGAAATCGACCGGCGCCGAAGGACATTTGGACCGGGTGAAGACGCCGGCGACGGTCGCCGGCTTGTCGAACACCATCAGCAGCACGTCGGTGCGGTTCTTGTACTTGATCCCGGCGGCGGCGGTCGCCATGCGCACGCCGCGGATCACCGGCATGTCGGGATAGGATTTCGGAGCAAGCGGCGAGACGGAAGCGGACATCGGAAAACTACCTGGCTCAAATAGGAAAAGGGCCCGGAAGATCCGGGCCCGTTGTCAAAAGGTTACTGCTGGACCGGCGCGTCGCCCGCTTCCTGCATCTTGCTGACGTCGTCATAACCCTTCTTGAGACCGGCATCCATGATGTCGATCTTCTGCTCGCTCTTGGCCTTGGTGATGAGAGCGACGTACTTGTCGCGCATCACGAGCTGCTTGACCTGGTCCTCGACCTGCTCGAAAGCCGGCGCCGGAGCATCGCGGGTGTCTTCGAGCTTGATGACGTGGAAGCCGAACTGCGACTTGACCGGGGTCTTGGTGTATTCGCCCTTCTTCAGCGCGAAAGCGGCCTCTTCGAACTCGGGAACCATGCGGCCGCGGCCGAACCAGCCGAGATCGCCGCCTTCATCCTTGTTGCTGTCCTGCGACTTTTCCTTGGCGATGGCGGCGAAATCCTTGCCCTTGCCGAGATCTGCGATGATCGCCTTCGCCTCGTCCTCGGTCTTTACGAGGATGTGGCGGGCATGCACTTCTTCCTGCTTCGGCAGGGAGGCGATTTCCTTGTCGTAACGGGCCTTGACCTCTGCCGGGGTGGTGGCATCGATCACGTGCTTGCGGAAATAGGCGTTATGCAGTTCGCGGTCGGCGATATAGTCCATCCGCTTCTTGAAATCGGGCGTGTCCTTGATGCCTTCGGCAAGCGCGCCCTTGGCGAGCAGCTTGACGTCGATGGCGCCGGACAGGGCTGCGACCTTCTTCTGGTCATCGGGAAGCTGGGCGAGCTGCGGATCGAGATTCTGGACCGCGATATCCAGTTCCGACTGGTGGATTTCCAGGTCACCGACCTTGGCAACGACCGGATCTTCTGCCGCGAACGCGGGAGCCTGGCAGAGGATCGCGGCGGCCAGCGCGGCCGTCATGAGGAATTTGTGGCGCAACATCGATAAAGACCTTTCGATAAGGATACCGGTTTCAGAAGCCCTGATTCCGGCCAGAAAACCTTCACAAACACCGGATTGTGGCCATTCTGTATCGGCCGCCACCGTTGACATCATTCGACCCCCCTCTTATCTGTCACGCAACTTCGCGTCCAGCAGAGTTTCCGGGCGTGACGGGTCATTTTATCGGCATCGAAAACCGATGGATCGACCGGTCCGGCGCCCCCATGGGACAGATTTCAGAAAGGACCATTCGTATGGTCAGCATTGGCGGCATCGCCCGCAAATTGTTCGGTTCGGCTAACGATCGCCGCGTGCGCGGCTATCGGCCAAGTATCGACGCCATCAATGCAATCGAGGAGAAGACCAAGGCTCTCTCCGACGAACAGCTTGCAGGCCAGACGGCCGAGTTCAGGAAACTGCTCGCCGAAGGCAAGACGCTGGACGACATCCTGATCCCGGCTTTCGCGGTCGTGCGCGAGGCGTCCCGCCGCGTGCTCGGCATGCGCCCGTTCGACGTGCAGCTGACCGGCGGCATGATCCTTCACGATGGCGCGATTGCCGAGATGAAGACCGGCGAAGGCAAGACGCTGGTGGCGACGCTGCCGGTCTATCTGAACGCGCTCGCCGGCAAGGGCGTGCACGTGGTCACCGTCAACGACTACCTCGCCCAGCGCGACGCCCACACGATGGGCAGGCTCTACGGCTTCCTCGGCCTGAGCACGGGGGTCATCGTCCATGGCCTCAACGATGACGAGCGCCGCACCAACTATGCCTGCGACATCACCTACGCCACCAATAACGAACTCGGCTTCGACTATCTGCGCGACAACATGAAGTACGAGCGCAGCCAGATGGTCCAGCGCGGCCACAATTACGCGATCGTCGACGAAGTGGACTCGATCCTGGTCGACGAGGCGCGCACGCCGCTGATCATCTCCGGCCCGCTCGACGACCGTTCGGAACTCTACAACACGATCGACGCCTTCATCCCGGCGCTGACGCCGGAAGACTACGAAATCGACGAAAAGCAGCGCTCCGCCAACTTCTCCGAGGCCGGCACCGAAAAGCTCGAGAACCTCTTGCGCCAGGCGGGCCTCCTGAAGGGCGAATCCCTCTACGACGTCGAAAACGTCGCAATCGTCCACCACATCAACAACGCGCTGAAGGCCCACAAGCTCTTCACCCGCGACAAGGACTATATCGTCCGCAACGGCGAGATCGTCATCATCGACGAATTCACCGGCCGCATGATGCCGGGCCGCCGCTATTCGGAAGGCCAGCACCAGGCGCTCGAAGCCAAGGAAAAGGTGCAGATCCAGCCGGAGAACCAGACGCTCTCCTCGATCACCTTCCAGAACTATTTCCGCATGTATTCAAAGCTAGCCGGCATGACAGGCACGGCGCAGACCGAAGCGGAAGAGTTCGGCAACATCTACAAGCTCGAAGTGGTCGAAGTGCCGACCAACCTGCCGATCCAGCGCATCGACGAGGACGACGAGGTCTACCGAACCTTCGACGAGAAGTTCAAGGCTATCATTACCGAGATCAAGGACGCCCATCAGCGCGGCCAGCCGGTTCTCGTCGGCACCACCTCGATCGAGAAGTCCGAACTTCTGGCGACCATGCTGCGTCAGTCCGGCTTCAGCGACTTCCAGGTCCTGAACGCCCGCTACCATGAGCAGGAAGCCTATATCGTTTCGCAGGCCGGTGTCCCGGGTGCCGTGACGATCGCCACCAACATGGCCGGCCGCGGCACCGACATCCAGCTCGGCGGCAATATCGACATGCGCCTCGAACGCGAACTCGAAGGCATCGAGGACGAGGGCGAACGCGCGGCAAAGGAAGCTGCCATCCGCGAGCAGGTAAAGCAGCTCAAGGAAACGGCGCTGGCCGCCGGCGGTCTCTATGTCATCGCCACCGAACGCCATGAAAGCCGCCGCATCGATAACCAGTTGCGCGGCCGTTCCGGCCGTCAGGGCGACCCCGGCCGCTCGAAATTCTACCTGTCGCTCCAGGACGACCTGATGCGCATCTTCGGCTCCGACCGCATGGACGGCATGCTGCAGAAGCTGGGCTTGAAGGAAGGCGAGGCGATCGTCCATCCCTGGATCAACAAGGCGCTGGAACGCGCCCAGAAGAAGGTCGAGGCCCGCAACTTCGACATCCGCAAGAACCTTCTGAAATACGACGACGTCACCAACGACCAGCGCAAGGTGATCTTCGAACAGCGTATCGAGATGATGGATTCTCCGGACGTTTCCGAGGTCGTCGAGGAAATGCGCGCCGAGGTGATCGAGATTATCGTCGCCAAGCATATTCCTGAGCGCGCCTATGCCGAACAGTGGAATGCCCCGGGTCTTCGCGAAGATGTCGGCCGCCTCCTCAATCTCGACCTGCCGATCGAGGACTGGGTCAAGGAAGAGGGCATCGGCGAAGATGATATCCGCGAACGCGTCACCGCTGCCGCAGATGCCGCCGCGGCCGACCGCAAGGAGCGCTTCGGCGCCGAGATCATGACCTATGTGGAGCGCTCCGTGCTGCTCCAGACGCTCGACCACCTGTGGCGCGAGCATATCGTCAATCTCGATCACCTGCGTTCGGTCATCGGCTTCCGCGGTTACGCCCAGCGCGATCCGCTGCAGGAATACAAGGCGGAAGCTTTCGAGCTGTTCCAGGCCCTGCTCGCCAACCTGCGCGAAGCGGTCACCGCCCAGCTCATGCGCGTCGAGCTGGTGCAGAACCCCGAGCCGCCGCAGCCGCCGGCAATCTACGACGAACAGCACGTCGATCCGACGACCGGCATCAACCAGATCACCGGCTTCGACAGCGAGAACTTCATCGCCGCACCGGAAGACCGCCGGCCTGAAGATCCCTCCACCTGGGGCAAGATCGGCCGCAACGAGGCCTGCCCCTGCGGCTCCGGCAAGAAATACAAGCATTGCCACGGCGCCTTCGAACAGGCCTGAGGCCGCGCATACGATCCGCACCGTTGAAAACGCCGCCTCCGGGCGGCGTTAGTTTTTTTGGCAAACCTCGCCTCCTGGCCGGCGTCATCCTCGACCTTGTGCAGAGGATCTGCTTTCCTCAATAAAATCATATCGTTGCGAATGTTCGGGACAAGCTCGGGCATGACGGAGGAGCGCATGGCGGCATTGTCGGGCGGCTCCTCCCCAACCCCCGGGCGAACCCTTTCTTAACCCTGCTGTGGCAACACTTTTGCCCATTGTTCCCGTCGTCGTTACGAGTATTGCGTGCCCATCATGGCGGTTATCGAAACAGCGGAAAGATTGCTTCCGCCTGGTCTGAGGACCCGGCTGGCCCCGCTGACCCGCAAGCTCGAAAAGATCCTGACCGACGACGACGAGACGGCACTTGCCCAGCGCCGCGCCCTTATCGCCTTCGTCATCCGCGTCGCCAGCGCCGCCATCGCCTTCGTGTCGCAGATCGTGCTCGCCCGCCTGATGGGCGAGTTCGAATACGGCATCTTCGCCTTCGTCTGGGTTCTGGTCGTGCTCGCCGGCAATCTCTCCTGCCTCGGCTTCCACACGTCCGTGATCCGTTTCCTGCACCAGCACAAGGCACGCGGCGAGGTGGCGACGGTGCGCGGGCTCAATCTCGCCGTCCGGCTGGTGGCGCTCATCTCGGCAAGCACGGTGGCCGGCCTCGGTTTCCTGTTCCTGAATTTCTACGGCCACACGGTCGAGCCCTATTATCTCGTGCCGGTGTCGCTCGCCTTCTTCACCATGCCGATGATCGCGCTCGGCGACGTGCTCGACGGCACCGCGCGCTCGAACGGCTGGACGGCGACGGCGCTCTCGCCCACCTACCTGATCCGCCCGACCCTGATCCTCGCCTTCATGCTGGCCGCCCTCTGGTTCGGTGCGCCGCATACCGCCGTCACCGCCATGGAGGCGGCGCTTCTGGCAACCTATGTCACGACGCTCTCGCAGCTGCTGCGCCTGACATTACGCCTGCGCCGGCTCTACGGAAAAGGCCCGATGCAGTTCGAGATCGGCGCCTGGTTCCGTTATTCGCTGCCGCTCTTCCTCGTGGACGGCATCGGTTTCCTCCTGACCAATGCCGACGTCGTCGTCGTCGGCCTCTACCTGCCGCCGGACCAGGTCGGCATCTACTACGCCGCCGCAAAGACGATCGTGCTGGTGCAGTTCGTCTATTTCTCGATCAAGGCCGCAGCCGGCCCCCGCTTTTCAGCGATCATGGCCGAAGAGGACATGACAGCGCTGGCCTCCTTTGCCGGCCAGACCGTGCGCTGGAGTTTCTGGCCGTCGCTTGCCGTCGGGCTGGCGGCGCTGGCATCCGGTGAACTGCTCCTGTCGCTGTTCGGCAGCGCGTTCACGGCCGGCTACTGGCTGATGGCGATCCTGTTCTGCGGCATCCTCGCCAAATCGATGGTCGGCCCCGGCGAGGTCCTGCTCAGCATGGCGGGCCGCCAGAAGCTCTGCGTCCTGCTCTACGCGGTCACGCTGTCGGCGAGCATCGGCCTCAATATCGTGCTGATCCCCCGCTTCGGCCTGACCGGTGCTGCGATGGCCACTGCATCCGCGATGATGATCGAGGCGATCCTGTTGCATATCGCAGTGCGCCGCACCCTCGGCATCGTGCTCTTCGCGTTTGCCGATCCGACGCCCCCTGCTCCTTCAAAGGCTTCCTGACCATGGCGCAACCTCCGTTCAGCAGCGAATTCGAGGGCAATGGCGGCGGCCGCGTGGGCATGGTCCAGGCGTTCCGCGCCGAGCGGCCGGATGCCGATACGCATCTTGAGGTCGGCCGGCCCGGCCGCGAACTCTGCCTCTATCCCGCCGCCTTCGGTTACGACCTGCAGGAGGAACTGGAATTCCTCTCCAACCGCGCGCTGGAGCCGAACATCTTCTTCTCCGCCCGGCTGCTCGCCCCGGCCATGCCGCGGGTGGAGGACAAGCAGGTCCGCCTGGCGGTGATCCGCGACGAGACGGGCGCCCGCAGCCGCATGCGGCTGCTGATGCCGTTCACGATCGAAAAACCGGGCTTTTCCGTCGGCGCCTCGATCATCCGCGCCTGGGCCAATCCCTTCGGCCCGATCGGCACGCCGCTCGTCGATGCGGAAGAGCCGGCCGAGACGATCGACAATCTGCTGGATGCGCTGAGCATGCGCGAAGCCCGCCTGCCCTCCGTTCTGGTCATGCCTGACGTGCGGCTCTCCGGCCCGTTCGCGCAGCTCGCCAAGGCGGTCGCCATCGGCCGCAACCTGCCGGTCACCGTCACCGATCCCTATCTGCGGCCGATGCTGGAAAGCCTGCTCGACGGCGAGGCCTATCTCAAGCACGCGATCTCTTCGCACCATTATCGCGAAATGCGCCGCCTCTGGCGTAATCTCGCCTCCAGGGGCTCGCTTTCCTATTCCGTCGCCCGCCAGCCGGAAGAGATCCGCCTGCGGATGGAGGAATTCCTGGCGCTCGAAGCCAAGGGCTGGAAGGGCCGCAAACGTTCGGCCCTGATCAACGACCGCTACCGCGCCGCCTTCGCCCGCGAGGCGATCACCAACCTGGCGGAAGTCGACGCAGTCCGCATCCACACCATCGATTTCGACGGCCGCGCGATCGCTTCGCTGATCGTCTTCATCATGGCCGGCGAGGCCTATACGTGGAAGACCGCCTACGACGAGAGCCTTGCCCAGTTCTCACCCGGCAAGCTCTTGATGGTGAAACTGACCGAATGGCATCTCGAAGACGCCAACATCATGCGCACCGACAGCTGCGCGGTTCCCGACCATCCGATCATGAGCCGTTTCTGGGAAGAGCGCGAGGAAATGGGCACGCTGGTGATCGGCCTGCGCCAGAACGGCGACCGCGACGTGCGCCAGGTAGCGGCCCAGCTTCACCTCTACCGCAACACCCGCAACATGGCCCGCATGCTCCGGGAAAAGATCATGTCGCTGGCCGGCCGCTCGGAATAGCTACTCGGCGGCCGCCTTGTCGCGCAGCAGCCGGCGGATAACCTTTCCGCTGGTGGTCAGCGGGATGTCATCGACGAAGGCCACCTCGCGCGGATATTCGTGCATCGACAGCCGCGTCTTCACCCAGTCGCGGATTTCCGCGGCAAGCGCCTCGCTCGGGTGATAGCCCGGGGCGAGCGCGATATAGGCCTTGACGATCTCGGTGCGGATCGGGTCCGGCTTGCCGACCACGGCCGCCAGCCGCACCGCCGGATGCCCGCTCAGACAGTCCTCGATCTCGCTCGGGCCGATGCGGTAACCGGACGAGGTGATGACGTCGTCGTCCCGGCCGATGAACTCCACATAACCGTCGGCATCCTGGCGGCCGAGATCGCCCGTGATCAGCCAGTCGCCCACGAACTTGGTCTCCGTCGCCGCCTCGTCGTTCCAGTAACCGAGGAACATCACCGGATCGGGTCGGCGGATGGCGATCTGCCCCATCTTGCCGGCCGGAAGCTCGATGCCGCGGCCATCGACCACCGCCACGTGATGGCCCGGCACCGCCCGCCCGATCGCCCCGCCGCGCGACACGCCGAGATTGGCGGCCGAGGAAAGCACGAAATTGCACTCGGTCTGGCCGTAGAACTCGTTGACCGTCAGCCCCAGCGCCGCTTTTGCCCAGTCATAGGTCTCGCGGCCGAGCGCCTCGCCCGCCGACGCGATCGTCCTGAGCCTGAGATCGTACTTCTCGAGCGGCTTTTCGACCGATTTCAGGAGCCTGAGCGCCGTCGGCGGAATGAAGGCGTTGCGCACATCCATCTCGCTCATGATCCGGAAGGCCATGTCGGCATCGAATTTCTGGGCCGGCGAGGAGACGACCGGAATGCCGAGCATCAGCGCCGGCAAAAGCACGTTGAGCAGGCCCCCCGCCCAGGCCCAGTCGGACGGCGTCCAGATCCGGTCGCCTTGCTGCGGCGCGAATTCGTGCGCCAGCTGGAAACCCGGGATATGGCCGGCCAGCACCCGGTGACCATGTAGCGCCGCCTTCGGCGGGCCGGTCGTGCCGGAGGTAAAAATCATCAGCGCCGGATCGTCGGGACCGCTGTCGACAACCTCGAACACCGGAGGATGGGCCGCTATCAGCGCATCGAGCCTCAGAAGCCCTTCACCGGCGGGCGTCTCGCCCGTAACGATCACATGCCGCAGCTCCGGCAGCTTGTCGCGCAGGTCCGCGAGCCGCGACAGGCCGAAGGGATTGGTGACGATCGCCGTCGCACCCGATGCCTTCAGCCGGTATTCGAGCGCCTCCGCCCCGAACAGAAGCGCCAGCGGCAGGGCGATGCCGCCCATCTTGTAGATCGCCACATGGGCGATCACCGTCTCGAAACTCTGCGGCAAAAGCAGCGCCACCCGGTCGCCAGCCTTCAGGCCGAGCGCGACGAAGGCATTCGCGAGAGAGGCGGACCGCCCGGCGAGCTCGCCATAGGTCATGGCCCGGTGAGCGCCATCCGGGCTGAAATGCTGAAGACAGATGCGATCCGGAGACTCTTTCGCCCAGGCATCGCTGACCACCTCCCCCATGTTGAATCGCCGAGGGATCTCCCAGGCGAAATCGTCAAAAAGGTCTTCATAGGTGGTGCGGGCAGGCAGTTTCATGGGCAGCGCTTCTATTTTTGCTGCACCAGCTAACATCCAGAATGCCGAAAATACAAGGGGGACATCGGAGGGGACCTGATATGACGAAACCCATCCCCTCGGGCGGAGATGGGCTTCGGAACATCCGCTCGATCAACGCGAGGCGCTCATCCGCAGCATGCGGCAGAGCGATACGAGGGCCGCATCTCCGCCGCCGGAGGCGATGTCGGCGCAGCGGTTCAAAAGGGTTCGCTGGTCGGCTTCGGACATCGCCTGGAAGGCCTCGCGCTGCGGTGCGGTAAGCCCGCCGGCGCCCGGAGCGCCCGTGCCATCGACCGCCGCGGCGCCGATCCCCGTGCTTCGAAGGCCTAACAGGCCGGGTTCGGCAGCCACGCCGCGTCCGCCGCCGATCGACGCCGTGGTCCCGGCATCGACACCGGAGCCGGTGCCGAGCGTGGCGCCGGCATTGACCCCGTTTCTGCCGCCGAGCGAAACGGCGGCATCGGCATCGAGCCCACCACCCCCGCCGACATTGGCACTGGCGCTCGCACCGTCACCGCCGCCCGCCGACACATCGACATCCGCCACGCCGCTGCTGCCGCCGATGCCGACATCGGCATTGACGCCATCTCCTCCACCGACCGAGACGTCGGCACCAATCCCGTCGCTCGTATTCACATCGGCACTGATACCGTTCTCACCGCCGACCGACAGGCCCTGTGCAACGCTCTGCCCGGCAAGAGGCAGGGCAAAACATCCGGACAGCAGCAGCACACGCCATGATTTCCGCATGATAATTTTCTCCTTCCAAACCCGGCACCATTGCCGGGCCTCCAGGACCGAATACCCAGGCGGCACGCATGTTTCAGGAGGCGCTAAACAACGGCGATATGCCGTTAAGGAAAGGGAAAAACCACATCCGGCTGTCTTGATGCGGGACATTTTCTGCCGGATCAGGCATGCGAGATAGCAGCCTCACTTCATCCTTGCATGCCGGTGCGACACCGTGATAGAGCCCATACCGCTACCCGAGTGCCCCGTTGGCGGAATTGGTAGACGCGCCTGACTCAAAATCAGGTTCCGAAAGGAGTGCTGGTTCGATTCCGGCACGGGGCACCATTTCTCTTTAAAAGCTTTGATATGGTTGCGCTTTTTCGGCACGGCAACCGCGCGCGGCGCACCCGACTGGGGTCGCGAATGAGCTTGGCATCAATATGGGGAAGGTGGCGCGCCGCGCCGGATGAAGACGAGACTATTCCTACGTCATAGCCTCCTCCGGGCGCGTTTGAACCTGCCTTGTTCAGTCAGCCACCTTGGCATATCGGCTGCCCGGCTTCGCGAGCCGCTCCGCTGGGTAGGCTTCACCCGGCGTTTGACCGGCCGCTCCCCTCAGCACCCGGCGTCGCGCAATGCTTCGACCGCCACGAGCCGCGCAATTCGATCTGACAGCCCGGCATCGTTCACGGCGCGCGCAAGCGTGACGCCGCCTGTGAGCAAGGCAAGCAATAGAAGGGCCCGGTCTTCCGGCGAAACTCCCGCCGCCTCCCGCGATGCATCTTTCGGCAAGCCGGTGGCAATCTCAGTCACAAGACGTTCCAGCGCCCGGGTATAGGCAAGCCGCGTATCCTCATCCGATCGCATAACGTCGACCGAGAGCGTCGGTAAGGCGCAGCTATCTCCTAGATCACAGGTTCGCTTGTAGCCGAGATAGTAACTGACAAAGGCTTTCAGCCAGCCTCCAGCTCCTTCGGCCTTCAAGGCTACAATTCCTTGCAGGAGTTCTTCCATCCCCGCAAGGACAGCTGTGAGAAAGGCTTCACCCTTGGACTTGAAGTGACCGTAGAATGCACCATTGGTAACGCCTGCCGCCTTCGTCAGCGCATCAATGCCGGCTCCGCCGTAGCCTTCTTTGCGGAACACTTGTCCGGCGGCGAGCAGAACCTTGGCTCGGGTCTCTTTCTTGTGCTCGTCGCTGTAGCGCATTGTCAAATTCCTTTAAGAGTGATCGCTCTTTATCTATTGCATAGAGAGCGATCGGTATGTATCAATAGAGAGCGTTCGGTATATATGCCCACGCCGCCTCATTCAAACAAGGAGAGAATATGCCCATCACACTTACGCTGCCGGAAGGTCTCTTATCGCCCGCTGCGCAGGCGGAAGCCTTTGCAGGATTGACGGATGCCCTGTTGGACGTTTCCGGGCTCAACGAAAATCGCTTTATGATGGCCAATATCGTCGGCTCCATACACACATTGCCGTCAGGTCACGTCTTGGCGGGAGGCAAACCGGTCGACGCCGCATTTGTCGAATTGAAACTGCCTGAAGTCGCCTTGGCGACACCGGAAGCAAAGCGCGCCTTTATAGAAAGGGCGACGGATGTCGTGGAAAAAGCGGCGGGAGGTAAGATCAGGCGCGAGCATATCTGGTCGAACATTGTTTACGCGCCCGAAGGAGCCTGGGGCATCGCGGGACGGAGCTATGCGAACGCCGATCTCGGCAAAGCTATCGCCGAATCTTCTGCGCAGGATAACGCCTGAGCGAGCTCAAGACATATCGTGTCGGACTCGGAAGGTCCGGCACGGATCCGAAACGGGAGAGCATATCATGCAGCTTGCCAACTATTTGTTTTTCACAACCCAATGCGAAGCCGCTCTGTCCTTTTACAGGGATTGCGGACTGGGAGAGGTGACTGCGCTGATGCGCCATGGTGATCTGGATATCCCTGTCCAGGACGAAGCGATGGTTGGTAAAGTGATGCATGCTCGTTTCGAGGGACCAGGTGTCCTCTTTTTCGCATCGGACAACCACGATGCGGAGCCGATGCGTGGCTCGTCGCACATTCTCCTCATGGATGATCGGGATAAGACCGAAGAATTGTTTGCCAAGCTGGCGAAAGGAGGGCGTGTGACAACGCCTCTCGCGAAGCAGCCCTGGGGAAGCTTCTACGGAAAGCTCACCGATAAATTTGAGGTTCAGTGGATGCTGGACTGCATCAATTAATTATACTGCCGCCAGCGCGCATCGATTGTCGATGTCAACAAGCTAAAAACCGTCGAGCCTATCGATTCCATGCGCGCGCAACTCATGGCCGACTTTTCCAGAAGTCGAGGCTCTGGCCTGTTACCCCTGAGCTCTTAAAGACCGGTGAGATTTCCTTCCCGTGTAAAACGAGCATGTTTGCCTGTCGCAAGGTGTAGTCATGCCCCTCGGCAGGCACTGGACTTGCCCCGTTGGACGATCCATAATTCTGCTCCGACATAATATACGGATCGTCCAGATGGACCCCCTCAGCGATGTGATTGCCCTGCTTCGGCCAAACACGGCCATCTCCAAACCAATTTCGGGCCGGGGTGCATGGGCCGTGCGCTATGCAGCCCATGATGCCCCCGGTTTCACCATCGCTCTGAAGGGCGTGTGCTGGGTGACATTTGAGGGCGAGACGCCCTTGAAGCTTGAAACAGGTGCCTTTCTGCTACTGCCCACAACGCCCGCCTTCACGCTCAGCAGTCTTCCCGGTATGGACGGGACACCCACGGAGCCGATGGATATGCCGGTTCGGCACGGTGAGCAGGATGGTGAAGCGGATTTCATGGCGCTGGGCGGCACGTTTCGCATCGAGACGGCGAATGCCCCGCTGCTGCTCGCCATGTTGCCGCGCATGATCCACGTGCCGCCGTCCGAGGGTCGATCGGCGCGGCTTGGCCGGCTGATCGATCTCATCGCCGAGGAATGCCGTGGCGAAGAGGCCGGCAAGGACATGATCCTTCAACGTATGCTTGAGGTTCTTCTTATCGAGGCGCTCCGCTCGCATGGCACGACGATGGATGATGACCGCGCCGGTCTGCTACATGGCATGCGCGATCCAGCTTTGACGCGAGTGCTTGCTGCCATGCACTCCGATGTGCGCGCCGACTGGACGGTGGCAAGCCTTGCCCGCATCGCCGGGCAGTCGCGTTCCGCCTTTGCCGCACGCTTTGGCGCAGTGCTCGGCTGTGGCCCGATCGAATATCTCGCCCGCTGGCGAATGGCTCTTGCGAAAGACGCGCTGCTGCGCGGCGCAAAGACGCTTGACCGGATTGCGGACGAGATCGGTTACGAATCCGCCAGCGCGTTCAGCACGGCCTTCCGCAAGCGGCTCGGCTGCCCGCCGGGCCAATTCGCCCGGATCAACGGCAGTAGCCATCACGCCTGAGCCCAAAGCGCGCCCTAGATCGCCGTTCTGGACGATTGGTAAAGATATATGGATCCTGAATTATAGGTCGTCTTATGGATCGGGCCTATCAAGGAACCATCCGAAACGAATGGAGGTTCCCATGCAGACGATCCTGATTACCGGCACATCCTCTGGCTACGGCCTGGAGACGGCACGCCACTTCCTCGACAGGGGCTGGAATGTCATCGCCACGATGCGCCGCCCTGACGCCAGCCTTTTCCCCGCCTCGCCGAGGCTGCGTCTCCTGCCGCTCGACGTGACGAGTGACGAGAGCATCGCGGAAACCGTCGCAGCGGCCGGGCCGATCGACGTGCTGGTCAACAATGCCGGCATCGGTGTGGTTGGCGCATTCGAGGCGACGCCCATGACGCATATCCGCAAGGTCTTCGCCACCAACACGTTTGGCGTCATGGCGATATGCCAGGCGGTCATTCCGCAAATGCGTCAGCGTCGATCCGGCGTGATCGTCAACGTGACCTCGAGCGTGACGCTGGCCGCCATGCCGCTGGCCGCCGCCTATACCGCCAGCAAGCAGGCCATCGAGGGCTTCACCGGATCGCTCGCGCATGAGCTCGGTTATTTCGATGTCCGGGCGAAGCTGGTGGAACCGGGTTATGCGCCGACGACGCGCTTTGCACAGAATACGGATGTGCGGATCGAGGACCTCATCCCGCCAGCCTATGCCGGTTTTGCAACGCCGATCTTCGAGGCATTCGCACGCCCGGCCATGACAACGAAGGAAGCGGATGTCGCAGAGGCGGTCTGGGCTGCCGTCCACGATACATCCAGCCGCCTTCAGTTTCCCGGCGGACCCGACGCGGTGGCTCTGTACGAAGCCCGCCAGGGGTGATGCAGGGCGCCCAGTGACAATCACAGTATGGCATCGGCCCACCGGCCGGTGCCACCTGTTTCTCTGTAATCTTCAATAATTACTTCCGCATGATAGCGTACAATCGGCGGAATTTGGCGCACCCGACAGGATTTGATATTGTGAAATTCATTAATAAATTCAACATATTATCGAGGCTCCGTCAAGCCAGTATGTAGCATCAAAACGTAGCGTGGTTTAGCTAAAGAAATAGATTTTCTCTAGGCGCCGAACTGTCCTTTGGGCTCCTCAACGACAGACCTTTACCGATCGCGGGCAAAGCCCCGCAAGCTATTGGCACGCACCGGCGGGGCACCCCCTTGCCTTCCGTGATAGCGTTTCTTGTCCTGATCTCATTCGCCCTTTTTCCGCGAGTAGATTTTTGGCGGCCTTCAAAAGTACGGCTCTCATCGCCGGTCCGGTACCTGAAGCAATTTAATCCCGTCTGATATGCAGCCAAAAGGGCGGAATTGACGACATAAGTCAGGCACTTTTACGACGCGTCGTTGCAATGCGGTTGCAGGAGATTAAGACTGTAAACGTTGAGTATTCTCTTCCGCGAGATGCGAAACCATAATGGAATGCACCATCAACGGCTAGGAGCCGTCAGTTTCAGAAAGGTGGCATGGAATGGTAAAGCCGTTTAATGCGGATGATTTCGATCAGCCCGTTGAGCCGCCACCAAGTCTTTTATACAAGTATCTGGTCGCGGAGCGGGTTAGGAACGTACTAGAAGAGGGAACTGTTCGCTTCACTCCTTTGATCAGCACGAATGATATCTTTGAAGTTCGCGCAACCTTCAAAAAGATTGCTGGTCCACGCTTTATTCAATTCCTTTTGAGCGAGATGGAAGCACGTATCACAGATCAGTTCATCGAAGCGGAGATTACCAAGCGGCTCAGTTCGCTCGGGCTGGCGTCCATTCCGTATTCGGTGGCGAAGAAGCTGATCGAGCAGCAGACGGGCGAACCGGTTACTACTATGCTGAAACGAGAGACAAAGGGGATGCTTGACCACGTCGCGCCTCACCTTAACGATCAGGCAGCAATCCAAGACATGTTGTCGAAGCTTGGAAACGATTTGCTCTGCTTCTCGCTCTCGGAACGCTTCGACTCGCCCCCAATGTGGGCACACTACGCAGGCAACCACTCAGGTTTTATTGTTGGATTCAATACGTCCCACGAATGGTTTCAACGAGACGATAAAGGAACTAAAAAAAGCCGATTGCAAAAAGTAGCCTATGTCGACGGACAACTGGAAGAAGTATTAGAAAATCCGCACGCTGCGTTCGGATCAAAGACTACGGATTGGTCCTACGAGAAAGAATGGCGGCTCTATTCTAGTAGAGATAAGGCAGCGCGGGTTATCAGCCTGCCCGACGATGAAATTCATCTTTTCGATTTTCCCTCAGATGCGGTACGTCGCATTGTCATTGGACACAAAGCGTCTTCGTCCACAGTAGACGAGATAGTTAAGGTCGCAGCTTCGTCCTATCCAAGTGCTGAACTCGTTCGTGCCATCCCTGATCGTACAAGCCATACGTACCGACTGCAAAGCCTGTGACCTGAAACCCATCGTCCCTCCAGTTTTTAGGAGAGTGTTGGGTTTTCAATCTGGCCTTATGCGGCCTGTTTTTCCATAGCCATTTTCATTGCGAACTCATTGGGTGTGAAGTTTTTTTTCGTGGATGTCATTCAAACTTTGAAGCTATCGCGTGTAATTCCAGTGCCGCGTCGAAGCCAATGACTTTCGCAAGCTGCATGTATTCCACTACGTCCAGACGACGCTGCCCCGTTTCCAGCTTAGCAATATAGGATTGATGCTGCCCAAGAGCCCGAGAAACGTACTCTTGCGTGTAGCCCGCTGCATTTCTCCTCCGCGTGATCATTTTGATCAGCTCTAAATGCTCCGGGGACCTTAAAGTTTTCGACAAGAAATACCCCAATTTTGGAAATGGGGTCTTCACCTATTACGAGAAATCAATTATCCCAAAATAGCAGAATTGATAATATCAGCGCAGGGGACTTTGGGTGCGTTGTGAGGGGTCGAGTGACGTCAGATCGTTTATGGATGGATTGCAAGGCCTGCGGCAAGCAGATCGCAGTCGAAGCAAAGTCGTGCCCGAATTGCGGTGCGAAGCGTTCTCGGTTTCGCGCGCTTAAATGGATTGGCGGCGGCTTCATTGGGCTGGTCATAGTTTCGGCGGCTTTGGCGCCCGGCAAATCGGACCGGCAAGCAGCCTCCGTTGTAGCAGCTCAGTCTGCGCCGGCGCCTTTGCCGAGCAAGCAAACCAGCTTCATTTCGGCAATCTCGGATTACAGCAAGCGTTTCAACTCAGCTTCGAATGAGCTTCAGCAAAGCTCACTCCGTGACCAAAGGCGCGTTGCTATCTTGTCGGCTCTCGGTTCGCAGCTTCAAGTAGACGGCTGGGTCGGTACTCTTCGCAAGCTCGAAACCAATATGGACGGGAAGGCTGTCATAACGGTTCGCCTCGCGCCAGACCTCGATATTTTGACGTGGAATAATGCGGTCTCCGATGTCCTGCATTCAACCATGGTCGAAAAGGGGACGCCTCTCTATGCGGCTCTGATGAACATGGCTGTCGGCGACAGGGTCACGGTTTCCGGCACCTTCGTTCGGGCTGAGAACGACGGCATCTTTGAGCAAAGCCTCACGATCAAAGGAGCGATGACGGCTCCCGAATTTCTTTTTCGCTTCAACACCATATCAAAATAGTAGGAGACTAAAAAGCATGGCGATTATCAGTTGCCCGGAGTGCAAAAACGACGTGAGCGATACAGCGCTCAAGTGCCCATCGTGCGGGACTCAGCTTCGTAAGGCAAAGAGAGGATTCTTCGGAAAAATCTTCAAGTTCTCATTCATCGCATTCAACTTCCTTATGGCGATATGGGCCGTTGCTGGATTCAACTCGGCAACAAAGGATTTCAATTCGCTTTCAGCTGCTGAACAAGCCGGAGCTGCTGTAGGGACCGGAATCGGAATGGCGATGGTGCTCGTCGTTTGGGTACTCGGTGCGATCATTTTGGGAATGTTCGTTTTGTTCACGCGTCCAAAGGTTGCATAACTTCAATTGCCTGATGGCGCTTCCGTGCTCCACCGTTTCCACAGACGAAAGCTTCGGCGCGCCACCTAACAAGGGATTTCTGATCGAACGTTAAGAGAGGATAGATGCACCGCTATTTCATTGTTGCTGCCGGTTTCTTTGCCCTCGCACCTCCTTGCATGGCGCGAACAAATTGTTTTACCGAGCAAGAAGTCATTCAGCTGGCAAAGTCGAACGGTCTTAGGCGCTATGGCACCATGGAGTTAGGCCCGAAAATTTCGGACCACGCCTATATCAATTCAAAGACGAAGAAATTCCTTTCGGTGAAACAAAATGGAAAATGCTTTTTCGAGCCTACGTTCCTTACTGAACGGCAGTACGAAGAGCGTTATCAATTCGAAGGCGACGGGGAAGGCGAGTGAGACGGGTATCGCTGATCTTGTGCGTATGCCTCCTGCCATTCACGTCCTTGGCGGATGATATTGGGTTTTCAGCATATCCAGTTGAGAGCGTTTACCGGGGGAAGCCAAAAACGCCGGATTTCGCGGCACGAGATAAGGCTTTTTCGCTTTTCAAAACGCTCATTTTAGCCGGAATGAAGGGAGGTTCGACATTCGCTGGTGAATACTCTGTCATCCAGTTTGGATGTGGCGCCAGTTGCACGACGGTGGTTGTGGCAAACAATAGGACCGGCGAGCTTTTCGATTTTCCACGTGGCGGCGAAACAAACCAAGGTCTTGAAGTGAAATTCGACCTCAAGAGCAAACTCATGTTGGCGCGCTGGTATACCGATACCTCTTGGGAAGGATGTATTTTCGAATCCTTGCTGTTCCAAAACGGTGAATGGATTGCGAAAACTGCTGTTGCCTCTGGGACGGCTGGACCGTCCGGCGGATGCGATGGTGATATCCTTGAACGGGTGAAAAAGAAAATGCAATGATACCGCGAGGAAAGGGGAAGCGGCGCAACTGGGGTGTTAATGCCAGGCCTTCCCCTGCTCCGGCATATAAATTCCAAGTACCAGTTTTCACCCCGTGAAATCGTTCGGTGACATCAAATTTACCGGATAGCTTTTCGCTTTCTAAAGTTGAGTGATAGAGAATTCGATCATAGTAGAATTGTTTCAAGGTTTTTAAATGGAAGTTAACGTTATCTGTCCCGCGTGCGGTACGTCTAACGCTGCCCAAGTTCCCTCAGATTTCGATGCAGATCATCGAACCAATGCAACACAGGTTCCCTGCGCGAATTGTGGTAGCGACTTGGAAGTAGATGTCGAGCGCGGTGTTGGTGGAAGACTTAGCGCATATGTCTCCAAGATCGACGACCTGCCTGTCAAAGGCGGCGTGCTCCAAGACGATATAGAGGTTCAATTTGATGAACTCATCAGCGAATATCTTCGAGGTATTGCCGATCGCTTTCCACAAAACGTTTATCGAGATGCGATTAAAGACGCCGACTTGATCCGAGAACAGGTCTCCTCAATCTCCTCACCTGCTATAACGCGCATGCTGTTTGTCCATTACTGGTCGATCTTCGAAACCTACCTTGGGGATCGGTTAGTAAAAATCGTAAAGGAACATCACGAGGCACTGCAGTCGTTGGTTAAGTCGCATACCGTATGGAAGGCGAAAACGCTGACGTTCGAGGAATTCTACGAGGGTTCTCAGGTTATTCTGGATGCGGTGATGAAGGAACTCGTTGGCAACATGCTGTATCACCGTTTCGAAGCGGTTGATGGTCTCTACAAGGCGACTGTGGGAACCTCGATATTTGCAAGCAAAGACGACCAAAAGATCCTGAATAAAATGCGGGATGCGCGGCATCACTGCGTTCATCGCAGCGGCAAGGACAAAGACGGCAATCTGTTGAAGATCACGGACACAACTCTGGACGATCTTCGCGGTGCCATCCAAAGGTCGCACACGCAAATCGAGGAGGCTTATCGGGAGCGTCTTGAGGAATGGGATAACGTTCCGTGGTGAAGGCGAAGAGATTTGAAAAGTTGATCCTTTAAGTGCGGGTTAGCATGCCACCGGGAGCACGGCGAAAACATGCCATTTGCAGAAAAAGCTATCGCTTACACAGCTGTATTGAGCGCCGCGACGGCTGTGGTCGCCACGTGCTTGTCGTATGGGAGCTACCAGCTTTCAGTAAGGCAGGCTGAGATATCTGAACGATCGCTTGTCGCCGCTAATCGCAACACCGAAGTTGCGGGGCTTCTCACGTCATTGCGAGTTGCGTGTGATGGTGTTGACGCCATCAACACGCATTTCTTCGAAGACGCTAATTTCCTTCACACTACCACCTTCAACGCGGACCAGCCGACGCCCCCGATCGACGATTTCCGTCCCGCGATCCTCTTTTCGGGACCAACCGAATTTCCTGATCCTAACCGCCCCGAAGTCCTTTCCGATGCCCGGGCTTTGTTAGATTCAGCTTTCGACCTGCTGCGTCGCTATGACTTGGTGCAATTGTATCTCACAAACGCCGAGGCCAGTGACGCAGAATCCGTCCAAGTCTCTGCGCCGTTCAAAGATTTCGGCGACATCGCCTATTCGCTGGTTCATCAAGAGCTAAGTGCGCGTGACGCTCTTGAGAATATTGTTGCCGCGCAGGTGATGTGCACTTCCCTGCCAAAGACGCTTGCGGCGTGGTTTCGTGACTCAAGATCAAACAAGCTCGGCTACATTTTGAAGCTTGATGACATCGAATTTCGATGGGCGCGGGATCGCTTCAATCAGCGGATTATGCGGAAGAGAATCGGCAGCAGTCATGAGGAGCGTGACGAAATTTCCGAGAGGCGAGCGAATAAAAGAGCATTCGACCCTCTGAAGGACGGGATGTTCGTACGATTGCCGTTGCCGCTGAATCCGTAACCTCGTTCATTTTTGACGGGACAACAGCACGATGTCTCGGCGCCAACTTGGGATTTTCGTCTAAAAGGGCGACGCCACTTATGCTGTGATAGACACGTCCCGCTTGGCAATCTTCGCGATTGTTGCGCGGGATGCTCCGGTGGCATGCTGAATTTGCGTCCACGACATTTTCGCTCTTAGCATGGAAGCAATGCCGTCATTGCGCTTCACATCTTCGACTCTACCGCGATAGCGACCTTCGGCTTTTGCCTTCGCCTGCCCTTGAGCTTGCCGACGACGGCGATCGTCGTAGTCCTTGCGCGCTACGGCGGCGAGGACATCGAGCATCATGCCGTTGATAGCCTCGAACATCCTGCCCGTGAACTCATCGGAGGGCGCGGCAGAAATCCAGCTTGTCGGCAAGTCGAGCGCAACAACCTTCACTTCGCGCTGATGCAATTCGGTGCGCAGTTTTTGCCAGTCGTCTGCCGTAAGTCGTGAAAGACGGTCTACCTGTTCGATGAGGAGAATGTCACCCTTGCGAGCGTCGGAGAGAAGCCGGAACAGTTCCGGGCGAGCAAGCTTCGCGCCGCTTTCATTCTCGATATAGGTTGAGGCGATTATCAAGCCCCGCTCTTCTGCGAAGGCTTCAAGTTGCGCGCGGGCGCGCGTGGCGTCCTGCTCATCGGTGGATGCACGGAGATATGCTCGAACCAGCAAAATTACCTCGTTAGTTTATTTTGGATGGTTCAGTTGTAAGCGGTTCATTTTGAATAGTCAAATAGCCTTTTTGAACCATCCATTACGCTGGTCTGGCAGAGGCACAGCCTACTTGAACCACCGCCATCACTCTGAAGCTATCGCTCCGGTGCCCCCCTTGCCTCCAAGACCTTCATTGCAAAGCGCCTTTAGCGTTGATGCCGCTGACCGTCGTGTTCTTCATGGTGGACTGGTTGGAATCACAAAGATTGCTGTCGCCTGTTACCATCATAGCAGCCAAGACCAAATGCCATCTTCGGTTGATGGGACTATCCAGCGGTCGTTTGTCCCATCCACTTTACTATAATCGTCACGGCAACTTCGACTTCACTTCGTCATAGCGAGCGCGAGCCGCCTGACGGATTGCTTCAATGTTGGTCCAAGTCAGGTTGACTTTCGGATTTTGCGCTCCGGGATTAGACCTGAAAATCATCGGGCATATTTCGTCAACGCCAGCGCCCTCGCATTCGTAGTCGATTTGAAGCCAGATGCCGCCAGCATGCCCGGTTTCTACCCTTCGACCTTTCAGGTGCGACAATTCATACTTGTCCTCAACCGCTCTCACTTGTTCCTCGTTGTGAGGCCAAACGGCAACTGCAATGTCGTAACTGAACGACCAAATCGTATCCCCTTCCCATACGATGTCGACTTGCTGTGCGGTGAGCGGGTCTTTGCCCCGAGTGAACATTTTGGAGCCGCTGAACACCTGTGTTGTTTGGTCTGTTAGCAAGTTGCGGGCAGCTTTAGCTCCCCTTCGAGTGTCGAAATTTCCAATGACGAAATATTCCCGACTTCGTTGCGCCACCTCGCCCGCCTCGACGTTGGTCGCTATCGTCAATGCGGCAAAAACGATCGCTCGAAATTTCAACGGATTCGCCTCACTTCTTCGAAGAAGTCGACGATCCGTTCCGCCGATTCCCGGTGGTCTGCGTTCGACTGATAAAAGTGGATTTCGGTTTGGTAGGCGGGCCACTGTCCAGTGCGGTGTCGAAGTAGGTACACTACCTCCGCTTCGACCGTTTCTATGTCGCTACCGCTCCGCTTTCCGTCCTCCCGCAGTTTGACAGGATCGGAATCGTACCAGACATCGAGATCGACCGCGCTGCCTTCGTGGCGAAAACCATAGCCGTAATAGCCGCCTTTACCTTCGGCGGTCCAACCGGTCGCCAACCGGCTCGACATCGAACGCACGGTTGCACCAACATAAATCGGCACGCCGTCACGCGAGAAGATGTACAGTTTTGGCTTTTTGCTGGTCATCTCGCCGGAGAACTTCGGCAAACCTTTTTCACAGGTGATCGCCTTTTCCTCCGGTGTGTATTTGACCTTGAAACGTGCTGGTCCTTGCAGATTCATGCGTTTCCCCCAAAGCGCGTACAATGCCAAGGAGAGTTGCAGATGGAAAGGGTTCAACCGAAATCAAAAGCCTTCTACGTCGTGATTTCTGGAAAAGTCAGGTTTCGCCGTCCGAACGCGCTATATATGGGCGCTGCTGAGGCGCTTCGCTTCCGTCAAATTCCGGAAGCTTCGGCATTTTTTGGCGCATGTCGCGGAACAATCGGGAAAAAGTAGCGGATAGCGGATTGGACGGGGCTTATGGAAACTCGCGACGGTAGCAACGGTAAGGGCGATCCGTTTTGAGCGTTACTAAATTTTCGAATCCCGCCAATCGACACACCAGCTTGCTTTCTCCGCCAGATCGCCCAACGCCATCGTCAAATCCCAAAGCACGGCTTGATCGTCGTCTCGCGACCGCGATTTGCGTCGCCAGAGAAACCGTGCCGTTGCGGCATCATCTATATGGGGTACAGGATCGATGCCGACTTCACGAGCGAACGCCGCTTTGTCGGCGTCCGCTACATCGATGACGATTTCCTGCAACCAACTGCCGTAGCCGGTAGGTTTCATCGTACCTCCTGATTTTTAGGCATCAGCAACAATGTCGATCATATTCGGATTTTCGAGAGATCGCCCTCTCTCCGAGCAAACTTCAGCGAGAGCCGACTCCTAATTCGGCGTCCAGCCGCTTCTTGCCCTGCTCTGTCCCATCGAAAATAAAGAGGCGATCGCGAAGCCTTTTGTTCCGGTCGTATCGGACGAACACTCCAGCCTTTGCTTGCTTCAGGGCATGCTTCTGTATCAGCGCGTCCTCTTCTTTCTTCCGCTTCGCTAAATATCGGCTCTTGAGATCGGGATCGGTCCAACGAAGGAAAATATCGTCATCGCTATGCGAGCGCGCGTCACCAAACACGTGTCCGCAACATAGGCATTGTCTCCGGACCTGATAGCTGCCGGTCGATATGCGCAGTTTTCGCCATTCGTATTTCTCATGGGCTGTGCAAATTGTCTGGAGAAAAGCATTGCGTTCTGAAACGTATTCGTAGGTGTAATTGAATAGTAATTCCACATTTGAATTCTGCAATTTAATGATTTTCATTTTAATTCCTATATTATTTTACGATTCTATGATGTTCAAAAAATGAAAAATACTTTGATTCTTCCGGAAGAATAATTGAATGTGAATGATTTATTCTGTAATCATCGATGATTTTCGAATACTTTGTCGAGTATTCCAAAAAACGTCTTGCGTCATTATACGATGGCAAGGGCTGGAGGTGGATCGAACTGAAGTCGTATGTCGGCTTGGACTTCGAATAGGAGCGATCAAGCTCGTTTCGAGTCAGATGCTGGAGAAACTCCTCAACCGTGTCATGGTGGAGAAGAACGATGCCGTGGTAGTGTGGCATCGTCGCTCCCTTGCCACCTTGTGAATGGCGGGAGCCTTCAACGTCGAAGAAGGTCATTACAAGCGGCTGAAGGTTCGCGTTTCGCTTGTTCAACTTCTTGTTTCGGATACCCCAAAGCCTTAGCTCCTTGGCATATAATGCAGAAAAGCTGCTTCTGGCATTTTCTTGAGCTTTATAAAGAGGAGCCCACGCTCTTGATGGCGGAGTCGATACCGTTAAGGCGAACAGGCATTTTGAAATGTAATCCTGTTCCGTTGATGGACCAATATAATTTGGATTATTCATTTCATAGTTGATTTTTGACTTTATTAGATCGATTGAGTGATCGATGCTTGCCAACCTGATGCTGTTGGTATGGCTATGTTTTTGTAGATTCATCAGTTTTTGTTGTTTAATTTGGCAATATGAAACCATTCCCTCCGGGGAGGGTCGAAATTCGTAGTAATGTTCACAGGTCAAATAATATAGAAATCGAATTCGACTTCCGTAGTCGGTAATTGATTTTGATGCAGTTGATATTTATCCAGAAGAAAACGGTATGCCACCGCGTCTCTTTCGAGAGCAATACAGTCGCACACGGTAATGGTCTGGAGGTTATGAGTGAACGATGGGTCGTGTTGTCAACTCCAAGCGTTGAGAAATACTACCTCGTTCCGCGCTTGCTTGCAAGCAGAAAATGCCTATGTGCCTGAAAACATTTTGAAATTTGAAATTATTGCAAGTTCGGCGTAGCGATTATTTGGATGACCACAGAATGGTCAGGAGTGGCTCCGAGCTCCGCCGTCGGCGCAAGACCGTCTGACAGTTGACGCAAAGACATTCGAGACCTGCTGTTGTTCAACGGGCGGCGGAGAGGAAAGGCTATGGAGCCACAGCCTTTGCCCATCGCAGTGGAAGCGACATCGAAGATATCAGGGGTACTTCCAAGCTGGGTGATATGCGAACTATCTAATGTAAGCCGCTGCCAAATGGTCGCAGCTTTGGTCCGCATGGATGCCTTGTATTGCCAAAGCGACCCTATCAGATCGGCATGTTTCCCGATTGTTGATCGTCAGAAGGCGACGGTTGCTCCACCGGCGGCGGCTCTTTTGGTGGTTCGACGGGCGGCATAGGAACCCTAAGAGTTGTGTGGGGGAGAACACTTCCTTCAGGGAACCTATTTCCGGGATTTGGCGACGGAGTTTCCTCAAAGTCTGACATTGCTATTCCTCCGAGAAGGTTTTCATGTAGGCGGTAGCTCTCTGGTCAGCAAGCGCAAGGAGCTTACTGTCTTCCGGTAGGACGAGGCCCTTGGAATGTCTGTCGGTTGCAGCGATTGTTTTTTGTTTTAGGGCGGTCGCTAATGAGAAAATTTCTTCTTCTGTCAGCATCCCTCGCGAAACCTTCCACCAGTCAGTTTCTGCCGTGAGTGCGAGGACTTCTATTTCGGGGCATAGGGCTTCGAGTGATTTCAGCCGACGACCATATGGCAAATGGGGCTTCACCGCAGTTAGAACTTGCGATGCCGCTATAATGAACCCCCAAAGGAACGACGCATATTGCCAAACAGCCCAACCAGCTATCGCTGTACTCGCTGCAATCGCGGATATGATGTTTTGCCACCGCTCAATCCCGTCGAGCTTGTGGTGATGGAGGCTAAAGTAAATCTGGTCACGCTTGAGGTTGGTAAACGTATCCCAATAATATCGCTGCGCTTGCATGGGAAACCCCTACAATCTGGCTCATTAACACTCGTACCGCATGTAAGAGGGGTTTTCTACACGCTGAAATCATCAAATTGAATAATGTTGCGTGCCTTGATGCCAACTCGGAGGTTTAGCACCGTCATGGGGAGAACGGCTTTGGGAGGCATACGGCGGAATTGCGATTTGCGTAGATGTCGGATGAATGAACAGGAAGGCTTTTACCGCCCTTGGGCGATGCTGTTTTATATAAGCCCAAGCGCCAGCCTCCGGTGCAAAACCCGGTGACAATTGGCGCAGAGACATTTTAGGTCCGCCGTTGTTGATTGGTGACCGGGCTGCATCTCCGCCACTTGAGTGCGGTGGTGATGCACTTCAATGCAAGCTGCTCCGACTTCTTCCCCGTAGAGCTCAAGAGGATCAAGTTGGCAGTCCTCACAAAATAGCCGTCCATGCTCCGCCAAGAACTCTTCTCGCTTCTTTTTCGCCAGGCCCGGCTGTCGTTCTCGCACAAGGTGAGAAACGATTTTTGGATTTCCCTCTATCCAAATCTTTTCCTCTTCGGTCGGAATAAACTCGGCGAGCCTATTCTTCATTTCCGAAGGCGTAGGGACCGGTCTCGGCACGCCATCCCCTTTTCGGGCGATCCACAATCCTGCTTTTTCAAGCAGTTCAAAACTGACTTGTCCCCATCCGGCGCTGAAATGTCCCGGGAACGCTTCTATCCCAAGCGCCTCTTCCAAGGCGAGACCAAAAACTTTCTTCGGAGCGAGTGGCGTACCATCACCGGTCATTGCATCATAGTCGCGGGAGGGCGCAAAATTCGGAGCGTCTCCCCCATTCAGAAGCTTTTCGACGGCGTGTTGAATATGAAGAGAAGTGACCTGCCGTAGCTCGGTCGCGGACAATCGGGCGACCTTAATTTCCGCGACGAATACCTTGATGATTTTTTCGAGGTCATCCGTGGCGACACCGGGAGTGGTGATAAGCAGTCTCCGCCAAGCTCCGTGACTTGAGCTGCCGACATTCATGGCGCGAACGATTTCGTTAAAGCGCCTCTCAACAGATGCCTGAATATCAAAATGCAGTTGCCGTCCGGCTAACTCCCGAGTCTGAACTGGTCGGCTATCGAGGTAGATTTCATACTGAATGCCAGCCGAATCCAACCGCGACAACAACGCTTCAAGTGCTTCTCGGTAATCGGGGTTACGATCCTTTCCGCTGCGGCTGTGCAGAATAATGCCGTCGTCTGTTATGTCCACCCGTGCGTCGAGTGCGTTCCCATCGTTGTCTTGAAGTAGCATTTTGTGCGTTCCGTTGAAAAATTTCGGAGACGGCTGTGTCCAACAATCGAGCTTCTCGTTATTCGTGTCCATTCTGATAGGGGTCAGTATAAGAGTGAGTACGACCCGACGTGGTCGACCATGGTGGTGGCGGGTGGTCCTTAACGCGCTGCCAATGTGCTCAGATAGGCAAGCACCTTGGCAATAAATTTCCGTGCTGCATCAAGTTCAGGATCACTTGCCAGATCTTTTTTAATAACCTCTTCAACCCACCTAATGCCTTTGGGTTCAATAGTTCTACAAAACCCCTCCATTTCTCCGTTAGGCGCTATAAAAATACCGATTCGGCTGAGGTTATCCAACAGGCGATGCACAGCTATTGTTGCTGGCCCTTTTGGAACAATACCGACACCCGCGTCTTTGACGTTGTCCCATGGTGAGGCGTTTCGTGCAAGCTTTCGAATTCTGGTCAATGCGTCTTTGGGTACTGCTCCGTCTTTCGGAAGACCTTTCAAAAGCTTCCCAAGTTCTTCATTAAATTGGGTAGCTCCAAGGAAAGCATCCTTGCGTTCCACTGCTTCCTTTATCGTTAGCCAATCTGCTTCGTAGTCAGCCCAACTGCCATTATGAGATTCAATGATGCGCTTTAATGGCTGGTCGTTATTGAGCACATCGAAATCGAGAATACTGACGACAGGAACGTCAACTGCCGTGAGCGCGGATACAAGTACCGGAATACGATCCTTTCCGCCTGAATAGGAATAATGAACATCGATGCGATCAGAGGTTGGAAGCGCCTTCTCCGCCAAACTTTCATAGAAACGACAATCAGGCTCAGCTTCCGCGAGGATCACCCCATCGCTGAAGAGCCCATCCAAGACCCTGCTGAATCTCAAGATAGGATCATTCCAGAACTTAGAGATATTTTGCGTTGTCAGAAGTGAAGCGGTCGATCCCGTTGGTGTTCTCTTGAGCCGAACCACCGAAACACGGTCCTTGTTGTCGCCGAGTAGACCTTGAAGGATATCGCTGCTGTGGGTGGCGATTATCGTCTGCGCGTCCGCCCCATTTGCCGCAATCGTTTCTGCAAGGATTTTGGCTTGAGGAGGATGAAGGAATGCTTCAGGCTCGTCGATAAGCCGAATGGGCCGATTTTCGGTGATCACACGACCGATGACAGATGCGAAACTTCTCATTCCGTCGCCCTGCTGCTCTAATTTTTCAAGAGCTTCTATACGGTCGATGTAGGTGCGGGACTGCCTATCTTCACCGTGTTCGGGTTTAGGTCGCTCCCCGACGTATGCTGGAATAATATTACCAGCAACCCGATGGATGACTAAGTCCATCTTGAAGGCGCGCTTAAACACGTTTGAAACCAACTGTTCGAGCCGATCGTCGGCAAACATCCGCTGAAATGGGTGTTGTGCGTGCCTTTTTTGCCGAGCATCGAATGATTGCGGCGGATCGCAATCCACGAGCCTTGTGCGCGTGGTTAGCTCTGAGAAGAGCAAGCTGGCTAAGAAGGTGCCAATGCCATTAGTTGAGTCCCACTCGAATACGCCTCCTATGTGAAACCCGAAACCCGGAATTTGTATATGCCCGTCCTGATCAGCAAGAGGCATAAGATTAGACCGAATATCTGCCTGCGACGATCGTCGCTGAAGCTTCGTGGAGCTAACGAGCTTAGTGCTTGGAGGCTGTCCGGCAACGAGGGTTCTGATTTCTGCGAGCGCGGTGCTTTTTCCGGAGTTATTCGGCCCTATTATTGCGAGTATAGCATTATCGCTGAGCCCTACCTCCAACCCGCTTTTGAAGGTGATTTGCTCCAATCGCCCGTCAACTAAAACAGTCATGTCTTTCATGCTCAGTGTCCCGCCAACTCAACAGACACGATGGCAAGCCGACTGATTCGATACAACTCAGGATTTTCGGCTTTAATGGTTTGGTTTCCGCTAAATTATCTCGGCAGATGTCCCACAAAAAGCGAATTCCCTTCCTACGAAGCCGTTTCGAGCTGATCGCAGAGAAATTCCGCATTAGCGATCACCCTCCGCAATGCTGCAATCGCTCACCGGCGCGGGCATTAGGGATGAGTTGGGCAAGGACGACGCGATCCTCTTTGATTGTCGTGGCAGTGGTGGCGGCTGACATATTCGATACTCCCAAACCGTAGGATTTATTTCCAACCTTGGAAATATGTTCTTGCTTTGCTCAGATGTTCAGCAACCGTAGTCCGACATCGTTCGTGGTCAGTTTTCTGGAAAAGTCGGTTCGGGAGATGTGATCTTCTCACGACGATGATTCAAACTCATCGACTATCGTGCGAGGTTCAGCCGGTGGATGTCGAAGAATTCCTTACATTTCGCCCCGTATTGAAAATGGATGTTTTGCAACTGACCTTCCGCAACTCCATCTGAATAGAGACCATTTATGTTCAGCTTCAGCGACTCTTCGGTTTCCCTTGGGAGTAGGTAGCCGGTCGAATAAACACGGGGACCACTATAGTTTTTGGAAGTTGGTTTTGCGTTCAAAAGCTGCATATTTTGATTGGCAAATGCGAATCCTAAAAAGACGATACGTTTCGCGCCGGTGATGGCTCGCTGGATATCGTCCAAGATTTCCGGCTCTCTGATCGTCTCAGACCAAGTGATGAGGTTTTCAGCCATTCTTGCGAATTTTTCCGACGCACCAAAGGGAAGATCGTCAAGCTCACCAAGTTTTCCGTAGGGGTGAACAATCCGGATATTTCTTACGATCTCTCTGGCTTGAGCGAGAGATACATCATGGAAGCTTCGCGCAATTGCATGTTCGAGATATTGTTCAATGCATCGATCATAATTGAAGCAGATGATCGTGATGTTGCTGCCAATTTTCTCTATTTCGCTCGCTTTAATTCCACTGATCAGTGTCTTGAAGAACGCCCAAATCCACGTGTCATTTGCTCCGGAAATGCTCTGATCAAATCCGCGTTTGGAACCCAGTATCGAATCTTCTTCAGCGAGAGAGATGGCATAGGCAATCTGTAATTTGCCAACCTCTGCAATAATTGGATCGTCGGAATACCGATAAATGTACTCGTCAATGCTGTCGGCACTCTCTATTCCATCACGTATTCGCCACGAGGCTTCCAAGCGTTTATTGTACTCGTGTACTTCTCCGTGCTTTGTCCTCCCGATCGTCCGGTCGTAGTGATTGACAATGCGGCTCGGTCCCTTCGTAAAGCTTCCATGGTCGTACACGAAGTCGCAATTCGTTTTGATCGCAGTTGTTAAGCCTGATCCGATCGGGAATCCAAACTCCGCGCTTGATCCAGCACCTATGACGAAGACCGTATTATCCTTGAACAACTGGCGTCCTCCGGCGAGCGCAATGAATAACGAGAAACGAGCGGCTATATTAGATTGCCAGATTGCGATTGCGCACCAACGCAACCGGTAATTCACAACAAGTTTTTTGGATGAAGTTCGCGACGAAGCAGGAACTACTCTGATGCGGTCACAGCCGAGGCTCCGAAGCTGTCATCCCTACTTGGCAGTTCAAATGCTATCCGATGGAATCTCTTTCAGCCAGGTAGCCAAATCGCAGCGAACACGACGGACCCGCTCTCGCTCTTCGATATGCCGCCTGTTCTGCGCCTTACCCCGCCTTTGCGGCGATCACGAGAACGACGAAGCAGGCGAAAAGAAGGGTCGGGACCGAAACGGCGACCATTCGGTATTCCTCGTGATCGTGTATCCGCCGGAGAAAACCGCGTAGGCAAGCCCAGCGGCTTGCCACCACGTCAATAAGATTTCGGTCATCCTTCTGTCTCCGCGTTCAGTCGAATTCTGCCAGAGCTGCTAAGTCGTCCTTGATGCTTTTCAGCGCCTTGGCGTGTAAAACTGCCTCATCAATGAAGCCGTGTTGCCTAAGTAATTTTATCCGCTTTTTGCAGAGCCGGTAGAATTCAATTCGTGCTTTTTCGTCTACTGCGATGATGTCGTATGGATGCTTGTCCAATGCATATTCCTTTTACGGAATATGCCTTCTTTCATGATGTATAAGTGGCGAGCGCCTCACGTCAGGCATATTGATTTCGATTTGCTTATTATAGATTGCTCAATTTCTCTTCGATGTAATCGATTCCTGCTTCTCCTTTACTAATGCTATCGCTTTTTCGATTGCATCGAGTTTTTTGCGCATCGAATAGCCTTTGCCGTATTTCGCGGTGATGCTGCCGTCGTGACCGACTATGCTTTGCAGCCAACTGTCCTGCATTCCGTCCACCTCTCTGAGCCAATCGATGAATCTGTGCCGGAATGAGTATGTGGTCTTATCGGGAGCAACCTGTTTGATCTGCTTGTTCGCAACGGCAGACAGTGCTTCTGATCCGTTGGACCGGCAGTATCGCGGGAAGCCATGACGGAACGCCTTGGCGACTTCCAGCGCCGGACCTACAAGCGGGATATCCCGTGGTCGGTTTTCCGTCTTCAAGCTCTTGCGATTTGGATTGGGACCGATGTGGATGAAGGGGATTTCTTCGTCCAAATGGATATCAGACTCGTGCAGGTAGACGATTTCCGATGCGATCGCTCCAGTATATTCCATCAGAGTCAGCACCGCCTTCAACTCGTCATTGGCTTGAGATTCCTCCATTTTCTCATGCAGAGCAATGATCTCTGTTTCGGTGAAGGGTTGACGCTTTTCCTTGTCGTTGCCTCGATGTTCAACTTTCGCGTCTTCAAAAGGGTTTTCTCGCTTCGGGAAATCTGTTTTGAAAACTTTCGCGACCATTGCGTTGAGGAACAGCAGTTTCTTGTTTGCCGTCTCGGACGTGAACCTTACGTTCCTATCCGCCACACGCTTTGACAGGTTCACGACGTAGTCACCGACGGTCTTGGTCGTGATAGTCAATACGTCGAGATCGCCCATTTCACGCTTGAAGTCCTTGATCGGCTCCAAGTAGCGGTTCCATTTCTTCTGATGGGCACGGTGGTCAAGGTCATTCCATTTGCCCGCCGCCAACTCTTGGTAGCGTTTGAACAGGTCATCCAGCGAAAGCGAGTCTTCTACGACACCACCAATCAAAGCGATTTCCTGTCTGGTCGGTACGGCGAGACGATCAAGCAACTTATGCGAGGCGTTTAGCATCAGGACTTTGTCCTTGGTGCTGGCATTCTGAATTTCTTGAGCGGTGTAATGTTCGAAGCCGAGAAGAGCCGCTTTCTCTGCTGAATCCTTGGAGCTCATCGGGGTGTCCGACGCCACGTCGTAGGTCAGAAACAATGTCTTGTATTGCAGGACTCGTTGAGCGGCGCTGGCATTCGCGACTGTTCTACTGGTCGTATTGAGCGTTTCCCAAATTTCCCGCTTACCTTCAAAGCGATGGCGATGGACTTCAGGAATAGCGATACGAAAACTGTAATTGCCGCTCTTTCGACGGACGATGTGGTTCTTGGTCATGATCGAGACCTGAAATAAATGCTGTCGTCGAGCAACGCGACGTTTCAGCGAAATTTGAAATGGGGAGGTAAAGGCGCTTCCCGGAGGATGTCGCTCTTAATGTCGTATAGACTGCCACAAAGGCGGTGACGTCGTCAATAACGAATTGCGTTTGACGTCGGAAATATTTTCGTCCGGACGAATGAATATTTGGATCGTAAGTAGATCGGAATTTGAAATGATTTCAAATCTTGTCTTTACTGAAGACAACGTTGAAATCGTAGCGCGGAATCGTAGCATTCCGTAGCGAAACACAGTTAAATCATTGATTTTATTTAGAATTTTGGCGCACCCGACAGGATTCGAACCTGTGACCTTTGGAATCGGAATCCAACACTCTATCCAGCTGAGCTACGGGTGCTAACCGTGAAAGGCGATGACTCGCCTCCGTCCGATGGTGGTTCTTAACTCAGGATCTGGCCCGCATCAATCGCCAATTTGCGATGGCCGCAAATCATCCAGGCTCGATATCGGGTTTTGTTGGAAGCCAGACCTTCCGCCTCCAGCCCCTGCGGCGATCGCAGCGACGAGTTCAAGATAATTTGTCTTACCGAGCCGGCTCATCTGCTCTAAGTGAGGCCGTGGCGTCCCAGCCGGTTAAAAATGCAGATCAGGAGAAGCGCATGGCGCTGACAGCTTCCACACCCCGTTCCCGCGCCGGTATCGGCTATGCCATCGTCCTGACGCTGGGCATGGCGGCGACCGTCGGCGGGGCGCTCGCTTTCCAGTATATCGGCGGCTACATCCCCTGCGCGCTCTGCCTCCTGCAGCGCAATCCCTATTATTACGGCATCCCCGTCGGCATTCTGGCGATCGTCGCCTCGGCGATCGGCCTGCCCTCCTGGGTCACCCGTGCGCTGCTGGTCGTCATCGGCGTGATGATGCTGGTCGGCGCCGGCATGGGCGTCTATCACTCGGGCGTCGAATGGGCCTTCTGGGAAGGTCCGGCGAGCTGCGGCGGCGGGGCCGGCGTCACCACCAATGCCGGCAGCCTGCTGTCGGACCTGAACACCGTGCACGGCCCGTCCTGTACCGAAGCGGCTCTCCGCGTGCTCGGCCTCTCCTTTGCCGGCTGGAACGTGATCGCCAGCGTCATCCTCGCCGCCATCGCATTTACCGGGGCAAAAAAGGCCGCGTGAAGCGGCCTTCGTCCTATCGAATACCGGCGCGATCCGTCTCGCCTTACGGCTGCAGTTCCGTATCCCAGTAGAGATAGTCCATCCAGCTTTCATGCAGGTAGTTCGGCGGGAAGAGCCGGCCGTTATTGTGCAGGTCCTGCACCGTCGGCTGATATGGCTTCTGGTGCGGGAACATGCCGGCCTGCTTCGGCAGCTTGCTGCCTTTCCTCAGATTGCAGGGCGAACAGGCGGCCACGACATTTTCCCAGGTGGTCTCGCCGCCATGGGCGCGCGGGATGACATGGTCGAAGGTCAGGTCGTCGTGTTCACCGCAATACTGGCACTCGAACCGGTCGCGCAGGAAGACGTTGAACCGGGTAAAGGCCGGGTTGCGGGTCGGCTGGACATAGGTCTTGAGGCTGACGACGCTCGGCAGCTTCATCGAGAAACTCGGCGAGCAGACCGACTGATCGTATTCCGCGATGATGTTCACACGGTCGAGGAAAACCGCCTTGATCGCGTCCTGCCAGGACCAAAGCGACAAGGGATAATAACTCAGCGGCCGGTAGTCAGCGTTCAGAACGAGCGCCGGCAGGGCCTGCGGGGAGACTGCAATCGTCAAGTGACGCTCCTACCCGATTCGGCATCTGTACTTTCTATATTAGGTCCGTTGTTACAGGATTGTGAAGCCCAATAAATGCAGTGGGATACTCTGGCCCGGCTTCAGGTCAAAGGTGTGACATCGCGACGCATTTTCGCCGCGTAATAAGCCCAGAAAAGCCTTGCCGCGACGGAACGCCACGGGCTCCATATGCGTGCCGCGGCAGCCAGGTTTTTGGACGAAGGCCGGGCCTCCAGGCCGAAACCGTGAGCCACCGCCGCCTGCAGCGCCACGTCGCCGGCCGGGAATATATCGGCATGCCCGCCGCAGAACATCAGGTAGACTTCCGCCGTCCAGGGGCCGATGCCGGGCAGCGCGGTCATCTGCCGGATGGCTTCCGCCGTTTCGAGCGCGCAGACGGACGCGAGGTCGAAATGCCCTTCCGAAATTGCTGTGGACAAGTTGAGAAGCGTCGCCGCCTTGGCCCGCGACAGGCCGAACGTCGCGACGACGGCCGGGTCGAGCGCGCGATACCCATCCGCGGTGACCGGACCGGCCGCCACCATCCTCCGCCAGATCGCCTCGGCGCTCGCCCTCGACACCATCTGCGAGACGATGATCGAGGCAAGGCCTGAAAAACCCGGCTCGTTCAGCCTGAGCGGCACCGGGCCGGAGACCTCGACGATCGCCGTAAGTCGCGGGTCGAGCTCGACAAGCGCTTCGAGCCCCGCCCGAATGTCCGAATGATCGCGGATGATGGACACCCTCGCCTCTCCCATGGCCGTTTTTCAAAAAGCATGGCAGAAGAAACCATGCCCGCCTCGCCTCCAGATAAACCGGTCTATCGTTTCGCGCCAAGCCCGAACGGGCTCCTGCATCTCGGCCATGCCCTGTCCGCACTCCTCAACCACGACATGGCGGAAGCAGTCGGCGGCCGTTTCCTGCTGCGCATCGAGGATATCGACCTGACGCGCTGCACGCCGGAATTCGAGGCGGCGATCTATCGCGATCTTGCGTGGCTCGGGCTCGACTGGGAAAAACCGGTGCGGCGCCAGTCCGAACATTTCGACGCCTACCATGAGGCCCTCGCCCGGTTGTCCGAAATGGGCGTCGTCTATCCGGCGTTTCTCACCCGCGGCGAGGTGAAAGCCAAGGTCGCGGCTTGCGAGGCGGACGGGAAAAGCTGGCCGCGCGATCCGGACGGCTCGCCGCTTTACCCCGATGACGACCGGCATCGCAGCGAGACGGAGCGGAGGAAGCTGACCGCCGACGGTGTCCGGCATGCCTTTCGCCTCGACATGCAAAAGGCGCTTGGTCTCATCGCGGCACCCTTGAGCTGGACCGAGACCGGAGACCGCGGCGAGATCCCCGCCGATCCGTCGGCCTGGGGCGATGTGGTCCTGTCCCGCTCCGATGCGCCGTCGAGCTACCATCTTTCGGTGACGGTGGACGACGCGGCGCAGGGGATCACCCACGTGGTGCGCGGGCTCGACCTCTTCGAGGCGACGGCGGTACACCGCCTGCTGCAGGAGTTGCTGGAGCTTCCGCAGCCGGTCTATCACCACCACCGGCTGGTCGTCGGTGCGGACGGCAGGAAACTGTCGAAAAGCGAAGGCTCAACCGGGCTCGCGGCGCTTCGCGACCGGGGCCTCTCGGGCAGCGATATTCGCCGCCTCGTTGGCCTTTGAGCGGATTTTCTCCTTTTCGCGATGCGCCTTCCGGCGGCGCGAGAAGACCGAGTAGATCTTGTACTTCATCAGCGCGGCATTGAACTCGGCACCGAGCATGAAGATGACGCCCACCATGTAAAGGAAGATCAGCACGATCATGATCGACGCCAGACCGGCATAGGTGGCGGTATAATTGGCGAAGGTCGAGAGATAGGCGGCAAAACCGAGCCCGAAACCCGTCCAGACGACGATCGTCAACGTCACCCCCGGGATGATGTCGATCAGGCGGCGATTGCCGGCCGGCAGCCACTTGTGGGAGGCCAACAGGCCCATCAGAAGCAGCAGGGCGGTGCCGTAGAGCCCCCAGTTTGCCGCGGTGGTGAGGTCGCTGATCAGCCATGGAAAGTAGAAGCGGGTCTCGGCAAAACGCAACGCCACGGGCACGGCAAGCAGCAGAATGCTGATGACCGCAAAGATCACGACCAGGATGACGACGTAACCGAGGCTCGCCAGGCGCGTCACATACCAGGGCCGGGTTTCCGTGACGCGGTAGGCTCGATTGAGCGAAATGCGCAATGCCTCGACGCCATTCGACGCGAAATAGGCGGCCGCCAGCACCGAGATCGTCAAAAGGCCGCCGCGCGGGATTTCCAGGACACGCTGCAGTTCTGAGGCGATGGGCTGCGCGATATCGGCCGGCCAGGTATCGAAGAGCAGGTGGACCGTCGTCTGCGAGAAATCCCCGGCGCCGAGGAAACCGGCAAGTGCCGTGCCGAAGATCAGGAACGGAAACAGCGCGAGCAGGCCGGATAGCGCGACATGGCTCGCCATTGCCCAGCCATCGTCATCCGAGAAGTGCCAATAGGCGTCCCAAAGCACTTTGAAGGCGAGGCGATACCACCGGACGGGGCGGTTTTCTTCGGACAATTGCAACTCCGTTGTGACGTCGCGGGAAATATGGGAGGAACTCATCCGATTGTACAGGGAACCTTATTCAATGGCCGAAAATAGAACGATCATCGTTACCGGCTGTTCCTCCGGCATCGGTGCCCATTGCGCCCGGGCTCTGAAGGCGGACGGCTGGCGGGTGTTCGCGACGGTGCGCAAGGCAGCCGATCTCGCAGCCCTGGAAGCGGACGGCATCGAGGCCCTGCTGATGGATTATACCAGGCCGGACACGATCGAGGCCCTGGTCGAAACGGTGCTCGGGCGCACCGGCGGACGACTCGACGCGCTGTTCAACAACGGCGCCTACGGCCAGGCGGGGGCAGTGGAGGACTTGAGCACCGACGTGCTGCGCCAGCAGTTCGAGACCAATTTCTTCGGCTGGCACGAGCTGACGCGGCGGGTGATCCCGGTCATGCGCGCAAGGGGCCATGGCCGCATCGTCAACTGTTCGTCGATCCTGGGCCTCCTGCCCTATCGTTACCGCGGCGCCTACACGGCCTCGAAATACGCGCTCGAGGGCCTGACCATTACCATGCGCATGGAGCTCGAGGGCAGCGGCATCGGGGTGAGCCTGATCGAACCCGGTCCGATCGCCTCGCGCTTCACCGCCAATGCGCTTTCCAAGATCCGGGAGCATGTCGATCTCGAGGGTTCGGTGCATGCCAAGCAGTATGAGCGGCAGCTCAGGCGCCTCGACGGGCGGGGCCAGATCAGCCGCCATAAACTTGGCCCGGAAGCGGTCTACGACGTCTTGACGCATGCCTTGACCGCGCCTCGCCCGAAGCCGCATTATCTGGTAACCAAGCCCGCCAAGCAGGGCGCTTTCCTGAAAAGAATACTCCCGGCCGCGCTCTTTTATAAATTGATGCGCCGGCTGGATTGAAAGGCAGCAATCGACAATGTCCACTTTCACAACCGTGCTGACCCTGATCGTCATGGGCCTCGTCGTGCTCGTCCTGATCCGCGGGCTGTTCAACATGATGAAGGGCACCGACGCCAACAAGTCCAACAAGCTGATGCAGCTGCGTATCCTCTTGCAGGCGGTTGCAATCGTCCTCATCATGCTCACTCTCTGGATTACGGGCGGCGGTCGCCCGACCTGATTCTGATGATGGCGGATGGTAAAGCTCAACAAGATCTACACGCGCACCGGCGATAACGGCACCACGGCGCTGGTCTCAGGCCCGCGCCGCGACAAGCACGACCTGCGCGTCGAAGCCTATGGCACGGTAGACGAGACCAATTCGACGATCGGGCTCGCCCGCCTGCAGACCGCCGGTTTGGCCGACCTCGACGCCATGCTGTTCCGCATCCAGAACGATCTCTTCGATCTGGGCGCCGATCTTGCGGCGCCCGATACCGGCGAAAAACTCGACTACGAGCCGCTTCGCATCGTCGAAGCCCAGGCAACGCGGCTTGAGGCGGAGATCGACGCGCTCAACGCCCATCTCGATCCGCTGACATCCTTCGTGCTGCCGGGCGGCTCGCCCGCCGCAGCTCACCTGCATCTCGCCCGCACCGTTTCCCGCCGCGCCGAACGGCTGATGGTCGAGCTGTCGCGAACCGAGACCGTCGGTATTGCGGCGCTGAAATATATCAACCGGCTTTCCGACTTTCTGTTCGTGGCGGCGCGCTTCGCCAATGACGGCGGCAAGGCCGATATCCTCTGGGTCCCGGGAAAAAACCGGTAACCGCAACGGGCGGAGAAGCCACAGCATGTTCATCCCGCTGCACGACGCCGTCGAACTCAAATACATCCGCGTGCAATACGTCACGATCAGCATCATCGCCATCAATGTGCTCGCATGGCTGTTTACGAATTTCTCCGCACCGGAAGTCGCCGAGCGCGCCTCGCTCGGGCTCGGCTTCATTCCGGCTGTGATCTTCGACTATGCGACGCTCGATCCCTCGCTGGTGATCGTGCCGGACGATCTGACCTTCGTCACCTATGCCTTCCTGCACATGGATTTCTGGCATCTCGCCTCGAACATGCTGTTCCTCTGGGTGTTCGGCGACAATGTCGAGGATGCGCTCGGGCATCTCAAATTCCTCGCCTTCTATCTCCTCTGCGCGGCGGCGGGTGCCGCCCTGCATGGATTCGTGGCATCGAATTCGGAAGGGCCGCTGATCGGTGCATCGGGGGCGATCTCCGGCGTTGTGGCCGCCTATTTCCTGCTTCATCCGCGTGTGCGGGTCTGGGTGCTGGTGCTGTTTCGTATTCCGTTGCCGCTGCCGGCCTTCATTCCGCTGGCGCTCTGGATCGTCCAGCAGTTCGCCATGCTGGCCCTCGATCTCGACGGAATGGTTTCCTGGGGCGCTCATGTGGGCGGCATCGTCGCCGGTGCGATCCTGGTGCTGTTCATGCGCCGCAGGGGTGTGCCGCTGTTCGACCGCAACATCGTCACCCCCAAGGCCGTCGAGCGGAAGCCGGGCGTTCGCGATGTCGCTGCGGCAACCGAATAGAACTATGAGAAAACGGCAATGCCCAGCGGCAGATCCGCGTTGTAATCGCGCGAAAAATGCGTATCCATGTCGCCCACTGACAAATGAGGACGCGGCAAATGTCGCAATTTGCGGCCGGAGATAGTCAAGGAAGGACCCCATGAAGATTCTCGTGCCTGTGAAGCGGGTTGTTGATTACAACGTGAAGATCCGAGTGAAGCCGGATGGAACGGGCGTTGAACTCGCCAACGTGAAGATGTCGATGAACCCGTTCGACGAGATTTCCGTCGAGGAGGCCCTGCGTCTGAAGGAAGCGGGCAAGGCCGAGGAAGTGGTGGTCGTTTCGATCGGCCCCGCCAAGGCGGAAGAAACGCTGCGCACCGCGCTCGCCATGGGCGCCGACCGGGCGATCCTGGTCGAGACCGACGACGTGGTCGAGCCGCTTGCCGTCGCCAAGATCCTGAAAGGCATCGTCGACGCCGAACAGCCGGGCCTGATCATCGTCGGCAAGCAGGCGATCGACGACGACAGTAACCAGACCGGCCAGATGCTGGCCGCTCTTCTCGGTTCCGCCCAGGCGACGTTCGCCTCGAAGATCGAGCTTGCCGACGGTTCCGCCCCGGGGACAGCAAAGGTCACCCGCGAAGTCGATGGCGGCCTGCAGACGATCGAGGTCAAGCTTCCGGCGGTCGTCACCACCGACCTGCGCTTGAACGAGCCGCGTTACGCCTCGCTGCCGAACATCATGAAGGCCAAGAAGAAGCCGCTCGACAAGAAGACGCCCGCCGATTTCGGCGTCGACACCGCGCCGCGCCTGAAGGTGCTGAAGACCGAGGAACCGGGCGGCCGCAAGGCCGGCATCAAGGTGAAGACGGTCGAGGAACTGGTCGGCGCCTTGAAGACCGCCGGCGTTCTGTAAGGGAAAGGGAGAACATCACCATGGCCATTCTTCTTCTCGCCGAACACGACGGTTCGAGCCTCAACGACCAGACCGCCAAGGCGCTCTCGGCAGCCTCTAAAATCGGCGGCGACGTGCATGTGCTGGTCGCCGGTTCCGGTGCCAAGGCTGCTGCCGATGCGGCTTCCAAGCTTGCCGGCGTTTCCAAGGTCCTGCTGGCCGACGACGCGGGCCTCGCCAACAACCTCGCCGAGCCGCTGGCGGCGCTCATCGTTTCGCTCGCCGATTCCTATGAGGTGATCATCGCGCCGGCAACGGCGTCGGCCAAGAACGTCATGCCGCGCGTCGCAGCGCTGCTCGACGTCGCCCAGGTCTCGGAAATCATCGAAGTGGTTTCCTCAGACACGTTCAAGCGTCCGATCTATGCCGGCAACGCCATCCAGACGGTGCAGTCGACCGACGCCAAGAAGGTGATCACCGTGCGCACCGCCTCCTTCCAGGCTGCCGGCGAAGGTGGTTCCGCCTCGGTCGAGGCCGTCTCGGCTGCCGCAAACCCGGGCGTTTCCTCGTTCGTCTCCGATGCGCTCTCGTCGTCGGAACGTCCGGAACTGACCTCTGCCAAGATCATCATCTCCGGCGGCCGGGCGCTTGGCTCGTCGGAGAAATTCCAGGAGGTCATCCTGCCGGTCGCCGACAAGCTCGGCGCTGCCGTCGGTGCATCGCGTGCTGCGGTGGATGCGGGCTATGCCCCGAACGACTGGCAAGTCGGCCAGACGGGCAAGGTGGTCGCGCCCGATCTCTACATCGCGGCCGGCATTTCCGGTGCCATCCAGCATCTCGCCGGCATGAAGGACAGTAAGGTCATCGTCGCCATCAACAAGGACGAGGAAGCCCCGATCTTCCAGGTCGCAGACTTTGGCATCGTCGGCGATCTCTTCGAAATCCTGCCGAAGCTCGAAAAGGCTTTGTGAGCTTTTGTTCATTTCGCAAGCGCGAAAAATGCTGGCAAAACCACAAACAGCGGAATAACAATCTGCCGGGCTGCATACATGCAGTCCGGCATTTTCATAAAATCGGCGTACGCTGGGGCTAGCGTAAACGCCCAGGGAGCGAAACCATGGGTCTGGTCATAAAAAACATCGGCATCATCGGAGCAGGCCAGATGGGCTGCGGCATTGCACATGTTTCGGCTTTGGCCGGCTACAGGGTGCAGATGTACGATGTTTCCAAGGACCGGATCGAGGCAGCGCTCGCAACCATCAACGGCAATCTCGCCCGCCAGGTCTCCAACGGCAAACTCGGCGACGACGAACGCAAGGCCGCACTTGCGCTGATTTCCGGTTCTTCCGACCTCAACGACCTCGCCCCGATGGACATGGTGATCGAGGCCGCGACCGAGGACGAAAGCGTCAAGCGCAAGATCTATTCGCAGGTCTGTCCGGTCCTTAAACCCGAGGCCCTGCTCGCCACCAATACCTCGTCGCTGTCCATTACCCGCCTCGCATCCGCCACCGACCGTCCGGAGCGTTTCATGGGGATTCACTTCATGAACCCGGTTCCGGTCATGAAGCTCGTGGAACTGGTGCGCGGCATCGCCACCGATGAGCCGACTTTCCGGGCCGCCAGGGACTATGTGACCGCGCTCGAGAAAACCGCGACGGTCGCGGAAGACTTTCCGGCCTTCATCGTCAACCGCATCCTGCTGCCGATGATCAACGAGGCGATCTACACCCTTTATGAAGGCGTCGGCTCGGTCGAGGCGATCGACACCGCCATGAAACTCGGCGCCAACCACCCGATGGGCCCGCTGCAGCTCGCCGATTTCATCGGCCTCGATACCTGCCTGTCGATCATGCAGGTCCTGCACGATGGGCTCGCCGACAGCAAATACCGCCCCTGCCCGCTTCTGGTGAAATATGTCGAAGCCGGCTGGCTCGGCCGGAAATCCGGCCGCGGGTTCTACGACTATCGCGGCGAAGTGCCGGTTCCGACGCGGTAAGCGGACCCTGCTGTGGCCTTGCCTTGTCAGAAAAGGCATTGCCAACTATATTGAGGGAGTGAGAGGCGAGCTTTCGCCCGCCCCTCTAGATCACCTCCGGAATAACACCCGCACGGTTACTTGCCAGTTCGTGCGGGTTTTCCGTATGGTGACCGTGATGCTAAATGGCCTGGACCACATAGATCACTCCTCCGGTTGAATGGCGAGGCCCTCGCCGGGTCGAAGCGGCCTATCCTCTCCGAGGAGCATGGCAGTGCGCGTCTGCTTTCGTCATCACAACCAAAAGCAGCATAGAGTAGAGATTTACATTACTTCAATTGGAAAGTTGTCGGCTTAGGGCGCCTTGGCTGCCGCAATCAGCGCCTTTGCATCCGGGCTGTCCCAGGCAGCCGGGCCGTTCATCGCCGAGATCAGGCAGCCTTGTCTGTCCATCACCAGCGTCACCGGCAGGCCAAAGGCGAGGCCTTCCTTCTTGAGCGAATTGAAGACGCCCATCGAGCTGTCGCGATAGTAGCCGAGCGTATCGACCCCGTATTCCGCGAGGAAAGCCTTCGGTTTTTCGTCGCTGCCGGTATCGATATTGACCGCCACGACCTCGAAATCCTTACTCCCCATGCCCTTCTGCAGCGCGTTCAGGGCCGGCATCTCTTCCCGGCACGGGCCGCACCAGGTTGCCCAGAGGTTGAGCAGCACCGTCTTGCCGGCAAAATCGGCCGTCCTGAGATCTTTTCCGTCCGGCCCCTTGAAGGCAAGGTCGAGCGGTCGCGGCGGCTGGGCGGCAACCATGGCGGCGACCTGGCCCCTTGCGAATTGCGAAACCGACTTCACCCTTTCGATCGCGCCTTCGCAGGCACCGGCGGATTGGGCGAGGAGGCCGGACTCGCCATTGCCAGACCCCACACTCCTCACGTATACCGCCACGGCACCGGCAAGTATTCCCGCGACGGCGGCAATCACGATCAATCTGGCGGACGGAAGGCCGAAAGGTCTTTTGGTCGTCATCAACTACTCCAGGACTAGGCATCATGGCTGACGGCACGAAGGACGCAGTATCCTCCAACCAGATGTGGGGCGGACGCTTCGCTTCAGGGCCGGATGCGATCATGGAGGAGATAAATGCCTCGATCGGTTTCGACAAGAAGCTCTTCGCCCAGGATATCCGCGGCTCAATAGCGCATGCGACGATGCTTGCGGAAAAGGGCATCATTTCGAGCGAAGATAAAGACAAGATCGTATCCGGCCTGAACACGATCATGTCAGAGATCGAAAGCGGCCAGTTCGAGTTCTCGCGCAAGCTCGAAGACATCCATATGAATGTCGAAGCGCGGCTGGCGACGCTGATTGGCCCCGCGGCCGGACGCCTGCACACCGCCCGCTCGCGCAACGACCAGGTGGCGCTCGATTTCCGGCTTTGGGTCAAGGAAGAACTCGTCAAGACCGAGAAGATGCTGACCGGCCTGATCGCCGCCTTCCTCGATCGCGCCGAGGAACATGCCGATACCGTCATGCCCGGCTTCACCCATCTGCAGACCGCCCAGCCGGTCACCTTCGGCCATCACTGCATGGCCTATGTGGAAATGTTCGGCCGTGACCGCGCCCGCGTGCGCCACGCGATCGACCATCTCGACGAAAGTCCGATCGGCGCCGCGGCCCTTGCCGGCACGCCCTACCCGATCGACCGCCACATGACGGCGAAGGCGCTCGGCTTCCGCGAGCCGACCCGCAACTCGATCGACACCGTCTCCGACCGCGATTTCGCGCTGGAATTCCTGTCGGTGGCGGCGATCTGCGCCGTGCACCTGTCGCGCCTTGCCGAAGAGATCGTCATCTGGTCGACGCCGCAGTTCGGGTTCGTGCGCCTGTCGGACGCGTTCTCGACCGGCTCCTCGATCATGCCCCAGAAGAAGAACCCGGATGCCGCCGAACTGGTGCGCGCCAAGACCGGCCGCATCAACGGCTCGCTGGTGGCGCTGCTGACCGTCATGAAGGGCCTGCCGCTCGCCTATTCCAAGGACATGCAGGAAGACAAGGAACAGGTCTTCGATTGCGCCGAAAACCTGGAACTGGCGATCGCCGCGATGACCGGCATGATGCGCGACATGACCATCCGCGCCGACAAGATGCGGGCTGCGGCCGGCGCCGGTTTCTCGACCGCGACCGACCTTGCCGACTGGCTGGTGCGCGAGGTCGGCCTTCCCTTCCGCGAAGCCCATCACGTCACCGGGCGCGCCGTGGCGCTTGCCGAAGAGAAGGGCTGCGACCTTTCCGAACTGCCGCTCGAAGAGCTGCAGTCGATCAATCCGGCGATCACCGACAAGGTCTTCAACGTCCTGTCGGTCGATGCCTCCGTCGCCAGCCGCACCAGCTTCGGCGGCACGGCGCCTGCCGAAGTCCGCAAGCAGATTGCCTGGTGGCGCGCCAGGAATTGACGACGGCCGCGACGAACGCTTGAGAAGTGATGCCGGATAGTGACTGCACAAGCGCGTGGAACTTCGCTATGAAAGTTCCGCAGCCGTGCCGGAGAAGGAATAGAATGTCGAAGTCCCTGGTAAAAATCGCCCGCATCACTCTTGTTCTGAGCCTCGCCGGCATCGTTGTCGTCGGCTGCGGCCGCAAGGGCGGCCTCGACCGCCCCAGCACGCCGGTGGAGCAGCAGAACGTCCGCAAGAGCGGCAAGCCGGGCGCGCAGAAAGCCGAACCGGTTGCCGAGCGCCCCTTCCTGCTTGATCCGCTTCTGTAATTTTCGAGTTTTGCCGTGAACCATTTCCATTACATCGACGGCGTGCTGCACGCCGAGAACGTGCCGATCCCGGAAATCGCGAAGGCCGTCGGCACGCCCTTCTACGTCTACTCGACGGCCACTCTGGAGCGTCATTACAAGGTTTTCGCAAAGGCGTTTTCCGACGTCGACGCCATGGTCTGCTACGCCATGAAGGCGAATTCTAACCAGGCGGTGCTGAAGACGCTCGGCCGGCTCGGCGCCGGTGTCGATGTCGTGTCCGGCGGCGAACTGCGCCGGGCACTGGCGGCCGGTATTCCGGCAAGCCGCATCATGTTCTCGGGCGTCGGCAAGACCGTGCCGGAAATGGATCTGGCGCTGCAAGCCGGCATCTACTGCTTTAACGTCGAATCCGAGCCGGAGCTGGAGGTCCTGAACCTGCGCGCTCTGAAGGCCGGCAGAAAGGCGCATGTCTCCTTCCGCATCAATCCGGACGTCGATGCCGGCACGCATGCCAAGATCTCGACCGGCAAGAAGGAAAACAAGTTCGGCATACCTTACGAGCGCGCCCGCGCCGTTTACGCCCATGCTGCAACCCTTGACGGCATCGACGTCACCGGCATCGACATGCATATCGGCAGCCAGATCACCGAACTGCAGCCTTTCGAACATGCCTTCCGGCTGCTGCGCGAACTGGTCGATACGCTGCGCGGCGACGGCCATCGCATCGATCACGTCGATATCGGCGGAGGCCTCGGCATTCCCTATCGCGAGGACAACAACCCGCCGCCGCTTCCCGATGCCTATGCGGAAACGGTCAAGCGCCAGCTGCGGTCGCTGGAATGCAAGATCGTCACCGAACCGGGCCGGTTGATCGTCGGCAATGCCGGCATTCTGGTGACCGAGGTCATCTACGTGAAGGATGGCGGCGAAAAGTCCTTCGTGATCGTCGACGGCGCGATGAACGACCTGATCCGCCCGACGCTCTACGACGCCTATCACATGATCCGCCCGGTCGTCGTGCCGGCCGCCGATGCGCCGCGCATCAAGGGCGACGTCGTCGGCCCGGTCTGCGAAACCGGCGACTACCTGGCGCTCGACCGCGAGATGGCGGAACCCAAGCCCGGCGACCTGATTGCCGTCGCTTCGGCAGGCGCCTATGGCGCCGTGCAGGCGGGAACCTACAACACGCGGCTGCTGGTGCCCGAGGTTCTGGTAAAGGGTTCCGAGTTCCATGTGGTGCGTCCGCGCGGCACTTACGAAGAACTCATCGGCCTCGACTCCGTGCCCGCGTGGCTTGCATGAGCGCCTGACACGACGTTCACTTTTGCGGGAAATCCGGGAAATTATGGGGGCGGCCCGCCCCCTGCCCTCGTCTTCGCCACAAACATCGTTATCTTGAAAGCTTGATTTGCGCCGCCACGACTGGAGACGGACCGCATGAGCTTCATCCGCAAAGGTGCCTTCGAATTGCATCCTGTGCTTGCGCGTCGCGTCGCACTGAAACGGTCCTTCGCACGGATCGTGTTGTTTTTCGAACGGATTTTGCCGCTGCTGCTCGCCCCTCTCGGGATCGCGGCCCTCTTCCTGTCGGCCGCCTGGTTCGGGATTTTCCGGGTCGCTCCTGATTGGGTGCGCTGGATCCTGGTCGGCGGCTTCGCCTTTGCCTTCGTTTATGCGCTTCTGCCGTTCAGCCGCCTGCGCTGGCCGGCGGTGGCCGAAGCCGACCGGCTTCTGGAAGTCCGCAACAACCTGCCGCACCAGCCGGTCGGCGTGCAGGACGATCAACCGGCTTTCGAAACACCCTTCTCCCGCGCGCTCTGGAAGGAACACCAGATCCGCATGGCCGAGCGCATTGCAGCGCTCGATGCCGGCCTGCCGCAGCCCGATATCGCCCGGCACGACCGGTTCGCGCTTCGCGCCATTCCCGCGCTCGTCTTCGTCGTCGCGCTCGGTTATTCCTTCTCGAACGGCGGCGGCTCTCCTGCCGATGCCTTCCGGCCTGCGCCGCCGGCGCCGAGCATCAATCCGGACCTGCGCATCGACGCATGGCTGACGCCGCCCTCCTATACCGGCCGTGCGCCGATCTTTTTGACGGGCCGCGAGGCGACCGCGGCTGTTGCCTCCGTCTCCACCCCGCAGAATTCGGCCCTGACCGTGCGCGTCACCGGCGGTGAAGGCGGAGAGGCCGTTGTTTTTGCCCCAAAGGCCGGCGGGCAGCCGTCGACCTTGATCACCGAGGAAGCCAAGAAGGCGGCAGAAGCCGCAGCCCAGCAGCAGCCACAGAGTGCCCCGGGACAGCAGGCGCAGCAGACGGCCCAGGCACCTGCCCAGCCGGCCGCACCGCAACAACCCAACCAGCAGCGGCCGCCCCGCACCTATGCGCTCAACGTCGGCGAGAGCGGCAGCCTGACCGTCAATGGCCAGACCTGGGCCTTCGAGGTCATCCCGGATCGCCCCCCCGAAATTGCCTTCGAAGGCCAGCCGAAGCCCTCGGTCAACGGCGCGCTGGAGATCGGCTTCACCGGCAAGGACGATTACGGCATTCGCGAAGCCCATGCGCTGATCGAGCCCGTCGGCCCGACGGATCCGGCCGCCACCCCGCTTTATCCGCCACCGGACTACCGGCTCGATCTGCCGCGGCAGAACAGCCGCGAGGTCAAGGGCCTGACGAGCCGCAGCCTTATCGAGCACCCGCTTGCCGGCAAGCGGGTCAAGATCACCCTGATCGCCAAGGACGGCGCCGGCCAGACCGGCCGCAGCCCGACCCATGAAATGGTGCTGCCATCGCGCGGCTTCTCCGAACCGCTCGCCGCAGCCGTCGCCGAAGAGCGCCAGGTCTTCGCGCTCGACACCCGCCGGATGCCCCGCGCCATCGAGCTCAACGAGGCCTTGGCGATCCGTCCCGACGAAACCATCCCGAACCTCAGCCATTTCCTGCTGATCCGCTCGGCGCTCGAGCGCATGAAGCTCGCCCGCAACGAGGAACAGCTGAAGGATACGGCCGAATATCTCTGGGAAATCGCCCTCGGCATCGAGGATGGCGACCTGTCGCAGGCCGAACGCCGGTTGCGCGACGCCCAGCGCAATCTTGCCGAAGCGCTGCAGAACAAGGCCTCCGACCAGGAAATCGCAAAGCTGATGCAGGAACTGCGCGAAGCCATGCAGCAGTTCATGAACGAACTGGCGCAGCGGATGCAGAACGCCCCGCAGGCACCCAACACCATGCAGTCGCAGAACGTCATCCGCCAGCGCGACCTGCAGAACATGATGGACCAGATCGAGAACCTCGCTCGGTCCGGCAATCGCGATGCCGCCCAGCAGATGCTCAACGAACTGCAGCGGATGATGAACAACCTGCAGGCAGGCAGGCCGCAGCGCGGCCAGCAGGGCCAGCAGCAGCAGAACAGCCAGATGCGCCAGCAGATCGACAAGCTTGGTGAGATCATGCAGGAACAGCAGCGGCTGATGGACCAGACCTTCAAGCTGGACCAGGCGCTGCGCGACCGCATGCAGCGCGGCGATCCGAACGAACGCCCGGGCCAGGAAGGCCAGCAGCAGGGCCAGCAGCAACAAGGTCAGCAGGGCCAACAGGGTCAGCAAGGGCAGCAGAACACCGACCAGATGACCGCCGAGCAGCTTCGCGAGGCGCTGAAGAACCTGCGCGCACAGCAGGAAGGCCTCGGCAAGAAGCTGGACGAACTGCAGAAAGCCCTCAAGGGACTTGGAATGCAGCCCGGCGAAGGGTTCGGCAAGGCGCAGAGCGAGATGGGCAATGCCGGCAAGGCGCTCGGCGAAGGCCAGGGCGAGCAGGCCGTGCAGGGACAGGGCAACGCCCTCAACGCGCTGCGTCAGGGCGCCCAGAACATGATGCAGCAGATGATGCAGGCCATGCAGCAGCAGGGTCAGGGCCAAGGCCAGGACCGCGGCGGACCGGGCGAGAACATGACCTCGCAAGGCGGCCAGAACGGCCGCGACCCGCTTGGCCGCCCGCGCGCCACGGTAGGCCCGGATTTCGGCGATCAGGTGAAGGTACCGGACGAGATCGACGTCCAGCGCGCCCGGGAAATCCTCGAAGCGATCCGCCAAAAACTCGGCAATGCCCTCTCCGGCGAAGCGGAGCGGCAGTATCTGGAGCGACTTCTGGACATTCGCTGATTAAACGGAAACTTGGGCTCCGGCGCCTCAGGCGGCCCGGCAGTTCCCCGAGGACAGCGCCGCCGCGACGGCACGGCGGATATCGGGCAGCGCGAACGGCTTCTGCACCACGTCGATGATCTTGGTCGCAAGATCGTCGGCCCGCTCCCGCTGCTCCGCATAACCGGTCATCAGCAGGATCTTGAGTTCCGGGAACCTGGCGGATGCCTGGTGCACCAGTTCGATACCGTCCATGACCGGCATGCGGATGTCGGACAGCAGCAGATCGAACGGACCTTCGTTCAGCTTTTCAAGCCCTTCGGCGCCGTCAGCCGCTTCATGGGTCTCATGACCATCGAGACGAAGCGCCCGCGCAACGAACATGCGAAGGGAATCCTCGTCCTCGGTAATCAGGATTTTTGCCATGGCGGTGATCGCTCCCGTGTTTTGTTTGTATGGGACGCAAATCAACAGAGTTTTCTTGTCGAGGAGTAAACGCCGGTCCATTGCGGACCGACATGGTTAACACCTCGTCTCACCCGGCGCGGGCGTATCGCTCAGGCGTCTCCGGTCACGACGCCCACGAAAGGCAGCTCGCGGAAGGCGTATGCCACATCCATGCCGTAACCGACGACGAAGTAATCCGGGCATTCGAAACCCACGTAATCCGCCTCCAGATTCTCCTGGCGCTTGACGCGCTTGTCAAGCAGCACGGCGATCGAGACGTTGCGGGCACCGCGCTCGTAAAGCAATTCCTTGGCGAATTTCAGCGTCCGGCCGGATTCGAGGATGTCGTCGATCAGCAGCACGTCGCGGTCCTTCACGTCGCTGTCGATGTCCTTGACGATCCGCACGCCTTGCGAAACGGTGCCGGCGCCATAGCTCGAGAGCGTGACGAACTCCACTTCCGGCGCAAGGCCCACGTCATGCAGCGCCCGCAAAAGGTCGGCGGCGAAGATGAACGAGCCCTTGAGGATGGCGATGACCAGCAGATCCTTGGTCGGCCCTGTGGCGATCTGTGCCGCGATCGCGTGGTTGCGCTCGGCGATCTGTTCGGCGGTATAAAGCGGCTCGATGTTTTTGCCGCGTACGACGGGCATGAGGTTCTCCTACGTGTCCGTAAAAAACCGCGATACCACAATCGGCCGAGAAAGAGAAAGCGTCAGGCGCCCCGTTCGGCAAAGGAAAGCCGCAGATCGGGCAGTTTTCCACCGGGGTGGGGCACGCGCGCTGAGAAGCCGCGGCTCTGACCGCCTTCGATGGACGAGACGGGCGGCGAGATCAGCGTCGTCGCAACGAGCGACTGCCCGGACATCAGTTCGGCGCGGATCTGCGGCATGACGCGATTGTCGCCGCTGCGGTTTTCCACGATGCCGTTGATCAAGAGCACGCGCATGCCGTTGGCATCCTGCGGGGTCATCGTGACATGGGTGATGTCGAGGGTTGGCCCGCTCTCTGCCGTCGCCGAGCCGGCGAACAGAAAGGTGAAGCCCCCCGCAATGCTGAAAACGGTAACGAAGACGACCGCCACCATCGCCGAGAAGAAATCGGCGGAAAGGCCCCTCAGGCCACGCTCGATGCCGGCAAGCGCCCGCTCTGCCAACGACGGTACGGCAGCGGCAGATGGCGCGCGCCTGGTGCGATTGTCGTTGTGCGAGCGCGGCGTCGGACCGCGGCGGAAGGTCTCGCGAACAGGGACGAACTGGGCGTCGATCACCTCGCCGCGCCGCTGGCTCACCCTTGTGGTGCGGATGGAAGGTTCCGGCGGCAGGATGTCCATCCGCGCCGTTGTCTTGCCCTGATGGCTGCCAAATGTGCTCATGGGGCCCTCTTCGGCCCGTTTTCCCCGTAGTTCGGGATGGCGGGCATTGAATCGAATCCCGCCTAGTCGTAAATTCAAATGGTTAACGCTTCGCAAATAAGGCCTGAAATTAGCCCTTTTCCGCGCGTGATTTACCGTTCGTTTACCCGGGTCGTTAAGAGATAGACGGGCACCAGAGAGTCGAAAGAGCAAGGACCGGGTCATCCGTTGATTCATTTCGAAAACGTTGGTCTGCGCTATGGGATGGGTCCGGAGATCCTGCGGGATATGACCTTCGACATCCCCAAGCGCTCGTTCCAGTTCCTCACGGGCCCGTCGGGCGCTGGGAAGACCACCCTCCTGCGCCTGCTGTTCATGTCGCTGCACCCGACCCGCGGCATCATCCACATGTTCGGCCGCGACCTGTCCCAGATCCCGCGCGCCGAACTGCCGATGCTGCGCCGGCGGGTGGGCATCGTCTTCCAGGATTTCCGCCTCCTCGACCACCTGACGACCTACGAGAACGTCGCGTTGCCGCTTCGCGTGCGCGGCAAGGAGGAAAGCTCCTACCGCAACGACGTGATCGAGCTCCTGAAATGGGTCGGGCTCGGCGAGCGCATCAACGTCCTGCCGGCGGTTCTTTCTGGCGGCGAGAAGCAGCGCGCCGCGATTGCCCGCGCGCTGATGGACCAGCCGGAAATCCTGCTCGCCGACGAACCGACCGGCAATGTCGACCCGCCGATGGCGCGCCGGCTGCTCAATCTCTTCCTCGAACTCAACCGGCTCGGCACCGCCGTCGTCATCGCCACCCACGATCTGGCGCTAATGGACCAGGTGGATGCCAGGCGGATGATCCTCACCGAAGGGCGGCTCGACATCTATGAATGAGCTGAGCCGCCCGAAAGCGACGAAGAGCGCCCAATCGAAGAAGCCCGCGAATGAGCAGCAGGCTCCGCCGCCCGGCCAGAAGCAGGCGCGCCGCGTCGAGATGCGGGTACGGCCGACCGCGCCGATCCTGCCGCCTTCCAACATACAGGGCAATGCGCTGATGGTGGTGATCGCCATCATGGCCTTCCTCGCCTGCCTGACGCTCGGCGCGGTCAGCATGGTGAGGGCGACGGCATCGAGCTGGCAGAGCCAGATTTCCCGCGAGATCACCATCCAGATCAAGCCCGACGACGGGCTCGACATGAATGCGGCTCTGAAAAAAGCCCGCGACCTGGCACTTACCTTCGTCGGCACCCGCGAGGGCACGATCATGGACGAGAGCGCCACGGCACGACTTCTGGAGCCGTGGCTCGGCACCGGATTGAACCTCGAAGACCTGCCCGTGCCGCGCCTGGTCATCGTCACCATCGACGAACAGAACCCGCCCGATTTCGCCGGAATGCGCGATCTCCTGAAGACGGAAATCCCCCAGGCCTTCCTCGACGACCACCGCACCTGGGTGGACCGCTTGGTATCGATGGCGCACACCACGGTTCTGATCGGCATGGGCGTCCTGGTTCTCGTCTTCACGGCGATGATCCTGACGGTGATCTTCGCCACGCGGGGCGCTCTCTCCGGCAATCGCCATATCGTCGAGGTGCTGCATTTCGTCGGCGCCGAAGGCTCGTTCGTGGCCGGCGAGTTCCAGAAGCATTTCCTGAAGATCAGCATCAAGGGCTCGGCCGCCGGCGGTGCGCTCGCGGCCGTGATGTTCGCGATTGCCAACATGTGGCAGGCCAACTCGCTGGCGACGCCGGAAAGCGACCAGGCAACCGCGCTCTTCGGCTCCTTCACGATCGGCATCGGAGGTTATCTCGGCATCTTTGCCACGATGATCGTGATCGCGTTGCTGACGACGCTGACTGCCAGGTTCACAGTGATGCGCACGATCGACGAAATCGACCTGATCCGTTCCGATCCCGCACGATCCGACGGATTGTCAGCTTCTTGAATCGGGCCCCGTCCCTCTGTAGGTTGGCCCTGTTCTCGCCACGAATCTCCGGCTATGGACAGTCATGACACCGGCCCCGACCACACCCGACAATGGAACGGAGCGCCACCCGCGGCGGTGGTTCGGTGGAGTGTTTTCGCGCAATAGCCGGCTGCGATGGGCCGCGCGCCGCATCATCATGGCCAGCGTGCTCGGATTGGCGCTGCTTTTCGGCGGATTTTTATGGTTCGCGAACGCCGTCACGTCGCTGAAGGCGCCTGATGGCGTCAAGGCGGATGCGATCGTCGTCCTGACCGGCGGTTATCTGCGGATAGAGCAGGCGCTCGGGCTTCTGCGGGACGGAGCCGGCCAGCGGCTGCTGATCTCGGGCGCGCATCCGTCCACCAGCCCGACCCAGATCCGCAAGGTCACACAGGCCTCGCCCGACCTTTTCGCCTGCTGCGTCGATATCGGCTACGACGCCATCGACACGATCGGCAATGCCAACGAGATCACCCGCTGGATCCACGACCACCACTACAAGTCCGTGCTGGTCGTTACCAACAACTACCACATGCTGCGCAGCCTGCACGAACTGCGCCGCGCCGACCCGGTGACGGTGTTCATCCCCTATCCCGTCATCAATTCCGACCTGACCCGGAAAGCCTGGTTCGCAGAGCCGGACGTCTTGCGCACCATGCTTTCCGAATACGGCAAGGTCGTGCTTGCCACCTTCCGCGACTGGTTCGGGATCGAGCGCGGCACCGGGCTGCGCAACGACGACCCGCCGAAGACCGCCTCGAAGCCGGCCAATTGATACTTTTCCTTGCCCGCAGCGCACCGGCGCTTTTTTCACGGCGCGATCTCGTGTAGGCAACGCCTGTCCAAGAGGAAGCCTTTCATGCTGCTGGTGCGTTCGGTTCTTTTCAATATCGCCTTCTACACAAACCTGATCGTCCGCATGATCGTGCTGAGCCCGGTCTATTTCCTGATGCCGCGCAAGGCGGCCTACCGGATTCCGAAAGCCTGGGCCGCGTCCTGCAACTGGCTGATGGCAAGGATCGTCGGCGCCACGTTCGAGATCGAGGGCCTGGAAAACGTTCCCGAAGGCGGCTGCATCTTCGCGCCCAAACATCAGTCCGCCTGGGACACCGTCGCTCTCCTGCCCTGGCAGCGGGATCCGGTCTATATCCTCAAGCGCGAGCTGATGTGGATCCCGCTGTTCGGCTGGTATGCCGCCAAGCAGAAGATGATCCCGGTCAACCGCGGCGCCCGCGGCAAGGTCATGGTCGACGTGATGAACCGGACGAAGGAGGAGATGGCCAACAACCGCCAGCTCATCATCTATCCGGAAGGCACGCGCCGGCCACCGGGCGCCGAGCCGCAATACCGCTACGGCATCGCCCGCATCTATCGCGACGTTCAGGTGCCGGTCGTGCCGGTCGTCGCCCATTGGGGCCTGTTCTGGGGCCGCCGCAAGCTCATCAAATATCCCGGCCACTTCAAGGTCCGCATCCTGCCGCCGATCGCGCCCGGCATGGATCCGGACGCCTTCTACGCGCATCTGGTGGAAACGCTGGAACGGGAAAGCGACAAGCTGCTGGTCGAGACCGTGGCGGCAAATCCGCACCTGCCCCTGCCGCAGTCAGCCGCGAAACGGCTTGCGGAACTGAAGGCTCAGACGGCGGCCTGAACGCCGGTGCCGGTGCTGGCGTCGGCCACCGCCGCGCCGACGGCTTCCAGCCAATGATCGCGGATGCCCATGTCCTTCAGATGCGCCAGCGTGTTGAAGAGATAGGCATCGTTCGGACCTGACTTGCCGATGGAACTGCGCACTATCGCCACCGCCTGTTCGACCTCGAGCGCGCCGGCATATTGGAGATGGCTGCGATCGACGATATAGCCGACCGCCTTCACCTGCCGCCCGTCGCCGAGCGTCACCGGCAGGACCCGTTCCAGATAGACATTGGTGACGAGTTCCCGGCGGCGCAGATAATCAAGCACGTCCGGGCGGTTCTCCTCGTCTACCCGGAAGGCGACGCCGCGGCATGAACCGCCACGGTCGAGGCCGAGGACCAGGCCCGGGTTATCCGGCGTGCCGCGATGCACGTGAGACCAGACGCAGAGGGAGCGGCGGAAGCCGAAGGCACGGGCGGGCAGTCTTTCCTCAAACGCAAAACCCGGATTCCACATCAGGGACCCGTAGCCAAACACCCAAAATTCGTCCATATCCCGCGCCACACCATTCCATCTGAAGCATCCCGCCCCAAGTTTTCAGCACCATTGGAGAACATCATGGCAGCGTCAAGCCGAACTGGCGTCAGCGGAAAATTATGGCTCCTCGCCTCCGGAGTGGTGTTGGTGATCGCCCTTTATACGGGCGGGTGGTTCTATGGCGCCTCGGTGCTGAAGGAGCGGACGCTGGCCCTGCTCGGCAGCCAGGAAAAGCGTGGCCTCTCGGCTGAATGCACGGACGCGGATTATCGCGGCTACCCGTTCCGGATCGGCCTGTTCTGCTCGAAAGTCGCGGTCGACGATCGCGGCAACGGCATTTCTGCCACGTTCGGCGCCCTGCGGTCCGCAGCCCAGGTCTACAATCCCGGCCATATCGTCTGGGAACTCGATTCCCCCGTCGAGATCCGCACCGGCCACGGGCTTTCGGTCTCGACCACCTGGGAGAATTTCCAGTCGAGCCTGACCACCCGGTTTCGCGGCGTCGAGCGCACGTCCACGGTGATCGAAAACGCCAGGACCAACATTCTGTCGTCCGCGACCGGCCAGGCCTTCAACATCAGCGCCGGCCACACGGAAATCCACCTGCGCCAGAACGGCAGCGATCTCGACGCAGCCCTGACCCTCCAGAATACCGACATGGTGATGAAGGACATGCCGCAGCTTCTGCCGCGGTTCACAGCCAATCTCGACCTGACGCTGACAGGCCGCGCCGGCATGATCGACGGCAGCGATCCGAACGGGACCGCTCTCTACGGCACCGAGGGCCAGATGCGCAGCCTTACCGCCGATCTCGGAGACGGCAAGCTGATCACCGTGTCCGGCCCCTTCTCCTTCGACGAGCGCGGTTACCTGTCTGGCAAGCTGAAGCTCCGGATCGAACAGATCGATGCCTGGCGCGACAGCCTGGCCCAGGCCTTTCCGCAGCTCGCGCCGACCTTGAAGACCGCTGCCAACATGCTGTCGGCGCTCGGCCGCGGCAAGAGCGCGTCGCTCGATCTCACCATCAACCGCGGCAAGGTGTTTGCCGGCGGCTTCATCCAGATCGGCGAAATCCCGCCGATCTGAGCAGGATCACTTCTTGACGTCCAGCGCGTGGCGGCCGAAATCCGGCGCGTCGACGTCCTGGCCCGCCTGGACGATCGAGCGGCGGATGGCGCGGGTGCGGGTGAAGAGTTCGAACAGCTTGTCGCCCTCGCCCCAGCGGATCGCCCGCTGCAGATAGGCGAGGTCTTCCGAAAACCGGGCCAGCATTTCCAGGATCGCATCCTTATTGTGCAGGCACACATCCCGCCACATGGTGGGGTCGGACGCGGCAAGGCGGGTGAAATCGCGAAAGCCGGAGGCGGAATATTTGATCACTTCCGCGTCGGTCACCGTCTCGAGATCGTCCGCCGTGCCAACGATATTGTAGGCGATGATATGCGGCAGGTGGGAGACGATCGCCAACACCTTGTCATGGTGCTGCGGATCCATCTCGTCGATGCGCGAGCCGAGCGCCGTCCAGAAGGATTTAAGCCTGTCGAGGGCCGCCTGGTCCGTATCCGGCAGCGGCGTGAAGATGCACCAGCGATCCCGGAACAGGCCGACGAAGCCGGCATCGGGGCCGGATTTTTCAGTGCCCGCCAGCGGATGGCCCGGAATGAAATGCACGCCCTGCGGCATATGCGGCGCCATCTGCGCGATGACCGACGCCTTGGTGGAGCCGACATCGGTGACGATAACACCGGGCTTCAGGCTGCCGGCGATCTGCTTGGCCACTTCCTCCGATGCGCCGACCGGCACCGAGACGATGACGAGATCGGCATCCTTCACCGCCTCGGCCGCGGATGCGACATAACGGGTGCCGAGCGCCAGCTCTTCGGCGCGTTTCAGGGTTTCGACGCTGCGGCTGGAAATCACCACCTCGCGGGCGAGCCCCAGTTCCTTGACGTCCCGGGCGATCGAGGAGCCGATCAGGCCGATGCCGATCAGCGCGATCCGTTCGAAATGCGGCGTGCTCATGCGCTTCTGCCCATAAATTCGCCGAGCGTCTCGATGACGCCGCGATTGGCCTCTTCCGAGCCGACCGTCATGCGCAACGCATTCGGGAAACCGTAGCCTTTGACGGCGCGCAGGATGTAACCGCGGCTGGTGAGGAAGGCATCGGCTTCCGGCGCCCGCTTGCCCTCGACATCCGGGAAATGGATGAGCACGAAATTGGTGACCGACGGCGTCACCTTGAGGCCGATTACTTCCAGCGCATGGGTAAGCTTGTCGAGCCAGAGCTTGTTGTGCTCGACAGCCTTTTCGACGAAGGCCTGGTCGCGGATGGCCGCGGCACCGGCAGCGATTGCCGGAGCGTTCATGTTGAACGGGCCGCGCACGCGGTTCAGCGCGTCGAGAATGCCGGCCGGGCCGTACATCCAGCCGATGCGCAGCGCCGCAAGCCCGTACACCTTAGAGAAGGTGCGGGTCATCACCACGTTCTTGTTGGAAGACACCAGTTCGAGGCCGGCTTCGTAGTCGTTCTTGCGCACATATTCCGCATAGGCGGCATCGAGCACGAGGATGACGCCCTTCGGCAGGCCGGCATGCAGCCGGCGGATATCGGCGACCGGGACATAGGTGCCGGTCGGATTGCCCGGATTGGCGATGAACACCATCTTCGTCCTGTCGGTGACGGCGGCGAGGATCGCGTCGACATCGACGGTGCAGTCCTTCTCCTTCACTTCGACCACCGTGGCACCGGCGCCCATGATCTGGATCTTGTAGACGAGGAAACCGTGCTCTGTGATGATCGCCTCGTCGCCGGCGCCGAGATAGACGTGGCAGAGCAGGCCGAGCAACTCGTCCGAGCCGTTGCCGCATATGATGTTCGCGACGTTCAGCCCATGCACCGAGGCGATCGCCTCGCGCAGCGCTATCGCCTGCCCGTCCGGATAGAGTTCGAGATTGCCGGCGGCCTGCTTGAAAGCTTCGATCGCCTTCGGGCTCGCGCCGAGCGGGGTCTCGTTGGAGGAGAGCTTGAAGACGCGCGCCACGCCCGGAGCATGTTCCTTGCCGGGCACATAGGCGGCGATATCCAGAATGCCGGGACGCGGAACGGGCTCACTCGTGACGATGCTCATCGGATCAACCTTTTCGGAAATGCCTGAAACGGCGGGTGATCTTGAGGCATTAAAGCCGAAAAAGGCCTTTGTCGAGTATGTGCTTGGGGCTCCCAGGAGAGATGCGGGCGCCGGCGATGCCCCTCATCCGCCTGCCGGCACCTTCTCCCCGTTCTGACGGGGAGAAGGGATCTGACGCACCGTTTCGTTCCCTCCTGTCCGAGGATATGAGCAAAAAAAATGAGGAGCGGGCGGCTTGCGTCCTTCTCACCGCTTGCGGGGAGAAGGTGTCGGCAGGCGGATGAGGGGCAATCCGGCGCTCACTGCGTCCGCGTCGTCGGCACGCCCTGCGGCGCCAGCACCGGCACGAAGACGCGCCGCGAGGCACGGGCGGCAACCGGCAGGCCCTGATAAAGGCGCTTCTGGGCTTCCAGCACGATCACCCCGGAAAACACCGGCCAGAAGCGCCGGCCGAGGCGCTCCAAGGCGTGGCGCAGCTTCAGCACGGCGCGGATCTTCGACGGCGGGAAGAACAGCGCCTCGGCGCTGGCGCCGGGCGTGAAATTCGTCTCGCGCAGCAGCGAGGTAAGCTGGCCGCGCGAATAGGGCCGGCCGGAACCGAACGGCGTATGCTCCATGCGTGCCCAGACGCCGCGCCGGTTCGGCACGACGATGACCAGCCGCCCGCCGGGCGCCAGCACCCGCCAGAGCTCCTTGAGGGTCTCGCGCGGGTTTTCGGCGAATTCCAGCGAATGCACCATCAGCACCCGGTCGACGGAGGAATCCGGCAGCGGCAGTTCCTCGTCGAAAACCAGAGCCGTGGAGGAGAGCTCTCCGACCGGCCAGTTCACCGCCCCCTGCCCCGCCGGCATGAAGGCGAAGGTGCGCTCCGTATCGGCGCGAAAGCGGTCGAGATAGGGCACGGCATAACCAAGACCGACCAGCCGCTCTTCCGGCAGCCTTGCCCAGAGGGAAGAGAGCGCGAAGGCGATCGACTGCTCGGCGAGATGGCCGAGGGGCGAGTGGTAGAATTCGCGGAGATCGACGATATCGGCGTGCATGCTTAATTTGGTACCAGACGGTGGTTGGACTTCAAGGGACCAGTCTCTACATTGTGACGCAAAACTCTTTCAGCAATGGGGTTATGTTATGAGACCACTGGAACTCGAAATTTTTTCATGCCGCAGCGATAATTACGGCGTTCTCGTGCACGACCCGGAAAGCGGGCTGACGGCCTCGATCGATGCGCCGGAGGAAAAGCCCATCCTCGACGCGGCCGCCCGCCGTGGCTGGAAGATAACCCACATCCTCACCACCCATCACCATGGCGACCACGTGGAAGCCAACCTGGCGCTCAAGGAAAAGTTCGGGCTTGAGATCATCGGCCCGTTCAACGAGGCGGTGGCGATCCCCGGTCTCGACAGGACCATGGCGGACGGAGACGAATTCCAGTTCGGCGAACATCTCGTGCGCGTCATAGAGACGCCCGGCCATACCGCCGGCCATATCTGCTACCATTTTCCGGACGACAAGATCCTGTTTGCGGCAGACACGCTGTTCGCGCTCGGCTGCGGCCGGCTGTTCGAACGTCCCGCCGCGGACATGTGGCACTCGCTGCAGAAGCTCGCCGTCCTGCCGGACGAGACGGCCGTCTATTTCGGTCACGAATATACGCTTTCGAACGCGAAATTCGCGCTGAGCGTCGATCCCGACAATGAGCGACTGCAGGGCCGCGCGAGGGAGATCGAAGAGCAGCGCGCCGCCGGCCGCTTCACCATTCCGACGACGGTCGGGCTGGAAAAGGAAACCAACCCCTTCCTGCGCGCCACCGATCCGGCCATCCGCCGCAACCTGTTGATGGAGAGCAAGTCCAACGAGGAAGTGTTTGCGGAAATCCGCAAGCGCAAGGACAATTTCTAAAATGACGCCGCAGGAGATCATTGCCGCGCTCGGCATGCAGCGCCATCCGGAAGGCGGCTGGTATGTCGAGACCTTTCGCGATTCAGAGGGCGGTTCACGCGGCCATTCGACGGCGATCTATTACCTGCTGGAAGCCGGCGAACGGTCCCACTGGCACCGGGTTCGCGACGCGGCGGAAATCTGGCACTTCCATGCCGGCGATCCGTTGCGCCTGCGGATTTCCGATGGCAAAACCGTCGAAGAGGTGACGCTCGGCATCGATCTTGCCAAGGGCGCGAGACCGCAGGCAGTGGTCCCCGCCGATGCCTGGCAGGCGGCGGAACCGCTCGGCCGCTTCACGCTGGTCGGCTGCACGGTGGCACCCGGCTTCGAGTTTTCGCGCTTCGAGATGGCACCGCCCGGCTGGGAGCCGTCGGCTTAGGACAAGCGCAGGCCGGCAATTGCCAGCGTGAAGACGAGTTGTGCCGCGAAATAGGTGCCCCAGACGAAGGGCTTCAGCCTGGCGATCACCGGCGCCTTGGGCTTCACCAGGAATGTCTGGATCGCCAGCGCCGTGTCGGACATCACGAACAGGGCAGCCCCCGCCGACGGCAGGATCGGCTTTACCGAGAGCGCCGAGAGCGCCATGGCGAGGAGAACGATCCCATAGACGGTGACCGGGATGGCAAGCCGCCCGGCCGGACGCCACAGCATGAAAAGCGTCATGCCCGTCATCACGACGAAGAGCCAGGCCGCCGTGTAACGCCAGGCGGAAGCGACCAGCAGGCCGGGATCTATCGACGGCCAGAACAGCGCCGCATAGGCAAGATGCGCCGCGAGGAAGGCCACGAGCCCCGAAACGAAGGCTGCCTCTCCCTCATAGGCAAGGCAGGCATCGCCGAACGCCGCGAATATCAGCGCAACGATGAACAGCGCAGGCGCGCCGGCCAGAACCGCGTAGAGCGCAAGCAGCAGAACAGGCGTGGCCTTCAGCACTGTGCGCAGATGGCCGGCGGGCCTTCTGACCCAGCGGAAATAACCGACCGCAAGCGCAATCGAGGCGGCAAGCACCGCCCATATCAACAGAACCATGTCTTCCCCCACGTCCCCGATCCATCAGGGACGCCTATTCGGCAATGGCCTCGGCAATCGGCTTCGGCCGGAACATATCCCGCGCGGCCAGCACCGCCCCACCGGTGATCAGCAGGCAGGCAATCAGAATGCGCCAGTCCGGCTCCGCAAAGCCGGAAGCGACCAGGATCAGCGTCGAAAGCAGCGGCGCCGCGTAGCTCGCCGCGCCGATGATCTGGATGTCGCCGTTCTTGACCCCATAGTCCCAGGCATAAAAGGCCGCGCCAAGCGGCAGCAGACCGAGCCCGACGACCGCCGCCCACTCGCCGCCATCGGCCGGCCAGACGGTCGTCTCAAGCGCCAGATGGCAGATCAGCGAAAGAAGCGAGGTGCCGAGGCAGAAGCCGGTGACCACATCGGTCGCAACCCGGTCGAAGCTCCGCGTCAACAGCGAATAACCCGACCAGGTGAAGGCACAGAGGAAAGCCGCGCCGTAACCCAGCAGATAGGCGTCGTCGAACGAGAGCTCCTTGCGCGAAACGATCGTGATCGTGCCGCACAGCCCGGCGATCGCGCCTAGCACATGATACCAGCGCAATCGCTCGCCCGGCAGCAGCGCGGATCCGACGACGATGAACAGCGGCCAAAGATAGGCGATCAGCCCCGCCTCGACGGCCGGCGCGTTCCGGAGCGCGGTGAAATACAGGAAATGGTAGCCGAAAAGGCCGCCAATGCCGATGATCCAGACCTTGGCCGGCTGCTTCAGTAGGACGATCCGTTGCGGCTTGAGGATGAAAAGCACGATGCCCGGCAGGCTGCCGATCGCAAACGTCATCGCATTCATCTGGAGAGGCGGCACTTTTCCGGATGCAGCCGTCATCAGGGCCAGCAGCGACCACATGAGGATCGCCGTAAAACCGATCAACGTTCCCCGGACTTTCACTCCCGCTCCCCCGAACGCTCTATGGACGCCCGGACGAGCGCCCCATCAGCCGCCGTATTTGACGGCGGTCACGTAAACCTGCCCCATCCTCGTCGGGATGACGGCATAGACCGGAGCATATACATTTACCGACTGCGCCTTGGCAAACCAGATTTCCATCGGCGTCTTGCGTAAGTATTCGATATCGCTGCGGCCGCGCCGGAAGCCGGATCTGGGAAGGTAGCGGATCGAGCAGACGATCGCCTCCCCCTTGAAGCCGTCGGTCGAAAACGGCCTAGTTCCCTTCGGCGTCAGCACCAGATCCATGCGCGACTCGCCGTCGTAAATCGGTAGCCGGCTGGGGCAGACCTTGGCATCGCCCGGGAAGATCAGGCCGCTCAACGGGTCGAGCACCGCGCGCAGGTCCTTGTCGGTCACCGGGATCCAGGTTTCCGGATTGCGGCTCGGCTCCGGTTTCACGGTCGTCTCGGTGACATTGCCGTTGCGGTATTCGACGTCGTAGACACGCGTGCGCCGGCCGGCGCTATAGACGAGGTTGTAGCGGTCGGCCTGCAGCTTGTCGGCCTGCATGCGCCCGCTGACGCTGGTTTCGGCGGAGATCCGGCTGATGATGTTGACGATCCCGGCGGACTTGAACGTTCCGCTGATCTTGTAGTCGCTGCTGTTGAATTCGCTGGCGAAAGACGCCTTGGCGATCGGCAGGATTCCGAGCGAGATATCGTATTCGCTGACATGCCGGATTTCCGCCGAGCCGAGCGGAACGGCCGTGAACCCGAAGATGAGCACGAAGGCACTGACGAAACTGCCGCGAAGGTTCATGATTCTGCCCTGACCGATGCGGACGCCGGAAAGCGTCTTCCTGGAGACATATAGACGGTGCATGATGGCAAGAAAATAGCCGCTTTACGGCACTGCGGGCGGAATCTCTTGGGCGGAAGTCAAGGTTTTGGCTTGACGCGACGAGCCCCACTGACTATAGAACCGCAACTTTCCACTCAGGACCAGTTGGATCGGCGCACCGGGCATTGTCCGGAAGTACCATCCGATTGAAGAAGAACAAAGGTGTATCCATGTCTCGTGTGTGCGAACTGACCGGCAAGGGCGTTCTGACCGGCAACAACGTAAGCCACGCCAACAACAAGACCCGCCGTCGGTTCCTGCCGAACCTGTGCCAGGTCACGTTGATCTCCGACGCTCTCGGCCAGCGTTATCGCCTGCGCGTTTCGGCGCACGCTCTGCGCTCCGTCGAACATCGTGGCGGCCTCGATGCCTTCCTGCTGAAGGCCGACGAGACCGAACTGTCGATGCGCGCCCGCCTGCTGCGCCGCCAGATCGTCAAGAAGACCGCTGAAGTCGCTGCTGCGGCCTGATCGGTCCGACGACAAATCATCCGGCTTTGAGGAAGGCTTGAACGGGTAACACCGGCCAGGCCTTTTCTCTTGGGCCTTCATAACTCCAACTGGTGGCATCACCCAGGATAAAAAAATGCTGAGCTCCCGCTATACTCTTATCTATGCCCTGCTGATGGCGGCCGTTGTCGTCGCCTCCAATTTCCTGGTGCAGTTTCCCGTCACGGGAACGCTCTGGAGCATCGCCCTTGGCGACCTCCTCACCTGGGGCGCATTCACCTATCCCGTCGCCTTCCTGATCACCGATCTGACCAACCGCCAGTTCGGCCCGTCGATCGCGCGGCGCGTCGTGCTGGTCGGCTTCGTCGTCGGCGTTGCGCTGTCCTTCTGGATTTCCGTTCCGCGCATCGCCATCGCTTCCGGCACGGCATTCCTGATCGGCCAGCTTCTCGATATCTCGGTCTTCAACGAACTGCGCCGCAAGACCTGGTGGAAGGCGCCGCTCGCGGCATCGCTGATCGGCACGGTGATCGATACGATCCTGTTCTTCTCGCTGGCCTTCGCCCCGCTCTTCGCCTTCATCGGCCCCAATGAGGACTTCGCGATCCAGTCCGCCCCGATCCTCGGCGCGTTTGCGGCGGAAGCCCCGCGCTGGATCTCCTGGGCACTCGGCGATCTCGTGGTCAAGGTCCTGGTCGGCGTCGTGCTGCTGCTGCCCTATGGCGCGCTGATGAACGTGCTGAAGCCGATGCCGCAGGTGGCGAAGGCTGCAGCCTGACTTTCAGTAAAGTCCCGGCTCGATCCGGCTTGCAAGTTGAAAGGTTGCGCGGCAGTCTGCGCCGCGTCGCAACTTTTCTGGACGGGCCACCATGCAGATTCACGAAGTCTTCGATATTCTGGAAGCCACCCGGGCAACCCTTTCAGGCTCGTCGTTTGACGACGTGAACCTGTCCGGCACACGCTTCCACAACACCAATTTGTCAGGCGCGAGTTTCAATCAGATCAATTTTGCAGGCGCGACGATCAATGACAGCAATATGTCGGGCTGGTCCATCGATGACGTCAATCTGTCCGGCCTGCGGCTGCACAACTCCAACCTTTCGGGCGCCGAGTTCGTGGGATGCAGAATGACGGGCGCCAAGATCGACGGCATACCCGTTCAGGCCCTGCTCGATGCGTACAACGCCGCGAAACAGGACTGAAGCCGGAAACCGCTACCGGTTGAGCCGGAATTCCAGCATGACGTTACGCTGCAGCAGATTGCCGTTGTCATCGGAGATGAGGATCAGATGCGGCCGGCCTTCCGGCCCCATGACGACATCCAGGCCTTCCATGTTGTCGATGGCATAACCCATGTCGGCATCGACCAGCACCTCGCCATCCACGACGGCGTCGGGGCGAATGCTCTCGCCCTTGATCAGGCGGATGCGCATGCCAAGGCCGCCGAGATAGCTGAAGCGGCGCTCCAGCAGCAGAAAATCGCCGTTGGGCAGAAAGGCGCCGTCCGTCGCGTCATAAGGATCGTGCCGCACCACCTTGAACACGCCCTTCAGCGGGCCTTCCAGGATCGCGGCGAACAGATTTCCCTGATCATCGAGGCTATGCTCGGTGACCACGATGGGCGACCCTTTGAGCGGTCCTGATTTCGGCGATACCGCCACCGTCTCCATGCCGGCGTTCATCCGGAACTCGTGGCGCGGGATTGGAAGATCGAGGCTCTTCAGCGGCGCGGACATCTCGAACCCGGGATCGGGATAGGCGTCGACACGATGCAGCTGCTCGAAGCCGATAATCGCCTGGCCGTCCCGCAGCGCCAGCCCCTCGGCATCCGAATTGTATTTCGTGCCGACCCGGCCGCCGCGGATGAGGATCGGGTTGATGGCAAGCTCGGTGAGGTTGGCAAGCCGCCCCTTGGCATCCCGCTGAATACGGCCGGTCAACCAGGAACCGGTGTCGAGCACCGACACGAAACGTTCCCCGTCGGCGCGAAAGCGGATAGCCGACAAGGACTGGAGCCTGCTGTCGGACGAGGAAAACTCGATACCGCCGAGGAATTCGAGCGGACCGAACCGGGTTTCCGCCGACCCCCGCTTGAATTCGGTGATCGCCTGCACCCGAACCGGGACATTGTCGGTCGCCGGCGCCACCGGAAAAGCGATGGCGCCAAAAAGACCGGCCCAGACGGCGAGGCGGCAGAGTCTCAAGCGGCGGACCTCAACCGGCCCGACGCATGCGGCCTGCACCCGCCGAACGGCCACCGTTTTCCGCAAACAACTCGGCAAGCTGCTCGGTCATGGCGCCGGCAAGCTCGTCCGCATCGACGATCGTCACGGCCTTGCGATAATAGCGCGTCACGTCGTGGCCGATGCCGATTGCAAGAAGCTCGACCGGCGAACGCGTCTCGATCTGCTCGATCACCGCACGCAGGTGCCGTTCGAGATAATTGCCCGGATTGACCGACAGCGTCGAATCGTCGACCGGCGCGCCATCCGAAATCATCATCAGGATCTTGCGCTGCTCGCGGCGGGCGATCAGGCGGTTATGCGCCCACATCAGCGCTTCGCCGTCGATATTTTCCTTGAGCAGGCCCTCGCGCATCATCAGGCCGAGATTGCGACGCGAGCGGCGCCAGGGCGCATCGGCAGACTTGTAGACGATGTGGCGCAGGTCGTTGAGACGGCCGGGCGTCGGCGGCTTGCCGCTCGCCAGCCACTTTTCGCGCGCCTGCCCGCCCTTCCAGGCCTTGGTGGTGAAGCCGAGGATCTCGACCTTGACGCCGCAGCGCTCCAGCGTGCGGGCGAGGATATCGGCGCAGGTGGCGGCAACCGTGATCGGCCGGCCACGCATCGAGCCGGAATTGTCGATGACGAGAGTGACCACCGTATCGCGGAACTGCGTGTCGCGCTCCTTCTTGAAGGAGAGCGGCTGCATCGGATCGATGATCAGGCGCACCAGACGAGCCGGATCGAGATAACCCTCTTCCAGGTCGAAGTCCCAGGAGCGGTTCTGCTGCGCCATCAGGCGGCGCTGCAGGCGGTTGGCAAGCCGGCCAACGGCGCCCTGGAGATGAGCGAGCTGCTTGTCGAGGAAGGCACGCAACCGGTCGAGTTCCGCTTCGTCGCAAAGCTCTTCGGCGTGGATCTCCTCGTCGAATTCCTGGGTGAAGATCCTGTAATCGACCTTCTCGTTGAAATCGTCGAACGGGCTGTTCGGGCGCCGGGTCTCGCCGGGCGTCTCGGAATGTTCGTCGCTGTCGTCAGACATGTCCTCGTCGGACATTTCCGCGCCGTCCATCTCGCCGTCATCGAGTTCCTCGTCGGAAGCATCGCTCTGTTCGGCAGGTGCCGCGTCGGAACCGGCCTCTTCCTCGACCTCGTCGTTCTCGGTCTCGTTGCTGCGCGGCTGGTCGTCCTGGTCCGGGTTCTCCATCTCCTCCGGATCGGTGTCCTCGTCGGCAAACTCCTCCGCCATCTGCATGGAGGTGAGCATGTGCCGCACCAGCTTGGCGAACGCCTGCTGGTCCTCGATCACGTTGCGAAGATTGTCGAGATCGCCGGCCGCCTTGTCCTCGATGAACGGGCGCCAGAGGTCGAGCACCTTGCCGGCGCTGGCCGGCGGCTTCTGGCCGGTCAGCTTTTCGCGCACCAGCATGGCGACCGCTTCGCCGATCGGTGCGTCTTCCTGCCGTTCGATGCCGGAAAAATTCGCCTTCGAATATTTCTCGGCCTGCATGGAATTGAGGTTGGCGGCCATGCCGGCCATACGCAATGCGCCAATCGACTCGACGCGCGCCTGCTCGACCGCGTCGAAGACGACGCGCGCATCGGCGCCCTGCGGCGACATGCTGGCATGCGTGGCCGTGTCGTGGCAGGCGAGCCTGAGCGCCATGGAATCGCCGAGCCCGCGGGTCACCGCGAGCTCGTGCGCCGTCGGCCGCTTGGAGATTTCCGGCAGGCGGATGCGTTCGCCGGCAAGGCCCGGCCGCTCGTTGGCGAACGTGACCTCGACTTCAGCGTCGCCGGCGATCGACCGCACGCAGCCGGTGATCGCCCGCCGCAACGGTTCCGTATCGACGGGACCGCCGGATTTGGCTTTCGAATTGTCTCCGCGACCTGCCATGACCTCGTCCTCTCAACTCCCTCTGGGCTTACGCTCCGAGGACGATGTTGGCGGCACTTTCCTTCAGCTCGACGCCGAAGGCGCGCTGGTACTGTTCGGCAACCAGCGTGCGTTCCAGTTCGTCGCACTTGTTGAGGAAGGTGATGCGGAAGGCGAACGCGATATCACCGAAGATCTCGGCGTTTTCCGCCCAGGTGATGACGGTACGCGGGCTCATGACGGTCGAAAGATCGCCGTTGATGAAGGCGGACCGGGTGAGGTCGGCGACACGCACCATCTTCGACACCGTCTCGCGGCCCTCGGCCGTGCGTCCGAAGGATTTCACCTTGGCGGCGACGATATCGACTTCCTTCTCATGCGGCAGGTAGTTCAGCGTCGTCACGATCGACCAGCGGTCCATCTGTGCCTGGTTGATCTGCTGCGTGCCGTGATAGAGGCCGGTCGTATCGCCGAGACCCACCGTGTTGGCGGTCGCGAAGATGCGGAATGCCGGGTGAGGACGGATGACACGGCTCTGGTCGAGCAGGGTCAGGCGGCCGGAGGATTCCAGAACGCGCTGGATGACGAACATGACGTCCGGGCGGCCGGCATCGTATTCGTCGAAGACGAGCGCGACATTGTGCTGGTAGGCCCAGGGCAGGATGCCGTCCTTGAATTCGGTGACCTGCTTGCCGTCCTTCAGCACGATCGCGTCCTTGCCGACGAGATCGATACGGCTGACATGGCTGTCGAGGTTGATGCGCACGCACGGCCAGTTGAGACGGGCGGCGACCTGCTCGATATGGGTGGACTTGCCGGTGCCGTGGAAGCCGGACACCATGACGCGTCGGTTATGAGCAAAGCCTGCGAGAATGGCGAGCGTCGTATCGCGGTCGAACAGATAGTCCGGATCGAGATCCGGAACGTAGGGGTCGCCGCTGCTATATGCCGGAACCTTAATATCGCTGTCGATGCCGAAGACTTCCCGGACCGAAACGGTGGTATCGGGAAGGTTGGAAATATCTAGATCAATCTTACTCATCGTCTCTCCAAGGCGCGAGCCGCCGCCCGGCCGTCATCCTCACTGCCATAATTTTTACGGCTTAGCAGAAACCCGCCTGCTTCAACAACTGATATGCTTGAATGACGGCACGAAAACGTTCTTCCGAACCGCGGTCGCCGCCGTTCGCATCCGGGTGGTGTTTCTTGACCAGTTCCTTGTAGCGGGTTTTGATCTCCGCCGCGGTCGCATTGGCGGCCAACTCCATCGTATCGAAGGCCTTGGCCTCCAATGTCTTCAGCTTGCGCCCCTGCGTCTGGAAGCGCGATCCGCCTGTGGCCCGCGCCTGCGAAACGAAGCCGAACGGATCCTTGAAGCGCTGCTGGGTGCCGGTGGCGCCCGCCGCTCCGGCGGCACCCGAACGGGCCGTGGAATGAAGCGGCGCATCCTTGGCGGCCTTGTTGACGCCGACAGTCCAGGTCGGCCGGTGGCCGGTGATCGCTTCCTTCTGGTATCGGGCGATCTCGCCATCCGACAGGCCGGAGAAATAATTGTAGCCCTTGTTGTATTCCCGGACGTGTTCGAAACAGAACAGAAAGAACTGGCCTTCCGCGTTGCGGCCCACGGGAGCGCGATGGACGCCGGGCTTGTCGCACCCGTCCCACTGACAGGTGGGGGCCTGCGGCGCCGCTTCCTGCTCCCTGTTCCGGCGCGTCCGGATACGGTCGAAATATTTGGAATCTAATTTCATAAGGCCCTCATTATGGGGCGACGAAGAGGGCGCGGCAAGAATTGACAAAGTCCTTTCTTACTGGTTTGTGGGATGCCCTTTTGCGTCGCAACGGAGACCGAGATGTCCGTCAAATCCCGAATCGAAATCACGCTCACCGACCATCTCCAGCCGGAACGGCTGGTCGTCATCGATGAAAGCCATCAGCACGCCGGCCATCAGCCCGACATCACCGGAACCGGCGAAACCCACATGCGGGTCCGCATCGTTTCGAAAAAATTTTCCGGAATGAGCCGGCTCGACCGGCATCGCACGGTGAATGCCCTCTTGAAACCCGAACTCGACGCCGGACTTCACGCGCTTGCGGTGGAAGCCTCGGCACCGGGCGAGCCGACCCGCTGGTAGCGGAACTTAGATAGGGACGACGGGGCCCAAGGCCAAGATCCCAGCCTCGATCGATGTCGGATGCCGCAGGAACGGCCTCAAATTTTCGCAGACAAAGTGACGGATTGCGATTGCTCCGGCGCCGAATTTGGTCATTATCCCGCCGGGCCAGCCGACATCCGCAATGGACGCGGCGGGGAAGAAACTATTACGGCAGGCGTGGCACAGACGAGGGAACGGGGCGACTGCGGTTCCACGGGAGTTGATCCGCTGGCTGCAGGTCAGGTGGTTGCTGGGGAACTCGGGTCCATGTCGAAAATTGAACCTGTAAAGCGGGTCCTTTCCTATTGCTCATGGCCGCTGGTGTTCTTTTCCGGCCTTACAGGCTCCTATTTCTCCTTCTCCAGCGACCATCCGATGGTGGCGTTCTCAGCCGTCTATCTGAGTGCGATTGCGGTTCTTTTCGGTCTCGAACGATACATTCCCTACGAAGGGCGGTGGCTCCAGCCGGACGGCGAAACGGCAAACGATATCGCCCATACGCTGCTCACCAAGGGGCTTTTGGAGATCGCCACGCTCCTGGCCGCGATCTTCCCGATGCTCGCCGCCAGCGTGTTGCAGCCGCTGGCCACGCTGCAATTCAGCCTTTGGCCCTCGGCCTTGCCGATGATCATCCAGATCGTGCTGGCCGTGACCATTGCCGAATTCGGCCTCTACTGGTCGCATCGCATCGCCCATGAAAAGCTGTTCTTCTGGCGCTTTCATGCGCTGCATCACAGCGTGACCCGCCTTTGGGTGGTCAATACCGGACGCTTCCATGTGGTCGATTCGCTGTTCAAGCTCACGCTCAGCCAGATCCCGCTCTATCTTCTCGGCGCGCCGCTGCAGGTCTTCTGGTGGCTTGCCGCGGTAACCGCTTTCATCGGCATCCTCACCCATTGCAATGTCGACATGAAGACGGGGCCGTTCGACTTCGTGTTCAGCACTCCACGTCTTCACCGGTGGCACCACTCGCAGGAAATTCGCGAGGGCAACACCAATTACGGCGAGAATATCGTCGTCTTCGACCTGTTGTTCGGCACCTATTTCAATCCCGACCGCCCTTCATCCACGGATATCGGCATCAAGGGGCAGATCGCCCGAGGTTTCCTGCCGCAATTGGCTCAGCCCTTCACCAAGGAAGGGGTCCGCCAGATCCTCGGGCGGCGCCCGAAAGGCAACTGAAACCGGAGCGCGAAGGACGACTGTCCGCGGACGTGGCGGTAACTACTCCGCCGGCAGCGTCACATCTTCCGCCGGCCGTATCCTCAGCCTGGTAATGCGGTTCTTCTCCCGCTTCAACACGATGAATCGCTTGCCATAGAACGTAAACGCCTGCCGCTCCTGCGGAATGAGCTTCGATTCATGGATGACGAGGCCGGCGATGGTCGTCGCCTCGCCATCCGGCAGGCTCCAGTCGAGCGCGCGGTTGAGATCGCGGATCGGCACCGAGCCGTCGACGACGATCGAGCCGTCCGCTTCCTGGCGCACGCCCTGGATTTCGATATCGTGCTCGTCGGCAATATCGCCGACGATCTCCTCGAGAATGTCTTCGAGCGTGACGATGCCCTGCACCTCGCCATATTCGTCGACGACGACCGCGAAATGTCCCTTGCGCCTCAGGAAGGCACTGAGCTGGTCCTTGAGGCTGGTGCTGTCGGGCACGAACCACGGTTTCTGGGCGATCTTGACGATATCGAGGTTTTCCGGCTCGACATTCGGCTCGGCGAGCGCCCGGAGCAGGTCCTTGGCATGCACCACGCCGATGATGTTCTCGGTCGAATTGCGCCAGAGCGGCATGCGCGTATAGGGGCTTTCGAGCACGGTGCGGACCGCCACTTCCGGTGGATCGTCGGCATTGACCGCCCGCATCACCGTCCGGTGCTTCATGACGTCGGAGACTTCCAGCTCTTCGAGCTCGAAAAGGCCGCTCAGGCGGTCGCGATCCTCCTTGTCGAAATTGCCCTCGCGATGGGCCGCATCCAAGGCCTCGTGCAGGTCGTCATGGCCGGAAAGCGACAACGTCTCCTGCGACAGGGAAACGCCGCACAGGCGGAGGAGCCCGCGGATCACCGCGTTGACGGCACGCGACTTGAGGCCCGCCCTGGACGTCATTTCGGCCGTTTTTCCTCCAGGAAGCTCAACACCTCGGACGACGGCACGTCGTTGGCGATGAAGGACTGGCCGATGCCGCGGGTCAGGATGAAGGTGAGCTTGCCGCCCATGACTTTCTTGTCCTGCGCGATGGCCTCGAGCAGCTTTTCGGTCGGCGGCAGTTTGCCGGGAATGTCGCTCATCGACGTCGGCAGGCCGACGGCTTTCAGGTGGGCCGCGACCCGCGCCGCGTCGTCCGGGCTTGCAAGGTTGAGGCGCGCCGAGAACTGGTGCGCCAGAACCATGCCGATCGCCACGCCCTCGCCATGCACCAGGCGGCTGCTGTCGTATTCGGTGGCGGCCTCCAGCGCGTGACCGAACGTGTGGCCGAGATTGAGCAGCGCCCGGCGCCCGGTCTCGCGCTCGTCCTCGACCACGACATCGGCTTTCGCCTGGCAGCTGACCGCAATCGCCTCGATCCGCTCCGGACCACCGGCAAATACGGCTTTCCAGTTCTTCTCGAGCCAGGCAAAGAAATCCGGCTGGTCGATCAGGCCGTATTTCGCCACTTCCGCATAACCGGCCCGGAATTCGCGCTCCGAAAGCGAATCGAGCGCCGCCGTGTCTGCAAGCACGAGATCCGGCTGGTGGAAGACGCCGAGCAGGTTCTTGCCGTGGCGGGTATTGACGCCGGTCTTGCCGCCGACAGACGAATCCACCTGCGCCAGAAGCGAGGTGGGGATCTGCACGAAGCGCACGCCGCGGCGCACGATGCCGGCCGCAAAGCCTGCGAGGTCTCCGATCACGCCGCCGCCGAGCGCGATCACCGCGTCGTTGCGCTCGATGCGGGCCGAAAGCACCATGTCGCAGACGGTCGCCAGGTGGTCGAAGCTCTTGGTCTTCTCGCCGGCCGGCAGCGTCAGCGAGACGGCTTCGATCCCGTCTGTCTGCAGGCTGTCCATCAGCGCTTCGAGATAGAGCGGGCCGACATGCTCGTCGGTGACGATGGCCGCCTTGCGGCCCTTCAGGCGGGAGGTGATCTCACCGCCGGCACGCGTGATCAGGCCGGGCCCGATCAGGATGTCATAGGCGCGTTCGCCGAGCGGCACATGCACCAGGCGCTCGGAGCCTCTTTCGTCGGTTCGGGAAGACATGTTCATCAAAATTCACCTTCGCTCGGCAATTCGCCTTCGCTCGCCAGATTGGCCACCGCCGCAAGCACTTCGTTGACCATCAGGTCTTTGCGAACATTCTCGGACTGAACCGTCAGATCCGCCTCGGCATAGATCGGATAACGCTGGCTCATCAGGTTTTCCAGCGTCTGTTTCGGGTTCTCGGTCTTCAGCAACGGCCGGTGGTCGCGTTTGTTCACCCGTTCCCACAAAACGTCGAGATCGGCCTTCAGCCAGACGGAGATGCCGCCGATCTTGATCTGATGGCGGGTCGCCTCGTTGATGAACGCGCCGCCGCCGGTCGAGACGACGCGCGGACCGCCCCTCAGCAGCCGTTCGATGACGCGGGTTTCCAGCGCCCGGAATTCCGTCTCGCCGTAAGCGGCGAAGAGTTCGCTGATGGTCATGCGCGAAACCTTCTCGATCTCCGCATCCGTATCGATGAAGGGAATGGAAAGCGTCTGCGCCACCAGCCGGCCGATCGCCGATTTGCCGGCCCCCATCAGCCCGACAAAGATCAGGTTGCGCTTGCCGAGCACGGCGCGCGCCTTTTCGCTGAGTGCCGATGCGGCGGAAGTTGCGGCTTCTGTCATTGTTCGGTCCGTTTCGAAAAAACGGTATCGACAAATGCACCGGCAGCGTCAAGCCGTCGCAACCCTCAAAGAATGCGGGGGATTGTTTGTTCTTGCCGATATGTAAACCTTTATCGATATAGTGCGACGCAACTCCGGGAGTCGTGAATGCCCACCCTTTTCCGTTTCCTCTTCGTGCTGGCGGCGATCGCAGGCATCGTTTATGGAAGCATGGTGGCTCTCGTCATGCTGGTGGATCCGCACGAACGCGACGTGACGGTTCGCATACCCTCCGAGCGGCTGAACCAGACAACGCCGCAGCAATAAGGGCGGACGGATAATGGCCGATCTTTCCCGAGCCCATATCGAAGCCTTTCTCGAAATGATGAGCGCCGAGCGGGGAGCCGCCGGCAACACGCTGTCATCCTACGAACGCGACCTCGAAGACCTGCAATCCTTCCTGCTGGCGAGCAGCACTTCGGCCCTGACGGCGCAAAGCGCCAATCTCTCCGCCTATCTCGCCCATCTCGGCGCCCAGGGTTTTGCCGCCTCCTCCCAGGCGCGAAAACTGTCGGCGATGCGGCAGTTCTACAAATTCCTCTATGCCGAAGGCCTGCGCGGCGACGATCCGACGACGATCCTCGACGCGCCGAAAAAAGGCCGCTCGCTGCCGAAAATCATGAGCGAGGACGAGGTGACGCGGCTCCTCGAGCTTGCCGCCAAGGAGGCCGCCGAACCCGGCCCGGAGCAGCTCGCGCGCCTCAGGATGCTGGCGCTGCTCGAACTTCTCTACGCGACCGGCATGCGCGTCAGCGAACTCGTGTCTCTGCCGGTCAAGGTGCTCGATCAGGAGGGCCGTTTCCTGGTCATCCGCGGCAAGGGCAACAAGGAACGCCTGGTGCCGCTGTCACGCTCGGCGATCGCCGCCGTCGCATCCTATGGTGAGGTCCGGCGACAGGCGCTCGCAAAGTCCGGCGACAGCCCGTGGCTGTTTCCCTCGGCCGGCAAGGAGGGTTATCTGCCGAGACAGGTCTTCGCCCGCGACCTCAAGGGGCTGGCCGCCCGCGCCGGACTTAGAGCCGCCGCAATCTCCCCCCATGTGATGCGCCATGCCTTCGCCAGCCACCTCCTTCAGAACGGGGCGGACCTTCGCGTTGTGCAGGAACTGCTCGGCCATTCGGACATTTCCACCACACAAATCTACACGCATGTACTGGAAGAACGGCTGCGCGAGCTGGTTCAAACACACCACCCTCTTGCAAAACAGGCCAAAAACCGGGAATAGAAGCCCCAAACAGAAAATGGGAACTCCGTGTTCCTGAGATAAAACAACCGGAAACCGGCTCCCATGCAGACTTATCTCGATTTCGAAAAGCCAATCTCGGACCTCGAGGGCAAGATTCACGAGCTGAAAAAGCTCGCCTCGGAAGACGAAAGCATCGATACGTCCGAGGAAATCGGCAGGCTGGAGACCCGCGTCAGGGAAGCCACCCGAGAAATCTATTCCAAGCTCGGCGCCTGGGAAAAGACGCAGGTCGCGCGCCATCCGCAGCGGCCGCATTTCGTCGATTATTCCGCCCATCTCTTCACCGATTTCACGCCGCTCGCCGGCGACCGCAATTTCGGCGAGGATGCCGCCATCCAGGCCGGTCTTGCGCGCTTCAACGGCATGCCGGTCGCCGTCATCGGCCAGGAAAAGGGCCACGACACCAAGACCCGCCTCAAGCACAATTTCGGCAGCCCGCGCCCGGAAGGTTATCGCAAGGCGATCCGCGTCATGGAAATGGCCGATCGTTTCCACCTGCCGGTCATCACGCTCATCGACACCGCGGGCGCCTATCCGGGCGTCGGCGCCGAGGAACGCGGCCAGGCGGAGGCAATCGCCCGCTCGACCGAAATGTGCCTCGGCCTCAAGGTGCCGATGGTTTCCGTCGTGATCGGCGAAGGCGGCTCCGGCGGCGCGATCGCGATCGCCACCGGCAACCGCGTCTACATGCTGGAGCATTCGATCTATTCTGTCATCTCGCCGGAAGGCGCGGCATCGATCCTCTGGCGCGATTCGACCCGCGCCCGCGAGGCTGCGACCAACATGAAGATCACCGCCGAAGACCTGAAGAGCCTCGGCATCATCGACGATATCATTCCCGAGCCGATCGGCGGCGCGCATCGCGAGCCCGAGGCCGTCATCACCGCGACAGGCAAGATGATCGCCTCGGCGCTGGAAGACCTTGGGCGGCTTTCGGGCGACGAGGTGCGGGCGGCCCGCCGGCAAAAATTCCTCGATATCGGCCGCAATCTCTGATCGGTAGAGCTCTGCCGCTCAATTAGCCAAATTTGGGCCATATTGCTGATAACATTGGGTGCCGGGCGGTTTTGCTGGACAGGCCGGCGCAAGCGGTTAAGAATATCTAAAGATTACCGCTTCATTATCGAAGTCCTGTACCGAATTCGTTCGTCGTTCCAAGTCTATGTGGTCCGTACCGATGCGCCTGAAACACATCGCTCTCGCTCTCCTCGTGGCAACCGCCCTGACGGGCTGCAACGATACGCTCGATTCCGCGAGCATCGACCTGAAGAGCGTCAAGAACAAGGTCGAGCAGCCGCTGCCTTCGAGCATTCTCGCCGAGATGCAGAAGAAGGACATGCCGCGCACCTCGCCGATCATGATCCGCATCCTCAAGGAAGAGGGCAAGCTGGAAATCTGGAAGGCAAAGGCCGACAACCGGTTCGAGGTGATCAAGAGCTACGATATCTGCGCCTGGTCCGGAAAGCTCGGCCCCAAGGTCAAGGAAGGCGACCGCCAGGCTCCCGAAGGCTTCTACAGCTTGACGCCGGCGCATCTGAACCCGAATTCCAAATATTACCTCGCCATCAACACCGGCTTCCCGAACCGCTACGACGCCGCCAACGGCCGCAGCGGATCGAACCTGATGATCCACGGCGCCTGCTCGTCGTCCGGCTGCTATTCGATGACCGACGAACAGGTTCTGGAGATCTATGCGTTTGCGCGGGACGCCTTCAAGGGCGGCCAGACCTCCGTGCAGCTCCAGGCTCTGCCGTTCCGGATGACCGCGGAGAACATGGCGCGCCACCGCGACAGCCAGAACTTCGACTTCTGGAAGATGATCAAGGTCGGCTACGACAATTTCGAAGTCACCAAGCGCCCGCCGGAAGTCAATGTCTGCGACAAGAAATACGTTTTCAACCAGCAGCTCTCCGGCAATGGCACCTTTGCTCCCGCGGCTGCCTGCCCGCCCATGTCGACGCCTCCGGCGCTCGTCTCGGCGCTGACCTCCTACGAAAAGACCTATCAGGTCTCCTACGCGAAGGCGCTGGAGAAGTTCGACGGCAAGGTCTGGTACGAGCCGACCGAGGCCGAACGCAAGGCGGTGGTCGCCGGCAAGCGCAAGGGCCGCGATATCGCCTATGCACCGACCGGAACCTCGCTCGAAGCCGGCAAGCTGCTCAGCCAGTCGGAATTCCAGGAAATGATGGAAAAGCGGATGGCCTCCCAGAACAAGCCGGCCAATACCGTGCTTGCGTCAGCCTCTCCCGTCACGTTTCGCCCCGGCTCCGCCGCCGACCGCATGAAGCAGGACCGCCTGCCGGCCGAGGCAACCGCCTCCCCCACAGCGCAGGGCAACGTCGCGCAGAGCACCGGCACCATCCCGACGATCACCACGGCCCAGGGCAACACGACCACGGTTCCGATCCCGGCCCAGAACCCGCTTGCCTACGCGGCACCGCCGATCAGCGAACCGCAGAAAAAGCCGTTCTGGAAGTTCTGGAGCAAGGAATGACCTCGACCACCGACGGCCTCTACGATCTGAGAGGCCTGAAGTGCCCCCTGCCCGTGCTGAAGACCCGCCGCCGGCTGAAAAACATGGAGAGCGGCGCGGAACTTGCGATCGAAACCACCGATCCTCTGGCCGGCCTCGACATTCCGCATTTCTGCACGCAGGAAGGCCACGAACTGGTCCGTTCGGAAAAGACCGAGACGGGACATCGTTTCCTGATCCGCAAGGGATAGGCGAATCCTCCGATTAGCCCCTCATCCGCCTGCCGGCACCTTCTCCCCGCACGCGGGGCGAAGGACGGATGCCACACCGACATCGCCTCAATCACCAACCGCGAATGGGGCAAGTCCCCTCTCCCCGTTTACGGGGAGAGGGTTAGGGTGAGGGGCAAGCCCGCCCTAAAACGATCACATGCGAAGGCCAGGAACCGCGAGAGGATTGTCCTCCAGCGCCGCACGATCCGGCCGGTCAATGCGGGGCTGGCCCGTAAACGCGGCGAAAAGATCCGAGACGAAGGCTTCTTCCAGTCCTTGCGTGATCAGCACCATGCGGGTGCGCCGGTCGGAACCGTCGGGCCATTTCGGCAGGCGCTGCGGCGGGTGGAAGACGCTCTGCACCCCATGCAGCACCAGCGGCCGGTCCGGATTGTCGGAAAGCGCCACGATCGCCTTCATCCGCAGCAGCTTTTCGCCATGCGCCGAGCGCAACAGGTCGATGAACATCTCGATCGCCATCGGCTCGATCGGCTTGTCATGAATGATCGAGAAGGACCGGATGTCGTCGCCGTGGCGGTTCACGTCATGATGATGGTGGTCGTGATGGCCGTGCCCGTGATGATCATGGCCATGCTGGTGGTCGTGACCATGGTCGTGGTGATGATGGTCATGATTCTCGCCGGCATCGCTGGCCAGCTCGTCGCGCAGCCAGCGGTCCACGTCTGCGATCTTGGTCGCCGGATCGTAAAGTCCGTTCACGAGGATGGCCGCCGTACCCGCCTCGTTGCTGTCGCCATCGACGATGGGCGCCCGGGGATTGAGTTCCGCGAGCCGCGATTTGAGGGCCGCCAGCTGGGCAGCATCCGCCATCGACAATTTGGAGATGATCAGCCGGTCCGCCACCGCCACCTGCTTTACCGCCTCCTGGTGACGGTCGAGCGTCGATACCCCGTTGACCGCGTCGACCACGGTGATGACGCCGTCGAGCTCGAAATTCTGCGCGATGACCGGATTGCCCATCACCGACTGCATGACCGGTGCCGGATCCGCAAGGCCCGTCGTTTCGATGACGATCCGGCGGATCGGTTTCAGCCGACCGGTCTGGATGCCGTCCATGATCGAGGCGAGCGAATCCACCAGCTCGCCGCGCACCGTGCAGCAGAGGCAGCCATTGGCGATTTCCAGCAGCGCATCGCCGGACGCCTCCACCAGGAAATTGTCGATGCTGACCTCGCCGAACTCGTTGATGATCACGGCCGTGTCGCTGGTGCCGGGATCCTTGAGGATACGGTTGAGCAGCGTCGATTTTCCCGCACCGAGAAAGCCGGTGAGGATGGAGACCGGGATCCGGTTCTGGGCAGAAGACATCATCTATTCCCGTTCAGAATGTCGGGCGCGGCTGCGGGATCGGCACGTTGACGGCATTGGCGGCAACCGTTGCCTTCTTGGCGCCCTTGGGCGGCGGGGGCGGCGCCTCGCCACCGGAAATCAGGGTCAGCATCGTGTAGACCGGCGGGCGGGCCATTTCATGGATATAGGGCGAATGCTGGATGGTGCGGCCCGTATCGTCACGGGTTTCGCTGCGCACCTTGGCCGCCTTCGGATTGCAGATTTCGGCGCTGACGTCGTTGACGGGAGCCGTATCGCCATAGGGTGCTAGCGCCGGCAGCGCCACGCCCTGGGGCACGGCCGAGCTCAGCCCCTGCTGCAACAGGTTGGCGGTGTCGTCGGCGCGGCCGGCGAGGCTGTCCGAGCCGAGCACCACGGAAATCACCGAACGGCCGTCCCGTGTCGCGGAACCGATCTGGTTGAAGCCGGAGGCGCAGATGAAACCGGTCTTCATGCCGTCGGCACCGTCGAAACGGCCGATCAGCGTGTTGAAATTGGGATATTGCTTGGAGCCGGTATCGATACCCTCGAGCGAGAAATAGCTCTGGTATTCTGGGAAATCCTGCTTGAGCCTCAGCGTCAGCAGCGCGAGATCCCGCGCGGTCGAGAACTGACCCTTGCCCGGCAGGCCGTGCGGATTGATATATTGGGTGGAATTCATGCCGAGTGCCTTGGCCTGGGCATTCATCATCGCCACGAACTGTTCCTGCGTGCCGCCGACAGCCTCGGCCACCGCAACCGCCATGTCGTTCGCCGACTTGACGAGCATCATCTTCAACGCGTTGTCCATCGTCATCGTCGTGCCGGGCGTGAAGTACATCTTGCTCGCCGGCTGGTCGGCGGCGACCTTGCTCATCACCACCGGCGTGTCGAGCGAGAGCTTGCCGGTCTTCAGCGCCTTGAAGGTCACATAGGCCGTCATCAGCTTGGTGAGCGACGCCGGATACCATTTGAGGAACGCATCCTCATGGGCGATCACCTTGCCGGTCTTTACATCGACGACGATTTTCGGATTGGCGGCAGCGGTTCCGGCGGCAGCGACAAGGGCAAGCGCCGAGAGGGCGCAGATCAGCCGGGTGGCGGAGGCGGATCGGAGGCTGAAGGTCGGCAAGATAGTCCCTCGTTGTTGCGGCTTAACGAGTGTGGCGCATATGCGGCTTATGTGGCCAACCGATGGCAAAGCTCTCTGCTGATATTGCATGGCCCAAGACGCTCAAGCCCAGTGTGTCTTTCACCCTGCTCTTTTAAGCCTATGCCAGCCTGATTTGGCAAGCATCAAGGCGCAATGCACGACAGAATTTGATCGCCACCCATCGCCCTGTTCCTCAGTCACAATGACCGAAAAACCGCTTCAGCGGGAGCCGTGCGCGATCGGATGGAAAAAATGCGAGCCAGCCCGCCCCAAGAAACCGATAGGTTAACAGATTGCAAACGACGCGAATCCGGCCATAATGCGGACACAATTGCAAAAGTTTTTTTCTTCGCGGAAAGCATGTTCAAAAATGTTCGGTTCCGTTACCAGAATGAACTTCAAATGGCGTGTTTTTCTTCTTTCTTGCACAGCCATACCAGTTTGGTCGGCGCCTGACATGGCATCGGCCTCCTGCGTATCTACGGGATCGATTGCGTCTCAAAATTGCGACGCGTCTTACATCCAGCAAATTACGAATGCCGGCTCTTCGTCTTTGACGATCAGCGACGAAACCACGGTCTATGTCAGGATGGCGCCGCTGAACGCCTCCACGACGCCGACGCAACATACGCTTCGCATCACTGGAAGCACGACGATCTACAATCCCGCCTACGCGGCAATCTATACCTATACCGACGCACAGGACCATGATCTCGAACTCTATCTTGGCGGTGATGTGGTCGTCGGTTCGGATGGCGGCGGCTTGGGGGCGATCTGGCTGAGAAACCAGGTCTCAGGTGATATTTCCGTTGAAAGCGCCGCAACGGTGACATCGACGAGCGGCCCTGCGATTACCGTGACGACGAACCAGGGGGCCGTCTCGATCATCAACAGCGGCAGCGTCACTGCGACCACGGACAGGGGCATTTATGCTGACGGAGGCTACAACGATAGCGACCTCGCGCCGGTGGAAGTGTCGATTGACAACAGCGGGACGGTCGACGCCTACCTTGCTGGCATCCGGGCGATAAACTGGCACGGGCTTTCGACGATCGAAAATTCCGGGGTGGTTACCTCCGAGACCTTGCAGGGATTGATAGCCTGGTCGGCCTCCGGTGCGGTTGACGTGACCAACTCGGGCACGGTAACCGCCGAAGACAGCATCGCTCTGCAGGCGTGGAGCACCGCGGCAGACGTAACCGTCTATAACAGCGGCGAACTCAATTCTCATGATGACACCGCCCATGCCGATGCGGGTAGCGGTCACTACGGCATCCACGCGCGTGCCGACACCTCCGGCAACATAACCGTGACCAATAGCACGGGGGGCGTTGTCAACGCGCCCGATTCGATCGGCATCTACGCCCAGACAGACAGCGGAAACGTCACCATTACCAACTCCGGCCGCATCAACGCGCTGACCGGCATCGACGCCGTCACCGGTAGCGGGACCGTTGGTATCGTCAACATGGGCGAAATCACGGCCAGCGGCAACGGCGTGACGCTGCGAGGCGGCCGGCTGACAAACAGCGGCTCGATAAGCGGCAACGTCTATGGTCTCAGTCTGGACGTGTCCGGCAGCATCGTGACCAACAGCGGAACGATATCCGGCGACGTCGCGTCGGTCTATTTCGCCACGGGTGGAAACACCCTGAATATCAGTCCGAATGCGAAATTCACCGGAGTTGTGGATTACAACAACACGACCGGCAACACGACGGCATTCGGATCGGGCAGCTATCACATTCCCGCTGCCAACTACATCGCAGCCGGAAACACCATCCGGCTCGACAACAGCTCCCAGTTGGCGATCCTGGCCAATGCCGACACGTCGGGAAGCATTGACGTGATCTCGGCCGCCCCGGAAGTCGGCAAGGCGGTCGGCAGCTATACGAATTCGGTTTCGGATGTGATCGGCAGCATTCTGGCGATTGATATCGACCGTCCCACCGCCACGCTTGGAGAAGTGAATACCGGCCCAACCTTCTACGCCGAGCCCACGAGGAAGTCGCCTGCCGAAAACGCGATTGCGTCCATCACCCATGGAACGGTTGTCGATCCGTATGGGACCCTGCTTTGGGCGCGCGTCTTTGGCGGTGGCCGGGAACAGTCAGGTTCCGGGAGCACGCCGGAAAGCAATATCTACCATTATGGCCTTATCTTCGGCGCGGATCGGCAATTCGACAATAAACGGCTGGGCATCTTTGCGGGCGGCGGCGCGGTATCGGCGAGTTCCGCGGAAAGCGGAAACTGGCTCGAAGGAAGCACCGGCTTTGCGGGCGTTTATGCCGCCGCCCCCGTCGGCGACTTGACACTCAATGCGTCTCTGACGCTGGGCATGATAGACAGCGACAGCAAACGTTCGATCAATTCCGGCGCTGAAACCGCAGAAGGCAATTTCCTGGGCTGGTATGCGTCACCCGAGTTCTCGCTCAGCCGCAGGTATTCGATCGCGTCGGACTGGACGATGACGCCAAGTGCGGGCCTGCGATATGTGGGAGCCTACTACGAAGGCTACGACGAATCGGGTTCGTCCCAGAACCTGAGCTATGCAGGGCGCGACAGTCATTCATTGGAAGGACGTTTCCAGTTGGAATTCAGCCGTCATTTTGCCATGGAGGCTGGGAGAAAAGGCTCCATTTCGTTCTCGGGCGCCATCACCGGTCGCCAGAACCTCGGATCAGACAGCTACGTCGCCTCTTTGAACAATACCGAATTCAGCCTCGAAAACGCCTCTGACCGCAACGTTCTCGGCGCCACTGTTGGTATCGGCTTCGACGTCCCGGTAAGCGCGACAACCAACATCTACGGCGCCGTCGAAGGTTCGGTGAACACCGATCAATCGAAAGCATATACCGGGCGGATCGGGATGAAAGCCATATTCTGACCCCGCTGAATATGAGGATGGAGCCGTCACCGGATCGAAATGTGTTTCGCTGGCGCAGGCGACCGACCGGCGATGTTCATTGCAATGCCCCGAAAAAGGCCAGCTATCACAACGCCTTGATAGAAATCTGCCTTATCCTGCAAGGGAGGCAACTTGCAGGAAGATTGATTACGTCGATCATGACAGGCACACTCCACCCGGGAGGACTTGTTATAACCGCGTGACCAGCCAACAACAGGGAATCTTATGCCGATTTTGAACCGGGCTGCCGAACTTCAGGGCGAAGTCAGCGAGTGGCGACGATATCTTCATGAAAATCCTGAAATTCTTTACGAGGTAGAGAACACTGCCTCGTTCGTGGAACAGAAGCTGAGGGAATTCGGCGTCGACGAGGTCGTGCCCGGCATCGGCCGCACCGGCGTCGTCGGCATCATCCGCGGCAAGGGCCCGGGCGGCCGCACGATCGGGCTTCGGGCCGACATGGATGCCCTGCCGCTCACCGAGATCACCGGCAAGCCCTGGGCTTCGAAACACCCCGGCAGGATGCATGCCTGCGGCCACGACGGCCACACGTCGATGCTGCTCGGCGCGGCGAAATACCTTGCGGAAACCCGCAATTTCAACGGCACCGTCGCACTGATCTTCCAGCCCGCCGAAGAGGGCGGCGCCGGTGCGCTGGCAATGGTCGAAGACGGCATGATGGAACGTTTCGGCATCGAGGAAGTCTACGGCATGCATAACATGCCGGGCATTCCGCTCGGCCAGTTCGCCATCCGCAAGGGCGGCATCATGGCGGCGCCCGATCGCTTCACCATCACCATCAAGGGCCGCGGCGGCCATGCGGCACAGCCGCACAAGACCATCGACCCGATCTTCATCGGCTCGCAGCTGGTCGGCAGCCTGCAGGCGATCGCCGCCCGCAATGCCGATCCGGTGCGCTCGATCGTCATTTCGGTTACCCGCTTCGATGCCGGCACGACCCACAACATCATTCCCGACCAAGCGACGCTCTGGGGCACGGTCCGCACGCTCAGCGAAGAGACGCGCGATCTTGCCGAAACGCGGATCCGCCAGATCGTCGAAGGTATCGTCGGCGCCCATGGCGCCGAGGCGGAGATCGATTACGAACGCAAATGCCCGGTGACCGTCAATCACGACCGGGAAACCGAACATGCCGTCGCCGTCGCGACCGAGGTGGCGGGCGCTTCCAATGTCGATGCCAATGTCGATCCGACCATGGCCGGCGAGGACTTCGCCTTCATGCTGAAAAAGCGTCCCGGCGCCTTCATCTTCATCGGCAACGGCGATACGGCCGCCCTCCATAACCCGCACTACGATTTCGACGACGAGGCGATTTCATACGGCATTTCGTATTGGGTGCGTCTCGCCGAACATCGGTTGACGGAATGAGGCCAATGAAAGGGCTTGGCTAAACGCCTCGCCTTTTGTATGGAATTCCTCACGTGGTCCCATAGCTCAGCAGGATAGAGCGCAGGATTCCTAATCCTGAGGCCGATGGTTCGAATCCATCTGGGATCACCACTCGCTTCTCATCGAACAATCGTCGGCGTCCGGTCCATTCGTTTCGGCCGCCTGACCGAGCGGAGCACGCCACGACGGGCGGCGCCCAGCAGTGCAGCAATCAGCCAGCCGCAGAAAAGCCCGCCTGCCGCCCAGGTGAGACCGGCGAAATCCACCGGCACGCCGGGCACGTAATCGCGCCAGGCGTTCGCAAACGTCGTCGAATCGGGGTTGCGCATCACCACGAAAGGTTTGGTGAAGGGCGGCGCGAGCGTCAGCTCCTTCTGCTGCTTCGCGAGCATTTCATAACGCGAAAAGGTTCGCCGCATCGCTTCGCCCTGATTGCGCAGGAAGGTCTGCGGCGAGGCGGAATAGATGTTGAGCGCCTCCTGGCGATCGAGGCCGTTATGGTTGGCCTGGGCGTCGAATTCCGAGATCAGGATCTTCAGCTCGTCGAGTGCCCCGCCGATCCGCTGGCGGTACTGCTGCGCGAATTCCGGCGCCTGCGAGAAGAAGATCCCGCCAAGCAGCGCCATCGCCATCGTGAGCATTCTTCCGAGCATGAGCATGGCAAAACCTCGGTTGTTTCGCCGATCAACGACGCGGGGGCGTCAAAGGTTGCCTTGCCCGGCCCGCACATGCTCCATGCGAAAGCCGAGGCCGATCAGCCGGCCCGCGAGATGGGCAAGCAGCGGAAAGCGGGCGATGCCCCGGATGAAGCCCGGCGGACCTTTGCTTTTCCGATCATCCGCCTGATCAGTGCGCCGGCTGCTCCTCATCATCAACTGCAGCTTCTGCGTCGCTCTGGTCGGAAAGCTGCGCCGCTTTTCGACGGCGGCGAGATCGCCATCGGTCAGGCGCCTTTCGCGCAGGGGCGCGATCAAGATATTGGCGGCCGCCACCGCATCCTGGATCGCCAGATTGACACCGACGCCGCCGATCGGCGACATTGCATGCGCCGCATCGCCGATGCAGATCAGCCCTGAGCGCCACCATTGCTTCAGCCGGTCGATCCGCACCGTGAGCAGGCTCGTGTCCTCGAAACTGCGGATTTCCTGCATTCGCGCCGCCGGCAACGGCGAGACATCGGCCACCATCCGCCGGAAGGCCTCGATGCCCTTTTCGCGGATTTCCGCAAACGTGGTGCGGCGGATGACATAACCGCACTGCCAATAGTCGCCGCGGTCGATCAGCACGAAACCCTGGCGCGGGCCGGCATGGCCCATGACCTCATTGGGATCGCCCGGCTGTTTCGACAGCTTCATCCAGACCACTTCGCTCGGAATGCCGAAACTCTCCACCTCGAGCCCCGCCTTTTCGCGGACGACGGAATTGCGGCCGTCAGCGCCGACGACAAGCGTGGAGTGGATCGTGAGTTTTCCTTTGGGCGTCTCCAGGCTGAGGCCACGGATTACTCCCTGCTCCTCCAGCACGTCGACCACCTTCGCCTGCATGATCAGCCGGAAGTTCGGATAGGCTTGCGTCTTGGCGGCCAGAAAGCTCAGGAAATCCCATTGCGGCATGAAGGCGATGAAGCGGTTCCTGACCGGCAGCCGTGAAAAGTCGGCGATCGTAATCGTCTTGCCGCCCATCTCGGCGGAGAGTTTTGGCGCCCGCGTGTGCGGCAGCCGCAGGAATTCGTCGATCAGGCCGAGCTCGTGCATCACCTCCAGCGTCGAGGGATGGATCGTGTCGCCGCGAAAATCGCGCAGGAAATCCGCGTGCTTCTCGGCGACGACGACATCGACGCCGGCCCGCGCCAGCAGAAGGCCCAGCATCAGCCCCGCCGGGCCTGCACCGGCAATCACACAGGTCGTCCGAATTTCACCTTGTTCGTTCATCATCCCACTTCGCGCAAAGACAATCCGTTGTGCAAGCTGCACTTGGTCGCAGCGGGGCCGAATTCAAGCCCGCTCTTGTGAGCCGCGGCTTTCGCTTGTAGACCGAAGGCAGCTTTAGGAAATGGAAGACAGCATGGCCGAAACCGGCAAGCGCCGCATCAGCATCCTCGGTTCCACCGGCTCGATCGGCGTCAATACGCTCGATGTGGTGAACCAGCTCGGCGGTCGCGAGGCCTTCGACGTCGTGGCGATCACCGGCAACAGCAATATCGCGCTTCTGGCGAAACAGGCGAAGGCATGCGGCGCCAAGCTCGCCGTGACGGCCGACGATCGCCAATATGCCGCACTGAAGAATGCTCTTGCCGGCACCGGTATCGAGGTCGCCGCCGGCCGCGAGGCGCTGATCGAGGCGGGCGCGCGGCCATCCGACTGGGTGATGGCCGCGATCGTCGGCACCGCCGGCCTTGCCCCGACGCTGGCCGCCGCGGAACGCGGCGCCGATATCGCGCTCGCCAACAAGGAATGCCTCGTCTCGGCCGGCGAACTGTTCGTCAAGGCGGTCGCCGAGGGCGGCGGACGGCTGATCCCGGTGGACAGCGAGCACAGCGCCATCTTCCAGTCGCTCGAAGACGACCAGCACCATGCGGTCGAACGCATCGTGCTCACCGCCTCCGGCGGCCCCTTCCGTACCTGGACCCGCGAGCAGATGGCGGGCGTGACGGCGGATATCGCCCGTGCCCACCCCAACTGGTCCATGGGCCTGAAAATCTCGATCGGCAGCGCCTCGATGTTCAACAAGGCGCTGGAGATGATCGAAGCGAAACATCTCTTCGACCTCCGCCCAGACCAGATCGAGGTGATCGTCCATCCGCAGTCGGTCATCCATTCGATGGTCGGTTATGCGGATGGCTCGGTGCTGGCCCAGCTCGGCTGTCCGGACATGCGCACCGCGATCGGTTACGCGCTGACCTATCCGAACCGCTCGAAGCTCGATGTCGAGCGGCTGGATTTCGCCAGGCTCGCCAGGCTCGATTTCGAGGCACCGGACGAGGTGCGGTTCCCGGCATTGAGGCTGGCGCGCACCGCGCTGGAGCGCGGCGGCGTGCAGGGCGCCGTCATGAACGCTGCTGAAGAGATTTCCTTCCACGCCTTCTGCGCCGGCCGCATCGGTTTTCTTGAAATGGCCGATGTCGCAGAACGGGTCATGGACGACATGGCCGGGGTCGCTGCGGCGACGACAATGGACGAGGTGTTTGCTGCCGATGCCGAGGCGAGACGTCGGGCCGGAGAGATCGTCGCGCAGAAGGAGATGGCGGCTTAACCGTCCGTCACAGCCTCTCATCCGTCAAAGTCCTGGGCCGGCGCTCAAATTGCTTAAATCGGCCGGGGTAGGACATTACTTATTAAAGCTCAGCCCTACTGATAAAGTACATCCTTCAAACACCGTTCGCACGTGGCATTATTTCCATGCGGATGGAGGCTTTGTATCGTGTACCAGTTCCTGAGCTATTGGATAGATCTTCCTATTGTTGATGCACTTCAAAAGCTATCCCATCACAGCGAGATCGCGGATGCTGTTCTGGTAAAGATTCTGACCAGACCAACATTCAAGATGTTCCCATGCGTCATCTTCGCAATGTATGTTTTCTTTTGCACCAGAGATGATCGGAAAAATGCATTTATATGCAATCTGGTAATCGGGGCTATTCTGACGATCGCATCCAGCCGGCTGTTGCAGGATTTTCTCCCGGCGCGCCCGAGGCCACTTCACGCCAATATTCCCGATTTCATTCCCCCCTTCGGCATAGGAGATGAAATCCTAAGGGACTGGAGTTCGTTTCCCAGCGATACCATGGCGTTAGCCATGGCCATGGCAACAGCTATCTTCCTGCATTCTCGGCGCCTCGGAGTGCTGTTTTTCATCTGGTCTATCGCGATCGTGGGTTTTCCGCGAATGTATGCAGGATTTCACTATATGACCGACGTTGTCGGCGGAGCATTTCTCGGCGTGGCGGGGACACTGCTGGTGGACAAGCTTCTCCGCAAACACCTCGTGAAAATGCTGCGATACTCCTTGGCCAATTATTTTTGGGTCACTAACGTCGCGCTGATTTTGTTTCTATTTCAGGCGGCAACCATGTTCGATGACCTGCGATCGTCAAGTAGCGAGCTCAAACGGGCCATACAGCAAGACTATCTCAAGATAGCTCGTGGACATGATGATATTACTGTCTCCGCGCGCCATAACTGAGAGCGGAAACTTATCGAATAAAGGATACCAGCACGACTAAGCCACGTGCCGCGCCAGCGCGCAGCGCGACCAGAGCTGGTGCAGCGAGCCGACCAGGTGCTCGATATCCGCATCGCTGTGCAGCGGCGTCGGGGTGATGCGCAGGCGTTCGGTCTTGCGCGGCACGGTCGGATAGTTGATCGGCTGCACATAGACGTTGCAGGTGTCGAGCAGGATATCCGAGATCCACTTGCACTTGGCCGCGTCCCCGACCATGACCGGAACGATATGGCTCGGGTTGTGCATATGCGGAATGCCCTGGTGGTCGAGCATCGTGCGCAGTTTTCTGACGCGGTCCTGATGGCGGACGCGCTCGAACGGGCTTGCCTTCAGATGCCGGATCGAGGCGATCGCCCCGGCTGCCAGCGTCGGCGGCAGGGCGGTGGTGAAGATGAAGCCCGAGGCGAAGGAGCGGATGAAATCACAGAGCGCGCTGGAGGCGGCGATATAACCGCCCATCACGCCAAAAGCCTTGCCGAGCGTGCCTTCGATGATCGTCACACGGTCCATCAGGCCTTCGCGTTCGGCAATGCCGCCGCCGCGCGGGCCGTACATGCCGACCGCATGCACTTCGTCGAGATAGGTCATCGCGCCGTATTTGTCGGCAAGGTCACAGATGTCCTTGATCGGCGAGATGTCGCCATCCATCGAATAGACGCTTTCGAAGGCGATCAGCTTCGGCGCGTTCGGATCGGCGGCCGCCAGCTTGGCTTCGAGGTCATTGAGGTCGTTGTGCTTCCAGATCACCCGTTCGCACTTGGCGTAACGGATGCCCTCGATCATCGAGGCGTGGTTCAGCGCGTCGGAGAAAATGATCAGGCCGGGGATCTTCTGGCCGAGCGTGCCGAGCGTCGCCCAGTTCGACATATAGCCGGAATTGAAGATCAGGCCCGCTTCCTTGCCGTGCAGGTCGGCAAGCTCCTGCTCCAGCATGACGTGGTAGTGTGTGGTGCCAGAAATATTCCGGGTGCCTCCCGCACCCGCGCCACAGTGATCGATGGCTTCCTTCATCGCCTCGATCACGGCGGGGTGCTGGCCCATGCCGAGATAATCGTTGGAACACCAGACGGTCACTTCCTTCGGGCCATCGGGAGTATGGCGCGTGGCGCGGGGAAAATTGCCGCGGTGCCTCTCCAGATCGGCGAACACGCGGTAACGGCCTTCACCATGAAGCCCGTCCAGTTCGCTCTTGAAAAATGCCTCAAAGTCCATGCTCATCACACTCCAGAACCTGCTTCGGTTTTGGTTTCAGCCGCGCTTTTCGTCAACCCCGGACCGCGCGAATAGAACCAACCTGCGGCAAAAGGCCCGCTTTTTTTGAATTATTCCAATAAAAAGGTAAGCGATTTCGAAAATGTGAGAATTGATCCACGTCAAGCAGCAAAAAGAAGAGCGGTGTTCCCCGCTCTTCCAGGCTTTTACCGATGCTCTCGATTCGCCTTAACCGGCAGACGCCACCGCCCTTTTCGCCATGACCTTCACGAGGTTGGCGCGGTATTCGGCGTTTGCATGCAGGTCCGACATCAGGTTAGAGGGGTCGACCGCGACATTGTTCAGCGCATCCGGCGACCAGTTGGAAGCCAGCGCCTGTTCGAAGCCTGGGTGACGGAAGACCCCGGACGAGCCGGCGCCCGTCACCGCGACGCGCACGCCGCCGGCAGTGCTGGCCACGAACACGCCCGTCATCGCAAAACGCGAGGCCGGATTGTTGAACTTGGCGTAACCCGCCTTTTCCGGCGCCTCGAATGTGACCGACGTCACCATCTCGCCCTCCTCCAGCGCCGTCTCGAAAAGACCGGTGAAGAAGTCGTCGGCCGAAATCGAACGGCGGTCGGTGACAACGGTCGCGCCGAGCCCGAGCAGGCCGGCGGGGTAGTCCGCGGCCGGATCGTTGTTGGCGATCGAACCGCCGATCGTGCCCATGTGGCGCACATGCGGATCGCCGATATGCCCTGCGAGCTTGCAGATCGCCGGACAGATGGCGGCAAGCTCGCGCGAAGCGGCCACGTCCGCATGCGGCGTGGCGGCGCCGATCGTCACCTTGCGGCCTTCGATCCGGATACCCCGGATTGCCGGAATGTGGCGAAGATCGATCAGGTCGCTCGGCGCGGCGAGCCGCTGCTTCATGGTCGAGATCAGCGTCATGCCGCCGGAGAGGTATTTGCCTTCCTCATTGGCGGACTTGAGCTTGACGGCATCTTCCACCGAGGATGCACGATGATAGCTGGTAGCGTACATGTCTGTTTCTCCTCAGTGAGCCGCGTGCAATGCCTGCCAGACCTTCATCGGGGTCGCCGGCATGGTGAGCCTGTCATGGCCGATCGCATCGGTGATGGCGTTGATCAGCGCCGGTGGCGAACCGATCGCTCCTGCCTCGCCGCAACCCTTGATGCCGAGCGGATTGCTGGGGCAAGGCGTGTTCTGGTGCGAGAGGCTGAACGACGGCAGGTCGTCGGCGCGCGGCATGGCATAATCCATGTAGCTTGCCGTCAGAAGCTGGCCGTTCGCGTCATACTGGACGTTCTCGAGCAGCGCCTGGCCGACCCCCTGGGCAATGCCGCCATGCACCTGCCCCTCGACGATCATCGGGTTGATGATATTGCCGAAATCGTCGGCCGCGACGAACTGGACGATATCCGTCTCGCCGGTATCCGGATCGATCTCCACCTCGGCAATGTAGCAGCCGGCGGGGAAGGTGAAGTTGGAAGGGTCGTAGAAGGCGGTTTCCTTCAGGCCCGGCTCCATGCCCGAAGGCAGGTTGTGGGCGGTATAGGAGGCGAGTGCCACCTGGAACCACGGCACCGACTTGTCGGTGCCTGCGACCTTCAATTCACCGTTCTCGATGACGATATCCTCTTCGGAGGCCTCCATCAGATGCGCGGCGATCTTCTTCGCCTTGGCCTCGACCTTGTCGAGCGCCTTGACGATCGCCGACATGCCGACCGCGCCGGAGCGCGAGCCGTAGGTGCCCATGCCCATCTGCACCTTGTCGGTATCCCCGTGCACGATGTTGATGCTCTCGATCGGCACGCCGAGGCGGCCGGCGACAAGCTGCGCGAACGTGGTTTCATGGCCCTGGCCATGGCTGTGGGAGCCGGTCAGCACTTCGATCGTGCCGACCGCATTGACCCGCACTTCGGCGGATTCCCAAAGGCCGACGCCGGCGCCGAGCGAGCCGACCGCTGCCGACGGGGCAATGCCGCAGGCCTCGATATAGCAGCTTATGCCGATGCCGCGCTTCTTGCCCCGGGCTTCCGATTGCGACCGCCGGGCGGCAAAACCCGCCCAGTCGGCCGCCTGCATGGCCGCGTTCAGGGAGGCTTCGTAGTCACCCGCGTCGTAGTTCATGATGACGGGCGTCTGGTGCGGGAAGGAGCGGATGAAGTTTGTCTTGCGCAGTTCCGCCGGCGAGACGCCGAGTTCGCGGGCCGCCGCCTCCATCGTCCGTTCCAACAGATAGGTCGCTTCCGGGCGGCCGGCGCCGCGATAGGCGTCGACAGGCACCGTGTTGGTATAGACGGTGCGGACATTGGCATGGATCGCCGGGATGTCGTACTGGCCGGACAGCAGCGTCGCATAGAGATAGGTCGGCACCGCCGAGGAGAACAGCGACATATAGGCGCCAAGATTGGCGATCGTATCGACCTTCAGCGCCGTGATCCGGTTGTTGGCGTCAAACGCCATCTTTACCTTCGACACGTGGTCGCGGCCATGCGCGTCGGTGAGGAAGGCTTCGGTACGGTCGGATGTCCATTTCACCGGCACGCCGGTCTTTTTCGAGGCCCAGAGACAGATGATCTCTTCCGGATAGATATAGATCTTCGAGCCGAAACCGCCGCCGACATCAGGCGCGATGACGCGCAGCTTGTTTTCCGGCGCGACATTGTAGAACGCGCTCATCACCAGCCGCGCCACATGCGGGTTCTGGCTGGTCGTGTAACAGGTATAGTGATCCTCCGCCGTATCGTAGATGCCGAGCGTGGCGCGCGGCTCCATCGGGTTTGGCGACAGGCGGTTGTTGTGGATCTCGATCTCGGTGACGTGAGCAGCCGAGGCGATCGCCTTGTCGACCGCATCCGGCTCGCCGATCTGCCAGTCGAAGATCAGGTTGTTTGGAGCTTCCGGGTGGATCTGCGGCGCGCCGGAGGCAAGCGCGGCAACGGCTTCGGTCACGGCCGGAAGCTGCTCGTAGTCGATAACCACCGCCTCCGCAGCATCACGGGCCTCGCCGGAGGAGTCCGCAACCACGATCGCGATCGCATCGCCCACGTAACGCACGGTATCGACGGCCAGCGGACGCCAGGCGCCCATCTTCATCGGCGTCCCGTCCTTCGAATGGATCATCCAGCCGCAAATGAGATTGCCGATGCCGTCCGCCTGGAGCTGCTTGCCGTCGAGCACGTCGATCACGCCCGGCATGGCCTTCGCCGCGGTCGCATCGATGTTCCTGATCTTCGCATGCCCATAGGGACTGCGGACGAAGTAGGCATATTTCATGCCCGGGACGGTCATGTCGTCCGTATACCGGCCCTTGCCGGTCAGGAAGCGCTTGTCTTCCTTGCGGGTAACGCGTGCACCGATTCCTTCAACACCCATTTTCATCTCCTCCCGAGATGGTGGTTAAGTGAGTAGTGATTAGGAATTAGTCGGTAGAAAGCAGTTCAAGCCAAAGCGGCGCGTGAACCACTGCTCACTAACGACTACTCGCTACTCACCTATTCAGCGGCCTGCCGGCCGCCGGCCATTTCGGCATCGGCGGCGAGGATGGCCTTGACGATGTTGTGATAGCCGGTGCAACGACAGATATTGCCTTCGAGCCCGGCGCGGACCGTCTCTTCGGTCAGCTTTCCGCCTTCGCGGCCGATAAGGTCGACAGCCGTCATCACCATGCCGGGCGTGCAGAAACCGCATTGCAGGCCGTGATGTTCCTTGAAGGCCGCCTGCACCGGATGCAGCTCACCCTGGCCGGCAAGGCCTTCGATCGTCGTGATCGTCGAACCGGAAGCCTGCACCGCCAGGATCGAACAGCTCTTCACCGAATGCCCGTCCATATGGATGACGCAGGCACCGCACTGGGTCGTATCGCAGCCGACATGCGTTCCCGTCAGACCAAGTTTTTCACGGATAAAATGCACGAGCAGGGTGCGATCCTCGCACTCGCCGCTCATCGTGCGGCCGTTCACGGTCAGCGTCACTTTCGTCATATTGTCCTCCTCGCGTCCCTCCCGGACACGCGCCCATCATTTGCTTTTTTAATTAGCGGATCAACCGCTACTTTGTATGGAATCGGCAATATTTTGGCCCGCGATCTGACAGGTCGCCACGTTACGATTCCGCGGGATGCCGCGGCAACCACCGGCAAGACAAAAGCAAAAATCCTGGCGTAAAATATTGAGCTCATATGGACTCTTCCACATCGCGACCTATTGTTCCCCTTGATGGTTGCTGCAGTATTGGCCGACGGAAACGTCTGACGCCTGCAAGACAGCCGGGCAAACGAAGAACAAACAGGAGGATCTCATGAAGAAAGCCTTGGTGCTTTTGATGGTCGGCGCGTCGCTCGCGAGCTGCACGGCAACTGAACAGGGCGCCGGCATCGGCGCGGCATCCGGCGCCGTGATCGGTGGCCTGGCCACCGGCAACGTTCGCGGCGCCGCCGTGGGCGCTGCGATCGGTGGTGTTTCCGGCGCCTTGATCGGCTCCGTCGCCGAACAGCCGGGGCAGTGCTACTACCGCGACCGCTACGGCCGCCGCTATATCGACAGCTGCCCGCGCCGTTACTGACAAACGCGTGGATTGCATGAGAAAATGTGGCCTCGGAGCACGCTCCGGGGCTTTTTCTTTCATGAAATCATTGCCAAGGGGTACCCGGCTTCACCTTTTGCAGTTAGATAGGTCGCTTCGTCGGATGCTATGAGGGCTTCCAGCCGGGGGATCCACAGCAGTTTGCGTATGCGGAACGAAAACACTGGGCGGACAGAAAAACGGAAGCTGAGGGGAGCAGGCACCGCCGCGATGCTCGCCGCTGCACTTCTCGTTTCCCCGCCGCTTTCCGGCAACGCCTACGCGTTCAAACTCTTCGGCATCACGTTGTTCGGGGATGACGACGACGCCGTCGAGGTGATCGATCCCGTCCGCTACGACGCGACCCTCGACGCCGGTAACGCCGACAAAGACCTCAAGAAGCGCCTCGAAACCGCCGCCTCCCTCGTTACCGACGAAAAGCAGCCGGTCTCCGGCGATCTCGGCGTCATCATCAAGGCGCGCGAGGACCGCGACCGACTCATCGCCGTGCTTTACGAAGAGGCCCGATACGGCGGCACGGTGCATATCTCGGTCGCCGGCACCGATATCGACCGCCTGCCGCCCAACCCGACCTTCGATCACGCAGCACCCGTGCCGGTTGCGGTCCGCATCGATCCAGGCCCGGTCTTCAAGCTCGGCTCGGTTCGCTTCGAGGGTGACGCGGTCGGCCACGATCCGGAAAAATACGATCTCGTTGCCGGCGGCGAGGCCGGTTCGCGGCTGATCCTCAAGGCCAGCGAACAGCTTCTCGTCGATTTGAAGAATGAAGGCCGCCCGCTCGCGAAACTGACCAAGCGACAGGTGACAGCCGATCATCGCACCGACACGATCGATGTCGTGCTCGGCGCCGTCAGCGGTCCCGTCGCCCCGCTCGGCACCGTCTCCGTGAAAGGATCGCGGACCGTCGATGCCGCCTTTATCAGCCGCTATTCGCGGCTCGACAAGCACGGACAATATTCGCCAGTCCAGTTGAAGAAGGCCAACGACCGCCTGCGCGAACTCGGCGTCTTTTCGAGCGTGACGATCCACGAGGCGGACAAGCTGGCGGCGGACGGTTCGTTGCCGCTGACCATCGAGGTCTCTGAAGGCAAGCATCGCTATTTCGGTTTCGGCGCCGAATATTCCTCGATCGACGGCGCCGGCCTCGAAGGCTACTGGGGCCACCGCAACCTCTTCGGTGAAGCGGAATCGCTGCGCATCGAAGGCAAGGTGTCCGGCATCGGCGCCACCACCGACGTCACCACCTTCGATTATTCCGCCGGCATCATCTTCACCAAGCCCGGCGCCTTCGTGCCGGAGGCGACCTTCGAATCCCGCCTGGAAGCCAAGAGCGAGACGCCCGACGTCTACGAGGCGCAGACCATCATCTACTCGGCCGGCATCGCTTACGAGCTGAACGAAACCGACAAGCTCAAGGGCGGCGGGGAGATCGCCTATATCGACGCCGACGACGCCTTCGGCAACAATCAGTATCTCACCTTGAGCCTGCCGATCAGCTTCGAGCGCGACGCGCGCGACAACAAGCTCGACCCGACCAAGGGATATTACGCGACGCTCTCCGCCAAGCCGAGCTACGAGCTGATGGACGGGACGATCTTCTCGTCCTTCGAGGGCTCGATCTCGGGTTATCTTGGGCTCGGACAGGAAGACAAGGTCGTGCTCGCGGCCCGTCTTGCGGCCGGAACGCTGGTCGGCGGAAGCGACCTTGAAAGAATTCCGGCGACGCGCAGATTCTTCGCCGGCGGCGGCGGATCGGTGCGCGGATACGCCTATCGGGAAATTTCGCCCTACAACAGTGCCGATGAAGCCACAGGTGGACGATCTTATACGCTGGGATCTTTCGAAGTGAGGGTAAAAGTGTCAGAAAACATAGGCATTGTACCTTTTGTCGATGTCGGTACGGTATCGACCGGAATCGTGCCTGATTTTTCTGATATACGTGCTGGCGCGGGGATCGGCGTGAGATATGCCACGCCTTTCGGACCGCTCCGATTGGACGTTGCAATCCCGTTGCAGCGCTATGACGGCGGCAGCCAGTACGGTATCTATGCGGGCATAGGACAGGCATTCTGAAAGGCAGTAGAAAGGGTAACGTTCAAGGCATGATGCTGATGGTTCGCCTGTTGAAATGGATCTTGAAGGCCGCGCTTGGCGTGGTCGCGATCCTGTTCGTCATGGCGTTGGGCGTCGTCCTTTTCGTGGCTCTCACCCCGGTCGGCGGACGCGTCGCCGCGGACCGCATTTCCGCCATCGTCTCCACACCTGACCGCGGCGTCTCCTTCACCCCGCCGGAAGGGCTTCTGACCGGCGACCTGCGTATCGATGCGCTTACGCTCTCGGACGACATGGGCCCCTATGCCCAGATCGGCGGCATCAAGATCGACTGGTCTCCGACCTCGCTGGTGACCGGCGTCTTCCGCGCGGAGCATATCTCTGCCGACACCGTCAATCTCATCCGGGCGCCACGCCCGCCGAAGACCCCGGCAGCCAGCCAGACGACAACCACCACGAATTCCTCCGGATCGCCCCTGCCCGTCGGCATTCGTGTAGCGCAGATCGACCTGCCGGACATCAACCTTTCGCAGGCCCTTTCGGGACGTGACTTCTCCCTGTCGGTCAAGGGTTCGATCAACGCCACCGGCCCCGACATCTCGCTCGACCTGCAGGCGACCCGCAAGGACGAGCCGGACGCCAAGGCCTTCGCGGACGTGGTCTATGCGCCGTCCCAGAACCGCCTGACCCTCAAGGCATCCGTCTCCGAGCCGCAGGGGGGCCTCCTCGCCCGCCTGTTGCGCCTGCCCGGTGCTCCCGCGGTGGAACTGGCGCTCGGCGGCGAAGGCCCGCTTTCCGAATGGGCCGGCAAGTTGCAGGGCAGCGTTGCCGGCACCCCTGTCATCTCGGTCGACGGCCGGCACGTACAGATCGAAAACGGCAGGCACAGGGTGGAGGTCACCGGCGGCGGGCAGCTGTCGACGCTTCTGCCGCCGGCCTTCCGGCCGCTGTTCGGCGGCACGACCAATATCAACATTTCCGCGGTCTATGCGCCGTCCGGCCGGGTGGACATCGAACGCGGCGAACTCACCTCCGGCGCCGTGAAGGTCGCCGCCAAGGGCGCATGGGACCAGACGGGCGACAACAGCCTCACGGCCAGCCTCAACGGCGTCAAGGGACCGGTCGACTTCGTCTGGCCGATCAGTGGCCAGGAGAGCCGCTTCTCCTTCGAGAGCATCAATTTTACCCTGACCGGCGCCGCCACCTCCGCCCGCTTCAACGCGACGGCCGCGTTAAGCGCCGCCGACCTGCCGCAGGGGCGCTTCGGCCAGATCCGCCTCCAGGCGGAAAGCGAGGATCTCAACCTCATCAGCCGCTCGGGCAGCATCCGCAGCCGCTTCACCGTGGCCCGCACGGATTTCACCAGCGACGATCTCGACCGGGTGATCCGCGGACCGGTCACGCTCGATGCGCCGTTGAGGCTCGCTCCCCCGGCAATCGGCCTCGATGCCGCAACCTTCGACAGCGGCAATGTCAACGGCACGCTTTCCGGCGCCTATGACATGTCGAAACAGGCGGTGACCGGCAATTTCAGGATTTTCGCCAACCCGGCCGTCCTGCCGCCGGCGCTGGTTTCCAAGTTCGAAGGCAAGCTTTCCGCCGAAGGCTATGTCAACATGGTCAGCGGCGGCCGCATCAGCCTCGAGAACTTCGTGATGCGGTCCAACGCAATCGAAGCGCATGGCAACATGCTTTTCGAGAACCAGAACGTCACCGGCCGCCTCGCCGGCCGCGTACCCGATCTCAAGCGCTGGCTGCCCGAAGCCGAGGGCGCCGCCGGGTTCGATATTTCCGCCAAGGGACCGCTTGCCGCCATGGGCGTCAAGGCGGTGGTCAATTCCGCCGATGCGCGGCTGGTCGGCCGCAAGCTCCAGGACATGAGCTTCACCCTCGAAGGCACCGCCGATCCGAACGCCCCCAAGGGCAAGCTGGCGGCCATAGGTTCGCTCGACGGCCAGCCGATCCGGATCAATGCGGATGTCGCCTCAGTGCAGGGCCGCACCAGCGCACCGGCCATCACCGCCGAGATCGGCCCGAACAAGCTGACCGGCGCCCTGAATTTCTCCCCTGCCTTCCTGCCGGAAGGCCAGCTGACCTTCGATTTCCCGGACGTTTCGCTGCTGGCGGCACTCGCGGCCCAGCAGGCGCAGGGCGATCTCAAGGGAACGGTGATGTTCAGCAACACCGGCGGCAAGGCAGGCGCAGCGATCAGGGCTTCCGGCAGTGCGCTTCGCCGCGGCACGATCGAAATCGCCCAGCCCAATATCGACCTCGCCATTCCCGACATCAAGGCGATCGCCGCCCAGGGCACGGTTCGTGCCGCCCGTATCGGCGCCGGCGCGGTCGGGATCAACGACATCAACCTCGGCGTTACTCAGGGCGGCAACCGGACCAATTTCAACCTTGCCGCCCAGTATGACAACGCCCCGCTCACGGCGGTCGGCGACATCCAGACCGGCACCGACATCTCGGTCGGCATCGAGAGCTTCACGGCGGCGCCGCGCAGCATCGCGGTCCGGCTTGCCGCGCCGACCCGCATCGCGATCGCCAATGGCGGCGCGCGCCTGACCGACCTGACCATCGCCACCGGGACCGGCAGCGTCACGGTGAATGGCACGGCCGGCTCGGCGCTGGACCTCATGGCCAACATCAAGGCTCTGCCCGCCAACCTCATCAACGCCTTCGTGCCCGCGATCAATGCGGCGGGCACGATTTCCGGCACGATCAACGCAACCGGCACCGCGTCTGCCCCGGCCGTACGTTATGACCTAGAATGGAGTGATGCACAGCTTCGCCAGTCGCGCGATGCTGGCATCAGCCCGTTTCGAGTCGAAGCAAGCGGCAGCTTCGCCAACGGGACAGTCACACTAGACAAGACCCGCCTGACCGGCTCCGGCGGGCTCGATCTCACCGCAGCAGGCAAGGTCATCCTGAAAAACGGCATTCCCGCGCTCGACATCAATGCCCGCGCCAACGCCGTGCCCGCCAGCCTGGTCAACGCCGTGGCGCCGAGCCTTGGCGCCCGCGGTACGATCTCCGGCACCGTGACCGCGACGGGAACGCCGCAGGCGCCGGCCGTTCGTTATGACCTGCGCTGGGCCGATGCGGGTATTGCGCAGACCACGTCGGCAGGTATCGCGGCCTTCAACATCACCGCCGGCGGCACGTTCCAGAACGGCACCGTCACGGTCGATACCCGCCTTTCGGGCGGAGGCGGCATAGCGTTGTCGGGGGGCGGCTCCGTCTCGCTTGCGGGCGACAAGCCGCTCAATCTGAAATTCAACGGGCAGCTGCCCTTCTCCATCCTCGCCGGACAGATGGCCGCCCAGGGGTTCGTGCTGGAAGGGACCGGCAAGGTCGACCTTGCAATCGGCGGCACGGCGGCGGCACCGGCGATCACCGGCACTGCGTCCTCGTCCGGGGCCCGGCTCGTCGATGTCCGGCGCAATCTGGCGCTGACCGATCTCGCAGCCAATGTCGCGTTCGACGGCAATAGCGCCAATATTTCACGGCTCACGGGCAAGCTTTCGGGCGGCGGAACGGTGTCGGTGCAGGGCTCGGTCGGCATCACGCCGGCCTCCGGGTTTCCTGCCGACCTGAAGATTACCCTCGCCCAGGCGGCCTATGCCGACGGAGCCCTCTTTGCCGCAACCGCCGACGGCGCCCTGACGATCACCGGGCCGCTCACCTCAGGCCCGATCCTTGGCGGCAAAGTTACCCTGACCAAGGCGGCGATCACGGTACCCGCCCGTCTGCCGACCTCGCTTTCCGCCATCGATATCCGCCATCGCAACGCGCCGCCCGACGTGCTGCGGCAGATGGAAAAGCTGCGGCCTAAGGACGCCAGCGGCAGTTCCAACCCGATCGCGCTCAACCTCCAGATCAGCGCGCCGAACGGTATCTTCGTGCGCGGACGCGGCATCGACGCCGAACTCGGCGGTGATCTGACCGTGACGGGCACGGCGATTGCGCCGGTCGTCGCCGGCGGCTTCAAGATGCGCCGCGGCCGTATCGTCATCCTCGCCAAGCGGCTGGATTTCACCGATGGCGACATCACCTTCGGCGGCGGCCTGATCCCGATCCTCAACATGGAGGCCAACACCACCTCCGCCGCGACGACGATCACGGTCAAGGTCACCGGCGTCGCCAACGACCCGACGATCGCCTTCTCCTCCGCCCCCGCCCTGCCCCAGGACGAGGTTCTGGCGCGACTGATCTTCGGCCAGTCGATGTCGCGGCTTTCGCCGCTGCAGATTGCCCAGCTGGCAGACGCCGTCGCGCAACTCGCCGGCGGCGGCTCGACGTCATTGCTCGAAACGCTGCGCAACAATCTCGGTGTCGACGATCTCGACATCAACACGGATGCCACTGGCCAGACCACCGTGTCGGTCGGCCGCTACATCAACAACCGCACCTATATCCAGGTCGAACAGGGCGGCGAAAGCGGGGCCGAGGCGACGATCAACCTCGATGTCGGCCGCGGTGTGAAGCTCAAGGCCGGCGCCGGCACCGAAGGCGGCAAGGCCGGCGTTTTTTACGAGCGCGAATATTGATTTCGCATATTCCATCTGATTCCTGCTTGCTCGGGAGAAAAGCATGACCTCCAAGGACATCACATTGATCGGCGTGCCTCTCGAAGAGGGTTCCGGCCGCGGCGGCTGCGCCATGGGCCCTGCGGCCTTCCGGCTTGCCGGCATCGTCAAGGCGCTGGAAGGACTGGGGTTTCGGGTCACCGACAGCGGCGACCTGCGTCCCGAGCCGGCAGGCGATCTGCAGGATAGAAGCGACGCGAAGAACCTGCCGGTCGTGGCTGCGTTCAGCCGTGCGCTCGAAGCCCGGACCTACGAAAAGGCGAAGGCCGGCACCGTTCCGGTGATCATGGGTGGCGACCACGCGCTTTCCATGGGCAGCGTGCCGGGCATGGCGCGTTATGCCGCCGAGATCGGCCGACCGCTCTTCGTGCTCTGGCTCGATGCCCATGCGGATTTCAACACCCCGGAAACGTCGCCTTCCGGCAATATCCACGGCATGCCGGTCGCCTTTTTTACAGGCCAGGCGGAATTCGCGCCGATCCTTGACGGCGGCCGCCCGATGGTCGATCCCAAAAACGTCTTCCAGATCGGCATCCGGTCCGTCGACGAGATCGAACGGAAACTGATCGCCGATCATGGCGTCAACGTCTTCGATATGCGCGCCATCGACGAGCATGGAATTGCTGCGATCATGCGCCAGGTGATCGAGACGGTCAGCGCCGCCAATGGCCTCCTGCACGTGAGCCTCGACGTCGATTTTCTGGACCCCGATATCGCACCGGGCGTCGGCACCACCGTGCCGGGCGGCGCGACGTTCCGTGAGGCGCATCTGATCATGGAAATGCTCCATGATACCGGCCTCGTCGCCTCGCTCGATCTGGTCGAGCTCAACCCCTTCCTCGACGATCGCGGCAAGAGCGCGAGGATCATGGTGGAATTGACCGCCAGCCTCTTCGGTCGACGCGTACTCGATCGCCCGACACGTTCGGCCTGACATTTCAGGCCGCGCTTTAAAAGCAACGCTGCACTATTCTTGAAAACGTACCGACCAGTACTTTTCCGAAACGGGACCGTTGAGCATATACTTTGGGTGACAAGGATTTGACGATTACCAAGTCGCCTACGTAATTTTCCCATTGGTAATATAAAAAACAATTGACCTTGCGTTAATTTTTACCGGCTATTTTTTGCAGAACTCAAATGTCACCTGCACTGCGGAATTCCCCCTGGGAGGGCAGATGATGGCTTGAGCGAAACGCGAACTCAGGGTCGGGGGCAAGCAAGCCAGATGTCCATACTTTCACTCCCAGGTGCTGACGCCAAATCAGTACTTGCAGCACTCAACAAGTCGCAGGCCATTATCGAATTTGATTTATCCGGCAATGTCCTCACGGCCAACGAGAACTTCTGCAAGACCCTTGGTTACACGCTCTCCGAAATCGTCGGCAAACATCACAGCATGTTCTGCGACCCGACATACGTGAAGTCGCAGGCCTACAGGGATTTCTGGGCAAACCTCGGCAAGGGCAATTACGACGCCGCCGCCTACAAGCGCATCGGCAAGGGCGGTCGGGAAATCTGGATCCAGGCCTCCTACAATCCGGTGATCTCGGGCGGCAAGCCTTACAAGGTCGTCAAGTTCGCAACCGACATTACCGCCGCGAAGCTCAAATCGGCCGAGGACGAGGGCAAGATCAACGCCATCTCGCGCACCCAGGCTGTCATCGAGTTCACTCCGACAGGCGACATCCTGACCGCCAACGAGAACTTTCTCGCCTGTCTCGGTTATCAGCTGTCCGAGATCGTCGGCAAACATCACAGCATGTTCTGCGAAGCATCCTTCCGTAACAGCGCCGAATATCCCGAATTCTGGAAGAAGCTTGCCGGCGGCGAAGCGATCGCTGCCGAATTCAAGCGCATCGGCAAGGGCGGCAAGACGACCTGGATCCAAGCCTCCTACAACCCGATCTTCGATGCGGACGGCCGGGTCTTCAAGGTTGTCAAGTTTGCGACCGATATCACCGAGCGCGTTCGTGCCGTCGATGACATCGCCGGTGGTTTGACATCCCTTTCCAACGGCGACCTGACCGTCCGGATCGAAAGACCGTTTATTTCGACGCTTGAACAGATCCGCACCGATTTCAACGACGCCATCGCAAAGCTGGCGGATGCCATGGGCACCGTGGGCGAGAATGCCGTGGGCATTGCCGGCGGCTCCAGCGAGATTCGCCAGGCTTCCGACAGCCTTGCCAAGCGCACCGAACAGCAGGCGGCGGCGGTCGAGGAGACTGCCGCGGCGCTGGAAGAAATCAGCCGCACGGTGACCGACAGCGCCAAGCGCGCGGAAGAAGCCGGCGGTCTGGTTTCGCGCGCGAAAAAAAGCGCCGAACATTCCGGCGCCGTGGTCCGCAACGCGGTGAGTGCGATGGGCCAGATCGAGAGTTCCTCGCGGGAAATATCCAACATCATCGGCGTGATCGACGAGATCGCCTTCCAGACCAACCTCTTGGCACTCAACGCCGGCGTTGAAGCCGCCCGCGCCGGGGAAGCGGGCAAGGGCTTTGCGGTCGTCGCCCAGGAAGTCCGCGAACTCGCCCAGCGTTCCGCCAGCGCCGCCAAGGAGATCAAGACGCTGATCTCGACCTCCTCGGAACAGGTGAAGCGGGGCGTCACCCTCGTCGACGAAACCGGCAAGGCGCTCGACGAGATCATGTCCCAGGTGGACGAAATCAACGGCAATGTCGCGGCGATCGTCGAGGCCGCCCGGGAACAGTCCACGGGCATCAAGGAGATCAGCAAGGCCGTGAACTCCATGGACCAGAACACGCAGCAGAACGCTGCCATGGTCGAGGAAACCACTGCCGCCAGCCACAGCCTGGCGCGCGAAGCCGAAACCCTGCGAGATCTCCTGGCGCGATTTAGATTTGCGCAACATTCTTCGCATAAGATTGCAATAGCGCGACCTGATGCACGACCCGTTGCATCGCCGGCACGCAAACTCATGGCAACGGTCGCGCGGACCACAACGGGTGCCGCCGCTGCCGCTCTGGCAACGGATAGTTGGGAAGAATTCTGATGGCTACGACGATCAACTCCACAAGCTACAGCGGCGAAACGCTGGAAATCATCGCATTCCGTCTCCATGACCAGGAATTCTGCGTCAAGACGACGACGATCCGCGAAATCCGCGGATGGGCGCCCTCGACGCCGATCCCGCACGCTCCGGCCGATGTCATCGGCGTCATGAACCTGCGCGGCTCGGTAATTCCGATCATCGACCTTGCCTACAAGCTCGGCATGAAGAGCACGGTTGCCAACGAGCGCAGCGCCATCGTGGTCGCGGAAGTCCACAACATGGTGATCGGCATGCTGGTCGACCGGGTTTCGGACATCCTGACGATCCCCTCGAGCCAGGTTCAGCCGGTTCCGGAAATCTCCGCCTCCTTCGACAAGTCCTTTTCCGAAGGCATCATCGCCAATGAAAACGGCATGATCTGCTTCCTGAACCTCGCCAAGATGTTCAAGGGCACCGAAGCCGACGATCTGGCTGCCTGATCGGCAACCGAAGCCGTAGGACATGCCTGCGGCATACAATAGACCTCAAGGCCAAGGCGGTTGGCCGGCAAGACCTCAAACCCGCCACGCGACTTCGAAGCCCGCAGCGTTGAACCGCCGCGGGCTTTTTTTCATGACTATTCCTTCGGCTCGAACGGTGCCGGCAGGCGCCCCGCACCCTGGCGGGCGAGCATCCAGCCCGGATATTCCTGAGCAAGCGCGCTCACCTCGTCGAGCTTTGCCATGTCCTCCGCATCGAGCCGCAGTTTCACGGCCTTCAAATTCTCTTCAAGCTGTTCCAACCGCTTGGCGCCGATAATGACGCTCGTCACGAAAGGTTTCGCCAGAATGTAGGCAAGCGCCACTTCCGCGACGCTCGCGCCGTGCCTGGCGCCGATCTCGCGCATCGCCGCGACGCAGGCCCATGCGCGGTCCTTGTCGACCGGCGGAAAGTCGAAGGCGGCACGGCGGCCTTCGCCATTGCCCGGCGCACCCGGACCATATTTCCCGGAGAGCAGCCCGCCGGCGAGCGGCGACCAGACCATCAGGCCGAGCTTTTCCTCCTGCATCAGCGGCACGATATCGCGCTCGAGGTCGCGGCCTGCGATCGAATAATAGGCCTGCACGGTCTCGAACCGGGCATAACCCTTGCGCTCGGAAATGCCGAGCGCCTTCGCCATTCGCCACGCTGCCCAGTTGGAAAGGCCGATATAGCGGACCAGGCCGCGCGACACGAGATCGTCAAGCGCCCTGAGCGTCTCGTCGATCGGCGTCACCGTGTCGGTCCCGTGGATCTGATAGAGGTCGATATGGTCCATCTGCAGCCGCTTAAGGCTCTGCTCGACCGAATCCATGATATGGCCGCGCGACGCGCCACGATCGTTGGGCTTGCCGCCCATCTGGCCGTAGAATTTGGTGGCGATGACCACGTCCTTGCGCGGCACGCCGAGGTTCCTGATCGCCTGCCCGAGGATCTGCTCGGAGCGGCCCTCGGAATAGACATTGGCGGTGTCGATGAAATTGACGCCCGCGGCAAGCGACCGCTCGACGATCCTGTCGGCCGTCTCCTGGCCGAGACCCGCGACGGCGCTCCAGACGGCGCCTGACTGGTTTTCGCCGAAGGTCATCGTGCCGAGGCAGAGTTCGGAGACGAAAAGACCTGTATTGCCCAATTGATTGTAGCGCATGGAGAACTCCCGTGTGCACTGAAGGTTATGAAGAGATAAAGGCAGTCGTGCTGAGCCGGATCTGGCACGCGGGCGCGTGCATCTCGCGGGAATGCGAAGTCGGGCTCCGGGACGTAATGTAATCCGGTTTCCGGCGGCGTCAACCGGAGCCGCCTCCGTTTTTATCCTCACATTTTCGTGCGGCCAAACAGAAAGGGCGGCATAAGCCGCCCTTTCCTTGATCCTTGCCGATGGATATCAGCCGAACAGCACGAAGCTGCTCTTCAGCGTCACCCAGACGCCCCAGAGAAGCGGGATGCCGACGACCGCCCAGGCAAGCGCCGCCTTGGCATCCAGACCGCCGGTGCCGATACCGAAGGAACCGGTCGGGCCGGCATTCGCTGCAGCCGTCTTTGCCTGCAGCGAAGCGACTTCGTGGTCCGACATGAACCATTTGTCGGGAAGCGGCCGGACCAGCGAGTTGGCGATCAACCCCAGAACCAGCATGCCGGCGAGGATATACATCGTGCCGGTATAGAGCGCCGGCCCGGCCGGAACGCCCGCCGTGAGCTGCGCTTCGCGGATGTAGTTGACGACGACGGGACCGAGGATGCCGGCAGTCGCCCAGGCCGTCAGAAGACGGCCGTGGATGGCGCCGACGAACTGGGTGCCGAAGATGTCCGCAAGATAGGCCGGGATGGTGGCGAAGCCGCCGCCATACATGGACAGGATGATGCCGAAAGCGAGCACGAAGAGCGCCTTGCTGCCCATGTCGGCAAGCGTCGGAGCGAGCGCATAAAGCACGATGCCGAGCACGAAGAACGTATAATAGGTGTTCTTGCGGCCGATCTTGTCGGAGAGCGACGCCCAGAAGAAACGGCCGCCGATATTGAAAAGCGAGAGCAGCCCGGCAAAACCGGCGGCAATCGTGGCGATCTGTGCCTTCTGGCTCGCATCGAGCTGCGAGAAGGTCAGGTTCGGCAGGCCGATCAGCGATCCGGCGAAGATTTCCTGCAGCATGGGCGACGCCATGCCGATCACCCCGATGCCGGCCGAGACGTTCAGGCAAAGCACCGCCCAGATCAGCCAGAACTGCTTGGTCTTGTGCGCGTCGCGCAGATGGACATGTCTGGTGGTGATCATCGTCGTCTTGGAGACCGGAGGCGTCCAGCCTTCCGGACGCCAGCCGGCCGGCGGGATGCGATAACCGAAGGCACCGCCCATCATGAAGCAGAAATAGATCACCGCCATGCAGATAAAGGTCTGCCAGACGCCGACCGAGACATCGGTTTTGAAATAGTTCATCAGCAGGTTGGCGAGCGGAGCACCGATCATCGCGCCGCCGCCGAAGCCCATGATGGCCATGCCGGTCGCCATGCCGCGGCGGTCAGGGAACCATTTGATGAGCGTCGAAACGGGCGAGATATAGCCGAGGCCGAGGCCGACGCCGCCGATCACGCCGGCACCGACCCACATCAGCCACAGCTGATGGGTCATGACGCCGATCGCCGCGACGATGATGCCGCCGCACCAGCAGCAGGCCGACACGAAACCGGCCTTGCGCGGGCCGACCCGTTCCAGCCACCCGCCCCAGATAGCGGCCGAGCAACCGAGGAGCACGAAGAACAGCGTGTAGATCCAGCCCAGATCCGCCACGCGCCAGTTGCAGCTTGTCGTAAACAGAGCAGACAGGAGGTTCAGACTGGCGCAGGATGGATCTGCTGCTCCCGGAATGGCCTTGGAAAGCGGCAGCCAGAAAACGCTGAACCCGTAAGCCATGCCGATGCAAAGGTGGATGGCGAGTGCTGCCGGCGGCACGAGCCAGCGATTGAAACCCGGTTTTGCGATAATACGTTCCCTATCGAGGAGCCCGACATTGCCTGTCAGGCCCTCGTTCGTCGTTCCTGCAATTGCCATTTAAAATATCCTCCCTCTGGATGATGGCTAGGCTCTATCCCCCCTCCGGCCCCTCACCTGCCGGATGGATGAATTCATGCGGCGCTTTCGGGAATGCTCGGTTCGGAAAGCGACTCCCCTTCGGCGGGACCCTTGCCGCCCGGCGCACCTTCAGCCGCATCCTGGCCGACACCGACGCCCGACCCGACCTTGGCCTCTGGCCGGCGGATCAGCGCGGAAGCCTCGATGACGAGCGGCAAAAGCCCTTCTCCGCCCTTGTCGAGATGCTCGAAAAACTGCCGGCGCATGCGCGGCTCCCAGAATTTGTTGATATGCGTCGCGACACCTTCGGCGCGCACCTTTTCCGGCTGCGACAGGAAGAAGGTGGCGATCTGGTTCGCCATCCGGACCAGTTTGTCGAGCACCAGTTGCTCGGGGCTTTGGTCATGCGACATCGGTGACAACTCCAGTGGTTATGCGATCGGTACGCGTAAAGATTTCAAAATCCTCGCCGCGCGTCAGCGCGATGAGTGTCATGCCCGCCTCCTCTGCCGTGCGGATGGCAAGCGCGGTGGGGGCGGAAATGGCGATCAGCACGGCGCTTCCGAGGATCGCCGTCTTCTGCACCATCTCGACCGAGATGCGGCTGGTGACGACCACGACGCCCTCCGACCCCTTGATACCCCGGCGGATGGCCGCTCCCGCCAGCTTGTCGAGCGCGTTGTGGCGGCCGACATCCTCGCGGACCGCGACCAGTCCCTTGCCCGGTACGACGAAACCGGCGCCATGAACCGCATGCGTTTCCCGATGCAGCGGCTGCGCGCTGTTGAGCGCCGCGACCGCCTCGCTCACCTCTTTCGGGCTCAAGGCCATTGCCACCAAGGAAACGTCCGGAACAGGGCGCATGGCCTGTTCGATCGATTCGATGCCGCAGAGCCCGCAGCCGACCGGCCCGGCCATGTGCCGGCGCCGGGCGCGCAGCGCATCTTCCTTGTCCTCGGCAAGCACCACCTGCACATCGAGGCCTGCACCCTCCTCGACGACGGAGATACTCTCGATCTCCGCCATCGACGTTATGATGCCTTCCGTAAGGCTGAAGCCGACGGCGAAATCCTCAAGGTCGGCCGGAGAGCCCATCATCACCGCATGGGTGGACCCGCCATAGGAAAAGGCGATCGGCACCTCCTCCGGCACCACCCGCGAACCGGCGCGGGTCACGCCGTTGCGGCGTGCGATCTCGGGGGCGGACATGGTGGTATTGAATTCAGCCATTGGATGTTGGAGCAAGAATACCCCCCTCTGCCCTGCCGGGCATCTCCCCCTCAAGGGGGGAGATCGGATGTGGCAAGGCCCCACCCTCTATCGAAGTGAGCCAATAAGCAAACTTGTGCCTAGCGCCTTGAAATGCCGCCCATGCCTCTGGCCGATCTCCCCCCTTGAGGGGGAGATGCCCGGCAGGGCAGAGGGGGGTAAGCCAGGCACTCGCAGCCATCCTACTCAGCCGCCTCCAGCTTCCCCGCAATCCGCCGGGACCGCCGCGACAGTTCGTCGTAATCGCTCTGCCACTCGGTCGGGCCGTTCGACGGCGACACCTGCACCGCGGTCACCTTGTATTCCGGGCAATTGGTCGCCCAGTCGGAGAAGTCGGTGGTGATGACGTTCGCCTGCGTGTTCGGATGGTGGAAGGTCGTGTAGACCACGCCCGGCGCCACACGATCGGTGATCAGCGCCCTCAGCGTCGTATCGCCCGAACGGCTGGCGAGCTTGATCCAGTCGCCTTCCTTGATGCCGCGCTGTTCGGCATCGTGCGGATGGATCTCCAGCCGGTCTTCCGCATGCCAGGCGACATTTTCGGTACGCCGGGTCTGGGCGCCGACATTGTACTGGGACAAGATGCGGCCGGTTGTGAGCAACAGCGGGAAACGTGGACCGGTGCGTTCGTCGGTCGCCACATATTCGGTGCGGATGAACTTGCCCTTGCCGCGCACGAACCCATCGACATGCATGATCGGCGAACCGACCGGATGGGCCTCGTTGCACGGCCACTGAACCGAGCCCATCTTGTCGAGATAGTCGTAGGAAACCAGCGCGAAGCTCGGCGTCGACACGGCGATCTCGTCCATGATCTGCGACGGATGCGCATAGTTCCAGGCAAGCCCCATCGCCTGTGCAAGCTTCTGGGTGACTTCCCAGTCGGCATAACCGTTCTTCGGGCTCATCACCTTGCGCACGCGGTTGATGCGGCGTTCCGCATTGGTGAACGTGCCGTCCTTTTCGAGGAAGGTCGAACCCGGCAGGAAGACATGCGCGTAATTGGCCGTCTCGTTCAGGAAGAGGTCGTGGACGACGACGCATTCCATCGCGGCAAGGCCGGCCGAAACGTGCTTGGTGTCCGGGTCGGACTGCAGAATGTCCTCGCCCTGGATGTAGATGCCCTTGAACGTACCCTCGACGGCCGCATCCAGCATGTTCGGGATGCGCAGGCCCGGTTCGTTGTTGAGCGTCACGCCCCACAACTTTTCGAAAGTGTCGCGGGTCGCATCGTCGGAAATATGGCGATAACCCGGCAGTTCATGCGGGAACGAGCCCATGTCGCAGGAGCCCTGGACATTGTTCTGGCCGCGCAGCGGGTTCACGCCGACGCCCGGGCGGCCGATATTGCCGGTCGCCATGGCAAGGTTGGCGATCGCCATGACGGTCGTCGAACCCTGGCTGTGCTCGGTGACCCCGAGGCCATAATAGATCGACCCATTGCCGCCCTTGGCAAAAAGCCGGGCAGCACCACGGACCAGCTCAGGCTTCACGCCGGTGAACTTCTCGACGGCTTCCGGGCTGTGCTGTTCTTCGCCGACGAAGGCCGCCCAGTCTTCGAATTCCGACCAGTCGCAGCGTTCGCGGATGAACTTTTCGTCGAACAGGCCTTCGGTGACGATGACATGCGCCAGCGCCGTCAGCACGGCCACGTTGGTGCCCGGCTGCAGCGGCAGGTGATAATCGGCCTCCACATGCGGCGTCTTGACGAGATCGATGCGGCGCGGATCGATGACGATCAGTTTTGCGCCCTGACGGAGCCGCTTCTTGAGGCGCGAGCCGAACACCGGATGACCGTCGGTCGGGTTGGCGCCGATGACGATGACGACATCGGTATGCTCGACCGAGTCGAAATTCTGCGTGCCGGCCGAGGTGCCGAACGCCTGGCCGAGGCCGTAACCCGTCGGCGAATGGCAGACGCGGGCGCAGGTATCGACATTGTTATTGCCGAAACCGGCGCGGATCAGCTTCTGGACGAGGAAGGTCTCCTCGTTGGTGCAGCGCGACGAGGTGATGCCGCCGATCGAATCCCGGCCGTATTGGTACTGGATGCGCCGGAACTCGGAAGCCACGTGCGAAAAGGCCTCTTCCCAGGTCACTTCCCGCCACGGATCGGAGATCTTTTCGCGGATCATCGGATTGAGGATGCGGTCCTTGTGGGTCGCATAACCGTAGGCAAAACGGCCCTTGACGCAGGAATGGCCGCGGTTCGCCTGGCCATCCTTCCACGGCACCATGCGGACAAGCTCTTCGCCGCGCATTTCCGCCTTGAACGAGCAGCCGACTCCGCAATAGGCGCAGGTGGTGACTTCCGAATGTTCCGGCTGGCCGATCGCGATGACCGACTTTTCGGTGAGCGTCGCCGTCGGGCAGGCCTGCACACAGGCGCCGCAGGAGACGCATTCGGAATCGAGAAAATGTTCGTGCGCACCAGGCGAAACACGGCTTTCGAAACCGCGCCCCTCGATCGTCAGCGCGAACGTGCCCTGCACCTCTTCGCAGGCGCGCACGCAACGGGAGCAGACGATGCATTTCGAGGGATCATAGGTGAAATAAGGGTTCGACTCGTCCTTCGGCATCCACTTGGCGTTGATCGCGCCATCGTTGCGGGCGCGGACGTGGTTGTCGCCCTCATAGCCGTAACGCACGTCGCGAAGGCCTACCGCGCCTGCCATGTCCTGCAATTCGCAGTCCCCGTTGGCGGCGCAGGTGAGACAGTCGAGCGGGTGGTCGGAGATGTAGAGCTCCATCACGCCGCGGCGGATATCCTTCAGCCGGCCGGTCTGGGTATGCACCACCATGCCCGGCATCACCGGCGTGGTGCAGGACGACGGCGTTCCGTTGCGGCCTTCGATCTCGACGAGACAGAGCCGGCAGGACCCGAAGGCGTCGACCATATCGGTGGCGCAGAGTTTCGGCACCTGTATGCCTGCTTCCATCGAAGCGCGCATGATCGACGTGCCTTCCGGCACGGTGATGGCGCGGCCGTCGATGGTGAGGGTTACCTGGGCTTCGGATCGGGAAGCCGGCGTGCCGTAGTCGATTTCATGAACGAGGGACATTGTGTGTCTCCTTGCTGGAAAAAGTAAACGCGGGAGCAAGAATGCCCCCCTCTGGCCTGCCGGCCATCTCCCCCTCGGGTGGGGAGATCACAAAAGGCGGAACCGCCGTTTCAAGTGAGCCGACACGGAGGATGCGAGGTGCAACGGAAAGCGATGAGCGAGCCCCCAGCCGATCTCCCCCCTTGAGGGGGAGATGCCCGGCAGGGCAGAGGGGGGTGCTCAGGAACTCAGCCGGAGTTGACGTGCTCAAAACCATCATTCCGCCGCCTCCACCATCGGAGCCGGAGAAAAATCCTCCGGGAAATGGTTCATCGCGCTCATCACCGGATAGGGCGTGAACCCGCCGAGCGCGCAGAGAGAGCCGAACTTCATCGTATTGCAGAGATCTGCCAGCAACGCCTTGTTCTTCTCCGGCTCGATGCCCTGCCTGATCTTGTCGGCCGTCTCGACCCCGCGGGTCGAACCGATGCGGCACGGCGTGCACTTGCCGCAGCTTTCGATGGCGCAGAACTCCATCGCGAACCGCGCCTGTTTCAGCATGTCGGCCGAATCGTCGAACACGGTGATGCCGGCATGGCCGATCAGCCCGTCCCGGGCCGCAAAAGCTTCGTAGTCGAACGGCGTGTCGAACAGCGCCCGCGGGAAATAGGCGCCGAGCGGTCCGCCCACCTGCACCGCCTTCACCGGCCGGCCGGTCGCGGTGCCGCCGCCGATATGATCGACGATCTCGCCAAGCGACAGGCCGAAGGCAGTTTCGTAAAGGCCGCCATATTTGACATTGCCGGCGATCTGGATCGGGATCGTCCCACGCGAACGACCCATGCCGAAATCGCGATAGAAGGCGGCCCCCCGATCCATGATCACAGGCACCGACGCCAGCGAAATGACGTTGTTGACCACCGTCGGACGGCCCAGAAATCCCTGCAGCGCCGGCAATGGCGGCTTGGCGCGCACGATGCCGCGCTTGCCTTCGAGCGAATTCAGCAGCGAGGTTTCCTCGCCGCAGACATAGGCCCCGGCGCCGGAGCGGATTTCCATGTCGAAGGCATGCGCCGAGCCCATTACCGACGGACCGAGAATGCCGGCCGCACGGGCGATCTCGACGGCTTCCGTCATCGTTGCGATCGCATGCGGATATTCCGAGCGGATATAGACATAGCCCTTGGTGGCGCCCGTCGCGATGCCGGCAATGATCATGCCCTCGATCAGCACGAAGGGATCGCCTTCCATGATCATCCGGTCCGCGAAGGTGGCGCTGTCGCCCTCATCCGCATTGCAGACGATGTACTTCTGCGGCCCGGCCGCATCCATCACCGTCTTCCACTTGATGCCGGTGGGGAAGCCGGCACCGCCACGACCGCGAAGGCCGCTGTCGGTGACCTGGGCGACGATCTGCGCCTGCGTCATGGCAATCGCGTTTTCGAGACCCTTGAAGCCCTGATAGTGGCGATAGTCGTCGAGCGACAGCGGATCGGTGACGCCGCAACGGGAGAAAGTCAGCCGCGTCTGCTGCCGCAGGAAGGGGATGTCCTTGGTCGGCCCGAGATGCAAAGCATGCTGTCCGCCCTCCAGGAAGCCCGCATCGAACAGTCCCTTGACGTCGCCGGGCTTCACCGGGCCATAGGCGATACGGCCGTGCTCCGTGCGCACTTCAACCAGCGGCTCGAGCCAGAACATGCCGCGCGAACCGTTGCGGACAATCGTGGCATCGAGCCCGCGGGCCTCGATCTCCTGGGCGATCGCCTTGGCTACCTTCTCGGCACCCAGCGCCAGCGCGGCGGCATCGCGGGGAACGAAAATCGTCACCGTCATCGGCGTGCCTCCGCAACGATTTCGCTAAGACAGTGCTCATCGACGCGACCAAAAACTTCGCCATCGAGCATGGCGGCAGGCGCACAGGCGCAGAGCCCGAGACAGTAGACCGCTTCCAGCGTCACCGCCCCGTCGAGCGTCGTCTGGTGGAAGTCGATACCGAGAAGCTCCCGGGCGCGATCCGCGATGCGGTCGCTGCCCATCGACTGGCAAGCTTCGGCACGACAGAGTTTCAGCACATGCCGGCCGGCCGGGTGGTCGCGGAATTCGTGGTAGAAGGTGACGACGCCATGCACCTCGGCGCGCGACAGGTTGAGTTCGCTGGCGATGACCGGCTTCACCTCTTCCGGCACATAACCGAACTCCGCCTGGATCGCATGCAGGATCGGCAGCATCGGGCCTTCCAGATGCTTCAGATCCCTGATGATCTGAAGCGACCGCTCGGTGAATTCACCGGCGGAAATTCGCATATTCATATGTCATAGCCTCCCGGCTGATCCGCTCCCGGGCCACCTGGCGTCGGCGCCAGATGCACATAGACGGATCAGAAAGCTGACGAAGTTGTCCGACAACCGTACTTCGCCTACTGGGAATGGAATGTCGCAACCGATACCTCAACCGTCAATAAAGGAGATCGGTTACGCGATAGAAAAAAGCTATCAAGCCATGGCGGCGGGAGTGAGGCTGCGGGCTTCGTGAAGCAGGGCGGAGACCAGCGGCGTGAAGGGTTCGCGGTGGGTGGCGACAAGCCCGACGATATGCGTGGCTTCCGGATCGACGATCGGGATAGTCCTGATTTCTTTTGCAAACCCGAATGATCGCGCCACGTTGCGCGGCATGATGCTCGCCCAGCGCCCGGTCCCCACATGCGAGAGAAGAACCACCATCGAGTTCGATTCGAGCATCGGCTTCACCGTGACCCCCGCCTCCGCGAGGTGCTGGTTGATGATCCGGCGGTTCTGCATGTCGGGCGTCAATAGACAGAGCCTAAGATCGGCCATCTCCTTCCAGGTGACGCTGTCCCGGTCGGCATAGGGCGCCCCTTCGGCGGTCACCAGATTGTAACGCTCCGCATAGAGCGGCACGCTCGTCACCCGCCCCAGCGGCTCGTTGTCGAGATAGGTAATGCCCGCGTCGATCTCGAAATTGTCGAGCTGCGAAAGCACCTGCAGGGAATTGCGGGAAACGACGGAGAAGGTTACCTCCGGGTGCTTGGCCTGGAAGGGCTCGGTCAACCTGGGGATCATCGCCAGCGCCGTCGGGATCGACGCCAGCCTGATATGGCCGACAAGGCCCTTGCGGGCGGCGCGCATTTCCTCGCGCATCGTGCGCGCATCGCCGACGATGCGTTTTGCCCATTCCAGCACGCGCTGACCCTCCGGCGTCAGGCCCTGGTAGCGCGAGCCGCGCACGACAAGCTGCACGCCGAGCTGCTCCTCGAGCTGGCGGATCGCGGCCGATAGCGAGGGTTGTGAAATGCCGCACTCCTCCGCCGCGCGGCCGAAATGGCCCTCGCGTGCAAGCGCAATGAAGAATTCCAGCTTGTCGATCATCGCGTTCCTCCGCCCCAAGGGCTAACAAGATGGCGCCATACATACAAGCCGGCATCCGGCCGCAAGGATGGCATCCGCCGACACGACGCCGCCCAAAGAAAAAGGCGGCCTTTCGGACCGCCTCGATCTTTTTCAGAGAATTCTGGAATATCAGGCCGGAACGACGATACCGTTGAGGTGGGTCAATTCCGCCAGGAACTGTTCGAGCTTGGTCTTGTGTTCGTCGCTCTGCGCGTGGTTGATCTCGCCCTGCGTGGTTTCGATCCGCTTCTGCAGCGTCGCGTGGGTCAGCTCGCTGGCCGGAACCGCGGATTCGGCCAGCAGCGTGCAGCCGGTCGGCAGGATGTCGGCGAACCCGCCGAAAACGACGTATTTGTTGACTTCGCCAGATGCGAGCTTCACCGAAACCACGCCCGGCTTGATTGTCGTCATCGTCGGCGCGTGATTGGCAAGCACGGTCATTTCGCCAAGTGTCGCCGGGATCACCACTTGGGTGACCTTTTCCGAGACGAGCAGGCGCTCGGGCGAAACCAGTTCAAAGTTGAAAGCGTCGGCCATTACGGTCCACTTCCTTCACGTGGTTATGCGGGAAAGGCGCGCCGGAGAATTCCCGCGCGCCATCTCGTTCAGGATCAGGCGGCTTCGGCCAGCTTCTTGGCCTTTTCCATGGCTTCTTCGATCGAGCCGACCATGTAGAAGGCAGCTTCCGGAAGATGGTCGTAGTCGCCGTTGACGAGGCCCTTGAAGCCCTTGATCGTGTCTTCGAGCGCAACCAGCTTGCCCGGCGAACCGGTGAAGACTTCGGCGACGAAGAACGGCTGCGACAGGAAGCGCTCGATCTTGCGGGCGCGGGCAACCGTCATCTTGTCCTCTTCGGACAGTTCGTCCATGCCGAGGATGGCGATGATGTCCTGCAGCGACTTGTAGCGCTGCAGCGTGGTCTGCACCTTACGAGCAATTTCGTAGTGCTCTTCGCCGACGACCATCGGGTCGAGCATGCGCGAGGTGCTATCGAGCGGGTCAACTGCCGGATAGATGCCCTTTTCGGCGATCGAGCGCGACAGAACCGTCGTTGCGTCCAGATGGGCGAACGAGGTTGCCGGTGCCGGGTCGGTCAAGTCGTCGGCCGGAACGTAGATGGCCTGAACCGAGGTGATCGAACCCTTGGTCGTGGTGGTGATGCGCTCCTGCATGGCGCCCATGTCGGTCGCCAGCGTCGGCTGATAACCCACGGCCGAAGGAATACGGCCGAGCAGAGCCGACACTTCCGAACCTGCCTGGGTGAAGCGGAAGATGTTGTCGACGAAGAACAGAACGTCCTGGCCCTTGTCGCGGAAGTCTTCAGCGATGGTGAGACCGGTCAGAGCGACGCGGGCGCGGGCGCCCGGCGGTTCGTTCATCTGGCCGTAAACCAGCGCAGCCTTGGAACCTTCGCCGCCACCATGCTTGTTGACGCCCGATTCGATCATTTCGTGGTAAAGGTCGTTGCCTTCGCGGGTACGCTCACCGACGCCTGCGAACACGGAGTAACCGCCGTGCGCCTTCGCGACGTTGTTGATGAGTTCCATGATCAGAACCGTCTTGCCGACGCCTGCGCCGCCGAAGAGACCGATCTTGCCGCCCTTTGCGTAAGGCGCGAGAAGATCGACGACCTTGATGCCGGTGACGAGGATCTGGCCTTCGGTCGACTGGTCGACGTAGGGCGGTGCGTCCTGGTGGATGGCGCGCTTGCCGGAAGTGGTCAGCGGACCTGCTTCGTCGACCGGTTCGCCGATGACGTTCATGATGCGGCCGAGCGTTTCCGGACCGACCGGAACGGTGATCGGAGCGCCGGTATCGGTAACCTGCTGACCACGAACCAGACCTTCGGTCGAGTCCATCGCGATGGTGCGGACGGCGCTTTCGCCGAGGTGCTGCGCGACTTCGAGAACGAGGCGGTTGCCGTTGTTGTCGGTTTCAAGCGCGTTCAAAATCGCCGGCAGTTCGCCGTCGAAAGCGACGTCGACGACAGCGCCGATAACCTGGGTCACCTTGCCGAGGGACGTGCCCGTTGCGGTAGCCATGATTCTTACCCTCTTTCTTTACCTCAGAGCGCTTCCGCGCCCGAAATGATTTCGATGAGTTCCTTGGTGATCTGTGCCTGGCGCTGACGGTTGTAGGAGAGCGTCAGCTTGTTGATCATGTCACCGGCATTGCGCGTCGCGTTGTCCATTGCGGACATCTGCGCGCCATAGAAGGAAGCGTTGTTTTCGAGCAGGGCCCGGAAGATCTGCACGGCGACGTTCTTCGGCAGCAGGTCTTCGAGAATTTCCTCTTCGCTCGGCTCGTATTCGTAGAGCGCCGAGGAGGCGGTTGCCGGCTCGGTGGTCTCGAACTTGGCCGGGATGATCTGCGAGGCGGTCGCCACCTGCGAGATCACCGACTGGAAGCGTGCAAAGAACAGCGTCGCGACATCGAATTCACCGGCATTGTAGAGCGCGAGCACCTTGTGTGCCACCTCGTCCGCCTGGGCAAAACCGAGCTGCTTGACTTCGCGGAACGTCACGTAGTCGACGATGTTTTCGCGGAACGAGCGGCGCAGGATGTCGTTGCCCTTGCGGCCGACGGTCAAGATCTTCACCGTCTTGCCCTGGGCAAGCAGCTTCAGCGCGTGATCGCGGGCAAGGCGGATGATCGAGGAGTTGAAGCCCCCGGCCAGACCGCGCTCGCCGGTCGCGACGATCAGGAGATGAACCTGGTCCTTGCCCGTGCCGGAAAGCAGGAGCGGCGCTTCGGCATTGCCGGCATTGGCGGCCGAAAGGCCGGCCAGCACCTTGGTCATACGTTCCGCGTAAGGACGGGCGGCCTCGGCCGCCTCCTGGGCACGGCGCAGCTTCGCCGCGGCGACCATTTTCATCGCCTTGGTGATCTTCTGCGTCGCCTTGACGGAGGCGATCCGGTTTTTCAGATCCTTAAGTGAAGGCATCCGTTATCGGTCCCCTGGGGGTTAGGTGGGCTTGATCCGTTCTCAGGCGAAAGACTTGGCGTAGCTGTCGAGAGCTGCCTTCAGCTTTGCGCGCGTGTCGTCGGAAAGCTGCTTCTCGCTACGGATCGTATCGAGGAGTGCCTTGCCTTCGGAACGGAGGTACGAGAGGAAGCCCTGCTCGAACTTGCCAACCTGGTTGACGGCGATCTTGTCGAGGTAGCCGTTGACGCCGGCGAAGATCACGGCGACCTGCTCTTCCGTCTTCAGCGGCGAGAACTGCGGCTGCTTCAGGAGTTCGGTCAGGCGTGCGCCGCGGTTCAGGAGGCGCTGCGTCGAGGCGTCCAGGTCGGAACCGAACTGGGCGAAGGCGGCCATTTCGCGATACTGGGCGAGTTCGCCCTTGATCGAGCCGGCAACCTGCTTCATCGCCTTGATCTGCGCGGCAGAACCGACGCGGGAAACCGAGAGACCGACGTTAACGGCCGGACGGATGCCCTGGTAGAAGAGGTCGGTTTCAAGGAAGATTTGGCCGTCGGTGATCGAGATCACGTTGGTCGGAATGAAGGCCGAAACGTCGTTACCCTGGGTTTCGATGACCGGCAGAGCCGTCAGCGAACCGTTGCCGCGCTCGTCGGAGAGCTTTGCAGCACGCTCCAGAAGGCGGGAATGCAGGTAGAAGACGTCGCCCGGATAGGCTTCGCGGCCCGGCGGGCGGCGCAGCAGCAGCGACATCTGGCGATAGGCGACAGCCTGCTTGGAAAGGTCGTCGTAACCGATCAGGGCGTGCTGGCCGTTGTCACGGAAATATTCGCCCATGGCGCAGCCGGCGAACGGTGCGAGATACTGCATCGGAGCCGGATCGGAGGCGGTCGCAGCAACGATGATCGAGTACTGCAGCGCACCGCGCTCTTCGAGAACCTTGACGAACTGGGCAACCGTCGAGCGCTTCTGGCCGATAGCGACGTAGACGCAGAACAGCTTTTCCGACTCGGGGCCATTGTCGTGAATGGCCTTCTGGTTGAGGATCGTGTCGAGAATGATCGCGGTCTTGCCGGTCTGGCGGTCGCCGATGACCAGCTCGCGCTGGCCGCGGCCGACCGGGATGAGCGCGTCGATGGCCTTGAGGCCGGTCGACATCGGCTCATGAACCGACTTGCGCGGAATGATGCCCGGAGCCTTGACGTCGACGCGCGAACGGCGCGACGCATTGATCGGGCCCTTGCCGTCGATCGGGTTGCCGAGCGCATCGACGACGCGGCCGAGCAGTTCCGGACCGACCGGAACGTCGACGATGGCGCCGGTCCGCTTGACGGTGTCGCCTTCCTTGATCTCGCGGTCGGAACCGAAGATGACGACGCCGACATTGTCGGCTTCGAGGTTGAGCGCCATACCACGGATGCCGCCCGGGAATTCGACCATTTCGCCGGCCTGGACGTTGTCCAGACCGTAGACGCGGGCAATGCCGTCGCCGACGGACAGAACCTGTCCGACTTCGGAAACCTCAGCCTCCTGGCCGAAGTTCTTGATCTGGTCTTTCAGAATTGCGGAAATTTCCGCGGCGCGGATATCCATCAGCCAACCTCTTTCAGTGCAAGCTTAAGGGTGGAAAGTTTGGTGCGAAGGGAGGTGTCGATCTGACGAGAACCGACCTTGACGATCAGGCCGCCGAGGATCGACGGATCGATCGTCACGACGATTGCGACGTCCTTGCCGGTTACGCCCTTCAGCGCCGACTTGAGTTCGTTTTCCTGCGCCTGGGAAAGCGCATGCGCCGAGGTGACCTCGGCAGTGATTTCACCGCGATGCTCTGCGGCGATCTGGCGGAAGGCGCGGATCATGCCGGGCATCGCAAACAGGCGACGATTGCCGGCGACGACCTTCAGGAAATTGGCGACGAGACCGGAAATGCCAGCCTTCTCGGCAACGGCGATTACGGCCTTCTGCTGGTCCTCGGCGGAAAACACCGGGCTTGCGACCAGGCGTCGCAGGTCTTCGCTCTCATCCAGCAGCGCCTGAAAACGATCAAGATCGGCACCGACCTTGTCGACCGAACCGGTCTCGAGAGACAGTTCGAAAAGCGAGGAAGCGTAACGCTCCGCTACACCGGAAATAAGCTGGGACGTGTCAGCCACGGGCACAGTTTCCCTGTATTGCCATCCAAGCGCCAGACCCTGCGGGAGAGGTGAAGCAAGAGCTTGAAATCGTTTGATTTTTTCTCAGAACCTGTAGGGCTGGCGCCCTACCCTTTCCGACTTTCGCGGTCCGTCTAGCATAGGCTGTAAGGACTCGCAACACGCCTGATAACGGAAAAAGCCGGACGCGCAAGGGCTGAGAGCGATTTTATACCGGAAGCGGAAGGATTTTCGGCCGGCTGAGGCTTCGACTTTCGAACAGACGCGTCAGATATAGCCGAAGACATAGGCGAGCGGGCCGCCGGCCAGCACAACCTGAAGTAAGGAAAACGCGATATTTCTGGGCGTGAAGCCGCGATCGAGAGCGCAGGACAGCAACCGTCCGAGAGCGGCAAATCCGAGCGCGATCCCGAGCGTCATGTAGATCCAGTCCTGGGCGAGCATGATCGCCGCCAGGCCGAAGCCGAGATGATGGGCGCCACTCGAACGGACCGCGGCATAACCTTCCGGACGGACCTCGCCGATCTGGAACGCCGCCAGGCGCAGAACGGTCGCAGGAAACAGGAAAACGAGAAGGCCGAGTGCCGCGGTTGCCGCCGCGCAGACGAAAGCCACCTGCTCGCCGAGTTCAGTGGGAAAATAGAGTTCCATCGCGGCCTCGCATCATTCGAATCGCCAGATTCTAGCGCAACCGGTAAACAAGTCGCAAAGAACCGCGGTCAAAGAAAACTCTGCGGATCGATATCGAGCTGGATCTGCACCGAGCCGCGTTGTTTCGGGCCGTTTTCCAGCATCGCCCGCAGAAACGCCTGCATGTCGGAATTGCGCCGGCCATGCACCAGGAGCCGGAAGCGATGGCGGCCGCGCACCAGCGCCAACGGTGCTTCCGCCGGACCCAGCACAGAAATGCCGGTGACTTTCGGCGCGGCGGCCCTGAGGCCCCGCGCATGGGTTTCCGCATCCGCCCGGGTATCCGCCGAGACGATCAGGGAGGCCAGCCGGCCGAAGGGCGGCAGGATCGCCTTTTCGCGCTCGGCGATCTCGCGCTCGTAGAAGGCACCTGCGTCGCCGGAGACGATCGCCTGCATCACCGGATGCTGCGGCTGGAAGGTCTGCAGCAGGCCGTGGCTCTTGAGGCCGGTTCGCCCGGCCCGGCCCGTCACCTGGGAGAGAAGCTGAAACGTGCGCTCGGCGGCGCGCGGATCGCCGTTGGACAGGCCGAGATCGGAATCGACGATACCGACCAGCGTCATCAGCGGGAAGTTATGTCCCTTGGCGACGAGCTGGGTGCCGATGACGATATCCGCCTCTCCCTTGGCGATTGCCTCCAGTTCCAGCCGCATGCGCTTGACGCCGCCGAGCAGGTCCGACGACATGACGATGGTGCGCGCATCCGGAAAATGCTTTTCGACTTCCTCCGCGATCCGCTCTACCCCGGGGCCGCAGGCGACCAGATGGTCGAACGTGCCGCACTCCGGGCAGGCTTCCGGCGTCCGCTCCGAATAACCGCACTGATGGCACTGGATCTGGCTCTTGAACCGGTGCTCCACCAGCCAGCTCGAACATTGCGGGCACTGGAACCGGTGGCCGCAGACGCGACAGAGCGTCAGCGGCGCGTAACCGCGGCGATTGAGGAAGAGCAGCGCCTGTTCCTTGCGCTCGATCGTCCTGCCAATCGCCCTGAGAAGCACCGGCGACAGGAAGCCGCCGCGCTCCGGCGGATGCCGCCGCATGTCGATCAGGTGCAAATCCGGAAGTGCCGCATCGCCGAAACGGGTCGGCAGATGCACGGTGTTGTAGCGGCCGGCAAGCCCGTTGACCTGGCTTTCGACAGAGGGCGTCGCGGACACCAGCACGATCGGGAAATCGCCGATCCGGGCCCGCACCACCGCCATGTCGCGGGCGTTGTAGAACACCCGGTCCTCCTGCTTGTAGGCAGGGTCGTGCTCTTCGTCGACGATGATCAGGCCGAGATCCTCGAAAGGCAGGAACAGCGCCGAGCGTGCCCCCGCCACCACCTTCACCTCGCCGGTCACCACCCCGCGCCAGACCTTTTCGCGCATGCGGGGGGCAAGATCTGAGTGCCATTCGCCGGGCTTGGCGCCGAACCGCTCCTGGAAACGTTCGAGGAAGCTCGAGGTCAGCGCGATTTCCGGCAGCAGGATCAGCACCTGCTTGCCGCGCCTGAGCGTTTCGGCGATCGCCTCGAAATAGACTTCCGTCTTGCCCGAACCCGTGACCCCGTCGATCAGCGAGGTGGAGAACCCGCCTGCCCGGATCGATTCCAGGATTTCCACGGAGGCCTGTTTCTGCGGCCCCTCGATGCGCGGGCTCGTATAATCCGGGTCCGGCCTCGCCACGACCGGCGGCGGGGGCAGGAACACCGTCTCGAATATTCCCTGCGCTGTCAGCCCGTCAACGACGCTCACGGAAACGCCGGCGGCATGCGCCAGCCCGCTGCGGGTCCAGGGAATTTCTTCCTCGCCGGCGATATCGAGCACCCGCGCGCGCGCCGGCGTCAAACGTTCCGGCTGGCCACCGAGATATCGAAGACCTTCGACCATAGGCTCGGGATCGAGCGCGGCCGGTGCGCGGATCGCCATGCGCGCCACGAGGCCGGGCGGAGACAGCGTATAGCTCGCCACCCAATCGACGAAATCGCGCATCTCCTTGGACAGCGGCGGGCAATCGAAGACCAGCGTGATCGGCCTCAGCTTCTTCGGATCGAGCTTGTCGTCGTTCTCGCCGTCCCAGACGACGCCGATCAGTTGCCGCGGGCCGACCGGCACCTGCACGACCGAACCGGGCTCGACATGCACACCGTCCGGCACGGCATAACTATAGGCAACCGGCACCGGCAGCGGTACCAGCACCGGCACCACCCTTACCAATGACGGCGCTTCGAACAGCGAACCGAAGAGATCGGACGAATCTATGCCCATGGGCGGCGACCATGCCCAAACCCGGAACAAAAGTGAACCCTAAACAGGATCACTCGTCCTCGTCTTCACCGTCTATGACGCCGGTCAGCCGCATGCCGTCGATCCAGGTGGCGCCTTGCCTGCGGATCACCCGCCGCGGTCGCGTGCCGCAACGCTCCTGAACGGCGGCGGCAAGCAGTTCGGAATGGGTGACGATCCAGACCTGGCTGTGGCGAGCCGCCTGCGCGATCATCTCGGCCAGCGGCGGCAGCATGTCCGGGTGCAGGCTGGCCTCCGGTTCGTTGAGCGCGATCAGCGGCGGCTGGCGATAGGACATCAGCGCCGCCGCGAGCCCTAGAAAGCGGATCTGCCCGTCGGAAAGCTCGCGCGGCTGAAACACCCGGGCAGGAAAATCCGGAAAGACGAGCCCGAATTCGGCGTGCTCGCCGGGTTCCGGAACCCGAAGCTTCGCCCCGCCGAAGGCATCGGCGATCGCCCGGTCGAGCTCCACCGTATCTCCGCGGGTATGGACCAGCGTCGCAAAGACCGCCGCCATATTGCCACCGTCCTCGTCAAGCAGCGGCGAGGTCACCGCAAGGCATGGCTGCCGCAACGGCGAATCCCGGTCGGTGCGGAACCCGTGGAAGAACCGCCAGCCATCGACCATCCGCCGAAAAGCGCCGGCTTCCGGATAATGCCCGGCATCGCCGAGAAGGGCGATCGCCGTCTCGGAGGTCATCGCCTGTTCGGGATATTGCTCCATCCGGCCGCCGGTCCCCCGCACCATGATGCCCGGCCCGGCGCGCTTCATCATCGTCACCGGCCGCGAACCGGTTTCGACGACAAGCTCCTCCTCCTTCACCTGCGGCTCGAAGGCAAAGCCCGCTGCATCGACAGGTGGCCGAAGCCCCGCCTCGACCCGGTAGCGGAACGTCACCGCCCGCTCTTCGTCAAGAACTTCGACCTCGAGCTTGATACGGAAATTCTTCTCCTGTCGACGCGTGCCCGACCAGAGCGCCGACGCCATGCCGCCCTCTGCGGCGATCTCGTAGGCGAGATTGCCGCGAACCGCCGCCTGTACGAGCTGCAGCGCCCGGTAGAGATTGGATTTTCCGACGCCATTCTCGCCGATGAACAGGTTGACGCCGGCCAGATCCATGCGGATCGAGCGCAGCGACCGGTAGTTGGCGGCAAACATCGAGCGAAGCAGCATGCCCTATTCCTAGCCGAAGAGCGGGATGAAAAGAATGCAACTCAGGCGAGACGCAGGCTATGCGTATAGCTCTCGCCGGTCAGCGGCTGAAATCCCATGGCCTGCCAGAAACGGCGGGCGTCATCGCTGCCGGCATGGACGGTCACGACCGGGGTGAAGGCGCGGGCATGTTCGAGCAGCCGCTCGGCAAGACGCCGGCCTATCCCCTTGCCCCGATATGGCTGCGACACATAAAAGCGGCGCATCCGCAGCCAGTCGGCCCGCGTCGGTTCGACCGTCATCCCGCCGACCCCGATCATCCGCCCCCGATCATGGGCACCGAGCAGGCTTTCGCCGCGCCGTTCGAACCGGTTGGTCCCGGCCGACCATTCCTCGGCAATCCGCAGGATATGATTATAACCTTCCTGCCTCGCAGCCTCGGCCAGCAGTCCGATGTCGCTGGCAAGCCGGTTGCCGAAGGGAGCAATCACAATACCCAGGCCTTCCAGAACCAGATCTTCAGTGCCTAACGCTTCGGAACCGATATCTCCGGGGCTCATGTCTTTCACGCCGCCGACGCCGTCTGCGGTTTCTCGGCGGGCTTGAACACCGCATCGCCATCGGCGGCAAGCTCGAACACGGTGTGCTGCTCAAGGGCCTTGGTCACCTCCGTCATGTCGCCTTCCAGCGCCGACGGCGGGATCATCTGCCCGACCGTGAAATCGAAATGGTCGCCCTTCTTGTTCAGAAGCTCGTAGAACACCGTCATGTCCCGCAATTCCGTCGACCACTTGGCGAACCAGTAGAACAGGCCGGAATTGCGCGCCCGCATGTGGATCGGCAGGATCGGCAGGTTGTATTTGCGGGCGAGGCTGACGGCCGACGTTTTCCATGGCCGCTCGTTCAGCCTGCCGTCCGCCCAATAGGCGATCCGTCCCGACGGGAACAGCACCATGACCTTGCCGTCTGCAATGGTCTTGTTGGTCAGGACCAGCGTCTCACGGGCCTTGAGCTTGGTCTTGTGCTCCTCCCGCCACTCGACGGGGATGATCATCTCGGCAAAACGCGGATTGACGCGCACCGCATCGCGGTTGGCGAACACCATCATGTCGGGCCGGCGCGATTTCAGGAGGTCGAAGACGGCAACCCCGTCGGCAATCCCGGTCGGATGATTGGCGACCAGAATGAACCCGCCCTTTTCGGGAATGCGCTCGGCATTGGCGACCGTCACGTCGAGCTTCAGGAGGTTGCTCATGTACTCGAAGCACTGGAAACCATTGAGCGTCGAGATGTCGTTGGCGAACCTGATCGCCCGGCCATAGCGCAGGAGCGTGTAGAGAAACGGCCGCATCACCGGCCAGAGTGGGTTCTGGACGATCCTCTGGCCGCGTTCGGCAATCAATGTGTCGACGATGTGGCCGGGTTTGCCTTGTGAGACGAGAGCGATTGTTTCCGCGAGATGTCCAAAAGTGGTCGTAGAATCACGGCGCGCCATAGAAACTCCCGCAGACAGGACCTGTCGGATATCGCAGCCCCGTATGATCGAACGATGACAACGTCTGCCAAGACTAAGGCAGGTTTAGGGATTTCGTAACGCCGTCCAGAGCAATCTGGGGCGCAACCCCTCCAAATTCAACGGGTCAGATCTTGAACGAGCTGCTGATTATCGCCGCACCCGATGTCATCGAAAAGCGTCGCGAATGGCTGGAGAGCCTGGCAAGCGAACGCCGGCTCTCGGAGAACACGCTCGATGCCTACGAGCGCGATAGCCGCCAGTTTCTGACGTTTCTGACCACACATCTGGGCGGCCCCACCAGGATTGCCGATATCCACACCCTGCGCCCTGCCGACCTGCGCGCCTTCCTCGCCTCGCGCCGCCGCGAAGGCTCCGGCGCCCGCTCGCTCGGCCGGCATCTCGCCGGGCTCCGTTCATTTCTTCGTTATCTCGAACGCAAGGGCCTGGTGAACGCCGCAGCCGCCGGCGCCATCCGGGCGCCGAAGCAGCCGAAGTCCTTGCCGAAACCGCTGACGGACCGGCAGGCGCTCAATCTGGTCACGACAGGCGCGCAGTTGCAGGAAGAACCGTGGATCGCCGCCCGCGATGCCGCCGTGCTGACCCTTCTCTACGGCTGCGGCCTGCGCATCTCCGAAGCGCTCGGGCTGAAGCCCCACGACCTGACGCCGGGCGCGACGACGCTGCGGATCACCGGCAAGGGCGGCAAGACCCGTCTCGTGCCGCTGCTGCAGATCGTATTCGACGCCGTTGAAGCCTACAGGAAACTCTGCCCCTACCATCTGGAGGCGGAAAAACCGCTGTTCCGCGGCGCCCGCGGCGGCCCGCTGCAGCCGGCGATCGTCCAGCGAGAAATGCAGAAGCTCAGAAGCGCCTTCGGCCTGCCGGAGACGGCAACCCCGCATGCGCTGCGGCACTCCTTCGCCACCCACCTGCTCGCCGGTGGAGGCGACCTGCGCACCATCCAGGAACTGCTCGGCCATGCCAGCCTCTCGACCACCCAGGTCTATACCGGCGTCGATTCGTCCAGGCTGCTGGACGTCTACGACCGCGCCCATCCCCGCGCGTGAACCAAGTTTTAACCAGTTGCGTTAAACGCTTGTGCAGCCGCCACCGCTAACATGCCGGCGACCCTCGCAGACGGATGACATGATGACTCCCGCCCTTGCCTCTCCCACCGGCGCTTTCATGAAGCGCGCCCAAGGTTTCGTGCTGTGGCTGATCGCGGCGGCGCATGTCCTTGCACTTGCCTCCCTCCTTCTGGTCCTCGGCTCCTTGTCGCCGGCTCGGGCGGAAACGCCCGCCTGCGACGGCCGCAACCTGCTCGACGAGATGAAGGCCGCGAAATCGCCGGTCTACGATCAGATCGTCGCCGAAGGCAGAAAGGTGCCGAACGGCAAGGGCATCTTCTGGAAGATCGAGAAGGACGGGCTGACGCCCTCCTATCTGCTCGGCACGATGCACGTCTCCGATCCGCGGGTGCTGAAAATGCCGCTGGGCGCTGCCGAGGCGCGCTCGAAAGCAAAGACTATTATCATCGAATCCGACGAGGTGATCGACGAAAAGAGGGCCATGGCCAAGATGCTGGCCAAACCGGAACTGATGATGCTGACGGACGGCAGCACGATCGATTCGCTGTTGTCGAAGGACGACGTCGCGCTGCTCGAAACCGGCCTCAAGGCACGCGGGGTGCCGCTTTCGGCCGTCTCGCGGATGCGTCCATGGATGCTGATGGCGCTCGTCTCCGTGCCGGCCTGCGAGCTCGCCCGCAAGGCGCAGAACGTCGCCTTCCTCGACAGGAAGATCGCCGAACAGGCCACCGCCGAAGGCAAGCCGGTCAAGGGGCTGGAAACGCTCGAGGAACAGGCCGCGGCGCTGAACGCCATTCCGATCGATCTTCACTTGAAGTCGCTGATCGAGACCATCAAGCTCGGCAAGCGCGTCGACGACATTTTCGAGACGCTGACGGAAGTCTATCTTTCCGGCGAGATCGGCATCGCGATGCCGATGCTGAAGGCCGTGGCGCCCGACGGCACCGAGGACGAAGCCGGTTACGGCGACTTCGAGAACCTCGTGGTCAGCAAGCGCAACCACATCATGGCAGAGCGGGCAGCGCCCATCCTTGGACAGGGCGGTGCCTTCATGGCCGTCGGGGCGCTTCACCTGCCCGGCGAGGAAGGCCTTGTCGAACTCTTCCGCAAACAGGGCTTCAAGGTGACGGCGGTCAATTGACGCCGCTTGTCATCCGCTTCAGCACGTTCGTCTTCCAATAGAACTGGTGGACCAGGACGCCGCCGATATGGGCGGCGATCAATGCCCACATCAACAGTTTCAATGGGCCCGTATGCGCGAAGGCCGCGGTCTTGTTCCCGAAATACCAGGCGCCGATGCCGGCAAGAGGCATCAAGAAGAACAGCGCATAGAAGGCCCAGTGGCCAACCCTTGCCACCATCCGCAGGAACGGCGGCTCCTCCACCGGCTCCGGCGGCACGCCCTGGGCGAACCGCAGACAGAGCCGGATCACCGCGAGCACCAGCACGCTGATGCCGACATAGGCATGGATATTTGCCGCACTCACCTGCTCCGGCGTCAGCGCCTGCCCCCGGAACATCAGCCGCCCGGCAGTCTCCATGGCATCGGTGAAAAGCAGGTTGAAAAGAATGAGCGCTGCCATCAGCCAATGCGTGATACGTTGCGGCACCGAGAAGGATGAAACCATTTTCTTGACCTTTTTCAGAAGGTTAGAGTGATGGTATCCAGTCTATGCCTGTCTGGCGGACGCTCAAGCGAAACCGGCAAGCCTGTCCAAGATTTAATCCTGGAATTGACCAATCATAATTTCAGCTGACCGTAATTGCTATCCCGAAGGCCATTCGGCGCCATCGATGTTTTGGCCCCCGTAGAAAATCCGCAGAATGATGATGCTGCCATCTGCCAGACGATACGCCACGATGACCCGGCGCTCGAATACGATCGTCCTTACGCCTTCTGCCAGATCGTCCCGGCGCCGGCCGCGTTCCGACATCGTCGCCAGAGTGGCACTGAAAGCCCGGATGCGCCGGACAAAGGCGATCGCTCGCTCCGGGCTGTCATTGGCAATAAAATGGTAGATAGCCTCAAGGTCCGCATCCGCAAGCGGATGAAACAAAACCTCACGAACCATTCGGATTACTCTTCACCCGAGCTGCGTGCAGGCGCTCCAGTCGATCGAAAACTTCCTCCGCTGGTATAGCTGGCCGCGGATCTTCCAGCGCCTCCCGGATTTTCGCATCCGCCACCTGATCGAGAACATGCTCTTCCCGATCGAGCGCCCGCAGAGCCGCCCGCATAACCTCGCTGGTCGAGGCATAGGAACCCGCCTCGACGCGCGATCTGATCGCATCGACCATGTGAGACGGCAAACTGACACTGATCTTTTCGTTCATCGCAGTCACTGTGCTCCAACGAAAAAAGGGTAGGACAAAATCCTACCCTTTTCAATCTTCGCTTACGATCGTCCGATCACATATGGATCGGCTTGAAGAAGGTCCCGAGCGCCGCTTCCTTGACGGCTTCGGACATGGTCGGGTGCGCGTGGCAGGTCCGGCCGAGGTCTTCCGAGGAGCCGCCGAATTCCATCAGCACGGCGATCTCGTGGATCATTTCGCCGGCACCGAAGCCGACGATATGGCCGCCCAGAACCCGGTCGTTGTCCTTGTCGGCGAGGATCTTCACGAAACCGTCCGTCGCCAGCATCGCGCGGGCGCGGCCGTTGGCGGTGAACGGGAACTTGCCGACCTTGTAGGCGATACCCGCCGCCTTCAGCTCTTCCTCGGTCTTGCCGACGGAGGCCACTTCCGGCTGCGTGTAGACGACGCCCGGAATGACGTCGTAATTCACATGGCCATGCTGACCGGCGATGATTTCGGCCATCGCAACACCTTCATCTTCCGCCTTGTGGGCGAGCATCGGGCCACGCACCACGTCGCCGATCGCATAGATGCCTTCGACATTGGTCTTGAAGTGGCCGTCGATCTCGACGCGGCCGCGGTTGTCGAGCTTGACGCCCGCTTCCTCGAGGCCGAGGCCCGCCGTATACGGTTTGCGGCCGGTGGCGATCAGCACGACATCGGCTTCGAGCGTCTGGGCTTCGCCGCCCTTGACCGGTTCGTAGGTGACCTTGGCGCCCGAAGCCGTCTTTTCGACGCCGGTGACCTTGGCATCCGTGCGGATGTCCATACCCTGCTTGGCCATCATCCGCTGGAACTGCTTGGAGACTTCGCCGTCCATGCCGCCGAGCAGCTTGTCGAGATATTCGACGACGGTCACCTTGGCGCCGAGGCGCGACCAGACAGAGCCGAGTTCCATGCCGATGACGCCGCCGCCGACCACGATCAGGTGCGCCGGCACCTTTTCGAGCGCGATGCCGCCGGTGGACGAGATGATCACCTTTTCGTCGATCTCGACATTGACGCCCGGAATGCCGGCAACGTCGGAGCCGGTGGCGATGACGATGTTCTTGGCTTCAAGTTCCTGGACCTTGCCGTCGTCGCCGGTCACCGAGACCTTGCCGGCTGAGACGATCTTGCCGGTGCCGATGAAGCCGTCGATCTTGTTCTTCTTGAACAGGAAGGAGACGCCGTCGACATTCGACTTAACGGTCGCGTCCTTGTGGGCCATCATCTTTTCGAGGTTGAGCTTCGGAGCCGAGACCTCGACGCCGAGCGCATCCATGCCGTGGGCGGCGTGAGCGAACATTTCGGACGCATGCAGCAGCGCCTTGGAAGGGATGCAGCCGATGTTGAGGCAGGTCCCGCCATAGGTGGCGCGCTTTTCCACGACCGCGACCTTGAGGCCGAGCTGGGCGGCCTTCACCGCGCAGACGTAACCGCCGGGGCCGCTTCCGATGACGACGACATCATAAGCCATAGTTCTTTTTCCTTCTCTTCATCTCTTCGTTTCGTCGCAATTCCGAACGCAAAACCGCTGCGGATTTTTGCTGGAATTGCTTTAGCGCCCACCGCTCACATCGAGTATGGCGCCGGTTACATAGGAAGCCGCTGGCGACAGAAGATAGAGGACGGCATCCGCCACTTCTTCCGCCCTGCCCGGCCGTTGCATGGGTACACTGGGCGCCATGTCGCGCGCCCGGTCCGGCAGACCGCCGGACGCATGGATATCCGTGTCGATAATGCCCGGGCGGACCGCATTGACGCGCACGCCCTCGGTCGCGACTTCGCGCGCCAGGCCAATGGTCAGCGTGTCGATCGCCGCCTTCGAGGCTGCGTAATCGACATATTGGCCCGGGGAGCCGAGCTTCGCCGCCATCGAAGAGATATTGACGATCGCCCCGCCCCTGCCCCCGTGTTTCGTCGACATCCGGCGCACCGCCTCTCCGGCACACAGGATCGAACCGGTAACATTCACCCGCATCATCCGCTCGATGCGTTCGGCGCTCATCTCGTCGATGCGCTGCGGCATGTCGACGATCCCGGCATTGTTGACCAGCCCGTCCAGCCGCCCGAAATGCCGGTCGACCGCTTCGAACATCGAGACGATCTCGGCGGCATTGCCGACATCCGCCTGGATGGCAATCGCCTCGCCGCCGGCGGCCCTGATTTCGGCGACCACCTTGTCGGCAGCCTCTCGATTGGACGCATAGTTCACCGCAACCCGCCAGCCGCGGCTGGCGGCCATCAGCGAGACCGCTGCGCCGATGCCGCGGCTTCCGCCGGTCACCAGAAGAACAGGGGTTTCGCTCATGCCTTGCATTCCTTGAATTGGTAGAGGTCCCAGGGCACCCGGCTGAGACCGCTCTTTCCCCATAGCGCCGAATGGCGGATCGCCGGGCCGAAACCCGGCATCAGGATCGCGTCCGGCGCCGGAGTGTCCGCGGCACCCAATATGTCGATACGGCCGGTCGCGACATCAAGGGCATAGGGCACGCCGGTCCAGAGGGTGCAGGCCCGAAGCTCCGCGCCGGTCGCATCGCCCTGCGGGCAGTTGTTCGTCACCATGCCGCCCGGCCGTTCGGACTCGTCGTCATACATCACGTTGCCGTCGAGCTTCAGCTTGCCCCCGGTGATCGTGAACAGGTGGCTGACGACAGCCGCATTCGAACCGACCGGCTTGAACGAAAGCACCGTCCCGGCAGTTGCCTCGACGAACACGGCCTTCTCGATCGCGCAGCGTTCGGCGGCGGCAGCAAGGCCTGGCAGCAGGCAGAATATGGGAAACCATGCTTTGAAAGATGCGGTCATGGCGTCATCGGAACAGCGCGATGGTCATGATGAGAAGTCCGATCAGGCTGACCGTCCAGACGAGAGACCGGATATAGTAAACGCCGCCCATGTAGAGGGGGATATAGACGATCCGCGCGGCCAGCCAGATCCAGCCCCCGATCAATCCGAGGCGAAACGTATCGTCGCCGGCAAAGGCGACGCCCAGCAACAGGCCCACAAAAGCCGGATAGGTTTCCCGGAAATTCCCGGAGGCGCGTGCGGCGCGTCCCGCCATCTTGCCCTTGGGTTCCAGCCCCTCGTCACGCGGCCCGGCATTCCACTGCGAACCGAGTTCGCGGGTCGAAAGCACGCCCTGCATCAGGACGTGGAAGACCAGAAGGACAACGCTCAAGGCCAGCAGCGTCATGTATGGCGTTGCAGTGGCCCCGAGCGTTTCCATAGGTTCGTTCCCGTCTTAGAGATCGAGAACCAGGCGTTCCGGATCTTCGAGGCTTTCCTTGACGCGCACCAGGAAGGTCACGGCTTCCTTGCCGTCCACCATGCGGTGGTCGTAGGAGAGCGCCAGGTACATCATCGGGCGGATGACGATCTGGCCGCCGACGACGACCGGACGGTCCTGGATCTTGTGCATGCCGAGAATGCCGGACTGCGGGGCGTTGAGGATCGGCGAGGACATCAGCGAACCGTAGACGCCGCCGTTCGAGATGGTGAACGTGCCGCCCTGCATGTCGGCCATCGACAGCGCGCCGTCACGGGCGAGCTTGCCGAGGCGGCCGATATCCTTCTCGATTTCGGCGATCGACATCTGGTCGGCATTGCGCACGACCGGAACGACGAGGCCCTTGTCGGTGCCGACGGCGACGCCGACATGGCAGTAGTTCTTGTAGATGATGTCGGTACCGTCGATCTCGGCGTTGACGGCCGGCAGTTCCTTCAGCGCGTGGGTGACGGCCTTGGTGAAGAAGCCCATGAAGCCGAGCTTCACGCCGTGCTTCTTCTCGAACACGTCCTTGTAGCGGTTGCGCAGGTCCATGACCGCCTTCATGTCCACCTCGTTGTAGGTGGTCAGCATGGCGGCGGTGTTCTGCGCGTCCTTGAGGCGGCGGGCGATGGTCTGGCGCAGGCGCGTCATCTTCACGCGCTCTTCGCGCGACGCGTCGTCAGCCGAGGAAACCGGACGCGGTGCCGCCGGAGCGGCAGGGGCCGCAGCCGGAGCGGAGATGCCCTTGGCGACGGCGGCGATCACGTCGCCCTTCAGAACCTGGCCGCGCTTGCCCGAACCGTCGATATCGGCGGTGGAGATGTTGTTGTCGGCAGCGATCTTGGCGGCAGCCGGAGCAGCCGGCATCGAGGTGGCGGCGGCAGAAGCGCTGGCGGCAGCGGCGACCGGCGCCGGAGCGGCCGGTTCGGCAGCCTTGGCCGGTGCCGCTTCGGCGGGCTTTGCGGCCGGAGCGGCGGCGGCAGTACCGGCAGCACCTTCGGCGATCTGGCCGAGCAGGGCTCCGAGGCCGACGGTCTCACCGTTGGCGGCAACGATCTCGGTCAGGACGCCGGAAGCCGGAGACGGAACCTCGACGGTCACCTTGTCCGTTTCGAGCTCGAGGAGCGGCTCGTCGGCCTTGACCGTATCGCCGACCTTCTTGAACCAGGTGCCGACGGTCGCCTCGCTGACGGATTCTCCGAGGGTTGGGACGCGGATTTCAGTGGCCATTGTGTGAGTTCCTGAATGGTTGTTTTCGTTTAGACGGCGGCCGCGGCACCCGCCGCAGACGTCCGAAGAATGATGGATGGCATGGAAGACGTTTCGAAGCGGAAGCCGAGAGCTGCCTTGATCACCGGATCGTTGTCGCCGAGCGCCCGGGCGGCAGCGGCATCCGCCGCTTCCACCACCGCGATGCCAAAAGCCCCGCCTTCCGAGAAGACGGGACCGACGGCGATCGCGACGCCGCTCTCCGCAAGGCCCCGCCAGTAGACGGCGTGGGCCTGCATCGCCGTCATCTCGTCCGGCGTTGCGTCATGCGGAAAGCCCGGCCGAGGCGAAACGAGCTTCAGGTGAAAATAGGCCATCCGCCCTACCCCTCAGCCGCCCAGCGCGTCTTCGAGGAAGGCTTCGAGCTGTGCGAGATGCTTCGACATCTGGCCCGTTGCAGGCGAGGCCGCTGCCGGCCGGCCCGTGTAGCGGACGCGCTGATACTTGGCATCGATATGGGCCAGAACCCATTCCAGATACGGGTCGATGAACGACCATGCACCCATGTTCTTCGGCTCTTCCTGGCACCAGACCATTTCCGCGTTGCGGAAGCGGGACAGCTCGTTGATCAGGGCCTTGGCCGGGAACGGATAGAGCTGTTCGATGCGCAGCAGGTAGATGTCGTCGATGCCGCGCTTTTCGCGTTCTTCCAGAAGGTCGTAATAGACCTTGCCGGTGCAGAGCACGACGCGGCGGATCTTGGCATCCTTCTGCAGCTTGATGGGACCGTCCTTGATGACCTCCGCATCGTCCCAGAGCAGGCGATGGAAGGAGGACTCGCCGGCCAGTTCGGCCAGCGTCGAGGTCGCCCGCTTGTGGCGCAGCAGGGACTTCGGCGTCATCAGGATGAGCGGCTTGCGGAAGTCGCGCTTGGTCTGGCGGCGCAGGATGTGGAAGTAGTTCGCCGGCGTCGTGACGTTGGCGACCTGCATGTTGTCTTCGGCGCACATCTGCAGCCAGCGCTCCAGGCGAGCCGAAGAGTGTTCCGGACCCTGGCCTTCATAACCGTGCGGCAGCAGGCAGACGAGGCCGGACATGCGCAGCCACTTGCGTTCGCCCGACGAGATGAACTGGTCGAACACGACCTGCGCACCGTTGGCGAAATCGCCGAACTGGGCTTCCCACAGCGTCAGCGCGTTCGGGCGGGCCAGCGAATAACCGTATTCGAAGCCGAGAACCGCCTCTTCCGAAAGCATCGAGTTGATGACTTCGTAACGGGCCTGGGTCGGCGACAGGTTGGCGAGCGGGATGTAGCGCTCTTCGGTATCCTGATCGTAGAGGACCGAGTGACGCTGCGAGAAGGTGCCGCGTTCGCAATCCTGGCCCGACAGGCGGATCTTGGTACCCTCGACGGCGAGCGAGCCGAAAGCGAATGCTTCCGCCATCGCCCAGTCGATGCCTTCGCCGGTCTCGACCATCTGGGCACGGTTTTCCATGAACCGCTTGATGGTGCGGTGCGCGTTGAAGCCTTCCGGAATGGTCGACAGCTTGCGGCCGATCTCCCGCAGTTCCTTCATCGGCACGGCGGTCTTGCCGCGGCGCTGTTCGTCGGCATTGTCGGCCGAACGCAGGCCCGACCACTGGCCGTCCAGCCAGTCGGCCTTGTTCGGCTTGTAGCTCTGGCCGGCCTCGAATTCGGTTTCAAGATGCGCGCGCCAGTCGGCCTTCATCTTCTCGAATTCGCCGTCGGTGACCAGGCCTTCGGCGATCAGGCGGTCGGCATAGATCTGCGCGACCGTCTTGTGGGCGCGGATGACCTTGTACATCTTCGGCTGCGTGAACGCCGGCTCGTCGCCTTCGTTATGGCCAAAGCGGCGGTAGCAGAACATGTCGATGACGACAGGCTTGTGGAACTTCATCCGGTATTCGGTAGCGATCTTGGCGGCATAGGTGACCGCTTCCGGATCGTCGCCGTTGACGTGGAAGATCGGCGCCTCGATCATCTTGGCGACGTCGGACGGATAGGGCGACGAACGCGAGAAGGCCGGGTTGGTGGTAAAGCCGATCTGGTTGTTGACGATGACGTGCATCGTGCCGGCGACGCGGTGGCCGCGCAGACCGGAAAGGCCGAGGATTTCGGCAACCACGCCCTGGCCCGCAAACGCGGCATCGCCGTGCAGCAGGAGCGGCAGGACCTTGGAACGTTCCTTCAGCGGAATGATGTCGCCATCCCAGGCCTTGGCAAGCATGTCCTGCTTGGCGCGGGCCTTGCCCATGACCACCGGGTTGACGATTTCCAGATGCGACGGGTTCGCGGTCAGCGACAGGTGCACCTTGTTGCCGTCGAATTCGCGGTCGGAGGAAGCACCGAGATGGTACTTCACGTCGCCCGAACCTTCGACTTCGTCGGGCTTGAAGGAGCCGCCCTTGAACTCGTGGAAGATGGCGCGGTGCGGCTTGCCCATGACCTGAGAGAGCACGTTCAGGCGGCCGCGATGCGGCATGCCGAGAACGACTTCTTCAAGGCCTTCCTGGCCGCCGCGCTTGATGATCTGTTCGAGCGCCGGGATCAGCGATTCACCGCCGTCGAGGCCGAAGCGCTTGGTACCCTTGAAACGGACGTCGAGGAACTGCTCGTAACCTTCCGCCTCGACCAGCTTCTGAAGGATGGCCCTCTTGCCGTTGGCGGTGAATTCGACGCCCTTGCCGGGGCCCTCGATCCGCTCCTGGATCCAGGACTTCTCTTCCGGATTGGAGATATGCATGAACTCGACACCGAGCGTCGAGCAATAGGTGCGCTCCAGGATCTCGATCATCTCGCGGACGGTCGCATATTCGAGGCCGAGCACGTTGTCGATGAAGATCTTGCGGTCGTAATCGGCTTCCGTGAAGCCGTAGGCCGTCGGCGAAAGCTCGTTATAGTCTTCCACCGGAGCGGCAAGGCCGAGAGGGTCCAGCTTGGCATGCAGATGGCCGCGCATGCGATAGGCGCGGATCATCATGATGGCGCGAACCGAGTCCCGGGTCGCCTGCAGCACTTCTGCTTCGCTGACCGGCTTGCCGGTTGCGACGGCGGCGGCTTCCGCCTTCGCCTTGACCTTGGTTTCGATCGCCTTTTCGACGATCGGCCAGTTGCCGTCGAGCGCCGAGACCAGTTCGCCATTGGCCGCGATCGGCCAGTTCCTGCGCTGCCAGGAGGCTCCCTTGGCGGCCGCCTTCACATCATCCGGGTTGTCGGCGAGCGCCTTGAAGAAAGCCTGCCATTCCGGCGCGACGGATGTCGGGTCGTCTTCGTACCGGGCATGCAGCTGCTCGATATAGGCCGCGTTCTGTCCGTCGAGGAAAGAGGTGATGAGGAACTGCTCGTTGGCTTCTTGCCGTGCCATGGTTATCTGCGGGCGCCGCGCCCGCCTCCTGACGTAATCGGAACCGGAACACTTCCGGCCTCCGCATTTTCTTGGTCTTCGTCTTGATACCGAACCGCCCTTGGCGGTCACGCGTCTTCAGAAACTGGGAGACGCAAAACATGGACAGGCGAAGCAATATGGCGGTTCGCCTGTCCCAAGCTTGTCGGATCAATCGCCATCTATCTATCTAGGGGCGGCGAGTGTCCTTTATGTGGCGTCAGCCCTTGAGGACTTCAACCAAGGTCTTGCCGAGACGGGCCGGAGACGGCGAAACCTTGATGCCTGCCGATTCCATCGCGGCGATCTTCGATTCCGCATCGCCCTTGCCGCCGGAGACCACGGCACCGGCGTGACCCATGGTGCGGCCCTTCGGCGCGGTACGGCCGGCGATGAAGCCTGCCATCGGCTTCTTGCGGCCCTTCTTGGCTTCGTCCTTCAGGAACTGTGCCGCGTCTTCTTCCGCCGAGCCGCCGATTTCGCCGATCATGATGATCGAGGTCGTGGCGTCGTCCGCGAGGAACATTTCCAAGACGTCGATGAACTCGGTGCCCTTGACCGGGTCGCCGCCGATACCGACAGCGGTCGTCTGGCCGAGGCCCTCGTTCGAGGTCTGGAACACGGCTTCATAGGTCAGCGTGCCCGAGCGGGACACGATGCCGACCGAACCCTTGCGGAAGATCGAGCCCGGCATGATGCCGATCTTGCATTCTTCCGGCGTCAGGATGCCCGGGCAGTTGGGGCCGAGCAGGCGCGAATTGGAGCGGTCGAGGCGAGCCTTGACGCGGACCATGTCCATGACCGGGATGCCTTCGGTGATGCAGGTGATGAACGGGACTTCGGCTTCGATCGCCTCGATGATCGCGTCCGCGGCACCTGCCGGCGGAACGTAGATCACGGTCGCGTCGGCGCCGGTGCGCTCCCTGGCTTCGGCAACCGAGGTGAAGATCGGCAGCGACGTACCGTCGACGCCGGACGACCACGATTCGCCGCCCTTCTTGGGATGAACGCCACCCACCATCTTGGTGCCGTAGTAGGCGAGCGCCTGCTCCGTATGGAAGGTGCCGGTCTTGCCGGTCAGGCCCTGGACGATGACCTTGGTGTCTTTATTGACGAGAATAGACATTGGTTCCGGTCCTTCCAGGTTAGGCTTGGATCGCCGCGACGATCTTCTTCGCCGCGTCGTCAAGGTCGTCAGCCGCCGTGATAGCGAGACCAGATTCGTTCAGGATCTTCTTGCCGAGTTCGACATTGGTGCCTTCGAGGCGCACGACGAGCGGAACCTTCAGGCCCACTTCCTGCACCGCCGCGACAACGCCTTCGGCGATGACGTCGCAACGCATGATGCCGCCGAAGATGTTGACGAGGATGCCCTCGACCTTCGGGTCCGCGGTGATGATCTTGAAGGCCGCAGCCACCTTCTCCTTGCCGGCGCCGCCGCCGACGTCGCAGAAGTTCGCCGGCTCCTTGCCGTAGAGCTTGATGATGTCCATCGTCGCCATCGCGAGACCGGCACCATTGACCATGCAGCCGATATTGCCGTCGAGAGCCACGTAGGCGAGATCCCACTTGGAGGCCTCGATTTCCTTGGCGTCCTCTTCGGTCTCGTCGCGCAGCGCCTTGACGTCGTCGTGACGGAAGAGCGCATTGCCGTCGAACGACATCTTGGCATCGAGGACGCGCAGATGGCCGTTCTTCATGACGATCAGCGGGTTGATCTCGAGAAGGGCCATGTCCTTCTCATTGAAGGCCTTGTAGAGCAGCGGGAAGAGCGACTTGGCATCTTCGCCGGCAGCACCGTCGAGTTCCAGGGCCTTGGAGATCGCGGCGATATCGGCAGCCGTGACGCCGGCTTCCGGATCGATGGCGATCGTATGGATCTTCTCAGGGGTATCATGGGCAACGGCTTCGATGTCCATGCCGCCTTCGGTCGAAACGACGAACGCGACGCGGCCGACGGAGCGGTCGACGAGCAGCGAGCAGTAAAGCTCGCGGGCGATGTCGGCGCCGTCTTCGATATAGAGGCGGTTGACCTGCTTGCCTGCTTCACCGGTCTGAGCGGTCACCAGCGTGTTGCCGAGCATTTCCTTGGCATGCGCCTTGGCTTCCTCGATCGAGAAGGCCAGGCGAACGCCGCCCTTGGCGTCGGGGCCGAGTTCCTTGAACTTGCCCTTGCCGCGGCCGCCCGCATGGATCTGGCTCTTGACGACATAGAGCGGGCCGGGAAGCGACTTCGCAGCAGCTTCGGCTTCTTCAGCCTTCAGGATGGCTACGCCTTCCGCAACCGGCGCACCATAGCCCTTCAGCAGAGCCTTGGCCTGATATTCATGAATGTTCATGGGTTTATCCCTGTTTCGATGACTTCGGCGCGCTGGTTACTTGAGAGCCGGTGCGATATTGATGCAGGCTTCGCAAAGACCGGCGACGGCGCCGACCGACTTCTGGAAGGCGGCCTCTTCGTCCTTGTTGAACTCGACTTCGATGATGCGCTCGACGCCGCCGGCGCCGATGATCGTCGGAACGCCGACATACATGTCCTTGACGCCGTACTGGCCGGAGAGATGGGCAGCAGCCGGCAGAACCCGCTTCTTGTCCTTGAGGAAGGATTCGGCCATTTCGATCGCCGAGGCGGCCGGAGCGTAATAGGCGGAACCGGTCTTCAGCAGGCCGACGATTTCGGCGCCGCCGTCACGGGTGCGCTGGATGATTTCTTCGAGACGTTCCTTGGTGACCCAGCCCATCTTGACGAGGTCGGTGAGCGGAACGCCGCCGACGGTCGAGTAACGGGCGAGCGGCACCATCGTGTCGCCATGACCGCCGAGAACGAAAGCGGTGACGTCCTGGACGGACACATTGAATTCTTCCGAGAGGAACAGGCGGAAGCGGGCCGAGTCGAGCACGCCGGCCATGCCGACGACCATGTTCTTCGGCAGGCCCGAGAACTTCTGGAGAGCCCAGACCATCGCGTCGAGCGGGTTGGTGATGCAGATCACGAAGGCGTTCGGGGCATACTTCTTGATGCCGGCGCCGACCTGTTCCATGACCTTGAGGTTGATGCCGAGCAGGTCGTCGCGGCTCATGCCCGGCTTGCGGGCGACGCCGGCGGTGACGATGCAGACGTCTGCGCCTTCGATGGCAGCGTAATCGCTGGCGCCGGAGAGCTTGGCGTTGAAGCCCTCGACCGGGCCGGACTGGGCGATATCAAGGCCCTTGCCCTGCGGAATGCCGTCGGCGATGTCGAAGAGGACGATGTCGCCCAGTTCCTTCAGGCTGGCGAGATGCGCCAGCGTGCCACCAATCATGCCAGAACCAATAAGTGCGATCTTCTTGCGCGCCATCGAAAAGCTTCCTTTCGAGATCCGAATCCATGGCAGACTACGGCTCGCCTACCCATGTGCCAGACCGCATAGCGCCATCCGCTCAAAATGGCAATCGATTATTTTTGGCTCAAGTTTTTCAATCGGTTAGATGATCAAATTCTTACGTAAACGTAAGAATTTCTGTCACCAAACCGTTAAAAATCAACGTCGCTTTTCCTGATGCAGCGCGAGATAGTCGGGGCTGCGCATCTCGAAAAGACGCGAAACCGTGCGGTCGAACTCGAAACCTTCCGTGCCTTTTCGCTCGAGCAGGATGTCCTCCGGCGCCGTGGCAGCGGAGACGTAGAGCCGCACCGTGTGGTCGTAGAGTGCATCGACAAGATTGATGAGACGCTTGGTTTCGTTGCGCTTTTCCGGGCCGAGCTGCGGAACGTGCTCGACGAAGATGGCATCGAAGCGGTCGGCGAGCGCCAGATAGTCCGAGGCCCCGAGCGGCTTGCCGCAGATGTCCTTGAAATCGAAACGCGCCGCGCGCCCTGCGGCCGAGGGCACATGAATGCTGCGGCCCTTCATCGGGATCTCGGCAGGCGCCGCCTTCTTGCCGTCGGTTACCTGATGCCAGGCGGATTCCATCGCCGCATCGGCGCGGGCATCGAGCGGCGTCACATAGACCGGCAGGCTCGCAAGCTTCTGCATGCGATAATCGTTGGGCGAGTCGAGGGTAACCACGTCCACATAACGGTTGAGCAGCGCGATGAACGGCAGGAACAGCCCGCGGTTCAGTCCGTCCCTGTAGAGATCCTCCGGCGCAACGTTCGAGGTGGCGACAAGAACGCAGCCGAGCGAAAACAGCTCCGTGAACAGCCGCGCCAAAATCATCGCGTCGGTGATGTCGGTGACCGAAAACTCGTCGAAGCAGAGAAGCTCCGCCTCGGCAAACAACGCGGCGGCGACAGGCGGCACGGGATCCGCCTGCTTGGTTTCGCCACGCTTCAGCTTCTGGCGGTGTTCGTGGATGCGGTTGTGCACGTCCGCCATGAATTCATGGAAATGCGCCCGGCGTTTTTTCTCGCTCGGCGCCTTCTTGAAGAACATGTCCATCAGCATGGTCTTGCCGCGACCGACGCTGCCATGCACGTAGAGACCGCGGATTTCGCGCGGCCGGCCGCTGCCCTTGGCGAAGAGCCAGCCGAGCGCGCTCTTCTTCTTGGCGGGCTTGGTCTCGCGAAGGCAGATCAGAAGATGGTCGAGCTTGGCGGCGACCGCGAGCTGCGCCGTGTCGGCGATCAAAGCGCCCGACACGGCAAGAACCTTCAGCTCCTCACCGACGCTCGTCGTGTATTCGGGGATGGGTTCCAACCGGACGCCCTCGAGACTGTGGGGGACCGCTTAGCGGCTGAGGCTGACCTGCTGGCCGGAATTCATCGTGCCGTCGAAGCGGTTCTCGGCGCTCTTGTAGACGCGGCCGATCACGTCGCCGGCGCGGTTCTTGAACTGCACCATCTTGCCGGACACTTCCCAGGAGCCCATGGCGGTGAGCTCGCCGGCACAGCCGCGGGTACCGCCGCGCGAGCCGCCGCCGAGATTGGTGAGCGTCAGGAACATGTCGCAGGACGAGCCGCCATTGGACACACGCCAGTTGCCGACCATGGCTTCCTTCTTGACATCGAGCGCGCTCGCAGGCGGCGCGGCCGAATTGGCCGATGCCATGGCGGGATTTGCGCCGGGCGCGCTCGGAAACTGGGAAGCACCTGCGGTACCGGGAGGCGGCGGCAGCTGGCCGCCCTGAACGGACGGCACGGGCTGTGCCTGGAGCGGCGCGGGCTGGGAAGGCTGGGAGGGCAGATCGCTGTAAGGGCTATAGGAAGTCCGCTGGCAACCGGCCAGCACCACGGCAAGAACAAGTCCCGTCGCCACATATCTGAACTGCATCATCACACTCCTGCTTTCAGCCGGTACCCGCCACCGATGCCACTGAATTGAGACCGAATTATCGTAAACCGCTTTGGTTAATCAAGTCGTACTGGAACATTTTGGCGGGCTCGATCGAGAAGATGGCAATGCGCTCGATCCCCGCCAGGACAGGGATCGACTGTCGAAAATGCCTCAGACGCGACGCTCGACCATCATCTTCTTGATTTCGGCGATCGCCTTGGCCGGGTTCAGGCCCTTCGGGCAGGTCTGGGCGCAGTTCATGATCGTGTGGCAGCGATAGAGCCGGAACGGATCCTCGAGATTGTCGAGGCGTTCGCCCTTGGCTTCGTCTCTGGAATCGATCAGCCAGCGATAGGCCTGCAGCAGCACGGCCGGACCGAGATAGCGGTCGCCGTTCCACCAGTAGCTCGGACAGGAGGTCGAGCAGCAGGCGCAGAGGATGCATTCGTAGAGGCCGTCGAGCTTCTGGCGGTCCTCGTGGCTCTGCTTCCATTCCTTGGCCGGCTGCGGCGATACCGTCTTCAGCCACGGCTCGATCGAACGGTGCTGGGCGTAGAAATTGGTGAGGTCGGGAATGAGATCCTTGACGACCGGCATATGCGGCAGCGGATAGACCTTTACCGTGCCCTTGATATCGTCCATGCCCTTGGTGCAGGCGAGCGTGTTGGTGCCGTCGATATTCATGGCGCAGGAGCCGCAGATGCCTTCGCGGCAGGAGCGGCGCAGCGTCAGCGTCGGATCGATCTTGTTCTTGATGTAGAGCAGACCGTCGAGCACCATCGGGCCGCAATCGTCGACGTCGATATAGAAGGTATCGATGCTCGGATTTTTGCCGTCATCCGGGTTCCAGCGGTATATGCGGAACTCACGGACATTCTTGGCGCCTGCCGGCTTCGGCCAGACCTTGCCTTCGGTCATCTGAGAGTTCTTGGGGAGAGCGAGTTCAACCATGCGACCTATCCGTTCTTTCCTTGCGCCGATCCTTGCGAATGACCAGCTTCAGCGCCGACCATATATTGTCGACCGCGGCCACCTTGACATCCACCAGATCGAGATCGAGAGCCGCCGTACGCACGACATCCTCGGTCACGTCCGTCCTAACCTTCGAAGCCTTCTTCGGCCAGGAGACCCAGATCATGCCATCCGGCCTGATTCGGTCCTGAAGACCGGAAAGCTCGTTTTCAATCTCCGCCTTCATGATCGTGAAGGCGTGGATCGCATCATAAGCCTTGCCTGCCGCACGCATCGCTTCCCAGGAGGAAAACCGGTCGCAGGCGGCGAATTCAACCAGGGCTTCCAGCTCTTCCAGACTGTCCGGCAGCGCAACGAACGCTGCCGTCATCCCAGGCTTGAAACCCAGCTTCTTGACGAGCGGCGTTCCGGAATATCCCGCACCCGCCGCCGCCATGATCAGTACACGCGCGCTTTCGGCTCGATCTTGTACGGATCGATGCCTTCGGCAATGAGCTCGGTATGGACCGGGCGGTAGTCGAGCTTGACGTCGCCCGTTTCGTTGACCCAGGCGAGCGTATGCTTGCGCCAGTTCTCGTCGTCGCGGCCGGCGAACGGGCCGGACGTGTAGTCCTCGCGGGCGTGGGACCCGCGGCTTTCCTTGCGTGCTTCCGCGCCGTAGACCGTGGTGATCGCGTTCGCCATCAGGTTTTCGAGCTCGAGCGTCTCGACGAGGTCGGAATTCCAGATCATCGAACGGTCGGTGACCTTGACGTCCTTCATCTCGCCCCAGATCGCCGACATCCGCTTGCAGCCCGATTCCAGCGATTCCTGGGTACGGAACACGGCGGCGTCGTCCTGCATGGTACGCTGCATCTTGTCGCGCAGAACCGCGGTCGGCGTGCCGCCATTGGCGTTACGCAGACGGTCGAAACGATCCATGATCTTGTCGCAAGCCGCGATGTTGAGGGCGGGGATCGGGCCGGCGCGGTCGATGACCTGGCCGGCGCGGATGGCGGCGGCGCGGCCGAAGACCACGAGGTCGATCAGCGAGTTGGAGCCGAGGCGGTTGGCGCCGTGAACCGAGGCGCAACCCGCTTCGCCGACGGCCATCAGGCCCGGCAGGATGCGTTCCGGATTGTTGCTGTCGGCATTGAGCACTTCACCCCAGAAATTGGTCGGGATGCCGCCCATGTTGTAATGCACGGTCGGCAGGACCGGGATCGGCTCGCGGGTCACGTCGACGCCTGCAAAGATCTTGGCGCTCTCGGAAATGCCCGGCAGGCGTTCGTGCAGGACGGCCGGATCAAGATGGTCGAGATGCAGGAAGATGTGGTCCTTGTTCTTGCCGACGCCGCGGCCTTCACGGATTTCCAGCGTCATGCAGCGGGAAACCACGTCGCGCGAGGCAAGGTCCTTGGCCGAAGGTGCGTAGCGTTCCATGAAGCGTTCGCCCTCGGAATTGACGAGGTAACCGCCTTCGCCGCGCGCGCCTTCGGTGATCAGACAGCCCGAACCGTAGATGCCGGTCGGGTGGAACTGCACGAATTCCATGTCCTGCAGAGGCAGGCCGGCGCGGGCCACCATGCCGCCGCCGTCGCCGGTGCAGGTATGGGCCGAGGTCGCCGAGAAATAGGCGCGGCCGTAACCGCCGGTCGCCAGCACCACCATCTTGGCGGCGAAACGATGGATCGTGCCGTCATCGAGGTTCCAGGCAACGACGCCGGTGCAGCGGCCGTCTTCCGACATGATCAGGTCGAGCGCGAAATATTCGATGAAGAATTCCGCGTTGTTCTTCAGCGACTGGCCGTAGAGCGTGTGCAGGATGGCGTGGCCGGTGCGGTCTGCCGCAGCGCAGGTGCGCTGCACCGGCGGGCCGGCGCCAAAGTTCTGCATGTGGCCGCCGAACGGCCGCTGGTAGATCTTGCCTTCCTCGTTACGCGAGAAGGGCACGCCGTAATGTTCGAGTTCGTAGACCGCCTTCGGCGCTTCCATGACCATGTACTGCATGGCATCGACATCGCCGAGCCAGTCGGAACCCTTGACGGTGTCGTAGAGATGCCACTGCCACGAGTCCGGCGTCATGTTCTGCAGCGAGGCGGCAATCCCCCCTTGCGCTGCGACAGTGTGCGAGCGGGTCGGGAAAACCTTGGTGATGCAGGCGGTCTTGAAACCCTGCTCGGCCATGCCGAGCGTGGCGCGCAGGCCGGCGCCGCCGGCGCCGACGACGATCACGTCATAGGAATGGTCGACATAGGTATAGGCTTTGCCGTTCTGGGCGGCCCCGTTCGGAGCAATGGGTGTGACTGATGCCATGACGGGTTATCCTGCGAATGCGATTTTCAGAACGGCGAACAGACAGAGCCCGGCGATCAAAATCGAGAAGAAGGTGTTGAGCATGATCAGCGCGACCTTGCCGAATTCGCCATGGACATAGTCCTCGATGATCACCTGCATGCCGAGCTTCATGTGAATGACGCCGGAGATGACGATGAGGCCCATGACGACGGCGACGAACGGGTTCGACAGCGCGGCGATCACCTCCGGATAGGGCTTTCCGGCGTAGATGATCATGAAGATGACGAAGAAGATCATCAGCGGCACGTTGGCGACGGCCGTCAGGCGCTGGCGCCAGAAGTGATCGGTGCCGTCCTTGGCGGAGCCCAGTCCGCGGACCTTTCCGAGCGGGGTACGCATATCCATGGATGAGAACCTTACCGAACGAGGAAGCCGATCACCCAGACCAGCACGGTCAGACAGAGTGATGCGATGATATTGGCGATGGCGAGCTTGGTGGAGAATTCCTTCTCGAAACCGTGGCCGAGGTCCCACATGAAGTGGCGGAAGCCGCCGAGCATGTGGTGGATCAGCGCCCAGGTATAGCCGAGCAGCACAAGCTTGCCGAGAATGCTGCCGAGCGCCCAGTTGGCCCAGTCGTAATAGGCCGGGCCGCTGGCGGCGGCGATCAGCCACCACGCCACCAGGATGGTGCCGAAGTAGAGCGCGCCGCCGGTGATGCGGTGCACAATCGACATGGCCATGGTGGGGATTAGCTTGTAGACTTGAAGATGCGGCGACAGGGGCCGGTTATTTGTCACATTCGCCATCAGAACCTCGCGGCGTCGTATGCGGTATCAAGGGCGGGCGCCCAACAATGCACGTATGCCGAAGAAATGTGCATTGCATCATTGGCGTGGTTTAATCGCACGGATGTCTGACGACAAGAACAATTCAAACCGATTTCCAATTTAATCGATTGTGTCTTTCTCGTGGCTGACGCGGCTCAAACCTGCGGGCGACGTTAACCAAGATTTGCAAAGAAATCGTTGCCGTGGCGAACGGACAACCCATTTCGTGTTAGTAAATGGTTAACCATACCTGCCGGAGTTCGCCATGATCGCGAATCACATGAAGCCTGTTTTCCTCGCCGCAGCTCTGTTTGCGACGGTTGCCTCGGCCGCCGATGCCCGCGATCGCTGGTCCGACACGGCCGGCAGCATCTATCGCATCGAAACCAACCGCGACGATCCCGCACCGGAAGGCGAGTTCTATCGTATCGTCTATACCGGGTCGGCCTCGTTCGTGCGCAGGCTCGGCATCTTCAGCGGCGCGCTGCAGGCTCCCCCACCGCGCGACTTCGGCATCTATATCACGCGCGGCTACTGGCCGGGAGACGCCGAAGGCGGCGCAACGCTGGCGCCGAAAGCCAAGATCATCGATGTCGACGGCGGCCTGCGCGGACACGCCTTTGCCGCCGACGGCGCCTGCTCCTTCGAATCCGGCGTCTGCGTCATCCGTGGCGGGAATTGAGGGCTTAAGGCGTTTACAGGCCTCAGGCGGCTGAAGCATAGGCACCTGCGCCAGCCGGCCCCCTCTGCCCTGCCGGGCATCTCCCCCTCGGGTGGGGAGATTACAAGCGGCATGACCGTCGCTTCCAAGCAAAAGTCGTGCATCTCAGTCGGAAGGCTCTCAGGATGAGACGGGGGATGCAGGGCTGTGAGCCCGCGCCCAGCCGATCTCCCCACCTGAGGGGGAGATGCCCGGCAGGGCAGAGGAGGCCGGGCTTGGGCACGTCCTATAAACTTGGGCACATCCTATAAAATAAAACGCACCTCTACCCAAACCGCCAGACCGTCGTCTTCTTCACCTCGCTGTCCTCCAGCGCCCGGGTCACGGGCACCTGATGGACGGCAAGCTGCTTGAGCCGGTCCTTCGGCAGATAACTGCGGCCGGGATCGCCGACCAGAACCAGCTTCCCCTCGCCCGCCAGCCGGGCGAACCACGGAATGAGTGCGGCCGCAAATTCCCGATCGTAGAAGACGTCGCCGGCCAGAACGACATCCGCCTCCACCGCCCGGCCGATCAGATCCTCGGCGGTAAACCGAACCGTCACCCCGTTCTCCGCCGCATTCAGCGCCACCGCGCTCTGCGTCCACGGATCGATATCCGCCGCCAGCACGTCGGCGGCGCCGGCGAGCTTTGCGGCAATCGCCACCAGCCCCGAGCCGCTCGCGAAATCCAGCACCCGCCTGCCGGCAACCACATCGGGATTATCGAGGATATAACGGGCGAGCCCTTGGCCCCCCGCCCAGGCAAAGGCCCAGAAGGGCGGCGGCAGGCCGATTTCCTCCAGGTCCTCCTCCGTCTTCTGCCAGAGGTCATGCGCTTCGCTCGCCAGATGCAGCCGGATTTCCGGCACATGCGGCGGCCGCATGATCTCGGTATTCTGAAGGATGAAGGTCCGCGGATCGGTCTTCAAGAGCGCGTCAGGCCGGCGATTTCGGCGGATTGTCGAGACCGCCAAGCCTGCAGATCTCGAAATATTCCTCATCCGTCACCGGCTGAACCGAAAGCCGCATCGAGGTCACAAGCGACATCTTCTCGAACTTGGGGTTCGCCTTGATGTCCTTCAGCGTCACCGGCTTCGGCATGTCGGTCACGGCGCGGATATCGACGCAATCCCACTTCGGGTCGCCTTGTGCCGTCGAATCGGGATGCGACAGTGCGCAGACCTCGACGATGCCGACGATCTCCAGCCCGTCATTGGAGTGGTAGAAGAAGCCCTTGTCGCCGATCTTCATGGCCCGCATGTTGTTGCGCGCCAGGTAGTTGCGAACGCCGGTCCATTCGGTGCCCTTGTCGCCCGCCGCCTTCTGCTGTTCCCAGGACCAGGACGACGGTTCGGATTTGTAAAGCCAGTACGCCATCTGTCGCCTCACTCCGGCTTGTTGAAGACCCAGTTCCAGGCTTTCACTTCGACCTTCTCGAACAGGCCGGCCATGTAATAGGGATCAGCCTCGGCGATCGTGCGGGCGGCGGCCATGTCGGCGGCCTCGACGACCACGAGGCTGCCGTTCGGCTTGCCGTCATCGTCGAGGAACGGGCCGGCGAACTTCAGCGTGCCCTCGGCATTCAGCTTGTTCAGATATTCCACATGGGTCGGACGGGTTTCCATCCGGACGTTCAGATGGCCGGGCTTGTCGGTGCACAGAAACGCAAACAGCATCAGTCTCTCCTTGGATGCCCCATATGGGAAATGATCTTATTCGGTGGTGATCGGCCGGGTCATCAACTGTTCCATGGCCATCATGATATCGAGCCTGCCGTCGATGATATCGGCCACCGCGTTGGTGACCGGCAGTTCGACCGAGAATTTTTCGCCAAGCCCCGCCGCGACGGATGCCGCGAAAGCGCCCTCGACAAGCTGCCCGCCGGCTTGATTACCCTCGCCCCTGCCGAGCGCGATGCCAAAACGCAGGTTTCGCGATTGATGGCTGGTGCCGGTCAGCACCAGATCGCCGAGGCCCGACAGGCCCCGCACGGTATCCGCCTTGCCGCCCATCGCCTCGATCAGCCGTGACATTTCGGCCAAGCCGCGCGAGATCAGCGCCGCACGGGCCGATTCGCCAAGCCCCGCGCCTTCGATAATGCCGCAGGCGATCGCCAGCACGTTCTTCAGCGCCCCGCCGAGCTGCACGCCGATCCGGTCGGTCGAGGCGTAAAGCCGGAACGTGCGGCTGGAGAGCGCGTTGGCGAGCCGCTCCGCCAGAACCTGATCGGCAGCCGCAATCGCCATCGCCGTCGGCAGGCCGCGGGCGATATCCGCCGCAAAACCCGGCCCCGAGAGGACGGCAACGGCATGGTGCGGCAACTCCGCCTCCAGAACATCGGTCAGCAGCCGGCCGGACGATTTGTCGATGCCCTTGGCGCAGGTGACGACGACGGCGCCTTCTGCGAGATAAGGTCCGTAATGCCGCGCCGCATCCGCCTGCGCCTGCGAAGGCATGGCGAAAAGCACGAGATCCGCCTCGCCGATCGCATCCGGCTCGGCGGAAAACTCCAGCGCATCCGGAAGGGGCACGCCCGGAAGGGCTGCATCATGCACCCGGTCGTCGCGCAGGTCGCTCATCAGCGAGGGGTCGCGGCCGATCAGGGTGACCGGATGCCGGCCTTCCAGCGAGATGACAGCGGCAAGCGCCGTTCCGAAGGCACCGGCGCCGATGACGACGATCCGTTCTCCTGGCCGTTCCCGCCCGCTCATGCCTTGGCTCCCCGCTTGCCGGAGCCGAGCAGGGTTTTTGCTTGCCCGTCGAGCGGCCAGCGCGAACGCGGCGCCACATCGAGGCCATCCGCCGGCAGGTCTTCCGCCATCCGCTCGAGCCCCGCCCAGGCGATCATCGCCGCATTGTCGGTGCAGAGCCTGAGCGGCGGCGCGATGAAGCGGAAACCGTTTTCGATGCAGAGCGCCTGCAGCGTGCGGCGGATTTCCTGGTTGGCGGCGACCCCGCCCGCGACCACCAGCGCCTTGTCGACATCGAGATGCGCGAATTCCTGTGTGAACCGCGCCAAGCCTCGGCCGATCCGGTCGCGCAGCGTCCGCGAAATCGCCTTCTGGAACGAGGCGCAGATATCGGCGACGTCCTGGTCGCTCAAGGGTGCGATCTCGGTCGCCGCCTGGCGCACCGCGGTCTTGAGGCCGGAGAAGGAGAAATCGAGCCGCGCTTCGCCCACCAGCGGCCGCGGCAGCGAAAACCGGTCCGGATCGCCCTTCAGCGCCGCCTTTTCGACCGCCGGCCCACCGGGATAAGGCAGGCCGAGCAGCTTTGCCGTCTTGTCGAAGGCCTCGCCCAGCGCGTCGTCGATCGTCGTGCCCCAGCGCTCGTATTCGCCGACGCCGCGCACCAGCACCAGCTGGGTATGGCCGCCGGAGACGAGCAGCATCAGGTAGGGAAAGGCAAGCCCGTCGGTCAGCCGCGCCGTCAACGCATGGCCTTCGAGGTGGTTGATCGCCATCAGCGGCTTGCCGGCGGCGCGCGCGATCGCCTTGGCCGTCATCAGCCCAACGATCAGACCGCCGATCAGGCCCGGCCCCGAAGTCGCCGCCACGGCGTCGATCTCGTCGAGCGAAACGTTGGCGCGCGTCAGCGCCTCCTCGATCAGCCCGTCCAGCGCCTCGACATGCGCGCGCGCGGCAATCTCCGGCACGACGCCGCCATAAGCGCTGTGCTCGTCGAGCTGGGAGAGCACGACATCGGAGAGGATTTCGCCACGGCCGTCCTCGTGGCGCGCCACGACGGAAGCCGCCGTCTCGTCACAGCTGGTTTCGATGCCAAGGATGCGAAGAAAGGTCGCCATACGCCTATCGATAATTGCGATGCCGGATAAACCGGTCTACGAAAGCCTCCGGTAACAATGGAATGACGCGGATGCAAACAAAACCTTTCCGGATCGGCACGCGCGGCAGCCCGCTGGCGCTCGCGCAGGCGTTCGAAACCCGCACGCGGCTGATGGCGGCGCATGGCCTGCCGGAGGACATGTTCGAAGTCGTGGTGCTGTCAACCACCGGCGACCGCATCACCGACCGGTCGCTTTCGGAACTCGGCGGCAAGGGCCTGTTCACCCAGGAGCTGGAGGAAGGGCTGCTCTCCGGCGATCTCGATTTCGCCGTGCATTCCTCCAAGGACATGCCGACCAGGCTGCCCGACGGCCTGCGGCTTTCCGCCTATCTTCCCCGCGAGGATTTTCGCGATGCCTTCATCGGCCGCACCGCCCATACGCTGGCGGCACTTCCCGATGGCGCCATGGTGGGATCCTCCTCGCTGCGCCGCCAGGCGCTGATCCGCCGGATCCGGCCGGATATCCAGGTCATCACCTTCCGCGGCCTCGTCGAAACCCGGCTGCGTAAGCTTTCCGAAGGCCAGGTGGATGCGACGCTGCTTGCCTATGCAGGCCTCAAGCGCCTCGCAAAGGAAGACGTCGTCACCGAACTGCTCGACCCGGAGGATTTTCCGCCCGCGCCGGCACAGGGCGCGATCTGCGTCGAAAGCCGTGTCGGCGATGCCCGTATCGACGCGCTGCTCGACCCGATCAACGATCGCCCGACCTATGACGCCGTTTCCTGCGAACGCGCCTTCCTCGCGGCACTCGACGGCTCCTGTCGCACCCCGATCGGCGGTTATGCGATCTGCGAAGGCGACCACCTGAAATTCTCAGGTCTCATCCTGACGCCGGACGGCCGCAGGGAACATTCGATCGAAACCGAAGGCAAACGGATAAACGCGGAAAAACTCGGCCGCCAGGCCGGCGAAGCCGTCCGCGCCGCCGCCGGCCCCGATTTCTTCGAAGGCTGGTCGTAAAGCGATGCGGGTCGTCGTCACCCGCCCCGAAAACCCGGCCCGGCGCACCGCCGAACGGCTGCAGGACCTCGGCCATGAGCCGGTCCTGCTGCCGTTGACCAGGGCGATCCACCATCCGGACGCTGCCGCGGCGGCGCTCGCCGGTCCACATACCGCGCTCGCCGTCACCAGCGCCGAAGCCGTCCGCGTACTGTCCGCGCTGGGTCAGCGCCTGACGCCGTTTCTCGACCAAACCCTTTACGCAGTTGGAGAAACGACGGCGAACGCGGCCGCGGATGCCGGCTTCCGGGATGTTCGCGCCGGACCCGGCACAGGCGCCGGACTTGCGGAACTCATCGCCGGCTATGCACCCAGGCTTGATGCCCCGCTGCTCTATCTGGCCGGCAAGCCCCGGTCGCCGAAATTCGAAGAGGGACTTCACGGCAAGGGCGTAGCGTTCGCCGTCTCCGAAGTCTACGAAATGGCGCCCATAGCCTACGATGAAACATTCGTCCGTGGCGCGCTGCTCGATCCGCCTGCCGATGCCGTACTTCTCTACTCGCGGGAAACCGCCAGGCTCTTCTGGGGTTTCGCTGCGCCGCACCTGAAAAAGCTCGCATCCATGCGGTTGCTTTGCCTCAGTGACAATGTGGCCGAAATCATTCCGCGGGAATTTCATAGAAATATCAAGATCGCCCGCCACCCTGACGAGGAGGGTATTTTCGCACTCCTTTAGTCGAGGGGTGGCTGCAAAATCCCGCCCGCCCCTTTCTTTCCGATAACCCACCCACTAGTTTCCTGTGAGCGCATGCAAAAAGAGGTCGAGATGGTACCGGAACAACCACCCCGCCGATCGAAGACAGACAAGGAACCGGTCACGATCGACCTAACCGCCGAGCAATCGGACGTGGTCGCCGAGCCTGTCCGCAGCAACGACACCGATGATGCGGTGAGCGCGAACGAGCCCGCCGAAGACGTTTCCGCAAGCGCTGATGAGCCGGCAAATCCTGAGCTCGCCAAAGACCCCGCCCCGGGCCTTTCTAGGGCTGACGAGCCCGTCGATGAACCTGCCTTCGACCGCTCGCCGACCGACGAGCCGCGTTTCGACGACGCTGCGGAAATACCGAAGGAACCGCAACCCGCAACCGTCGCCCCCGAACCGGAGCCCAGCCCCGCTCCGCCCCGGCGCCCGAGCCCTGCTACGTCAACGCTGATCGCCGCCGGCATTTTCGGCGGCCTCGTCGCACTCCTGCTCGCCGGCAGCATGCAATATGCCGGTTATCTTCCCGGCGCCACGCCCGCTCCCGCCGCCTCGAACACGGCCGGTCTCTCCGCCGAACTCGCCGAACTGCGCCAGGAAATCGCGGCACTCAAAAACCGGCCTGCAGCTGCAGCGGCCCCCGATGCTGCGCTCGCCAACCGCGTTACGGCACTCGAATCAGCGCCACGGACGTCGAGCGGCGCCGGCGAACAGGCGCTTGCGGCACTGAAGGCCGATCTCGATCGCCTCCGTGCCACGGTCCAGTCCTCCGCGAGCGCCGATTCCAGCCTCGCCCAGCGCCTCGACCAGGCCGAAGCGAAGCTGAACGACCGCGGCCCGGAACAGCAGGTCGCTCGCGCTGTCGCAGCCGCGGCCCTCAAGGCCGGCATCGATCGCGGCGGCCCGTTCGAGACCGAGCTCCAGACCTTCAAGACCGTCGCCGGCGACGATCCGGCGATCGCCGACCTGCAAAAGTTCGCCTCGGCCGGCGTGCCGGCCCGCGCCGAGCTGCAGCGCGACTTCCCCCGCGTCGCAGATGCGATGCTGGAAGCGACCGTCCAGCGGGACCCGAACGAGGGCATTGCCGGCCGGCTGCTCTCGTCGGCCATGTCGGTCGTCAAGGTCCGCCGCGTCGGCGATGTCCAGGGCGATACGCCGGATGCGGTCGTCGCCCGCATGGAAGAGGCGCTGCGCAACGGCAATCTCCAGGCCTCCGCCCGTGAATGGGACGCGCTGCCGGAACCGGCAAAGGCCGTTTCGCGGGATTTCAAGCAGAAGCTCGATGCCCGCATTCAGGTGGAAAATCTCGTGGGCGGAACGCTTTCGCGCGCCGTCGCCGGCACCCAAGGCTGAGGACGGAAGAACCGGATGGTCAGACTTTTCATTTTTCTCGTTGTGGTGCTGGCTCTCGGCTGGGGTTTCTCCTGGCTTGCGGATCGCCCCGGCCTGATTTCCATCACCTGGCAGGACCACCTGATCGAAACCAGCCTGATGGTGGCCGCCACCGCCGTGGTCGCGCTGATCGGTCTGGCGATGATCCTCTGGTGGATCGTCGGGGTGATCTGGACATCGCCCTATTCCGTCCGCCGCTATTTTCGCGCCCGCAAGCGTGACCGTGGTTATCAGGCGCTCTCGACCGGCCTGATCGCTGCCGGCGCCGGTAATGCGCTGCTTGCCCGCAAGATGAGTCTGCGCACCCGCGGCCTGATCAGCGCCGACCAGGAGCCGCTGATCCATCTCCTCGAAGCCCAGGCCGCGCTGATCGAAGGCAAGCACGACGAAGCGCGCAAGAAGTTCGAGCAGATGGCCGAGGATCCGGAAACCCGCGAACTCGGCCTGCGCGGCCTCTACATGGAAGCCCGCCGGCTCGGCGCCAACGAGGCCGCCCGCCAATATGCCGAAAAGGCCGTCGAACATGCGCCCTACCTGCCCTGGGCCGCCCAGGCGACGCTCGAATCCCGCAGCCAGGCCGGCCGCTGGGACGATGCGATCCGCCTGCTCGACCAGCAGCGCATGGCAAACATCCTCGAAAAGCCGCAGGCCGAGCGCTGGAAGGCGGTGCTTTTGACCGCCAAGGCCAACGACCGGCTGGAGGGCGATCCGAAAGGTGCGCGCGACGACGCCATGGCGGCGCTCAAGCTCGCCAAGGATCTGGTGCCCGCCGCCGTCATCGCCGCCAAGGCCTGGCTGCGCGAGGACAACATCCGCAAGGCCGCCTCCACCCTCGAAGGCGTCTGGAAGCTCGGTCCGCATCCGGAAATCGCCCGCGCCTATATCCGCGCCCGCAGCGGCGACAGTACGATCGACCGGCTGAAACGCGCCGAAAAGCTGGAGGCGATGCGCCCCAACAATGTCGAGTCGCTGCTCGCAGTCGCCCAGGCGGCGCTCGACGCGCAGGAATTCAAGAAAGCCCGCGCAAAGGCCGAGGCCGCCGCTCGCATGGAGCCCCGCGAAGCCGTCTACCTGCTGCTTGCCGATATCGAGGAGGCCGAGACCGGCGACCAGGGCCGCGTTCGCCACTGGATGGCGCAGGCGCTGCGCGCACCGCGCGATCCTGCCTGGGTGGCCGATGGTTTCGTCTCGGAAAAGTGGCTGCCGCTTTCCCCCGTCACCGGCCGGATCGACGCTTTCGAATGGAAGGCGCCGTTCGACCAGCTCGAAGGTCCGGTCGAGGAAGGTTCGCTGGCGGCCGACACGGCGATCGCCAGCTTGCCGCCCGTCAGCGAAGCGCCGTCGGCCAGCAAGGTGTCTCCCGCGCCAAAGGTCGCCCCGGTGGGAGAAGCGAAGGCCGAAGAAGCTCCGAAGCCGATTCTCGTCCCGATCAAGCCCGCCCCGCAGGAGGCCAAGCCCGCTCCCCAGGAGATCAAGCCGCCCCACAGGGAATTGGCTGTTGCAGCAAAAACACCAGCCTCCGCGAATGTGACGCCGAAAACCGGAAAAACCCCTGAAAATGGGGAGGAGCCCGTTCCCTTTTTCGGCCGTCCGCCGGATGATCCGGGTGTGAAAGATCCCGAGGCCGGGCAGCCCGCAACGAGGCTCCGGCTCTTTTGAGAATGGCGAGGGCCTGGAGATAGATGTTAGACCGCATTCAGGCCTTCCTCCACACTCTGACCGGATCCCATCATGCGCACGAATTCGCCCCCGACGATCCGCGGGTAGCCTTCGTCGCGCTCTGTTTCCAGGTCATGGAGGCGGACGGCAACATCTCCGACCAGGAACAGCAGAAATTTCGCGACCTGCTGCGCGAGCGCTACGACCTCAGCGAGGACCGGTTGAAGGCACTGATCGAGGTCGGCCATCAGGCCGGCAGCGAGGCGGTCGATTATTATCGCTTCACGTCCGACCTTAGAAAACATCTCGTCGACGAGGAAGACCGCGTCGAGCTTCTCGGCATCCTCTGGGATATCGTTTATGCGGACGGGCAGCGGAGCGAGATCGAGGATCATGTGATCTGGAGGATCGCCGACCTGCTTGGCGTCTCCGCGCGCGACCGGGTTCTGGAGCGCCAGCAGGCCGCCGCACGCGCAACCGCACAGGATGACGACGGAGACTGACGGCACGCCTGCCGCCGATGCCTCCCTTGTACCCCACCACTTCCGATATCGCGGATGCGTCGCCGCTCGGCGAAAAGGCCGGATGATACGCTTTCCGTTACCGCTCCGGCGCTTCGAGACTGTCGATCCGGCGCAGCTTCGGGAAACCGACGGACCAGGCGATCGCAACGGCCAGCGTGCCGATACCGCCGATCACCACGGCCGGCACGGCGCCGAAGATCGAGGCCATCGTACCGGCGCGGAATTCCCCAAGCTCGTTGGACGCACCGACGAACACCATGTTGACCGCGTTGACCCGGCCGCGCACCTCGTCCGGCGTCCACAGCGCGATCAGCGTTTCGCGCACATAGACCGAGATCATGTCCGACGCGCCCATCAGCATCAGCGCCGAAATCGACAGCCAGGGCGTCGCCGACAGGCCGAAGATCAGCGTGCCGATGCCGAACAGGCCGACGCCGATGAACATCGCCACGCCGGCATGGTGGCGGATCGGATAGAAGGCGAGGTAAATCGCGACGATGATGGCGCCGACGCCCGGCGCGGCACGCAGCATGCCGAGCCCCCAGGGCCCGAGTTCGAGAATATCGCGTGCAAAGATCGGCATCAGCGCCACGGCGCCGCCGAGAAGCACGGCGAACAGATCGAGCGAGATCGCCCCGAGCACGATCTTTTCACCGGAGATGAACCTGAAGCCGGCAAGGATCTGCTCCCAGCTCACCTTGTCCACCGCATTGCGCTGCGCGGGCTTCGGGATCATGAAGACCAGAACCGCGGCGAGGATGAGAAAGGCGAAGGCGACCGAATAGGCGGCAACCGCGCTGACGCCGTAAAGCAGGCCGCCGGCCACCGGACCGAGGATCGCCGCCGTCTGCCAGGAGGAGGAATTCCAGGCGACCGCATTCGGCAGATCCTGCTCCGGCACCAGGTTCGGGCCGAGCGACTGGACTGCCGGCCCCATGAAGGCGCGCTCGATGCCGAACACGATCAGGATGCCGAACACCGGCCAGGGCGAAAAGGAGTGGGTGATGGTGAGCACCAGCAGCGCGCCGGCGCAGAGCGCCCCGACCACCATGCAGATCGCCATGATCGCACGCCGGTTATAACGGTCGGCGACGGAGCCGGTGACGAGGATCAGGACCAGCGACGGGAGGAACTGGAAGAGCCCGATCAGGCCGAGATAGAGCGGATTGCTGGTCACGTCATACATCTGCCAGCCGACGGCAACGCTGACGATCTGGATCGCGAAAGCCGAGAAAAGCCGGGAGAAGAAGAAGCGGGTATAGGACGAGTGCCGGAAGGCGGCGAAACGATCGCCCGAGACGGGAAGAGACATGATGCAGCACTTTCAGCGGGGCCCGGAGACCGGCAGGACGCCTGCCGCCCGTTAAACATGATTCGGTAGAGGCGCGGGTGCGGCACTTGCCCGTTAGTTCGCCAATGTCTACATGTCTGTCAACAAAGAAATGGAGACGTTAATGCTCGCCCTGTTTCAGACCATCGATTTGGCCTTGAACCTCTATACCTGGGTGCTGATCGCCAGCGCCATCTTCTCGTGGCTCTATGCCTTCAACGTCATCAATTCGCGAAACCAGTTCGTCGATGCGGTGGGACGTTTCCTGTTCAACGTCACCGACCCGGTTCTGCGCCCGATCCGCCGCATCATGCCGGATCTCGGCGGCATCGACATCTCGCCGGTCATCCTGCTCCTGATCATCTTCTTCATCCGCTCGCTGATGTGGACGTCGATCTATCCGCTGTTTGCGTGAGCGGTCCCTGCAGCAAGCATTCCGATCATCTGCGGCTCGCAATCCGGCTCACGCCGAATTCGGGCCGCAATGCTGTCGACGGCATCGAGACCGCCGCCGATGGCGAGGTTTTCCTCAAGGCGCGTGTCACCGCGGTGCCCGAGGACGGCAAGGCCAACAAGGCGCTGATCCTGCTGCTGGCCGAGACGTTCCGCCTCCCCAAATCCTCCATTTCGATCCTCTCTGGCGAAACCGCGCGCAAAAAAATCCTCCGGATCGATGGCGACCCGGAGGATCTGGAGAAAAAGCTCGAAAAGGTTCTGAAAGCCTGACGGCTTATTTCTGGGCCTTGTAGCGCTCGATCGCCTCGACGATCAGCTTCTTGGCGACGTCGACATCCTGCCAGCCGCCGATCTTCACCCACTTACCGGGCTCCAGATCCTTGTAGTGCTCGAAGAAATGCTCGATCTGCTTCAGCGTGATCTCGGGCATGTCGGTATAGTTCTTGATCTTGTCATAGCGCTGGGTCAGCTTCGGAACCGGCACGGCGATGATCTTCTCGTCCTTGCCGCCATCGTCTTCCATGATCATCACGCCGATCGGGCGCACGTTGATGACGCAGCCCGGAACCAGCGGGCGGGTATTGCAGATCAGCACGTCGATCGGGTCGCCGTCTTCCGACAGCGTGTGCGGGACGAAGCCGTAATTGCCCGGATAGGTCATCGGCGTGTAGAGGAAACGGTCGACGACGAGAGCGCCGGCTTCCTTGTCCATTTCGTACTTGATCGGATGGCCGCCGACCGGCACTTCAACGATGACGTTGACGTCTTCAGGCGGATTCTTGCCAACGGAAATTGCATCGATACGCATTCTGGTCCCCGATGAGGTTCGACAAAGTTATGCGTCGATAGCGGGAATCATGCTGCAAGGCAACAAGGCTTTGCGCCATTGTTAAACTGCCGCACGCGTTGCAACATTAGAAAATATTCAAATTCCAGAGTAATTTCGATCCGGCGGATCAGGGCCAGACGAAGCCGATCTTGCGGAGCTGGGTACCCCCGAAATCTTCCATGCCTTCGGCGAGATCCACGCCTCCATGCCGCCGGAAGAAACGCGCCGCATGCTCGCTGTCTTCCAGGCACCAGACGACCAGGCCTTCGCAGCCGAGCGACTTCAGGAGCCGGCGGCCTTCGCCGAACAGGCGGCGGCCAAGCCCGATGCCCTGGAATTCCGGCCGCAGATAGATCTCGTAGACTTCGCCGTCATAAGGCAATGCACGCGCCCGGTTGAGGCCGATCGTGGCATAACCGGCGACCTGGTCGGCGACATCGAGAACCAGAAGCGTGGCCGGACCGCGCGTCGCCTTGCGCCACCAGGCCTCGCCACGCCGCTCCAGCATCTGGGTCAGCGGCTTGTGGGGAATGAGCCCTGCATAGGCCTGTGTCCACGCCTGGCGATGCGCCTCGGAAATGGCGCGGGCGTCTTGCGGTTCAGCCCGCCGGACATCGATCGACAACGTTTTCATAACGCTTACTCTAGGCCCCGAAGCAGGCAATCCGCCATTCCGCCATTATGCGTAGCAGGGATTGCCCACAGACTTCTCATGTGGACGACGAGGCAACGTTAACGTGTTTTTAACCATTGCCACAAGGCCGGGCGGGCCACAGGCACAAAAAAACCCCAGTATTTCTACTGGGGTTTTGAAGGGTCCAATGAAAGCTATCGAAATCAGGCGATCTTCGACTTTTCGTAGCGCTTGCGGTCGTTCGGGTCGAGATACATCTTGCGCAGACGGATCGACTTCGGCGTCACTTCCATCAGTTCGTCTTCCTGGATCCAGGAGAGCGCGCGGTCGAGCGTCATGCGGATCGGCGGGGTGAGCTTCACGGCTTCATCCTTGCCGGCGGCGCGGATGTTGGTGAGCTGCTTGCCCTTCAGCACGTTGACTTCGAGGTCGTTGTCTCTGGAGTGGATGCCGATGATCATGCCCTGATAGACCTTTTCGCCCGGCTCGATGATCATCGGGCCGCGGTCTTCCAGGTTGAACATCGCATAGGCGACGGCTTCGCCGGCGCCGTTGGCGAGCAGCACGCCGTTGACGCGGCCGCCGATCGGGCCCTTGTAGGGCTGGTAGTCGTGGAACAGGCGGTTCATGATCGCCGTGCCGCGCGTGTCGGTCAGCAGTTCCGACTGGTAGCCGATCAGGCCGCGGGTCGGAGCGTAGAAGCGCAGTCGAAGGCGGTTGCCACCCGACGGACGCAGCTCGACCATCTCGGCCTTGCGCTCCGACATCTTCTGCACAACGACGCCGGAATGTTCCTCATCGACGTCGACGACGACTTCCTCGATCGGCTCGAGCAGGTTGCCGGCCTCATCCTTGTGCATGACGACGCGCGGACGCGAGACGGCAAGCTCGAAACCTTCGCGGCGCATGGTTTCGATGAGAACCGCCAGCTGCAATTCGCCGCGGCCGGAAACGTAGAACGAATCCTTGCCTTCGGCCTCTTCGATCTTCAGCGCGACATTGCCTTCGGCTTCCTTGAACAGGCGGTCACGGATGACGCGGCTGGTGACCTTGTCACCTTCGGTACCGGCGAGCGGGCTATCGTTGACGATGAAGGACATGGTGACGGTCGGCGGGTCGATCGGCTGGGCATGCAGCGCCTCGGTGACCGACGGATCGCAGAACGTGTCGGCCACGGTGCCCTTGGAGAGGCCGGCGATGGCGACGATGTCGCCCGCATGCGCTTCGTCGATCGGGGTGCGCTCGATGCCGCGGAAGGCGAGGATCTTCGAGATACGGCCGTTTTCGATCAGCTTGCCGTCCTGGCCGAGCACCTTGACCGACTGGTTCGGCTTGATCGAACCGGAATGGATGCGGCCGGTGATGATACGGCCGAGGAAGGGGTTGGCTTCGAGGATCGTGCCGATCATGCGGAAGGCGCCGTCTTCTTCGCCGACGCTCGGCTCTGGAACGTGCTTCAGGACGAGATCGAGCAGCGGCGCGAGGCCTTCTTCCTTCGGACCTTCCGGATTGTAGTTCATCCAGCCGTCGCGGCCGGAACCGTAGAGGATCGGGAAATCGAGCTGTTCGTCGGTAGCGTCGAGATTGGCGAACAGGTCGAAGACTTCGTTGATGACTTCCTCGTGGCGGCCGTCCGGGCGGTCGATCTTGTTGATCGCGACGATCGGGCGAAGGCCGACCTTCAGCGCTTTGCCAACCACGAACTTGGTCTGCGGCATCGGGCCTTCAGACGAGTCGACGAGAACGATCGCGCCGTCCACCATCGAAAGGATGCGCTCGACTTCGCCGCCGAAGTCGGCGTGGCCGGGGGTATCGACGATGTTGACGCGCACGCCCTTCCACTCGATCGAGGTCGCCTTGGCAAGGATGGTGATGCCGCGTTCCTTTTCGAGATCGTTGCTGTCCATCATGCGCTCGACGGTGCGCTGGTTGTCGCGGAACGAGCCCGACTGCTTCAGAAGTTCGTCGACAAGCGTGGTCTTCCCATGGTCGACGTGTGCGATAATCGCGATATTTCGCATTTTCATGTTTTGAATCTCTGAGCTTTGGCGCGGCGACGGGAGGCGGCACCCAATTCGTTTTGCGGCCTCATACCCTGTTTTTCGCAATTGCGAAAGGGGTGAGCGCGATGATGGTTGACGGCTATTCCGCCACCAGCCCGCTTCGCCTCAACAGGGTCAGCAGGAGCAGCGGCAGAAGGGTGGTGATCACGATGGCGATGAAGGCCATGGCCATGCCGAGACCGATCGAGCCCTGTTCGAACTGCCGCCAGATGAAGGTCGCGATCGTCTGCATGCCGACAGGCGCCACGACGACCGAGGCGACAAGCTCGCGCGAGGCGAGCGCGAAGACGAGCAGCATGGCCGAGGCAAGGCTCGGAAACACCAGTGGCAGCAGGATGCGCCGGAAGGCGATGATGCCGCTGGCGCCGAAGACGCGCGCCGCCGCCTCCAGATTGTCGCCGATCTGCTGGAAGGCCGCCGTCGTATAACGCACCGGCTGCGGCAGCAGAATGCAGCAATAGGCGAGCAGCAGGATGAACCCGGTATTGTAGGGCGTCGCCGGCAGCCAGGGCATGTTCCAGGCGAGGATCAGCCCGACGGCGACGACGATGCCCGGCAGCGCATTCGGCAGGATGGTCATCACGTCGATGGTCATGCGCCCGCGCATCCGCGTCTTGACCACCGTATAGGCCGCCGTCACGCCGATCAGGCCGGTGATCAAAGCCGTGGCGATACCGAGCGAAAAACTGTTGACCAGCGCCCCGACGGCGCCGGCGCTGTTGCCGAACACCAGGATGAAATTGTTGAGGCTGAGATTGCCGAAGGAGAGCCCGCCGGAAATCGTCCGCGACAGGGCGGTCGCGAGGATCGAGAGCAGCGGCACCCCGGTCGCCAGGAAGGCGACGACCGCAAAGGCGATCATGACCGGCACCTTCAGGGCACCGAGCGGGCGTTTGTCCTTGGCGGTCGGCTTGCCGCCCACCGTCTGGTAGGAACGCCGCGACAGGATCCAGCGCTGGGCCAGGAAGGTGACGAGCGACATGGCGACCAGCAGCAGCGACAGGATCGCGGCTCCCGGAAGATCGATCGGCCAGTCGGTGATGCGAAGGTCGATGCCCGTCACCAGCACCTGGAACCCGGCGCGGCGGCCGAGCGCCGCCGGCGTGCCGTATTCCTCGATCGCGGCGGCAAAGACCAGCATCAGGCTGGCGGCAAGGCCGGGAGCCGACAACGGCAGCGTGATCCGCCAGAAGGCCCGCGCCGGCGTCGCTCCGAACACGCGTCCGACATCCGCATAGCGCGAACCGACGGCTTCCACCGTGCGCGACACCGCGAAATAGACGACCGGGAAGGTGTTGAAGGCCATGACCAGCGTCATGCCGAACAGCGAGAACAGGAAGGGCGCCAGGTTGAAGCCGACCAGCTGCTGCAGGTAACCGCGCGGCTGCAAGGTCATGATCCAGCCGAGCGTCGCGATATAGGGCGGGATCATGAAGGGAACGAGCAGGACCACATCCCAGAACGGCGCGTAGGGAATGCGGTAAAGCGCCCGGAAGACGCCGAGCGGCACGGCGACCACAGCCGAGGCAAGCACCACGCAGCCGCCGAGCAAAAGCGTATTGCCGGCCATGCCGATCAGCGCGCTATCGGCAAGTGTTGCGAAAAGCGAGGAGAAAGGGCCCGAAAACGAGCCCTGTCCGAGATTGGGGAAGATGCCCTGCAGCACCACGGCGATGAAGGGAACGGCAACGACGAGGACCAGACCCGCTATCGCGAGCCAGGCGGCCGGAGCCGCCCCAGTGACGCCGTTCGCCTTCATGAGCCGTTCCTTACTTGCCGCCGTAGATCTTGGTGATCTCGGCCAGCGTTTCCTTGCGCTTGCCGTAGACGGCGGCGATATCGTACTTCAGCAGCTTCAGGTCGCTGATCAGCGGACGGTTTGCCGGGATGTCGGTGCGGGCCGGCATCAGCATTTCGTCGGCGACGGCCTTCTGGCCTTCGTCGGAGAGCATGTAGTCGATGAACTTCTTGGCGTCGTCCTGGTTCTTGGACCAGTTGAGGATCATCGCCGGGCGCGGCGCGATGACCGTGCCGGAAGCCGGGAAGATCACGTCGATCGATTCACCCTTGGCCTTGGCGGCGAGCGTGATGTAATCGACGGCGCCGAACACGGCAGCCTTGGCGCCCTGCAGGACGGGGTTCAGAGCGTCTGCATTGGCGCCGGCAATGATCGCGCCATTGGCCTTGAGATCATTGAACAGCTTGAAACTGTCCTGGCCGGCGAGAGCGGCGGTCAGCTCGAAGGACGAGCCGGACTGCGCCGGATCCGGGATGTTGACGAGGTCCTTGTATTCCTTTTTCGTCAGGTCGGCCCATTCGGTCGGCTTCGGCGTGCCGCTCTTGGTGTTCCAGGCGATGCCGAGCGCCGAGATGCCCTGCGCGACGGCGCTGTCGGTCTTCAGGAAATCGGGAACCTTGGCGGCGTTCGGGCTCGAATACTTGACGAGCCAGCCGCGCTTGGCGAAATCGGTCGCGGTATCCCAGGAAGCCGAGACGAGAACGTCGACGACCGGGTTCGCAGCTTCCGCTTCGATACGGGCCATGACCTTGCCGGTCGTTGCCTGGAAGACATTGACCTTGATGCCGGTCTGCTTGGTGAAGCCGGCCGAGAGCTTGTCGATCAGGCTCTGGGGACCGGCGGTATAGACGGTGACGTCGGCATGGGCAACGCCGGCCATAAGTGCAGCGGCAACGACGCCGAAAGTGATGCCCTTCAATGATTTAAGCATGTTCCAAACTCTCCTTTTTGGACGAATGAATATCGCCGGCAAACCAGCGGACCTGATGCGTGTCGATCGAAAGGCCGACGGCGTCGCCCGGCCGAAGCTTGACGCGGCTCAGGACCTGCAATTCGATATGGGCAGGGCCGACGAGCGAGACGGTCGCCAGGTGCCCGTCGCCGCGGAACTGCGAGCGCAGCACGGTGGCCGCAAGCCGCCCCGGCCCGACGTCGCCGGCCGAGATCGCCCCGACCGGGATGAGCACGCGGGCGCTGGCACCGGCAGCCCCGGCATCCCGCAGCAGCGCCACGTCGCTGCCCTTGAACACCCAGAGCCCGTCGCGGTAGTCGAGATCGGCAATGCCGCCGAGCCGCAGGAAATCCGCCACTTCCGGCGTCGCCGGCCTCTCGATAAGCTGGTCGGGAGAGGCGAGCTGCTCGATCAGCCCGCCACGCATGACGGCGACATCGTCGGCAAGCGTCAGCGCTTCCGCATGATCGTGGGTGACATAGATGGCGGTCAGGCCGAGCGTGGCGATCAGTTCGGCGAGTTCGCCGACCATGTTTTCGCGCAGTTCCCGGTCGAGGTTGGAGAGCGGCTCGTCGAACAGGATGAGCTGCGGTTCGGCGACGATGGCGCGGGCGATCGCCACGCGCTGCTGCTGGCCGCCGGAAAGATCGCTCGGGCGGCGATCCGCATAGGCGCCGAGGCCCACCCGTTCCAGCGCCCGCATCGACCGGGACTGGCGTTCGGCCTTGCCGAGGCCGCGCATTTCGAGCGGAAAGGAGACATTGCCGCCGACCGTCAGATGCGGCCACAGCGCATAGTCCTGGAATACCATGCCGAGATTGCGCTTTTCGGGCGGCGCGAAAGTGCCGGTCGCGGCATCCGCAACCACCTGGCCGGCAATCGAGATCGAACCTTTGGTCGGCGCCAGCAATCCGGCGACGAGGCGCAGAAGCGTGGTCTTGCCGCAACCGGAAGGACCGAGCAGGGCAAGCGTCTTGCCCTTCGATAGCGAGATATCGATGCCCTTCAGAACCGGCGTCGCGCCGTAATGCAATTCCACCCCGGCCGTCGAGACGGCGGCATGTGTCGCTGGGGGCTGAAAGCTCATGGGGAAACCGGCATCGGTTGGGGGCGATGCCGGTTTCCTATTAAGGTTCCATGACAGTGGTGTTACGGTTTCATGACAGCCGAATGACAGGCCGACGATTGGTAATCACCGGCATGCCGCGTCACTTGAAACCGGGATCGCAGTAGCCCTCAGGCGTCGCTGCCCGAAAGCTCCTCGACCATCGCCAGCCCCTTTTTCTTCAGCATCGCCTGCGGGTCCGGCAGCTTGCCGCGGAAGGCCTTGTAAGTGTCTTCCGGGTCGATCGAGCCGCCGACCGAATAGATGTTGTTCTTGAGCTTGCGGGCCATGACGGGGTCGAACACGTTGCCGGTTTCCTCGAAGGCGGAGAATGCGTCCGCGTCGAGCACTTCCGACCACATGTAGGAATAGTAGCCGGCCGAATAACCGTCGCCCGAAAACACGTGCTGGAAATGCGGCGTCGCGTGCCGCATGACGATGGAGGCCGGCATGCCGAGCTCGCTGAGAACCTCGCCCTGCACCGCCATCGGATCCTCGACCGCGCCGCGGGTATGGAACGCCATGTCGACCAGCGCCGAGGAGGTGAATTCCACCGTGGCGAAACCGGCGTTGAACGTGCGCGCCGCCAGCACCTTGTCGAGCAAGGCCTTCGGCATCGGCTTGCCGGTCTCGTGATGCACGGCGTATTTTTCAAGGATTTCGGGCACGGTCAGCCAGTGTTCGTAAAGCTGCGAAGGCAGTTCGACGAAATCGCGCGACACGCCGGTGCCCGACACCGACGGATAGGTGACATCCGACAGCATGCCGTGCAGCGCATGGCCGAACTCGTGGAACAGCGTGCGGGCGTCGTCCAGCGACAGGAGCGCCGGTTTGCCTTCGGCGGGCTTGGCGAAATTGCAGACATTGTAGATGATCGGCAGCTCGCCCGTGGCACCGTTCTTCAGCGGCAGCTTGTGCTGCGACTGGAGCGAATTCATCCAGGCCCCGGAGCGCTTGGAGGACCGCGCGAAATAGTCGCCCATGAACAATGCCTTCAGCGAGCCGTCCTTGTCGCGGACCTCGAACACCCGCACATCCGGATGATAGGCGGCAATGCCCTTCACCTCCACCACGGTGACGCCGAACAGCCGCTCGGCGACGTCGAAGCAGGCCTCGATGATCTTTTCGAGCTGCAGATAGGGCTTCAGCTCGGTTTCGGAAAAATCGAAGGTCCGCTGGCGCAGCTTCTCGGCGTAATGCCGCCAGTCCCAGGGCATGACCTCGTGGTTCTTGCCCTCCTCGGCGATCAGCCCGCCAAGGCTCGCCTCTTCTTCCAGCGCCTTGGAACGCGCCTTGTCCCAGACCTTGCGGAGCAGCGAGTTCACCGCATCCGCGGTCTTCGCCATCGTGTTGTCGAGCTTGTAGGCGGCGAAGTTCTCGTATCCGAGCAGCCTTGCCTTTTCTGCCCGGAGCGCCAGCGTTTCGCGCACGATGCCGAGATTGTCGGTGTCGCCGCCGTTTGCGCCGCGCGCCGCCCAGGCCCTGAAAGCTTGTTCGCGCAGATCCCGGCGGGTTGAGAAAGTCAGGAACGGCTCGATGATCGAACGCGACAGCGTCACCATATAGCCGTCCGTCTCGCCGCGCTCGCGCGCAGCGGCTGCCATGGCATCGCGCAGGAAGGCCGGCAGGCCGTCGAGATCCTCCTCCTCGGTCAGCTTCAGCGACCAGCTCTTCTCGTCGCCGAGCACGTTCTGGCCGAACCTGGCGCCGAGCCCGGCAAGCTTCTCGTTGATATCGGCAAGCCGTTCCTGTTCGGCCTTGGCGAGCTTGGCCCCGGCCTTGACGAAGCCCTTCCAGTGCCGCTCCAGCACCCGCTCTTCCTCGAGCGTCAGGCCAAGTTCCTTGCGTTTTTCCCAGAGCGTGTCGATGCGGGAAAACAGCGCCGCATTCATGCCGATCTTCGAATAATGGCGCGACATCTTCGGCGCGATCTCGCGCTCAAGCGCCTGGATGTTCTCGTTGGTATGGGCGCCGGCCTTGCCCCAGAACAGCGACGAGACCCGCGACAGCTCGTCTCCCGCCGTCTCCAGCGCCACGACCGTATTGGCGAAGGTCGGCTCTTGCGGGTTGTTGGCGATCTGATCGATCTCCGCCTCGTGCAGGCCGAGTGCCGCGTCGAAACCGGGCGCAAAATCCTCGTCCTTCACCTGATCGAAACGCGGCAGGCCGTGATGGCCGTTCCAGTCCACGAGGGCGGGGTTCACAGGAAGATTAGAAGACATGCAGATATCCTTCGCAACGATGCTTCGCCCTTCATATAGGAGAAGGCGGCAGGAATGGGTATGCGCCCGCCCATTTTCGTTTTCGCTAAGAAATCATACACAACAATTAACGGTTATTAACCATTTGACGCAGTGCAGTAATCAAAGGTAGTTTTTACCCAGTATCCGATGAATCAGGATATAGCCATGGAAATCAGTTCCTTGCGCTGGTCTACCAACTTACTGCAAAGAGACCACTCTCGAAACAATAAAGTCGAGAAAACATCGGAGCATGGAAGTCGGCAGAGCCAGATCACCTTTCAGGTGCCCGACATGGATGAATCGCCGATCGACTATTCGGCGATCACCCCGCGGGATCTGCGCGCCCTTGCGCTGGAAAACTACCAGGCCGGCAAGATCGACCAGGACACTTACATAACGCTCTCCGAAGAACTTCCCACGCATGCCGTCGATGCTCAGGGCCAGCTGATGGACCTGTCGCAGGTCACCGACGAAACCGGTTTCAACTTCCACGATTTCTATCGCAACCAGCTCGAAATCGCCATGTCGCTTGGCGATACGTCCCGCGCCAACGTCCTGCGCGCGGTCATGGCCTTTATCGAAGTCTGATCAGCCAGCCTTGACCCCTCAGGCGCGCCGGTAGCCGAACAGGCCTGGCGCCGAATGCCAGAGCGCCTGCATCGCAAAGCCCATGAACAGCAGGCCGGAAAGCCGGACGATCACCCTCTCGTGTTTGCGGTAGAACCGCCGAACCACGCCGGCGCCGATAATCCCGATCAGTACCACGTCTGCCGTCAGGAACCCGATCAGCGATACCGCAAGCAGCACCGGCAGTTCGCTGAAATCCAGCGCGTCGGCTGAACTCGCGAGCAGCGCGGTGAACGTCGCCAGCGCCACCGGATACCCTTTTGGATTGGTCAGCCCGAAGATCAGCCCGCGCCGCAGCGGCTTTTCGACCGTCATCAGGCCGCCGCCGTTTTCCTTCGGCTTCGCCCGCAAGGCGCTCCAGCCGATCCAGCCCAGATAGAGGCCGCAGAAAACCCCCAGTATATCGAACAACGTCGTGCCGATCGTCTTGGCGCCGATGATCGCCACCAGCGCCAGCCCGGACCAGAGGATATCCCCCGCTAGGTGCCCGCCCATGAAGAAGGCGCCGGCCTGCCTCCCCTGGCCGGCACCGATGCCAAGCAGCGCCAGGAAGGCGGGCCCGGGAATGAGCGTATAGGCGAGCGCCGCGAAAAAGGCACCGGCAAGCAGCGATGAGGACATGGAGAGGCTCCGTCGGAAGGCTGCGACAATTTCCTCGCAGGTTTCGCCGGTGTCAATGCAGTCGGACCCGGTTTTCCATTTGCCTCCCACCCGAAAGATAGTAAGGGTGCCTTACAAAATTGACAGACAGGGCGAGAGGCGCCGGACAATGGACCGTTTGGGATTTCTGATCGTCGACAGTGCCCGATTGCTGCGCGCCGCATTCGAGCGCCGCATCGCCCAGGCCGGTCTCGGCCTGACGCCCGGCGAGGCACGGGCGCTCCTCACCATCGCAGCCGTCGACGGCAGCCGCCAGCTGGACATCGCCGCGCGCATGGGCGTCGAACCGATGACGCTCTGCGCCTATCTCGACAAGCTGGAGGGACTAGGACTGGTCGAAAGGCAGCAATGCGCGGCCGACCGCCGTGCCAAGCGGGTGAACCTCACCGGCGCCTCCGACGAGATGATCGGCTCGATCCGCAAGGAACTGAACGCCATCCTGGCCCAGGCGACCGACGGATTGAACGAGGAAAACAACCGCATCCTGCGCGAGGCGCTTGCCGTATTCAACGCCAACCTCCAGACCGCAGCCCCTTCCGCCATGCTCCAGACCGCATCCGATGAAAACCGATAACATGCCGCCTGTCCCCGCTCGGATGAGCGAGCGCCGAACCACGATCATCGGCGCGCTGCTGACGGCGATCGGGCCGATCTCGATGGCGATCTACACGCCCGCCATGCCGGAACTGGTGCACGCCTTCTCGACCACGGAAGCGGCGATCAAGATGACGCTGTCGCTCTATTTCGCCGGTTTTGCGCTGGCGCAGCTGGTCGCCGGCCCCGTCTCCGACGCTTTCGGCCGCAAGACGGCCTCGCTGAGCTTCCTGCTGATCTATCTCGCCGGTTCGCTGCTGGCAGCCTTTGCGCCGACGGTCGAGTGGGTGCTCGCCGGCCGCCTCATCCAGGGTATCGGCGCATCGGTCGGCATCACGGTGTCGCGCGCCATCGTGCGCGACCAGTTCAACGGCGGCGACGCGGCCCGGATCATCAACACGATGGGCATTATCCTGGCGATCGGGCCGTCCCTCGGACCGACGGTCGGCGGCCTCGCATTGGCCGCGTTCGGCTGGCGATCGGTCTTCCTGCTGATGGTCGGTTTCGGCGCGCTGCTGGTCTTCCTGTCGACCGTCTGCCTGACGGAAACCACGGTCCCCGATCGCAGCCGGCTGAAGCCGCTGCGGCTCGCCCAGGCCTATGCGGAAATCGTCGCCCTGCCGCGCTTCCTGTTTACCGCGGTCGTTCTCGCCGGCGCGGTCGGCTCCATGTATGCCCAGGCGGCCGTGCTGCCGTTCATCCTGATCGAGAAGGTCGGGCTGACGCCGACCCAGTTCGGCCTGAGCATGCTGATGCAATCCGGCTTCTTCCTGATGGGGTCTGTCTGTCTCCGCGTCATCTCGAAATGGCTGCCGGCGGAACGCGCGCCCCTCGTCGGACTGATTTTCAGCGGCAGCGGCGGCCTCGTCATGGCCCTTTCGGTCCACTACCTGCCGCCGTCCTTCCTGTCGGTCATGGGGCCGGTCGCCATGTGCGCGTTCGGCATCGCCTTCGTGTCGCCCTACATGACCGCGGCAGGCCTCATCCCCTTCCCGCATATTGCCGGTTCGGCCTCGGCGATGATGGGCTTCATCCAGATGGGCGCCGGCTTCTTGGGCGGTGTCGCGGCCGCCTCGATCGGCTCGCCGCTGCCCGCCTTCGGCATCATCATCCCGGCCATGCACTTGATTGCAGTGCTCGGTTACATCGGTTTCCGGATCGCCAGCCGCAGGCCATGAAAAAGCCCGCCTGCCTCGTCGGGCAAGCGGGCTTCAATGATCGGGCTATCGGAAATTACTTGCCGAGATTGCGCTTGGCGAGCGTGCGCAGGCGCAGCGCATTGAGCTTGATGAAGCCGGCCGCGTCCTTCTGGTCATAGGCGCCCTGGTCGTCCTCGAAGGTGACCAGCTTGTCGGAATAAAGCGATTTTTCGCTCTCGCGGCCGATGACCATGACATTGCCCTTGTAGAGCTTCAGCGTCACTTCGCCTTCCACATGCTCCTGGCTCTTGTCGATCAGCGCCTGCAGCATTTCGCGCTCCGGCGAGAACCAGAAGCCGTAATAGATAAGCTCCGCATATCGAGGCATGATGTCGTCCTTGAGATGCGCGGCACCACGGTCGAGCGTGATCGACTCGATCGCCCGATGGGCGGCAAGCAGGATCGTGCCACCGGGGGTCTCGTAGACGCCGCGCGACTTCATGCCGACATAGCGGTTCTCGACGAGGTCGAGACGGCCGATGCCGTTGTCACGGCCGTAATTGTTGAGCGCGGCAAGCAGGGTCGCGGGCGACATCGCGACACCGTTGATCGAAACCGCGTCGCCCTTCTTGAAGCCGACCTTGATGACGGTCGCCTTGTCCGGCGCGGCTTCCGGGGAGATCGTGCGCATATGCACATATTCCGGAGCCTCGATGGCCGGGTCTTCCAGAACCTTGCCTTCCGAAGAGGAGTGCAGCAGGTTGGCATCGACGGAGAACGGCGCCTCGCCCTTCTTGTCCTTGGCAACCGGGATCTGGTTCTGCTCGGCGAAGTTCAAAAGATCGGTGCGGCTCTTGAAGGCCCAGTCGCGCCACGGCGCGATGACCTTGATATCCGGGTTCAGCGCATAGGCCGAAAGCTCGAAACGGACCTGGTCGTTGCCCTTGCCGGTGGCCCCATGGGCGATCGCATCGGCGCCGGTCTTTTTAGCGATCTCGATCAGGTGCTTGGAGATCAGCGGGCGGGCGATCGAGGTGCCGAGCAGGTAGACGCCTTCGTAGACGGCATTGGCACGGAACATCGGGAAGACGAAATCGCGCACGAACTCCTCGCGCACGTCCTCGATATAGATCTCCTTGATGCCGAGCATCTCGGCCTTCTTGCGGGCTGGCTCCAGTTCCTCGCCCTGGCCGAGATCAGCGGTGAAGGTCACCACCTCGGCGTTGAGCTCGGTCTGCAGCCATTTCAGGATGATCGAGGTGTCGAGACCGCCGGAATAGGCGAGAACGACCTTCTTTACGTCTTTCGGGAGTGCCATGTCGATTGCGTCCGTCTGCGGGTGGAAGCGGTTAAAAAACCGCTCTGTCGGGAATTGCGGCACTTTTAGCGAGTTTCTTGAGGCACGCAAGAAAAACCGGGAGAGACCGATCAGAGATGGCGGCCGATGTTCATCCGCTGGTGAAGGACGCGAATGACAACAGCCTCTGTTGTGACGCCCTTGTCATGTTGACAGGTTTTGATGAGGTTACCATATCCCGCCCGACCTTTGAACAGCAGCGCCCTAGAGGAGATCTGCAAATGACCATCACTCATCCCGCTCTGAAAAAGGACAATGTCGCCGTGATCACCGGTGCCGCATCCGGCATCGGCCTTGCGAGCGCGAAGGAATTTGCCAAGATGGGCCTCTCCGTCGTCCTTGCCGACCTGGAAGGCGACCGGCTCGCCGAAGCGTGCCGCGAAGTCGCGGCTCTCGCCGAGGACGGGGATGCGGATGTCGCTGCCATCGGCACGGATGTCTCGAAGCCGGACGAGATCGAGGCGCTCGAACGCGCCGTCATCCAGCGTTTTGGCCGGGTCCACGTGTTGATGAACAATGCCGGCATCAGCCCGGGAAGCTCGATCTTCGGGCCGCAGGTCAACTGGGACAGCATTTTCGCGGTCAATCTTCTCGGCGTCGTCAACGGGACACGGACGTTCGGCCCGGCAATGATCGCCCATGGCGAACCGTCGCTGATCATCAATACCGGCTCCAAACAGGGTATCACCACCCCGCCCGGCAACCCCGCCTACAATGTCGCCAAGGCCGGCGTGAAGGCGTTCACCGAAGCCTTGCAGCACGAGCTGCGCAACACGCCGAACTGCCAGGTCTCGGCGCATCTCCTCATCCCCGGCTTCGTGTTTACCAGCCTCACCAAAGGCGACCGCATCGAAAAGCCAGCTGGCGCCTGGACACCGGAACAGACCGTCGAGTTCATGCTGGCGAGCCTCGTGCGCGGCGATTTCTACATCCTTTGCCCCGACAACGACGTGGACCGCGCAACCGACGAACGCCGTATGGCCTGGGCAATCGGCGATATCATCGAAAACCGCCCGCCGCTGTCGCGCTGGCATCCGGATTTTGCCGATGCATCAAAGGAATTCATCAACGGACGTTGATAGATTGATTTGGCACGGCTTCGAAAGCCGGGTAAATGGAACATTCCTTTACCCGGCTATTCGAGCGTACCCATGGAATTCCTGCCGAGCCTTGCCACCCTGCTTGCCTTCACCGCCGCCGGCCTGCTTCTGGCGCTGACGCCGGGACCGGACATGACCCTATCGATCAGCCGCGCACTCGGCCAGGGCCGGCGCCCGGCTCTGTTCGTGGTGCTCGGCACCAGCCTCGGCGTCGTCTGCCATACGCTGCTGGTCGCCTTCGGCATCTCGGCACTGATCACCGCGTCGCCGACCGCCTTCTTCATCCTGAAGACCGGCGGCGCCGCCTATCTCCTGTGGTTGGCGGTCCAGGCGATCCGCTTCGGCTCGAATTTTTCGGTGGAACAGGTCGAAAAGACCGCAAGCAGCCCGCTCGCCAACATCTCGACGGGCTTCTGGGTCAATATCCTGAACCCCAAGGTCATCATCTTCTTCATGACCTTCCTGCCGCAGTTCGTCACCGCTGGCGATCCCCATGTAACCGGCAAGCTGATCTTCCTCGGCTTCTATTTCATCGCCATCGGCATGCCGGTGAACCTGATCGTCGTCCTGGCGGCCGACTGGCTTTCGGGCTGGCTGCAGGCCAATCCGAAGGTCCTGCGCGGACTCGACTATACGTTTGCGGGTGTTTTTTCGGTTTTTGCGGCGAAGATCTTCTTCACCCAGGCGCGATAGAGGTCAGTGCGAAGAGTTGTTCTTCTTGGCGTCGATCCGGTCCTGCCGCGTGACGTAAAGCATGATCCCGGCAAAAACAATCAACCCGACCGGCATGATCAGGAATGTCAGGAATTCGGGGATGTTCATTCGATCAACCCTTTCAGCAGACGCCTTGCAATAAAATGTAATATGCCGGATGCCAAAAGACAAACCAGACATGAAATGGCCGTTGAAAGATTGGGTATTCCGGCCGGAGTATTGAGGCTGGAAATCAGTGGCGCGAGCGTTCAGACCGCCGCGACAGCGACGGCGGCCCCATTGAAGTAGGTCGCCGTCAACTTCGTCCTTTCGTTCCGGACGAGGTTGCTCATCAATCGTCTTCGCCGTGTCCGGCGATCATCATCGCTTCGAAGGCGAGACGTTCGGTCTTGCGCATGCGCTCCGATTCCGACTTCAGCTGGCCGCAGGCGGCGAGGATGTCGCGGCCGCGCGGGGTGCGGATCGGCGAGGCGTAACCCGCCTGGTTGATGAAGTCGGCGAATTTCTCGATCTGCGCCCATTCCGAACACTGGTAATTCGTGCCCGGCCAGGGGTTGAAGGGGATGAGGTTGATCTTCGCCGGGACGCCCTTCAGCAGCTGGACCAGCGCCTTGGCGTCCTCCAGGCTGTCATTGACGTCCTTCAGCATCACATATTCGAAAGTGATGCGGCGGGCGTTCGAGAGCCCCGGATAGTTGCGGCAGGCCCCGATCAGTTCCTTCAGCGGATATTTCTTGTTGATCGGCACCAGCATGTCGCGCAGCTCGTCGCGCACGGCATGCAGCGAGATCGCCAGCATCACGCCGATTTCGTCGCCGGTGCGGTAGATTTCCGGAACCACGCCGGAAGTCGAGAGCGTCACGCGCCGCTTGGACAGCGACAGGCCGTCGCCGTCGGTCGCGATCAGGAGCGCCGTCTTGACGCTGTCGAAATTGTAGAGCGGCTCGCCCATGCCCATCATCACGATATTGGTGACCTTGCGCTCGCCGGTCGGCACGAAGGCGCCCGGCGGCGTGTCGGTGCCCGGGAAATCGCCGAGCCGGTCGCGCGCCAGCAGAAGCTGGGCAAGAATTTCTTCCGCCGTCAGGTTGCGCACCAGCCGCTGCGTGCCCGTGTGGCAGAAAGAACAGGTGAGCGAACAGCCGACCTGGCTCGAGATGCACAGCGTGCCGCGGCCTTCTTCCGGGATGTAGACGGTCTCGACCTCGACCGGGCGACCGGCGCCGCGTGGCGGAAAGCGCAAGAGCCACTTGCGGGTGCCGTCATTGGAAACCTGTTCCTCGACGATCTCCGGACGCGCGATGGTGAAATGCGCCTTCAGCATCTCGCGCATGTCCTTGGCGACGTTGGTCATCGCATCGAAATCGGAAACGCCGCGGATATAGAGCCAGTGCCAGAGCTGGCTGACGCGCATGCGCACCTGCTTTTCCGGTACGCCCTTTTCCTTGAGCGCTGCCGCCATGTCCTCGCGCGAAAGCCCGATCAGCGACGGCTTGGTGCCGAACAGATCCGGGTTGGCGACGAGCGGCTTCTTGATGGCGACCGGCGCCAGAGCCTCTGAGACTGACATTCTTCTATCCCGTTCGAACACATGCGGCTTTCCCACGCTCGATCAGCGGGAAAGTCAGGGCATGTTGAATGCGTGAAACCTGTATCGGCCCATCGGGCACATGTGCCGGACCTTCGTTGAGGCGGGGCTTTATCATCAAATAGCCGCCACGTCACTATTCTTCAAGAAATGCAAAAGGCCGGTCACGGGACCGGCCTTCGACTGTTCTTGCGAGCAGACGTTTACTTGCAGGTTTCGATCTGCTTCAGCGCCGCCGCGATGCCCTGCAGCGAATAGGCATAGGAGGTCTTGGTGCCGCGGCCGGAAACGGCGCTGACGCTCATGTTGTGACCGGTCTTCATCGCCGCGACGAGCGCCGGCTCCTCGGCCGCGTTCTCGACCCATGCCGCCTTGTCTTTCGTGAACATCGTGAAGTTCTTCTTGTCGATGGTCACCGTCACCTTGGAATTCGGCTGCAACACGTAACCGACCATGGCCTGGGGCTCATAGGAAATGTTCTGGCCGGGCCGCTGCGAGACGATGAAGAAGATATCGCCGTGATCGACGCTGGCCGGTTCCTTGGTGGTCGGCACCGAAAGCACGTAGCAGACGTTGCTGGCGCCCGATTTGTAGGAATAGGCGCCCCATGCCTTGAATTGCTGGATACGGGTGGGTCCGGCTGCAGGCGCTGCCTGGGCCGGCTGGGGCTTGGCCGGGGCGGTGGCCTTGGGCGCCTGGGCCGATGCCAGACCGGAGCTTGCAGCCAAGATTGCCAATGCGGTTGCGATTGTTCTTACAGACATGGTCTCCTGCCGGTTTTGTTCGTTCCACGGCCCGAGCGGGCAAGCCTTGCCAGGCATGATCCTGATTCGGTGCATTTTGACTTGATCCTGGTTACCAAACCGTCAACCAGACGATTGGAATCCGCCGAATTCCCTGGCTTGGCCAACCGGCGCACGAGAATGGCACTCCCGATTTACCGAAAAAGACCCAACCAGCAGAAATCCCATGCGTTTCGTCAATCAGTGACACAAGGATTGGGGCGAGAGTTTGTTCTTTTCCTAACTCTCACAATGACATTAGAATGGTCGAATATGACGCGAATCTCATCGGAAACCTTGCGCAGCGTAAATGGATGTAGACGAAAGAGACCACTTCGCCGGCTTGGTAAGGGCAGTGGCCGATGAGCGCGATCAGGCAGCTTTTACCGAGCTGTTCGATTATTTCGCGCCGCGTCTGAAATCCTGGCTGGTCAAACGGTCGATGCGGCCGGACGATGCGGAGGAGCTTGTCCAGGAGGTGATGGCCGTTCTCTGGCACCGCGCCGGCCTCTACGATCCGACCCGATCCTCCTTGTCCACCTGGCTTTTCCGCATCGCCCGCAACCGCCGCATCGATGCGGAACGCCGGGCAAGGCACAAGCAGCTGGACGTCTACGAACCCCTGTACCTGGTCACCGAGGCGCCCGGCGCCGACACGATCTTCGAAGGCGAGGAACGGGATGCGCAGGTGCGCGCGGCCCTTGCCAATATCCCCGGGGAACAGATGGAACTGGTGCGCGCGGCGTTCTTCCTCGGCCAGTCCCATTCGGAAATCGCCTCGTCTACCGGTCTTCCGCTCGGCACCGTGAAGTCGCGAATTCGCCTCGCATTCGAGCGTCTTCGAAGGGCTCTTGCCGATTCTGCGGAGCCGTAGGGGCGGCCGTGACTATTTGCCGCGCACGCCCTCGGCGCGGTCCGGGGCGAGGTCGGGATTGTCCATGAGCGCCAGGTCGGCGGCCTCGTAATGACGGTCGGCGATATGTCCCTGGATCATCCGGAAGGCGGCCGCGAGCACCGCGACGTCGTCGGTGAAACCGACGAGAACGAACATGTCCGGCAGGAAATCGATCGGCATCACGAAATAGGCGAGCGCCGCAAGCAGCACGCCCCGCACCCGCGTCGGTGTCCGCCGGTCGATCGCGCAATAATAGGCGGCGATCAGGTCGCGGCTGAACGGCACCTGCCGGACGGCCCGCTTCAGGGTCGGCCAGAACTTGGCACGCACCCGCCGTTCGCGGCGGTCTTGCGTGTCCACGTCACCCGGCAGCAGGATTTCACCGATCTTCACGTCGTCCATGGTCGCTCCGTTCGCTCAACGTGTGCCATCCAATATGGGCTCTCGACCATGAAGTTCAATTGCGGCGCAAGGATGCCTTGTCCATCGCCCTGGCCAGCTTGAAGTCGATGTTGGTCAGGCTTTTCGTATCATGAGTGGTCAGCAGCACGTCCACCCGCGAATAGACGTTCGACCATTCCGGATGGTGGTTGAGCTTTTCGGCGGACAGTGCGCATTCGGCCATGAAACCGAAGGCCTCGATGAAGGTCTTGAACTTGAAGCTCTTGAAGATCGCATCGCCTTCAGGCTTCAGTTCCCAGCCTTGAAGCGTCGCGAGTTCGCGCTCGACGGCGGCCGCGTCCAGCTTTTCGTAATTCATCGACAGGCTCCTTCGGGATAAAGGGCTCCTTCGGGTTTAAAGGAGGCTCTTCACCGGCTCCATCTCGCCTGCATAGGCACTGCCGTAGCTTGCCTCCTGCAGCGGGAAGATTTCCTCCGTCAGGTACGGCCCGCCACCGACCGATTCCTTCGATGACAGCAGCACGAAACGGGGGACTGTAAAGGCAGCGGTATGGAAATTGCCGCGACCGGAGAGGTAGTGAACCACGTCGTCCAGCCGGCAGTTCTTGAGCCGCGCCAGCGTCACATGCGGCGTGAACTTGCGGGGATCCGGCGGCAGGCCGATGCGCTGGCAGATCCGTTCGATTTCGGCCTGCAGCGCGTAGATTTCCGGCGAGGGCGAAACGCCGGCCCAGATGGAATGCGGTTTCTTCGATCCGAAGGAGCCGATCCCGGTCAGCGTTGCCTGGAATTCCGGCCGGTCGATGCGGTCGAGACGATCGACGATCTCGTCCGCCGTGCGTCCGTCCACGTCGCCGATGAAGCGCAGCGTGATGTGGTAGTTCTCCACGTCGATCCACCGGGCGCCGGGGATCCCTCCGCGCAGGAGAGACAGGCTCATCGCTACGTTGCGCGGAATTTCGAGGGCGGTGAAAAGTCTCGGCATAGGGACCTCCTCGAATCTTTTGCAGATGCTAACAGCGAATCATGCAACGGGGTTCCGCGCAAGCTGTTATTTTCCCGTATCCTTAATAGCCCCCAGGAAGCTTTTGACAGGTTCGACGGTCTTTTCGACCATCACCGCGACGCCTTTGGCATTGGGATGCATGCCGTCGGAGAGCTGCAGGCTGGAAATGGTCGCGACCCCATCGAGGAAAAATGGATAGAGCGGCACCGCGTATTTGTCGGCCAGCCGCTTGTAGATCGGGTTGAACTTCTCGGCATAATCGCCGCCCATGTTCGGCGGCGCCAGGATGCCGACCAGGAAGACCGGGATCTTCCGCTCCTTCAGCCGCGCCAGGATCGCATCGAGGTTCTTCTCAGACTGATCGGGAGAGATGCCGCGCAGCGCGTCGTTGGCGCCGAGTTCGAGGATCACGCCATCCGTGCCGTCGGGCACCGACCAGTCGATGCGGGACAAGCCCCCCGCCGTCGTATCGCCCGAAACGCCGGCATTGGTGACCACGATATTCTCGCCCTTGGCCTTCAACGCCGCCTCGAGCTGGGCGGTATAGGATTCGGAAGGCGCAAGCTGGTAACCCGCCATCAGGCTGTCGCCGAAACCGACGAGCTGGATCGCCCGGTCCTGCGCCGCGGCCGGCAAGGCCGCCAGTGCCAGCCCGGACATGACAATGAAGTGAAGCAGGCTTGCTTTAAAACTCACGATCCGTCTCCTAGATTGAGCGCTACCGCCACGCGGTGTTCGGGTTACGCTTCACGCCTAATATAGGACGGTTCGATTTGACTAAAACCATCATCACGCTGAAGAAAGCCGATCTGACGCTCGGCAGCGCGGCGGCCTCGGTGCATGTGCTAAAGCAGATCGACCTGGACATCCACGCGGGCGAAGCCGTCGGCATCGTCGGGCCTTCGGGTTCCGGCAAGTCGACCCTTCTGATGGTGCTGGCCGGCCTCGAACGCCTCGACAGCGGCGAAATCGTCATCAACGGCGCTCCCCTTCATTCCCTGTCCGAAGACAGGCTCGCCGATTTCCGCGGCCGCAATATCGGCATCGTCTTCCAGTCCTTCCACCTGATCGCCAACATGACGGCGCTCGAAAACGTCGCCGTGCCGCTCGAACTCGCTAATGTGAAGGACGCCTTCGACATCGCCCGGCGCGAACTGACCGCCGTCGGCCTCGGCGAACGGCTGAGCCACTATCCCGGCCAGCTTTCCGGCGGCGAGCAGCAGCGCGTGGCGATCGCCCGGGCGCTGGCCCCCTCGCCCTCGGTGCTGATCGCCGACGAACCGACCGGCAATCTCGACACCGAGACCGGCCGGCAGATCGCCGACCTGTTGTTCTCGAAACAGGCCGAGCGTGGCATGACCATGCTGCTCGTCACCCATGACAACGCGCTCGCCGCCCGCTGCTCGCGCCAGATCCGCGTCCGCTCCGGCGAGATCGTCGGCGACAGCGCCGCCGCCCATCACCCGGTTCAGGCGGTCTCCGCATGAGGCAGGCCTTTCCGCGCCTCTCGATTTCCTTCCGCCTGGCGCTGCGCGAGATGCGCGGCGGGCTCGCCGGCTTCTACATCTTCCTTGCCTGCATCGCGCTCGGCACCGGGGCGATCGCGGCCGTCAATTCCGTATCGCGGGCGATCACCGGCGCAATCGCCTCGCAGGGCCAGGAAATCCTTGCCGCCGATATCCGTTTCGAATTGAACAACCGTGAAGCCACCGACCAGGAACGCGCGTTCCTGGCGAGCCTCGGCAAGGTTTCCGTCTCCACCGGCCTGCGCTCCATGGCACGCAAGCCCGATGGCTCCGAGCAGGCGCTGGTCGAGGTGAAGGCGGTGGACGACGCCTATCCACTCTATGGCAGTTTCGGCGCCGAGCCTTCCGCGCCGCTGCCCGATCTTCTTGCCCGGCAGGGAGACACTTTCGGCGTGCTCGCGGCGCCGCTGCTGCTGGAACGCCTCGGCCTCAAGGACGGCGACCAGCTTTTGCTCGGCAATGCCCGGCTGACATTGCGGGGCACGATCACCACCGAGCCCGACGCGCTCTCTGAAGGCTTCGGTTTTGCACCCCGCCTGATCGTCAGCCGCGAGGCACTCGCCGCATCCGGCCTGATCACCACCGGCAGCCTCGTCGAACATGCCTACAAGATCCGGCTCGACGAGCCTTCGATCCGCTCGACGCTCGCCGCCCGCGCCAACCGCGAATTCCCGAGCGCCGGCTGGTCCATCCGCACCAGCGACCGCGCCGCCCCCTCGCTGACCGAAAACGTCGATCGTTTCTCGCAATTCCTGACGCTGGTCGGGCTGACCGCATTGATCGTCGGCGGCGTTGGCGTCGCCAATGCGGTGCGCGCCTTCCTCGACGCCAAGCGCACCACGATCGCCACCTTCAAATGCCTCGGGGCGCCTGCCTCGGTGGTGACGATGATCTATCTGATCCAGATCATGCTGCTCGCGGTCGTCGGCATCCTGATCGGTCTCGTCATCGGCGCCATCTCGCCCTTCGTGGCGCTGCAATTCCTGGAAGGCGTGCTGCCGGTTCCGAAGGAAGTGACCTTCTATCCGTCGGCGCTGGCGCTGGCCGCCCTGTTCGGCATCCTCATCACCTTCGCCTTCGCCGTCCTGCCGCTCGGCCATGCCCGCGAAGTGCCGGCAACCGCGCTCTTCCGCGAACAGAGTTTCGACAACACGCGCCTTCCCTCCTGGCCCTATCTCCTCGCCGCGGGTGTGGCGCTCGCGGCCCTCGCGGCGCTTGCGATCGTCTCGGCGGAAGAGCGCTTCATCGCCTCCGTCTTCCTCGCCGCCGTCGCCGGTGCCTTCGTACTGCTGCGCCTCGTCGCGGCACTGATCGCCGCCCTTGCCAGGAGAAGCCCGCGGGTCAACTCGCCGGCGCTGAGATTGGCGATCGGCAATATCCACCGGCCCGGCGCGCTGACGCCGTCGGTCGTGCTGTCGCTTGGTCTGGGCCTTGCCCTGCTGGTGACGCTCGCCCTGATCGACGGCAACATGCGCCGTCAGCTGACCGGCAGCATCGCAGAAAAGGCCCCGAATTTCTTCTTCGTGGACATCCAGGGGTCGGAGCGAGAAGGCTTCGTCAACATCCTGAAACAGCAGGCGCCGGAAGGTACGATCACCCAGGTGCCGATGCTGCGCGGACGAATTCTTGCCTTCAACGGTAAGGACGTGACCCAGATGAGCGTACCGCCGGCCGGCCGCTGGGTGCTGCGCGGCGACCGCGGCATCACCTACGAGGACAAGCTGCCTTCCAACTCGGCGCTGACAGCGGGCCAGTGGTGGGGCGACAACTATACCGGCGAACCGCTCGTATCCTTCTCGGCGAACGAGGCCGGCGAACTCGGCCTGAAACTCGGCGACACCGTCACCGTCAACGTACTCGGCCGCAACATCACCGCCCGCATCGCCAATTTCCGCACGGTGCAGTGGGAATCGCTGTCGATCAATTTCGTGATGATCTTTTCGCCCAACACTTTCCGCGGCGCGCCGCATGCCTGGCTCGCAACGCTGAGCGACCCCAAGGCCACCGCCCCTCAGGAAGCCTCGATCCTGCGCTCCGTCACCAACGCCTATCCGACCATCACCAGCGTCAGAGTGAAGGACGCGATCGACATCGTCGACCAGCTCGTCGGCCAGCTTGCGACGGCGATCCGGGCGGCGGCCGCGGTTGCGCTGATCGCCTCCGTGCTGGTGCTCGCCGGCGCGCTTGCGGCCGGCAACCGGGCACGCACCCATGACGCGGTGATCCTGAAGACGCTCGGCGGCACGCGCAGCATGCTGATGCGCGCCTTCAGCTACGAATACCTGATCCTCGGTGCCGCGACCGCGCTCTTTGCGCTCGTCGCCGGAGGCCTCTCCGCCTGGTTCATCGTCAGCCGGATCATGCGGCTGCAATCGGTCTTTCTGCCCGATGTGGCGGTGCTGACACTCGCCGTTTCGCTGGTCCTGACGGTCGGGATAGGCCTTGCCGGCACCTGGCGGATATTGGGCCAGAAAGCCGCACCGGTGCTCCGCGAGCTCTAATTCGCGCCAAGGTGGTATTTTGCGTTAACTCACGGATCAAATTCCCGTCAGAGCGTCCCATAGGTTGCTAAATAGCGCCCATGGCTTGCGTTTTTCGCTTGCCGCACCTCTTGTATGTCAAGCGATCTCGCATCATATTTATGCGCAGGCTTGCTGGAGCTCCGCAGCGGCGCCTGGGTCCGTAAAAAAGGGGGCCCGACACCGTGAATAATTCCGGAGCTTAAAGAGGAAACAATGGCTGACTTTAACAACTACCAGACCCGGGCGGCGCAGGGTCGCGCCCAGTCCGGCGCGATGATCGATGAGGGCCTGCGCGCCTATATGCTCAAGGTCTACAACCTGATGGCTGTCGGCTTGGCCATCACCGGTATCGCCGCCTATGGTATCTCGGCCCTCGCAACGACGACGGATGCAGCCGCAGCTGTCGCCCGGCTTCCGAACGGCATCCTGCTGACCAGCCTTGGCGCTGCGATCTACGGTTCGCCGCTTCGCTGGGTCGTCATGCTCGCACCGCTCGCAGTGGTGTTCTTCCTGAGCTTCCGCGTTCATAAGATGAGCGTCAGCTCGGCACAGGCCACCTTCTGGGGCTATGCCGCTCTGATGGGTCTCTCGCTGTCGTCGATCTTCCTGGTCTACACCGCCCAGAGCATCGTGCAGACGTTCTTCATCACCGCTGCGTCCTTCGGCGCGCTGTCGCTTTACGGCTACACGACGAAGAGAAGCCTGTCGGGCATGGGTTCGTTCCTGATCATGGGCCTGTTCGGCCTGATCATCGCTTCGATCGTCAACATCTTCCTGGGTTCCGCCCCGCTCGCCTGGGCGATCTCGGTCATCGGCGTTCTGATCTTCGCAGGCCTCACCGCCTACGACACGCAGAAGATCAAGGAAATGTATTTTGACGGCGACGACGTCGCGGTTGCTGGCCGCAAGGCCATCATGGGTGCACTGACCCTTTACCTCGACTTCATCAATCTCTTCACGTTCCTCCTGCAGTTCCTGGGCAACCGGAACAACTAATTCGAGGAATACGAACAGGAAAAGGCGGCCTCCGGGCCGCCTTTTTTGTTGCCCCGCTTCGCGCCGCAGCATAGGCTTGGCCATTCTTTCGAAGGCCTCAATATCAATGACATTTCATCTGCGCGACGCATCCCCCGCCGATCTTCCCACTATCACCGAAATCTATCGCGACAGCGTGCTGAACGGCACCGCAAGCTACGAGATCACTCCGCCGGACGAGATCGAGATGACCGGCCGTTTCGAGGCGATCCGGGCCAAGGGCTATCCCTATATCGCGGCGGAACAGGAAGACGGCACGCTTCTCGGTTACGCCTACGCGTCGGCCTTCCGCACCCGCCCCGCCTATCGCTGGCTGGTCGAGGATTCGATCTACCTCGCGCCCGAAGCGCGCGGCAAGGGCGTCGGCAAGGCGCTGCTCAAAGAGCTGCTGGTGCGTTGCGAGAAGCTCGGTTTTCGCCAGATGGTCGCCGTCATCGGCGGCGCGAGCCCGGCCTCCGTGGCGCTCCACCGCGGCCTCGGCTTCGAGCTGACCGGCACGTTGAAAGGCACCGGCTTCAAGCACGGGAAATGGCAGGATACGGTGCTGATGCAAGCAACCCTTGGCGAAGGCAATGAAACCGATCCGGATCCGGCAGCCTATCCCGGCTCGCTGTTTACCGAATAGCGGATCGGCGGATAACGGGCCGCCTCAGTCGATCAGCTTCAGCACCTTGTCGAACACTTTCAGCACCTGCGGCAGCTCGTGGCCGCGCTTCAGGATCATCCCGTGAGTGTTTATCACCGAATAGGCACCCTGCCTGGCGGCGAGTTTCGGGTCCTTCTCGATCCGGAAAAGCGGCGCTTCGCCGGAGCGCTTGAAGATGGAGAACACCGCCCGATCCTTCAGGTGATCGATCGCGTAGTCCTTCCACTCTCCTTCGCCGACCATGCGGCCGTAAATCCTTAATATCGCATCGAGTTCCCGCCGGTGGAAGGTGACCGGTGCTGGATCGCGGTTTTGCCGATAATCACTGAGATCGACGACAACGGCTGTGTCCTGGGGTCTCTGTCCCCCCGGCAAATCCGGCTGATCTGTCATCAAGACTCCCAAATCGTCAAATGTCAGAGATATGACAGTGTGCCCGAGAGGCGGTAAAAATCAACCCCGCAATCCCGCCGGCGGTGAACCGGACGATTTTATTCTTGCCCCATTTCGAACAAAAGAGCGCCCGATTTCGAAGCGAGATTGATGGCGTTGGTTGGCGCCGTTTTTCTGCGCCATATGGCCCGGTCTGGTCGCATTGACCCTTACCCCCAGCCCCCCAATGTTATTGGATCGGGCCGCCAACAATCAATCACGACAGTCCGGCAAGCTTTGAACCACGCCAGCGGTCAGTATTTCTTGCGGCCCGCCATCAGCACGGTGGCGCCGAGGATGGCGCCCGGCTCGCCGCCCGGCCCCGACGCCTGCAGCAGGATCGCGCAGCCATCCTTCTTCGACTTGCCCATCAGCTTGCCCGGCAAGGTCAGCTTCATGCTCTGGCCGTTCCATGTGCCGACCGACTGCACGTCGTAAACGGCGTGCCAGTATTCCATTGTCTTGCCGCTGTTTTCGCCCTTGGTGACATCCACCTGCTGGCGTTTGGTGAAATAGGCGACGACGACGTCCGCCTGTCCCTTGCCGGCGTCGATCTCGATCTCGATCTCGTCGCCGCGCATCGCCGCGGTGACCGGAACGTCGAGCCCCTTGCCGTTCTGGCTAAGCGTCTTCACCTTGTCGTTGATGACGGCGAGATCGGTGCCCTTGACGTGGTCGCGGCCGTTGATGACGACCTGGGGAGTGTAGACGCCGCTGCGCCCGAGCGACTTGGCATAACCATATTGCCGCTCCGTATTCTCCTTCGAGCTCAGCGTGTCGGTCCAGCCGAGGTAGTTCCAGTAATCGACGTGATAGGAGAGCACGACCATGTCGCCCTGGGCCACAAGCTCGCCGAGCGCGGCATCGGCCGGCGGACAGGAGGAGCATCCTTGAGACGTGAAAAGCTCGATCACGCCCTTCGGCGCCCTGACCTCCCCCGCAAATGCGGCGCCGGCATAGACCAGGCCCGCAACGAGGATTACGGAGCGAAAACGAAAGGGCATGGGTGGCAGACCTTTTTATCAGGGCAACTGTTATCCACGATTGCTCGCGGCGATCAAGGGCCTAACGCACTGGATGGCGGAAAGTAACCACCGGGAACCTTCAAGAGAAAGTCACGAAGGGGTGAAGAGCGGATAATTGATCGGTTTCCCGAATGCGTTTCGTCGGGTGCCAAATTTTGCGAAAAACGCGCCCGGGTCAAATCAGTTTGAGCAACCCTTGAGTAAAATAAACGGCACCGACACCGGTGACGATCCAGCGCGTCCAGGCGCGGAAATTCTGGTCGGTCATCCTCTGCAGGATGTCATTGCCCGCCCGCGCCCCGAGTATGGCAACCGGCGCCGCCACCAGCACCGCGATCCACTCGGTGGTCGGCAGCTGCGAGGCCGCATTCCAGTAGAACACCACCTTCGTCGCATGCGAGGCGACCTGTACCGCCGCCTTGGTGGCGATCACCTTGCGCCGGTCCATCGTGGTGCGGATGAAGAAGATGTCGATCGTCGGCCCCGACACGCCGACGCCGACCGTCAGCGCCCCGGCGATCAACCCGCAGACCAGCGCATGCAGCGGCTTCGAGGCATCGAGCCTCAGCTTCGACACCGGCATCCAGACAAGGATCGGCATCAGCCCAATCGCGATCGACACGACGATCAGGTCCGGCTGGTAGTCGACGATCAGCAGGATGACGCTGGAGATGATGAGACCGAGGCAGAGGATGCCGAGAATGCGGTAGTCGATATAGGCGCGGGAAAACCAGGCGCGCGACCCGTTCGATACCATCTGGATGACGCCGTGGATGGCGATCGCGGTGCCGACGGGAAAGAGAAAAAGCAGCACCCAGAGCAGGATCAGTCCGCCCGCCATGCCGAAGATTCCCGAAAGCAGCGATGTCAGGAAAACGGTGACGGCCATTCCGGTGAGGATGACGACGGTCAAGGCACGGGACCTTATGTGTTGGAACTGCCCCTCATCCGCCTGCCGGCACCTTCTCCCCGCTCGCGGGGAGAAGGTACGAGCCGCAAACTCTGAAGTCCCCTCTCCCCGCGTGCGGGGAGAGGGCTAGGGTGAGGGGCAGCGTAACTCTCGTGGAGAAATTGGTGGCCCGCAGGCTAAGCCTGCGGGCGGCGTTCGTCACTTAGGCAGCCAGATCGCGCAGAACGGTCTGCAGGATGCCGCCGTTGTTCATGTAGATGACCTCGTCGAGCGTATCGATGCGGCAAAGGATGTTGATTTCCTTCACCGTGCCGTCGCCATAGGTGATCTTGGCGATCTTCCATTCGCGCGGCTTGATATCGCCTTCGAGGCCTTCGATGGTGACGGTTTCATCACCCTTGAGGTCGAGGCTGGCCCAGGTCGTGCCCTCTTCGAAGACGAAGGGAACGACGCCCATGCCGACCAGGTTCGAGCGGTGGATACGCTCGAAGGACTGGGCGATGACCGCCTTGACGCCGAGAAGGTTAGTGCCCTTCGCGGCCCAGTCGCGCGACGAACCGTTGCCGTATTCGACACCGGCGAAGATGACGAGCGGGGTGCCCTCGTCCTTGTACTTCATGGCCGCGTCATAGATCGACATCTCTTCCTTGGACGGATAGTGGATGGTGTAGCCACCTTCCTTGCCGTTCGGGCCGAGCATGTGGTTGCGGATGCGGATGTTGGCGAAGGTGCCGCGCATCATGACTTCATGGTTGCCACGGCGCGTGCCGTACTGGTTGAAGTCCGCGACGGCGACGCCGTTTTCGGTCAGATAGGCACCGGCCGGAGAAGCAGCCTTGATCGAACCGGCCGGGGAAATGTGGTCGGTGGTGATCTTGTCGCCGAAGAGACCGAGGACGCGGGCGCCCTTGATGTTCTTCAGGCCTGCGCCCTTCTTGCCCATGCCAACGAAGTATGGCGGGTTCTGCACGTAGGTCGACTTGTCGTCCCACGCATAGGTTTCGCCCGCCGGAACCTGGACGGCCTGCCAGTTCGCATCGCCCTTGAACACGTCCGCATACTTGGATTCGAACAATTCGCGGGTGACGTATTTCTGGATGAACTCCTGCACTTCTGCAGAGGTCGGCCAGACGTCCTTGAGGAAGACAGGATTGCCGTCGCTGCCGATGCCGAGAGGCTCGGCAGTCAGATCCTTCTGCACCGTGCCGGCCAGCGCGTAAGCGACGACGAGCGGCGGCGAAGCGAGGTAGTTGGCCTGGACATCCGGCGAGATACGGCCTTCGAAGTTGCGGTTGCCCGAAAGCACGCCCGAAACGATGAGGCCCTTGTCGTTGATCGTCTTGGAGATCGGCGCCGGCAGCGGGCCGGAATTGCCGATGCAGGTCGTGCAGCCGAAGCCGACGAGGTTGAAGCCAAGCGCGTCAAGCGATTCCTGCAGGCCGGACTTGGCGAGGTATTCGCCGACGACCTGGGATCCCGGTGCCAGCGACGTCTTGACCCACGGAGCGGACTTCAGGCCCTTGGCAACCGCGTTGCGGGCCAGCAGACCGGCGGCGATCAGAACCGACGGATTGGACGTGTTGGTGCATGACGTGATGGCGGCAATCGCCACGTCGCCATGGCCGAGATCGAAATCCGTGCCTTCGACCGCATAGCGGTTGGAAAGCTGGCCGGGCTTCTTGTATTCGCCTTCCAGCGAACCGGCGAAACCGGAAGCGATCTTTTCGAGCGGGATGCGGCCTTCCGGACGCTTCGGGCCGGCCATCGACGGGACGACGTCGTTAAGGTCGAGTTCGAGCGTGTCGGTGAAGACGAGGTCGGAACCGTCATTGTCACGCCACATGCCTTGCGCCTTCGAATAGGCTTCGACGAGCGCGATGCGCTCCTTGGTGCGGCCGGACATGTTGAGATAGTTGACGGTTTCGGCGTCGACCGGGAAGAAGCCGCAGGTCGCGCCGTATTCCGGACCCATATTGCCGATCGTCGCGCGGTCCGCGACCGGCATGTTGTCCATGCCCGGGCCGAAGAATTCGACGAACTTGGAAACCACGCCCTTCTTGCGCAGCATCTGCACGACGGTGAGCACGAGGTCGGTCGCGGTGACGCCTTCCTTGAGCTTGCCGGTCAGCTTGAAGCCGATGACCTCGGGCAGCAGCATGGAGACCGGCTGGCCGAGCATCGAGGCTTCGGCTTCGATACCGCCGACGCCCCAGCCGAGAACGCCAAGGCCGTTGATCATCGTGGTGTGCGAATCGGTGCCGACGCAGGTGTCCGGGTAAGCGGTCACTTCGCCGTCTTCCTCGTTGGTCCAGACGGTCTGGCCGAGATATTCGAAATTCACCTGGTGGCAGATGCCCGTACCGGGCGGGACCACGCGAAAATTCTTGAATGCCTGCTGGCCCCACTTGAGGAAGCGATAGCGCTCGCCGTTACGCTGGTATTCCAGCTCGACGTTCTTGGCGAAAGCCGTCGGTGTGCCGAATTCATCGACGATGACGGAGTGGTCAATGACGAGATCGACCGGAACGAGCGGGTTGATCTTTTCCGGATCGCCGCCGAGAGCCTTGATGCCGTCGCGCATGGCCGCGAGGTCAACGACGGCCGGAACGCCGGTGAAGTCCTGCATCAGCACGCGGGCCGGACGGTAGGCGATTTCAGCCTCGGTCAGGCCCTTGTTGTTCAGCCACTCGGCAACCGAGAGGATCTGTTCCTTGGTGACCGACTGACCGTCTTCGAAACGCAGCAGGTTTTCGAGCAGCACCTTCATGGAGAAGGGCAGCTTCGAAACGCCCGGCAGACCATTCTGCTCGGCTTTCGGAAGGCTGTAGTAGACATAGTCCTTACCGCCTACGGTAAGGACGGAGCGACAATTGAAGCTGTCGAGTGATTTAGCCACGGAATAAACCCCGCTGATAAAGAGCCAACACGCGCGTGCGGACGCCTATGCACTTCATGCACATCAGGATGCGGGTACGACCATTTCCGCTGTCCGCACGAGAAGATTTTTTTGCGATCTTCAGGTCCGGCGGAAGATTGAAATCACGCCGGCCGCTGGCGTGGTTGCAGTGCTTATAGATAATTTCTAAGAAGGGTTCCAGACGCTTGGCGCCCATTCCGAATAAATTTTCGGAACGCGATGATTAAAATCTTAATGAAGGTCTCCAGCATGCGGCTTGTCGCCGAAAACCTGAGCGCAAGACGCGGCGAAGACCTGATTTTCACGGATATCTCCTTTACCCTCGGAGCCGGTGAAAGCCTCGTCCTTACCGGTCGCAACGGGTCGGGAAAATCGACCCTGCTACGGGTCGTCGCCGGATTGCTGCGCCCGGAAACGGGCCGCGTCACATGGATTTCGGACAAGGCCGAATCGGGCATGCGCGCCGCCGAGGCCTGCCACTATCTCGGCCATCGCAACGCGATGAAGGCGGAACTGACGGTGTCGGAGAACCTCTCCTTCTGGAAGGAGTTTTTCGGCGACGTTGATGGCGGCGAGGGCATCTCCCCTGGCGAGGCCGCCGACGCCGTCGGCCTCGGGGGGATCATCCACCTGCCCTTCGGTTATCTCTCCGCCGGCCAGCAGCGCCGCATGGCGTTCGCCAAGCTGCTGGTCGCGTATCGCCCGGTGTGGATCCTCGATGAGCCGACCGCGGCGCTGGATGTGAGCGCGGAGGGGGTGTTCACGGGGCTGATCAATGCGCATCTGGCGACCGGTGGCATCGTGCTGGCGGCGACTCACCAGCCGCTGGGACTGGAGAATGCAAGGGAACTGAAGATGACAGGATTTGCGGGCGTGGGGGAGGAGAGGTGGTGATCGTCCTGCCCGTGGCTACCCCCCTCTGCCCTGCCGGGCATCTCCCCCTCAAGGGGGGAGATCGGCCAGTCGCTCTCATACCCAGCATCATCCCAGGGCTCGCCGTCAGCCGCCGCCCTCTCGCCGTCATCCTCGGGCTTGACCCGAGGATCCATGCATCCGCATTTGGCCAGCCAGACCCGATCGACGCCTTCCCGCACGAAAAGTGGGTCCTCGGGTCAGGCCCGAGGATGACGGGAACGGAGTTGGAGGAGACGCCCGGCAGGGCGGAGCGGGGTAAACCCCGGACACGGAGCGCCCGCCGATGACCGCCCTGCTCCTCCGCGATCTCAAGCTTTCCGTCCGCGCCGGCGGTGGCGCCCTGATCGGTGTGCTCTTCTTCATGACCGTCGTCGCCGTCATCCCGTTCGGCGTCGGGCCGGATCTCAACCTTCTTTCCCGCATCGGCCCGGCAATCGTCTGGATCGGCGCACTGCTGTCTGCTCTGCTCGGCCTCGACCGGATGTTCCAGACGGATCGCGAGGACGGATCGCTCGATTTGCTGCTGATGCAGGAACACCCGCTCGTCCTGACCGTGCTGATGAAATGCCTCGCCCACTGGCTTGGCAACGGCCTGCCGCTGGTGATCGCCTCGCCGCTGCTCGGCCTGTTCATGAACATGAACGAGGTGGCGATCGGCGCCACCATGCTGACGCTCCTGGTCGGCACGCCGGCGTTGACCTTTATCGGCGCGGTCGGCGCGGCCGTCGCGGTGGCGCTGCCGCGCGGCGGGCTGCTGGTCTCGATCCTCGTCCTGCCGCTCGCAATCCCCGTGCTGATCTTCGGGGTCAGCGCTTCCTATGCGGCCGTCGAGGACCCTGCCCCGTTTATGCCGCCTTTCTTGATATTGGTGGCGATCACGATGTTTTTTGCCGTGCTCGGTCCGCTCGGCGCGGCACTGGCGTTGCGCAATGCCGGCGATTGACTAGAATCGGATTGACTGGGATCAGGTTGAATCGGATCGGGTTGACCGGGATCAAGCTGCTTTTCCGCGCGCAGATTAGAAAGTGTCCATGACCGAAAGCCTCGCCATCAGCAAGTTCAGCGACCTGGCCAACCCGACGCGGTTCCTGGCGCTGGCGGCCCGCCTCCTCCCCTTTATGGCGGCCGTCACCGCGATCCTGTTTGCGGTCGGGCTCTACCTGAGCTTTGCCACCGAGGGCGATTACCAGCAGGGCATGACGGTACGCATCATGTATGTGCATGTGCCGGCCGCTTGGCTGTCGATGATGTGCTACACGGTGATGGCCGTTTCGGCGATCGGCACGCTGGTCTGGCGCCATCCGCTCGCCGACGTCAGCCACAAGGCGGCCGCTCCGCTCGGCGCCGCCTTCACGCTGATCGCGCTTGCCACCGGCTCCCTCTGGGGCCGGCCGATGTGGGGCACGTGGTGGGTGTGGGACGCGCGCCTCACCTCCGTCTTCGTGCTCTTCCTGATGTATCTCGGCCTGATCGCGCTGAACCGCGCCATGGACGATCCGTCGCGGGCGGCGCGCGTCTCGGCCGTGCTGATCCTCGTCGGTTTCGTCAACATTCCGATCATCAAGTTCTCGGTCGACTGGTGGAACACGCTGCACCAGCCCGCCAGCGTCATCCGCATGGGCGGCCCGACCATCGACCAGGAATTCCTCTGGCCGCTTCTGATCATGGCGATCGCCTTCACTCTTCTGTTCTTCACCCTGCATGTGATGGCGATGCGCAACGAGATCTGGCGCCGCCGCGTCGCAGCCCAGCGCCGTATGGCCGCGCGTTTGGCCGGCCGTGAGAGCGGGTCGGAGGCTTAAAGATCATGACCCACACATTCTATATCTCCATGTCCTATGCCGTTGCCGCCATGGTCATCCTCTGTCTGATCGCCTGGACGTGGCTCGATGGCCGCGCCCGCAGGCAGGAACTGGCCGAGCTCGAAGCCGCCGGCATCCGCCGCCGTTCCGCCCAGAGCAAGGATGACGCGAGCAAGGGTGAAACGGCATGAGCATCGAGACCGAAAACCGGCCTGCCGCACGCAAAAGCCTGGCGCGTTATGCGCTGCCGCTGATCCCGCTGGTGATCTTCCTCGGTTTTGCCGCCGTCGCCGGCAAGATGCTCTACGACCAGGGTGTCAACGGCCGGGACGTCTCGGCCATTCCCTCGGCCCTGATCGGCAGACAAGCGCCGTCGCTGGCGCTTCCGCCGCTCGAAGGCTCCAACACCGCGGCCCTGACGACGGCCGCCATCGCCGGCAAGCTGACGCTCGTCAACGTCTTCGCCTCCTGGTGCGTGCCCTGCCGGCAGGAGCACCCGATCCTCAAGGAACTGGCAAACGATAGCCGGCTCACCATCGTCGGCATCAACTACAAGGACCGCAACGACAACGCGCTGCGTTTCCTCGGCGAACTCGGCAACCCTTACAAGGCGATCGGCGTCGATCCGAACGGCAAGGCGGCGATCGACTGGGGCGTCTACGGCATTCCGGAAAGTTATCTGGTCGGGCCGGACGGCACCATCCTCTACAAGCGCGTCGGCCCGTTCGATCAGCGCAGCCTGACCCAGGACCTCCTGCCGGCGATCGAAAAGGCATCGTCCAAGGGCTGATCGGGCGCCGGGAACCGATCAGGCACGAAGATCGGACGCGGAAACAATCCTGAGTTGCGGCGGAGCGCCTTCCGTCTGCTGACCTTCCAGAACGACGGTGTTGCGGCCCGCTGATTTGGCCGCGTAAAGACAGGCGTCGGCCCGCCCGATCGCATCATGCATGGAATGATCGCCGCGAGCGGTGGAGGACACGCCGAAACTCGCCGTGATGCTGTGGGCAACGCCGCCCTCCCGCCAGTCGCGCGCGGCAAAGGCCAGCCGGATCGCGTTGCAGGATGCGCCAGCCTGAACAAGCGTGGCGCCCGGCAGGAACGCCACGAACTCCTCACCGCCGAAACGGGCCACGAGGGAATCGGCCGGCAATCCGTCGCGGAGCGCCGACGCGAAGCCGACGATCACCATATCACCGCTCGCATGACCGAAACGGTCGTTGACCAGTTTGAAATGGTCGATATCGCAGACCAGGACTGCGCCGGAGGGGAAACTCTCCTTGCGGAAATCCGGGACCAGCCGTTCAAAGCCGCGGCGATTGAGGAGGTCGGTCAGCGGATCATGCTCGGCCGCATGGCGATGCTGCCACACCGCATCGAGCATGACGGTGCCGAGCACCGTCAAGGCAAGCAGGAAACCGAAGACGCTCGCCGTCATCTGCATGAAGAAGGCGTAATCGGAGGACAGAAAGTCGTCGAGGGATGCGTAGCTCTCGGACGACGTGAGGATCAGGAGAGCCGACACCCTGACGAGGTTGTCGGCCACCGCCAATCCGACCATAACCGCAAGCAGCCGGTCGATCGGCCGCCGGATATGGTGGCGGGCCTGCCACAGCGGGATGATCAGCAGGATCGAGCAGGATATGTCGCTGACCGCCAGCTCTCCCCTCAGGTCGCGCTCGACGAGGATGAGATAGGATATGCCGAGAAACGCGGCCCCACACAATAACATCCGCTCCGTGACCAGAAGGGGCCGGCCGAAACGGACAAGAAAGGCGTGGCCGTAGAAGAAGAACCCGGCCAGAAAAAAGCCGTTCGAGACAATGGCCTGGGCAGGAATCGGCGCCGCGGTCAGGATGAGCGGCGAGGCAAAGCCCAGCGACGTCCCGATATATCCAAGGCCCCAATATCGAGATGAAGCTGAACCCCAGCGCGCCAGAAACAGGAACGTACAGCCGAACACGAAAAAGATGAACGGCAGCAGATAGGCGAAGTTATCGTGCGATTCCATGAGACCCCCGCACGAAAACATCCCCCCGAACATTCGGTGCTGGCGAGGGAATCTAGATGTTTGTCGTTAAGAAAATTTGACCGGTCGCCCTAAAAACATGGATCAAAGCTGTATCATTCGGGCGCCTGGAGCCCCGGGAGCGGGCCGACCGTCTTCGACCATCGACCTGGACTTCCGTTTCCGACCGCAAGCACCTTTGGCCGCGCCGGACGTCACTCCGGCGCGGTTTCGGGTGTGGGAACGGGGCAGGCGGTATTGGTATAAGGGAGGTAGGTATCTGTGCCTGCCCCGGCTGCTTTTGGGTGGCCTGTCGAGGATTGCCAGGCCCTCGCCGATCACCCTGGCAGCCATCACCGGAAACCGGGGTCCGAAAACCCTGATGAGGAGGCCGGTTCGCGAACCCGGTTTCCCATCCGATGACGCGCCGATTATCCGGTTGTTTCGGGGAGGCGGGGACGGAAGGGAAAGCAAATTCGGGTAATGGATTGATTGGATGAGGGTATTTTGCGCGGGGCGGAGAAAATCGTCCCCGCCCATGGCGGCCGCGGCCTATAGCCCGCCCTGCCAGACCCGCACCGCATCGACCGGCCAGACGAGCATCAGCACGTTGAGCGTCAGGTTGTCGCGGATGATGTAGCCGGTCGCCAGTTCGAAGAAGATGGCGATCGCGACCGTCAGCCAGACCGGCAGGCGCGACGCAGCAAGGAAGCCCAGCGCCATGAACACCGTGTCCATCGCCGAATTGAGAATGCTGTCGCCGGTATAGCCGAGCGCCATGGTCGCGGTACGGTAGCGGTCGATGATCAGCGGAGAATTCTCGGCGATCTCCCAGGCCGCCTCGATCAGCACCGCCAGCGACAGCCGGGCAGTCAGCGGCGCGCGGCGCAGGACGAGCCAGCCGAGACCGTAGAAGAGGAAGCCGTGGATGATGTGGGAGGGCGTGTACCAGTCGGAGAGATGCTGCGAATTGCCGCTGGTATTCACCCCGCCTTCCCAGAGCTTCACATAACCGCATTCGCAGATCGGAATGCGACCCATGGCATAAAGAATAGCGATCTGGAGCAGGAAGAGAATGAGGGCGGCGAGAAGCCAGCGCCGCGAAGACGAACTCGATGGGGAAAAATCCGCTGCCGTCACTTTTCCACCTCTGCCTCGCCCGAAGCATCCTGCACCGTGTGGCGCATGATCAGCGGCATCTGCGTCATCGTGAAGATCAGCGTGATCGGCATCGTGCCCCAGACCTTGAAGGCGACCCAGAAATTATCCGCCGCCTTGGCGTCGGGCAGGAAATAGGCGTTCGCGCCGCGCCAGACGATCTCGTTGAGGACGGCCAGAAACAGGAAGAAGATCCCCCAGCGGATGGTGAGCTTGCGCCAGCCGGCCTCGTCGAGCTGGAAGGCCGCGTTGAAGACGTAGCCGAGCAGCGATTTTCCGAACAGCAGGCCGCCGAGCAGCGCGACGCCGAACAGCGTGTTGATGATGGTCGGCTTCATCTTGAAGAACAGCTCGTCCTGCAGCCAGATGCCGAGCCCGCCGAAAACCAGCACGACGATGCCGGAAATGAACGGCATCAGCGGCAGATGGCCGAGAACGACTTTCGAGACGACCAGCGAGACGACCGTCGCGACCATGAACAGGCCGCTTGCGATGAACAGCGGGCCGCCCAGCACCGACAGCGACGGGAAGGTCGCGGCAAGCCATTCTCCGCGCAGGTTGGCGAAGAAGAACACGAGCAGCGGCCCGAGCTCGAGCGCGAGCTTCAGCATCGGATGGTGCCGGTCGGCTGCAGTGGGTGTCGTATCGCTTTCGAATTTCATATGCTGGAAACCTGCTTGTCCTGCCCTGGCCCTGCGCGAGCGCCAAGGCAGATTTGTGGCATCAATGCGCGATACCGGCAATGGCGCGCGCAAAATCCTGAGCCTCGAACGGTTCGAGATCGTCCACGCCTTCGCCGACACCGATGAAATAGACCGGCAGCTTGTGCTTGGCGGCGATCGCCACGAGAATGCCGCCCCGCGCCGTGCCGTCGAGCTTGGTCATGATCAACCCGCTGACGCCGGCGACGTTGCGGAAAATCTCCACCTGGTTCATGGCGTTCTGGCCGGTGGTGGCGTCGAGCGTCTGCAGCACCGTGTGCGGCGCATCGGGATCGAGCTTGCCGAGCACACGGACGATCTTTTCGAGCTCCGCCATCAGCTCGGCGCGGTTCTGCAGCCGCCCGGCGGTATCGATGATCAGCACGTCCGACTTGTTGGCGCGCGCCTGCTCGTAGGCGTCATAGGCGAGACCGGCGGCATCGGCGCCGAGCTTGGTGCCGATGAATTGCGAGCCGGTTCGCTCCGCCCAGATCTTCAGCTGCTCGATGGCGGCCGCGCGAAACGTGTCGCCGGCGGCGAGCATGACCTTGAGGCCCGAGCCGGACAGTTTTGCCGCCAGCTTGCCGATCGTCGTGGTCTTGCCGGTGCCGTTGACGCCGACGACGAGAATGACATGCGGCTTGTGATTGAGATCGAGCTGCAGCGGCTTTGCGACCGGGCCCAGAACCTTGGTGATCTCGTCCGCCATGATCCGCGATACGTCTTCGCCGGTCACATCCTTGCCGTATCGCTCGGAAGAGAGCGCGCCGGTGACGCGCATGGCGGTTTCGACCCCGAGATCGGCCTGGATCAGCAGATCCTCGAGCTGTTCCAGCGTGTCCTCGTCCAGCTTGCGCTTGGTGAAGAGCGCGCTGATCTGGCCGGTGAGCTGCGAGGAGGTGCGGGCAAGGCCGGCGCGCAGGCGCTGGAACCACGTGAGCTTGGGGGCCGCGGCGACGGGTTCGGGCTTGGGTTCCGGGCGGGCGGTGGAGAAGCCTTTGGGGAGAGTGGGTTCTATTGGCCGATCCGGCCCTTCGCTTTGGCTCAGGGCGTTCGTTGCTGCAATCGATCCACCGGATCGATTGCTCTGCTCCGCAGACCGCGCCTCACCCCCCTCTGTCCTGCCGGACATCTCCCCCTCAAGGGGGGAGATCGAATCGTGGCTTGCTCCTCGCTCCAAAGCGGACTTGGAACTCGTGGGGGCAGCGTCGGGGTCCACATCACCAATGTCAGATGCTGGACCAACGTCAGATGTCGGAACCGACGGCGCATCCGTGATCTCCCCCCTTGAGGCGGAGATGTCCGGCAGGACGGAGGGGAGTGCTTCCGCAGGCGCTGCGGCTTCTTCATCGGCCTCGGCTTCCGCCTGCAGCAGCGACAACGGCACCATGCCGATATCCGACGCGGCCTCGACACCAGGAAGAAGCGGCGGCTCGTCATCGTCGGCAGTCGTCGGCTCAGCTGGCTCGACATTCTCCGCCGCCACATCCGCGACAGGCCCGCCGGCCGTCTCGATCTCCGCCGGCGCGACCGGATCGACCGGCGAGACCGGCAGGTCTTCATGGCGCGATCTGGGCTCCAGTTCCGCCTGGACGGCGGCCAGGTCTTCCGGCCTCACGGCATCGGGGCTCGGTTCCTCGGCGGGCTTGCCGAAGGTGAAGACACGTTTGATGAAGCCCAATGCCATGAGAGAACCCGTTCCGGTTACGCCGCCCGGGATGGGACGGACGCGACCTGCATTTCCAGATGTTTGCCGTTATGGCCCGTCAACATAACGCGCTTCAACGCGCGCGGAACAAAACCGGGCACGGCTACCAGCGAAAAGTTTTCCGTATGCGCCATGCCGTTGTTCTCGACGACGATCGCCTGCTCGGTGCCGACCATGCGGTCGAGATGGGCGCGATAGAGCGCGTCCCCCCGCCCCCGCAGCCGCGCGGCGCGATCCTTGACCAGCGCCCGGTCGACCTGCGGCATGCGGGCCGCGGGCGTGCCCGGCCGCGGGCTGTACGGGAAGACGTGCAGGAAGGAAATCCCCGCCTCTTCCGCCATCGTCGCGGCATTCTCGAACATCTCTTCCGTCTCGGTCGGGAAACCGGCGATCATGTCCGCTCCGAAAGCGATCCCGGGCCTCAGTCGCCGCGCCTGTTCGGTGAAGGCGAGCGCCTCGGCCCGCGAATGGCGGCGCTTCATCCGCTTCAGGATCATGTCGTCCCCATGCTGCAGCGACAGGTGCAGATGCGGCATGAATCGCGGCTCGTCGGCGATCAGGTCCCAGAGATGCCTGTCCGCCTCGATGCTGTCGATCGAGGAGAGGCGCAGGCGCAGGATCTCCGGCACCTGTTTGAGCAGCGTCTTGGCGAGAATCCCGAGCGATGGCTGGCCCGGAAGGTCGGCGCCATAGCTGGTGGCATCGACGCCGGTCAGCACGATTTCGCGATAGCCGCCTTCGACAAGCTTGCGGGCCTGCTCGACCACGGCACCCATCGGCACAGAGCGGGAATTGCCGCGGCCATAGGGGATGATGCAGAAGGTGCAGCGGTGATCGCAGCCGTTCTGCACCTGGATGAAGCCGCGCACATGGCCATCGATATGCCTGACCATCTGCGGCGCGGTGGCGCGCACGCTCATGATGTCGTTGACGCGCAGCTTTTCTTCCGCCGAAACCCCGAAATCCGGCAGCGCCCGGTAGGAGGCACTTTTCAGCTTTTCCTCGTTGCCGAGCACCGCATCGACCTCGCCCATGCCGGCAAAGGTGTCTTTTTCCGTCTGGGCGGCGCAACCGGTGACGATGATGCGCGCATGCGGGTTTTCGCGGCGCGCCCGGCGGATCGCCTGACGGGCCTGGCGCACGGCCTCGCCGGTCACGGCGCAGGTATTGACCAGGATGGCATTGTTGAGCCCGGCCTTTTCCGCCTCCGCCCGCATCACTTCCGATTCATAGGTATTGAGCCGACAGCCGAAGGTGATAACCTCGACGCCGCTCAACTGACCCGAGCCTCGGGCTCGCCGGAACCAGTCTCCCGGTCGCGGGTGAAGCCGCCGTTCTGCGGATCGACCTTGCCGGACCATTCCCATTCGGCAGGCCCGGTCATGACGACGTGATCGTCTGCCCGCCACTCGATGGTAAGCGGCTGGCGCACCGGGCTGGAGGCGACGTCGATCGTCACCGTGCGGCCGGTGCGGCCGGTGCGGGCCGCGGAAACGGCGGAGGCGCAGGCGGCCGAACCGCAGGCGAGCGTCAGGCCGGCGCCGCGTTCCCAGGTGCGGGTGCGCAGCGACGAATTGGACGTGACCTGCGCCAGCGTGATATTGGCCTTTTCTGGGAAGATCGGATGGTTTTCCAGGAGCGGGCCGAACCGTTCGAGATCGAAGCTCATCGGATCACGGTCGACCCAGAAGACGGCATGCGGGTTGCCCATCGACATGGCCGAAGGAGAATGCAGGACCGGCGCGTCGATCGGGCCGATCTGCAGCTCGATCCGGCCGGTATCGAAAAATTCTTCCGCCAGCGGAATGCGGTCCCATTCGAACACCGGCTTGCCCATATCGACAGAAATGGTGCCATCCTCATGCTCGACGGCATTCAAAATGCCGGCGACCGTCTGGAAGGTAAACGTCTTGCGGCCGGTCTCGGAGCTAAGCGCCTGCACGACGCAGCGCGTGCCGTTGCCGCAGGCCTGCGCCTTCGAACCGTCGGAATTGAGGATGTCGATCCAGGCGTCGGTGCCTTGAGCCTTCGGATCGTGGATCGCCATGATCTGGTCGAACTGGGTGGCCGGATCGGCATTGAGCGCGATCGCGGCCTGCGGCGTCACCCAGTCGGTGCGCCCACGCATGTCGACGACCAGGATCTTGTTGCCAAGCCCGTTCATCCGCGCGAATTCCACCAGTTCCGTCATGACATCGATCCATTCCGGGCCGGATGCCCGCTTATCCGGCTGTATATGGCGGAAAAGGCGAGGAATTACCAGTGGGGACGTGGGGATAGCCCTCGGCGTGGCGACAGGCCGCGCTTGTCTCGGAATACCGCGCACAGAGCAAAATGATGGGCATGGCTGCGAGGGCGGAGCACAAAAGAGGATAAGCTGGTGGAAACGTTGGAATGCGCCGCTTGTGGGGCCGTCAAACGAAAAACTCATCCACCAGAGCATGCACCCGTCGGAACGCCGCCTTGGCGCCTTCGGCCATGTCCATTTCCTCTGCCTCGGACATGTCGAACCCGTTGAAGGCCGCGACGAAGGTGCGCCAGTGCAGGCCGCGGCCGGCGGGATGGCCTACAAGATGGCGGGCGCCGAATTCTTCCGAGAGGCCGAGCCGAGCCGCCTGCTTCAGGAGGAACGCGGCGCCGAGGTTCGAGCCTTCGGCGACGTAAAGCCAGCCGAGTGCAGCCGGGATGCTCAGCCCGCCCGTTCCGGCGGTGAGCACCGGCGGCACCTTGCCGGTGACATCGAAAATATCCTGCCGCAGCGCTTCAAGCCGGACGCGGTTCGGAAGATCGGGCACGAGGCGATTGAGCCGCGGATCGGTAAACAGCGGATCGACATCGGCGTGGAAATGGTGCTGCACGGCGAGGAACAGAGCGTAGCGCTCACGGCTGGCAAAAGGATCGGCCGCCATGATGCGCTTGTCGAGACGCTCATGGGTGGCGTCGGTCAGGGCTTTGAGGCGCTGGATGCGGGTCTGGGCGGCGGGTGTTTGAAGTTCGGTCTGCATGGGTGCAATGTCCGGATGCTTATATGTTTTAGAATTTGGCCGTCAGGAACGCTCGGATTGTTCGGCCGGGAGCGGGCGTGAACCCGTCGAGCGCATCCACGTAAAATCGATCCGTCAGGTTCTCCGCCTGGAGATCGAACGTCAAGTGGTCGGTGATCTTGTAGGTGGCGAACGCATCGACGGTCGTATAGGGAATCCACATGCCCGTATACATCCTGGCTTCCTGCGTGACCGGCGACAGGCGCGCGCCGCCGTGCGTGAAGCGGGTGCCAAAACTCAGCCTGTCGTCGAACAGGCGCATGCCGAGCGTCAGGCTCGCCATGATTTCGGGCGGCATGTGGTTGGCGGCGTAGTCCATCGACACGGTCGTGTCCGAGCAGGTGGAAAGGGTGCGGCAGAACTCGTAGCTCAGATACTTGGTCACCGATCCTTCGCTGAAGAACGGGCCGGCCTCGTAGGAGCCGGAGATTTCGATACCGGAGAACCGGGTGCTCCTGAGATTGTCGAAGGTGAAAACCGGCTGGCCCGGCCCTGCATTGGACGGCACGCGGGAAATATAGTCGGTGTAGTTGTTGTTGAAATAGGACAGCTTGAGGCGCAACGCGTCGTCGGCGAGCAACAGGCCATCCTTGCTGTAGTTGATGCCGACCTCCCAGTTCTTCGAGACCTCGGGCTTCAGATAGGGGTTCTGGATGACGTTGCCGTCATTCCCCATCGTTTCGCGCATGGTCGGCGGGCGCATGCCTTCGGCATAAAGCGCATAGAACTGCAGCCCTTTGACCGGCTCCACGATGGCGCTGACGGACGGGTTGAACCGGCCGCCTTCCTTATGGCGGATGCCGGTCCTGGATTCGATACCCTTGTCGTTCATCCAGTAACCGTCATAGCGCAGCCCGGCATTGAGGGTCAGCCAGTCGGTCGCCTCCCACTGGCCGTCGGTGAACACGCTAGCGATCGACCGGTTGCCGATGCTGGGGTTCATCTGGACACCCCGGTCGGTTGTATGACTGCGGCTAACATAGCGCCTGGAATCCATATCCTCTAGGAGGTAGGACACACCGTAATTGGCCTTGAATGGTCCGTATTCCGTGTCGAACAGGCTCGTGTTCGAAATGTCGCCGCCCCAGGTATGGGTCATGGCGTAGCGGGGATCGTCACCCGGTATGATGTTGAACTGCGGGTAGTATAGGCCCAGACCGGTCGACATGGAGTTCTGATCGACGATGCTCAGCCATGCATTGACCTTCAGGTCGATCAGGTCACTCGGATTATAGCGATAGCGGCTGGTGAACGTGTCAGTCGTGACATCGGATAGCGGTGCCTGCCGGAATGTGTTGTCTCCGGAGGTCAGAAGCGAGGTCATGATCTGGCCGAACTGGCTTTCATAGCGGATATATCCCAGTTCCAGGCTCTGGTCGTCGTCGAAGCGAAGCGTACCCTTGGCGAGAAACGAGGTGGATTCATTGGACGAGTTGAAGACCTCCTCACCCTGCTTGGTACGCGAGAGGAACTGGTTGCTGCCCTGGAACTCGTAATAGTTCTTGCCGTGCTTGCCGGCGAAATAGTTGCCGCGATAGCGGCGGGCGCCGGCGATGACGAAATCGAAATTGTCCTGCACCGTGCCAATCGCGAAGCTACCCGAACCATTGGTGAAATCGAAGAATTCGGCGGAATCCGTCTGCTGGTCATAGGAATTGACCGTGAAGTCCCTCGTCGTGTTGTCCTGCGCGCCGATCTTGATGCGGCCGCCATATTGCTTGCCGCCCTCGACGATATCCTTGGCTTTCAACGTGGTGATCTCGACCACACCGCCATTGACGCCGGCACCCACCGCGCCGCCCGTCGGCCCCTTGGAAATGCCGACGCCGCCGATCAGGTCCGGATCGATATAGGTGCGGTCGTCGACGCCGCCGTAACCGCGCCAGGTGGTTGTCGTCTGCTGCGTGCCGTCGATCGCAACCCGAACGCGGTTCTGGCCCTGCAAGCCCCGGATATTGACGTTGACGGAGCCGCTGCTGTGATTGCTGGCGGAAATGACGCCCGGCACGTTCTTGAATACATCGCCGGCGCTTGAACCGCGAAAGCGCTGGATCTGCTCGGACGATATATAGCTCGTCGAGCCCGCCGTCTCGTAAGGCGCGTCGGCCGCATAGCCGTTGCCACCGTCCCGCAGCACGATCGGCTTGAGCGTCGTATCGTCCGCCTGGTCCGGCATGCCCGCCGCCGAAGTGCCGGCCTCGAGCGTTACGGTATTTCCGTTGATCCGATGGGAGATCCCCGTCCCCGAGAGCAGCCGCGACAGGGCGGCAGACGGTGTCAGCGAACCGGTCACGCCCGCTGTGGTCTTGCCCGAGGTGATTTCGCTGCGATAGACGAGACGCAGGTCGGTCTGGCGGCCCAGTGCAAGAAGTGCGTTTTCAAGCGGTCCGGCCGGAATGGAAATGGCGACCTGCTGTGACTGGACACCTTGCGCCGGTTGTTGCGCTTTGGCCGGTGCCATGCCGCCCAGCAAGGATGCGCCCGCCAGCGCCACCCGGACATGCCGCGAAAAACGCGGTCCCGTCAAACTCATGTCGACCCCCTGTACTCAAACATCATGACCGCTCTCATCGCGGCCCCTGATGGCTATGAGTGGAAGAGGGCTCCACCTCCTGACGTCGGTTTTCGAAAAAAGATGATTTTAACACTCAATTTTTCGATCGGGCAGTTCTCAGCGCGAACGGACCAGCGTGACCCAGTCGGAAAGCCGGATGATACGGATCGGCAGGCTCTCCTGCAGGGCGGCGAACGTCTGGTCGATGTCATTTGCGGCGAACACGCCGCTGACCCGCAGCTGCGCAGCCTGGTCGTCGAGCACGACGATGCGTCCGTGCTGGTAACGGCCGATCCGGTCGAGCACCTCGCCCAGCGGCAGGCCGGAAAAGACCAGCTTGCCGCCGCGCCAGCTCGTCAGGTTGGCGACGTCGCCGGAGCCGGTCACCAGGCGCCCCTCGGCATCGAGCTTCGCCGTGCCGCCGGCATCGAGCACCGCACGCTGCGAACCGGAAGTGACCGCGACATGCCCCTCTTCCACCATGACCTCGTCATAGTCGCCGACCCGCACCGCATAATGGGTGCCGAGCGCAATCGCCTGCGCTTCGTTGCCGCTGACGACGAAAGGCCGCGCCGGGTTCGGAGTGACGTCGAAAAAGGCTTCGCCGCGCAGAAGCACGATCCGGCGTTCCGTCTGGCCGTATCGGACCTGGATGGCGCTATCGGTATTGAGCGTCACCACCGATCCGTCGTCGAGGTCGATGCGCTTGACGACGCCGACCGGCGTGTAGAAATCCGAACGATACCAGGCGACGAGGCCGGTATCGTTGGCGACAACGCCAAGACAGCCCATCAGAAGCAAGGCGGCCATGCCGCCGCCGACCATGCGGCGCCGGCGCGGGGCAACCGTTTTTGGCACCGAGGCGAGATCGCCCCAGAGCGCGCTCATCTCCTCGAAGGCCGCGGCATGTGCCGGATCCTGCATTTTCCAGAATTCGAAGCGGCGGCGGTCCGCTTCCGTCGCGTCCCGGGATCCGAGACGCGCCACCCAGCCGGCCGCTTCCTCCGCAATCGCGTCTTCGCGGGCCTTATCCGAAATATTAGTCATATGCATTTCCCCCGGCCGGAGGCAATGCCGCAAGGCGCGCCTGACGGCAAGCCATGAGTGCACGGATGATGTGTTTTTCAACCATATTCCGGGAAATACCGAGCTTCTCCGCTAGCTCCCCGTTGGAAAGCCCTTCGAGCCGGCTGAGCACGAATACGACCCGGCATTTCGGCGGCAGCGCGGAAATCGTTTCGATCAGAAGCCCGAGCTGCTGGCGGGCGGCCACCACCCGCTCCGGGCTCGGGGCCTCGTCTGCGACCTGTGCTTGTCCCATCTCTTCGACGAAGAGCGCGCTGTCGCGTATCAGCCGCGCGGTGATGCCATGGGCGACGGACCGGGCGACCTGGAAAAGATAGGCATGCGGATTGCGCAGATCCTCCTTCGGCGACGCCGTCAAAAGCCGCAGAAAGGTCTCCTGTGTGGCATCCGCTGCATCCTCCCTGTTGCGCAGACGCCGAAGAAAGAACCGCCGCAGCTTCCCCTCCTCGGTCTGCTGCAATTGTTCGATTAGGCTGATGTCCAAGTCCTTAAACCCCGCGGCCGGGACCTGCCCGACCAATCGGTCGGCGTTTAGCGCCGCCTAAAAAATGATTCAACATCAATGATTTGGAATGAATCCAAGGAGGATGATAAAAACATGATTAGAAAATTCATGTTTTTGTGCAAAATCAGCGCCTTGAATAACCGCGCACCTGCCCACGGCCGAGACTGAAATTTTCGCTGATCGGGGCAGATTTGTCGCGTTTCCGCAACAGTCCCGGCATGCTCAGACGGAAATCGCCGGCACTTCGAAGACTTCGCCCGGCCGCATCGGCCGGAAACGGTCGCGGGAAATGCGGCGTGCGTCGAGAGCGGCATGAAGTGCTTGCAACGGCTGCTCGATCCCTTCGTCGGTGAGATTGAACGTGCCCCAATGATGACCGGCGACGAAAGCCGCGTCGCAGAGAAGCATGCCCTCTACCGCCTCGTCCGGGTTCTGGTGCTGCGCCTGCATGAACCAGCGCGGTTCGTAGGCGCCGAACGGCAGGTTGGCGAGCCGGAAGGCCCCGTGTTTTTCGCGGGCAGCGCGATAATTGATGCCCTGGTGGAAGCCGGTATCGCCGATATGGTAGATCTTGCCGGCCGGGGTTTCGAAGACGAAGGCGGCCCATAGCGCCATGCGCCGGTCGCCGACGCCACGCGCCGACCAGTGATGGCAGGGTTCGCAATGGAGGACGATGCCGGGGGCGATCTCCCCGCGGCCGCCCCAATCCATCACCGTGATCTTCGCATCCTCGATACGCGACCGGATCAGCGAGTCGTTGCCGAGCGGCGTGATGAAATGCGGCTTGTCGCGGCCCTGCAGAACCCAGAGGGTTTCGAGGTCCATGTGATCATAGTGATTGTGAGTGACGAGCACGACATCGATCGGCGGCAGATCGCCGACGCGGATGCCAGGCGGATTGACCCGTTTCGGACCGGCGAAACGCACCGGGCTGGCGCGATCGTCCCAGACCGGGTCGGTCAGGATGTTGAGGCCGGCGACCTGGATCAGCATCGCGGCGTGGCCGACCATGGTGACGGTCAGCCGATCGCCCGAGACGCGGCTTTCCGGCACCGCCTGCGGAAACGGGCTCGGAAAACTCGCCGGCCAGGCGATATTGTTGCCGCCGAGCTTCCAGCGCAGCAGATCAAGACCGCCGCGCGGGTCTTCGCCGCCCGGATTGAAGAAATACGTCCCGTCGAAATGATCGGAAACGGGACCGGAGTAATATTTGTTGGCAGCCATGGCTCCCCTTGCCGCGAACCCGCCCACGAGGGCGGCGATCGCACCGATGCCGGACCATTTCAGAAATTTTCGTCGGTTCATGGGCATTATCTAGCAGCGCCCTCTCGCGCGTGGGAAGAGACGTTGCGGAGGGAGCGGACACATTTATGCGATCTCTATGTCCGTCCTGGAAAAATCGTTGCCCACGAACAAGAGCGGCAATTTCAGCACTCGTGCGGCGGCATAGGAAAAGCAGTCACCAAAATTGAGCTTGGCTGGATGGCCGACGAACCGGCCATAAGTTCGCGCCACTTCGAGGGCTGCGACATGCAGCCCCTGCGGAAAGACGACTTCGATGGCACCGATGCTCCGCATGAACTCGTCCACGTCCTGCTGCGCTTGCGCGATCAACTCAGGTGGAGTGGGACGCTGGTCTCCGTAAAGGCTGATTGCGGTTTTTCGGGAAATTGCGATCACGGCCTCGCACATCGTTACCGATGAATAGTGGACGAGCGTCTTGGAGCCGGCAATCTTGGCAAGCAAGGTCCCGGCTTCTTCTTCGCGGGTCAAAATGGCAACCACGGCCGATGCGTCGAGAAACATCAGCTTTCCCACATCTCGTCCATGTAGGCCTTTTCATCAAAATTGGCAGCGTGCGGCCCCATGCGAGCGGCAACGCGGTCCTGCAGCCGTTTTACGCGCTCCTCCAGCGACAGTTCCTCGCCGACCCGCTTCAGCTCGTTCTCCAGCGCCACGCGCACCGCTTCCGTCTTGGTCTTGGTGCCAAGCCGGCGCATCACCTCGTTTGCCAGCTCGTCCACCTTGTCGTCGCGGATATAAAGGGACATGCCGATCCTCTCCGATGGAGAATTCCAGGAATATTCATTATAGAGAAAATGAATATCCCTGCAAGCGACGGACGCGATCGAGGTGCCAGCCTTGACTTTGCCGCCCATTTCCTGTTTAAGCCCGCCAATCTGCTGACAAGTTGCGACTTGGAGCCGCCGACCGGGGCCGACAAACTGAGCCCGGAGGTCAACACCCGACAGCGCGTTGCGCCCTCGGGTGCTTTTTGGCTTTGCGCCTTGTTTTTGGCGGATAGGAACCCGACGTTTCGGTGGTCCCGAAACGCGAGAAGGAAGAAACGATGTTCGAAAGCCTCCAGGACCGTCTTGGCTCCATCTTGAGTGGACTAACCGGCCGTGGCGCATTGAGCGAGGCGGATGTCTCCGCCGCTCTGCGCGAGGTTCGCCGTGCGCTGCTCGAAGCGGACGTGGCGCTGGAAGTCGTGCGCTCCTTTACCGACAAGGTGCGCGAAAAGGCCATCGGCGCCGAAGTCCTGAAGTCGATCAAGCCCGGCCAGATGGTCGTCAAGATCGTCCATGACGAGCTGATCGAGATGCTCGGCTCGGAAGGCGTCGGCATCGATCTGCATGCGGTCGCTCCGGTCGTGATCATGATGGTCGGCCTCCAGGGCTCCGGCAAGACGACGACGACCGGCAAGATCGCCAAGCGGCTGACCGATCGCGAGCGCAAGAAGGTGCTGATGGCATCGCTCGACACGCGCCGCCCGGCAGCCCAGGAACAGCTCCGCCAGCTCGGCGTGCAGACCGGCGTCGACACGCTGCCGATCGTCGCCGGCCAGTCGCCGACCGAGATCGCCGCCCGCGCGGTGCAGGCCGCGAAGCTCGGCGGCCATGACGTCGTCATCCTCGACACCGCCGGCCGCACCCATATCGACGAGCCGCTGATGGCGGAAATGGCGGAGATCAAGCGCCGCTCGAACCCGCATGAAATCCTGCTGGTCGCGGACTCTCTCACCGGCCAGGACGCCGTCAACCTCGCCCGCAATTTCGACGAACGCGTCGGCATTACCGGCCTCGTTCTGACCCGCATGGACGGCGACGGCCGCGGTGGTGCCGCCCTTTCGATGCGCGCCGTCACCGGCAAGCCGATCAAGCTGATCGGTACCGGCGAAAAGATGACGGAGATGGACGAATTCCATCCCCGCCGCATTGCCGACCGCATTCTCGGCATGGGCGACATCGTTTCGCTGGTCGAGAAAGCCGCCGAGAATATCGACGCCGAGAAGGCGCGCGCCATGGCCGAGAAGATGGCCAAGGGCAAGTTCGACCTCAACGATCTGGCCGAACAGCTGAAGCAGATGCAGTCGCTCGGCGGCATGGGCGGCATCATGGGGCTGATGCCCGGCATGAGCGGCATGAAGGACAAGCTTTCGGCCGCCGGCATGAGCGACAAGACGTTTGCCCGCCATATCGCCATCATCCAGTCGATGACCAAGGCCGAGCGCGCCAACCCGGACATGCTGAAGCACAGCCGCAAGAAGCGCATCGCCGCCGGCTCCGGCACGGATGCGGCCGAAATCAACAAGCTGCTCAAGATGCACCGCCAGATGGCCGACATGATGAAAATGATGGGCGGCAAAGGCAAGGGCGGCATGATGAAGCAGATGATGGGCGGCCTTGCCTCGAAGATGGGGCTTGGCGGCATGGGCGGCGGAATGGGTGGAATGGGCGGAATGCCCGACCTTTCCAAGCTCGATCCGAAACAGCTCGAAGCGCTGCAGAAGCAGGCGGAGGCCGCGGGCTTCAAGCCGGGCTCGATGCCCGGTATTCCAGGGGGAGGCATGCCGGGTCTTGGGGGCGCCAAGCTGCCCGGCCTCGGTGGCGGTTTCCCGGGCCTTCCCGGCCTGCCAAAGAAGAAGTGAGGGAGGACGCACCCATGGTTGACGCCGAAGTGAAAGCCAAACTTGCGAGCTACCGCCAGTCGATCGACAACATCGACGCGGCGCTCGTGCACATGCTGGCGGAGCGTTTCCGCTGCACCAAGGAAGTGGGCGTCCTCAAAGCCCAGTACGATTTGCCGCCGGCCGACCCGGCGCGCGAAGAATTCCAGATCGAGCGTCTTCGCCGCCTGGCGAAGGAAGCGCATCTGGACCCGGATTTCGCCGAGAAGTTCCTGAACTTCGTCATCAAGGAAGTGATCCGGCATCATGAAGCCATCGCCGCCGAACATGTCGGCACGAAAATAGCCTGAACCAGCCCGCCTGATGGCGGCCTCAAGAAGAACCCCGGCCGGCCTGACGGCGGCCAGAAAAACCTAGGAGTAATTGAAATGGCCCTGAAAATTCGTCTCGCCCGCGGCGGCTCCAAGAAGCGTCCGTACTACACCGTCGTTGTTGCCGACGCCCGTTCGCCGCGCGACGGCCGCTTCCTCGAAAAGCTCGGTTCCTGGAACCCGATGCTCGCCAAGGACAATGAAAAGCGCGTCGAGCTGAACGCCGAGCGCATCAAGCACTGGCTCGACAACGGCGCCCAGCCGACCGACCGCGTTCTGCGCTTCCTCGCTGAAGCCGGCATCGCCCAGCGCGAAGCCAAGAACAACCCGGACAAGGGTCAGCCGGGCAAGAAGGCCCAGGAACGCGCCAAGGAACGCGCCCAGAAGGCCGAAGAAGCAGCAGCCGCTGCCGCCGAAGCATAAGCTTCGCAACCGGTCTTTCCCAAACGACGGGCGGCGCGGCAACGCGCTGCCCGTTTTGCTGTTTGCTTTTGGGCGCGCAAAGCTTAAATGAGCGCACGACAACCGAGATCACGACCCTCATGACCAAGCTCGAAAATCCCGTTCTGATGGCGACCATCGGCGCCGCCCAGGGTCTCCGGGGCGAGGTGCGGGTGCGCACGTACACGGCCGACGCGACCGCGCTCGGCGATTACGGCCACCTGCACAGCGAGGATGGAAGGGTTTTCGAGATCCTCGAAATCCGCGAGGCCAAGAACGTCGCGATCGTCCGCTTCAGGGGCATCAACGACCGCAATGCGGCTGAAGCACTGGCCGGCCTCGAACTGTTCATCGACCGCGACAACCTGCCCGACGACGAACTCGAGGAAGACGAATTCTATTACGCCGATCTCGAAGGCCTGGAAGCGGTCGACGAAGAGGGCAAGAGTTACGGCACGGTGAGCGCGGTCTACGATTTCGGCGCCGGCGACCTGCTGGAGTTGAAAGGCCCCGGCCGCCGTCCCGCCCTCATCCCCTTCTCCGAGGCCGCCGTGCTGGAGATCGACCTGGAAGGCGGCAAGATCCTCATCGATCCGCAGGCGGCCGGCCTGACCGAAAACCCGGAAGACGACGGTCCGGCACCGGGTTTCCCCAAAAAGGGCAAGTAGGCGCGATGACCTTCCGCGCCACCATCCTGACGCTCTACCCGGAAATGTTTCCGGGGCATCTGACCTTTTCGCTGGCCGGCAAGGCGCTGGAGCGCGGGCAATGGTCGCTCGAAACGGTGCAAATCCGCGATTTTGCCGAGGACCGGCATCGCACGGTGGACGACACGCCGGCCGGCGGCGGAGCCGGCATGGTGCTGAAGCCGGATATTCTGGCCAAGGCGATCGACAGCGTCTCCGAGAATGACAGCCGACCCCGCCTGCTGATGAGCCCGCGCGGAAAACCGCTGACCCAGGAAAGAGTGCGCGAGCTTGCCGGCGGCGACGGCGTTGTGATCGTCTGCGGCCGTTTCGAAGGCGTCGACCAGCGGGTGATCGATGCGCGCAATCTCGAAGAGGTGTCGATCGGCGACTATGTTCTGTCCGGCGGCGAGCCCGCGGCGCTGACGCTGCTCGACGCGGTCGTGCGCGTCCTGCCGGGCGTCATGGGCAATGCGCTGTCAGGCACCCATGAGAGTTTTGAAAACGGACTTCTCGAACATCCGCAATATACCAGGCCGCAGATGTTCGAAGGGCGGGAGATCCCGGCGGTGCTGACCTCGGGCAATCATGCTGCAATAGAGAAATGGCGGCTGGAGGAGAGCCGGCGGCTGACGCTGGAGCGCCGGCCGGACCTGATCCCGGGTCACCCCGTCACGAAATAATACACCGTCAGAGCCGCACCAACCGCGACCACGCACCAGCGCAGCACCGCCTGCGGCACCCGTCGCGCCATCCACACGCCCGCATAACCGCCGAGCGCGCCGGCCGGGATCATCACGAGCGCTTCCGGCCAGGCGATGACGCCGCCGCCGACGAAGACGATGATGGCGACCGCCGCGATCAGGATCGCCAGCATGTTCTTCAGCGCATTGAGATGGTGATAGCTGCCGCCGGTCGTCACCCCGAGGACGGCGAGCATCATGATGCCCATGCCGGCCCCGAAGAACCCGCCATAGATCGACGTCAGGAATTGCCCGATGACCGAACCGGGGGAGTTGGCGGAACGCTCCGCCGACGCCTTCGGTTTCAGCCACGGCCCCGCCGCAAATACGGCCGTTGCGGCCGCCAGAAGCCAGGGCACCAGCGCGCGAAAGGATGGATTGTCGAGCGACAGCAGCAGGAAGGCGCCGGCGAAAGCGCCGATCACCGAAACCAGCGCCAATACCAGCGCACTGCGCCAGCGGCTGGAAATCTCGTCCCAATAGGCGATCGTCGAGGTGACATAGCCCGGAAACTGCACGATCGAGGACGTGGCATTGGCCAAGATCGGCGGAACGCCGGCAAGCGTCATCGCCCCGAAGGTCAGAAAGGTCCCGCCGCCGGCGATCGCGTTGACCGCGCCGGACAGGAAGCCCGCTGCGGCGAGCAGGACTATCATTGTGATTGTCATTGAAGTTTCCTCATCCCTGGCCACCAGATAGCGGCTTGTGCGAACGGCAGCAATAGCGGGCTTTTTCGTCACAAAATCGCAATCAACGGGATGACAAACGGAAGTCTTTCGTGTATTGGCCCAGCCGGAAATGGGAAATATCCCGTCGACCAGCAACAAAGAATGGCGAATTCGCTCTGCCGGAAAGGCAAATCTCCGAGGCTTTGACCAAAGGGATGTAACCCGAGCGCTCTGGCTGTTTCAGAAGAACCAAAGGTTTGAGACGATGAACATCATCCAGGAACTGGAAGCCGAACAGGCCGCCAAGATCGCCGCCAAGCGCACCCTTCCGGAATTTTCCGCCGGCGACACGCTCCGCGTCAACGTGAAGGTCACCGAAGGCAACCGTACCCGCGTACAGGCCTATGAAGGCGTCTGCATCGCCCGTTCCGGCGGCGGCCTCAACGAAAGCTTCACTGTTCGCAAGATCTCCTACGGCGAAGGCGTCGAGCGCGTATTCCCGGTTTATTCGCCGATGGTCGAAAGCGTCGAAGTCGTTCGCCGCGGTAAGGTCCGTCGCGCCAAGCTCTATTACCTGCGCGATCGGCGCGGCAAGTCGGCTCGTATCGTTGAAGACACCGGCGTTCGCGCCCGCAAGCTGAACGACGCCGAGCGTCAGGCCGTTGCCGACGAAAAGGCACGCCTCGAAGCCGAGAAGGTTGCAGCAGCCCAGGCTCTCGCCGCCGAAAAGGCAGCAGCGGAAGCCGCTGAAGCAAAGGCCGCAGCCGAAGCTGCCGAAGCCGCCAAGGCTGCTGAAGCCTCTGCCGAATAAGCTTCGGAAATCGAATGTGAAAAAGGCGGTCCCTGGACCGCCTTTTTTATTGCGCGATGGGCGGGTTCAGTTCCTGACGGCCGAATCCCAGTGCTCGTCGGCCTTGCCGTTGACGATACGCCATGTGTCGTACCAGGTGGTGGTATAGCTCTTGGAGGGATCGCGAGGATCTTTCATTTCGCGCACCGTCCCCACGGTCACCAGATCGCCTTCCGCCGTGACGAAGACGACCGGGGTTTTTATCTTGGCCGGAACCGCGCTCGGCGACCGCTTGAGGATGTCGATGAAATAGCTCACCACTGCCTTGCGCCCTGACGCGGCGTTCGGGTTGTGCTGGATGTAACGTTCCGTGAGATACTGATCGGCCTTGTCCCACTGGTTGGCTTCCAGCAGGTCGCGAACGATGCCGTAGGCAACCTGCTTGTTTGCGTGCAGCTTGGGGTCCGTGCTGGTGAACAGCGCCTCCTTGTCCGCTGCGGCCGTCACGGCCTCCTGCGCCAGCGACGGCGCGGCAAGCGTGCCCATCGCGGCCCCGAACAGGACCAAACCCAAAGCGGCATGTTTCAAGGCTGGTATCATCGACTTCCTCCGAGTGTTTTGATCTGGCTTGCCAGAAGACATAGGAGAAACGCCGATGGGGCGGAAGGAGGCAGTTTTACCGCCCTTGGTTCCGTAAAGGGAACCAAGGGCGGCAATTGGTCAGTCAGAGGCAGCCTGTCTCGCCGCCATCATGCGGCCGACGATAATGACGAGGACGCCGGCAACGGCAAGGCAGACGGCCAGGAAGACCATCGGCAGGATAGTGCTTCCGGTCGAATCCCGGATCCAGGGGACGACGTTCTGTGCGATGAAGCCGCCGAGATTGCCGACCGAATTGATCGCCGCGATGCCGGCCGCCGCACCCGCGCCCCGCAGGAAGCGCGAGGGGAGGCTCCAGAAGACCGGCTGGCCGGCGAAGATGCCCGCAGCGGCAATGCAGAGGAAGCCGAACTGCAGGGTCGGATTGGTGAAGATCGCCGACAGGGCAAGGCTGGCAGCCCCGATAAACGCCGGAATGACGATATAGGGCGTTTTGCTTTCCGCCCGGTCGGCGGCAGCCGGCACCACCCAGAGCGCGAGCGCGACGATCACCCACGGAATGATGTTGATGAAGCCGTTCGTCGTGTTCGAGACGCCGAAACCCTTGACGATGGTCGGCAGCCAGTAGCTGAGGCCGTAGGCGGCGAGCGGAAAGCCGATATAGCAGAGCGCCATCAGAAGCACCCGCGGATTGACGAGCGCCTTGAACCCGTTGTCCGCATGTTCCTCCATTCCGGAATTCTCGCGCGCCAGCCGATCGTGCAGCCAGCGCTTTTCATCCTCCGTCAGGAATTTCGCCTTTTCCGGCGTATCGTCGAGATAAAAGAGCGTGACGATACCCGCGAGCACCGCCGGAACCCCGGTCGCAAGGAAGACCCATTCCCAGCCGGCAAGGCCAAGAAGCCCGTCGAGATCGAGCAGCATGCCGCCGACCGGCGCGCCAACGGCATTGGCGAGCGCGCTGAAGATCATGAACAGGCCGACCATGCGACCGCGATAATCCTTCGGGAACCAGAGGGTCAGCAGATAAAGGACGCCCGGAAAGAACCCGGCTTCGCAGACGCCGAGCAGGAAGCGCAGGATGTAGAACATGGTGGCGTTCTGCGTGTAGGCGAGCGCGATGGTGACGATGCCCCAGGAGATCATGATGCGCGCGAACCAGCGGCTGGCGCCGAAACGCGTAAGGAAGAGGTTGCTCGGCACTTCGAACAGGAAATAGCCGATGAAGAACAGCGACGCGCCGAGCCCGTAGGCATATTCGCTCATGCCGAGCGCGCCGACCATTTCCAGCTTGGCATAACTGACGTTCTGACGGTCGATATAGGCAATCAGATAAAGCACGCCGAGGAACGGCATGAGCCGCCACACGATCTTTGAAATTAGCTCTTTTTCCTGAACCAACTTATTTACTCCAATGCTTTTGCCGCGAAAGGCGCGGCGTATTCGGTGAGGGGGATGTAGAGGAGCCACCCACCCGCGGCAAGGAGAAGATGCCCGCCGCCAGCCGCTTGCGATCCGCCGGCTTTTCACGAGAGGGATTCGCACACCATTTGTCAGGAGTGCCAGAATGCTCGCCCTGAACAGGAAATGGTTCCTCGACGACAAGATGGGCGAATGGAGGCATGGCGCTCTTGCGCCGCAAGCCTTCCGCACCGCGGGGTTTCCCCTGGTGGCTGGTCGTCTTCGGGGTTCTTTGCCGACGCATCGCGGCGGTCATAGCGCTCAACGAGCTGGCAGCGCTTCCGGCTGATCGTCTTCCCCCAGGCGATGCGGGTGATCCTGCCGCCGCTTTCCAATGACTTCGTCTCGACTGGCGAAGGACTCGTCTCGATGCTCGGCCTCGCCGACATGACGCAGATGGCCAAGGTCTATGCCGCCGCTTCCTTCCCCTTCTTCGAAACCTATTCGATCGTCACCTACATCTATTTGCTGCTGACGATCGGCTTGTCGCGGCATCGAGAGCCGGTTGCGCGGACGGAGGGAACGTTAGCCCTCCGCCCGAGCGACGGTTGCGACATGAACGGAGGCGCGGACCCGCCATGTTTCCGCACCGCTTGGATGAGCAGCGGATGGCGGAGATCGACGGTGCCTCCGGCCGGACGCGCGGCCCTCTTCAGTAGACTTCCGGGACGTACATGTCCGCCGGCACGGGATGGCGGATGTAATCGTCGTGACGAACGCGGCCGGGCAGGTCGATCGCTTCCTTCGGCACGGTCTCGTAAGGCACCTGGGCAAGAAGATGGGCGATGCAGTTCAGCCGCGCCTTCTTCTTGTCGACGGCCTGCACCACCCACCACGGCGCTTCCGGGATGTGGGTCCGCTGGAGCATCTCTTCCTTGGCCTTGGTATATTCTTCCCAGTGGACGCGGCTTTCGAGGTCCATCGGCGACAGCTTCCACTGCTTCAGCGGATCGTGGATGCGCATCTTGAAGCGGAATTCCTGCTCCTCGTCGGTGATAGAGAACCAGTATTTGAGGAGGACGATGCCGGAGCGGACCAGCATGCGTTCGAATTCCGGCACCGAGCGGAAGAATTCCTCCAGCTCGTCCTTGGTGCAGAAGCCCATGACGCGCTCGACGCCGGCGCGGTTGTACCAGGAGCGGTCGAACAGCACCATTTCGCCGGCGGTCGGCAGATGCGGGACGTAGCGCTGGAAATACCACTGGTTCCGCTCGCGCTCCGTCGGCGCCGGCAGTGCGACGGTGCGGCAGACGCGCGGATTGAGGCGCTGGGTGACGCGCTTTATGGCGCCGCCCTTGCCGGCCGAGTCGCGGCCTTCGAACAACACGACCATCTTCAGCTTCTTGTACTGCACCCAGTCCTGCAGGCGGACGAGTTCATGCTGAAGGCGGAAGAGTTCGCGGAAATAGATCTTCCGGTCGATCGTCGGCTCTGCCGGCTCCGACATGCCCTCGGCGACCAGCTCGTCCAGCCGGTCCTCCTCCATCTGCATTTCCAGCTCTTCATCGAAGCTGTCGGCGATTTCGTCCTTGATGCGGCTGAGCTGGTCTTGGATGGGTTCGGACATAAGGCATTCCTCCGTTCTGGAAATTGAGATCAACCACGTTTCCGCGAAAGCTTTATGACAATCATGCGACAGGTTTCCGACGACGCAATTCGATTGCCGATTTCTGCAGAAACTGCTATTGCAGCCGCTATGGGATCGAAATTCGGATGCCTCGCGAACCATATCGTCGTGCTGCAGGACCACAAGCGTCTGCCGGCACGCTTTTTCGCGCGCGTATCCGGGGCGCTTTGCGACCGACTTAGCTGACCTTCCTCAGCTTGAGGCAGCCGCGTGCTGCCGGATACCCATTTCCTGTTTCAGTCAGCTTTACGGACAGCAGCCATGAGCGCACCCCGCACCCTTTACGACAAGATCTGGGACGACCACGTCGTTTCCGAGGATGAAAACCACACCTGTCTTCTCTACATCGACCGTCACCTCGTTCACGAGGTGACGTCGCCGCAGGCCTTCGAAGGCCTGCGCATGGCCGGCCGCAAGGTCCGCGCGCCGGAAAAGACGCTCGCCGTTGTCGACCACAACGTGCCGACGACCCTCGACCGCTACGAAGGCATCAAGAACGAGGAAAGCCGCATCCAGGTGGAGGCGCTTGCCCAGAACGCCCATGACTTCGGCGTCGAATATTACTCCGAAAAGGACGTCCGCCAGGGCATCGTCCACATCGTCGGTCCCGAACAGGGCTTCACCCTGCCGGGCATGACCATCGTCTGCGGTGACAGCCACACCTCGACCCACGGTGCCTTCGGCGCGCTGGCGCACGGCATCGGCACGTCCGAGGTCGAGCACGTGCTCGCCACCCAGACGCTGGTGCAGAAGAAGGCGAAGAACATGCTGGTGCGCGTCGACGGCCAGCTGCCGCCGGGCGTCACCGCCAAGGACATCATCCTTGCCATCATCGGCGAGATCGGCACCGCCGGCGGCACCGGCCACGTCATCGAATTCGCCGGCGAAGCGATCCGGTCGCTCTCGATGGAAGGCCGCATGACCGTCTGCAACATGACGATCGAAGGCGGCGCCCGCGCCGGCCTGATCGCGCCCGATGAAAAGACCTTCGAATATATCAAGGACAAGCCCCGCGCCCCGAAGGGCAAGGCCTGGGACATGGCGCTCGACTACTGGAAGACGCTGCAGACGGAAGAAGGCGCGCATTTCGACAAGGTCGTCGTGCTTGACGCTGCCAACCTGCCGCCGATCGTCTCCTGGGGCTCCTCGCCGGAGGACGTGATCTCGGTTCAGGGCACCGTTCCGAACCCGGATGACATCCAGGACGAGACCAAGCGCAGCTCCAAGTGGCGCGCGCTGGACTACATGGGCCTGAAGCCGGGCACCAAGATCACCGATATCGCGGTCGACCGCGTCTTCATCGGCTCCTGCACCAACGGCCGCATCGAAGACCTGCGCGCCGCCGCCAAGGTCGTCGAAGGCCGCAAGGTCGCCTCGACCGTCTCGGCCATGGTCGTTCCGGGCTCGGGCATCGTCAAGGAACAGGCGGAAGCCGAAGGCCTCGACAAGATCTTCAAGGATGCCGGTTTCGAATGGCGTGAGCCGGGCTGCTCGATGTGCCTCGCGATGAACGACGACCGCCTGAAGCCGGGCGAGCGCTGCGCATCCACCTCGAACCGCAATTTCGAAGGTCGCCAGGGCTACAAGGGCCGCACCCACCTCGTCTCGCCGGCCATGGCGGCGGCGGCGGCGGTCGCCGGCCACTTCGTCGATATCCGCGAGTGGAAGTAGGCAACTCACGGGATGTGAAGAAGCTTAGTCTCCGCCGTCATGCTCGGGCTTGTCCCGAGCATCTGCAACGATTGGATCGGTCGAGACGGTTTGGATCCTTCGGGCAAGCCCAAGGATGATGGAAACGAAAATGCCCGGCCCCAGCGCCGGGCATTTTCGTTTCCGGTGCTCTTACCCCAGCACCTGCACCACCGTCCCCTTGCGCATGAACCGGAGCAACCGCTTCATATCCTGTAAACTGACGGCGATGCAGCCGGCGGTCGGCTGGTATCCCGGCTTGATGAGGTGGAAAAAGATCGCCGAACCACGGTTGCGGGCACGCGAGGAAATGTTCCAGTCGAGGACAAGGCAGATGTCGTAGAGCCCGTCGGCCCGCATCATTTCCTCGTGGCTTGGCCTGAAAGGGGCTTTGACGGGACGGTTGTAGGAGGGGTGATCCGGCTGGTCGCACCACAACATGTCTTTTCCGATCCGTGTCATCGAAAGCGCGGTCTGCGGCAGCTGCACGTGATCCCCACGGACATAGCCCTTGAGCAGTCGCATTGCCGCGATCGGCGTTCCGCCGTCGCCTTCCCGCTTGAAGGGCGTGGTGCCCGACCGCCCCAGCGCCGCCGGCACGGTAATGCCCCCGAAGGAGACGATCGCCCGGCGCCGGTCGCGCGGCGCGGTCCGGACGGTAACCACAGCTCTCTTTTTGTGATTTCCCTCGCGAAAACGCTGCATTTCTCTCACAAGGTTTTGCTTTGAATATGATTTCGTTTGAATTCATAGCACACTAAAGCGCCGCGCATCCTCCGGATACGGAAACGACGCTTTAGCATATTGAATCGAAGCACCATACTTTCCGAAAATCGATTCCGATTTTCGGGTCGATGCTGTAGGGATTTAGATCGAGGAGCCCTAAATGCGCTTCGATTGACTGTAATGGCAGTCCGGACGCAACGGCGAGACGAAAGGCAAGAACGCATGGCAGCGCGCACGATACTCCTGGTGGACGATGACGACGATCTGCGCGAAACGCTCGTCGAACAATTGTCGTTTTACGACGAGTTCGCAATTCTCCAGGAGGCGAATGCCGCCAAGGCATTGCAGACCGCCAAGAACGCCCAGATCGACCTGCTGATCATGGATGTCGGCCTGCCGGACATGGATGGCCGCGAGGCGGTGAAACTGCTGCGCAAGAACGGCTTCAAGGCGCCGATCATCATGCTGACCGGCCACGACACCGATTCCGACACCATTCTCGGCCTCGAAGCGGGCGCCAACGACTATGTGACGAAGCCCTTCCGCTTTGCCGTTCTGCTTGCCCGCATCCGCGCCCAGCTTCGCCAGTACGAGCAGAGCGAGGACGCCACCTTCACGGTCGGCCCCTATCTCTTCAAGCCGAGCCAGAAGCTGCTGACCACCGAGGACGGCAAGAAGATCCGCCTGACGGAAAAGGAAGCGGCGATCATCCGCTATCTCTATCGTGCTGGCCAGAAGGTCGTGACCCGCGACGTGCTCTTGGAAGAAGTCTGGGGCTATAATTCCGGCGTCACCACGCATACGCTGGAAACCCATGTCTACCGTCTTCGCCAGAAGATCGAGCGCGATCCGTCGAGCGCCGAAATCCTGGTCACCGAAAACGGCGGCTACAAGATCGTACCCTGAGCAATTCCAGGAAAAGTGTGCTGCGGTTTTCCGTCCGGAATTGCGGCAAGCAGAGAAACTAGGGCCCCCATGTCGCTGACCGAAGATATCCGCCTGCTGTCGCAGGTCCCGCTGTTCCGGGACATGAACGAAGACCAGCTCCGCCTCATCGCCTTCGGCGCCGAGCGGCGGCAGGTGACGACGGGCCAGCAACTGTTCAGGGAACGATCCCCGGCTGAATCTGCCTTCATTGTCGCCAGGGGCCGTTTCGAGCTGCTGATGGCTGACCGCAACGGCGAGATGAAAGTCGAAGCGACGGTCGGCCCCGGCACGCTTTTGTCGGAACTGGCGCTCATCACCATGGTGGAGCGCAAGTTCACGGCCGTGGCAATCGAGGATGCGGAAGCCCTGAAGATCAGCCGCTCCCTGTTCCATCGCCTGCTGGAGGAATATCCGCAGGTCGGCCGGGTGATCGAAAGCCGCATCCGCGACAACATCGCCAGCCTCGCCAAGGCGGCGGCGGCGATGCAGGACCGGTTTGCCTGACTGGGGCTTTCTGCGCTCAGCTGCCCCTCATCCGCCTGCCGGCACCTTCTCCCCGCATGCGGGGCGAAGGACATGTGCCGCACGATCCCAGTCATACCCGAAAGCCGTCTTGGGGCACGTCCCCTCTCCCCGCGTGCGGGGAGAGGGCTAGGGTGAGGGGCAGACGCAGACGCGTCCCTTCGATGTCAGAACTTGAACACCGCCGTCACCGGCACGTGGTCCGAAGGCTGGTTCCAGCCGCGGGCTTCCTTCAGCACCTCGATGCGCTCAAGGAACGGGCCGAGGTCGGGCGAAGACCAGATATGGTCGAGCCGGCGGCCTTTGTTCGCCGCTTCCCAGTCCTTGGCGCGGTAGCTCCACCACGTATAGATCTTTTCGGGCTCCGGCGTGTACTGGCGCATCAGGTCGAGCCAGCCGCCCTTGGCGATGACTTCCTTCATGCCCTCGGTCTCGACGGGCGTGTGGCTGACGATCTTCAGGAGCTGCTTGTGCGACCAGACATCGTGCTCCAGCGGCGCGATGTTGAGGTCGCCGACCAGGATCGACGAGATGCCCGGCATGCCGTCGGCCTTCAGCGCCTTCATCTCCTCGACGAAATCGAGCTTGTGGCCGAATTTCGGATTGATCGTCCGGTCCGGCTCGTCGCCGCCGGCCGGTACATAGAAATTATGCAGGCGGATGCGCCGCGACCCCCGCTCGAAGATCGCCGAAATGTGCCTCGCATCGCCGACATTGCAGTAGTTCTGGCGGTGATCTTCCAAGAGCGGCACCTTCGAGGCGATGGCGACGCCGTGATAGCCCTTCTGACCGTGGATGATGACGTGCTGGTAACCGAGATCCTTCAGCGGCTGCAGCGGGAATTCAGGCTCCTGGCACTTGATTTCCTGCAGGCAGAGAATGTCCGGCTTGTGGCGGACGAGGAACTGCTGGACGATCGGCATGCGCAGCCGCACGGAGTTGATATTCCAGGTCGTGATCGAAAATGTCATGATATCCCTCGGGCTTCGCCCGCGAGCTTTAGGAAATTTTGCGATCCCTGAGAAGCGAAAAGGGCCGCGCAACCAAGCGCAGCCCCTTATTCAGTTCCGGCCCTGCCGGGGTCAGCCCTTGCGGACGTCCTCATAGGGGATGGTGAAGACCTTTTCGTCCAGGTTCACGCCGTTCTGGACGTTGTAGATCATCACCGACGTATCCTTGTTCTGGGCGTCGGTGATCGTCCATTGGCGCAGGTCGTAGGTCTTGGAATCGAACATCATGGTGATGGTCGAATCGCCGAACACCGTCTTGTTGCCGAGCACGATCGTGGTGAGATCGGACTCTTCCTTGACGTTGCGGACCATCTGGTTGCCGAGATCGATGCGGCTGGCGAGCAGCAGGCTGAGCGGCGTCTTGGAGAGCGGATAGATATCCCAGGTCTTGAGCTTCATATTGCCGACAACGACGTTGTTACCGTCGGCGATGACGCGGATCGGCGACGGATCCTCGAAGTTGAAGCGCAGCTTGCCGGGGCGCTCGATGAAGAATTTTCCGCCGGTCTGTTCGCCGCGCGGGCCGAACTGCACGAATTCGCCCATCATGGTTTTGACCGAGGAAAAATGGTCGGCGATCTTCTGGGCCGCAGCACTGCCGGCGCTCTGGGCAAAACCGAGGTTCGGCGCGAAAGCGGCCGCTGCCAGGCCGGCAAGCCCGAGCGAAAACTGCCGGCGGCCGAGCGCGCCGGAAGCGATGTCTGAAAGGATGGTCTTTTCGTTTTTCATTCTGGTCTCCTTTCGTTACTCCTCCGCACCAAAGGCGGCGGCTTGATGGCCGGCCCCCGGTGATCACGAAAGCCTTACCGTTCGAGGATATCGCCCTCGGTCGGCACCAGGATCTCGCGTTTGCCGGCATGGTTGGCCGGCCCGATCAACCCTTCCTGCTCCATCCGCTCGATGAGCGAGGCGGCCCGGTTGTAACCGATGCCGAGACGGCGCTGGACATAGGACGTCGACGCCTTGCCGTCCCGCAGCACGATCGCCACCGCCTGATCGTAAGGGTCGTCCGACTCGGCGAGATTGGACATGCCGGCCGGACCGGCACCATCACCATCCTCGTCGTCATCGGCCGTGATCGCATCGAGATATTGGGGTTGGCCCTGGGTTTTCAAGTAGGCGACGATGTCTTCCACTTCCGTATCGGAGACGAAAGGCCCGTGGACGCGCTGGATGCGGCCGCCGCCGGCCATGTAGAGCATGTCGCCCATGCCGAGCAGCTGTTCGGCGCCCTGTTCGCCGAGAATAGTGCGGCTGTCGATCTTCGAGGTCACCTGGAAGGAGATGCGGGTCGGGAAGTTGGCCTTGATCGTGCCGGTGATGACGTCGACCGAAGGGCGCTGCGTCGCCATGATCACATGGATGCCGGCCGCACGCGCCATCTGCGCGAGGCGCTGCACGGCACCTTCGATATCCTTGCCGGCGACCATCATCAGGTCTGCCATTTCGTCGATGATGACGACGATATAGGGGATCGGCTGGAGATCGAATTCCTCGGTCTCGTACATCGCCTCGCCGGTATGGCGGTCGAAGCCGGTCTGCACGGTGCGGGTCAGCACCTCGCCCTTTTCGAGCGCCTGCTCGACGCGGCTGTTGAAGCCGTCGATATTGCGCACGCCGATCTTCGACATTTTCTTGTAGCGCTCTTCCATCTCGCGGACGGTCCATTTGAGCGCCACGACCGCCTTTTTCGGGTCGGTGACGACAGGCGACAGCAGGTGCGGGATGCCGTCATAAACGGAGAGTTCGAGCATTTTCGGGTCGATCATGATCAGGCGGCACTTCTCCGGCGTGTAGCGGTAGAGAAGCGACAGGATCATCGTGTTGATGGCGACCGACTTGCCCGAACCGGTGGTGCCGGCGACGAGCAGGTGCGGCATCTTGGCGAGGTCGGCAACGACGGGTTCGCCGCCGATCGTCTTGCCGAGCGCCATGGCGAGCTTCGCCTTGCTGCCCTCGAAATCCTTGGAGCCGATCATTTCGCGCAGATAGACCGTCTCGCGGTTGCGGTTCGGCAGTTCGATGCCGATCGCGTTGCGGCCGGGAACGACCGCGACGCGGGCGGCGATCGCGCTCATCGAACGGGCAATGTCGTCCGCAAGGCCGATGACGCGCGACGACTTGATGCCCGGCGCCGGCTCGAGTTCGTAAAGCGTGACGACCGGACCGGGGCGGACATGGATGATCTCGCCCTTGACGCCGAAGTCTTCGAGAACACCTTCCAGCAGCCGGGCGTTCTGCTCCAGCGCGTCGGCCGACAGCGAGGCGTCGCGGGCGACGGCCTTCGGTTCGTTGAGGAGATGCACGGAGGGAAGCTGGAATCCGTCCGGCGCGATGAACGAACCCTGGGCCTCGCGGGCGACACGGGCACTCGGCTTCGGTGGGGCTGCCGAGGGTGCGACACGCTGCTGGACGCGGACGCCGTTGACGGTCTGAGGCGCGCGCGAGGCGACGAACGGCGCGTCGTCGTCCTCGTCGTCATCGGCCAGGATGCCGGCCGGGCGCGGCGGCATGCCGTCGCGGTCGAACGGCGGATCGTAATCGTCGTCGTCATCGTCATGGCCGGAAATGGGCGGGGCGGCCACCACCCGGCGCGGCGAAGTCACCCGCTCGGCCGGACCATCGAGCGAGGGCTCCATGCGGCGGCCCGGGGTAACGGGGGTGGAGCGCGCGCGGACCGGTTCGTTCAGCGTGCCGAACTCGTCCTCGTTGAAATCGTAGGGCTGGTCGAAATCCATCGGGCGGCGCGGCTTGATGCCGGCAAGGCGGCGCAACCGCGCCTGGGCAATGTACCAGTAGTGGGCAAGGGCACCGAATGCCAGGAAGCCGGCAAACCGGTCCTCGTCGTCCTCTTCCTCGACTTCCTCGCGCTTGGCACGGGCCTTGACCGCGGCAACCGGCTGGTCGTCATCTTCGGCCTCGTCCTCAAAGGCTTCTCCGACGAGGCCCGAGGCAAACAGCATCAGCCAGATGCAAGGAGCGGTGAAGACGCAGCCGAGCACGATCGCCACGGAGCCGGTCGGATAGGCGCCGACGAACAGCGCCGGGAAGCGCAGGATCATGTCGCCGATGACGCCGCCGATGCCGTTCGGGATCGGCCAGGTGAGCGGCGCGGGAAAACAGCCGAGCGTGGCCGAGGCAAGCAGCGTGCCGCCGCCCCAGGCCGCAAGACGGGCCGGGACCCGGTCATATCTGCGCCCGGCGATCAAGGCGAGGGCAAAGGCCAGCACCGGCAGCAGCGCGACGAGGCTGGCGAGCCCCAGAAACTGCATCATCAGGTCTGCGAAGGCGGCCCCGGGAAAGCCGAGTATATTGGTCGGCGCATTGTCGGTGGCGTAGGAGAAGCTCGGGTCGGCGACGTTCCAGGTGGCGAGCGCCGCGACGGCCAGCGCCAATGCGAAGAAGATGCCGAACCCCGCAAGCGCCACCGCCTGCCGCCACACGAACGCGGTGAGTACCAGGCGGGTGGACCGGTTTGCCATAGCCGCTGAACTGCTTCTGCCCATCGTGTCTGCCCGCCGTCCTTGAACGCAACTCGAAGCGCGAATCGGCAGCCCTGAAGGCTGATTCACGCAATTCCAGAGCATATTAGCGCGAGGGTGGTTAATGTCCCTTTAACCACGACGGGGCGCGCGACGGCTGAAAACATGTACAAAAAAGCCCGGGCCGAGGCCCGGGCGAAGCTTGCGAAAGCTTTGGTGCAATGTCTCGCGGCAGCGGTCCCCCCGCCGCCGCGAGCCCTTTGATCAGGAAGCGTGGTAAGCGGCTTCGCCGTGGGTCGAAAGGTCGAGACCTTCGCGTTCGGCTTCGACGGTAACGCGCAGGCCAACGATCAGGTCGACGACCTTGTAGAGGATCGCCGAACCGATGCCGGACCACACGAGGGTCGTCAGGACGCCCTTGAGCTGCGCCCAGACCTGGGTCGCGGTGCCGGAATAGGAGGCGGCGAAATCGGCCGTCGAATAGTCGACGATGCCTGCACCGCCGAGCGCCGGGTTGACGAGGATGCCGGTGCCGATGGCACCGAGGATGCCGCCGACGCAATGGACGCCGAAGACATCGAGCGAGTCGTCGTAGTTGAACTTGTTCTTCACCACGTCGACGAAGAAGTAGCATACCGGCGAAACGATGAGGCCGAGAACGATCGAGCCCATCGGGCCGGCAAAGCCGGCAGCCGGGGTGACGGCGACGAGACCGGCAACCGCACCCGAGGCGGCACCCAGCATGGAGGCCTTGCCGCGGGAGAAGGTTTCGACCAGGCACCACGACACGGCAGCGGCAGCCGTCGCGACGAAGGTGTTGATCATTGCCAGAGATGCGTAGGAGTTGGCTTCGAGGTTGGAGCCGGCGTTAAAGCCGAACCAGCCGACCCAGAGGAGCGAAGCGCCGACCATGGTAAGCGTCATGGAATGCGGAGCCATGATGTCCTTCTTGTAGCCGGTGCGCTTGCCGAGCATGATCGCGCCGACGAGGCCCGCAATACCGGCATTGATATGCACGACGGTGCCGCCGGCAAAATCGATCGCCCCATAGGAGAAGATCAGGCCGGACGGATCCGCATAGGCGCTCGGGCCGCCCCAGAACCAGACCATGTGGGCCATCGGGAAGTAGACGAAGGTGACCCACAGGATGACGAAGAGCATGACGGCCGAGAACTTGATGCGCTCGGCAAAGGCGCCGACGATCAGGGCCGGCGTGATGCAGGCAAACGTCATCTGGAAGCAGACGAAGGTCAGTTCCGGAATGGCGACGCCCTTGGTGAAGGTTTCAGCCAGCGACGTGGTGGTGACGCCCGCCAGGAACATCTTGGAGAAGCCGCCGACGAAGCTGTTCAGCGAACCGCCGTTGGTGAAGGCCAGCGAATAGCCGTAGGTGACCCAGATGATCATCACGACCGCGGTGATCATGAAGACCTGCATCAGCACCGAGAGCATGTTCTTGGCGCGAACGAGACCGCCGTAGAAGAGGGCGAGGCCCGGGATGGTCATCAGCAGGACGAGAATGGTGGAAACGAGCATCCAGGTGTTGTCACCCTTGTCCATCGTCATTGCCGGAGCGGCGGCGGCAGCAGCGGCCGGTGCGGCAGCCGTCTGCGCAAAAGCGACGGCGGGCGCGAGAAGCGCCGCGCCAGCGGCACCCAGGCGTCCAAGAGTGGAAATCCTATTAAATTGCATAGCTAAAAAACTCCCCTGTCAGCCGTGCTTAAAGCGCTTCTGTGTTGGTTTCGCCGGTACGGATGCGCACGGCCTGCTCGATCGAATAGACGAAGATCTTGCCATCGCCGATCTGGCCGGTCTTGGCGGCCGAAGCGATCGCATCCACGGCCTTTTCGACGAGGTCGGAGGGGACGGCGATTTCGATCTTCAGTTTCGGCAGAAAACTTACGGCATATTCAGTGCCGCGATAGATTTCCGTATGTCCCTTCTGGCGTCCGTAACCTTTCACTTCGGTCACGGTCAGGCCCTGGATGCCGACAGCCGTGAGGGCTTCGCGCACCTCATCCAGCTTGAACGGCTTGATAATGGCCATCACGATTTTCATCTGGCTTTCCCATCCTTTGTTTGTCTTCGGCCGGGGCCGACTCTCCTCATCGTCGTCAGATCATGACAGCGACTGGCGAGATACATTCAAGGGACGTGCCAGTTTTGATCGGCTCTATAAGTTATTGAAATGTAAAGGCTTACAAAGCCAGCCCTAAGAAACGGGCATTTGGATGGCGCAAAGGCGACCAAAACTTGTGCAATTTTCAAAAATTGCACAGAGATTAATCATTTGCCCTTTTCCGAATCAATCCTTCCTGGGCAACCGAGGCGATCAGTGTGCCAGAACGGGTATAAATGCTGCCGCGGGTCATTCCGCGGGCACCCGAAGCGCTCGGACTGTCCTGGGTGTAGAGCAGCCAGTCGTCATATGTGACGGGCCTGTGAAACCACATGGCATGGTCGAGGCTCGCCGCCTGGAGCCTCGGATCGAAGATCGACGTACCATGCGGATAAAGCGAGGCATCGAGCAGCGTCATGTCCGAGAGCCAGGCGAGCATGGCTGCCTGGTAATGCCGGTCGTGCGGCACGTCGCCGACGGTGCGTACCCAGATGTCCTGCCGCGGTTCGAGCTTGTCCCTCGTGAGGTAGTGAGCGAGCGAGGTGGGGCGCACTTCGATCGGCCGCTCCCGGCTCCAGTAGCGCCGCACGCTCTCCGGCGCATTTTTCATGAAGAGTTCCTTGAACTCCTTCTCGCCCATCAGGTCCTCCGGCTGCGTGACCGAAGGCATGTCGATCTGGTGTTCGTAGCCGCCCTCCTCCACCTGGAAGGAGGCGGACATGGAAAAGATCGCCTTGCCGTGCTGCACCGCCACGACACGGCGGGTGGCGAAGCTTGACCCGTCGCGGATGCGCTCCACCTGATAAAGGATTGGCACCGAAGGATCGCCGGGGCGCATGAAATAGGCATGCAGCGAATGCACGAAACGGTCGGCCTCGGCGGTGCGCTGGGCGGCCATCAGCGCCTGGGCGATCACCTGCCCGCCAAACACCCGCTGCCAGCCGACATCCGGACTGGTCCCGCGATAGAGGTTCTCCTCGAGCTTTTCGAGGTCGAGCGTCGCGATCAGCTGTTCCATGGCGGACGAGGATTCGGTCTGGCGCGACATTATGACGAACTCCGGTGATAGGAAGCGGCTGCGGGATGATCTATATCCAGGATACGATATTCTCAAGTCTCACGGGAGTTTAGGCAAATGCTGGACATGCTGGTTGTAGGAGGCGGTTATGTGGGTCTCGCCGCCGCTGTCGCGGTCAAGCAGGCGGCGCCGCATCTGAAGGTCGAGGTGATCGAGGCGGCGCCGGCGGGCGTCTGGGAAAAGGACGAGCGGGCCTCTGCCATCATCGCCGCGGCGACCCGCATGCTGGATGTCATCGGCGTGTGGAACGAGATCGCAGCCGATGCGCAGCCGATCAACCGGATGATCGTCACCGACAGCCGCACATCCGATCCGGTGCGGCCGGTCTTCCTCACCTTCGACGGCGAAATCGAGGAAGGCAGGCCGTTTGCCCACATGGTGCCGAATGTCGCGATGGTGAGGGCCCTGCGCGGCGCCGCCGAACGCCTCGGCATCGCCATCCGCCATGGGCTGTCCGCCACCGGCGTCCAGTCCGGCAGCACCCGCTGCTCGGTGTCGCTCTCCGACGGCTCGACGGTCGAGGCCCGTCTCCTGGTCGCCTGCGACGGCGTGCGCTCGAAGCTGCGCGACATGGCCGGCATCAAGACCGTCACCTGGGATTACGGCCAGTCGGGCATCGTCGCGACGGTCGCACACGAACGGCCGCACGAGGGCGTTGCGGAGGAACATTTCCTGCCATCCGGGCCGTTTGCGATCCTGCCGCTCACCAACAACCGTTCCTCACTCGTCTGGACCGAACGGACCCCGGAAGCCGACCGGCTGGTCGCCTCCGACGATCTGGTGTTCGAGGAGGAACTGCAGCGCCGCTTCGGCCACAAGCTGGGTGAACTGACGGTGGTCGGCGGCAAGCGCGCCTTCCCGCTCGGCCTGACGCTCGCCCGCGCTTTCGTCGCGCCGCGCATCGCCCTTGCCGGCGACGCCGCCCACGGCATCCACCCGATCTCCGGTCAGGGCCTCAATCTCGGCTTCAAGGATGTCGCGGCGCTGGCCGAAACGGTGGTCGAGGCCGACCGGCTCGGCCTCGACATCGGCGCGCTCAACGTGCTGGAGCGCTACCAGTCCTGGCGGCGGTTCGACACCTTCCGCATGGGCGTGACCACCGACGTCCTGAACCGGCTGTTCTCCAACGACATCACCCCGATCCGCATCGCTCGTGACTTCGGGCTGGGCGTCGTAGAACGGCTGCCGAAGCTGAAAAGCTTCTTCATCGACCAGGCGGCGGGAAAGAGCGGCGAGGACGGGCCGAAGCTGCTGGCGGGGCAAACAATCTAAGCCCGCGACCGGAGCCCCTCATCCGCCTGCCGGCACCTTCTCCCCGCTTGCGGGGCGAAGGGGTTATGCCGCACCGGTTTGCTCAAGCAATGAACGCCGGCGGGGTGCAGCTCGCAAATGGGAAATGCAGTTCGTGAGTCTAGCGTCCTTCGCCCCGCGTGCGGGGAGAAGGTGCCGGCAGGCGGATGAGGGGCACCCCCAGCCAACCTCAATCCTCGATCTTGCGGGCTTCCGAGATCAGCATGATGGGGATGCCGTCGCGGATCGGGTAGGCGAGCTGCGCCTTCTCGGAGATGAGCTCGTTGGTTTCCCGGTTGAAGGACAGCCGGCTCTTGGAGAGCGGACAGACGAGCAGCTCGAGCAGTTTCGGATCGACCTTGCTGAGTTTCTCGTCCATCGATCTGGGGCCTTACTGAAGGATGGTGTCGGAATCGCCGAAATCCCGCGCCAGCAGGATTTCCGTGATCGCGATCAGCGTTTCGGCGCGCGTGCGAAGATCAGGGGCTTCGAGGAGTGCCTGTTTCTCGGCCGGTCCGAAGGGCGACATCATCGACAGCGAGTTGACGAGCGTGCGGTTGCCGGCGCGCTCCACGCTTTCCCAATCTGCCTCCAGCTTGTTGGCGTCGAGATAGGCGCGAAAGACGCGCAGCAGTTCCGCGCGATCGACCGTGCTCTCGTCGTCCTCGGTGGAGAGGTCGGTCATGAGAGGCGCGATCTTGAAGGTGCGATAGGGATGGCCTCCGCCCACCTCTTCGATCAGCCGGAAGCGGCAAACGCCGCTGATCGAGGTGATATAGCGGCCGTCACCCGTTTCGGCAAATGAGGTGATGCGGCCGATGCAGCCGACGGTCGAGAGGGGCGCGCGCGGCCCTTCGGCAGCCTCGCCGGATTCGAGCAGCGACGGCTGCACGATCCCGATCAGCCGGTTGCCCGCAAGCGCCGCATCGAACATGGCGAGATAGCGCGGCTCGAAAATATTGAGCGGCAGCTGTCCGCCCGGCAGAAGCAGGGCGCCGGTGAGAGGAAAGACGGGGATCGTCTCCGGCAGATCCTCGCGCTTCAGATATCTTGCGTTTCCCACATGCATGGGTCCGACACCTCCCGGAATCACTGGCCAGACGATCACTGGTTCGGGCAAGGATTCGCCGCACCAAATAATGTGGGGCACCCACCTCAGAACGCAAGACCAATCCTTTAGGGATTGGCCTCAGCTCGCGAAAAGGCGGGCCTACGAAAAGAGGATGGAGGACAGGCGGCGGCGGGCGGCGATCGTTGCCGGATCCTTCGCCCCCCAGACTTCGAAGAACTGCAGCAGCTGGCGGCGGGCTCCGTCGTCGTCGAACGTGCGGTCCTTGCGCATGATCGTCAAAAGATGCTCGGCGGCCTTGTCGCGCTCGCCCTGGACGTTGAGGATCTTGGCGAGCTTCAGGCGGGCATCGTGATCGTCCGGATTGGCGTCGAGCTGGCGCTCGAGAGCCACGGGATCGCCGAGCTTGCGGGCTTCCTCGATCTGCTCGAGCTTCCTGGCGACCGCCTGGATCGCCGGATCCTTGGCAAGCTCTTCCGGGAGCGAGGCAAGCATCTGGCCGGCGCGGGCCGTTTCGCCCATGGCGATCAGGCACTGCATCATGCCGGCGGCGGCCTTCGCATTTTCCGGATCGGCCTGGAGGACGGCACCGTAAAGCTGCGCGGCCTCCTGGATCTCACCGCCGGCAAGCAGGGTTTCCGCCTCGGTGAGCGCCGCTTCGATCTCGGCGGCCTGTTCGGCGCCCGGAGGTCCGGCGAGCTTGTCGATGAACTGGCGAACCTGGCTTTCCGGCACCGCGCCCATGAAACCGTCGACCGGACGGCCGTCGACGAAGGCGATGACCGCCGGGATCGACTGGATGCCGAGCTGTCCGGGGATAGACGGGTGGTCGTCGATGTTCATCTTGACGAGCTTGACGCGCCCCTGGCCTTCATTGACCACCTTTTCGAGCACCGGCGTCAGCTGTTTGCAGGGACCGCACCAGGGCGCCCAGAAATCGACGAGAACCGGCTGGCGGCGCGATTCTTCGAGAACGTCCCTGGTGAAACCGGCCGTGCTCGTATCGGAGACATACCCCCCTGCAGGACCCGATGCAGCAGGCGCCGCGCCAAAACTCGCCGAAGCGGTCATCTGTCCGCCGTAAGAACCGCCATAGGGGTTGTTGCTGCCGCTCATGAATGTTCTCCCGGGAACGCTTCGCATCTTCGCCTTCTAGGCTGCAAAGATCGTATGTCAGTCTGTAACTTTCAAGACAAGCGGCGTGTGGCCGGTCGCTTCCAGAAAGCGGATGAGATCGTCGCGTCCGATCGATGTGGTGGCGTCGTTCGACAGCGGATGGCCGTTGATGATGTCGTGCTTCATCAGGTCTTCGTCGAGGATGAAGGTCACATTGCGCCCGGTATCGTTGAAGGCGCCGAACACCGTCACAGAACCCGGAACCACGCCGAGATAGTCCAGCAGCATTTCCGCCCGCCCGAACGAGACCCGGCTCGAAGCGCCGATCACCTTGTGCACGGTCTTCAGGTCGACAGTGGCGCGCTCCTCGACCGTCAGGACGAAATATTGGTCCTTCTTGTCCTTCACGAACAGGTTCTTGGTATGGCCGCCGGGGATCTCGTCCCGCAGGCTTTCGGATTCCGCCACGGTGAAGACCGGCGGGTGCGTCTTGGTCGAATGCGAAATGTTCAGGCTGTCGAGAAAACGGAAAAGATCCTCGGCGGTTTTCGGCTGTGTCTGGCTCATGCTGATGGAATTGGCTCTGTTGGCGGGGATTGGACTATAACCATAACCACAATGTAGCGGCGGGCCAAGCGAGGCTCACACGATCTCGTGAAGCGCTTGACCTGATATGATGGTGCGACCATTTTACCAGACGTGGAGAACCGGCATCCGGCAATTCCGTCGGTCGACCGTACCCAGCTGATAAACAATAACTTCTCCAGTTAGCTCAAGTTTATTTCGGCGCGACATTCCTCGCCCTCCATACCGGCCCCGGCCGATAACAGCCGCTCAATCCGCAGCGCCGGCGCGACGCCGGCTTCTCAACCGAAAGGTCCGCCTCATGGTCACCTTCACGCTCAACGGACGGGAAAGAACGTTCGACGGTGATCCCGAGACCCCGCTTCTCTGGGTCATCCGGGATTTCGAAAAACTCACCGGCACCAAATACGGCTGCGGCGTTGCCCAGTGCGGCGCCTGCACGGTCCATCTCGACGGCATGCCGCGCCGCTCCTGCGTGACCCCGATCTCCATGATCGAAGGTTCGGAGGTCGTCACCATCGAAGGCATTTCCGGCACCGAGGCCGATGCGGTCAAGACAGCCTGGACCAGCCTCGACGTGCCGCAATGCGGTTACTGCCAGTCCGGGCAGATCATGTCGGCGGTCGCCTTGCTGCAGATGGTGCCGAAACCGACGGATGCCGATATCGACGGCGCGATGGCCGGAAATATCTGTCGATGCGCCACCTACCATCGCATCCGCGCGGCAATCCACAATGCCGCCAGTTCGATGGAGGGCTGAGCCATGACGATCCAGAACATCAAAACCACCCGCCGTGACTTTATCGCCGGCTCCGGACTGGTGATCGGCGTTGCCATCGCCCCGAAATTCGTTTCGGCAGCGCCGGCCGGCGTACATGCGGGCGGCGATGCGGCCCTTGCGCCGATAAACGCCTTCGTCAAGATCGGCACCGACGACACGGTGACGGTGCTTTCCAAGCATATCGAATTCGGCCAGGGCCCGTTCACCGGCCTTGCGACGCTGGTCGCTGAGGAACTCGATGCCGACTGGAGCCAGATGCGCGCCGTCCATTCGCCGACCGACAACAAGATCTATGCCAACCTGATGTTCGGCCTGCAGGGCACCGGCGGTTCGAGCTCGATCGCCAATTCCTATGAACAGATGCGCAAGGCCGGGGCCGCCGCACGCGCCATGCTCGTCGTTGCCGCGGCCAACGAGTGGAAGGTGCCGACCTCCCAGATCACGATCGAGAAGGGCCGCATCAGACACGCCGCCTCCGGCAAGGAAAGCGGCTTTGGCGCGTTTGCCGAAAAGGCGGCGCGCCTGACACCGCCCGCGGAGCCGAAACTCAAGGATCCCAAGGATTTCGTGCTGATCGGCACCGAACTGCCGAAGCTCGATACCCTCGGCAAGACAAACGGCACGGCGATCTTTACGCTCGACATCACGCCGGACAACCTGCTGATTGCCGTCGTCGCCCATCCGGAACATTTTGGCGCGACGGTGAAGAGCTTCAATGATGCCGAAGCCCGCAAGGTAGAGGGCGTGGTCGACGTCAAGCAGGTGCCGTCCGGCGTCGCGGTATACGCGGACAACACGTTCGCGGCGCTCAAGGGCCGCGATGCGCTGAGCATCGAATGGGATCTCTCCAAGGCCGAGACCCGCTCCTCCGAGGAACTTGCCAGCGACTACCGGAAGCTCTTCGGCGAAAAAGGCCTGGAGGCGACCAACAACGGCAATGTCGACAATGCCTTCAAGGCACCCGGCCTGCAGACGGTGGAGGCCGAGATCGTCTTCCCCTTCCTGGCGCATGCGCCGATGGAGCCGCTCGACGCCGTCTTCATCAAGGCGGCGGACGGATCGGTGGATATCTATAACGGCGCCCAGTTCCCCGCCATGGACCAGGCGGTCGCCGCCAAGGTCCTCGGCCTCGACGAGGGGAAGGTGCGGGTGAACACCCAGCTCGCCGGCGGCAGCTTCGGCCGCAAGGCGCAGTTCGGTTCGCCCTACATGCAGGAGGCGGCGGCCGTCTATGCCGCAACCGACCGGACCCGTCCCCTGAAGCACATGTGGACCCGCGAGGACGACATTCGCGGCGGTTATTACCGCCCGATGTATGCCCACAAGATGCGCGGTGCCATCAATGCTCAAGGCCAGATCACCGCCTGGGAACAGGTGATCGTCGGCCAGTCGATCATGGGCAAGGCAGATCTTGACCCGACCTCGGTCGAAGGCGCATCCAACCTGCCCTACACGATCCCCAACCTGAAAGTCAGCGCCCACAACGTCCAGCTTTCCATTCCACCCCTCTGGTGGCGGTCGGTCGGCCATACCCATACCGGCTTTGCGGTCGAGACCTTCGTGGACGAACTCTTCCAGAAGATCGGCAAGGACCCGGTCGAGGGTCGCATGGCGCTGCTTGACAAAAAGCCGCGCCATGCGGGCGTGCTGAAAAAGGTGGCCGAAATGGCCAACTGGGGTTCTCCGGTGCCGGAAGGCCGCGCTCGCGGCGTGGCGGTCGTGGAAAGCTTCGACACTTTCGTCGGCCAGATCGTCGAGGTCTCGGTCGGGCCGGAAGGCGCGCCGCGCGTCCACAAGGTGTGGGTGGCGGTCGATTGCGGCGTCGCGGTCAACCCCAACGTCATCAAGGCGCAGATGGAAGGCGGCGTCGGTTACGGCCTCGGCGCGGTCCTTTTCGACGCGGTGACCTTGGCCAAGGGCGGCAAGATCGTGCAGTCGAACTTCCACGACTACCGCTCCATCCGCATCAACGAGATGCCGGACGTGGCGGTCGAGATCATCAAGTCGAGCGAAAAGCCGAGCGGCGTCGGCGAACCCGGCGTGCCGCCCGTCGGCCCCGCGGTTGCCAATGCCTGGCGACGCCTGACCGGGGCACCGGTCCGGCAGCTGCCCATCGTCAACATCGTTTCGGCCTGAGGATCAAAACCCGATGAATTGGAAACTCGCACTCACCGGCGTTGCCGCCCTCTGTCTGTTCGTGGGCGCCGGCACGCTCCTGTCGCCCGCCTCGGTCGCCCAAGATGCCAAGACGCTGAAACCTGCCGCCTCCTTCCAGTCGATCGCCAACGAGCGGGAACGCTCCGTGGCGCTCTTCCAGGAGGCCGGCAAGGTCATCCAGCATCCGCGCTGCGTCAATTGTCACCCGGCGACGGACAGGCCGCTGCAGGGTGCCAACATGCACCCGCACCAGCCGCCGGTCTTCCGCGGCGACGGCGGCATGGGCCTGCCGGGCATGCAGTGCACCACCTGCCACAGCGCCGACAACACGCCCGTCGTCGGCCAGGCCGACACGATCAAGAGCATTCCGGGCAACCCCGCCTGGCATCTCGCGCCGATCGAAATGGCCTGGGCCGGAAAATCGCTCACCCAGATCTGCCAGCAGATCAAGGACCCGGCCCGCAACGGCGGCAAGACCATGGACCAGATCGTCGAGCACATGGCTCATGACGAACTGGTCGGCTGGGGCTGGAAACCGGGCGCCGGCCGCGAACCGGTGCCGGGCACGCAGGCCGAATTCGGCGAACTGATCACCGCCTGGGTGAAGTCCGGAGCAGCCTGCCCCGCCTCCTGAGAATGAAGTGGCCGCCGGTTCCGCCCGGAACCGGCGGTTTGCAGGGGCTTTGGCGGGATCGCAATTTTTCTTCGCGCCAATCGTCATTTCCCTGTTGCATTTGAAAAAGGACTGGGCCATATAGCGCCCGTCGCCGGCAACGAGCCGCGGCGCCACGGTCTAGCTTACTACCACGGACCGGTGGATTGATGAGCGGGTGTAGCTCAGTGGTAGAGCACAACCTTGCCAAGGTTGGGGTCGAGGGTTCGAATCCCTTCGCCCGCTCCAAATTCTCCTAGAATATCGACATGTAGCCGCAGCATCTTGCTTCGGCATGCGTCACTTCGTGACGGTGCGGTTTATGCGGCGCAGGCCGCTCTCCTCCTCGCTTCCCGATGAATTTATTGATTTCCGCCCGCCTTCACCAAACACGCGAGATGGAATATCAATGCAACTTACTGCGCGACGTTGCGCCGCTGATTCGGCGGTTAATTGGAGAGGTGCCGTCATGGAATCTCGCTCAAACCAGAAACTCAGTCAGAAAACCGCCATCGAGACCATGCAACGCCTCGAAGGCATTGTCGCTTCGGCAATGGACGGGATCATCACCATCGATGAAGAGCAACGGGTCATCCTGTTCAATCCCGCAGCCGAGCGGATGTTCGGCCTGCCGGCCGCCGAAGCTCTGGGCCAGCACATCTCCCGCTTCATGCCGGAACGACATCGCCCGACCCACGCGGCGCATATCCACCGGTTCACCGAGACCGGCGTGACCACCAGGCAGATGGGCTCGCTCGGTGCGATCAGCGGCCTGCGGGCGGATGGCAACGAATTTCCGATCGAAGCTTCCATCTCGCAGGTCGAGGTCGGCGGCGCGCGCCTGGCAACCGTCATCCTGCGCGACATCACCGAACGCAAGGCAGCCGAGGATGCCCTCCTGGAAAGCCGCAGGCGCATGGAAGGGATTGTGGAATCGGTGATGGACGCGCTGATCACCGTCGATGAAAGTCAGCGGATCGTGCTGTTCAACCCGGCCGCGGAGCGCATGTTCGGCGTGGCCCGCAAGGATGCGCTCGGCTCGCCTATCGAGCGGTTCATTCCCGAGCGGTTTCGCCACAGACATGCCGAACATATCCGCCTCTTCAAGGAGACGGGGGTCACCAACCGGCGGATGGGCGCATTGGGAGCCATCAGCGGCCTGCGCGCCAATGGCGAGGAATTCCCTCTCGAGGCGTCGATCTCGCAGGTACAGATCGGCGAAGGAAAACTCGCGACCGTCATCCTGCGCGATATTACCGAACGCAAGGCAAGCGAAGATTCCCGCCAGTTGCTGGCCCGGGAAGTCGATCACCGGGCCAAGAATGCCCTGGCGGTCGTACAGGCCCTGGTTTCCCTGACACGCGCCGAAACCAAGGAGGAGTTCATCGTCGCGGTTCGGGGCCGCGTTTCGACGCTGAGCCGCGCACATTCCCTGCTCGCCCAGAACCGCTGGCAGGGCGGTGACCTCGCCGCGGTCCTTACGGAGGAAACCCGGACCTATCAGAGCGCCAACCAGTTGATGATCGGCGGCCCCGCCGTCACCCTCACCCCCAATGCCGTACAGCCGATCAGCCTCCTCATCCATGAACTTGGCACCAACGCCATCAAGTACGGGGCATTGTCGGTTGCAGAAGGGCGGGTCGACGTGGCCTGGCGCATCCTGCCGTCTTCCGAACTCGAACTCCGCTGGACCGAGACCGGCGGCCCGCCGGTGCACAAACCCGTCTCCAGGGGTTTCGGCTCCACCCTGGTGGCCGAAGTCGCTACCCGACAGCTGGCCGGCAGGCTCGATATCGACTGGCCGACAACCGGCATGTGCCTTGTCGCGACGCTGCCGCAGTCCGTCTACCGTCCCGACGTCTCGGCTGGCCCGGTCGCCGGACACGAAGCCGAACCCAAGTCGTCGCAGACCGGCTCGGCGGGACGGATACTCGTTGTCGAGGACGAGACGCTGATCGCCATGGAACTCTGCAACGAACTCGAATCGCGCGGCTGGGAAGTCGTCGGGCCGGCGGCGACGACCGACGAAGCCATGCGCCTGGTCGGCGGCTCGCCGCTACCCGACGTCGCTGTTCTCGACGTCAATCTCGGCGGAAAGCCGGTCTATCCTTTTGCGGAATGGCTGCAGACCCGGGGCGTGCCCTTCCTGTTCTGCACCGGATATGAACAGCTCCACGATCATGAATCCTTCAGCGGCCAGACGACCATTCGAAAACCCGTGAACATGACCTTGCTGGAAGGCGAACTGCGTCGCATCCGTCAGCCGGCATGACCGGGAATGACGGCATGGATGCCGCCGGCAGCGTCAGGCCGACGACGGCATCGTCAATTTCGAAAGTGCCCCGTCAGGCCGCCCGCGCGCGATAGCTGCCAGACGCCTGCCCCTGCGAGGATGGACCGGCATTCGTCTTGAAGCGGGCGACCATATCGGCGAGGTTGTCGGTTTCCTGCGTCAGGCTCTGCGCAGCGGCGGTGGTTTCCTCCACCATCGCGGCATTCTGCTGGGTCACCTTGTCCATCTGGTCGGCGGAGGCCGCCACTTCGCGAAGACTGGTCGCCTGCTCGCTGGTGCTGGAGGTGATCGTGTTGACGAAGGTGCTCATCTGCGCGACTTCGCTGACGATGTCGTCGAGCGATTTGCCGGAGGCCGTGACCAGCTCGACGCCCTGCTTGACCTGCGCCGACGAGGTGGAAATCAAAGCCTTGATCTCCTTTGCGGCATCGGCCGAGCGCTGGGCAAGCCCGCGGACTTCCTGTGCGACAACCGCAAAACCGCGGCCGGCTTCGCCTGCACGGGCGGCTTCGACACCTGCGTTGAGCGCGAGCAGGTTGGTCTGGAAGGCGATGTCGTCGATCACGCCGATAATGCGGTTGATCTGCTCGGCGGAGCCTTCGATGGCCGCCATGGCGGCGACCGCATTGGCGACGATCTCGCCACCGAGCTGGGCCTTCTGCTGGGCAAGCGATGCGACGCCCTGGGCGCGGCTTGCGCCGCTGGCGCTGTCGTTGACGGCCGAGGTCACCTGGCCGAGCGCCGCCACGGTCTCTTCGAGGCTCGCGGCCTGCTGTTCCGTGCGCTTGGCGAGATCGTTGGACGCGATCGAGATTTCCTGCAGGCCGGCGCGGATCGTGCCGACGGCTCCGACCACCGAGCCGATCGCCTCTTCGAGATTGCCGACCGAACTGTTGAACTTGGCGCGGATCGGCTCGAATTCCTCGGCAACCGCACGATCCATGCGGACAGTCAGGTCGCCGCCGGCGAGGCGGTTGAAGCCTTCCTCGATCGCATGCACGAAGGCGCGCAGATCCTCGCCCTTGGCGTTGTCGATCGCCGACTGGCGGCGGCGCTGGTGGTCCTGCGCCTCGCGCGCCTCCGTTGCCTGCTGCTCCAGCCGGACATTCTCTTGCGCCGATGCCTTGAACACCTGGACGGCACGCGCCATGGCGCCGAGTTCGTCCTGGCGCTCCTGTCCGCTCACCTCGGCGCCGAGATCGCCGGCGGCGAGCTTGGTCATCGTAGTGGTCAGGCGGCGCACGGTGCCGCCGAGCGACCGGGCAAAGATCAGGAAGCCGATCAGCGACAGGATCGAAACCGCGACGGTGCCGAGTGCGGTCATCCACAGCGCCGTTTCGCTGGCGGCGACCAGCGGCGTGATGTCGGAGGCGATTTCGAGAACACCGACCTTGGTTCCGGAAAAATCGAGGAGCGGAACGGCCTCGACGGCATAGTGCTTTCCGCCGATATCGGCATAACGGCGCACGGAACCCTTGTCATAGGCCTCCTGCAGTTCCGGGCCGCTGAGGATCGGATTGCCGCCATAGGTGGAAGCCTGCTTGTCGAACTTGTCGGCACCCTTGGTGTAGAGCGTGACATAGGCGTTCACTTCCTTGGTCAGGCGGGAGAAATAGGCATCGACCAGCTTCAGCCCGACATCCACCACGCCGACCACCTTGCCGTCCGTGACGACCGGAGCGGTCGCAAACAGGCTTACGGCGGTGCGGCCGGTCTCGATGCCGACCACCAGTTTCTTGTCGCCGAGCGAGGTCGCCACCATCTTGCGGCGCGCCTTGATATTGTCGCCGAAGACATCCGGATCATGCACGCGGGCAATCGCATCGGCCGCCGCAGTACTGAAGGTGATCATTTCAAGTCCGCTCGCGTCCTTGACGCTCTTCATGCTGGCGAAGCGGGAGAGCAGACCCTGCCGATCGTTGGCGAGAATGAGCGGGGAAGTTTCCGGCAAGGATGCGATCGTCAACGCCAGCGCGGACGCGGCACGCCCCTGGGCGGCCATATCGTCCTGGATGACCGCGAGATCGCTGTTGAGCTCCGTCTGCAACGCCTGCTCGGTCATGTTCGACTGCCGTTCCCAGGCAAGTCCGCCGATAACCGCACTCGCAAAAAGCACGGCTGCAAAACCGAAGAAGGTAAGTCGCCTGGACAGCGGCTTCTTGATGCTGATCTCGTCCATAAGTCCCTCGAATGTGCTCCGCAAAGGCAGAGGGCCTCCCGCCCGGCGGGCGGCAGTGCCAATCCTCAAGAAAACTATGCCGAAATCGGTTGAAATTTAACTAATGTCAAAATCTTACTGCGTTCCACAATGTAAAACGCGTGGCCATAACTTTCCCTCGCAAAACCTCACCGAAGCAAGGCAACGCGCCGCGACAGGAGTTGCTTGGCCAGGCTGCGATGAGCCCGGCCCTGCAAAGGCCCTGGCAATCATTGCTTCGAGAAGATGTAGTCCGTCTCCTGCCGCAGCACCTCGCCCGGACGCAGCACCGCATTGGGGAAATGGGCATGGTTGATGGCATCCGGCCAGACCTGGGTTTCCAGGCAGAACCCGGCAAAAGGCCCATAGCGGCGTCCGTCAAGTCCAGGCACGGGGATCTGCGGCAGCTTGAAGGCGGCATAAAGCTGGACGCCCGGCTCGGTGGTGCGAACCTCCAACGATACGCCGGAATGGATGCTGCGCGCCAAAGCGACCGAGCGCTTGTCCGTTCGCTCCGGAGAGAGGCAGAAATTATGATCGAACAGGACCTGCGCGTTCTCGTCGAAACGTTTCATCGGCCCCATGTCCCTGAGATCGAAAGGCGTGCCGGCGACGTCCATCAATTCGCCGGTCGGCACCTGTTTCTCGTCTAGGACGAGCACATGGTCGGCGGCGATCATGATGTCGTGGCCGAGCGCATCCTCACGGCCGTCGAGATTGAAATAGGAATGCTGGCATATATTGGCGGGCGTCGGCTGGTCCGTGGTGGATTCGTAGACGACGGAAAGCACGCCGTCCTTTTTGAGCTGGTAGGTCGCGGTGATCGTGCAGTTTCCGGGATACCCGGCTCGGCCATCCGGATCGGTGATCCGCAGCACCGCCTTGTCCGCGGCGTGTTCGACGATCGTCCAGTTGCGGCGCCCGATGCCGTCGGAGCCGCCGTGAAGGTGGGTGACGCCCCGTTCGTTCAGCTCGAGCTGATACGGCTTGCCATCCAGCGTGAAACGACCGCCGCCGGTACGGTTGGACGAACGCCCCGGCGTTGCGCCGAAATAGGGGGAATGGTTCAGGTAGTCCTCAAACCGCTCGAAACCGAGCACCAGCGGCGGCTGATGGCCTTCGAGCCTGAGATCCTGGATCACCGCACCCCAGGTGATGACGCTGGCCGTCAGCCCGCCGCCGGAAATCCGGACGCGATGGACGGTTTCGCCCTTTTCCGTGGTGCCGAAAACTTCGAAATTCTGATCCGCCATGGGATTGCTCCTCCACCAATAGATTTTGCGGCAAACTGCGCGATTTGACGGCAGGCCGCAACGCCGGGAACCGATAAAGTTCAGGGAAAAGCAAACTCAGCGGGTCAGCGTGCGGGTCGCCTGTTCCAACCCGCCAAGTGTCAGGGGAAACATCCGCTCGGTCATCAGCCGCCGCACCAGGGTGATGGAAGTCGTATGGCTCCAATGGTCCTGCGGCACCGGATTGAGCCAGACGCAGCGGTGGAAATGATCGGTGACCCGCTTGAGCCAGGCCTCGCCCGGCTCCTGGTTCCAGTGTTCGACCGAACCGCCGGTATGGGTGATCTCGTAGGGGCTCATCGACGCGTCGCCGACGAAGATCACCTTGTAGTCGGCGCCGTAGCTGCGGATGAGGTCGAGCGTCGGCGTCCGGTCCGACCGGCGGCGGTTCTCCTTCCACACGCCCTCGTAGAGGCAATTGTGGAAGTAAAAATGCTCCATATGCCGGAACTCTGCACGAGCCGCCGAGAACAGTTCCTCGACAACGCGGATATGGTCGTCCATCGAGCCGCCGACATCGAAGAACATCAGCAGCTTGACCGCGTTACGCCGCTCCGGCCGGGTCTGGACATCGAGATAACCGTGTTCGGCGGTGGAACGGATCGTGCCGGGCAGGTCGAATTCCTCGACCGCCCCTTCCCGCACCCAGCGGCGCAACCGCTTCAGCGCCAGCTTGATGTTGCGAGTGCCGAGCTCGACCTTGTCGTCGAAATCGGCAAATTCGCGTTTGTCCCAGACCTTCACCGCCCGGCGATGGCGGGACTGGTCCTGGCCGATCCGCACGCCTTCCGGATTGTAGCCATAGGCGCCGAAGGGGGAGGTGCCGCCGGTGCCGATCCATTTCGAGCCGCCCTGATGCCGGCCCTTCTGCTCCTCCAGCCGCTGGCGCAGCGTCTCCATCAGCTTCTCGAAACCACCCAGCGACTCGACGAGTTTCTTTTCCTCGTCGGTCAGGTGTTTTTCGGTGAGCTTGCGCAGCCATTCCTCGGGGATGTTAGCGACATCCACGCCCGACCTGCCGGAGACCGATTCAAGTCCCTGGAAATAGGACGAAAAGACCCGGTCGAATTTGTCGATATGCCGCTCGTCCTTCACCAGCGCGGTGCGGGCGAGGAAATAGAAGGCCTCCACATCGAAATCCGCGATCCCTTCTTCCATGCCCTCCAGAAGCGCAAGGAATTCCCGGAGCGTCACCGGGATCTTCGCTTCCTTGAGCTGCAGGAAGAAGGGAATGAACATCGCGTCGAGACCCTATTCGGTACCGATCTTCTCCAGATCATACGAAGTCGTCTGGTAGATCTCGTTGATCCAGTTGCCGAACAGAAGATGTGCATGGCTGCGCCAACGGTTCAAGGGCGTCAGCGTGTCGTCGTTATGCGGGAAATAGTTATGCGGCATCTTGATCGGCACGCCGGCGTTGACGTCGCGGAAATATTCGTCCGCCAGCGACGTGGAGTCGTATTCCACGTGGTTGAACATGTAGAGCCGCTTGCCGGCCTTCTCATGCACCAGGCAAATGCCCATCTCGTCGGATTCCATCAGGATCTCGAGATCCGGGTGCTTTTCGATATCGGGGCGGCGGACCTCCGTCCAGCGCGACACCGGCACCTGGAAATCGTCCGAAAACCCGTTGAGATAGATCGAGGACGGCACGAGGTTGCGGTGGCGATAGACGCCGAACGCCTTTTCCTTCAGCTCGTATTTCGGCACGCCGTGGAAGTGATAGATCGCCGCCATCGCACCCCAGCAGACATTCATGGTCGAATGCACGTTGGTCGCGGTCCAGTCGAGAATTTGTCTCATCTCGTCCCAATAGGTGACGTCCTCGAAGGCAAGCGTCTCGATCGGCGCGCCGGTGATGATGAAGCCGTCGAACTTGCGATGCTTCACCTCTTCCCAGGTCTCATAGAACGAGAGGAGATGATCTTCCGACGTGTTCTTGGCCTTGTGGCCGCCGATGCGGATCAGCGAGAACTCGACCTGCAGCGGCGAGGCGCCGACGAGGCGCGCCATCTGCAGCTCGGTCTTGATCTTGTTCGGCATGAGGTTGAGGAGCCCGATCTGCAGCGGACGAATGTCCTGCCGCACCGCCACGGTTTCGGTCATCACCCGCACACCCTCGGAAACGAGCGTGCTGAATGCGGGCAGCGTATCGGGAATCTTGATCGGCATGTCTTTACCCAACAAAATAAAAAACCGGCGACGACAAAAATCGCGACCGGTCCGTGGGAAGACATCTTCTCGCGGCCCTTTAGCGACTTTTTTAACGTGGCTGCAAGCCGGCCGGCCAAATCACCACGAATTCTCAGAAGCTCAAATACGCCTTGCTATGGCCGGCGTCAATGGGAGCAAAATCTTCCGCTCACCGCTCCCGTCGAGCCATGAAGGCCATCCGCTCGAACAGATGCACGTCCTGCTCGTTCTTCAAGAGCGCGCCATGCAGCTTCGGAAGCGCGTTCTTGACGTCGCCGCGCAGATCGGACGGGTCGACATCGTCGGAGACCAGAAGCCGGATCCAGTCCAGCGCTTCGGACGTCGAAGGCTTCTTCTTCAGCCCCGGCATTTCGCGGATTTCGTAGAACTGCGTCAGCGCATTGCGCACCAATGTCTGCTTGATGCCGGGATAATGAACCTCGACGATGCGGGCGAGCGTATCGACATCCGGGAAGCGGATATAGTGGAAGAAACAGCGGCGCAGGAAGGCGTCCGGCAGTTCCTTCTCGTTGTTGGAGGTGATGATCACGATCGGCCGGACCCTGGCCTTCACCATCTCGCCGGTCTCGTAGACATGGAATTCCATGCGGTCGAGTTCCTGCAGCAGGTCGTTCGGGAATTCGATATCCGCCTTGTCGATCTCGTCGATCAACAGCACCAGCTTCTGCTCCGACGCGAATGCCTGCCACAGCTTGCCACGGCGGATATAGTTGGCGACGTCGTGGACGCGCTCGTCACCGAGCTGGCTGTCACGCAGCCGCGAGACGGCGTCATACTCGTAGAGCCCTTGCTGCGCCTTGGTGGTGGACTTGATGTTCCATTCGATCAGGTCGAGGCCCAGCGCCGCAGCCACCTGCCGCGCCAGCTCCGTCTTGCCGGTGCCGGGCTCGCCTTTCACCAGCAACGGACGTTCGAGCCGGATCGCGGCGTTGACCGCCACCATCAGATCCTTGTCGGCAATATAGTCCGCTGTACCCTGAAACTGCATCTCGGCATCCTGATCGATCAACGCGCCGCAAACTAAAAGCTCATCCCCGGCGGTGCAACAGCTTTCCCTTTCGGCCGGCTTTGCGCTATGGGCAATGCGCATGAGCCATTCGACCTTCACCATTCTGCTCGGCGGCAATCTCACCGTCACCGACCGCCTGCGGGACGCAGTTGCCGGCAGCCGCTTCATCGCGGCCGACAGCGGCATGCGCCATGCGGCGGCGCTGGGCGTGACGCCGGAACTCTGGGTGGGCGATTTCGACTCTTCCGATGCCGCGCTGATCGCGCAGTTCCCGGGCGTCGAGCGGCAGGCCTTTCCGCCGGCCAAGAACGAGACAGACGGCGAGATCGCGACGACCGGGGCCATCGAAAGGGGCGCAGCAAGGCTGATCTTCGTCGGCGCGCTCGGCGGCGAGCGCAGCGACCACGCGCTCCAGCACTTCTTTCACGCCATGAGCCTTGCCGAACGCGGCCTCGACATCCTGCTGACCTCCGGCGACGAGGAAGCCATGCCGCTGCTGCCGGGCGCAAAGACGCTCGGCCTGCCCAAGGGCTCCCTGTTTTCCGTGATCGGCTTCTCGGACCTGGAAGGGCTCGATATCATCGGTGCACGGTATCCGCTCGACGACTTTTCGCTTCCCTTCGGCTCCTCGCGCACCGTCTCGAACGTTGCGGAAGGCCCGGTGGAATTCCATCTAAAGAGCGGCAGGGCGATGATCCTTGCCCGCCCCTACGACATGACAGGAGCCTGAGCTTTTGGCCCCCCCTATCCTGAAACTTGACGATATCTTCCTGAGCTTCGGCGGTGCGCCGCTGCTGGCCGGCGCCGGCATGCAGGTGGAGCCGGGCGACCGCATCTGCCTCGTCGGCCGCAACGGTTCCGGCAAATCCACCCTGATGAAGATCGCTGCCGGCATGGTTGAGCCGCAATCGGGCGAAGTGTTCCGCCATCCGTCCTCGACCATCCGCTATCTCGAACAGGCACCGGATTTCGCCGGTTATTCGACCGTGCAGGCCTATGCCGAAGCGGGCCTCGGTCCGGGCGACGATCCCTATCGCGTCACCTACCTGCTCGAACATCTCGGCCTCACCGGCCAGGAAGATCCGAACACGCTTTCCGGCGGCGAGTCACGCCGCGCGGCACTTGCCCGCGTCATGGCGCCGGAGCCCGACATCCTGATGCTCGACGAGCCGACCAACCATCTCGACCTGCCGACCATCGAATGGCTGGAAGACGAGCTGCGCAAGACGAGAAGCGCGCTGGTGGTGATCTCGCATGACCGCCGTTTCCTCGAAAAGGTGTCGAACGCCACCGTCTGGCTCGACCGCGGCACGTCGCGGCGTCTCAACCGCGGTTTCGGCGAGTTCGAAGCCTGGCGCGACGAGGTGCTGGAGGCCGAAGAGCTGGAACAGCACAAGCTCGGCAAGGCAATCGAGCGCGAGGAACACTGGCTGCGTTACGGCGTCACCGCACGGCGCAAGCGCAACATGCGCCGCCTCGGCGAGCTGCAGACGATGCGTTCGAACTATCGCGGCCACAAGGGACCGCAGGGCACGGTGCAGGCGACCGTCAGCGAAGGCCGCGAATCCGGCAAGCTGGTCATCGAGGCCGAAAACATCACCAAGACCTACGACCGGCCGATCGTCGCACCCTTCTCGATCCGCGTGCATCGCGGCGACTGCATCGGTCTCGTCGGCCCGAACGGCGCCGGCAAGACGACGCTTCTGAAGATGCTGACCGGCCAGCTCACCCCCGACACCGGAACCGTCAAGCTCGGCACCAACCTCGAAATCGCCACGCTCGACCAGAAGCGCGAGGACCTGAACCCCGAGGACACCCTGTCCCACTATCTGACGGATGGCCGCGGCGAGACGCTGCTGGTCAACGGCGAACAGCGGCATGTCGCGGGCTACATGAAGGACTTCCTGTTCCAGCCGGAGCAGATCAGGACACCGATCAAGAACCTGTCGGGCGGCGAGCGCGCCCGTCTGATGCTTGCCCGCATCATGGCGCGGCCTTCGAACCTGCTGATATTGGACGAACCGACCAACGACCTCGACATCGAGACGCTGGACCTGCTGCAGGAAATCGTCGCCGGCTATACCGGCACCGTCATCCTCGTCAGCCATGACCGCGACTTCCTCGACCGCACCGTCACCTCCACCATCGCCCCCGCCAATCCGGATGCACCGGATGGCCGCTGGATCGAATATGCCGGCGGCTATACCGACATGCTGGCGCAACGGAAGGGCGCCCAGGAGGAAAAACGCCGCGCGGAAAAGGCCGACAAGGCGAAGACCGATACCGCCGCTCCGGCCGCCGAAGCACCCAAGGCCAAGGGCAAGCTTTCCTACAAGCAGAAATTCGCGCTCGAAAACCTGCCGAAGGAAATGGCGAAGGCCGAGGCCGAGATCGCCGCCCGCGAAAAGAAGATGGCCGATCCCAATCTCTTCACCAAGGATCCCGCCGCCTTCAACAAGCTGGCCGCGGAGATGGAAAAACTCCGCCAAAGCATCGGCAAAATGGAAGAAGAATGGCTGGAGCTCGAAATGCTGCGTGAGGAAATCGAAGGTTAGTTTTACGATTTGTTATGCTTAACAGATAGTTAGCTAAAAAAATATTTGTCGCGGACCGGAACATGTAGCTTCCCGAGACGTTCGATGGGTCAATAACGGTCGGGGTGTCCTTGGGACTCATCGGCCAGCGAAGGAACCGATCAACCGAATGGGGACTCCAATGCTGACAAATGTTACGCGTCGTCGGCTGGCCGCGGAAGCGATGAATCAACGAGTGATGATCGTCGAGGACGAGTTTCTGATCGCGCTCGATGTGGCCGAAACCGTGGAATCCATGGGCCTGAAAGTGGCCGGTTTTGCGAACGCCCGCAAACACGCCTTGGCGCTCGCGGCCTACGCCGATATCGCCCTGGTCGATGTCAATCTTTCCGATGGCCGGACCGGCCCGGAGATCGGCCGTGAACTTGCCGAGCAATACGGCATCACCGTCGTCTTCATGACGGCCAATCCGGACGATGTGGAAGGTGGCGTCAAAGGCTCGCTCGGTGTCCTCACCAAGCCCGTCATGCCCGACGTCGTCGAGAAGACGATCGACTACGCCATCGCCAACCGGCTCGGCGGCATGGCGATCGTGCCGCGCGAGCTGAAGGTGTTTCCGCAGAACCACTGAGAAAATTTAACATCGATGTCGGGATTGTCTCCTATTCTTCGTCCTTGGGTGAGGCACGCGGATGTGCCGGGAAAAACGGAGAGGATATTACCCGATGAGAATGATTTTTGTGAACCTGCCGGTCGTCGACATCACGGTTGCGACGGATTTTTATACCGCGCTCGGCTTTACCAGGAACCCCAATTTCTCCGACGAAACGGCAAGCTGCATGGTCGTCAGCGAGCATATCCACGTGATGCTGCTCACCCACGAAAAATTCAGGGGCTTCATCAACGGCGACATTTCCGACGCCCGGACATCCAAGGAAGTGCTGAACTGCCTCTCCGCCGGCAGCCGCGCCGAGGTCGACGACTTCAAGGCCAGGGCACTCGGCGCCGGTGGCGGCGAATGGAGGCCGAACCTTGAAATGGGTCCGATGTACGGCTGCAGCTTCCAGGATCCGGACGGCCATGTCTGGGAAATCATGTACATGGATATGGGCGCCGCCGCCTGATCCCGCCCGGCCTCTTGCCAGTCAATCCCGCCGCCGCTAGATCTGGTCTCGCTCTAACGGGGTGCCGCGCGTTTTCGCGCGGCTGAGAGGCCTTGAGGCCAACCCGCGGAACCTGATCCGGTTAACACCGGCGGAGGGATTAGACGGCTCTTCATCAGCGCCTATTCCCCTTGTAACGCAAGCAGAGGAGGCGCTGATGCGCAGAACCATTCTTTCGATATTGACGGCCGCAGCCGCTCTTTCCTTCTCCGCGCCGGCCGAGGCTGAGGAAAAGACGCTGACCGTCTATACCTACGAGAGCTTCATTTCCGACTGGGGTCCAGGCCCCAAGGTGAAGGAGGCGTTCGAGAAGACCTGCGCCTGCAAGCTGAATTTCGTCGGCGTCGCCGATGGCGTGGCGCTTCTCACCCGCCTGAAGCTCGAAGGCCAGGGCACCGATGCCGATATCGCGCTCGGCCTCGACACCAACCTGATCTCCGAGGCCAAGGCGACCGGTCTTTTCGAGCCGCACGGGCTCGACGCCTCCGCCGCCAAGGTGCCGGGCAATTACAGCGACGACACGTTCATTCCCTACGATTACGGCCATTTCGCCGTCGTCTACGATACCCAGGCGATGAAGAACCCGCCCAAGAGCCTCAAGGAACTGGTAGACGGCGATCCAGCGCAGAAGATCGCCATCGAGGACCCGCGCACCTCGACACCGGGCCTCGGCCTGCTGCTCTGGGTGAAATCGGTCTATGGCGACAAGGCGCCCGAGGCGTGGGCAAAACTCAGGAAACGCGTGCTGACCGTCACGCCCGGCTGGTCGGAGGCCTACGGCCTGTTCACCAAGGGCGAGGTGCCGATGGTGTTTTCCTACACGACCTCGCCCGCCTATCACATGGTCGAGGAAAAGACCGACCGCTATCAGGCCGCGTCCTTCTCCGAAGGTCACTACATCCAGATCGAGGTTGCCGGCCTGCTAAAGGGCGCGGGCGACAAGGATCTGGCGAAACAGTTCCTGAAATTCATGGTGTCGCCGGCTTTCCAGGATGTCATCCCGACCACCAACTGGATGATGCCGGTCGCAAAAACCTCCACACCGCTTCCGGACGCCTTCAACAAGCTGGTGCAGCCGGGCAAGACTTTCCTCATGGGGTCCGACGAGGTCGCCAGGAATCGCCAGACCTGGATCGACGAATGGCTGACCGCCATGAGCATGAACTAAAATGGGCATGAACTGATCCCATGCTGACACGCGCTGAACGGAGACGGGGGATAGGCTGGGGGCTCCTCAGCCTCGTCGGCATCGCCCTCTTCGTCGGCATCGCTGTCGCCGCCCTTCTCTCCTGGGACGCGGGCAATACCCAAAGCCGGCTGTTTACCGCCTATACCTGGCGAATCCTGCGTTTCACGCTGCTCCAGGCGGCTCTCTCGACTTTGCTTTCGGTCGTCTTCGCGCTCCCCGTCGCCCTGGCGCTCGCACGCCGCCCACGCTTTCCGGGCCGCATCTGGATCATCCGGTTGATGGCGCTGCCCATGGGCCTGCCGGTGTTGATCGGCGCGCTCGGCCTGATCGGCATCTGGGGCCGGCAAGGAGTGATGAACAGCCTACTGTTGAAGCTCGGTCTTGAGCAGCCGGTCAGCATTTACGGGTTATCCGGCATCCTGCTCGCGCATGTGTTCTTCAACCTGCCGCTCGCGGCAAGGCTGCTGCTCGCGGCACTGGAGCGTCTGCCGGCGGAATATTGGCTGCTCTCCTCCAGCCTTGGAATGAAACCCTTTTCCGTCTTCCGTTTCATCGAATGGCCCGCGGCGCGGCGCGTCATCCCCGGCATAACCGGACTGATCTTCATGCTCTGCGCCACCAGTTTCACACTGGTCCTGGTGCTCGGCGGCGGACCGGCCGCGACGACGCTCGAAGTGGCGATCTACCAGTCGCTGCGCTTCGATTTCGACCCACCCCGCGCCATCGCGCTGTCGCTGCTGCAGATTGGCATCACGGCGCTGGTCCTGATCGCGATTTCGCTTTTCCCGGCACCTGATGACACCGGCATCACGGCAGGCCGGGCCATGCGCCGCTTCGATGGCCGAACGGTGCCGGCTTGGCTCTGGGACACGTTCGCCATCCTGCTTGCCACCGCCTTCCTGATCCTGCCGCTGGCATCGATCGTTGCCGCTGGCGCTCGGGCCAATCTCTGGAGCCTCGTCACCAGCGCCGCCTTCCTGCGCGCGGCCTGGACGAGTTTTGCAATCGCCCTTTCCGCCGGGCTATTGGCAGTCCTGACGTCGCTCGCGATCATCGCCGCGCGCGAGGCGGTAACCGACATGAAGCAGCCCGGCGGAACTGCCAGGGCATTTTCCCTCTCCCTCGGGACCATGTCCTCGCTGGTCCTGCTCGTGCCGCCGGTCGTGCTCGGTACCGGCTGGTTCCTGATGCTGCGGCCTTTCGGCGATGTCGCGCGTTTTGCCCCAGCGCTCGTCGCAATCATCAATATGCTGATGGCGCTACCTTTCGTGATGCGCGTCCTGGCACCCGCCGTCGAGACACATCGCAAACGGACAGGCAGGCTGGCGGCCAGTCTCGGCGTCTCGGGCTTTTCGCGGGTTTGGCGGATAGATTTTCCGGTTCTCGCAAAACCGCTGTTCACCGCGCTCTCCTTCGCCATGGCGCTGTCGCTCGGCGATCTGGGAGCCGTGGCGCTGTTCGGCTCCAGCGACCTCACCACCCTGCCCTGGCTTGTCTATAGCCGGCTATCCAGCTATCGCACCAATGATGCCGACGGGCTGGCGCTCATCCTCGGCATCATCTGCCTGGGGCTGACGATGATCGGCACCAGCGGTCAAAGGGAGGCGAAACGTGGCTGATGCGGTCGCGCTGGACAAGGTGGAGCTGAAGCTCGGCACGAAGGAATTCCGCTTCGATTGCCGGCTCCCGGCCGGCGCCGTGACGGCGGTCACCGGCCCATCCGGCTCCGGCAAATCGACCCTCCTCAACCTCGTTGCCGGTTTTGAGACGCCCGATCAAGGCCGGATCCTGATCGCCGGCGAGGATGTGACGGAGAAACATCCTTCGGAGCGTCCCGTCTCCCTGATCTTCCAGGACAACAATCTCTTCGCCCATCTGGACCTCGCCACCAATATCGGACTCGGCATCAGTCCGTCGCTCAAATTGTCCGGCAGCGACCGCACGGCAATCTCGCAGGCGCTGGAACGCGTCGGCCTCGGTGATTTTGAAAGGCGCATGCCGGGAACGCTTTCCGGCGGCGAAAGACAGCGTGCCGCCTTCGCCCGGGCTCTGGTGCGCCGGAAACCGGTCCTGCTGATGGACGAGCCGTTTGCGGCGCTCGATCCCGGCCTCCGGCTCTCGATGGCCAACCTGCTCGCCGACCTGCACCGCGAGACGGGCAATACCGTGCTGGTCGTCACCCACGATCCGGACGAAGTCGGCCGGCTTGCCGACCATGCCGTCTTCATCGACCACGGCCACGTCCTGCTGCAGGCACCGACCGAGGAATTCCTGACCCGGCGCGATATTCCGCCGCTTGCCGAATTCCTCTCCGGCTGATCAGGCCGCCTTTCGGCGGAACCAGGCGCCCGAGCGGATGGCGAGGAACAGGATCCCGCCGTAAGCGACCAGCCCGGCCGCCAGCGCGAAGAACAAACCGTTCAGCGACCCGGTGAGTTCCAGCGCCAGCCAGCCCCCGAGGCCGGCGATCGCCAGCCTCAGGAAACCGCAGGCAAGCGGCCAGAGAAGCTGGCCCGCACCCTGCGAGGCAAAATACAGCGCCAGCCCTCCGCCGAAGAAACCATAGACCGGTCCGACGATCTGCAGATAGGCGACGCCGGCATCGATCGCACCGTGCTCCTCGCTGAACAGCGAAATCCAGGCGACGGGAAAGATCGCCGCGATCAGGCCGATCGCCTCGGTGATGGCGAAGGCAATGGCCGCGCCGGTGAAGGCGATGCGGATGGCGCGATCTTTCTGGCCGGCGCCCATATTGGTGCCGACCATTGCCACCATCGGCGCACCGATGCCGAAGATCACCGGGATCAGCAGATATTCGAGCCGCGCACCGGTGCCGAAGCCGGCGACTGCCGAGACCCCCGCCTTGGTCGCCACCAGTGCCGTGGCAATGCCGATGGTCACGTTGGTGAGGACGGAATTGATCGCAGCCGCCGCCCCCAGGCGTACAATATCCCGGAACATCGTCCAGCGAAGCGGCCCCGCCCCGAAGCGCACCAGATTGCGACCGGAAAGGATGTACCAGCTAAGAACCGCGGTGCCGCCGAAACTGTAGAGCACCAGCGCCAGACCGCCGCCGGCAATGCCGAGTCCCTGAAACGGGCCGAAGCCGAAGATCAGCAGGGGTGACACGGGCACCAGCAGCGCGGCCCCCACGCAGGTGACGAGCGCCGGGAACAGCATGTTGCCGGTGCCGCGCACGACGCTTGCCAGACCGTTCATCAGCCAGACGAAGATCATGCCGCCGAAGACGACGTTCGAATAGGTAAGCGCGGCCTCGAGTTCCTGCCCTTCGCCCCCGAGCGCCTGATAGATCGGCCGACCGAAGGTGAGCATGATCGCCGAGAACAATAGCCCGAGCGCGACATTGACCACCACGGCATGCCAGGCGAGGAGATCGGCATCGTCACGCCGGCCACTGCCGAGCGCGCGGGCGATGGCCGACGAGATCGCTCCGCCGAATCCACCGGCGGACATCATCTGCATCAGCATCACGGCCGGAAAGACCAGCGCCATGCCGGCAAGCGCGGCGGTACCCATGTGCGAAACCCACCAGGTTTCGATCAGCCCGGTCGAGGCCTGGGCCAGCATGATCAGGATATTCGGCCATGCGAGCCGGATCAGCATCGGCAGGATAGGATCCTGCAGCAGTTGGCGAGTCCGCGGATTGATCGGCGCCGCGTTGACGGCTTCGAAGGCAGGCGTCGCTGCGAAGGCTTCGGTGGTAACGGCGCTCATCGGTCAGCCTCTTCGTGCTGCGGGAACTGGTCCATGGATGGGTAGCGACGGCGGATGCGGTCGCCGGCGGCTGGGCCGGAGGCGTTGGTGAAGACCGGATCGCTGAGCGGCCTGCCGCTGAGCCGGTCGACCATCACCGGTTCGGCCTGTTCGCCGGTCTCCCGGTTGACGATGACCACGCTCTCGCCTTCCGGCGCCAGATGCTGATTGCCCCAGACAAGCAACGCCTGCAATACGGGCCGGAAATCGCGGCCCCGCTGCGTGAGATGGTATTCGTCGCGCGGGGGCCGGTCGCAGTAGCGCCGCCGTTCCAGAAGACCGGATTCAACCAAAGAGGCCAGCCGGTTCGTCAGGATGTTCGGGGCGATCTCGAGGTTGCGTTGGAATTCATCGAACCGCGTCGCCCCCGCCAGCGCATCGCGCAGGATCAGGAAGCTCCAGGCATCGCCGACATGCCTGAGACTGCGCAGCACCGGACAGCCGCTATCGGTGGGACCAGTTCGTTTCATGGCTTGCTCCAGGTGATCGCAAGCCTTGTGGCATAGTTACTTTCAATTAGCAAGTAACTATTTCCGCGATCACGTTTCGCGACGAAGGCTGTTGGACCGTTAGAAAGCTCGCCACAATTTGGACTTTCCGCGATGGCATCGCGGAAAGGCAGCGGGGATTTTCATTGCAAACGCGCCAGCAAGACATATTTCAATAAGAGCATCTGTGCATGCGACGCGAAAATCGCTAAGCGACATAGAGTAAGGAGCCGGCTTGGATCGAGAGACCTCTGCCAAGCTGGATGGCGGACCTTGGGAATGATGGTGCGGAAGACGAGGACGATGAGGCGCGAGGCGATCCCGGCTGTCGGGACGATTGTCCGCGCCCTGCCCGGCTGGCGGGTTTTGAGCGCCCTGCTGCTGGGCAGCGCGGTCCTTTCCGGCTGCCAGTCGATCTTCGATCAGGCCTATACGCCGAATGTCTCCCCGTCCGACTCGCCGCAGATCGTCGACGAGGTGCAGAAGAACGATCCGCGGGCGCAGATGGGCGCACGCGAGCATCCACGCATCGTCGCAAGCTACGGCGGGGAATATCGCGACGCCAAGACCGAGCGTCTGGTCGCCCGCATCGCCGGCGCCCTGACGGCGGTTTCGGAAAATCCCAACCAGTCGTTCCGCATCACCATCCTGAATTCGCCGGCGATCAACGCTTTCGCGCTGCCGGGGGGTTATCTCTATGTGACGCGCGGGCTTCTGGCGCTCGCCAATGACGCATCGGAAGTCGCGGCCGTGCTTTCGCATGAAATGGGCCATGTGACCGCCAACCACGGTATCGAACGCCAGCGCCGCGAAGAGGCGGAAGTGATTGCGAGCCGCGTCGTCGCCGAAGTTCTCTCCAGCGATCTCGCCGGCAAGCAGGCGCTGGCCCGCGGCAAGCTGAGGCTCGCCGCCTTCTCGCGCCAGCAGGAGCTGCAGGCCGACGTGATCGGCGTGCGGATGCTGGGCGAAGCGGGTTACGACCCCTATGCCGCGGCACGGTTCCTGGATTCCATGGCGGCCTATGCCCGTTATTCCGCGGTCGATCCGGACAATGACCAGAGCCTCGACTTCCTGTCGAGCCACCCGAATTCCGCCCAGCGCGTCGATCTCGCCCGCCGCCACGCCCGCAATTTCGGCCAGGAAGGCACCGTCGGCGACAAGGGCCGCGATTATTATATCGCCGGCATCGACGGCCTGCTTTACGGCGACAGCCCGCAGGAAGGCTATGTCCGCGGCCAGACTTTCATGCACGGCAGCCTCGGCATCCGTTTCGACGTGCCCCCGGATTTCCGGATAGACAACAAGGTGGAAGCGGTCCTGGCGACCGGTCCCGGCGAGACTGCGATCCGTTTCGACGGCGTCGCCGCGGGCGACAACGACAACCTGTCCAACTACCTGACGAGCGGCTGGGTCGCCGGCCTGCAGCCGGAAACGGTGCGGGAGATCCAGGTGAACGGCATGCCTGCCGCGACCGCGCGCGCCTCCGCCGAACGCTGGGACTTCGACGTCACCGTCATCCGCGTCGACAATCAGATTTTCCGCTTCCTGACGGCCGTGCCGAAGGGAAGCCCGGCGCTTCAGACGACCGCCGATACATTGCGCACGACCTTCCGCCGGATGACCCCTCAGGAAATAGCGTCGCTCAAGCCGCTCAGGGTCCGCATCGTCACCGCCACCAAGGACGACACGGTCGCCTCGCTCTCGGCGCGCATGATGGGTACCGATCGCAAGCTCGATCTCTTCAAGCTGATCAATGCATTGCCGGTGGCCGCGACGATATCGCCGGGCCAGAAGTTCAAGATCATCTCTGAATGACGTCGCAGAGCCGCCTCAGCAGGCGGCGGCTGCCATCTGCGGATTGGCGGAGACCAGCGCCGACTTGAGCTTTTCGATCGCCCGGCTTTCGATCTGCCGCACCCGTTCCTTGGAAATGCCGAGTTCGGCACCCAGCGCTTCGAGCGTCGCGCCGTCGTCGGTCAGACGGCGGGCGCGAATGATCTTCTTTTCCCGGTCGTTGAGCTTGGTGAGCGCGCCCTGCAGCCATTTGAGGCGCCGCTCTCCGTCGATCATGCCGGAAACCTGCTCGTCCGGCAGCGGCTCGGCGCTGGCCAGCATGTCGAGGCGCTCGCCGCTATCTGCATCGCCGGCGATCGATGGCGCCTGCAGCGAGGAATCATTGCCGGAGAGGCGGGCATCCATGGTCTGGACGTCGGCGACACTGACGCCGAGCGCGACCGCGATCTCCTCGTGAATGGCCCGGGCGGTGAGATTGGAATCGCCCCGCGCGAGCTTGGCGCGCAGCCGGCGAAGGTTGAAGAACAAAGCCTTCTGCGCGGAACTGGTGCCGCCACGGACGATGGACCAGTTCCGGAGAATATAATCCTGCATCGAAGCGCGGATCCACCAGCTGGCATAAGTGGAAAAACGTACGTCCCGCGCCGGCTCAAACCTTGCCGCCGCTTCAAGCAGCCCTACATAGCCTTCTTGTACCAGGTCGCTCATCGGCAGACCGAAGCCGCGGAACTTCGATGCCATGGCGATCACAAGACGCATATGCGCAAGGGCAATCTGGTTGCGGGCATCCTGGTCCTGATCGTCCTTCCATCGGACCGCCAGATCGCGCTCCTCCTCCCGGGCGAGATACGGAGCCGACATTGCAATCTTGATCATGGTGCGGTCTGCGGACATGGCTGTCATCGTGTTCTCCGTGAACGGTCTGATCCGACAAAAACAGCGGGTCACAAACTAGAAACACCGTGCGACAAGCCCGAACGATGACTGCTTGTTTTCCTGCCGCTCTTGCTCCCCTCGTCTTGAGTTCAGCGGGGGATCCACATCGGTTCGACAGACCGATCTTCCGCCCCGCACTTAAGCTGTCCCGAACGCAAACCGATCACACATCAGTTCGCCGTTCCGGCGGGTTAACGCGGAGGCAGGCAAAAAGTTCCAATAAAAAACCCGGCTCGAAGGCCGGGTTTTTGAGAGAACCGTGGTTTTGGAGGATCAGGCTGCTTCTTCCTGCGCCTCGTCTTCCTCGATATTTTTGCCGCGCTTGGGACCCTTGGCGAGGTTGACCTCGACAAGGCGGACGGCTTCGGTTTCGGACATCTTGTTCACGGCGGCGATTTCACGAGCCATGCGGTCAAGGGCAGCTTCATAAAGCTGGCGCTCGGAATAGGACTGTTCCGGCTGATTTTCGGCGCGATAGAGGTCACGAACCACTTCCGCGATCGAAATCAGGTCGCCGGAATTGATCTTGGCATCATATTCCTGCGCGCGGCGCGACCACATGGTGCGCTTCACACGAGCCTTGCCCTGAACGACCTTGAGAGCACGCTCGACAAAATCCGTTTCGGAAAGCTTGCGCATGCCGATGCTGACGGCCTTTGCGACCGGCACCTTGAGGCGCATCTTGTCTTTTTCGAAATCGATTACGAAAAGCTCGAGCTTCATGCCGGCGACTTCCTGCTCTTCGATAGCAGAGATAGTGCCTACACCATGAGCGGGATAAACAATCGATTCACCAGTCTTGAAGCCCTGGCGTGCGGGAGAAGTCTTTTTCTGCTGAGTTGTCGTCATTCGTTTCACAAACTCCCTGTTACTCACCCGTTGCCGGGTCGGGGGAACCGGGTCTGTCAGGCCCGGATGAGACGGGGGAAACCGTCGGGTCACTCCATACTGATCCGGCCAACGCGAGCGAAAAACACCCCATCGCGAACTGCGACCGACAACATTCAAGCGTTGCAATGTCACGGAAACCGCGCGTTGGGTGGTCTGTTGCTTTCGTGATGTTTTTTGGGCACGCACGTGCCGCCTTGTGGAACAGTCCTTATTGTCTACCACAAAAAAGTGCGGAAATCAATAATTTGCTTTTGCACGTGCACAGAGCGCCACACCCGCACTCTGCCCAACAAAAAGGCAAAGTGATTCGAAACCGCTACCGAGCCATGCCGGCGCGGCAAATCTCAGTCGCCCTTGCCCGGTTCGGCGGAGAAATACTGCTCGTATTTGTTGGCGACGCCGTCCATCTCCTTGGCCTCGGGCAGGGCGTCGCGCTTGACGGTGATGTTGGGCCAGATCTGGGCGAATTCCGCATTGATCTTGAGCCATTTGTCGAGGCCCGGCTCGGTATCCGGCTTGATCGCCTCGGCGGGACATTCCGGCTCGCAGACGCCGCAATCGATGCACTCGTCGGGATGAATGGCGAGGAAGTTTTCGCCTTCATAAAAACAGTCGACCGGGCAGACCTCGACGCAGTCGGTATACTTGCAGCGGATACAATTGTCGGTCACGACATACGTCATGCGGCACTCCAGGACTATCGCGGATCAGCGGCACGTCGACGGATGGAAAGCGCCGGCACACCGGAAAGCCGGGAGAGGCGAAAACCCAACTGCGAAACTGACAGGAGGTAGGCGGATCCGGCTTTTCGACAGTCAGGTAAAGCCTTTGGCTTTGCTTAGCAAGGATATCCGTGCTGAAAACCGGCGCCGAACGGGTGGTTTTTTCTAATCAAGGTCCGCGTCTATGCCGGGAAACAGCCGATCTGTCTCTCGGCGCTCCTTCTTGGTCGGCCGCCCGCTTCCCTGCACGCGTTGCGCCTGCTCGAACAGCGTCAGCCTTTTTGTTTCGTCCGGAGGCGGACTGAGTTCCTCGTAAAGCAGCCGGGCCTCCTCGAAGGGGCCCCGCCTTTCCCCGCCGGCCTTGACCACCAGCACGAGATCGCGACGCTCGAGCGTCAGATCGATGCGGTCGCCCGGCTTCACCTGGGCGCTCGGCTGTGAAACCAGATCGCCGTTCACCCGCACATGGTTGGAGCGGATCAGGTCCTGGGCGATCGACCGCGACTTTGCCATGCGGGCAAAAAACAGCCACTTGTCGATGCGCTGGCGCGAACCGGATTGTGGCTGTTTTTCCGTCATGGCCTACTTCTTCATCTGCTCCTTGAGAGCTGCAAGTTTTGCAAAGGGCGAATCCGGATCGATCGGCTTTTCCTTGCGTGGCGGCTTTGCCTCGAAGCGAGCGGGCTGCGGCCCTTTGCCGCGGTCATTGCGGTCGGGGCGCGGGCCGCCTTCGTGACGCTCGCCGCGGTTCGGGCGATCGCCCCCGCGGTTGTTATTGTTGTTGTCCGGCCGGCGGTTGTTGTCGCGGTTGGGCTTGCCGCCGTCCCTGCGCTCGCCGCCGCCATTGCGTTCGCCACCGCGCTCGCCGTTCGGACGCGCATCGCGGCGCTGGCCGCCATCGCGACGGTCGTCGCGGCGCCCCTGGGCCGGCTGGCCTGCTTCGCCGCCGGCATTGTTGCGCGGGCCGCCATGGCCACGGCGATCGCCGTGCTGCGCACGTCCGCCACGCTGGTTGTTTTCACGGCCACCGCCCGGACGCCAGAGCAGTACCGGCTTCGGCTCCCCAGCCTCGGCAGCTTTTGCCTCGTCGCCCGGTTCGCCGGCCGCTGCCGGAGCCTCTTCGGAAGCAACCGCCTCGGTTGCCGAAGCTTCGGCCGGAGCTGCCTCCGTCGCGGTCGTAGCCGGAGCGGCTTCTGCGGCTTCTACCGCAACCTCGGCAGGGGCGGTTTCCGCCGCAGCCTCGGCCGGAGCCTCGGTTGCATCTGCGTCATCGGTTTCGGAGGCTTCCGGCGTTTCGACCGCCGGAACCGGTGCGGCAGCCGCCGCAGCGCCCGCCGAACTTGCATCCTGGCCTGCCAGGAACGCCTGCGCCTCTTCCGCCTTCACGGCATCGGCACGGTATCCGAGACCTTTCAGGATTTCTTCCATGTCGTCCGGCGTCGCGCCCAGAATGGAGAGCATGGCGGTCGTGGCCGTGAAGCGGCGCCCGTCATAGGCCCCTTCCGGACGCGGCGTCGCGCCGGGCTTCCACTGCAGCAGCGGACGGATGAGATCCGCAAGGCGCTCCAGGATATCGATACGCACGGCGCGCTTGCCGAGGAAACGGAAGCCCGCAAGCTTGTAGAACATCCGCTCGAAAGCCGGATCGGCAACAACCGAGGTGCGTCCGGCAGCAAGCGCCGGGATCAGATCCCCGTAGCCGGGCTTGTCGAGACCGTCGTTCCTCAGCGCCCAGAGAAGCGTGATGAGTTCGGCCGGTGCCGGCTTCAGGAGCATCGGCATGAAGACGTGGTAGGCGCCGAAACGGATGCCGTAGCGGCGCATCGAGGCGCGCGCATCCTGATCGAGCGACTTCACATCGTCGGTGACATCCCGCCTGAACAGCACGCCGAGGTTCTCGACGAGCTGGAAGGCCAGCCCCTTGGCAAGTCCCTGAAGGTCTTCGGCGCGCGACAGGTCGTCGAGCGGCTTCAGCACGGTGGCGATATGATGATTGACGAAGCGCTCGATGCGGGCAAGCACATGCTCGCGGGCGTTGCCGGTCAGCTGCTCGTCGGCAAGCAGGATGACGCGCGGACGCATGACATGGTCGCTCGCCGAAAGGCGGGCAATGGGCTCGCCGAGCCAGCGCACGAAACCATCGGAGCCGACCGCAAGGTCGCTGTTGCCCGATGCGTAAAGCCGTGCCGCCCGCGCCTCGAATTCGAGCGCCAGCGCTTTCTGGGCGGCACCCTGCACCGCCTTGGCGTCGGGCCCCTCGGTTCCCGAAACGGGCGTGAACCGGAAACCGGCCAATTGCCCGACGTGATGTCCTTCCACAAAGACATCGCCATTCACACTGATTTCAGCTTCCAGCATCGCATTCTCTCTCAGGCGCTTCATGAGCACAGATGTCCTGCGATCAACAAAGCGTTTCGTCAACCTTTCATGTAGCGCGTCCGATAACCTATCCTCTATTTCCCGTGTCTTTTCTTGCCAGTGTGTCGGATCGGCAAGCCAACCAGGGCGATTAGAGACGTAGGTCCAGGTCCGGATCTGCGCTATGCGGGCCGACAGTGTGTCGATTTCACCATCGGTGCGGTCGGCGCGGCGGACCTGTTCCGCCATGAATTCCTCGTTCACCGTCCCGAAGCGCACAAGATCGGAGAAAAGAGTCGAAATAAGGTCCGCGTGCTGCGCCGGCGCAATACGCCGGTAATCCGGCAGCGCACAGGCTTCCCACAGTTTCTCGACCCGCTGCGGCGTCGTCGCGATATCCTTAATTTCGGGATAACGTGAAAGATAATCAAAGGCTTGGCTGTCGGTCGCGGGAAGCGCGCGCGTCAAGCCCGCAAGGGCGGGCGCAGCGTCCAGGCTTTCCCTCAGAGCCCGGAGCGACGAAAAATCGAGCTGCTTCGACCGCCACTGCAGCACTTTGACCTGATCGAACTGGTGGCTTTCGATTCGCTCGACCAATTCGTCTTCGAAAGGCGCGACCTGTCCGGTCACGCCAAATGTACCGTCCCGCACATGCCGCCCGGCACGGCCCGCGATCTGCGCCAGTTCAGCCGGGTTGAGGTTGCGGAACTGATAGCCGTCGAACTTCCGGTCCTGCGCGAAGGCCACGTGATCGACATCGAGATTGAGCCCCATGCCGATCGCATCCGTCGCGACGAGATATTCGACATCGCCGGACTGGTAGAGGCCGACCTGCGCATTGCGGGTGCGCGGGCTGAGCGCACCGAGGACCACCGCGGCGCCGCCGCGCTGGCGGCGAATGAGCTCGGCGATCGCATAGACCTCGTCGGCCGAAAACGCCACGATCGCGGAACGCTGCGGCAGGCGGGTGATCTTCTTCTGGCCGGCATAGAACAGCTGCGAGAGGCGCGGCCGCTCGACGACGGTTATTCCCGGCAACAGCCTTTCAAGGATCGGCCGCATGGTTGCGGCGCCCAGCAGCAGCGTTTCGTCGCGGCCGCGCAGATGCAGGATGCGGTCGGTGAAGATGTGGCCGCGTTCGAGATCGCCGGCGAGCTGCACCTCATCGATCGCCACGAACGCGGCTTTCGTCTCGCGCGGCATCGCTTCCACGGTGCAGACGGAAAAGCGGGCATTCGGCGGGGTGATCTTTTCCTCGCCGGTGATGAGCGCGACCTGGGAGGCCCCGACCTTTTCGACAAGACGCGTATAGACCTCACGCGCCAGCAGCCGAAGCGGCAGGCCGATCACACCGGTGCCATGCGCCACCATTCGCTCGATGGCATAGTGGGTCTTGCCGGTATTGGTGGGTCCGAGCACGGCGGTGACGCCGCGCCCGCTGAGCATCATGGGCTGGAAATTCAATGCCTGGTTCCGCGCGTCACATAAGGCCTGGGTCCCGCGTTGTCGCCCGAAACTCCAAGCCTCGCAACACATGGCGATCTCGGCTGGCAAACGCAAGCCTGAAGAATGGTTTTGCTGCCGAAGAATATCGCCTGAGGGCCGCGAAGGAGGAGAAGGCGATTCGAATTTTACCGGTGAAGGAACAGACGCGAACGAATCGGAGACGAATCGCAGACTCCGGCGGATTCAGCTTTTGTTCACCGCTATATATTGATGCGACTCCGGATTTCTACACGACATCCTGAATCTGTGCCTGATTTGAGTGCGCACAACCTGGAGATTCATCCAAGAGCTGCACGTTCATGAAGAATCGAAAGAGTCAATCCGTTGATATGGTTAATGTTTCGTCAACCGATTCAGGCAGTTGACGCACCATTCGAACCCGGAATTAAGATTCGGGCCAAAGGCGGAACGAATCGCTGACGAATCACAGACATCCGCGTTTTCGCGTTTTGTTTCCCACAAGATATGGTAGGTCTCCGCGGGACCCAGCCGCAAGAAAATGGCCGCGGAAAGCGGCCTCGGAAGCAAATCGTTCAGGTGCCATTAACGTTGGCTAACGCACTTTAACCACACGTGAGAGCACACGCTTGCAAGGCGATGGAACAAAAATCGCGGCGCTACGTTTCCTCGCCAAATCCATATCGGATTGTTCAGCGGAGTAGAAAATCATGCTCGGAACCGTGTTGCTCGTCATCCTCATTCTGCTACTCATTGGCGCTTTGCCGAATTGGGGCTATAGCCGAGGCTGGGGCTATGGTCCGTCGGGCGGATTGGGCCTGGTTGTCCTTATCATCATTATCCTGCTGCTGATGGGCAGGATTTAAAAGCGGCGCAGCCGTGTGTACCAAAGGGAAGGGAAAATAACATGATGAAGAAGATTCTGATTGCAGCCTGCATGATCGGCACGCTCGCATCCTGTACCGCAACCGAACGGGGTACCGCCATCGGTGCCGGCTCGGGTGCCATTATCGGTGGCGCCGTGACCAATAGCTGGGGCGGCGCGGCAGTCGGCGCAGTTGCCGGCGGCCTTGTCGGCGCTGCAATCGGCCATTCCAGCGAACGCCGCGGCTATTGCATCTATCGCGACCGTTACGGCCGCCGCTATGAGGCCCGTTGCCGCTAAGCGCGCAGAGTTATCCAATCCCTCAGGACCGGCGCCCGAGCAATCGGCGCCGGTTTTGTTTTGGCTGGAAGAAGGCCGCCATTAACCTTTGGCCAAAGCCGGAACGAATCGCCGACGAATCGGCGACATCGCCGGTTTCCCGCTTTGTTCACCGCCATATATCGTGTAAAAACAATTTGTTAACCATATGAACGGGTCGTTTCAGCGCATCAGCATGCGCCGAAAACCATCCAAAGGTTAACGCCGGGAATCAGCTCGCGAAGAACTGGCCGCCATTCGCCGACAGCGTCGAACCGGTGATGAAGCCGGCGTCATCCGATGCCAGGAACACGACGCAGCGGGCAATCTCTTCCGGCTCGCCGAGGCGTCCGACCGGGATCAGCGGAATGATCCGCTCGTTCAGCACCTTTTCCGGCACCGCGCGCACCATTTCGGTGGCGATGTAACCCGGGCAGATGGCGTTGACGGTGATGTTCTTGGCAGCGCCTTCCTGCGCCAGCGCCTTGGTGAAGCCGAGATCGCCGGCCTTGGCCGCCGAATAGTTCACCTGACCCATCTGGCCCTTCTGGCCGTTGATGGAGGAAATGTTGATGATCCGGCCGAAACTGCGGTCGCGCATGCCGGTCCAGACCGGATGCGTCATGTTGAAGAGGCCGGTGAGGTTGGTACCGATCACCTCGTTCCACTGTTCGGGCGTCATCTTGTGGAACATGCCGTCACGGGTGATGCCGGCATTGTTGACGAGCACCTCGATGGGGCCGAGTTCCGCCTCAACCTTGGCGACGCCGTCGACGCAGGCCTGATAGCTGGAGACATCCCATTTGAAGACCGGAATGCCGGTCTCGTCATGGAAAGCCTTCGCCTTTTCCTCATTGCCCGCGAAATTTGCGGCGACACGATAACCTGCCGCCTTCAACGCGATGGAGATGGCTGCTCCGATCCCACGCGTTCCCCCCGAAACCAATGCAACCCTGCTCATGCGATTTTCCCCTCTTCGCTCGGATCCGATCCTTCTGTGTGACCGAATACTTACCCAGTTTGACATGCTTTTAGCGGGGAGATAGTCCCGCCGCGAAGTTTTGCAACGTCGGCGGGATTATCCACATCCTTCTAAAATATCACATGGCTTCGAGGCACATGGCAATGCCCATGCCGCCGCCGATGCACAGCGTCGCAAGACCCTTCTTGGCGCTGCGGCGCTTCATCTCGAAGACGAGCGTGTTGAGGATGCGGGCGCCCGATGCGCCGATCGGATGGCCGATGGCGATCGCGCCTCCGTTGACGTTGACGATCGACGAATCGAAACCGAGATCCTTGACGACGGCGCAGGATTGCGCGGCGAAGGCTTCGTTTGCCTCGATGAGATCGAGATCGCCGACCTTCCAGCCCGCCTTTTCGAGCGCCTTGCGGGAAGCCGGGATCGGGCCGGTGCCCATGATCTGCGGATCGACGCCGGCCGTCGCCCAGGAGACGATGCGGACCATCGGCGTGATGCCGCGGCGGGCGGCTTCCGCTTCCGTCATCAGCACCGCAGCGGCCGCGCCGTCGTTGAGACCCGACGCGTTGCCGGCGGTGACGGTGCCTTCCTTGTCGAAGGCGGGGCGGAGCTTGGCCATCGAATCGAGCGTCGCGCCGGCACGGATATATTCGTCGTTCTCGACGGTCACGTCGCCCTTCCGCGTCTGGATGATGTAGGGAATGATCTCGTCCCTGAAGCGACCTGCGGCCTGCGCGGCCTCCGCCTTGTTCTGGGAGGACACGGCGAACTGGTCCTGCTCCTCGCGGGAAAGCTGCCACTGGCGGGCGATGTTTTCCGCCGTGATACCCATGTGATAGCCGTAGAACGCGTCGGTCAGGCCGTCCTTGATCATCGTGTCGATCATCTTGAAGTCGCCCATCTTCACGCCGCCGCGCAGGTGCGCGCAATGCGGCGCCATGGACATCGATTCCTGACCGCCGGCAACGATGATCTTGGCGTCGCCAAGCGCGATCTGCTGCATGCCGAGTGCGACGGCGCGCAGGCCCGATCCGCAGAGCTGGTTGACGCCCCAGGCAGTCGCCTCCTTCGGAACGCCGGCCTTCATCGCGGCCTGGCGGGCGGGGTTCTGGCCCTCGCCGGCCGGCAGGACCTGGCCGAGGATCACCTCGTCCACTTCCGCCGCCTCGACGCCGGCGCGCGCGAGCACACCCTTGACCGCCGCAGCGCCCAGCTCATGCGCCGGGACATTGGCAAAGGCGCCATTGAAGGAACCGACCGCGGTACGGCCGGCGGCTGCGATCACGATGGATGGGTTGGTCATGGACGTTTCCTCTTATCCGATGTTTGCCTGCGAGACTGGCAAAGCTTGGGCTCAGAGTCAAACGCCAGTCCGATACCGGGACGAGGCGGCCGGATCTTTTGAAAATGCCCATTAGATTCCGCGGGTTTGCTGCGCAACAAAGCGGTCGCCGCGCCGCACAAATCGTTTGTAAGTCCTCGTCATTTAGGCTTACATTCCTGTCGGGAGAAGCAGACCTATCGATAATGACCAAACCATATTGACGGGAGCAGGAGGCAATCATGGCGAAGACCGAAGGCGAAATCATAATCAAGAAATATGCCAACAGGCGCCTCTACAACACGGGCACCAGCACCTATGTGACGCTGGAAGACCTGGCGAAGATGGTGAAGAAGGGCGAGGAATTCACCGTCCAGGACGCCAAGAGCGGCGAGGACATCACCCATTCGGTTCTGACGCAGATCATCTTCGAGCAGGAATCCAAGACCGGAAACACGCTTTTGCCGATTTCCTTCCTGCGACAGCTGATTTCCTATTACGGCGACCAGATGCAGATGGTCGTGCCGACCTTTCTCGAACACTCGATGAAAGCCTTTACCGACCAGCAGGTTCAGATGCGCGAGCAGATGACGCGCGCCTTCGGCGATACGCCGCTCAGCAAGAACCTGCAGATGCCGATCCAGATGATGGAAGAACAGGTGCGCCGCAACACGGACATGTTCCGCCAGGCCATGCAGATGTTCACGCCGTTTACGGCCCAGCCCCAGGCACCCGCCGCCAAGAAGACCGATGCCAAGGATATCGACGAGCTGAAGGAACAGCTCCGCAACCTGCAGAGCCGTCTCGATAACCTCTGAAACCGGCGGTTCTCGTCAGAGCCCGATCGACACGTCACGGCCGGCCGAGCGGATCGCAACCGCAAAGCCGCCGATCACGTCGACGAAGGTGATCGTCATCAGGATGAAGAAGATCTGCGTCGCGGCATCCCGCACCAGCAGGAATTCGACCAGATAGGCGATGAACACCAGCATCGACAGCATGTGGTTGATCAGCGAGCCGCGGCCGTTGCGGCTGGCTTTCAGGATTTCCACGAACAGGAAGACCAGCGCAACGACGATGATCACGTCGCCGAGCGTCATGGTCCAGACGGCACCAGACAGCATCTGGAGCGAACTGATGACGGTGCCGAGCGATCCGATCCCGCCGCCGCCCAGGATGCCGAGCATGGCGAGATTGTAGAGAATGAACGGGATGATCATCAGCGGCAATGCGGCAAGCATGGTCTCGAGGCTCCAATCGGCGTGAGCCGGACTCTACGTGCTTGCCCTGCTTTCGCAAGTCTTCGCGCAACAAAACAAGTCCTTGCGCAACAAAAAAAAGGCCGGCAAAGCCGGCCTTTGATGCAATAAAACCAGAAAACGCTTATGCGTTTTCCTTCGGCGTCAGGACCTGACGGCCGCGATACATGCCGGTCTTCAGATCGACATGGTGCGGACGGCGCAGTTCGCCGGAATTCTTGTCTTCGACATAGGTCGGAGCCTTGAGTGCGTCTGCGGAGCGGCGCATACCGCGCTTCGACGGGCTCGTTTTTCTCTTCGGTACAGCCATTTTCGTTACTCCACTTGCGTGCAAAACATAATCCCCGGCCGGAACTGAGGCCGATTGGACATGTCTCGATCTCGGAAATTTGGGCGGCTTATACATGCCCTGCCGGGCTTTGACCAGTCCCTGCCGGGATTTTTTGACAAATATGCGACTTAGAGCGTTTCCTTGCTGGATTGAAGCATTCTGTTGGCTCAAACGGAGTCGAATGGTCGTCCGGCCGGCGCAGGTCGTAGCTCCGTCCTACGGCCAAGCCGGCCGGACGATCAGGCGGCCCGTTTCAGCCAACCCGAAGGGCCGGGCATCTTTCCGCCAGGGCAAAGGCGATCGGCTCGGACGTACGCTGTGGTATGCCCTTCGCCAATCGCCTTTGCCCTGACGAAAACCTGCTCCGGCAGAATGCTTCAATCCAGCAAGGAAACGCTCTAAGCCTCGTCCTCCGGCACGATCCAGGTTTCGGCAAGCGCCGCCTCCTGCCACTTGAGCCAGGCCGGGTGGGATTTCATCGCTGCCATATAGGCAAGCGTCCCGGCATCCGTCGTCAGGTCATAGACGTCGAAACGGTTGACGACAGGCGCAAACATCGCGTCCGCTCCGGAAAATTCGCCGAACAGGAACGGCCCGCCGGATTTCGCCCTGAGCTCGCGCCAGATCGTCTCGATGCGCGCCACGTCGTCCATCACGCCGTCCGGCAGCGCGATCCTCGCCTTCGGCCGGCGCATGTTCATCGGGCAGGCATTGCGCAACGCCCGGAAGCCGGAAATCATCTCCGTCGAGACGGAGCGGGCAACGGCACGATCGGCGGCGGCCCTTGGCCAGATGCCCTTGTCCGGGAAAAGCTCGGCTGCATATTCGATGATCGCAAGCGATTCCCAGACGCGCACATCGCCCTGATGCAGAACCGGCACCTTGCCGGTCGGCGAGATCGGCTTGAATTTCGGATTGCCGGCGGGGAAATCGAAGGGGATCAGCACTTCCTCGAAATCGATGCCCGCCGCCGTCAGCGCGATCCAGGGGCGGAAGGACCAGGAGGAATAGTTCTTGTTACCGATATAAAGGGTAAGCTTGTCCATATTTCGTCTCCGGTTGGTTGTTCAGCCCTATACTGGCCTCGGCCGGAGACGACCAATGAAATCGGTAGACCTCAATCATAAATGCATTTGATATAGTCGCCGGAGCCGCGGGCCCGGCTCTCGACCACGCTTGCCAGCCGCTGCACGCCGCGGCTTGGTTTGCTGGCGACGCGGGTGATCGGGTTGGGCAGCGCCACGGCCAGGAGCGCTGCCTGCCGAGCGCTCAGTTTCGATGCCGGGACCTTGAAGTGATATTGTGCGGCCGCTTCGGCGCCATAGATGCCCGGCCCCCATTCGGCGATGTTGAGATAGATCTCCATCATCCGCCGCTTCGACCAGACCAGGTCCGCACCGAGCGCCAGCGGCAGTTCCAGCCCCTTGCGGATGAAGGAGCGGCCGTTCCAGAGGAAGAGGTTTTTGGCGGTCTGCATCGGAATGGTGCTTGCACCCCGCGTCGCTTCGCCGTCGAGCGCATCCTCGACCACGCCGCGCATCTGGTTCCAGTCGACGCCGCCATGGAAGCAGAACTGGCCGTCCTCGGACATCATCACCGAACGGACGAGATTGGGCGAGATCTGGTCGAGGCTCACCCAGCGCCGGTCGTAGCCGCGGAACAATACCAGTTCCGACAGCATCAGGGTCGAGACGGGCCGGGTGAACGGCAGCGCGTAGACGAAGACCAGCAGATAGGGCAAGGCCACCAGCGCGATCGCGATCATCACGATCCGGCGGATCAGATTGCCCGGAACCGGGCGCCGTCTCCAGCCGGCCCTCACGGGCTGCTCCTCCTGCACCTGCTGTTCGGGTGTGAAGTCCAATATCCCACGCGTCCCTCGTTTTAAGTTTCATAACCGTTCAGCGTGGCCAAGGCGAGTCCGGCGCCGAAAACTTCGCCTGTCCCGGTGGATAGCCGTTGCCAGCCAACCCCTCGGCATGCCAAACAGCGGCCATGACGGACGCGAAGACGGCATTCGAAACACGCCTGCGGCAGAGCGCCGCCGAGACGGGAGCACTGCTTTCGTCTCTCCTGTCCGATACCCCTCTTTCCGACGAGACGACACGCCCCGCACATCTGATGGCCGCGATGCGGCACGGATCGCTGAACGGCGGGAAACGGCTGCGGCCCTTCCTCGTCCGCGAAAGTGCGGCGCTGCTCGGCGCGCCGGCGGATGCAGCACTTCGGGTCGGCGTCGCGCTGGAATGCCTGCATTGTTATTCGCTGGTCCACGACGACCTGCCGGCAATGGACGACGACGACCTGCGCCGCGGCCAGCCGACCGTGCACAAGGCCTTCGACGAGGCCACCGCCATCCTCGCCGGCGACAGCCTGCTGACCTACGCTTTCGACATCATCGCCGCACCCGAGACGGCACTTGCCGACCGGCTGAAGACCGAACTCGTCCTGTCGCTTGCCCGCGCAGCCGGTCCCGGCGGCATGGCAGGCGGCCAGGCGCTTGATCTCGCCGCCGAAAAATCGCCGCCGGACGAGGCGGGCATCATCACGCTGCAGGCGATGAAGACCGGCGCGCTGCTGCGTTTCGCCTGTGAGGCAGGCGCGATCATCGCCGGTTCAGAGCCGCAACATCGCCAGCGACTGCGGCTGTTCGGCCAGAAGATCGGCCTTGCCTTCCAGCTCGCCGACGATCTGCTGGACCTGACCTCGGATGCCGCCACCATGGGCAAGGCAACCGGCAAGGACGCCGGACGCGGCAAGGGCACGCTTGTCGCCCTGCACGGCATAACCTGGGCGGAAGACCGGCTGGACGCTTTGACCGCCGAAGCCGTCGAACTGCTTGCGCCCTACGGCGAAAAGGCGTCCATTCTGCAGGAGACGGCCCGCTTCGTCGCCAGCCGGGAAAACTAGACAGGGATAGGAAACGAGAATGCCGGACGTCCTGAGCTATCTGCCCTACATGTGGCCGGCCTATGTGGCCTATGTCATCAATGTCGCGAGCCCCGGACCGGCCAATTTCGCCATCATCGGCACCTCGATCTCCCAAGGGCGCCGCGCCGGCCTGATCACCGCGCTCGGCATTGCCAGCGGCTCGCTGACCTGGGCGACAGCCGCCGCCCTCGGTCTCGCGGCGCTGCTCCGCAACTATGCGATCGCGCTTGAGATCATGAAGGTGCTCGGCGGGATCTACCTGATCTACCTCGCCTGGAAGGCCTACAAGTCCGCGCGCCTGCCGGATTCCAAGGTCGCTCTCGGCAGTGCGAAAACGAACTATACCGCCCGCCAGCTCTGGCTGCGCGGTTACGCGGTCCACGTCACCAATCCGAAGGCGATCTTTGCCTGGCTGGCGATCATTTCGCTCGGCCTGCCGGAAAATGCGCCGACCTCGGCGATCCTTCTGATCATCGGCGTCTGCATGAGCTCGAGCCTGCTGATCTTCACCACCTATGCGATGGTGTTTTCGACGTCCCATGCACTGCGCGGCTACAAGGCCGCGCGGCGCTGGATCGAAGGCACGATGGCTGTGTTCTACAGCGTCGCAGGCCTGAAGCTGCTGACGAGCCGCATCTGAACGGCCCGCCTTCCTCATCCACCTTGTTCTGATCAGCCCTGGGTGATCGGCGCGATCGCCACTTCGACGCGGCGGTTCTGCGCGCGGCCGTCCGAGGTCGCATTGGTGGCAACCGGCTGCGACGGGCCGAAGCCCATGGTCGACATGCGGCGCTGGTCCACACCGCGGCCGCCGAGATAATTCGCGACAGAGGCGGCGCGGCGTTCGGAGAGCGCCTGGTTATGCTGCAGGCTGCCGGTCGAGTCCGTATGGCCGTTCACGTCGATCAGAGTGCGGTTGAACTTGTTCAGCACGATCGCGACGGAATCCAGCGTCCGGTAGAAGGGCGGGATCACCTGGTCCTGGTCGGTGGCAAACGTGATGTTGGACGGCATGTTGAGAATGATCCGATCGCCGACACGGGTCACGGAAACGCCGGTGCCCTGCAACTGGGCGCGCAGTTCCGCTTCCTGGTTGTCCATGTAGGCGCCGATCCCGCCACCGGCGAGCGCGCCGATACCGGCGCCGATCAGCGCATTGCGGCCGGCATGGCGTCCACCGGTCAAGCCGCCGGCAAGTGCGCCGAGGCCCGCGCCGATGGCGGCGCCGCCGGCGGTGTTGGAAACCTTCTGCTCGCCCGTATAGGGGTCGGTCGTGGTGCAGGCGGAAAGATAGGTCGCGCAAAGTGCGACGATTGCGATTTTCTTGAGCATGTAAATGGATATCCCCGTCGTCAGTGGTGATACCTCATTTACCACGAATTGCGGCAATAGCGAGGAGACCGGTAGGTCTTCGTCATCGACAGGCAGCAGGGCGAACCCGTCCCGGTCCAGACACCGGGTGAAGAGACCCGATGCGGCGATAAAACGGGCGGATCAGCGAGCCGCCGGCAGGCTTTTCAGAACGTCGAGCAGCCGGTCGCATTCGGCATCCGTGCCGATCGAGATGCGCAGATAGTCGGCTATGCGCGGCTTGTTCCAGTGCCGGACCAGCACGCCCTCGGCCCGCAAGGCCGAATAGACTTCGGCGCCCGACAGGACCGGATGCCGGGCGAAGACGAAATTCGCCTGCGACGGCAAGACATCGAAACCCATCGCCTGCAATTCACCGCTGACGCGGTCGCGCGTCGCGATGATCTTCTGCCGGCAGGCCTCAAACCACTCCACATCCTCGATCGCGGCGGTCGCGGCGACCTGCGCCAGCCGGTCCAGCGGATAGGAATTGAAACTGTCCTTCACCCGTTCCAAGGCATCGATCAGATGCCGCTGGCCGAGCGCAAAACCGACCCGCATGCCGGCAAGCGAGCGTGATTTCGACAGTGTCTGGATGACGAGAAGGTTCGGATAGCGGGCGATGAGGCTCGCGGCCGTCTCGCCGCCGAAATCGATATAGGCCTCGTCCACCACGACCGGTACGTCCGGATGCGCGGCAACCAGCGCCTCGATCTCCGGGAGAGCCAGACCGATGCCGGTCGGCGCATTCGGGTTCGGTATGATGATCGCGCCGCAGGGGCGGTCGTAGTCGGAAAGCCTGATCCGGAAGCCTTCATCAAGCGGGATCTCCACGACGTCGATATCGTAGAGCCGGCTATAGGTCGGATAAAAACTGTAGGTGATATCCGGATAAAGCAGCGGCTTGTCGTGTTTCAGCAGCGCCTGGAACGTGTGCGCCAGTACCTCGTCCGAACCGTTGCCGACAAAGACTTCATCCGCCTCTACGCCGAAACGCAGGGCAATCGCTTCGCGCAACGCCGTGGCCGACGGATCCGGGTAAAGCCGCAGCGCATCGTCCGCCGCCGCATGGATGGCGGCAACCGCCTTCGGAGATGGCCCGTACGGGTTCTCGTTGGTATTGAGCTTGACCAGATTCTGGATACGCGGCTGCTCACCCGCGACATAGGGCTTCAGCGTACTGACGATCGGCGACCAGTATTGGCTCATGAGATTATTCGGCAGCCGTGCGTTGGCCAAACCGATTTTCGATATACTCGATCACCAGCTTTTCGAAATCGGCGGCGATGTTCACGCCGCGCAGGGTCAGCGCCTTCTGGCCGTCGATAAACACCGGCGCAGCCGGCGTCTCACCGGTACCGGGCAGCGAAATGCCGATGTCCGCATGCTTGCTTTCGCCGGGACCATTGACGATGCAGCCCATCACCGCGACGTTGAGCGCCTCGACGCCCGGATATTTCTCGCGCCAGACCGGCATGTTCTTGCGCAGATCGTTCTGGATGTTCTGGGCAAGCTCCTGGAACACCGTCGAGGTCGTTCGCCCGCAGCCCGGACAGGCGGCGACGACCGGCACGAACTGGCGGAAACCCATGACCTGCAGCAGTTCCTGCGCCACCTGCACTTCGCGGGTCCGGTCGCCGTTCGGCTCCGGCGTCAACGAAACGCGGATCGTATCGCCGATCCCGTGCTGCAGCACATAACCCATGGCGGCCGACGAAGCGACAATGCCCTTGGAACCCATGCCGGCCTCTGTGAGACCGAGATGCAGCGCATGGTTGGAGCGCTCGGCAAGCATGGAATAGACGGCAATCAGGTCCTGCACCTGGCTGACCTTGGCCGACAGGATGATGCGGTTGCGCGGCAGGCCGATCTGTTCGGCAAGCTCGGCGGAAATCAGCGCCGACTGGACGATCGCCTCGTGCATGACCTGGCGGGCCGACAGCGGCGAACCTTCCGCCGCATTGCGGTCCATCAGCGTGGTCAAAAGATCCTGGTCGAGCGAACCCCAGTTGACGCCGATACGAACAGGCTTGTCGTAACGGATCGCCATCTCGATGATATCGCCGAACTGCTTGTCCTTCTTGTCCTTGAAGCCGACATTGCCGGGATTGATGCGGTATTTCGCCAGCGCCTCGGCGCAGGCCGGATGGTCGGCGAGCAGCTTGTGGCCGATATAGTGAAAATCGCCGACCAATGGCACATCCATGCCGAGCCGCAGCAGCCGCTCGCGGATTTTTGGAACGGCAGCGGCGCTTTCGTCGCGATCGACGGTGATGCGAACCAGCTCGGAACCGGCCTTGTAGAGGGCCGCGACCTGCGCGACCGTTGCGTCGATATCGGCGGTATCCGTATTGGTCATCGACTGCACGACGACAGGCGCGCCTCCGCCGACGATGACGCCGCCCACATCGACGGCGACCGTGGCGCGGCGCGGTTTCGGGTCGTATTCGATGGGTGCGGTCATCGGAAATCTCGTCGCCTTGGGAATGAAGCGCCTTTCAGGTGGCGTATGGCTTGCGGCTTGTCAACCGCCGCGACGCTCACTTTATCGCACCCGCCTTTCCCGTTCCAGCCCGGCAGGCTGACGCGCCTAGTGATGCGCGGCATCCGCATGTCGAGCCAAAGGCGAGAGCACCAGCACCACGACGATCAGCGCCGAGAGGCCGGCGAAGATGATCGCAAGGCCGGTATGCTCGGCGATGAAGCCGATCGCGGACGGCGCGACCAGGATGCCGGAATAACCCATGGTCGTGACCACCGAAAGGCCGACGCCGGCCGCCATGCCCGGCAGGTTGCCGGCGGCCGAAAAGGCGATCGGCACGATGTTGGAAATGCCGATGCCGGTCAGCGCAAAACCGGCGATCGCCATCGGCGCATTCTGGGCAAAGCCGATCAGCAGCAGGCCGAAGATCGAGATGACGGCACAGACGCGCAGCGTCCTGACCGCGCCGAAACGGTCGCGGATCAGGTCGCCGGCAAAGCGCATCGTGGCCATGGTGAGCGAAAATGCCGCGAAGGCGAAACCGGACAGGGTGACGGAGGCTGCAAGCTCGTTGCGCAGGTAAAGCGCGCCCCAATCGAGGATCGCACCTTCCGGGATCATGCAGAACAGCGCCATGATGCCGATCAGCCAGGGCAGCGGCGAACGCGGCAGACGGCTTCCGCCATGTTTTGCCTCATCCGGATGCGGCGCATCGTGCAGCACGGTCCGCCAGGCAGCAACGATCATCAGCGCGGCAAGCACTGTCACCAGGATGGCATGTGCCGAAACGCCGATATGTTCGATCAGGAAGCCGCCCGTCGACGAGCCGAGTAATCCTCCGAGGCTCCAGAAGGCATGGCAGGACGACATGATCGCCCGGCGCATGTATTTCTCGACCGAGACCGCATTGGCATTCATCGCCACGTCCATCGCCCCGATCAGGCCACCAAACAGGAATATGGCGACCGCACCCGACCAGACGCTGCCGACCCAGGTGAGCAGCAGCAATGTCGGCGTCAGAAGCACCGATATATATTTGGAAACCTGGCTCGATCCGAACCGGGCAATCTGGCTGCCGGCAATCGGCATCATCACCAGCGACCCGAGCCCGAAAGTCAGGATCATCAACCCGAGCGAGCTCTCGCTCAAGCCCAGGCGGCTTGCGAATTCCGGAATCTTCGGCGCCCAGGCACCCACCATGAAGCCGTTCATCAGGAAGAGCAGCGACACGCCTACCCTTTCGCGGGTGATGAAGTTTCGTGAGCTGGCGGAAACGTTCGAGGGCGAGCGACTATCCATGGACAAGTTCCTTTTCGATCGCGGCGAACATATTTAAATCGATTGAATTTGCAACGCGGCGAGGAGGCTTTCCCTCTCACAAATTGTATCCGGGCGAAACCCACAACGAGAGAAAAGTTCGCCGCGCTCCCCTCCTTGCCGAAACTTCGGCGTCTGGGTGGCAACAAACCGCATCATATGCGGCCCGCCCCAAGCGTTCGCGCTTGGCTTCCCGACCTGGGGCAATCCGCCGGCCATCAACGTCACGGCCGGCGCTATGGCGCCGGCCGATGATCATGTTTGACGAAAGATCCGGCCGGGAAATCGGCGCCGGAGAAGGCGGCTGAGGTCAGCCGCCATAGACGATCAGCAGATCCTTGGCGTCGATCTGGTCGCCCGCCTTGACGAGGACTTCGGCAACCGTCCCGTCCTTTTCGGCATGGAGCGCGGTTTCCATCTTCATCGCCTCGATCGAGAGCAGAACGTCACCCGCCTTGACGACCTGACCGGTGGTCGCGAAGACGCGGCTGATGACGCCGGGCATCGGTGCCCCGAGATGGGCGGCATTGCCCATATCGGCCTTGCGGCGCACCGCGCTGCCGGAAGCCCCGTGCGCCCGGTCCGGCACCTTGATGCGGCGCGGCTGGCCGTTGAGTTCGAAGAACACGGTGACCATGCCCTGGGCATCCGTTCCGCTCATCGCCTGGTTGACGACGACCAGCGTCTTGCCTCGCTCGATATCGGCGAACAGCTCCTCGCCGTCCTTCAGCCCGTAGAAATAGGCATGCGTCGGCAGCACGGAGACCGGCCCATAGGTGTCGGAGGCCAGCGCGAAATCGGTGAATACCTTCGGATACATCAAGTAGGAGGCGAACTCGAAGTCGTCGACCTTGCGCTCCAGCTTGTCTTCGATGACTTTGCGCTCCGCCGCGAGATCCGCGGGCGCCAGCAGCGAACCCGGCACCGCGGTATAGGGCGCCTCCCCCTTCAGCGCCTTCTTCTGCAACGCTTCCGGCCATCCGCCCGGAGGCTGGCCGAGATCGCCCTTCAGCATCGAGACGACCGAATCCGGAAACGCGATGTCCCTTGCCGGGTTCTCGACGTCGGCGACGGTCAGGTCCTGGGAGACCATCATCAGCGCCATGTCGCCGACCACCTTGGAAGACGGCGTCACCTTGACGATATCGCCGAACATCTGGTTCACGTCGGCATAGGTCTGGGCGACCTTGTGCCAGCGGGTTTCAAGCCCGAGCGAGCGGGCCTGTTCCTTGAGGTTGGTGAACTGGCCGCCCGGCATTTCGTGCAGATAGACTTCCGAAGCCGGCCCCTTGAGGTCGCTTTCGAAGGCCGCGTACTGGCCGCGCGCCGCTTCCCAGTAGAAGGAGATGCGGCGGATCCATTCCGGATCGAGGCCGGGATCGCGCTCGGAGCCCGCCAGCGCTTCGACGATCGAGCCGAGGCAGGGCTGCGAGGTATTGCCGGAAACCGCGTCCATCGCCGCATCGACCGCATCGACGCCCGCGTCTACCGCGGCAAGCACCGTCGCCGCGGAAATGCCGGACGTGTCATGGGTGTGGAAATGGATCGGCAGCGAGGTCGCCTCGCGCAGCGCCGTAAACAGCACCTTTGCCGCAGCCGGCTTCAGGAGGCCGGCCATATCCTTGAGCGCAATGATATGCGCACCCGCCTTCTCCAGCTCTTCGGCGAGAGAGACGTAATATTTAAGGTCGTATTTCGGCCGGGCGGAGTTGAGCAGATCGCCGGTATAGCAGATCGCTGCCTCGCAGAGCTTGTTCTCCTCCTGGATCGCATCCATCGAGACGCGCATGTTCTCGACCCAGTTGAGGCAGTCGAAGACACGGAAGAGATCGATGCCGCCCTTCGCCGCCTGGCGGACGAAGTACTTCACCACGTTGTCGGGGTAGTTCTTGTAACCGACGCCGTTGGCGCCGCGCAGCAGCATCTGCAGAAGCAGGTTCGGCGCGTCCTCGCGGATCATCGCGAGCCGTTCCCAAGGGTCTTCGGTCAGGAAGCGCATGGAAACGTCGAAAGTCGCACCGCCCCAGCATTCCAGCGAGAACAGGTTCGGCAGCGCCCGCGCATAGACGCCGGCCACGCGGGCGATGTCATAGGTCCGCATGCGGGTGGCGAGCAGCGACTGGTGCCCGTCGCGCATCGTCGTATCGGTCATCAGCACGCGCTTTTCGTTGCGCATCCATTCGCCGAACTTTTTCGGGCCGAGCTTGTCGAGGAGCTGCTTGGTGCCGTCCGGGATCGGGCCGTTGATATAGGGCAGGATAGGCTTGGCCGCGTGTTCGGAAGGCGCGGGCCGCCCCTTGGTTTCCGGATGGCCGTTGACGGTCACGTCGGCGAGATAGGTGAGCAGCTTGGTGGCGCGGTCCTGGCGCTTCACCTGCTCGAACAATTCCGGCGTCGTGTCGATGAACCGCGTCGTATAGGAATTGTCGCGGAATTTCGGATGACCGATGATCGCTTCGAGGAAGGTCAGGTTGGTGGCGACGCCGCGGATACGGAATTCGCGCAGCGCCCGGTCCATGCGGCTGATCGCTTCGGCCGGCGTCGAGCCGGCGGCCGTCACCTTGACCAGCAGCGGATCGTAATAGCGGGTGATCACCGCGCCGGAATAGGCCGTGCCGCCATCGAGACGGATGCCGAAACCGGCCGCCGAACGATAGGCGGTGATGCGGCCGTAGTCCGGTATGAAATTATGCTCCGGGTCTTCCGTGGTGATACGGCACTGCAATGCGTGGCCGTGCAGGCGAATGTCGGCCTGGGCGGGAACGCCCGATTCCGGCGTGCCGATCGCAAAACCTTCGAGGATATGGATCTGTGCCTTGACGATATCGATGCCGGTGACGACTTCGGTCACCGTGTGCTCGACCTGGATTCGCGGGTTCACCTCGATGAAGTAGAATTTGCCGCTGTCGGCATCCATCAGGTACTCGACCGTGCCGGCTCCGACATAATTGGTCGCCGCGGCGATCTTCAGCGAGTAGGCCGCCAATTCCTGGCGCTGCGCCTCCGACAGATAGGGTGCCGGGGCACGTTCCACGACCTTCTGGTTACGCCGCTGGATCGAACAGTCGCGCTCGAAGAGATGCACGACATTGCCGTGGGTATCGCCGAGGATCTGGCTTTCCACGTGGCGGGCACGCTCGACGAGCTTTTCCAGATAGACCTCGTCCTTGCCGAAGGCGGCCATCGCCTCGCGCTTGGCTTCGGTCACCTCCTTGGCAAGGTCCTTCGGGTCGCGGATGGCGCGCATGCCGCGCCCGCCGCCGCCCCAGGAGGCTTTCAGCATGACGGGATAGCCGATTTCCTCGGCCATCCTGGCGACTTCCGCCATATCGTCCGGCAGCGGCTCCGTCGCCGGCACGACCGGCACGCCGACCGAAATGGCGAGGTTGCGCGCGGCGACCTTGTTGCCGAGCTGACGCATCGTATCCGGCCGTGGGCCGATGAAAATGATGCCTGCATCGTTGCAGGCCTCCACAAACTCCGGGCTTTCCGACAGAAGACCGTATCCCGGATGGATCGCATCGGCGCCGGAAAGCTTGGCGACACGGATGACTTCGGGAATGGATAGATAGCTTTCGATCGGCCCCATGTCCTTGGACAGATGCGGGCCTCGGCCGACCTGATAGCTCTCGTCCGCCTTGAAGCGATGCAGCGAGAGCTTGTCCTCCTCCGCCCAGATCGCCACGGTTTTGATGCCAAGCTCATTAGCAGCCCGGAAGACGCGGATCGCGATCTCCGAGCGGTTGGCAACCAGAATCTTCGAAATCGACAAGACGAATCTCCCCACACGCCATCGAGAAAAATGCTGCACTGCAAAGAAACCAATATCGTCTTATGCAAGCAAGCGCAATTTGTCGGGAGGGCCGGATGACACATTTATGTCGTGAGGAAATCGGGCTGACGCCGGGGTACTCTAGGTAACCAGACCGAGGCGAAACGCAGAAGCGACCACATGCTGGCGGTTCTTGGCGCGCAGCTTCTCCTGAAGGCCGTTGATGTACCAGTCGACCGTATGGCTGGAAATATCGAGCGACTTTGCGATCTCGTTGGAGGTCAGGCCGTCGGCAAGCAGCACGATCACCTCCATCTCGCGGCGGGTCAGCTGGGTATCGACCTTTGCGACGGCTTCCAGCTCTTCCGTCTGGCCGCGCAGGTCCAGAAAGCGCCAGAACACCTTTTTGGCGGCGACATCGAAAAGCGCCATTTCCGCGGGCGAGAGATCCACCGGGCGACCGCCGAGGCTCATATTGCCGAGCAGACCGTTGCGGCCATGAACCGGAAACATATAACCGTCCTGCAGGCCGTAACGGGTTCCCTCCTGCATCATCCGCTGCATGCGCTGCCGATGCGGATCGTTCCGGAGCCTCAGGACCGCGTCCCGCCAGCGAAAGGGCCTCTGCGCGATGCTGAGCATGCGCACCGTCGGATCGACGAGCAGATATTTGCGGCCAAGATAGACTTCCTGCCAGCCTTCCGGCCAGCGGCTGGCGAGGATCAGGCCGGCCTGATCCTGAAGGGAGCGCGGCTGGATAGCCAGTCCATAATATTCAAAACCATAGGCTTTCAGCAGGGATTCGAGCTGAGCCGTCAGTTCTGCCTCGGTCTTGATTTCCCCGACGAGTATCAAGAGTTGCACGACCAACTGAATGTTCACGACCTGCTCCCTGCCGCGCTCTTTCCGGGCGCTTTTTCTCTTTACGTTAAATTTCAGTAACTTCCCTCTTTCACAATCGATTAGCATAGTTATCATTCTTTGAAGGTATACCGCGAAATCTAGCCCTTGACGGCTTTGTGAGGGGCGCCGTGGATTGGTTCAAGACACCGAATGCGCGAAGCCTTGCCCTCTATGAAACATTTCTGGCAGAAGAGTATTATCTCCGGCGTCCGTCGCGGAATTGCCGTTTCCGATCATTAGATTACCGATGCCGCCGGGATGGCGGCTCCATATGAAAAAGGTTGCGCAGTTGACGCTGTTCCAGGTTTACGCACGAGCCCTCAAATATCTGGCAAAGAACAAATGGCGCGTCACCGCCGTCGTCCTCGCCAATATCGTGCTTGCCGTCATCACCATTGCCGAGCCGATCCTCTTCGGTCGGATCATCGATGCCATTTCGTCCGGCGGTAACGTTACCCCGGTCCTGTTATTGTGGGCCGGTTTCGGCGTCTTTAACACAGTCGCCTATGTGCTCGTTTCCCGAGAGGCGGACAGGCTCGCCCATGGCCGCCGCGCCTCGCTGCTGACCGAAGCGTTCGGGCGCATCATCTCCATGCCGCTTGCCTGGCACCATACCCGGGGCACGTCCAATGCGCTGCACACCCTGCTGCGTGCGGCCGAAAGCCTGTTCGGCCTCTGGCTCGAATTCATGCGCACCCATCTTGCCACCGCGGTGGCGCTCGTGCTGCTGATCCCGACCGCGATCTCCATGGATTGGCGGCTCAGCCTCGTACTGCTGGTGCTGAGCATCCTCTATTGGATCATCGGCGTGACGGTGATGAACCGCACCAAGGAGGGACAGGCCTCGGTCGAGAACCATTACCACACGGTCTTCTCGCATGTGAGCGACTCGATCAGCAACGTATCTGTGCTGCACAGCTACAACCGCATCGAGGCCGAGACCCTGGCGCTGAAGGACTATACCAAGGACCTGCTTGCCGCCCAGTATCCGGTGCTCGACTGGTGGGCCCTGGCGGGTGCGCTCAATCGCACCGCCTCGACGGTGTCCATGGGCGTCATCCTCGTCATCGGCACGCTTCTGGTCCAGCGCGGCGAAATCCGTGTCGGCGATGTCGTGGCCTTCATCGGCTTCGCCAACCTGCTGATCGGCCGTCTCGATCTGTTGCGCCAGTTCGCAACCCAGATTTTCGAAGCGCGCGCCAAGCTCGAGGACTTCTTCATTCTCGAGGATTCCGTCGAGGAGCGGGCCGAACCGGCCGATGCCGCCGACCTCGGCGAGGTTCGCGGCGAGGTGGAATTCCGCGATGTCTCCTTCGGCTTTGCCAGCACCAGCCAGGGCATCCACAACGTCTCCTTCACCGCCAAGGCCGGGGAGACGGTCGCCATCGTCGGCCCGACCGGCGCCGGCAAGACGACGCTCATCAACCTTCTGCAGCGCGTCTACGACCCGCAGGAAGGCAAGATCCTGATCGACGGCGTCGATATCGGCAAGGTGACGCGGAAATCGCTGCGCCATTCCATCGCCACCGTCTTCCAGGATGCCGGCCTCCTGAACCGGTCGATCAGCGAGAACATCCGCCTCGGCCGAGAGGGCGCGAGCGAGGAGGAAATCGCCAAGGCGGCCGAAGCCGCCGCCGCCGCCGAGTTCATCGAGACCCGGCTGAACGGCTACGAGACCCCGGTGGGCGAGCGCGGCAACCGCCTGTCCGGCGGCGAACGCCAGCGTATCGCCATCGCCCGCGCCATCTTGAAGAACGCCCCGATCCTTGTCCTCGACGAAGCGACCAGCGCGCTCGACGTCGAGACGGAGGCCCGCGTGAAGACGGCCATCGACCGGCTTCGCGAGAACCGCACCACCTTCATCATCGCCCACCGGCTCTCGACCATTCGCGACGCGAACAAGGTGATCTTCCTCGAGAACGGACGGGTGGCCGAGATGGGCAGCTATGAGGAACTCAGCGAGAGCGGCGGCCGCTTCGCTTCGCTGCTGAAGGCAAGCGGCATCCTGACGGACGACGAAGCGGCGGGCCATCCGGGGCCGGTGGCACAGCCCGCCTGATCAGCCGGACCTCAATAAAAAACCCGCCGCCATTTACATGGCGGCGGGTTTTTCTGTGTCAGCTTCCCGGTGAGCCGGGATCTCAGCTGCTGGCCGGTTCCGGCAGGCGCTTCACGGCTTCTCCGTCGAGAAGGAAACCTTCCGCCTCATTGACCACCTGGCCGTCGATCGTGACCGTGTCGCCTTCGACGACGATCTTGTGCGCCGTATCGCCCACGGTCAGCTCGGCGGTAAAGCCGCTCCAGTCGCTCGGCAGCACCGGATTGACGAACAGCCGATCGCCCTGGCGACGGATGCCGAGGATGCCTTCGGTGGCGGCGCGATAGAGCCAGCCCGCCGAGCCCGTGTACCAGCTCCAGCCGCCGCGGCCGGTATAGGAGCCATGACCATAGACATCGGCCGCGACCACATAGGGCTCGACGCGATAGGTCTCGGCCGCTTCACGATCGAGCGCGTGGTTGATCGGGTTCAGCATCTGGAAGCACTTCCAGGCATCGTCGCCGCGCTTGAGACCCGCCAGCGCCAGCACGACCCAGATCGCCGCATGGGTATACTGGCCGCCGTTTTCGCGCACACCCGGCGGATAGGCCTTGATATAGCCCGGATCCCTGCGGGTATCCTGGAAGGGCGGCGTGAACAGGCGGATGATGCCGGCCTCGCTGTCGACGAGCTTTTCGAGCACCGCGTCCATCGCCTGGGCGGCACGGTCCGGATCGCCGACGCCCGACAGCACGCTCCAGGACTGGGCGAGCGAGTCGATGCGGCATTCGTCGCTGGTGCTCGAGCCGAGCGCGGAACCATCGTCGAAATAGCCACGGCGATAATAGGTGCCGTCCCAGCCGGCCTTTTCGAGCGCCTGCTTGAGGGTTTCGATATGGTCGGTCCAGCGCTGGACGCGCTTCCTGTCCTTGCGCGCTTCCGCATAGGGAAGGAAGTTGCGCAGCGCGGCGGCCAGGAACCAGCCGAGCCAGACGCTCATGCCGCGGCCGCCGACGCCGACGCGGTTCATGCCGTCATTCCAGTCGCCGCCGAGGATGAGTGGCAGGCCCTTGTCGCCGGTGCGGGTGATCGCCAGGTCCAGCGCCCTTGCCGCATGCTCGTAGAGGGATGCGGTCTCGGTCGAGATCGTCGGCTGGATGAAGGCGTCGTGTTTGCTCTTTTCGAGCACCGGACCCTCGATGAACGCCAGTTCCTCGTCGAGCAGCGATTGATCGCCGGTCACCGAGACATACTGGTGCACACCATAGGCGAGCCAGACGACGTCGTCGGAGATCATCGTCCGCACCCCGGCCCCGGAACCGGGCAGCCACCAATGCAGGACGTCGCCTTCCTTGAACTGCCGCGAGGCGGCATTGACGATCTGGCGGCGGGCGAGCGACGGCTCGTGCACCAGGAAGGCCAGCGTATCCTGCAGCTGGTCACGGAAGCCGAAGGCGCCGGATGCCTGGTAGAAGGCGGTGCGGGCCATGATGCGGCAGCCGAGCGCCTGATAGGGCAGCCAGTGGTTGACCATGTTGTCGAGCGACTTGTCCGGCGTCGAGATCTTCAGGCGGCCGGTGAAGCCGGTCCAGAAATCCTGGTTCGCCTCAAGGATCGGAGAAAACTCCTCGCCGCGCAGCTGGGCGACCAGCGCCTGGGCCTCTTCCTTCGTATCGGCATCGCCGAGATAGAAGGTGACCGTTTTCTCTTCGCCCGGCGCAAGCTCGATGTCATAGGCGAGCGCCGCGCAGGGGTCGCCGTCGAGATCGAGCGCGTTGCTGAGCGCGGAAGCGGACATCACCGCCGCCGGCATCTGGACCGAACCGAAACGGCCGATGAATTCGCGGCGGCTCGCCGTGAAGCCGACCGGCGTCTCCTTCATGCCCATGAAGGCCACGCGGCGGTAGTCGATGCTGTAGGAGTTGGTGGCGAAGAGCGTGCCGGTTTCCTCGTCGCGGGTGGAGAGGATGAACGGCAGGGACCGGGCCGGATTGGCGCCGAGCAGCCATTCGACATAACCGTAGATGCGCAGCTTGCGGGTTTCCGAACCACCGTTGTGGAGCAGGATGGACGAGAGCTTTGCAGCCCGCACCCGGTCGACCGTCTGGGTAAGCCTGATCTTCAGGCCGTCTTCTTCGCTCGAGAAGACGGAGTAGCCGAGCCCGTGCCGGGTTTCGAACTTGACCTCCGGCTTGCGCGACAGGACCGCGAACGGCGTCATGACCGCACCGCTGTCCCGGTCTGCGACGTAGAATGCCTCGCCCGGACGGTTGATGACCATGTCGTTGGTCCAGGCGGTCAGCTGGTAATCGCGGGAGTTCTTGGCCCAGGTGAAGCCTGCGCCTTCTGCCGCGATGTGGAAGCCGAACTTGTCGTTGGAGATGATGTTGATCCACGGCTGCGGCGTCGACTGGCCGCCGTGCAGGCGCACCACATATTCGCTGCCGTCCTTGGTGAAACCGCCGAAACCGTTCCAGAAGTCGAGATCCGCCGGAGCCTCGACCGGAGCCGGAGCCTGGAAGATCTCGCCGTTCAAGAGCGGACGACGATCAACCTCGATCTCCTGATCCTTCGGCGGCGCAAAGATCGTCGCCGTGCGGTTGAGCTGGTCGCTGATCTTGCCGTTGCGGGCATGCAGAACCACGCGGGAGGCGGCGATCAGGCCTTCCGAACCCTCGTCGTCCATGATGTCGCGACGCAGCGAGAAGACATGCTGGCGCTGGCCTTCCTGCTGGCTGAGACGGCGGGAGCTCTCGGAGAGATGTTCCAGCGCCTGCTGCATTTCCTGCGCATAGGAAGCCGCCCGCTCGTTGAAGATGACGAGGTCGGTGATGACGCCGCGCGAGCGCAGATATTCCTGGGCGCTCATCGCTTCCTTGGCGACCGGCATGTCGTTGTCGTCGTTGATGCGCAGCGTGAAGATCGGGAAGTCGCCGGAAACCGACGACGGCCAGAGCGCCGACTGCTGCTGCATGCCCGCATGGATGGTCGCCTGGTCGGCGCGCAACTGCATGTCGGGATAGATGAGGTAGCGCGCCAGGTGCTGGAACGCCGCCGCATCCTGGGACGAGACGCCGAGATGGCGCATCTGCACCTGCGTGCGCGTCCAGGCCTGGGTGAGCTCGGTCTGGAAGGCATCCGGGTGACGATAGCGTTCGATTGCCTGGTCGAGGTCTTCACGCCGGGGCGCTGCGATCGTCCAGAAGATCACGCTCACCTTCTTGCCGGCCGGCACGCGCACGACGCGGCGCAGCGACAGGATCGGATCGAGGGTGAAGCCGTCCGTGCCCGACAGCGTCGCGCCGGGATCGAAGGCGGCGGCTTCCGAAAGCGTGCGGCCGCGGCCGAGGAACTTGCGGCGGTCGGTCTCGAACTCGGTCGGGCGGGCCGAACCGGCATTGTCGGCCGCCAGATGGGCGATCACCATGTCCGGCTCGTTCGGCGTGCGCTTGTTGCGCCATGCACGGATGACGTCGCCGCGACGCCCGATTTCCGTGCGGACGAACATCCGCTGGAAGACCGGATGGGCGTTGTCGTCGTCCTCGTTGGTGAGCACGGGTTCCATATAGGAGGTCACTTCGATGAAGCGGTCCTCGGTACCCATGTTGAGAAGCGTCAGGCGACGGCCTTCGGCATCGTGCTCGGTCGCGACGATGCATTCCACCGTGCTCGTGAGGTCGCCGATCGTCTTGTGGAATTCCGCCCGTTCGTCGGAGAAGATCGCCTTGGTCTTTTCACCCTCGATGCGGCGCGGCTCGGCCGTTGCGGACCACCATTCGCCGGTCGTGGTATCGCGCAGGAACAGGAACTGGCCCCAGCGGTCTTCCGTCGGGTCGGGCTTCCAGCGGGCGACCGACAGGCCGTTCCAGCGGGAATAACCCGTGCCGGTCGCGGTCAGCATGACCGAATAGTGGCCGTTGGAGAGCAGCACCAGCTCGCGGTCCTTGGTGGCCGGGTTGTTGACGGTGCGGATTTCCGGCCGCAGCAACTCGCCCTGGCCCTTGCCGGGGGTCTCCTCGTGCTTGGCGCTCATCACCGGGATGTCGCGCGGCGCCTTTTCCTGCAGCAGCAGCTCGGCTGCCTCGATGATCGGGTCGGAGTGGAAGAGCTCGCGCAGCAGGCCGTTCATGACGACGTTGGCGACCGCGGCGATCGACATGCCGTGATGGTGGGCATAGTAGTTGAATACCACCGCGCAGCGCTTGCCTTCCGGCACGCGGGTCGGCGTGAAGTCGACCGCATCGTGGAAGCCGAACATGCCGAGCGCTCCGAGCGAACGCAGCTCGCTCAGGTTTTCCAGCGCGGCGATCGGGTCGTACTGGCTGGCCAGGATCGACGCATAGGGAGCGATGACGGCGTTCTGGCCGAGACCGCGCTTGAGGCCGAGCGTCGGCACCCCGAAGTTCGAGTACTGATAGTTCATCTGATGGTCGAGAGCGTTGAATGCCGCTTCCGAAATGCCCCATGGCGTGCCCAGCCGGCGGCCGTGGTTCATCTGTTCCCTGACGATCAGATTGTTGGTCTGGTTGAGGATGCCGCCCTGGCGCTCCTGCATGACGAGCGGCGGCATCAGGTATTCGAACATCGAACCGGACCAGGAGACCAGGGCGCCGCGCGCCCCGATCGGCACCACCTGGCGGCCGAGCTTGTACCAGTGTTCGGTCGGCAGGTCGCCCTTGGCGATGCCGAACAGGCTGGTCAGGCGCGCTTCCGACGCGAGAAGGTCGTAGCAGGCCTCGTCGATCTCGTTGCTTTCGACCCGGTAGCCGATCGACAGAAGGCGGCGGTCCTTGCGGAACAGGAAGCTGAAATCCATTCCGAAGGCGAGGTTGCGGGTGCGGTCGCGCAACACGGCAAGCCGCTCGCGCAGGGATTCGATATTGCCGTTGTCGAAGACGCTGTCGGCGATATGCGCCTCGCAGGCGGTGACGAGCGACGCCGACCAGCGGGTCACTTCCTCGCTCTGCGCCGAGCGGACTTCCTGGTCGAGGTTGATCGCGAGCTTCTGGATGTCGCGGGCAAGCACGGCGAGGTTGATGATCCGGATCGACGCGAATTCATGCTCGCGCTTCACCGCGGCAAGCGCGTTGCCGAAACCGACGATACGTTCTTCGAGACGGTGACGCAGCGGACGAACGGTCTTGCGGTCGTCCGGCAGTGCCTTCAGCGTTTCGGCCAGAATGCCGGATACGTCGCCAAGGCCATCGAGATTGCCCTGAAGGTGCGCGGAAGGAGCCTCGGCCCAGATGCGCAGCGCCGAGGAAATGGCGATGAGGTGGCCGGCGAAGTTGCCGCTGTCGACCGACGAGACGTAGCGCGGCATCAGCGGCTTCATCGTGTCGGTGTGATACCAGTTGAACATGTGGCCGCGGAATTTCTCGGCTTTTTCAACCGTCGAAATCGTCTGCTCGATACGCTCGATCGTGTCGGTGAAGCTGATCCAGCCGAAATGCCGCGCCGAGATCGTCGACAGGAGATAGACGCCGATATTGGTAGGCGACGTACGCTTGGCGATGACCGGGTTCGGCTTCTCCTGGAAATTGTCCGGCGGCAGGTAGTTCTGTTCCGCGGTCACGAAGGTCTCGAAATACCGCCAGGTGCGGCGGGCGATCTTGCGCAGTTCGACGGAAACGGGTTCCGGTACGAACAGCCGGTCTTCGGTCTCGGCCGACTGGCTGACGTACCAGGCGACGAGCGGCGAGAAGATCCACAGCACCGCGAACGGAATGCCGACCAGGAATGCATTGTCGCCCGGCATCGCCGACAGGATGATGCTGAGCACGGCGATCGCCGGCGCATGCCACATCGTCCTGTAATAATCCTGCGGGCTGCCCTGCGCACTCGACTGGATCGAAGCCGCGGTTCGCCATTCCAGCATCAGCTTGCGGCTGAAGAACAGGCGATAGAGGGACCGGGCGATCGCATCGGTCATGATGCAGGCGGAATCCGCGATGAAGACGACGCGCAGCGCGACCTGGGCATTGGCGGAACGCATGTCCGACCAGACGGAATAGAAATGCGCGCCCGGCACGATATCGGTCGAACCCGGCAGCAGGCCGGTGACCAGGCCGAGGGTCGGGGCGACGAACAGCGAGAAGATCAGCAGGATCTGCCAGACGAGAGCGCCGAGCGGGTCCATGAAGTACCAGCCGAGCACGGAAGCGAAGAACCAGGCGATCGGGGTCAGTGACCGGCGCAGGTTGTCGATCATCTTCCAGCGGCCGAGCGCGGTCACGCCCCGCTTCGGATCGAGGATGTAGGGCAGGAGCTGCCAGTCGCCGCGGGCCCAGCGATGCTGACGGGAGACTTCGACCTCGTAGCGGACCGGAAAGTCCTCGACCAGCTCCACATCGGTGACGAGAGCGCAGCGCGCGAACGAACCTTCGAGAAGATCGTGCGAGAGAACTGAATTCTCCTCGATCCGGCCTTTCAGCGACGCCTCGAAGGCATCAACGTGATAGAGGCCCTTGCCGGTGAAGCTGCCTTCGCCGGTCAGGTCCTGATAGACGTCGGAAACGGTGAAGACGTAAGGATCGAGGCCGCGGCCGACGGAGAAGACGCGCTGGAAGACCGAGGCTTCCTTGCCGGTCGTCAGCGACGGCGTCACGCGCGGCTGCATCAGGCCATAGCCATGGATGACGCGATTGGTCTTAGGGTCGAGCACCGGCCGGTTGATCGGGTGGTGCATCTTGCCGACCAGCTTGGTCACCGCGTCGCGCATCAGGCGGGTGTCGGCATCGAGCGTCATGACGTACTGGACATCAGGCGGAACGATATTGGCACCCGAAAGATAGCTGGTGTCGCGGTCGCCGCGCAGCAGCATGTTGAGCTCATGCAGCTTGCCGCGCTTGCGCTCCCAGCCCATCCAGACGCCTTCGTTCGGATTGAACAGGCGGCGGCGATGCAAGAGGTAGAAGCGCGCCTTGCCGTCCTCGTCGTATTTGGCGTTGAGCGCTGCGATCTCGCGCTTCGCATAATCGAGGATTTCGAGGTCGGCATCGCTTTCCTCGAACTTGCTGTCGCGCCAGTCGCTGAGCAGCGAGAAATAGATCTCGCCGTGCGGGTTGGCGAGATAATGGACCTCGAGGTTGCGGACGAGTTCGTCCACCGTGTCTCGGTCGGTGATCAGGCAGGGGACGGCGACGAGTGTCTTCGCCTCTTCCGGAATGCCTTCCTTGAATTCGTAACCGACCAGCCGGGCCGGCCGCACCACATAGGTCACCAGCGTATTGAACAGGCCGGTCGCGCCTTCGGAAGCCGGCAGTGCAAACATCAGCAGGAAGAAGAAGACGACCGGCAGGGAAATACCCGCCTGCACCAGGAACCAGCCGGCAACCGCCATGGCAAGCACGGTAATCAGGATGACCGGTCCGGCGATCGCGAACCAGTTGAGGCGCCGGACGAGGCGCACGAACCTCTGGACGAACAGCAGGTTGTAACCGACCGCGGCTTCCAGTTCACGGCGGCGGCGACCGACGACGAAGGCGCCGACATTGGTTTCGCGCGGATCGGAACCCGCCTCGGCGGAGGCTTTTTCGGCGAGCTGGATGGCGGCTTCCGCAACCTCGGACTCGCTCCTGCGGGAGCGGCGGGCAATCTGCTCGATGCGGTTGCGATAGGCGTTGCGTGAGCCGAAATCGAGCGCTTCGTAATCGGTGCGCTGGCGGAAGATCTTGTCGATCTGCGAAACGTCCTCGAACCAGACGCTCCATTCCGTATCGTCGATCTCACGCAGGCTCTTGATGATGTTGCCCATCGTCACGTTGCCGGACGAAAGGCGGTTCTGCTCGGCGAGCATCACCTCTTCGACATCGGTGCCGGCCTGTTCGAGACGCTGCTCCAGCCAGGCGACGGCAAAACCCGAACTCTGCGAGGCATTGCGGAGGCGATACAGGAACTGCGCCGTGAACGTGTTGTCGCTCGTGAGGTTCTCTATGCCCTTCAGGACATCGGCGCTCGCCTCCTCGTTGTTGAGGCGGATGATCTCGTCGGCCGTCTCATTGGCGCGGCGACGCATGTTGCGCGAACGATCGACGCGGGTCGCGATACGGCGCAGGTTCTCGATCAGCACGAAACGGATGAAGGAGGGCAGCGCCCAGAGCTCGCCGATCTCCAGCGGCTCCTTGATCTGGAACCCTTCGACCATCGCGGCCAGGCCCTCGCGGTTCAGGCTGCTGTGCGTATGGGCCACATAGAGCCAGGCGAGCACCAGCGTGCGCGGTATTTCCTGGCCGCCGACCATCATCGTCGGCAGCTGCCGGAAGAATTTCTTCGGGAAGTCGCGGCGGACCTCCTGGATCGCCTCTTCGACGATGTAGTAATTGTCGAGCAGCCATTCGGCGGCGGGCGTGATCGACGCGCCGGCATCGACGTCGGTCGCCGTCGCCCTGTAGACCCGAAGGATTTCCTTCTCGTTCTCCTGATGGCGCTTGAAGAATTCGAATTCCACGGCGCCCGGCAGGCTCGGCACGCCTTCCCTGCCGAGTTTTTCCCCGCATTCCCTCAATGCATCGATGTTGAAATAGGTCGAGCGGATCGAGTCGTTGTGATCGATCTGCTTGGCTTCGGTTTCGCGCGAGGAAGCTGACGGCGTAGTGTGAAATGACATGGATACGGGCTTCTGGTGAAAACTCTAAGGGTTTGTCGGCCTCGCCTTACTCGGCCTGCATCGGAAGCGCCAGTCATCATTTGGATTATGGTGACCGGCCGGATGCAAACCTGCGAGGGTGGGAAATAGAGGGCAGTCCGGATATTGCAAACGACTGGGGAAAATCTATTGCTCACTTCCTGCGGATTGACACGTATTCCGGCTCTAGCGAGCCCAGCCTGAATAAAACCTGAACGGAAGCAGGCCGTTGAAAATACGTCGGATTTTCGAACGCGCGAAATGGCTGCGATGGAACGCAGGGCGCCCCGGAGAGGCGAAATTTAATCGGCAAGGGTTACCTTCGCAAAGCCGCGCTGCTATTCATTGGAGACGCGAGGCCGATCTCGTCCTGCCCGCGACCGATCCAATCGAACTTTCGGTGTTTTGAGCGATGACGATCCAGTTTTCCAATGACATGGCCGAAGTAGTGGCGACCCGCCGCTACCTGCATCAATATCCGGAGCTTGGCCTCTCGGAATTCAACACGTCCGATTTCGTCGCCAGGCAGCTTGCCGACCTCGGATACGAGGTCACCCGGGGCCTCGGCCAGACCGGCGTGGTCGCCACTCTGAAGAACGGCACCAGCAGCCGCTCGATCGGCATCCGGGCCGATATGGACGCGCTGCCGATCGAGGAGGAAACCGGCGCGGAATACGCCAGCAGGAACAAAGGGCTGATGCATGCCTGCGGCCATGACGGCCACACCGCCATGCTGCTGGGCGCCGCCAGGATCCTGGCCCGGAGGAAAAATTTCGACGGCACGATCCACCTGATCTTCCAGCCGGCGGAGGAGAATTTCGGTGGCGCCAAGCTGATGATCGAGGACGGCCTCTTCAAGCGCTTCCCGTGCAGCGCCGTCTTCGGCCTGCACAACGACCCCGGCCTGCCCTTCGGTCAGATCGGCGTCAAGGAAGGTCCGATGATGGCCGCCGTCGACGAATGCCGCATCACGGTCAACGGCCGCGGCGGCCATGGCGCCGAACCGCAGGATACGTCCGACCCGATCGTCTGCGGCGCGAGCATCATCATGGCGCTGCAGACCATCGCCTCGCGCAACATCCACCCGCTCGACCAGATGGTCATCACCGTCGGCGCCTTCCATGCCGGCATGGCGAGCAACGTCATTCCCGAACGCGCCGAAATGCTGCTCACCATCCGCTCCTTCGACCCGAACGTCCGCAACGAGCTGGAGCGGCGTATCCGGATGGTCGCCGAGGGCCAGGCGGCGAGCTATGGCATGAGCGTCACGCTCGACTACAAGCGGGGTTACGAGGCGACCATCAATCACAAGGCCGAGACGGATTTCGTCCGCGATCTCGCCCGCCGCGTCGTCGGCGAGGACAAGGTCATCGACCTGCCCCGCCCGTCGATGGGCGCCGAGGACTTTGCCTACATGCTGGCGGAGCGGCCGGGCACCTATTTCCTGCTCGGCACCAAACGCACCGACAACGACCCGCCGCTGCACCACCCCCGTTTCGACTTCAACGACGACGCGCTGCCGATCGGAACGAGCTTCTGGGTGGAGCTCGCCGAAGCGTTTCTCCCGACACGATAGGTCCTCAAAGAAAAACACCTCCCGGGCGGCGAAGCGCGGGAGGTGCCTTCGGTCTTGGGAGGACCAAGCCCGAACCGGAAAAGACGAAGCCTGAAGGCCTCAGGGGAAAAGGCCCAGCGTCACGGCGCCGACGAAGATGAAGGCTGCCGTTACCAGGGCCGCATTGGCTGCCCATTGCCATTTGCCCGCGGCACCGCGGGCTGGGAAAGACCGTGTCTGATGCTCGATGTGACGCATGGATATCTCCCGGGTTCTGCCTTCGCCCTTTTCGAGCGTTGGCCTTATGCTAGCTTATCTCTACCAAGCCGATAGAGATAATGTTCCAAGCACCTGCCCGTTCCGTAGAAAATCCTTTTTTCTTAATGACCCATCGCCGCGATTAACGGTTTATTATGCTCAGGCGCCTTGTGAGCGCCTCAAGCGCCAAAACGGTCCAGCGCCAGGCGGAAGATATCCGGGTCGATATTGCCGCCCGAGCAGACGGCAATCACAGTCTCGCCGAGCGTTTCGCCATGGAAAAGTGCGGCCGCCAATGCCACCGCGCCGCCGGGTTCGACGACGATCTTCAGCCGGCTGAAGGCGAGCGCCACCGCCTGCAACGCTTCTTCGTCGGTCACCACGAGACCCGCGCCGCAGAGCTTCGACATGATCGGGAAGGTGATGTTGCCGGGCTGCGGCGTGACGATCGCATCGCAGAGCGAACCGCCCTGCGTCGCATTGCGCTCGATCTTTCCCGACGCCAGCGAACGCGTCACGTCGTCGAAGCCCTGCGGCTCGCAAGGGTGCACGACAAGACCGGGCGCCCTGGCGTTCAGGGCGAGCGCGACGCCGGAAATGAAGCCGCCGCCACCCGTCGGCACCAGCACGTCGGCCTTCTCGATGCCCTCTTCGCTCGCCTGTTCGGCGATTTCGAGCCCGGTCGTGCCTTGGCCGGCGATCACCAGCGGTTCGTCGAACGGCTTGATCAGCGTCAGCCCCCGCTCCCCGGATAGCCGCGCGCCGATCGCATCGCGATCCTCCTTGAGGCGGTCGTAAAGCACGACCTCGGCGCCATAGGCGCGGGTGTTCTCGATCTTGATGCGCGGCGCATCGGACGGCATGATGATCACGCTCGGAATGCCATGCATCTTCGCCGCCAGCGCCACGCCTTGCGCGTGGTTGCCCGAGGAAAAAGCGATCACGCCCTTGGCCCGGACCTCGGGCGACAGCGCCGAGATTGCCGACCAGGCACCGCGAAACTTGAAGGAACCCGTATGCTGCAGGCATTCCGGCTTCACGAAGAGGCGCCGCCCGGCGATGTCGTCGAGGAAAGGCGAGGACAGAAGCGGGGTGCGCCGTACGTGGCCGGCAAGACGGTCACGGGCGGCTTCGATCATGGCGATATCGGTCATGCGGGGGGATCCATTCGGAAATGACGAGGCGGCGAGGCCGCAAGCCTATCGACGCTTTCCGCTCCGGTAAAGGCCGGGAGAGGACAGGCTCAGCCGGCTTCCGCCTTCTCAGGGATCGGCATCGAGCCGAGCTTCACCACAGCCTTGATCGGCAGATGGTCGGAAGCGAGCCGTGCAAGCGGGCTGTCATGGGTTTCCACGGCGTCGATCAGCCCGGGACGGTTCGCCATGATGCGGTCGAGCGCGAGCACAGGCAGCCGCGACGGAAAACTCGGCACCGCCGCCGGCAGACCGAAAACGGTCGCGAGCGTGTTCAGCGAAGACCGGTCGCCGAGCCGCCATTCGTTGAGATCGCCCATCAGCACGGTCGGCTGCTCGTCGCGCGACCGCAGAATGTCGAGGATCATCCGCGCCTGCTGCTGCCGCGAGCGGTTGAGCAGGCCGAGATGGGCGGCGATGATGCGAAAGGCGCTGCCGTCCTTGAGTTCCAGTTCGGTGATCAAGGCGCCTCGCGGTTCGAGCCCCGGCAGCTTGACCTGATGGACGTCCCGCACCAGGCCTTCGCGGAAAAAGACCACGTTGCCGTGCCAGCCATGCGCCCTGGCGACACCGGACACGGGCACCGGGAAAAGTCCCGTCTCCCTTTCCATCCAGGCAAGGTCGAGCAGACCGCGCCGCTCTCCGAAGCGGGTGTCGGCCTCCTGCAGCGCGATGACATCGGCGCCGATCTCGCGGATCACGTGGCTGGTGCGGCCGGGATCGAACTTGCCGTCGATGCCGACGCATTTGTGCACGTTGTAGGAGGCGATCAGCATCCCGTCGCCACGTTCGCGCCCCTCATGCGTTCCGGCGCCGCGGTTCCTTCGAGCCCGGATCGAAGCGAGAATGCTTTTCGGAAGATTTGGGCGTTTTTCCCGCATGGTTCTTTTGACTATTCGCCGATCGACAAAATTATAGGGCAGCGCATCCGTCTATCCACAAACTAGAGATAGGGCGAGCCCAGCCAAAGCACGCGCTCGATGAGGCGCACCAGAAAGGGCCTTGCCATCAACCCCTCGAGCGTCACTTCGGTTGCGGAGGAAATGGCCAGATCTATTCTCCGTTCCAGAGCTTCCGCGAATGGGCAATCCAGAACCTCGAGATCCACCTCGAAATTCAGCCGCAGCGAACGCGGGTCGAGATTGGAGGAACCGACATAGGCCCAGCGCCCGTCGATCACCAGAAGCTTGGAATGGTTGAACGGACCGGACGCCCGCCAGATGCGGCAGTAGTTCTTCAGCATCTGGTCGAACTGCGCCGTCATCGCCCCATCGACCAGCACCAGGTTGTTGGCGGTCGGCACGACGATGTCGACCTCCACTCCGCGCCGGGCGGCGGTGACGAGTGCCGTGATCAGTTCGCGGTCCGGCAGGAAGTAGGGGGAGACGATGCGGATAGACGACCGGGCCACGGAAAACGCGCCCATCAGCATCTTGTGGTTGGTCTCGACGCTGCGGTCGGGGCCGGAAGAAACGGCGCGAATGATGACCGGCGATCCGGGCTCCGTCTCCGGCGCCTGCAGCGCCCAGGCCTCGCCGTCCAGCGCCTCGTCGGCCGCGTATCGCCAGTCGGCAGCGGCAATTGCAAACAGGTCGGCGATGACGGGGCCTGTTACCTTGAAGTGGGTATCGAACGAACATTTGCTGCCGCTGATCTCGCTCGAAAATCCTTCCCGGATATTCATGCCGCCGGTGAAGGCGACGCGGCCGTCGATGACCAGGATCTTCCGGTGGGTGCGCAGGTTCGCGTAAGGCAGGCGCAGGCCCATGATGACGTTGCCGTTGAAGACATCGACCGTGACGCCGCCGTCCCTGAGCATCCCCAGTACGCTCGGCACCGAATACCGGGCGCCGACCGCATCGATCAGCACGCGCACTTCGACACCGCGCTTGACCGCCGCGATCAGCGCATCCGCAAACCGGATGCCGATCCGGTCCCGATCGAAGATATAGGTTTCAAGGATGATGCTGCGCTTGGCTTTTCCGATCGCCTTCAGCATCGCGCCATAGGCCTCGTCGCCGGTATCGAGCGCCACGATCGTATTGCCGGTCGTCAGCCGATGCCGCGTCACCCGGTCGCCGAGCGTCTTCATTGCCCGGAAGCGATGCCCGAATTCCTCGATGATCAGATCGTTGGTCGCATCGTAGGACACGACATGCGCACGGATTTCTCCCTGCAGCAGCGCCCGCCGGTCGCTGATGACGGCGCGGCGGATGCGGTTTACCCCCGCCACGAGGTAAAGCAGCGCGCCGATGATCGGCGACAGAACGATGACGCCCACCCAGCCGATCGCGGAGCGGACCTCTTCCTTGGTCATGGCCGCGTGGATCGCAGCGGCAGCCCCCATCAGGACCGACAAAACGAAGAGGATATGCGGCCAATAGGGTTCGATGAGATCCAGCATGGCGAGCAATATAGGCGCGCGCTCGCCGTTCGCAATCGGGAGCCGCACCAATAGGTTAGCGCGGCTCCGGAAGTGGTCAGGCCGCGAGCTGCCTGCCGAAGGCTTCCAGCGACGCTTCGAACGTGTCGAAGATCGTATCGACCTGCTGCTCGTTGATGATCATCGGTGGGCAGAGCGCCAGCGAGTCGCCGATCGCCCGCGAGATCAGGCCCTTTTCGAGCATGATCGCCAGCAGCTTGGGACCGAGCTGGCCGGCCGCGAAACCGTCGCGCGGCTTGAGCTCCAGAGCGCCGATCAGCCCGACTCCGCGCGCTTCGATCGCCAGCGGATGGCTTTCCAGCGCCTTCAGCCGGCTCTGGAACTTCGGCGCCAGCGCCCGCACGTTACCGACGAGGTCGCGTTCTTCGATGATCGCCAGGTTTTCCAGCGCCACCGCTGCGGCGACCGGATGACCGGCAGCGGTCACGCCATGGCCGAACGTGCCGATCTTCGCCGATTCATCGGCAAGCGGGCCGTAGACGTTGTCGTTGATCAGCAGCGCCGAGATCGGCTGGTAGGACGACGAAATCTGCTTCGACAGCGTCATGATATCCGGCTGCAGCGAATAGGTCGTGGTGCCGAACATCTCGCCGGTACGCCCGAAACCGCAGATCACCTCGTCGGCGATCAGCAGGATGTCGTATTTCCTGAGCACCTTCTGGATAGCATCCCAATAACCGGCAGGCGGCACGATGACGCCGCCCGCCCCCATGACCGGCTCGCCGATGAAGGCGGCAACCGTTTCCGGGCCTTCCTTGAGGATCAGATCCTCGAGATCCCTGGCGCAGCGCTCGACAAACGCCGCCTCCGTCTCGTTTTCCTGTTTGAAGGCGCGGTAGTGCGGGCAGGTCGTGTGGAAGATGCCGGCCAGCGGCAGGTCGAAGGAGCGGTGGTTGTTCGGCAGGCCGGTCAGGCTGGCGCTGGCGATCGTCACGCCGTGATAGCCCTTGATGCGCGAAATGATCTTCTTCTTTTCCGGCTTGCCGAGCGCGTTCGAACGGTACCAGACCATCTTGATGGCGGTGTCGTTGGCCTCGGAACCGGAATTGGTGAAATAGGCCTTCGACATCGGCACCGGGGCCATCTGGATCAGCTTCTCGGCGAGATCGATCGAGGGGCCGTGGCTGCGCAGGGTAAAGGTATGGTAGTAGGGGAGCTTCGCCATCTGCTTCGCGGCGGCCTCGACGAGCCGGCTCTCGCCGAACCCGACGCCGACGCTCCAGAGCCCGGCCATGCCTTCGATATATTTGTTGCCGTTCACGTCATAGACATAGATGCCCTCGCCGCGATCGATCACCAGCGAACCGTCGCGCTCCAGCGCGCGCGCATTGGTGTAGGAGTGGAGCTGGTAAGCCTTGTCCCGGGCTTCGATGGAATTGGGCTGGATAGTCACGAAGGGATCTCCTGTAAGACACGCAACGGCCTATGAATTCCATAGGCGGAAACGGCGATATTGGACACCCCAAAACGCCGTTTTCATCGGCATCAACCGTTCAAAATAGTTGACGCGTCGATCAGTTTATTTGGTCATTTCAGCGTCATCGCCGCCACCGGAGGTTCGGCGCCGTCAGGAATGGGGCTCTTGTAGTCCTGCCCCCTGCGCCGCTTCTTGAGATCGGCCCAGGCCGCCTCGCGCAGCTGATCGCTTGTCATCGCCGCAAGCCCGGTCGCGGCCATCGCCTTGGCGGCGGAAACCATGCCCTTGTGGGCGAGCGGGCTCTTGCCCTGCGCCACCACCTGCCAGGTGTGAAGCTGGGTGCCGACGGCAAGCGTCGCGCCATAGGCCTGCACGGTCGGCACCACCCAGCTCACGTCGCCGACATCGGTCGAACCGCCCATCTGGCGGTTTTCGGTGTGCGGCGGCAGGATGAAGTCGGCAAGCGGGACGTCCCGCTGTTCCAGCCGCTCCTGGTTCCAGCTCGCCGCGATGTCTTCCGGCGTCAGCGTGGCGCGGATCTTTTCCGCAAAAGCGATGTCGGCCGCGTCGAAGGGCGGCGGACCCATGCTGTCCCAGACATCCTGCATTGCGTCCATCAGCGGCGTGTTGACGACAAGATTGGAGACGCCCGCCAGGATCGTGCTTTCGACCTTGGTCTCGGTCATCAGCGCAGCCCCTTCGGCAACCTTCTTGACCCGTTCGATCAGGGCAAAAAGTCCAGGCAGGTCGGCGGAGCGGACGACATAGCGCACCTTGGCATGCGCCTGCACCACGTTCGGCGAGATGCCGCCCGTATCCAGGACCGCATAGTGGATCCGGCTCTCGGACGGCATGTGCTCCCGCATGTAATTGACACCGACGCTCATCAGCTCGACGGCATCGAGCGCGCTGCGGCCAAGTTCCGGCACCGCCGAGGCGTGGGCGGCGCGGCCCGTGAAGGTGAAGTCGATGCGGCAATTGGCAAGCGAAGTCTCCCGCTGCACGCCGGCGAAATTGCTCGGATGCCAGCTGATCGCGATGTCGACATCCTCGAAAGCGCCGGCCCGCACCATGAACGCCTTCGCGGCCCCACCCTCTTCCGCCGGGCAGCCGTAATAGCGCACGCGGCCGGGCGTGCCGGTCTTTTCGAGCCAGTCTTTCAGCGCCGTGGCAGCCAGAAGCGACGCCGAGCCGAGAAGATTGTGGCCGCAGCCATGGCCGTTGGCGCCGGGTGTCATCGGGTCATGCTGGGTGAGGCCGGCCTTCTGGCTGAGGCCCGCCAGCGCATCATATTCGCCGAGGAAGGCGATCACCGGACCGCCCTCGCCCGCCTCGCCGATCAGCGCGGTCGGAATGCCGGCGACGTTTTCGGTGATCCTGAAGCCCTGCGCCTCCAGCATTTCGCGATGGGCGGCGGCGGAAAGCGTCTCCATGTAGCAGGTTTCCGGCGTCTCCCAAACGCGGTCCGCGAGTTCCGTGAAGACCTCTTTCTTGCGGTCGATGAAATCCCAAACGAGGGGGAGGTTGGAGTTGCCTGTCGTCATGAAACCGTTGCCTCGATACATTTATGCTGGTCGGAAGGGCGAACCGTAGCCAATTCTCAGCCGATGGCAATGCGGCATTGCCGCAGAAATCGGCACTGCGGAGAGATTGGGCGAAAAGGACGAGGATGTGACCAGAGCGCGAATGTTACCATCTCGACAACGGGATCATAATCGCTATGCTCGCGCACCACGGCCCGCAGGCAAATCTAAGGCAGGAGCCGAAAACAATAAAAACGCATCGGGATTTTGCCAATTTTGTGGAAAAATTTCTAAGAAATAAAGCGGGCGTGAAATCCGATACGGCGGGAGGCCGGTGATCGGAATCAAACAACAATAGGGACATGCGCGGCTCATCGCCGGAGCGGACCCGCCAGGAGAAACGCATTTTGAAGGCCGGCCGCAGCGAAATATCGCCGGCCAGGAGGTGGACACAGGAATACCAGTCGTTGGGCGCCAAGGCGTTCCATTCCAACTGAAGACATCAACCGGGCACGGCACATAAGCCGGCCACAGGTCATTGGGAGATCCATATGAAATACAAACTCGCCCTTGCCGCAGCGCTGCTGTCGGCAACGTTCTTTGCAAGCACGGCCAGCGCCAAGACCTTCGTATATTGCTCGGAAGGTTCTCCGGAAGGCTTCGATCCCGGCATCTATACCGCCGGCACGACCTTCGACGCTTCGGCGCATCCGATCTACAACCGCCTGCTCGAGTTCAAGCCGGGCACGACCCAGCCGGAAGCAGCCCTTGCCCAGAGCTGGGACATTTCCGCCGACGGCACGGTCTACACCTTCAAGCTGCGCCCGAACGTCAAGTGGCAGACGACCGACTACTTCAAGCCGACCCGCAACCTGAACGCCGACGACGTCGTCTTCTCGATCGGCCGCCAGATCGACGAGAAGAACGCCTGGCACAAGTATATTTCCGGCGCTTCGTGGGAATATGCGGAAGGCATGGGCTTTCCGAAGCTCATCAAGTCGATCGAGAAGGTCGATGACCTGACCGTCAAGGTCACGCTCAACCGTCCGGAAGCACCGTTCCTCGCCAATATCGCGATGCCTTTCGCGTCGATCGTCTCGAAGGAATATGCCGACAGCCTCGACAAGGCCGGCAAGAAGGAACAGCTGAACCAGATGCCGGTCGGCACCGGTCCGTTCACCTTCGTCGGTTACCAGCAGGACGCCGTCATCCGCTACAAGAAGAACGCCGATTTCTGGGGCACCGCTCCGAAGATCGACGACCTCGTCTTCGCGATCACCACCGACGCCGCCGTTCGTTACCAGAAGCTCAAGGCCGGCGAATGCCACCTGATGCCCTATCCGAACGCCGCCGACGTGAAGGCCATGAAGGCTGACCCGAACCTCCAGGTTCTGGAGCAGGAAGGCCTGAACGTCGCCTACCTCGCCTACAACACCACCAAGGCTCCGTTCGACAAGCTGGAAGTCCGCAAGGCGCTGAACAAGGCGATCAACAAGAAGGCGATCGTCGACGCCGTCTTCCAGGGCATGGCGACGCCGGCCGTCAACCCGATCCCGCCGACCATGTGGTCCTACAGCAAGGCCACCCAGGACGACACCTACGACCTCGACGCGGCCAAGAAGATGCTCGCCGACGCAGGCGTCAAGGACCTCTCCATGAAGGTCTGGGCGATGCCGGTTTCGCGTCCCTACATGCTGAACGCCCGCCGCGCGGCCGAAATCATCCAGGACGATTTCGCCAAGATCGGCGTCAAGGTCGAGATCGTTTCCTTCGAATGGGCTGAATACCTGCAGCGTTCGAAGGACAAGAACCGTGACGGCGCCGCCATCATGGGCTGGACCGGCGACAACGGCGATCCGGACAACTTCCTTGACACGCTGCTCGGCTGCGACGCCGTCGGCGGCAACAACCGCGCTCAGTGGTGCAACAAGGAGTTCGACGAACTGGTGAAGAAGGCCAAGGTCGTGTCCGACCAGGGCGAGCGCACCAAGCTCTACGAACAGGCTCAGGCGATCTTCAAGAAGGACGCTCCCTGGGCAACCATCGACCACTCCCTGTCGGTGGTTCCGATGCGCAAGGGCGTGACCGGCTTTACCCAGAGCCCGCTCGGCGACTTCACCTTCGAAGCTGTCGATATCGCCCAGTAATTGCCGCTCCACGACGATTTTGCCGCGGGACGCGTTGCGTTTCCCGCGGCATTTTCTTATGAGACGACAAAATTTGGCGCAGACGCCAAGATTGCCGCATTCATGGCTTGACAAAGCTGCGAACCGGCCACGAACCAAAAACCACTGAAGGTTTCGAATGTTTGGCTTCCTTTTGCGGCGTCTAGCCGTGCTGATCCCGACTTTCATCGGGGTCTCGATCATTGCATTTTCATTTATCCGACTTCTGCCGGGTGATCCGGTCGCACTTCTTTCGGGCGAACGCGTCATGTCGCCGGAGCGCCACGCCCAGATCAGCCACGATCTCGGCTTCGACCGGCCGCTGGCCATCCAGTATTTCGATTATCTCGGCGGCGTGCTGACCGGCGATTTCGGCACCTCGATCGTCTCCAAGAAGCCGATCCTCGACCAGTTCTGGGCGCTCTTTCCGGCCACCGTCGAACTGTCCTTCTGCGCCATCGTCATCGCCATCGCACTCGGCATTCCGGCCGGCGTGATCGCCGCCATCAAGCGCGGCTCGATCTTCGACCAGGGCCTGATGGGCATCGCGCTCGTCGGTTATTCGATGCCGATCTTCTGGTGGGGCCTGCTGCTGATCATCCTCTTCTCCGGCATCCTGCAATGGTTCCCGGTTTCGGGCCGCATCTCGCTGATGTTCTTCTTCCCGCAGGTCACCGGCTTCATGCTGATCGACTCGCTGCTGTCAGGCCAGAAGGGCGCCTTTGCCTCGGCGATCAGCCATCTGGCATTGCCCTCGATCGTGCTGGCGACCATTCCGCTCGCCGTCATCGCCCGCCAGACGCGCTCCGCCATGCTCGAAGTGCTCTCGGAAGATTATGTCCGCACCGCCCGTGCCAAGGGCCTCTCGCCCTTCCGCGTCGTCGGCATCCATGCGCTGCGCAACGCCATGATCCCGGTCATCACCACGATCGGCCTGCAGATTGGCGTCATGCTCGCCGGCGCGATCCTGACCGAGACGATCTTCTCCTGGCCGGGCATCGGCAAGTGGATGGTCGACAGCGTCTTCCGCCGCGACTACGCCGTCATCCAGGGCGGCCTTCTGCTGATCGCGGCGATCATCATGTTCGTCAATCTCATCGTTGATCTGCTCTACGGCCTGATCAATCCCCGTATCCGGCACTAAGAAGGAGAAACTCCCATGGCCGATACCCTTATCGAGAAGGCGCCGGAGCCGGTTTCCAGCTCCGCCATGCGCCGCCAGATGCTGAAAGAGTTCTGGTTCTATTTTTCCGAAAACCGCGGTGCCGTCATCGGCCTGTTCGTTTTCCTGGGCCTCGTCTTCGTCGCCGTGTTCGCGCAGATCATCGCGCCCCACTCGCCGTTCGAACAGTATCGCGACGCCGTTCTGGTTCCGCCGGTCTGGACCGAAGGCGGCCGCGCAGGTTACCTGCTCGGCACCGATCCGGTCGGCCGCGACATTCTCTCGCGGCTCATCTACGGTGCGCAATATTCGCTGTTCATCGGCGTGTTCGTGACAACGCTGTCGCTGACCGGCGGCATCCTCGTCGGCCTGATCGCCGGTTATTACCGCGGCTGGGTCGATACCGTCATCATGCGCCTGATGGACATCATCCTCGCCTTCCCGTCGCTGCTGCTCGCGCTCGTGCTCGTCGCGATCCTCGGGCCCAGCCTCACCAACGGCATGATCGCCATCGCGCTCACCCTGCAGCCACATTTCGTGCGCCTCACCCGCGCCGCCGTGATGGCGGAAAAGACCCGGGACTACGTGACCGCCGCCCGCCTTGCCGGCGCCGGCCCGCTGCGCCTGATGTTCCGCACCATCCTGCCGAACTGCACGCCGCCGCTGATCGTCCAGGCGACGCTCTCCTTCTCGAACGCCATTCTCGATGCGGCCGCCCTCGGCTTCCTCGGCATGGGCGCCCAGCCGCCGGCCCCGGAATGGGGTACGATGCTTGCCGAAGCGCGTGAGTTCATCCTGCGCGCCTGGTGGGTCGTCACCTTCCCGGGCGTCGCCATCCTCGTCACCGTTCTCGCCATCAACCTGATGGGCGACGGCCTGCGCGATGCGCTCGACCCGAAACTGAAGAGGTCCTAGAGAATGGCGCTTCTGCAAATCGACAACCTGACCGTCGAATTCGAAACCGCGACCGGCTGGTTCCGCGCCGTCGACGGCGTCTCCATCTCGGTGGAAAAGGCCGAGGTCCTGGCGATCGTCGGCGAATCCGGCTCCGGCAAATCCGTCGCCATGCTGGCCGTCATGGGACTTCTCCCGTGGACCGCCAAGATCACCGCAGACCGCATGCTCTTCGAAGGCCGCGACATCCAGAACATCAGCCCCGCCGAGCGCCGCAAGCTGATCGGCAAGGATATCGCGATGATCTTCCAGGAGCCGGTCGCCAGCCTCAACCCGTGTTTCACGGTCGGCTTTCAGATCGAGGAAGTGCTGCGCATCCATCTCGGCCTCGACGGCAAGGCCCGCCGCGCCCGCGCCATCGAACTGTTCAAACAGGTGGGCCTGCCCAACCCGGAAGAGCGGCTGAACCATTTTCCGCACCAGATGTCCGGCGGCCAGTGCCAGCGCGTGATGATCGCCATCGCGATCGCCTGCAATCCGAAGCTCTTGATCGCCGACGAGCCGACCACTGCGCTCGACGTGACGATCCAGAAGCAGATCCTCGACCTGATCATGGCGCTGCAGGCCAAAAACGGCATGGGCCTGATCATGATCACCCATGACATGGGCGTCGTCGCCGAGACCGCCGACCGCGTCGTCGTGCAGTACAAGGGCCGCAAGATGGAGGAGGCCGACGTGCTTTCCCTCTTCGAAAACCCGAAGAGCAACTACACCAAGGCGCTTCTGGCGGCACTGCCGGAAAACGCCACCGGCGACCGCCTCACCACCGTTTCCGCCTTCTTCGACGGCAATCCGGAACCGGCGCCCGGAGTAGGCGCATGAGCGAGACGATGACGAATAATACCATGCTCGAAGTGCGCGACATCAAGCGCGATTACGAACTGCCGGGCGGCCTCTTCAAGCCGAAGAAGATCATCCATGCGGTGAAGGGCGTTTCCTTCAAGCTGGAACGCGGCAGGACGCTTGCGATCGTCGGAGAATCCGGTTGCGGCAAGTCCACCCTTGCCCGCATGCTGACCTTCATCGACGAACCGACCGGCGGCGACCTTTTGATCGACGGCAAGAAGGTCGATACCCGCCCGGGCCACCTGACCCAGGACATGCGCCAGAAGGTGCAGATCGTCTTCCAGAACCCCTATGGTTCGCTCAACCCCCGCCAGAAGATCGGCGACGTGCTCGGCGAACCGCTCGCGATCAACACCGACATGTCGGCTGCCGAACGCCGCGACCGCGCCAGCGAAATGCTGACCAAGGTCGGCCTCGGCCCGGAACACTACAACCGCTATCCGCACATGTTCTCCGGCGGCCAGCGCCAGCGCATCGCGATTGCCCGCGCGCTGATGATGAAACCGAAACTGCTGGTCCTCGACGAACCGGTCTCGGCGCTCGACCTTTCGGTGCAGGCCCAGGTGCTGAACCTGCTCGCCGACCTCCAGGACGAATTCGACCTCACCTACGTCTTCATCAGCCACGACCTGTCGGTGGTGCGCTACATCGCCGACGAGGTGATGGTGATGTATTTCGGCGAGGCGGTGGAATACGGCACCCGCGACGAGGTGTTTTCCGACCCGAAGCACGAATATACCCGCACGCTTTTCAAGGCGACGCCCAAGGCGGATATCGAGTCGATCCGTGCTCGTATCGCGAAGAAGAAGGCGGCAGCCTAGAACGTCCTTCGAAGCGACCGCATCATGCTTTCCGGAAGTCCTATTTCGGAGAACTGACGAGTGCGGTCGTCGGGCGGTTTGAGAGAGGTTGTGCCGTGTCACACCCCCCTCTGTCCTGCCGGACATCTCCCCCTCAAGGGGGGAGATCGAAGGAGGTTTGCTCGGCGAGCCCTCTTTGATTTGTGCGATGGCTGGAAGTTTGCAGGGAGTGGGTTCGTCAGTCTCAAGGCTTTTGGCTGGGCAAGACCGCGCTCCCAGCCGATCTCCCCCCTTGAGGGGGAGATGTCCGGCAGGACAGAGGGGGGTAGGCGGGAGACGCCTTCCGATGCTGTCTTTCCATGCTTGTCCCGTGGACAATTCATCATCCCAGCCTAGCATCTCCAATAACTTGATCTCATCATCATCCCCGTCCTCCCAACCCATGCCTACAATCCTCCCGCTTCCGTCGCCGGAGTGTTTCGCGAGACGTTCGCGGGCAGGCGGGGGCCGGCGCCCTGATTGGACCTGTAACGTGCAGGAAAGGTCAGGGAGGTGAAAGCCATGGAGTGCCCGTCGAAAGGCGAACATTCCTATCAAGCCTCCCCCTGGCCGCCGGGCCAGGTTCGGTTGAGCCGTGCAAGTGGCAGGGTTTCCCGAAAGGAGACCGCGAACAAAGCCACGCAGCGAGGCGAGGTGATCACCTGTAGAGGCCGGAAGCCTCGACAAGACGCCGAAGGCCACGCGAATGTGGAGCCACCTATTAAAATCTATATGAGGTTCCGCATTCGTGTGGGCTCTCCGATCTTTGAAAACCACGGCAGGCGACTGCGCGGGGCTCCGGAATGTTGGCCGAAGGCCGGGAAACGGTGGATATCCCAAGAGCTTTTAATCCTTGGTGAGTGGATCCTCGGGTCAAGCCCGAGGATGACGAGCGTGTTGGGAGGACTGGCGAAAACAGCGGCCGCCCCACTTGTGAAAACCTTCATTTGAGGACCCGATTGCTCTGGGACAGCCGGGGCACACCCTCTCTTTCGTCATCCTCGGGCTTGACCCGAGGATCCAATCCGCCGGATCGTTCCATCAGCTTTATCGAGCGGTCTTCACTCCACGAACACCCGGACACTCGCCGCGCGCCCCGCGGCATCGATCACCGTCAGCGTCGAATATCCAGCCCCATCCGGCGTCCATTCATTGGTGCGCCGGCGGGAAAGTTCGTTGAGCGGCTTGCCGTTGGCGAGCCAGCGGAAGGGTGCGCGCCCCCCCTGCAGCTTCAGCACCAGCGGAGAGATATCGCCCGATTGCGCCCCGAGATCGACCCGCGCGCCTTCCGGCGGATAGACGATCTGCGGCGCCGGCTCGCGCGTCGAGGCGGAAATCAGCCCGTTCGCGGTCATCGAGAAACGCCGCTGGCTGATCGGCAGTTCGGCCTGTGCGATGCGGACGGCGCCCGAGGGCGCCGACGGCAGCGGCGTGATCGGCACACCGGATTTCGCAAAAGCCTCGAACAGGATCGGCGCAGCCGTCTGGTAGCCAGCGATCCCCGGCACCGCACCATTGTCCGGCCGCCCGACCCAGACGCCCAGCACATGACGCCCGTCGAACCCGACCGACCAGGCGTCGCGATAACCGTAGCTCGTGCCGGTCTTGTAGGCGATGCCGAGCCGGCGGCTGCCCTGCGGCGGCAGGACGTCCGAGAGAATGTCGGCGACGTTCCACACCGCCTGCGGCTCGAGCAGCGGCTCGCCGTCGATCAAGCCCGGCTTATCCTCGATGCCGTTGCCGATCCGCAGCGGATTGCCGCGATTGGCAAGCGCCGCATAAGCCTGCACCAGATCCTTGAGCGTGATGCCGACGCCGCCAAGCCCGATCGCCAGGCCCGGCGCCTCGTTGGCCGGCAGCACAGGCCGCACGTCCGCGCGCCGGAAGCGGATCATCAACCGCGACGGCCCGACGGCATCCAGCAGCCGTATCGCCGGCACGTTGAGCGACAATTGCAGCGCCTGCCGGACGCTGACATCGCCCTGATAGGTCATGTCGAAATTTTTCGGGCGGTATCCGAAGAAATCCGCCGGCCGGTCCTCGATGATCGTCTCCTGGGAAACCAGCCCCTGCTCGAAGGCCAGCCCATAGATGAACGGCTTCAGCGTGGAGCCCGGCGAGCGGTTGACGCGCGTCATGTCCACCCAGCCGGAGCGCTCGGCATCGAAATAGTCGGCGGAACCGACCTCGCCGACGATCGCCCCGGTGGTGATGTCCGCCATCACCATGGCGACGGAAACTTTTGGAGCGAGCTTGACCGAAGCTTCTCTCGCGACCTGCTCCAGCCCCTGCTGGATGCTGCGCTTCAGGGTCGTCCTGTGCTGCTCGACCTTCGGCTGTTTGCGGATCGCCGCTTCGGCAAGATGCGCCGCATAGGCCGGCAGTTGCAGCCGGCGCCTCGGGATGCCATCGCCCGCCGCCCGTTCCGCCTCGCCATCGCCGGTGATTGCGGCGACCGCCGGGCGCATCAGCACCCGCTCGCGGGCCGCCTTTGCGATCTCGAAATGCCGGTCCGGCCGCCGGCCTTCCGGCGATTGCGGCAGGGCGACGAGAAGGGCGGCTTCCGCCACCGTCAGCCGCCGCGGCTCCTTGCCGAAATAGGCAAGGCTCGCGGCCCGCACCCCTTCCAGATTGCCGCCGTAAGGCGCGTGGGTGAGGTAGAGTTCGAGGATTTCCGCCTTCGAAAGCCGCCGCTCGATCTGGACGGCACGGACGAGCTGGCGCAATTTTGCCGCGACCGACCGGCTCTCGCGCGGTTCGATCAGCCGCGCCACCTGCATGGACAGCGTCGAAGCGCCCGAGACGACATGGCCGTTGGTGACGAGCTGCAGCACGGCACGACCGAGCGCCCACGGATCGACGCCCGCATGCTCGTAGAAGCGCTGGTCTTCATAAGCGACCAGCATTTTCAGGAAACGAGGATCGACATTTTCGATCGTCGTGCGAAGCCGCCAGCGGCCCTGCGGCGTCGCGAACGCCCGCAGCAGTTCGCCATCCGCATCCAGCACCTCGGCGGAAACCACCCGCGCCCTTTCGAGCGGCGGCGGATAGGCCCTGTCGGCCGCATCGAGGCCGACGATCAGCCCCGCCGCGAGGACGAGGCCGACAGCAAGACCGATCGAAAGTTTCCACCTGCGCTTCATTGGAACGCGCTGCCGCTTACGGGGCGGCAACGACCTCCATCTTGCCGGTTGCGGTGCGGGCCGAGAACTGCGGACGATACATGTCCTCGACCTGTGCGGCCGGATGATCGTAGACGCCGGGGGTTACGGCGCGAACGACATAGGCAAGCGTGATCTCGCGGTTGTCGCCGGCGCTGCGGTCGAAGGCCGCGACGAAACGGTCGTTGCGGAACTCCGTGTGCGCCGCCTGCACGTCCTCGATCCAGTCGAAGTTCGCAAGGCTGGCACTGCCGACGATGCTCGGGTTGTCGATCTCGAACCCGGCCGGCAGGAGGTCCGTGACGACGATGCGCGACGGCCAGCTGTTGCTCTCGGTGATGCTGATCACCGCGACATAACGCTGGTTCTGCTGCGCCTCGCTGACGTTAGCCTCCTCGCCGTCCATCGAATAGTAGGTGCGGGTGATCTGGAACCCGTCGCCGCCGGCCGGCAGCGGCTGGGCCGGTGCCGCGACCGTGGTGATCGAGGCAGACAGCGGATCGGCGCTCACGTTCTTGACGGTCAGCGGGTGGCCGATCAGCGCATCGCCGCTCATCTGCGACATCAGCGTGCCGCGATGGTCGGCGCCGTTGACCTGCAGGCGCAGGCCGTCGTCGCCGTTCTGCAGCGCGCGGGCGGCCAGCAGCATCCAGGTCTGTTCCTGGGTGCTGGTATATTTCTTCTGCCCCCATTCCTTGGCGACGATGGTGGCAAGCGCCGGAACGATCGGCGGCACCGGCCGGCTTTCGGCGGCGAGCGCCAGGACCGCGGCGCCGTCACGCAGGGACGAGCCGTAATCTGAACGCGACAGGCTGACCCGGTGGATCTGCGCGTCCTGCGACATCTGCAGCGAGGCCGCGAAGATGTTCTTCGACCGCTGCGCATCGCCGTAAAGCGCCAGCGCCGCGGCGATATGCGCCTTGGCGAGCGGCGTCGGGAAATCGTTCAGCATCGTATCCGCGTAGTACCGCAGGTCGCTGATCGCGGCCTTGCGGTTGCGGGCGAGCACATAGAGCGCATAGGCGATCTCGTTGCCCTGATCCTTGACGTTGTTGGTGAAGCCGAGCGAATTCTGCAGGCTGTCGAGCGCCTGGACAAGCGCCTGTTCCGGCACGTCGTAACCCTGTTCGCGGGCACGGCTGAGGAAATCCGACACGTAGGAATCGAGCCACAGATCGCCGCCGCCCGGACCCCAGAGGCCGAAGCTGCCGGCCGAGGACTGGTAGGACAGCACGCGGTAGATCGCATCCTGGACCCGCTTCTTGACCTCCGTGTCGTCGGCAAGGCCGTTCTGCACCGCCATCTGGCTGAGATAAAGAAGCGGCAATGCGCGGCTGGTCGTCTGTTCGGCGCAGCCATAAGGATACCGGCTGAGGCTCATCAGCAGCGCGGGGATGTCGAAGGCCGTCGAGCGGCTGACATTCACGCTGATCGAGGCACCGGGCAGGATGCTGTCGGCCAAGAGGTTGGAATCGACCGTCACGCTGGCGCCCGGCTTCAGCTCGACGAGCCGCTGCTGGGTGATCGGCATCGCGGCCGGCCGCACCGGAATGTCGAGGACCTGGTCGAGCGACATGCCGGCGGCATTCGAAAGGCGGATCGAAATCGACCCGTCACCCGGCTCGACGCCGCGAAGCGCAAGCGTGACATCGGACTTGCCACCGGCTGCCAGCGTGATCTTGCCCGTCCCCTTCTGATCGACCGCAACCGGCTTGTTGGTGGTAATGGCGAGCTGGTAATCGCCGGCCGGGGCATCGGTATTGGCGATGTCGAGCCTGAGATTGGTCTGGTCGCCGGGCGCCAGGAAGCGCGGCAGGCTGGCCGTGACCACGACCGGATCACGGATCACCACGTCCTTGACGCCATGCCCGACGCCGGTCTTCGACCAGGCGACGGCCATGACCCGCGCCGTGCCGTTGAACTGCGGAATATCGAAGGAGACATTCGCCTTGCCCTGCGCATCGAGCTTCACCGGACCCGAGAAGAAGGCAATCAGCTTTTCCTTCGGCGGGCTCGACTGCAGAGCCGTGCTGCCGCCGTCGCCGCCGGTGCGCAGCCGTCCGGTGGCGCCGAGCGAACCGTCGATCAGGCGGCCGTAGATGTCGCGGATTTCGAGGCCAAGGCGGCGCTGGCCGAAATACCAGTCGTCCGGCGCCGGAGGCTGGTAACGGGTCAGGTTGAGGATGCCGACATCCACCGCGGCAACGGTGACATAGGCGTCCTGGTTGGCGCCCGCTCCGGCCACCTGCAGCGAGATGTTCAGCGGCTGGCGCGGCAGCGTCTTTTCCGGCGCCGTGATCGACACCTGCAGATCGCGGCTTTCCGGATCGACCTTGAGCCAGGTGACGCCGATGGCGCGCATCGGCATGCGGCTTTCCTGCGCCTGGCCGGGACGATAAAGCGTCGCGGTGACGTAGGAACCGGCGCCCCAGGCCGCGGTGACCGGGATCTCCACCTCGCCACCGGTGGCGCCGATGCTCGCGGTCTTGACCGCGATCAGGCTCTCGGAACCGGACGTGATCATCAGCTCGCCGGCATAACGCGATGACACCTTGAGCTTGGCCGTCTCGCCGACCTTGTAGCTCTGCTTGTCGAGCGCGATTTCCAGCGCATCCGGGGTTTCGGTCGAGGTCGCGGTCACGAACCAGCCGGCGTCGAATTCTACACTGGAAGTCGGCCCGCCGATATCGGCGGTTTCGACTTCGAGCCGGTAGCGGCCCCACTTGACCGGGACGGAAACCTTACCGCCGTCGGCGGTGACATTCACCGTGCCGTTGGCCGCCTGGCTGGTGCGGGTTACCGGCTCGAACCGCCAGGACGAACCCTCGCGATACCACTGGTAATCGCGGTCGATCTTGATCAGCTTCCAGGGGAGGTTCTGGATAGCCTGCTTCCTGCCGGCCTCATCCACCATGATCACGGTGAAATTGCCGACCGAGTTCTCGCCGAGATCGCCGGAAAACTCCGGCTTGATGCCGATCCGCGCACCCTCCGCCTTGACCGGCAGGCTGATCGAACGCTCGATGGCGCGACCGCCCGCCTCCTGCATGCGCACGACGATATCGGCATTCACCAGCTGCGTCGTCGAAGGCGCTTCGGCAACGGTCGCCTCGAAGGTCGCCTTGCCATCGTCGTCGAGCGGTTCGAGCCCTTCAAGCGGAATGCGTACCGCTTCGCTCGCCTCTTCGTCGACGAGGCCGAACTGATAGCCCGGGAAAGCTGGGGTTTCGCGCGTCGTTTTCAGGGCGATTTCGCCCTCGAGATTGAGGCCGGCGGCCGGCGCTCCATAAAGATAACGGCCGTCGATATTGACCGGCACCGGCTCACCGACCGCGATTTCCTTGGCATCGCTCACCATATCAAATTCGATGCGATCCGGCACGAAGTCATCGACGAGGAAGTTCTTTTCGCCGATCGTCGAGCCCTTGGGATCGGTGAAGATCTGCATCGTCCACGTGCCGCGCATCGACGTGGCCAAGAGCGGCAGGTCGAGCGCATAGCCGCCAAGCGAGCCGTTGCTGACCATGCGCCGATCCTCGACGCCGTCGGGGCGCAGGAAGACGAAGGTGAGCGGCAGGTTCTCGATCGCCGTCCCATCGATATTGCGGGCGAGCGCCGAGGCGTGCACGGTTTCGCCGGGCCGGTAGATGCCGCGCTCGGTCCAGGGAAGGACGTCGATCGCGCCGGGGGCCGGGCGACCGGTGACGCCGCGGTCGGAAAGGTCGAAGCCGGCGCGGGACATGTCGAGGAAGACATAGTCCTGGCCGTTGTTCTGGGCCGCCAGCACGGCCGGCACCATCGCAGCGGTGCCGCGCATCAGGCCCGCGGTGAACACCGCCCGGCCATCCGCATCGGTCTTCGCCGTACCGAGGATTTCGTTGTTCTTGGCGAGAAGCTGCAGATCGACGCCCGCCATCGGCTTGGCGCTGCCGAGCGAACGGGCAAACACGTTAAGGCCGTCCGTGCCGGCATAGGTGGTGAGCCCGATATCCGAGACCACGAACCACTGGGTCGCCTTGGTATCCCATTCCTGGCTCGCCGCGTTGGCGGCAGCCGCCGTCAGCATATAAACGCCGGGCTTGCGGGTGGGCAGGGCTTCATCCACCGGGAAGCTCGTCACCACGTCCTTGTTCAAGTCCTGGACGATGTCGATCGTGCCCTGCCAGACCAGTTCGCCGCTCTGCTCCTGGATCTGGGTGGCGTTGTAGCCGTCCATCTGGGTCAGGAACTGCGAATTGGCGAGCAACGCCGCGATATTGCGGTCACCGACCCGGTAAAGCTTCAGATTGGCCTTTTCGGTATTGACCGAAACGATCGGGATGCCGCGGCGCGCGGTCGACGGCAGCACGAAACTGTCGCCGGTGAAACGCACGGTCGCCGAGCGGTCCTTGACGTAGATGTCGATGTCCACCTGGGCCGCAAGCGGCTCGTCCACGGAAGACGGCAGGCCGCGGCGCAGCGACAGCTTGTAGCGCTGGCCGTGGGTCAAGCCTTCGACGCAGATCTGGCTGTCCTTGGCTTCCATCGCCTTCGGCGCCTGGCCGTTGAGCACGACGAAGGGCGCGTAGTCGACGCCGATCTTCACCAGCGGTTCGGAGAACTGCACGCAGACGCGCGGATTGGCGCTGTCGGCATCGACCGTGTTGCCGGTCATGCGGAAACCCTGGCGCTCCCGCAGGTCGTTATAGGCGGCCTGCACGGTGCGGGCGTTCACGAGCGCAAGGCTCGCCTTGTAGGCATTGAGCGCCGCGCGATAGTTCTGCTGCTTGGCGAGTGCGGCGCCAAGAACCGCCAGCGCCTCGGCGCGGGTCTGCGTGGTGCGCGAAAGCTGATAGCCGTTGACGGCGGCAAGCGTGCCTTCGCCATCGGCGGTGCTGTTGTTCTTGGCGGTGCTGGCAGCCCGGGCGAGCTCGATCCACAGCGCACCGTCATCCGGGATGATCGAGAGCGCGCCTTTGAAATTGTAGATCGCCGTATCGACGTTGCCGGCCAGGACCTGGCCCTGGGCGATGGTCTTAAGGTTCTCGACGCCGTAACCCTGCTGGTTGTCGCCGAGCGTCAGGCCCTCCTTCTGGTCGCGCGCCTGCTGGAGAACCTCTTCCGAGAGGAAGGACAGTTTCGGCGGGGCGCCGATATCCGGTTCAACCGCCGTTACGACGATCTTGCCGGCTGTGGCGCCCGGGAACGGGTTGAGCTGGCTGTAATCCGACTTGAGGAAGCACCATTTGGCCTTCTCGTTATAGGTGAAGGCCTTGCAGGCATTGTCGCCGATGCAGGCCGCCTCGCACTGGGGCTGGCTGACATTCTTCACGGTTCGAAGATCGAAGCCGAGATAATCGCCGTTCGGAGTGCTTTCGATCCGCCGGTCGGCCGCCGTCAGGGGCGAGACGAAAGCGGATGCGGAAACGATGAGAGCGAGAAAGCCGAAAAACGCGCGCCTAGACATGGAAGTCCCCCCGTGGCTGCCGTCGGAAGGTGCCAGTTTTCTAATCTATCCCGCGACTTGTCAACGAGCCTTGCAACCTCTTTTTATGAAGAGATTGTCACAGGGCGAATGTCGTGCCGGAACGGATCAGGCCATCAATCCGGCGGCGGTAAATCCACCGTCGATGGCAAGAATCTGGCCGGTCATATAAGAGGATTGCCGCTCGTCGACGAGGAAGGCGATGGCCGTGGCGATCTCTTCCGGCCGGCCGTAGCGCCGCATCGGCACGGTGCGGCTCCATTCCTCGCGTGTCGCGGCGGTATGGTTTTCCCTGACCATCGGTGTCTCGATCGGCCCGGGGGCAATCGCGTTGACGCGGATCAGGTCGTCGGCGAGCTCGACGGCCATGATCCTGGTGAGCGTCACCAAAGCGCCCTTCGACGCACCATAGGCGGAGCGGCCGAGATTGCCCTTGATGCCGGAAACCGAGGCGATGTGGACGATCGAACCGCCGCCGTTTTCCCGCATGATCGGCGCCAGTGCCTGGGACAGCGCAAACGCGCCGACGACATTGACCTCATACATCCGCCGAAGCTGGTCGGTCGTGGTATCGGCGAACCGGACGTTCGAACCGATGCCGGCGCTGTTGACCAGTGCCTGCAGCGGGCTGTGGAGCGCCCGGCATCGCTCGGCAAAATCCGCGATCGCCTTCTCGTCGGTAATATCGAGGACAACGGTGGTCAGAAGACTGGCCCGGTTGCCGAGCCGTTCCATCAGCCGTTCGAGTGCGGCGGCATCGCGGTCGGCGGCCAGCACATGCCAGCCGGCTTCGATCAGAAGCTCCGTCGTCGAAAGGCCGATACCCGATCCCGCACCCGTGACGACGACGCTTCGCATGTTCAGCTCTCCCGGTTTTCGACGATGACCAGTTCGAAAGTGACGCCGACCGGATTGTCGCCACGCGCCAGCCGGCCGTGATAGATGACGCCGTCCGTATCGACGACCGCAGCATCGATCGAGGCCCGAAGCCCGTCAGGCGTGTTTTCGAGTACGCCATTCTCGATGGCGATCTCGGTCGCGAGGCAGACAATCCGGCGTCCGTCCTCGAACACCGGTTCGTTGATGCTGCCGATGCCATGAATGCGGGCGCTCTCTATGCCGTGCTCCCGGCAGACTTCCTCGATCGCCAAACCGACATCCTCGTTTGGCCGGACGCGTAGCAGGATGCCGTTACCTTCGCCGCTTTCGCCCCTGGCGGAAAACAGCGTGAAATTGGTTTCCGGATCGGGAATGGAGGAGAAGGTGGCCGTGGCGCTACCGTAACCTTTGACCGCGATCGGCCGGCTGACAATGCTGTCGAAGGGCAGAACATGCCCCATCCGCAGAGCCCCTTCGCCGGTATCCCAGATGCCATGGCAATGCAGGAAAGGCGCGCCATCCCGTTCGCCGACCATTGCGGTCGCCGCCTGGAACCTGCCGCCCGCTTCCGGCGCGAAAGTCGCGCTGTACCAGGCAACATGATCCTCGTCCGGCGAGAAGGCCGGCAGCACGTAACGGAACGGATCGCAGGCGCCGCCCTCGATATTGAGGAAACCGCCCCTACAGCCCGCCTCCGCAAAGATGCGTGCCACGCCGGCCATGAAGACCTCGCCCGGCCGCAGCACGCCCTCGACTGGCTTCAACTCGGTCCGCACCGCCTCTCGCCTGATCGGCGCGATAGGGCCTGGATGTTTCAGCTGGCGCAGCGTCGGCACATTATTAGCCGGCTTATTATCGAGCTTGCCGCGTGCCTGCAGCTCCTCACGGATCATCTTCTTGGTAATCTTGCCATAGGCGGATTTCGGCAGGGCATCCCAGAAGATGAAACGCTTCGGCATCTTGTAGCGGGACATCTTGCCGTCGATGAAGGCAAACAGGTCCTTCTCGGTCACCGCCGAACCGGGCTTGGCGACGCAGACTGCATAGCCCACCTCGCCCCAGAGCGGATCCGGCACGCCGAGCACCGCCACCTCGCTGATATCAGGATGGGTGAGCAGCTTCTCCTCGATCTCCCTCGGATAGACGTTGGAGCCGCCGGAAATATACATGTCCGAGGCGCGGCCGGTGATGTAGAGGAAACCCTCCGCATCCATGTGGCCAAGGTCGCCGGTGCGGAACCAGCCGTTGCGGAACGCCTTCTCGTTGGCCTCCGGATTGTCGTAATAACCCGCAAACACCGCCGGACCGATGCAGCAGATCTCGCCGGTCTCGTAAGGCCCGACCTCATCGCCCTGATCGTTCTGGATCGACACCTGCATGCCGGTGCGTTCCATGCCGCAGGTCCCGATCCTGGCAGCCTCGCCGTCCTCGGCAGAGTGCAGGGCCGGCGGCAGCACGGTGATCGCGCCTGTCACTTCGCCCAGCCCGAAATATTGCACGATCACGGGTCCCAGACTTTTCAGCGCCCGCTTCTGGTCCTCGCGATACATCGGCGCGCCCGCATAGATGACATACCGCAGCGAGGAATGGTCGTATGTGTCCGCCGCCGGATGCTCGACCAGCAGCTTCAAAATGGTGGGCACGGTGAACATGGTCGAGACGCGCCATTTTTCGATCAGCGCCCAGGCGGCGTCGATGTCGAATTTTTCGGTCGGCAGCAGGATGGTCTTCACCCCATGTGCCACCTGGGTGAGCTGGTGCACGCCCGCGCCATGCGACAGCGGCGCGACGACCAGAGCGGCATCGGCGGAGGTGACACCCGGCATCAGGTCGCAGAGATGGTTGTTGATCACGAAACCCATCTGGCCGTGGGTCAAGACCGCCGCCTTCGGCCGGCCGGTCGTGCCCGACGTGAAGAAGAACCAGCACGGATCGTCGCGCTCGACACGCGCTTCGACCGGTTTCTCGCCGCGGAACTCCTCGACAACGCCATCGTATGATGGCCCGAAATCCGCTTCGCCGATGGCAACAACAAAACCGATCGCGGGATTGCTTTCCCGCACCACCCGCGCATGATCCGGAAACGAGGCATTACAGATCAGGCCGCTCGCGCCGCTCGCCCTGGCGAGATAGGCCACCTCTTCCGGCGTCTGCCGGAAATTGGTCGGCACCCAGACGGCACCGATCCGGAAACAGGCGAACATGCTCTCGAACATCTGGTTGCAGTTCTGCGACTGGACCAGGATGCGGTCGCCCTTGCTCACCCCGAAGCGCTGCTGCAGCGCCGCAGCCATCGCGTCGATGCGCGTTTCGAACTCTTCCCAGGTCCAGGTCTTCTCGGCCCAGACCAGAGCGAGGCCTTGCGGCTCGCGGCGCATCGCCTGCGTCACGAAACGGGCGAGGTTCATCACCCGCGTCGAACGCGGGCTGAGACCCCCTATCGGTTCGGCGCGATCGCCGACGCCAGCCGAGGTTGTCGCATTCATTTCGTCCGCTCCAGGATCGACACATAGTTGGCGACGGCCGCGCCGCCCATGTTGAAGACGCCGGCCATTGTCGCCTTCGGCAGCTGCATGTCGCCCGCCTCGCCGCAGAGCTGCATCGCCGCCATCACATGCATGGAAACGCCGGTCGCGCCGATCGGATGACCCTTGGATTTCAGGCCGCCGGACGGATTGACGGGCAAACGGCCATCCTTGCGGGTGATGCCTTCGCGGATGACGCGATATCCCTTGCCGGGCTCGGCGAGCCCCATCGCCTCGTATTCGATGAGCTCCGCTATGGTGAAGCAGTCATGGGTTTCGACGAAGCTCAGGTCGTCGAGCGAAACGCCGGCATCGGCAAGCGACTTCTGCCAGGCCATGCGGGCACCTTCGAAGGCGATCGGATCCCGTCGCGACATGGCCAGGATGTCGTTGACATGGTTGCGCGCCCTGAAGGCGACCGCCCGCTTCATGCCGGCCGCAACGTCGGGCGAGGCGATCACCAGCGCGGCCGCGCCATCCGAGACCAGCGAGCAGTCGGTACGGCGCAGAGGCGCCGCCACATAGGGGTTCTTGTCGGACACCGTGTTGCAGAAATCGAAGCCGAAATCCTTCTGCATGTGCGCATAGGGGTTCTTCATGCCGTTCGCGTGGTTTTTCGCCGCGATCATCGCAAGCTCTTCCGAACGGTCACCGTAGCGCTGGAAATAATGGCTGGCGATGCGGCCGAAGAGGCCGGCGAAACCGCCCTCGACATCCGCCTCCTCCTCGCGGTAGGAGGCCGACAGAAGGATGTCGCCAGTCTCCTTGGTGGGCAGCGCGGTCATCTTCTCGGCACCGACGACCAACGCGACCTTGCCGCGGCCGGCAGCGATGAAATCGAGCGCCTGATAAAGCGCCGCCGAGCCTGTGGCACAGGCATTTTCCATCCGCACCGCCGGTACATGATCGAATCCGTCGGCCGCCATCGCCACCAGGGCGCCCTGAAAATCCTGCTTGGAAAAGCCGTTGTTGAACACGCCGACAAAAATGCCGTCGACATCCCTCGCCGTGATACCGGCATGTTCGAGGGCCGGATTGATCACCTCGGCCATCAATTCCCGCGTCGAACCCGCTTCGGACTTGCCGAATTTCGAATGGGCCCAACCGACGATCTGTGCTCCTGCCATGACCTTCTCCTTTGTTTCAGACACGTTCCGGCATTCCCGACCGCGACGCCTGCGGCGCCTTTCGAAGCGCCGGGTTTTCCGAACCGAATAACGCCTTCAATTTACCCTGCACCCGCTCGACCTCCTGGCCCAGTTGGGCCGCAAGCTCCTTCTGGCGCGCCTCGCCCATGCGGCTGTCGATCGCGGCGATCGACAGGGCCCCGGCGAGCCGCCCGTCGGGCAGCAGGATCGCCATGCCGATCCCCCAGGAATTGGCGATCACCCGCCCGGGATTGAGCGCATAGCCAACCTCCCGTGTCCGCGCGACGTCATCGCGGATGATATCCGTCGAATAGCCCGGATATTGCGCGGCGATGACGCCTTCAATGCGGCCGAGGATGCCATCGACCTCCGCATCCGGCAGCGCCGCCAGCATGGCAAGCGAGCCGGCGCCGACCCCGAGCGGGTTCTGGTCGCCGGTCAGCAGCGCATGGGTGCGCACCGGATGGGTGCCCTCCTCGCGATGCAGACAGACGGCGTAATCCTCACGCCGCATCGACACGAAGCTCGTGTCGGCGGACCTGGCCGAAAGCCGCTTCAGGCTCTCGCCCGCCATTTCCAGGAGGCCATGCCGGCGCGAGGCCAGCATGCCTAGCACATAGAGCTCCCCGCCGAGATAATACCGGCGGGTAAGCTCGTCCTGCTCGACGAGGCGGGACCGCATCAGGGCCATCAGAAGCCGGCGGGCGGTCGGTTTGTTGAGGCCGCTATCGGCAACCACCTCGGCCAGCGCCACGCCCTTCTCCGCCCCGCGACCGACGATGGAGAGAAGCTGCAACGCCCGTTCCACCGCCTGCGCACCCGAAGCGGAAGCGGCACCTTCCCGAAGACCCGGCAGGTTTTCGATCACTTGTTCCATATGCCGCTTCCCATCACATGCATGCCCGTGCCCGATTAGCTCAGCGACTTGCCGATGGCCTTTTCGAGGATGGCCCAGGCCTCGTCGCCATATTTCGCCTTCCAGTCCTTGTAGAAATTGGCGGCGCGCAGCTTTTCCTGGAAAAGCGCGCCATCCGGCTTGTTGAATTTCATGCCCTTGCCCTCGAGCTCGGCCTGGACGGTGGCGTTGAGGCCCATCACGTCCTTGCGCTGCAGCTCGGCGGCGGCGTTGAAGTGTTTCGAAACGATCCCCTGCAGGTCTGCCGGCAGCGCCTGCCAGGAGCGACGGTTGAGCAGGATCCAGAAGCCGTCCCACATGTGGTTGGTCATCGACACATATTTCTGCACTTCGAACAGCTTGGCAGTCGTCAGGATGGCAAGCGGGTTTTCCTGCCCGTCGACGATGCCGGTCTGCAGCGCCGTATAGGTCTCGGCGAAGTTGATGCTGGCGGGCGCCGAACCGAAGGCGGTGAACATCGAGGTCCAGAGCGGGCTCACCGGCACGCGGATCTTGAAGCCCTCGAGATCCTTCGGCGTCGTAATCGGCCCCTTGGAGGAGGTGATCTGCCGGAAACCGTTGTCCCAGATCTTGTCGAGCGTCAGCAGACCCTTCTTCTCGATCTCGCCGCGAACATATTTGCCGAGTTCGCCGTCCATCGCCGGCCACACCTTGTCATAGCTCGGGAAGGCGAAACCGACCCCGTTCAGCGAAGCGTTGGGCACCAGCGTCGACAGGATGATCGGCGACAGGCTGAACATTTCGACGCCGCCGGATCGAACCTGGTTCAGCATGTCGGTGTCGGCGCCGAGCTGGCTCGACGGGAAGATGTTGATCGCCATCCGCCCGCCGCTCTCCTCCAGGATCTTGGCGACCGCTTCCTTGGCGCGCACGTTCATCGGATGCGTCAGCGCCTGGTTGTTGGCGAACTTGTAGGTGAACTCGGCGGCATTTGCCGGCCGCGTGCGGATCGAAAAGGTGGTGGCGATGCCGGTCGTGGCCGCCCCCAAAAGAAGCGTTCTGCGATTGACGTTCATGAAATCCTCCTCCGATTTCAGTTCCCGGTTTTTATGGTCTCACGGCCTTCAAAGGAAAACCGTCGAGAAATAGGGCACGGCTGCGATCACCAGGAGGCCGATCATCAGCGCGCCGATATAGGGCCAGATGGCCTTCATGGCTTCGTCCGGCGAGACATTGCCGATCTTGCAGGCGATATAGAAACCGATGCCGATTGGCGGCGTCATCAGGCCGATATTCATCGCCGTCACCACCACCATCGAATAGTGGATGTCGTTGATGCCGAGCGAACGGGCGACCGGAAACATGATCGGCGCCATCAGCACGATCGCCGGCAGGCCTTCCAGCACGCAGCCGAGCACCATGAAGATCAGGATGGTGACGCCCATGAAGGTCAGCCAGCCGCCCGGCAGGCCCTGCACCGCCTCGACGAGCTGGGCCGCGAACCCCGTCTGGGTCAGCGCCCAGGCCATGGCGGACGCGGCCCCGAGGATCATCAGGATCGCGCCGGAGAGCGCCGCCGTTTCCACCAGCATGGAATAGAGCTTCTTCAGGCTGATGCCGCCGTAAAGCGTTGCGCCGATGATCATCGCGTAGAGCACCGCGATCGTCGAAACCTCGGTCGCGGTGGCAATCCCCTCGCCGACGGCGGTGCGGATCAGGAAGGGCAGCACCAGCGCTGGAGCAGCCACCAGAAACGCCTTCTTGATCACCGAAAGCGGCGCCCGGCGGACGCCGGCCATGGATTCGTGCCGCGCCTTCCAGCGCGCCAGGATCGCAAGCACCAACAGCAGGACCATGGCGATGGCGAAACCGGATGTGAACAGTCCCGCGATCGAGACGCCAGCCGCGGACCCGAGCACGATCAGCACGATCGACGGCGGCACGGTTTCCGCCATCGCCGCACCCGTCGCCAGAAGCGCGATCATCTCCGGCGGTCTGTGGCCACGGCGTTTCATTTCCGGAAACAGCGCCGGCGCGACGGTCGCCATGTCCGAAACCTTCGAGCCCGAAATGCCGGAGACGAGGAACATCGAGCCGAGCAGCACATAGGACATGCCGGCACGGACATGGCCAAGCAGCGAGGCCAGAACCTCGACGATCGCCTTGCCCATGCCGGTCGCATCGAGCACGCAGCCGAGCAGCACGAAGATCGGCACCGAAAGAAGGATGATGCTCGACATGCCTTCGTCCATGCGGCCGATCATCACGAAGACCGGTACCGACGTGGTGAACGTCAGGAAGGCCAGCGTCCCGAGACCGAAACAGAAAGCGATCGGCACGCCGAGAACCAGAAACAGCGCCACGAAACCGACGAGGAAAATCGGAATGTTCCAGTTGCCGATCTGCTTCAGGCTCGGCCCGGCGAACCAGAGGAGCGCGGTCACGGCGGCGATCACCACCGCGGAAATCGCGACCTGCCTGAGGTTCGCCCCCTTCAACGCATTGGCGACCGCGAGGATCAGCATCAGCCCGACGCCGACCGGCAGGGCCGCGGCGCGAAAGCTCATCGGAATGTTGAGCGCCGCCGAGGTGATGTAGGATTCCTCGATCGCATATTCATAGGCCGGACGCAGCATCACCCCAAGGAAAAGCGCCATCAGCAGCAGTGCGAGCGTATTCGCCAGCGCATGCACCTTTTCCGGCAGCATGCCGACAAACAGCGTCAGCCGCAGGTGCTCGCTGCGGTCGACCGCCATGGCCGAACCGAGCATGGCAAGCCAGAGGAAGGAGATCGACGCCACCTCGTCGATCCAGACGATCGGCAGCGAGAAAACATAACGGGAAATGACCCCGGCCAGCAAAAGCGCGATGATGCCGACGAGAAGTGCTGCGGCAACCGCCTCCACCGGCCGCATCCAGACGGAGCCGCTCTGCTGCGGCGCCACACCTTCGAGGCCCGCGAGCAGCGACGCCTCGTCCATGGGCTCGATCGTATTCTGGGCTGCCGTCACACGTCATCCTCCTCTATGCTGCGAAGGGGACGGCCGGGAGAAACGCTCCGGATCGATCACGGGCCAAACCGCAAATCCAGGCGGACCACACCCCTCTCCGGCGTGACCGCTTCTCCTCCCGACGTCCGGCTCCTCCAGCCATCCGCAGTGGTCCATTATCTGGATCTTATTCTTCCACAAGTTGCCGGAGTTTGCGCAAGACGGGCGGATTAGGCAAGGCTGAATTTGACTGCGGCCTCGAAAACTTTACGGTCGATCCATATCATGGAACTGGTTCCGCAGGCGGGCCATCGTGTCAGCTCAAGCTGCCGGACACCGTTGCATGCAGCCCGCCATCGATCGGGAGCTCGATCCCGGTAATGTATCTCGCTTCGTCGGAGGCGAGGAAAACCGAGGCCCAGGCGATGTCCCAACCGTCTCCTTGGCGTTTCATCGGCGAAATCGCGTCTCTTTTAGCCTTCATTTCATCGGGAGAGGCGTAGTAACCGCTGATCTGTTTCTGGATATGCGGCGTGTCCATCACCCCCGGCAGGATCACATTGGCGCGGATGCCTTTGGCCGCATATTCGATCGCAATCGCGCGCGTGAAGTGGTTCAGCGCCGCCTTCGATGCATAATATGAAACGTATGGATAGCCGGTCCACCGGATGGACGCGAGCGAGGAGATATTGACGATCGCTCCGCCCCCCTGCCTCTCCATGATCGGCAGGACAGCCTTGCAGGTGAGGAAAGCGCTGGTCAGGTTGACGTCGAGGACCCTGCGCCAGCTCTCTTCGGTCGCCTCCGCGGCTCCGCCCGGCAGGTTGATGCCGACATTGTTGTGCAGCACGTCGATGCGGCCGAAGCGCTCCATGGTTTTTTCGACGACGGCAGCAATATCGATGGATCTGGTGACGTCTGCGGCAAGCGCCAGCCCCGTCCCGCCCTCGGCTTCGATGACGTCGAGCGTGTTTTTCGCCGCGTCGAGATCGACGTCGACGCAGACGACGCGGCCGCCCTCGCGGGCATAAGCGACGGCAGCGGCCTTGCCGTTCCCGAAACCCGGGCCGACCGAACCGGCGCCGAACACGAGAGCGACCTTGTTCTTCATGCGATCCATAAACTGCTCCTCCAGCCACCCTCCCCGGCGGCGTGAGACAACTTACGGTGCAGTTTCCGTTCGGTCCACGTTCAATTGCAAACAGAACATGTTCGCAAACGTGTATACTGCGCGGATGGCCCTGTCAGGCGGCAACCCCTCCGGGCCACCCTCAGCCCGAAAAATGCGCGCTACATGGGGAACCACCTGATCTACTTCCCGTCGGCAGGGCCGGTTGCGAACGCATCTTTCGCCAGATAGCGGGCATGGTCGCGAACATCCTTCGGCCAACTCTCCGTCAGCATCTTGAAGGGTTCCGCCTGGCCTGCATAAAGCGCCCTCGCCGCATCCTCATATCCCGGCTGGTCACCACCAACCGCCCGCATGAAGCGATCGGCCGCCTCCTGAGCCCGACGCCTGCCGTCTTGCGCGCCAGTGGCCGCGCGCGCCGCATCGACGAGCTTGCGCAGCGCGACCGAGGCGCCGCCCGGCTGTTCGCCCAGCCACTCCCAATGCCGCGGCAGCAGTGTCACTTCGCGCGGCACCACGCCGAGCTTCGGCCGTCCGGGCCGCCGTTCCGGCTGTTCGCCGGGCTTTACCTCGTTTTTGGGGAGACGGCCGAGACAGTCTTCGAGAGTGCCGCGCAGGTCGAGATCGACCGGCTTTCCCGTCGCATCGTCGAAGACCAGCACGCCATCATGGCCGCCGGCCCCGATCGCCGTCACGACCTCCACGGGAGATCCGCCCGCGATACGGTTTTCACCCCGAAATGCTGTCCAATGAAGATCCGACATCCGCTTCCCCTTGATAAAGGCGCAGATTTATCCGGGTAAAATAGGGCCGTCAATCCGCGATCAGGCTGCGCGCTGTCTCAGACGTCCGAAACCGTCTCGAATGTGGCCTGCAACGCGGATGATCGCCCGTCGTGCCGCCGGCTCGATCGTTCTTGCGATCACCCAGGCGACGAAAAGCAGGATGGCAATCAGTGCCAGAGCGACAAGCCAGCGGTTTCCGTCGGTGCCGAAACGGGCAAACACCGCGTAACCGATGTTCTGATGCAGCAGATAGAGCGGATAAGTGAGGCCGCCGAGCCCGATCGCCAGTCCGGGAGAAATGCGTAGCGACGGCGCCGTTGCACAGACGGCAACCGCCGCAAGCGCCGCCGGCCCGATCAACGCCAGCCCGATGGCGTTGCGGCTCAGCCCGTATGTCTCGACGAAATCCGGTTCGGTCAGGAACGGCGTGGCCATCGCCCAGCAGACGGCGGCGACGAGCACGCAGAGGCTCGACGGGGAAGCGTGCTGCCTCGTCTTGTAAAGCGCCAGGCCGAAGGCGAAATAGCCGGAATATTCGGTGATCAGCAGTTTCTGGATCGCGCCGCTGCCGATGAAAGCCTCGTTGCCGACGGAAATCGCCAGCCATGCCAGCACCACGACGCGCCAGCCGCGCTCGAAAAGGCCGGTGGCGATCAGCAGGAAAACCCAGAAGTAGAAGATGATCTCGTAGGCGATCGTCCAATAGGCGCCATCGAGGAAGGGCTGGCCGAGGCCGCGCGAGATGATGACGGCATGCGCCAGCCATTGTTTCACCGTCGGCGGATCGAGGGTCGGCACATGCCAGACGGCGAGCACGGCAGCGGTGATCGTCGCGCAGACGATGAAGGTCGGCCAGAGCCGCGCGAAACGACCGGCGGCAAAATCGTAGGCCGAGCGGCCTTCCGCCGACATGGTGATGACGTAGCCGGAAATCGCAAAGAAGATCAGCAGGCCGGTATCGAACCACATGGCGAAAGGCGCGAGTTCCGGAAAGCCGAGACCACCGCCTTCGCCGGAAATCCGCATGCGGAATCCATAGTGGAAGGTCAGCACCATCAATGCCGAGACGAGTCGCAGGATATCCAGATTCAGGAGCCTTGGCGTCTTCGGGGCCGTCATCTCATCCTCGGGGCGTGAAACAGGTCGGCCCGACCCTATCGTACCGGCCTTTGGAAAACGTGAATCCTTCCCGAAGAATATGAGCGGTCCCGACTGGACGTTGCCGACATGAGCAATGACTTCCCTTTCCTTGACGAATAACGTTTCTTGTCAAATTCACGACAGGGCCGGCAAAGGTCCTGATGGAGGGTGCGATGTCGATTTTTCTCTGTGGCGCCTGCGGAACCTCTTTCGAGGAAGCCGAAGAGCCACCAGAAACATGCCCTATCTGTGCGGACGAGCGTCAATACGTGCCGCCCTCCGGCCAGGCATGGACGAGGAGGGAAAAACTCGCGCGGACGCATCGGAATGCCTGGGTCCAGCTGGAGCCGGGCCTGATGGCGATCCAGACCGTCCCGGCCTTCGCCATCAACCAGCGCGCCCTGCTGCTGCGAACGCCGGCCGGAAATATTCTTTGGGACTGCATTGCGCTGCTCGACGAAGCGACCAAAGCGATTATCCAGGCCTTGGGCGGCCTCAGCGCCATCGCGATATCGCATCCGCATTATTACACGACCATGCAGGACTGGGCGACGGCCTTCGACGCGCCGATCTATCTGCATGCCGCCGACAAGCAATGGATCTGCCGTCCCTCGGACCATGTCCGGCTCTGGGACGAGGATGCGCTCGTGCTTTCGTCCTCCGTCACGCTGGTCCATGGCGGCGGCCACTTCGCGGGCGGCACCGTGCTGCACTGGACCGGCGAAGACGGCGAGGGCGTGTTGCTGGCCGGCGACATCGTCCAGGTCACGCCGGGCGCCGACCATGTCTCCTTCATGTGGAGTTATCCCAACATGCTGCCGCTCAGAGCGGCAGAAGTCGCCGACGTCGCCGAACGGCTGGCGCCCTGGCCTTTCGAGCGCATCTACGGCGCCTTTTCGCACCAGAATGTCCGAAAGGACGGACAGGCGATCGTCGCCCGCTCCGCCAGGCGTTACATCGACCGGCTCTCCCAATGAAAAACGCGCGGGCGTTTGCCGCCCGCGCGTTCGTTAGCTGACAAAACCTGAGCGCTTACTTCAGGCCGAGAAGCTTCTTGGCATTGCCCTCGTAGATCTTCTGGCGCGTGGCGTCGGAAATGTCCATGTTGTCGAGAACCTTGATGGTCTCGCGGATGTACATCGGCCCGCCTTCCGGATCGAACGGCGCGTCGGACGCGAACAGCACGCGGTCTTCGCCGAAGAATTCGATCGCGTGTTCGATCGCCTTGGTCGAACCGAAGCTCGCCGTATCGGCATAAAATTCCTTGAAGTAGTCGAGATGCGGACGCTCGATAGCCTTCAGCACGGTGGAGAGATCGCGATCCGACGTGCGCTTGCCCATCTGGTCCCAGCCGGCACCGACGCGGCCTTCGAAGAAGGGCACCATGCCGCCGGCATGATGGGTGACGACCTTGAGGCCCTTGTACTTGTCGAAGATGCGCGAGAAGACGAGGCGCGCCATCGCCGCCGATGTTTCATACGGCCAGCCGAAGGTCCAGAAGATCTCGTATTCCGAACGATCTTCGGTCAGATAGTCTGGGAAGTTGGCGCCGCGCGACGGATGCAGGAAGACCGGCTTGCCGGACTTGGCCATATATTCGAAGAAAGGCTCGAACTGCGGCAGGTCGAGCGGCTTGCCGCTGTAGTTGGTGAAGATCTGGACCGCGCAGGCGCCGAGATCTTCGACGACCCGCTTGGTTTCCGCCATCATCCATTCCTGGTTTTCCATCGGCACGGTGGCGATGAAGGCCGGGAAGCGCTCCGGATATTTGTCGCACAGTTCCTTCTGGGAATCGTTGCCGATCCGGCCGAGGTCATAGGCGCGCTCGGCGCCGGCCAGCTTTTCGAGCGGCGGCGAAGCGAGCGACAGGACCTGCTGGTAGTCGCCGCCGAACATGTCCATCACCTGAAAACGACGGTCGAGATCGGTCATCATCGGCACCGCGCCCGAGCGCATGGTGACATCCGTCATCGTGCCGATATAGCCGATCAGCTTGTCGAAAAAGGGCTTCGGCCAGATGTGGTTGAAAGCGTCGATCTTCTTCATGAAATGCTCCTCCTGTCGGTCCTGGGTACCGCACCGCGAACTTTGAAGAAGTCCAGTGCCCCCGAGGCGTTTAAAAATCCGCAAGCGGAATGTGCCGAATGCCGGACCTGCTCCGCCGCGGCAAGATGCGAAGGCAGCCCCCGAAAGTCAACCTATTTTCTTGTAATATGAGATTATTGACTCGAAATTCTATGTCGATGCGATGCGAGTGCAGCGCTGATTTCTCCGGCTGCAAGCAAGACTTCCCGGGCGATTACCTCCACCACGGGCCCGGGAACGTGATCCTGGGCGATCGATACGGAAAAACTTGCGATCGGGCTCTGGCCCGCGTCGAAGATCGGCGCGGCGAAACCGACGACACCCGGCGTGACCTCGCCGTAAGCCACGGCATAACCCTTCTTGCGCACCGATTTCAGCCCGTCGAGGACCGCTTCCACGGTATCGCCGGCGCCCGCCGCCTGCCATTCGTCGAGCGTGCGCTTGATCAGCGGCACCAGATTGCGGCGGGGTAGAAACGCTACGATGGACCGGCCGATCGCGCCGCGGCTGAGCGGCATCGGCCGCCCGCGCGGATAACTGCTGATCGCCTCGCGGCTGGAACTGATCGAATCGACACACAGGATCTTTTCGCCGTACCAGCGCACCAGCAGCGCCGTGCATTCGTATCGTCCGGCAAGTTTTTGCAGATAGGGGGCGCCGGACAGGATGAGGTTGTCGGACTTGCGCAGCAGGTAATCCATCTCCACCACCCTTGGTCCGAGCGTGAAGCCGGTATTCGGCATGGAGGTCAGGAAACCGCTGTCTTTCAGGATCTTGAGGTAGCGATAGAGCGTGGGGCGGCTATAGCCCAGCTCCTCCATCAGCTCTTCGGGCGTCCATTCCAGACGATCCTCGGTAAAGACCTCAAGCACTGCCTGCAGGCGTTCGAGACTGTTGACGGCCTTTTTTCTCAAAGATGCTCCCGCTCTCTCGTGACGGCGCGCGGCATCAGACCGGCCGGACATATGCGGCAATAACGATAACCCTGAAAACTGCAATGGCAAGTGACGCTACTCGGCGGCTTTCAGCGGCGGCAGGCAGCCGCCGTCAGGAGCGCTGACCGTCTCCTCTGTCGAGACCACGCGCCGGATCGCCGCCAGATATTCCGCCTGGAGAGCGGTCGGCTGCCAGTTGCGGCGGGTGGTGATGCCGATCGACAGCGGCTTTCCCGGCACGTCGTAATTCAGGAGCGTGAGGAACCCGGCCTTCAGCTCGTGCCGGAGCTGATGGCGCGAGAGCAACGCCAGCCGGTCCGTCTGCATCAGTATCCCGCGCAGCGCCGTCAGCGAACCGGTCTCGACCGTTCCCTGCGTCCGCGGTCCATCGGGAAACTTCGCCGCCAGCGCATCGAAGGTGCTGCGGTTGGGCGTGCCCTTGCGGGCCACGACCCACGGATAGGAGGCAAGCTCGGCAAGCGAGACATCCGTCCTCGCCGCAAGCGGATGACCGGCCCCGGCAACGACCGCGAGCCGGAAATCGAAAAGCGGTTCCTGGACAAGCGACGGCGTCAGGCGGCTGCGCAGCGCGCCGATCAGGAAATCGATATGCCCCATTTCCAGATCGCTGAGGAGCTGTTCGTAGCTGCCTTCGAGAATTTCGAACCGCGCCAGCGGATGCGTGAAAGCCAGCGAGGCGATCGCGTCGGGCACGATGGTGGTGCGCGCCATCGGCAGGGCGCCGATCGATACAAGGCCGTCGAACTTGCCGCGCAGCTCCTGCACCTCCTCGGTCGCGTTGCCGAGTTCTTTCAGCGAAAGCCCGGCCCAGCGGGCAACGGCACGGCCGGCACTGGTGAATCGCGTCGCGCGGCCGTCGGCCTCGAAAAGACTGGTGCCGAGGATCGCCTCGGCATTGCGCGCCGTGCGCTGGACCGCGGCACCCGATTGCTCGAGGATGCGCGCCGCGCCCGGAAAGCCTCCGGTCTGTGCAAAGGCTTGCAGGGCACGAAGGTGAGAGATCGTCAGCCTGGCGTCGGCACCGGAGCCACGCGATCCGGAATCCGCCTGGAGCTTCTGGCAACCCGTGCGAATAAGCTCAAGCGCGCGAAGTGACCTCGTCTGCACGACCCGGCCCTCCGGCGTCGCCATGGCATGTCCGGGCCCTCGTTCGAGAAGCCGGGTGCCGAAAAGGTCTTCGAGACGGGAGATCGCCTGCGATGCCGCAGGCTGCGTGACGCCGACGATATCGGCCGCCTGCGTCAGCGAGCCCGTGCGCAGGCAGGCGCAGAAAAGACGGATGTGACGCAGATTAGGATAGTCCACGTATTGTCCTCCCCTGCCTTTCTCCTCCCGGCAGCGGCGAAGCGGAGCGAGGTCATTCCTGCTCCGCTTCGGTTAAGTCACGGTGCGACGTTGCGCTCGCCGGTCAGTTGTTCGTTCATCCATTCGGCGCTGGCGCGGATACCGCCGAGCGGGAAGACATGAATTTTCTGAAGCAGGCTCTCGGGATGAGCGGCCTTGTAATCGGCAATCTCGGCCAGCACTTCGGTCGGCTCGTAGGGAACGAGCAGCTTGCTGATATCCATCGCACGCTTCTGCAGCACGCCGAGCGACGGGCCGACGCCGCAGGCTATGGCGAACTTGATCAGCGTCTGCAGCTTCGTCGGACCGGCAATGCCGAGATGGATCGGCAGCTTGACGCCGGCGGCTGCGATGCGCTCCGCCCATGCGATGACGGGCTTGGCGTCGAAAGCGAACTGGGTGGCGATTGCCATCTCCGCGTCGGTACGTTCCGAATAGGCCTGCTTGAACTTCAGCGCCTCGTCGACGATCCTGGAGCCGCCGTCCTTGTCGATGTCCTTATTGCCTTCCGGATGGCCCGCGACATGCAGCCGCTTGAAGCCGTAACGGTCGAACAGGCCGGTCTCGATCAGCTGGATCGAGCTGTCGAAATCGCCTGCCGGCGTCGACACGCCACCGCCGAGCAGCAGCGCCTGGTCCACGCCCGCCTCGTTCCTGTATCGCTTGATCCAGTCTTCCAGGGTCGCGAGGCTCGGAATGATGCGGGAAGGAAAATGCGGCATGACCGGGAAGCCGTCTTCGTGGAGGAGCCTTGCGGTCTGCACCATGTCCTCGATCGGGGTCCCCTCGATATGGGCGATATAAACCCGCGTGCCCTTCGGCAGCAGCGTCTTGAAATCTTCGATCTTCGCCGCCGTGCGCGGCATGACTTCGATGGAATAGCCATCGATCAGATCCCTGAAGCTGGCCGGCTCCACGGACTTCTCTTCCTGCTTGCCCTTGAACAGATTCAAAAGTGCCATTGTTGTTCCTCCCCCCGTTTAGCCAATGAAAAACGTCCGGTCCGACGGACGGAGCGGCGTGCGAGAACAACCCGTTCTCGCACGCCCGGCCGTTAGAGGGCCTTCTTTGTGCGCCAGCTTTCGGCGTAATTTTCACGTGCTTCCTGAGCATAGGGCACGGCTGCGACGCGAACGCGGATCTCGGCCTGCTTGTGGCCCTGCTCGACCGAGGTCTTGGAAGTGCCGCCATCCGGCTCGCCCCAGATGAGGGTCAGGATGTCGTTTTCCTTGATGTCGGCATCGACGACGCCGAGCGACAGCATGGAACGCTCGTTGTAGCTATAGCCGTTGAACATCGACAGGCCGACGACCTTGCCGTCCTTCAGGACCTTGTCGAAGCTCGACGAAGCGTAGTTGGAGAGCGGGAAGTCGATCCACTTGGCGGCCTGTTCGCCCGGCTGGAAGGCCGAAGCGATGACCTTGACGACGTCGTCGGAGTTCCATTCGAAGGTAACCTTGCGGCGCTGCGGGGTTGCCTTCTGCTTTTCGACGGCGGCGCGACCGACGAAGTCGTGGTCGAACTTGACGTAGACGCCGTAACCCAGCTCGTAGGGGTTCAGGTAGTAGTCTTCGATATTGTCGGAGACGTAGCTGCCGCCGATCGAGCCGCTGGCTTCATAGCTCTGTGCGGAGAGCCAGTCGCGATAGCCCTGCAGTTCGGCGCCGGTGTAGATCGCCGGAAGCGGCGACGGGATCCAGCCGGATTCCAGCGTGTTGGTGGCGTAGGCGCGGCTGCCGACCGGGCGCAGATCGACGCCGGCTTCTTCCGCTGCCTTCAGGATGGCGGCGCGGACCTCGTCCTTCTCCGCATACGGACCCCAGATTTCGAGACCCGGAGCGCCGGCCATGCCGTGACGCAGGGCCTGAACCTTGCGGCCGCCGACATTGATCCAGTCGACATGGAAGAACTTGATCTCCGGGATCGGGCCGCCGTTCATCTTTTCGAAGACCTTCGGCGCATCCGGACCCTGGATCTGGAAACGGTAGTGGATACGCGTGACGAGCTTGCCGTCCGGACGCGAAGGCGAACGCGGGTCATGCGTCAGCTTGACGTTGAACTTGCCGAGCGAGGCATTGTAGAGCAGCCAGTTGGCGGTCGGAGCGCGGCCGACGAGAACGAACTTCTCTTCGGTTTCGCGGAAGATGATCATGTCGCCGATGACGTGGCCGGCAGGCGTGACCGGAACATAGTGCTTGGCGCGGTCGACGCCGAAATTGGCGAAGCTGTTGATCGACAGGCTTTCGAGGAACTTGGCAGCATCCGGACCTTCGACGACCAGTTCGTCCATGTGATGCGACTGGTCGAACAGAACGGCGCCTTCACGCCAGGCAGCCTGTTCCGAACGCCAGTTCGAGAATTCCGGAGCAACGACCGGGTATACATAGATGCCGGTCTTGGAGCTGCGCAGATGCTCGACAGTGTTGCCTGCATCCTTCAAAACTTGAGTGAGATTGGCCTGAGACACGGAATTCCTCCCTATGGTTTGCCTGTGCTTTCGGTGTCGTGTATACATGACGGCATCGGCAGACAAATTCAAGGGAAAATGTTCGGGAGGCTGACGATCGCCTTCGGATGGTAAACCGAAGGCTCTCCGCCAGGAAAAATCGCGAGGATCGCGCTCGGGCTTTAACTTGGGCTCTCAGGAGTTGAGGAGCACGAGGCCGGGAACGGTCAGCATCAGCTCCGGATCCTCGAAGACAGCGTATTCGAGGTTCTTGCGGGCGATGCGGGCGTGTTCGCGGGCGATGAATTCAGCCCTTGCGCCCTCGCGCCCGGCAATCGCCGACACCAGCGTGCGATGCTGGTCCTGCGCGATATGCAACGACTGGCGGAACGCCGCCACGTGAGCCCGGCCCGACAGGAAAGCCGACGGCGAGGCGAATGGCAGGCGCGTCGCCCGCTCGACTTCCCGCTGGATCACGGTGCTGCCGGAAAGTTCGACCAGCGCGATATGAAATTTGGCATTCGCTTCGGAATAGGCTTCCAGATCCACATCGTCCGCAGCTTCGCCGAAACAATCGTCGAGCCGGGCCTGGATTTCCCGAAGCTGGTCCAATCCGGCCTGCGAAACGCCGCGTTCGGCGGCAAGCCTTGCCGCGGTCCCTTCCAGCACGCCGCGCAGCTCGATCGCATCGACGGCATCCGCATAGGTGAAGCTGCGGACCACGAAACCGCCATTCGCCAGCCGGTCGAGCAGCCCCTCTTCCGCAAGGCGCGACATCACCTCGCGCACCGGCGTTCGCGAAATCTGCAGCGTTTCTGCCAGCGACACCTCGAAAAGCCGGGTGCCGCCGGGATAGTCGCCGCTGAGGATCTTCTTGCGCAGCTCCATCAGCGCGCGCATCGTATGGGTCGTTCTCGAGGTCTCTTCCAAATCCGCACCTTTACCCGGACAAGGCGCGCAACTTCCGCCTGTCGATCACAAATCTTAGCCATATCTGATGGATTGGCCAAGCCTCATGTATACAGAGGGTGCAGGCTGTGGATGACGGCAGGTATTTAGAGCGGAAAAGATCAATGCGTATACACCGAACGCATTGAAGGGACGGACTTATTTGCCTTGCCGCCGGGCCGAAAGAACCCGCGCGACGGTGTCCCTGAGATCATCCGTCGGCTTCACGCCGCTTGCCGCCATCTCGTCCTGAACGGCGGCGATCTCGCGGGCAAGACCGCCGTTCAGCCCCAGCGCATCGAGCGTGACGCCGCTTTCCCGCATCTCTGCAGCCCGGCGGCGGCCGTGGCGGGTGGTGCGCTCGAACTGGTAATTCGGAAATTTCGACCAGTCGAGGCCCGGAAAGCTCTGTGACAGCGAAGAGAGGATTTCCTCGAAACAGCCCGAAGCTTCTGCCGCCAGCAGCGCCTCCACGGTGATCGCTTCCAGACCCTTGACGAACACGGAGCGCACCATCTTGATGGCCGTTGCCGAGCCGACAGCCTCACCGGCAACTTCTGCGCTGAAGCCCAGGCTTTGAAACCGCTCCAGAAGCCCGGCGGCACCCTTGCCGGCAATCAGAACCGGGGTTGCATGGCCCTTGGGATGAACCGGCGCCATGACGGCCATGTCGAGATAATCGGCGCCGGTCTGGTTGATCAGCGCGGCGGTCTCGCGCTTGCGGCCGGGGGAGACGGAGTTAATATCGATCAGCAGCGCGCCCTGGCCGAGATGAGGCGCGATGGATTGCGCCGCGCTGAGGCTCTGGTCGGCGGTCACGGCGCTGAAGATCCACTCGGCATCTGCGAGACCCGCAGGTGATACTTCCGGCCGGACCCCACGGCTCGCCATCGCCGCCTGCATTTCGCCCGACTTCTCGGGATTGCCGAGCAGGAGGTCATAAGCGCGGAATTCACCGTTATCGAGCTTCGGCGCAAGACTGTCGTGAAAGGCGCGTGCCGCTTCGCCAAATCCCAGAAATGCGATCCTCATAGCCGTATCCTACTCTCAATCGCCGAAAACCACGCCGTCGAACAGCTTGCGCGCCGTGCGCAGCACCGCCGCACGATGGACCTCGCCATCCCTCATCGTGGCGATGACGCTCATCTCGCCGGTCGGATGCTCGATCGACAGCAGCTTTTCGTCACCATCCGGAATGACGGCCAGTTCCGAAGCCGGCCCTTCCGGCAGGAGGCAGGCCGTCGCCACGCTGACCGCGCCGAGCACGCCGATCGCGTCGTGGCACGTATGCGGGATGAAGGTGCGGGTCGAAATCGCTCCGCCGGCGGTTGGCGCCGAAACCATGGTCATCTTCGGCACCGACTTCTTGGTGACATCGCCAAGGTTCATCATCGGCCCTGCCTTCAGCCGGATCGCCTCCAGCCTGACGCGCAGTTCCTGGTTGGCTTCCAGCTCCTTCGGGTTTTCGTCGCCTTTTATGCCGAGCACATCGGCGCGCATGACGACACAGGGCATGCCGTTGTCGATCAGCGTGCAGGCGACGCCTTCGATCACATCGACCGCATTCCCGGTCGGCAGCAGCGCCCCGCAGGAGGAACCGGCCGTATCCGCGAACACGATCGGCACCGGCGCGGAGGTTCCCGGCACGCCGTCGATCCGGGCTTCGCCCTTGTAGGTCACCCGGCCGCCGGGCGTCTCGATCGTCGCGATGGCGATCTGCCCGGTATTTTCCATGAAGATCGAGACTTCGGTCTTCTCGCCCTTGACCGGTACCAGCCCCCGCTCGATGGCGAAAGGCCCGATTCCGGCGAGAATATTGCCGCAGTTCTGGGCATCGGTGACGATCGGCTGGTCGACGAAGACCTGCAGGAAGAGATAGTCGACATCGACCCCTTCCCGCTCGGACTTCTTCACCACCGCCACTTTCGAGGTCAGCGGATGGGCGCCACCCATGCCGTCGATCTGGCGGGGATCGGGCGAGCCCATCACCCGCAGCAGGAAATTGTCGCGGTCGGCCGGCAGGTCCGAAGCGAGGAAATATCCGCCCTTGGACGTGCCGCCGCGCATCCACATGCAGCGGATACCGGTTTCGCTTGTCGCCATGAAATCTTCCTCCGCTTTTACAGGGAAACGAGCCGGTCGTTTTCCCCGTCTCACGTGTCGGCAAAAAATCCTGCCGTCATGCTCGGGCTTGTCCCGAGCATCTGCCAACGGTCGATGTGAGCAGATCCTCGGCACAAGGCCGAGGATGACGAAAGAACCCTCCGATTCCCCCGCTCAGATATACTTCAAACCCTTTTCGGCGAGCTTGCCGCGCATGTTATAGATATCGAGGCCGAGTTCGCCGGCGGCGAGCCGCTTCCGCTTGTCCTCTTCCGCTGCGACCCGGGCTTCCGCCTTCTTGGCGACCGCTTCGGCTTCCTCGCGGGCGACCACGCAGACACCGTCGTCATCCGCAACGATCACATCGCCGGGGCGGACATAGGCACCGGCGCAGACGACCGGGACATTGACCGAGCCGAGGGTTTCCTTGACCGTGCCCTGGGCATAGACCGCCTTCGACCAGACCGGGAATTTCATCGCGGTCAGATCGACCACGTCGCGGACACCGGCGTCGATGATCAGGCCCTTGCAGCCGCGCGCCTGTGCGGAGGTGGCGAGCAGATCCCCGAAATAACCGTCTTCGCAGGGACTGGTCGGAGCGAGCAGCAGGATGTCGCCGGCCTTCAGCTGCTCGATCGCCACATGCAGCATCCAGTTGTCGCCCGGAGGGGCGGAAATGGTGACCGCACTCGCCGCAAGGCGCGCGCCAGAATAGATCGGCCGCATGTAGCTGGCGAGCAGGCCCTTGCGGCCCTGCGCCTCGTGGACGGTAGCAACACCGCAGGCGGCCAGGCGGTCGATGACCGACTGATCCGCGCGTTCGATATTCTGGACGACGACCGACATCAGCGCTCAATCCCTATCAAAGTTCGTCGACGGTGCGCGGGAAGACCGACTGAAAACCTTCCGCATGGGTGGATTTGCGTCCGCTGGCCTGGCCGCCGGAATTGCGCATGAAGTGGTTGCCGCGGTTCTCGGCGACGTTCTTGTAGAAATGCCAGAGATGCTCCTGGCCTTCCATGCACTGGATGGCCGCCCACTTCTTTTCCCAGACGGAGGAAATATCTAGGAAAACATCCGGCTTCCATTCCATCTGTTCGGTCTGGTGCGGCTCGAACAGATAGAGCTGCGGCGCGCCGAGGATCTTTTCGCCGGGATTGTGGCCCCAGGCCTGGGCGATCATGCGCGCCTCGATCGCCACCTGCGTCGCATACATGTGGTCGGTATTGTAGGGGTCCCACTTGGAATGGGAGAGCATGAATTCCGGCTGTACCTTGCGGATCACGTCGACCAGCTTGAACTTGGCGTCCTGATCGACGACCAGCGGATAATCGCCGAGGTCGAAGAACTGGATGTCGGTGACATTAAGCGCCTTTGCGGCGTTTTCCGCTTCCTTGCGGCGCTCGGTCTTCACCTTTTCGAGCGTCATGCCCGGGTTCTTCCAGAGCTTGGCGCTTTCGCCGCGCTCGCCATAGGACAGGCAGATGACGGTGACGTCATAGCCCTTTTCCTCGTGAAGCGCGATCGCGCCGCCGCAACGCCAGACGAAATCCGCCGAATGAGCGCTGATGACCAATGCTGTCTTTGCCATAGGAATGCCTCTTGACTTACTTGTGTGCCACCGGCGGCGTGCCGTGCGTATGGAAGGTTTCGATCGTCTTCATGCCCCAGGCCTGCCCCTTCTTGCGGTCGGCCTCGGTCCAGACGACCGGCTTCCAGTCCGGACGCAGGATCAGGCGCGCGCCTGCATTGGCAAGCTCGACGCGATTACCGGCCGGCTCCCAGACATAGAGGAAGAACGTGCCCTGGATCGCATGCTTGTGCGGTCCGGATTCGATGTGGACGCCGTTTTCCAGGAAAATGTCGGCGGCGCGCAAAATGTCTTCCCGCTGGTCGCAGGCGTAGGTGACATGGTGGAAGCGGCCATGCGACCCGGTGTGGTCCTCGGAGCAGGCAAGGTCATAGGTCTTGTTATTGATGGTGAACCAGCAGCCGCCGAGGCGGCCGTTGTCGAGCTGGATCATCTCGGTGACCCGGCTGCCCAGCGCAGTGGTCATGAATTCGCGGATCAGGCTGACATCGGCAGCGAGCAGATTGACGTGATCGAGGCGACGCGGGCTTGCGCCGCGGCCGTGATAACGCTGGGCGATGTTCTTCAGCGCCGGTTTTTCCTCCGGCGGCGCCACATATTCCCTGGTGTCCCAGTAGAGTTCGAACAGATGGCCATCGGGGCTCTTGAACTGGTAAGCGCGCCCATGGCCGAGATCGCCGTCCGTCCAGCCGACGCCCCAACCCTTTTCCTCGATTACCTTGACCCGGCGTTCCAGCGCTTCGGCGGACGACGTGCGGTAGGCGATATGGCCGACACCCGTGGTGTGATGCCTGGTGAGCTTCAGCGTGTGGAATTCGTAATCGTCATAGGCGCGCAGATAGACGCTGTCGCCCTCGCGGCCGCTCTCGGTCAGTCCGTAGACACGGGTGAAGAAATCGAGCGATTCCTCGAAACGGTCGGAATAAAGCTCAACGTGGCCCAGATGGGCGACATCATAACAGGGTTCGGTCATGGCTTTTCCTAGATGGTCGATCTTCAGCGCCCGGCGGACAGGCGCATTCTCCTCCAAAATCGAGCCCGCGTCCTCCACTCCAACACGGCCGGCGCATGGACGCCGCAGCTTGGCATGAAGACATAAAAGCAGATCGGCAGCCTGACGAATAGGTTCTGCTGCCGTGGCATAAGTTTTGGTTGAGATCAGGAAAAGCCGCTCGGCGACAGGCGAGCGAAGGCGGGTGTGAAAGGCCCGAAACAGAAGGCGCGGCGGCAGTACCGCCGCGCCGTCGAAGATCACATGCCGATATAAGGCGCGACTTCGTGATAACCGCGCCAGATCATTTCGAGCGCCACGTAAAGGATGACGGCGAGACCGACATAGGCGATCCAGCGATGCTTGTTGAGCAGGCGGGCGATGAAGCTTGCGGCCACACCCATCAGCGCGATCGAGAGGACCAGGCCGAAAATCAGGACGCCCGGATGTTCGTGAGCGGCGCCCGCAACGGCAAGCACGTTGTCGAGCGACATCGAAACGTCGGCAATGACGATCTGCCAGGCTGCCTGGGCGAAGGTCTTGCGCGGCGCGCCGCCGGCCACCGTGCCATCGGCATTGAGGTCGGCGTCCTCGAGCGCTTCGCTCGCTTCTTCCTCATGCTGATGCGGCGTGCGCAGTTCGCGCCACATCTTCCAGCAGACCCAGAGGAGCAGGACGCCACCGGCGAGCAGCAGGCCGACGATCTGCAGGAGCTGGGTGGTGGCGAGCGCGAAACCGATACGCAGCACGGTTGCCGCAATGATACCGACCAGAATGGCCTTGGACCGCTGTGCCTTCGGCAGGCCCGCAGCTGCAAGGCCGATGACAATCGCGTTGTCGCCGGCCAGCACGAGGTCGATCATGATAACCTGCAGAAGGGCGGACAACGCCTCCGCACTAAAGAATTCCATCATTTGGCACCCAATCTCTCAAAGGCGGGAGTGCCCGCGTGTGGACCGAGACGAACCTGAGACGCTTACGACCTGCATTTTTGCCTGTCGTAGGTCACCGCCGTTGCCGTCACATGATTTCCACGAACACCAGGCACCCAAGTTGGACTAATCCAGTCCGACATCACAGCTCAGAGATGAACTGTCAGAGGGGCCCGGTCCTGGTGGGCTGAGATTTAGCGGCATGATTGCAGAAACTCAAGTGGCGAGTGCGTCAAACAGTCCCGATCTTGCTCTATTTTCGGCCGGATCATTGACGATCCGTTGCAATTCTCACCCGCAATACAGATGCAGGTGGCGGCCGGTCTTGCGGCCGCCACCTGAGATTACGTCACGCCCGGGCTCAAGAAAGGGTCGGATCCAGCTTGTCGCGCAGCCAGTCGCCGACGATGCTGATCGACAGCGTCGTCAGCATGATCACCACCGAGGGGGCGAGCATGATCCACGGGGCGCGGGTCAGGTATTCGCGGCCGAAACCGACCATGTTGCCCAGGCTCGTTTCCGGCGGCTGCACGCCGAGGCCGAGGAAGGAAAGACCGCTTTCCATCAGGATGATTTCCGGAAAGGTCAGCGTCATCGAGACGATCAGCGTCGAGGCGACATTCGGCAGGATATGGTGGAAATAGACCCGCGCCGGCGTCGCGCCGAGCTGCACGACCGAGGCCGCATACCCTTGCGAACTGGCGGAAATCGCCAGACCGCGGGCGATGCGGGCGTAACGTTCCCAGCCGTAGAAGCCCATTAGGCAGACGAGCAGTACCATCGAAGAACCGAAGAAGGCGAGCACCGCGAGCGACATGATCAGGAACGGCAGCGCCGCCTGGAAGTCGGCAAGCACGAGCACGAGATGCTCGACCGCACCGCGGAACTGAGCGGCGGCAAAGCCGAGCGCCGTGCCGAACACCGCAGACAGGATCGTCGCGCCGAAAGCGATGATCAGCGACACCCGGACCGACTGGAGCAGCCGCGAAAGCACGTCGCGACCGAGCTCGTCGGTGCCGAGCAGGTGCTTCAGGGCGCCCGGATGCGAAAGCCGGCTAGAAAGGTCCATCGCGGTGATGTTGTAGGGGCGGATCTGGTCGGCGAAGACCGCAACCACCACCATGGCCGTCAGCCACAGGATGCCGAGCGCGACGGTGAACGGCAGGTTCCGGCGCAGGCGCGTGATAAAAGTCGCATACCAGCCCGGCGTCCGCGAGGTTTCCGAAAGATTGATCGTGGCCATGTCTCTTTATCCTCAATGCGCCGCGTTGGAGCGAAGGCGGGGATCGAGCCAGCCGTAAAGCAGGTCGACGACGAGGTTCGAAACCACCATCGCGGCGGCGATGATCAGCAGGATGCACTGGACGACGGCAAGGTCGCGATTGCTGACCGAAACGATCAGCAGCCGGCCGATGCCCGGCCACGAGAAGATCGATTCGACCACCACGGCGCCGGCAATCAGCGAGCCGACCATGAAGCCGACGATCGTCACGATCGGCACGGCGGCGTTCGGCAGCGCATGGTTCCAGACGACGTCACGCCATTTCAGCCCCTTGGCGGAGGCGGTGCGGATATAGGGCTGGCCCATCACCTCGATCATGGCACTGCGCGAGAAGCGGGCGAGGATGCCGATGCCGCCGATGCTCATGGTGATCGTCGGCAGGATACCATGCACCCAGGTATCCTGGCCGCCGGACGGCAGCACGCCGAGGATGACCGCGAAGATCAGCACCAGCACCAGGCCCATGACGAAGGATGGGATCGTAAAGCCGAGGACCGCAAGCAGGATCACGCCGCGATCGGCAAAGCTCTGGCGATGCAGCGCCGCATAGACGCCGGCCGGAATGCCGAAGGCCAGCTTCAGGAGCAAGGCCGGCAGGGTGAGCTGCAGCGTCGCGGGCACGCGCTGCAGGACCAGATCCAGCGCCGACGCCTTGTCGCGCATCGACACGCCGAAATCGCCGGTGAAGATCGATCTGAGATAGGCGAGATATTGGATCCAGAGCGGCTGGTCGAGGCCCCAGGACCGGCGGAATGCGTCGACGGCCTCCTGCGGCACGTCCGGGCCGAGCATGACCTGCGCCGGATCGCCCGACATGCGCAGCACGACGAAGGCGAAGGTTACGACGGCAAAGATGGTGATCATTGCCCGGAGGAGGCGGACGGCTACGAAGCGGATCATCGAAAACTCCTCTCAGGCAGCGATCGGGGCTGCTTCGCCGGCCACGACATGGCAGGCCGCCGTACGGCCGGTGCCGATCGGACGAAGCTGCGGCACGACGGAACGGCAGACGTCCTGCGCCAACGCGCAACGGGGATGGAAAGCGCAGCCGAGCGGACGATTGGCCGGATTCGGCGGCTCGCCCTGCAGGATGACGCGTCCTTCGAGGATCTTGCCCGGCACCGGTACGCTCGAAACCAGCGCCTTGGTGTAGGGATGCTGCGGCGAGTGGAAAATCACGTCGGAGGACGCTTCCTCGACGATCCGACCGAGATACATCACCGCCACCCGGTCGGCGATGTTGCGCACCACCTTGAGGTCATGGCTGATGAAAACCATGGCGATGCCGTTCTTTTCCTGCAGGTCGCGCAGCATGTTGACGACCTGCGCCTGAATGGAAACGTCGAGCGCGGAAACCGGCTCGTCGCAGACCAGAAGCTTGGGGCGCGCGGCAAGCGCACGGGCGATCACGGCGCGCTGCCGCTGGCCGCCCGACAATTCGTGAGGATAACGGCCGGCCTGATCCGGACGCAGGCCGACGGCCGCCATCAGCTCGGCGACACGGGCGTGCTGATGCTGCTTCGGGATGAGCTTGTGGATCTCCAGCGGCTCGCCGATCTGCCTTGCGATCGTCACGCGCCGGTCGAGCGCCGCCAGCGGATCCTGGTAGACGAACTGCATCTTTGCGCGCAGTGCACGCCATTCCGGCGTCTTCAGGTGCGGCATCGGCTTGCCTTCGAACCGCACTTCGCCGCCCTGTGCGGCATCGATGCCGAGCAGCATCCGCCCGAGGGTCGACTTGCCCGAGCCGGACTCGCCGACGACGCCCAGCGTTTCGCCGGGTTTCAGCGAAAGCGAGATGCCGTCCACGGCGCGCACCGGATGCGGCTGCGCAAACAGACCGCGGCGGATCTTGTAGATACGAACGAGATTGTCCGCTTCGATGAGGGCGGTCATTGCAGCATGTCCTCGGTCATTCTGGAGCGCGCTTCGACAGGCTCATTGACTTGGACCGGCCGGAAGCAGGCCAGCTGCCGGCCGTCCGCCGAGGTCGCGAGCTGAGGGCGCTCGCCGCGGCAGGCCTCCACCGCGCGAAAACAGCGCGGCTGGAAGGAACAGCCTTCGGGAAGATGTTTCGGGTTCGGGACCGTGCCGGGGATCGGGATCAACCGCTGGCGGGGACCGTCGATCCGAGGGATCGCGTCGAAGAGGCCGCGCGTATAGGGATGGCGCGGTTCGGAAAACAGCTGGGCGACGGTGCCCTCCTCGACGATCCGGCCGGCATACATGACGCAGACCCGTTCGCAGACCTGGGAAACCGCGCCGAGATCGTGGCTGATGAACACCGTCGCCATGCCGGTCTCGGCCCGAAGCTGGATCATGAGGTCGAGGATCTGCGCCTGGATCGTCGCGTCGAGGGCCGTGGTCGGCTCGTCGGCGATCAGCAGGTCCGGTTCGCCGGCGAGCGCCATGGCGATCATCAGACGCTGACACTGGCCGCCCGAGAATTCGTGCGGGTAGAGATCGAAACGGCGTCGGGCGTCGGGAATGCCGACCATGTCCAGCAGCCGCAGCGCCTCTCTCCTTGCCGGGTCGCCCCTCAGGCCTCGATGCAACGACAGCGCCTCGACGATCTGCCGGCCGATCCTGAGCACCGGATTGAGCGAGCTCGACGGGTCCTGGAAGATCATCGCGATCCGGCCACCGCGCACCTGCTCGAACGCCTCGCGGGGACCGCCGGCGAGTTCCTGCCCATCAAGCCGCACGGAACCGCTGACGCTTGCCTTGCCGGGAAGCAGTCCCAGCGCGGCAAGCCAGGTCACCGACTTGCCACATCCGGATTCTCCGACGAGACCGAGCGCTTCGCCACGGCCCACATTGAGATCGATGCCGTGCAGAACCTGGACGCCGTCGAAGGCGACCTTCAGGTCGCGCAGCTCCACCAGATTGGACGATGCCCTATCCATATCCCGCCATACTCCTGCCTTCCGCCTTTTCCGGGCGAAGACATTGCCGTTCTTGAAAAACAAATGCTCCGGCGACAACCTGGTCGCCGGAGCAGAGGAGGCCGATCGGATCAGCTCGCCCAGTTGGAGGAACGGAAGTCCATCGCGAAGGCCGGAGCGGCCTTCCACTTCAGCGAAGACTTCATGCCGGTGAACACCGCGTTCTGGTGCAGGACCTGGTAGACGGGGTCTTCGCGCTCGGCGATTTCCAGCATGCGGGCGATCGCCTTCTTGCGCAGCGCGCGGTCGGTGGAGGTTCCCATGACCTGCGCGAGCTTGTTCATCTCGGCGTTCGACCAGTCCTTCTTCTGCTGGACTTCCCCGTTCGGACCGAACTGAACGACCAGCGGGGTGATCGGGTCGTTGATCGTGTTGGAAGCCGACCAGTCGCGGACCCCCTTGACGCCCGCCGGATCGTGGATCTGGCCCCAGTTTTCCTTCATTTCGATCTGCACGTTGATGCCGACCTGCTTCCACATCTCGACCATGATCTGGCCGTTGGCCGTCTGGTTCGTGTAGTAGTTGTTGAGCAGGCGATACGGGATCGGGTCGCCCTTGTAGCCGGCCTGCTTGATGAGGTCCTTGGCGAGCTGCGGATTGAATTCCGGAGCGGCCCAGCCTTCGATGAACATGTCCGAAGTCCGGAAGGATTCGAACTGCAGACCGGCCGGGATGACCGTCTGGCCGGCCCAGAGCGCTTCGACGATCGCCTTGCGGTCGATCGAGTGCGTCATCGCGCGGCGCATCAGCGGGTTGGCAAGGATCTGGTTCTGAGTGTTGAACACCGAAACGCGGTGGTTCCAGATGGTCGAACTCTGGACTTCAAAGCCCTTGGCGGCCTTGACCGTGGCGATCTGGTCCGGCGGCAGGTCGCAGGCGAAGTCGTATTCGCCGGAAAGCAGGCCGTTGACGCGCGAGGCGACTTCCGGAACTTCGACGAAACGGATCTGGGCGAGCGGCGGACGACCGCCCCAGTACTGATCGAAGGCGACGAGCGTCAGCGAGACGTCCGGCTTGTATTCGGCCACCATGTAGGGGCCGGTGGTGACCGGCTTGCGGGACCACTCGGTAAAGGACTTGGCTTCGTCCCAGGCGCGGCGGTTGGTGATCTGGCTGCCGCCGGAATAGAGGCGGCCTTCCATCGTGACGTCGGGCGTCGCGTTGTGGAAACGGACGGTGTACTTGTCGACGGCCTCGACGCCGGCAAGGGCCGGCCACAGGCGACGGCCGACGCCGGGAACGGAAGCCGGCAATTCCTTGACGGTGGTCGGCTTGTGCTCGGATTCGAAGATCGTCTTGCCGCCGGCCGGCTCCGTATTGCCGAACACGCGCTCCCTGGAGAACGAGAACACGACGTCGTCGGCCGTCAGCTCGTCGCCGTTGTGGAACTTGACGCCCTGGCGCAGCTTCAGCTCCAGCGTCTTGTCGTCGATGCGCTTCCACTCGGTCGCGAGGCCCGGAAGCGGCCCCTGGTTGCCCATCCAGTTGCGCAGGATGAGGCCTTCCCAGAGGTTCGGGAAGAAAACGCGTTCGCCGACATTCGACTGTTCGTGCCAGACGTCGAGCGAGTTGTTGTTGGTGATCTTCTGGACGGCGATGGTGATCGACGGGCGCTTGTCGCTCTGGGCGATCGAGAAGCGCGGCAGGATCAGCGAACCGGCAGCGGCGCCGGCAAGGCCGAGCGTGCTGCGGCGGGTGAAGTTGACCATGGAGAACAATCCTTTGGCTTCGGGTTATGGAACGAGCTCGATCAGCCCCTGCGAGCTCGAGCGGTGACGGCTGAGGGGTGCGCAGAGCCTGGCCCGCCAACGGCACGCCATCCGACCGGGCTGCGGACATAAAAGCCGCTCACCCTGATTCATGGCGATAAGAAGCGTATTGTTGCCGCTCACGACGACCCCCTGATTTGCAGGGGCTATTTGGCCAGCCTGTGTATCAGTTCCGTGACGCCGGCTTGGCGATTCGATGAAATTGAACACGGATGCAAATTTCATCATCCCGCGTTACAAATGTAATATTGCCGACACAAAATTCTGAGATGGAAACCTCCGCGCGGATTTTCTTCCGGCACGTCCCCTCCCCAAATTTCCTTTTGTTTTAATGGAGTTTTCCATGTCCTCCCTCCCCGTGATCGGCGCTGCCATGACGCTTGGCGAGCTCGAAATTCACCGCAACTGGCTTTTCGATAAGCAGCGCGATCTCGAACTCCAGGATTTCACCACCGGTGACGTTCTGAACGGCGACTGGACGCCGCTCGCCGAGCGCGCCCGAAAGCTGCTCGACGGTTTTGAAGGCCGCCTCGGCATCCACGGCCCGTTCTGGGGCTTCACCATCGCCTCCCAGGATCCCGACATCCGCGCGGTCGTCGCCAGGCGCCTGAAGCAGGGCCTCGACGTCTGCGCCGCGATCGGCGCGACGCAGATGGTTGCCCACAGCCCCTACACGACCTGGTCCTACAACAACCTCGACAACAACAAGGGCGAGGGCGAGCGCGTCCTCGAATACGTGCACCTGACGATGCGCGATGCCGTCAAGCAGGCCGAGGATATCGGCGCCGTGATCGTTCTGGAAAACATCGAGGATATCGACCAGCACATCCGCGTGGCGCTTGCCGACAGCTTCAACTCGCCGGCGGTCGCGGTCTCGACCGATACCGGCCACGCTCATTACGCGCATGGCTCCACCGGCGCTCCGCCGGTCGATTATTATGTGAAAGCCGCCGGCAACCGCCTGCAGCATGTCCACCTGCAGGACGCCGATGGTTATGCGGACCGCCATTGGGCGCTTGGCGAAGGCAACATCCTGTGGCCTTCGGTTTTCCAGGCGCTTGCCGATCTCACCAGCAATCCGCGCCTGATCGTCGAGATCAAGGACAAGTCGAAGATCCCGGCTTCGGTCGACTATCTCGCTTCGCTCGGCCTCGGCCAGTAATCCTTAGCGGACGAAGGCCCCGGCGCGCCGTGCCGGGGTCAGCGCAGTTCCGGGGACATGTCCCGCAGATGCGACTGGGTGGCGAGAATATCCCCCACCATCATGTCCCGCGCCAGCGCTCCGTTACGCTCGCGAAGCGCCGCGACGATCCGGAAGTGATAGGACGAGAAAGGATGCGTGACGCCCTTGTCGAATTCCTTTTCCACATAGTTGGTCAGCATCCGCATGTAGGGGCCGAACCGCAACCAGAGCATCTCGATATGCTGCGGCAGCACCTCGGAGCGCGATGCCTCGTAGATGCCGAAATGGAATTCCTGGTTCTTGCGCAGCATCCCGTAGACGTCGCCGGCCTTGCCCGTTTCCTCGTGCTCGCGGGCAAGCGCCTCCGAACGGTCGATATCCTCGTCGCTCATATGCTTGGCCGCGAGTTCCGTCGCCAGGCCTTCGAGCGCGACACGCGCCTGGCAAAGATCGTCGAGCCGCTCGCGGGAAACCGCCGGTACCCGCGCCGACCCGTTATGGCCGATCTCCAGCCCGTTTTCCGCCGCGAGCCGTCTCAACGCCTCGCGCACCGGCATGTGGCTGGTGCCGAACTCGGTCGCCAGCGATGAAATGGTGATTGCCTGCGACGGGGCGAATGAGCCCCACATCAGCGCCCGGCGCAGCTGTTCGTAGACCGTATCCTGAACGGTCACGCGCGACGTGACCTTTAAAAGCCCGCTATCCGCCATCTTTGGTCCCTTGATCCCACTCAAATCACAACCAGGCCTCGCACAACAGGCCCCCTCTCTTCAAGTCTGCTTGCGTCCAGCCGTCTTCTGTTGCCGACGCGATTCCCCTTGATCAAACGCTGGGGCCAGAATAGAACATCTGAAAGTTTGATCAAATGCTCATTTGGCAACGGGCCCAACATAAACAGCGGAAGGCTCGTTGTCATCCGTATCCTCTTCATCGATCCACGGCACCTGGGAGAAATCCATGAATACACACGTTACGGCAGGCGATAACCTCGCCAAGGCTTTTCCGGTCGATGAACTGAGACTGAAATTTCCCGCTCTCCAGAAATACAAGGATTTCATCTTCTTCGAAAATGCCGGCGGCGCACAGGTGCCCCAGGCCGTCGTCGATGCGGTCGCAGCCCATCTCGTCGATTGCAACGTGCAGCGCATGGCGCCCTACCTGCACAGCCAGGGCGTCGACCGCACGATCGCCGAGGCCCGCGTCTCGGTCGGCCTGCTGGTCAATGCCTACCGTCCGGAGGAAATTTCCTTCGGCCTCAACGCCACATCCTTCATCCGCCTCGTCAGCCTCGGCATCGCCAAGATGCTGAAGGAGCGCAACGAGATCATCGTCACCGACATGGACCATGACGCCGACATCGCCACCTGGATGGCGCTGGAAGCCGACGGCGCCAGGATCGTCTGGTGGAAGATGCGCGAAGACGGCATGCTGCATACCGACGACCTGAAGCCGCTCCTGAACGACAGGACCCGCCTGGTCGCCTGCACCGTGACCGCCCATTCGATCGGTACGATCGTCGATGTGGCAACCGTCGGCAAGCTGGCGCATGCGGCCGGCGCTGAGGTTTTCCTCGACTGCGTGCATTACGGCCCGCACGCGCTGATCGACGTCCAGGCCTGGGATTGCGACTATCTCGTCTGCTCCGGCTACAAGAATTTCTCGCCGCATATGGGCTTTCTCTGGGGCCGTTATGATGCGCTGGTCAGGCTCCCCACCTTCAAGGAAGACTTCATTCCGGACGTGCCCCCCTACAAGATCGAGGTCGGCACTTTCACCTACGAGAACGTCGCCGGCATGAATGCCGCCGTGCTTTATCTCGAAGATCTCGGCCGCAGGTTCCTTCCCGAAGGCGAACATTCCCGCCGCGATGCGCTTGCCGCCGCCATGGGCGCCATCCGCGCCTATGAGCAGACGCTGTCCAAGAAGATGCTGTCGGTGCTGAAGAAGCACGGTGCGACCATCTATGGGGTTTCCGATGAAGCCCAGGTGGAAAAGCGCGTTCCGACCATCTGCTTCAACATTCCGGGCCTTTCGCCGCAATATCTGTCCGTAGAGCTCGGCAGGAACAATATCGGCAGCCGCGACGGACACATGTTCGCACCCCGCCTGATGAAGCGCCTCGGTCTTGCCATGGACACCGGCTGCATGCGGGTTTCCATGGTCCACTACAACAAGGTGGAAGAGATCGACCGTTTCGACACCGTGCTCGGCGGGATCATCGCCAGGTCGAAATAAGAAGAAAAGCCCGGCCCGAAAGCCAAGCTGTTCCCCCACAAACCCTCCAGCGTCATCCTCGGCCTTGTGCCGAGGATCTGCGGACGACGGTTGCAGATGCTCGGCACAAGGCCGAGCATGACGAATGGTTGGCGGCGGCTGCCGTCAAATTCATTTCACTTGAGATGGTGATAGCGGCGCCGGAAATAGACGAGCGCCTCCTCATCCGCCGGGCCATGGGCAATGCCGATGACCCGGCAGAACAGCACGTGATGCGTGCCGCTCGCAACCGCGTTTTCCACTTCGCAATCGAACGAGACGATCGCATCGGTCAGCCGCGGCGATCCGGTCGCGCCGAGCACCCAGTCGCCCACCGCGAACCGCTCGTCCTGGGGCGTAGAGCCGCCGAACAGTTTCGACATCGGCTCATGGCCTGCGGCGAGCGTATTGACGCAGAGTACCCGGTTTCTCTCGAACATCCCGGCGACCGAACTTGACCGGTTGAGGCAGACGAGAAGCGTCGGCGGCCGGTCGGTGACGCTGCAGACGGCCGACGCCGTGAAACCCGCGAGCCCGCCCGGCCCGTCCGTGGTGACGATATTCACCGCCGCCGCCAGCCGGGCCATGCCTTCCCGGAAGGCCAGCCGCGTTGCTTCCGTTTCGTCGCTCAGGATATCCATCGTCATTCGACCCTTAGTCCCGCATCCCTCAACAAAGGCACGACGCGATCGCAGAAGAAAGGCAGCTCATAGGTGTAGTTTACGAAGGACATTGCAATACCGGAATATCCCTGTTCGGATATGGCGATCATGTCTTCGACGATCTTTTCCGGCGTGCCGACCAGCGGATAGCCGCCGGCGCCACCGGCAAAACGCTTGCGATAGAGATCATACGCGCTTTTGTCATGCGATTGGGTGAACTCCTTCTTGCCGGCCATATGCGCGTCGACCGCCGCGTGATCCGCCATCGTCACCGCATAACGCTCATAATAGTCCTCCGCCTCCTGTTGCGTTTCCCGGCAAACGACGTGGCATACCGTATAGGCGCCGACATCGCGGTCGAGCTTGTCCGCCCGGCTTCTGATATCCTCCACATGTTTTCCGGCTTCGGAAATCTCGGTGAAGGTCGTGAACAGATAGTCGCAGTTCTTCGCCGCGAAATCCCGGCCCGGCCCGCCGAAGGCGGCGTTCATGGTGACCGGCCGCGGCGACTGCAGGCTCGCCGGGCGGCTGACGACGTCCTTCAGCTTGTAATAGGTGCCGTCATAGTCGAACGGCGCATCGGACGCATAGGCCCGCTCCATGATCTCCAGCCATTCGTCGGCCTGGTCGTAACCCTTTTCGACCAGCGGCACCCCGAACATGCCGAACTCCTTCGGGTTCCAGCCGCAGACGATGTTGAGGCCGGCCCGGCCGCTGCTGATATGGTCGACCGTCGCCAGCGCCTTCGCCGCATAGAGCGGGTGCACGAGCGGCACATGCACGGTCATGAAAAGACCGATCCGCTCGGTGACCGAAGCAAGGCCTGCCGCCCAGGTGAAGGTCTCGAACGACCATTCGCGCACCCGGTTCTTGCCGCCGAAACCTTTCCAGCGAGCGATCGGCAGGAAAAAGTCGAGCCCGCCGCGATCGGCGATCTGCACGGCGTTGAGATTGTCCTCCCAGCGCGCCTGCCAGCGTTCCGGCACGTCGGTAATCGCAAGTCCCCCGTCCGCATTCGGCGAAAAGACGCCGAGTTTCAGTTTGCTGGGACCCTTCAGCGGATGCGGCTTGATCATGCTGTTCCTCTCTTTTGTGTTCTTCTGCGGGCGGGACGCTGGGCCTCCGCCTCCTGCAACTGGCGCCGCCGAACGGAGAGATAGGCTTCCTCCGCCGCGAACATGAAAAGCGTCATGCGGTCCTGCACCATCAGCGGATCGCGCGCGAGGAAGGCCGCGTGGATGCGGGAAAGGCCATCGATATAAAGTTCCGCAGTCCCCGGATCGGCGAACGTGCCGAGCCGCACGGACTGGAAATAATCGATGAAGCGGGAAATCGTCGCCGCCATGTGCGGATTGCTGACCGCCTTCAGCCAGGCATTACGGAAATCGACATTGGCTGCCAGCAGGGCCGGAATGTCGCTTTCGCCGAGCGCCCGTTCCACCCGGTTCATCGCCGCCGTGATCTCCGCCTCGATCTCGGGCGTCATGTCGCGAGCGGCACAGGCCGCCGCACGCGGTTCGAGCTGACGGCGCACTTCGAAAAGCCCCGAAATGTCTTCCAGCGACAGTTCCCGGACCGCAAAGCCGCGCGTCGTGCCGACCAGATACCCTTCCGAAACCAGCCGCAGCAGCGCCTCGCGCGCCGGCATGCGGGAAATGCCGCGGGCGTTGGCAATCTCCGTATCCACAAGGCGATCGCTCGGCGAAACAGCACTCCGCTGCAGCTTCTGCCGCAGATCGGCATAGATCGCATCGACCAGATTGTCGCTCAGCTTCAGCATCGAAATCTCCCGTCAAAACCGTATACTGATTTTCTGATTATTCAAGCATATATTCCCGATTGTCGCGTTAAGTCCTCAAAATGAGCGATTTTCAGTATACGATTTAATCAGCTTGCGGCTTCAAGAATTTTAGGCTTAAACTTTAAATCAGTGTAGGTTCAAAGCCATAGCGGCAGATTTTCACGAGGCGTCCCAATGAGCGACTTCCGCAAGAAATGTATCGGTCACGAGCGCGTCATCGGCACATTCGCGGCGATCCCTCACCCGGTCGCAATCGAGGTGACTGCGGCGGCCGGTCTGGATTTCATCTGTATCGACGCCGAACACGCCCAGATCGGCCGGGAACTCATCGAAAATCTCGTTCGTGCCGCGGACGTGCATCGTGTACCCGCCATGGTGCGCGTGCCGGGCCATGCTCCGGAATCGATTGCGGGAGCGCTGGATGCCGGAGCAGCCGGCGTATTGGTGCCCCGCGTTTCGAACGCTGCGCAGGCCAAGGCGGCGGTTCTGGCCACTCGTTATCCGCCGATCGGCGAACGCGGCGTCGGACCCGGGCGCGCCGCGGGCTATGGTTACCGCATCCCCGATTATCTGAAATCCGCCAACGAGAACATTGTCCTGGCGATCCAGATCGAGACCGCGGACGGCCTTGCCAATGTCGAGGACATCGTCGCCGTAGAGGGCGTCGACGTGATCTTCATCGGCCCCGGCGACCTCTCCGTCTCGATCGACGCGATGGGGCCGGATGGAGCCGGAAAGCTCGACGCAGCCATTCTTGAGATCACCGGCGCGGCCCGCAAGGCTGGCAAGGCCGTCGGCATCTTCCGCCCTTCTCCCGATGACATCGGCAGATGGTCGCAGGCCGGCATCAGCTTCTACCTGCTCTCAAGCGATACGAGGTTCCTCGGCGCCGGCATCGCCGCCGACGTCACCGCGGCGCGCTCCGCATAGCCGCAACAATTTTCCGGGGGTGAAGACGTGAAGGCCATACAGTACAGCGAACACGGCCCGGCCGATGTGATGCATTATGTCGACCTGCCCGATCCGGTCGCCGGACCCGGCCAGATCCTCGTGAAACTCGAAGCCGCCAGCGTCACCCCCTTCGACTGGAAGCTCCGCGCCGGGCACCTGCAAAACCATTTCACCCTGCCTATGCCGAGCGTGCCCGGTCGCGACGGCGGCGGCACGGTGGCGGCGGTCGGCGACGGTGTCACGGCCTTCAAACCGGGAGACCGAGCCGTGGTGATGGCCGGGACTTTCTCCCAGGGCGGCTATGCGGAATTGATCGCCGTCGATGAAAAGCATGCGGTCAAAATCCCCGACAGCCTTTCCACCATCGATGCGGTGGCGCTCACCAATGCCGGCGTCAGCACCTGGATCTCGGTGCGCACCGCCGAAGTCAAATCCGGCGACAAGGTTCTCGTTCATTCCGGTTCCGGCGCGGTCGGCGGATTGCTTGTCCAGCTCTGCCACCATCTCGGCGCCCACGTCACCGCCACCTGCCGCTCGACCAATCGCGACTACGTGCTCGGCCTCGGCGCCGACCGCGTCATCGCCTATGACGAACAGGATTTTTCCGAAATCCTCACCGATCAGGACATCGTCTTCGAACTCATGGGCGGCGAAGTCCACGACAAGTCCTACAAGGTGCTGAAAAAAGGCGGCCATATGATCTGGCTTGTCGCCGACCCGATCCGGGACCGGGGCGAGGAATTCGGCGTCAAGGTTACCCGCGCCATGATCACCGACGACAAATCGGCGCTTCAGGCGATGATGGATCTCGCCGGCGCCGGCATATTGAAACCCCAGGTCGCCCGCACCATGCCCCTGTCCGAAGCCGCCGAAGCCCATCGCCTGATGGAAAAAGGCGCCATTTCGCGCGGACGCCTGATGCTGACGATGTGACGTTTTCAGGTGTCGCTTGGAAACAGCGGCGCCTGGCGGCCCTTGGCCACGAACGTCCGGAAATCCTCGATCGCGTGCTCGTTGGCGAGCGCGCAAAACGGCCCGCGGCTCACTTCGATACCGTTGATCTTCTGTAGACGCACGTCCATCTCGGCGCTCTTCAGCGCCACCGCCGCCGTGTTGACGACCGGCGCATGCAGGACCTTGAACCCATATTCGCCGCCGACCAGCAGGCCGGGAAGCACGCCTGCAGGCACAATGACATCGGCGCCGTCGCGCACCAGCGGCTCAGCGCAGGCGGTGAAGTTTTCAAGCATCCGCCACCGCGCCTCGTCGTCGCCCGCAAAGGCGGCGCTGAAATCCGAAGGCTCGCAGTTCATGCCGACCACGTGCTTGACCCGGCCTCCGAGGCCGTAGAGATCGGCCTGCTCGTAGTGCCAGACCTGAAAGACGTCATCGAGCGTGACGAGCGCCATGCGCCGCCCGAGCCGTGCGGCATAGTGCATGCAGACCTCGCCCGCACCGATCACCGGAATGGTCAGCGCCGACTTGAGTTCGTAGAGCCCCGGATCCTGGAAATGGCCGATGACGACCGCGTCGTAGCCGCGGCTCGCCGCCTCCAGCCCGTTGTCGATCGCGATCGCCGCGCAGCGGAATTCCGCCAGCCGCCCGAAATGCCGGTCCGGCGGGCTGATGCCGAAAACATCCACCGTGGTGCCCGGCTCGGCGATCTTGTTCAGATAGCTGGAGAGCCGCTTCATATAGGCGGCACTTGAAGTGGCATCGATGAAGCTTTGCCAGAAGATGCGCATTGTTCCCCTCGTTTCGTTCGCTTGCCGGTTGCGATTTCGTGCTCGTCAAAACACCAATTTAAGGCTTTACTCTCGTTGCAGAAACCGCCCGGAGAGCCGCATGAATTCGCCGATCACGCCCGAAAACCCGCTGAGCGATACGACCGTCGAGATGTCGGAAGCCGCGCTGACGGAATTCGAATGGTCGCTGTGGCGGATTTCGGCCGCCTTCCTGCGCTGGCAGGCTGAATGCTCGAGCGAACTGGCCGGCGCGGGTCTGAGCGGTCTCGACACCGCCATCCTGCACACGATCCGCTATCGCAACAAGCCAAAAGGGCTTGGCGAAATCTCCAGGCTTCTCGGCCGCGACGACACCGCCAACATTCAATACGCCATCAAGAAGCTGCAGACCCTGCAGCTGATCGAACGCGTCAAGGGCCGTTCGCGCAAGGACACGCTCTACACGCCAACCCGCAAGGGCACCAAGCTCGCCCATGATTACCGCGCCCTGCGCCGGCATCTGCTGATTTCGCTGATCCAGAAGATGGACCATGCGGAACAGGGGCTTGGCGACGCGACGGAAATGCTGGAACTGCTGACAAGCTTCTACGACACGGCCGCCCGGCGCGTGGCGAGCGGCTCTCATCCGGTCGAGCGCTCCTGAACGAGCGCGAGCACGCGCAACGGACTGCCCGAGCCGTTCTGGATCTTCAGCGGCGCCGCGACGATCATCGCGCCTTTCGGCGGCAAACGGTCGAGATTGGTAAGGCATTGCAGCCCGTAGCGGCCGGCACCATGAAGGTAATGATGCGCCGGATAAGGCGGTGAAAAATGCCCGGCCTGCCCGGCATCCGTGCCGATCGTTTCCGTCCCGAAGCCGATAATGTCCCGTTCCGCCACCAGCCAGCGCATGACGTCCGCATCCGGCCCGGGCGTATGGGCGCCATCGGCAAGGAGGTTGGCATAGGCGGCGCCTGACTTCTTCGACCAGTCGGTACGAAGCAGGACCCATGAGCGCGGTAGAATGCGGCCGTGCTCTTCTTCCCATTTGACGACATCCGAAACGGTCAGCAGGAAATCCGCGTCCTTAGCCGCGTCGGCCGAACAATCGATCACGCAGGCCGGCGCGATCATATCGGCCGGGGGCAGCGTATCGACGGAATTGAGCGGCAGGTCGCGGCCCGTATACCAATGGATCGGGGCATCGAAATGCGTGCCCGTGTGCTCGCCGAACGAGAGGTTGTTCCAGTACCAGGCCGGCCCGCCGCCATCGTAACGGGAAATCCTCTCCATGCGGAACGGCGCCGACTGGCCAAGCTCCGGCGGCATGACGATGACCGGAAAATCCGGCGACAGCGTGTGGGTAAGATCGACGACGCGGACCGCACCGCTCGCCAAGGCTCCGGCGAATTTGCCCAGAATATCGTCGCTCATTGGCCGGCCTCCCGCTCGACGGCTTTCGGATTGTCGAACAGCCGCGCCTCGATATCCTTGGCGACATCACCGACATAAATATCTTCCAGACCCCGCTTCAACCCGTCGAGAACGGCATCGGCCAGAGCCTTGGGCGCCACCTTCGGCGGCGGCACGGTCTGGAACCATTCAGTATCGAGCGGCCCGGTAAAGGCGTTGAGAACCCGGATGCCGCCCGGCCGAAGCTCGGTACGCAGCCATTGCGACAACGACAGGCAGGCGGCATGCGCCGCGGAATGGACGCCGAATTGCGGTGCATTGCTGAGGCCGTGCACCGAGAGCACGTTGACCCAGGCAACGGCACCGGTCGCGCCATCTGCGCCGCGCGAGCGCATCACCGGACCAAAAGCCTGGGCAAGGCGCATCAGTCCCATCACGGTGTGATCCATCGCCTCGCGTGCCGAATTGGCCGCGCCCGCGTCGAAGAGATGCGCCGGCCGGACATGATCGGCGGTGTTGATCAGGATCTCGACCTTGGCACCGATATCCATCGCCAGATCCTGCACGGAACGCTCGCTCGTCAGGTCCAGATCGACGAGTTCGACCCCCTCGATCGCCTCCAGCGGCACCTGCTGGTCAAATGGCTTCCAGCGGTCGGCCACGCCGACGAAGATCCTGGCCGCCCCCGCCTTCTTGAGAGCCTGCGCCAGCGGCAATGCAAGCGGGCCGCGCCCGTCGGTGATCAAAATCCGGCGGTGCTTCGGATCGGCGGTCATCTCGCGCCATTGCGGATTGTCTTCCATGTGCGGCACCTCCGAAACGGGTTTGGCGAAGAACACGGCCTGCCCGGCCCGATCCAGCTGCAGGGACAGCTTGAGCCGGCTACCGGGCCCGCCGCAATCGCCATGCAGATGCACGACGGCGACCGGTCCGCAGTCGAGCTGAACCATCCCGGTGCGCCAGGGCATGTGTTCGCGGAAATAGGGATCGCTGGTGACCTCGATCCGGGTTTCCGACAGCAGCGAACCACCGCTCGGCGCGTCCTGGAACGTCAGATCCGACGAAAGGCAGTTCGGACAGGCTTCGCGCGCCGGATAGGTATAACGCCCGCATTCGCCGCAGCATTGCAGCATGAAGCGGCCGGTCGCGGCCGCGAGCGTAAACCCATGTGCCTTGCGGCTGCGCGCCTGAGGCGGCAGCAGCGGCTGCGTGGTACGGGCAAGCGGGTTCTTGCGTTTTGGCCTGGGGAGAGGTTCGGTCATGACGCCCTCGCCAGAATAGCGGCCGCAGAGGCAAGACCGCGGTCGTAGTTGATCATGCCGAAGCCCGAAACCAGCCCGAGTTTCGCATCCTTCACCTGCCTGCCTTCCGCTGTCCACAGAAGCTGGCGCATCGCTTCGGTAATGCCGAGATGCCCGCCGGCCGCCCCCGCCTGACCGACCGAGAGCTGGCCGCCGGACGTATTGTGCGGAAAGGATCCGTCCACCGTGAAGGTGTGCTGGCGCACGAAATCCGGCCCCTCGCCCTTGGCGCAGAAACCCAGATCCTCGAACTGCATCATCGAGATCACCGCATAATCGTCATAGGTCTGAACAAAATCCATGTCGCCAGGCGCCGAACCGGCCATGCCGTAAAGCTCGTCGCGATCCACAACCCAGCCGCCGCGCACCTGCACCGGATCCTCGGCAAACGCATTATGCCGTTCGATGGCAGACAGCAGCCGGACGAAGGGAAGCTTGAGCGAAGTGGCCGTCTCCTCACGCATCACCAGAAAGGCTTCCGCACCGGCGCAGGGCATGACGCAATCGAACAGATGGAAGGGCTCGGCGATCGCCCGCGCCGACATGTATTGCTCCAGCGTCAGCGGCTTCTTCATCAGCGCGTCGGGATTACGTAGCGCGTTGTCGCGCTGGGCGACGCAGAGCTTGCCGAAATCCTCGCGGGTCGCGCCGTAGCGATCCATGTAATGCCTGGCGATCAGTGCGAAACTGCCGTTGGCGCCACCGGCCCCATAGGGATAGACGGCATCCTGGGAAAACCGGGAGAAGCCCGCCAGCAGGCTGCGGAAACTATCGACCCGGTTGGTGTCGGCCGCCACGCAGGCGACGATGTCCGCATCGCCCGCCTGCACCGCCCGTGCCGCCCGGCGGAGCGAGACGATGCCCGCCGCCCCGCCCATCGGCACGTGGTCGATATGGCGCGGCGACAACCCGAAATGCTGCGTCAGAGCGACAGCCACATCCGGCCCCATGGTGAAGCTCGCGACGGAAAAACCGTCGAAATCCCGGTGGCTGATGCCGGCGCCATCGGCCAGAGCCCTCAGCGCCTTGCCCATCCACCAATGCGCGGTCTCGATGGAGTAGCGCTGGTAGGGCACCGTCACCGGCACCGCCAGAACCACGCCGTCATACGATTGCCGCGCGCGGGAAAAGACCATCAGGCCACCGTCAGCTTGACGTCGACATTGCCGCGCGTCGCGTTGGAATAGGGGCAGCGCTCATGCGCGCCGGCGACGATCTCTTCCGCGACCGCACGCTCGATGCCGGGCAAGGAAGCCACGAGCTCGACCGCCAGCGCGTAACCGACCGGCACCGGACCGATGCCGACCTTTGCGGTGATCGAAACGTCGTCCGGCAGCGCGATCTTGCTGGTGCGCGCCACGAGCTTCACCGCACCGAGGAAGCAGGCCGCATAACCGGCTGCGAAAAGCTGCTCCGGATTGGTCCCCTCGCCCCCGGGGCCACCAAGCCCTTTCGGCACCGACAGATTGACGGCAAAGCTGCCGTCGGTGCTCTGCGCTTTTCCTTCCCGACCGCCATGCGCTGTAACGGACGTCTCGTAGAGGATCTTTTCCGGGGTCATGCAAGCCTCCATATCAGGATTTAAGCTGTGATTTACAGTATATCAGAAGCGGTGATGGACCGTAAGAGAGTTCATCCCGCCTTGCGGATCGATGCCTTCAGCTTCCTGAGGTCGATCGCCGAACCATCTGCGACGGCCTTGGCCGCCATCGTCTTGATCTCGCCGCGCTGCAGCTTCTGCGTCGAACTCACCGGCAGCCTGTCGATGAAAACCACGTAGCCGGGCAGTTTGTGATAGGCGATATGCGCGCCGGCGGCCTCGATGATCCGCTTCGCCTTCTCAGTCGGCTCGCCCGCTCCCGCGACATCGCTTTCGACGATGAAGGCAAAAACCTCCTCGCCGCGCAGATCGTCCGGCACAGGCGTTACCGCTGAAGCCTTGACCGCCGGATCCTTGGCAAGTGCGGCTTCCACTTCCAGCACGGCGATGTTCTCGCCGCTGCGCCGCACGATGCTCTTCTTGCGGTCGAAGAAATAGAGGAGCCCCTTCTCGTCGGCATAAACGACGTCGCCCGTATGGAACCAGCCGCCTTCCCACGCCTCTTCGGTCGCCTTTTCGTCGTTGAGATAACCGCTGAAGAAACCGTCGCGCGGGTTGGCGCCTTTGGCACGCACCAGCAATTCGCCCGGCTTGCCGATTTCCGCATCCATGCCCGCATCGTCGACAATGCGGAAATCCATGCCGGCACGCGGGCGACCGATGCAGCGAAGGCCGGGCGTGTAATCGTCCGCCGCGGTGGTGGTCACCGCCCGCCCGCCGGTTTCGGTCATCGCCCAGGCCTCGACGATCGGGATGCCGTAACGCGCCTCGAATTCGATCTTGTGGCGGGCATCGACCCCCGGTCCCAGCGCGAATTTCACCTTGTGCGCCCGCTCGGCTTCGACGGCCGGCAGCTGCAGCAGGATCGCGGGAATGACGCCGAGACAGTGAATGATCGTCGCGCCGGAATCGGCGATCGACGCCCACCAGCTGCTCGAATGGAACCGGTCGAGCGGTACGATCGCACCGCCCTTCATGATCATGCCGACCGCCGTGCAACCGAGCGCATTCATGTGGAACATCGGCAGCGGCGTCAGCGCCACTTCGGCTCCCTCGCCCATCGCGGCGATGCCGCCCTGCGTGGTGTACCATTCGGCGATGCTGATGAAATAGATGTTCGAGAGAATGCAGCCCTTGGGCTTGCCGGTGCTGCCGGAGGTGAAGAGCAGGGCGCATTCGGCATCCGGGCCGCCGGGCCTTGCCTCGCGCGTTTGCGGCAAGGACGGAATGTCGTCACCGGCGGTGATCACCGTCACCTTGCCGGGCGCGATGTTGCACAGATCATCCAGGCGCTCGCGGATGACCACCATCAGCGGCGCCTCGGCCATGTCGAGCTGGAACAGCAGCTCGTCGCGGCGCAGATCGGGATTGATCGGCACGATCGAAACGCCGATCGCGTTGAGCGCCAGCCAGTAGTCGAAGAATTCCGGACGGTTTTCGAGGAGGAGGGCCACGCGGGATCCGATCCCATACCCCGCCGCCGCGAACTTCTGTTTAAGAAGGCCGACGCGCGCGAAAACCTGGCCATAGCTATGGCGAAAACCCTCGGGCGCATAAGCCAGCCTGGCGCTGGCCGGCGCGATCAGCATCGGCGCATCCGGGTTTTTCAGCGCCTGGTTCTCGAAGAGGAGGTAGGGAGAATGCATGGCTCTGTCCTTATGTCCGTTCCAGGATGCCCTTGATCAGGAACATCTCGGCCTCGTGGATCGTCCCGAACTGGATCCACTCCGCATCCGTCTGCGTCTCCAGCCGCCAGGTCAGCAGCGTCACAACGCACTTGTCCGGCCCCATCCGCAGGAGTTCGCCCGGGATGACGCGCGACATGTTGCGGAACTGCATGGCCTCCTTGGCGGCGCCGACCTCGTAATCCACCTGGAAGCGCGCCCGGTCGACATTCAGCCGCACGAAAGTCTGCTTTCCCGTGAAGGTCGAGGTGCCGCAGAAGAGGCCGGGCTCCACCTCGGTACGGTTGAGGCTGCCCCAGGCCCATTGCCCCTGCTTCAGCCCGTCCGACATCAGTTCGAAGGCGACTGCCGCCGGACGCTCCACCATGATGCTACTGGAATGACAATGCGGATCGATCATGAACGTCCCTCTTTCAGCCGCGCTGAGGCGTCATTTCCCTAAAAGACATTTTAAGCATAAAATAATTGGAAAGGACGTCAACGGATTTTTACGAGATCGGTTTCTGGTCACTAATTTGGCGATCGTCTCTACCCCGCTCTCAACCTGCAGGCTGATAAAAACCCCGCATTTTCGGCCTTCCACACGCAAAGGTCGATCGCATTCTCAATTTCTCACGATCCGAAATTTTAGGCTTGAAGTAATTTATACCTCGTTCTACGATCCCCTCAATTGTTAAGGGGACGACCGCGAAAAGCGGCTCAAAAAGAAAAAATCGAAGCCCCTGGCAGGATTGCAGGCTTGCGTTTCACCAACCGCCGCAGGTCCGTCGGTCGCGATCGACGGGCAAACCAGAGGGATCGTCATGACTTTTGAAATCGACCGCAGAAATCTCCTGCAGATGCTCGGCCTCGCCGCGGTCAGCGGCTCCGTGCTGTCACAGGCCACAATCGCTTTTGCCGCAGATACCGACAACGTCACCATCGGCTGGCCGTCCGACGTGCCGTCCTGGGACCCTAACCTCCGCTTCGTTCCGGATGCGCAGCCGCTCTTCAAGATGGTCTTCGACCAGCCGCTCGACCAGTCGCCGGACCTGAAGCTGATCGCCAATCTCATCACCAAATGGGAATTGAAGCCGGATGGCCTTTCGATGCCCTTCGAGATCCGCAGCGACGTGAAGTTCCACAACGGCGATCCGATGACGATGGAGGACTTCAAGTACACCTTCGTCGATCGCATCAAGTCCGGCCTGAAGCTCGATATCGCCAATTCCTGGCGCACGCTCACCGACATCGAGATCCTTTCGCCGACCTCGGGCGTAATGAAGTTCTCCGCCCCGACCCCGACCGCGCCGCAATGGCTTGCATTCCTCGGCAGCTACCTCGTGCCGAAGAAATATGTCGAATCCGTCGGCCCGGAAGAATTCGCCAAGAAGCCGGTCGGCACCGGCCCCTATAAGCTCGTCGACTACCAGATGAATTCCCGCATCGTGCTGGAGCGTAACGACGACTATTTCGGCACCAAGCCGAAGATCAAGCGCGTCACGATCGACATCATCAAGGATCCGTCGGCCCGCACCGCCGCCATCCAGTCCGGCCAGGTGGACTTGACCGTCAACATCCCGGTCCGCGAAGCTGAGCGGCTCGGCAAGACCGAGGGCCTGACCGCCGAGATCAACCCTTTCACCCGCCTGATCCTTCTGCAAATGCGCAACGACATGGGCTTTACCGACAAGGCCGTCCGTCTCGCCGCCCACCACGCGATCGACAAGGCAGCCCTTTCCAAGGCGTTCTACGGCGGCGCCGCCGTGCCGCTCTCGATACCGGCAACGCCCGGCACGCCGGGCTACCTGCCCGACTACAAGTTTGCCTACGACCCGGAACTGTCGAAGAAGCTGCTCGCCGACGCCGGTTATACGGCGGACAAGCCGGCGACCTTCAAGCTTGCCGCAACCAACGGCCAGTTCCCGAGCGACTTCGATATTGCCCGCGCCCTGGTGCAGATGTGGCAGAAGGTCGGCCTCAAGGTCGAACTCGAACAGATCGAATATTCGAAATATTTCGAGCTCAACCGTGGCGGCAAGCTGCCGGAAGCGACGCTCTACAGCTTCGACAACGCCACCGGCGACCCGGAAATCTTCTCCGGCTATCTGATGAACCCCAAGATGCCGTTCGGCGCCTGGAAGGGTCAGGAGATCGGCGACAAGATCCTCAAGCTGTTCGTTGAACCGGTCTATGAAAAGCGCATCGCCGGTTACAAGGCGGTCGCGCAGGAAGCCGTCGAGACCGGCGCCAACATCCCGATCCTGCAGAGCGTCCAGACGCTGGTCCGGAAGAAGAGCCTCAACTACGTCAAGTATGGCAATGCCTGGGTTCTGGGCAGCACCATGTCCTGGTCGTAAGCGAAGATCTGACCAATCTGTTTTATCGGGTCCGGAGCCAATCCGGACCCCTTCCCTGACATCGTAATACGGGGCATGCGCATGTTTGCGACCATTGCCAAGCTTTTGGTAAAGCGCGTGCTGACCGCGATACCAATCCTGCTGATAGTTTCCGCGCTTCTCTTCTGCATCCTGCGCATTTTGCCGGTCGATCCGGCAGCCATGTCCCTGCCGCCCAATGCGACGGTTCAGGAAGTCGAGGCAATGCGCACCGAAATGGGGCTCAACCTGCCGCTCTACCAGCAATACGGCATCTGGTTGAACAAGCTCTTCCATGGCGATATCGGCCGCTCCATCCACTTCCGCCAGGACGTGACGAGCCTGATCGGCTCGACCCTGCCGGCCACCATCGAGCTCGCCGTCATCGCCATGGGTGTCGCCACCGTCTTCGGCCTGGCCGGCGGCCTCTTCCTCTTTTATGTCCGCGGCACCCGCGCCGAAGCGGTGATGGACTTCCTCTCCATCCTGCTGCTGTCGCTTCCGGAATTCCTCTGGAGCCTGTTCCTGCTCCTGATCTTCGGCGTCTTTTTCGAAGTCCTGCCCTTCACCGGCCGCCTCAGCCCCGGTTTCGAGCGCCCGGTCGTGACCGGCTTCCTGCTGCTCGACAGCCTGATCACCGGCAATATCTCGACCTTCCTCAACGCTCTGGAACATATGATCCTGCCCTGTCTGGCGCTCGGCATCGCGCTGTCGCCGTCGCTGATGCGCGTGCTGCGCTCAAGCCTGCTCGATGCCTATCAGGACGACTATATCCAGCAGGCGCGGCTTCGCGGGCTTTCCGAAAAGCGCATTCTCATCCGTCACGGCCTGAAGAACGCCATCCTGCCGACGCTGAGCCTGATGGGCGTGCAGTTCGGCTTCCTGTTCGGCGGCACCTTGCTGGTCGAGATCATCTATTCGTATCCGGGCATGGGCAACCTGATGGTCGATGCGATCCGCAACGCGGATCTGCCGATCATCCAGGGCGCCGGGCTCACCTATTGCATCGCCGTTCTGGTGATCAGCATCGTGGTCGACAGCCTCTACCTGATCCTCAACCCGAAACTGAGGGTACGCTGAGATGAGACCCCTTCCGCTCTGGCTGAAATCCGGCCGCGTCCAGACAGGCCTGGTGATCATCTTCATTCTGGCCGTCTGCGCGATCTTCGCGCCCTATCTGGCGCCCAACGATCCGAACGAGCAGAACCTCCTGTCGATCCTGACCCCGCCGATCTGGGCCGACGGCGGCGACGCCATGTTTCCGCTCGGCACCGACAGCCTTGGCCGCTGCGTCCTCTCCCGCCTGATTTTCGGCGCCCGCGTCGCGCTGACAGTCGCGTTCAGCGCCTCGATCGGTGCGATGATCATCGGCGCCTTCTTTGCTCACGTCGCCGGTTATTTCGGCGGCTGGGTCGACTGGCTGATCGGCCGCGTCGTCGAGATCTGGCTGTCCTTCCCGCCAGTCATCCTGTCGCTCATCCTGATGGTAGGCCTTGGAACCGGCCTGCGCAACGTCGTGCTGGCCATCGTCCTGGTCGACTGGACCCGCTTCTGCCGCGTGCTGCGAAGCGAGGTGATCGTGCTGCGCCGCCGCGACTATGTTTCGGCCGCCCAGCTTGTCGGCTTCTCGCACTGGCGCACCATCACCCGCGAAATCCTGCCCGGCACCCTGCCGCTGCTGATCACCCTGATGAGCCTCGAAATGGGCGTCGCGGTCATCGTCGAAGCGATCCTGTCCTTCGTCGGCATGAGCGTCGGCTCCGAAACCGCCGCCTGGGGCCAGATGATCGCCGATGCGCGCCAGAACATCTACGACGCGCCGTTCAACCTGATCGCGCCGATCTTCGCGATCTTCTTCGCGGTCTTCGGTTTCAATATCCTGGGCGACGGCCTGCGCCGCACGCTCGATACGCGCCTGACCCAGACGGAGCGCACCTGACATGGCCATTCCTTCAGCCAAGAATCCCATTCTTTCAGCAAAAAATCTTTGCGTTGAATCGCTCGGAGCCAAGGAAAGTTTTCCGGTCCTGACCGATCTCAACTTCTCGCTGGAACCCGGCAAGATCCTCGGCCTGGTCGGCGAATCCGGCGCCGGCAAGTCGATGATCGGCCGCACCATCTCGCAATATCTGCCGAAGGGTTTTGCCGTCACCAAGGGCACCCTTTCCTTCGATGGCGAAGACCTGGTGTCGATGGCGGCGGAACGCCGGCGCAACCTTCTCGGCCGTGACATCGCCTTCATTCCGCAGGAGCCGCTTTCCGGCCTCAACCCGGTTCTGACAGTCGGCCAGCAGATGAAGGAACACCTTCTGCGCATCGGTCTTGCCCCCGGGGAGCATTGGCGCGAGCGGGCTCTCAAGGAATTCGAGGCTGTCCATCTGCCGCATGGCGCAGCGCTTCTGGAAAAATATCCGCACCAGCTTTCCGGCGGCATGTGCCAGCGCATCCTGATCGCCATGGCCTTTGCCAGCCGCCCGCGCCTGCTGATCGCCGACGAGCCGACCACCGCGCTCGACGTCACCATCCAGGCCCGCATCGTCAAGCTGATCGCCGAAATGCAGAAGCGCGACGGCACGGCGGTGATCTTCATCACCCACGACCTGCGCCTCGCCTCGCAGATCAGCGACGAGATCATGGTGCTCTATGCCGGCCGCCCGGCCGAACGCGGCCCGGCAAAACAGCTTTTCTCGGCACCGGCACATCCCTATACGCGCTGCCTGCAGCTCGCCAACCCGAACATATCGGGCCCGCGCCGCGGTCTCTTCATCCTGCCGGAACGCATGCCGGGCCTGCGGGTGCTGAAAGAACTGAAAGGCTGCCGCTTCGCCTCCCGCTGTCCGAACGCGATCGAGGCCTGCACGGAGATCGAACCGCCGCTCGCCGATATCGGTCCCAACCATATCGCCGCCTGCATCCGCACCGAAAAGACGCCGGACATCGTGCCGCCGCCACTGGCGCCCGGCCGCGAGATCGCCTCGACCAGGATCCATCTCAACGGCGAAAAACTGACCAAGGCCTATACGACCGCCTGGAGCCCGTTCGCCAGGCGCAACGCCTTCAAGGCGGTCAACAGCGTCGATTTCACCCTCGGCGAGGGTGAGTTCGTCGGCATCGTCGGAGAAAGCGGCAGCGGCAAGAGCTCGCTCGCTCGCCTCGTCGTCGGCCTCGATACGCCAACCGACGGCAGGATCACGCTCGCCGGTCGCGATGTCACCGCTAACGGCAATGCGGAAAAGGCCTATCGCCGCGAATATATCCAGATGGTCTTCCAGGACCCGCAATCGGCGCTCAACCCGCGCCGGCGGATCGGCAGCATCGTCACCCAGGCGAACGAGGCAAGCGGCCTGCACAACAGCACCCGCGAGCGCATGGACCGCGCCGCCGAACTGTTGAAGGAAATCGGCCTGCCGCCGGATGCCGCGATGCGCTTCCCCTCCCAGCTCTCAGGCGGCCAGAAGCAGCGCGTCAACATCGCCCGCGCGCTTTGCACCCTGCCGCGCATCCTCGTCGCCGACGAGATCGTCTCCGGCCTCGACGTGTCGGTTCAGGCCCAGCTTCTCGATCTGCTGCTAAAACTGCGCGACGAGCACGGCTTCTCGATGCTGTTCATCAGCCACGACCTTTCCGTCGTCCGTTATCTCTGCGATCGGGTGATGGTCATGTATCGTGGCGAAGTGGTGGAAAGCGGGAGGACCGAGACGGTGTTTGCCAATCCGCAGCATGCCTATACCCGCAGCCTGCTCGCCGCGGTGCCGCCGGACGATGTCAACGCCGAATGGTCGCCGGTGCTGGCCGAAGCCGGCTATCAGGTGGAGTAATGACGCTCGCCGGGCGGAAGTATTACAGCGGCAGGGATGTGAACCGAGCCGTCACCATCGCCGACCTCCAGGCCATGGCGCGCAACCGCTTGCCGGCCTTCGTGCTGGAATATCTCGAGGGCGGCGCCGAGGACGAATGGACACTCCGCCGCAACCGCGAGGTCTTCTCGGAAATCGAATTTCGTCCCTCGACGCTGACCGGCGTCGGCATGCCCGATCTTACGACGACGATCTTCGGCCGGAAGATGCGACTTCCCTTGATCGTCGCACCGACCGGCTTCAATGGCCTCTTCCAATATGAAGGCGATCGGCGGCTAGCCAAAGCGGCGGCTGGGGCGGGTGTCACCTTTACTCAGAGCACCGTCTCCAACATGCGGATCGAGGAGCTTTCCGGCATCCCGAACCTCTCCCACTGGATGCAGCTTTACGTCTTCCGCTCCCAGACCTTCATGGACGAACTGGTCGGCCGCGCCGAACGTGCCGGCTGCCAGGCGCTGATGGTGACGACCGACGCGGCGACATTCGGCAACCGCGAATGGGACCGCCGCAATTATCGCTCCGGCATGGACCCGACGTTGCGCCACAAGCTGGATATTCTCTGCCACCCCCGCTGGGCGCTGTCGGTGATGGCGCGCGGCATCCCGCCCTTCGGCAACCTCCTCGATTTCCTGCCTGCCGACCAGCAGACCTTTGCCCGCACCGCCATCTGGTCACGCGAGCAGGTGGAGCCGGACCTTCACTGGAACCACATCCGCCATCTGCGAAAAATCTGGAAGCGCCCGCTGATCATAAAGGGCGTCATGACGATGCGCGATGCGGAACTGGCCATCGATGTGGGCGCCGATGGCATCGTCGTCAGCAATCACGGCGGCCGCCAGCTCGACGGCGCCCCCTCGCCGATGACAGTCCTGCCAAAAATCGCCAGCAAGCTGAAAGGCAGGATCATCATCCTCGCCGACAGCGGCTTTCGCCGCGGCACCGATATCGTCAAGGCCCTGGCGCTCGGCGCCGATGCGGTCATGACCGGCCGGGCAACACTCTATGGTCTAGCGGCCGGCGGCGAAGCGGGTGCGGCTCGCGCCATCGCCATCCTCGAAGAAGAGACCCGCCGCACCTTGGCGCTTCTCGGCTGCCGCTCGGTCGCGGATCTCGACCGCGACCATATCAAGCTCTGAACAGCCTCATCGTCCCTCAGGGGACGATGATCCTGGTTTCCATCGGGAAATGGGAATTGCCGCCTTCAAAGGGCGGGAAGGTCTTGAAATCCTCGCGCATGGCGATGCGCGCCGGTGATTGCAGCGCTGCCTGAAGCGCGGCCGGACTGTCGAACATCACCCGGTTGCGCTGCATGTGGTTGACCCGCTCCCAGGGAAGGAAACCGCACCAATCGATCCGCGACAGGACCTCGATCTTGCGGATGCCCGGAAAGGTGCGCATCACCTGCGGATGGTGGCTGACATAATGGTGCATCCAGACGTTCAGGTCCTGAGCCGGACCGGTATAATGCACCACGTAGGAACAGGGATTGCCGTTTTTTTCGATATCGAGCCTGACATCGTCGACCGGGAAATGCCGCGCATACATGGCCTGCTGCGTGCCCTTCGCACCGCGAATGCTCGAAAGCACGCCGGAAGCGGCAAGCTGATGCAGGTGGCCGGCCGGCGCCATTGCGTCTTCCAGATCCGTCAAATCGTTGAAATAGAGCTGCATGCCGAAGATCGGCGACTGCTCGTCCTTGTTGTACATGTCCTTGGTGACTTCGGGCGTATAGAGATTGGCCGAAGTGAGGCCGGGCGTCAGCTTGACGATCTCGGCGACGGTCTCGACATCCGCCTTGCTCACGGCAAGTTCGCTGCCATCGGTGTTTTCGAAAAAGGCGAAATAGGCAAAACGCATGGCTTGGTTCCTGCTTTTCTGTGAAGCCGCAACGGTTGCCGGCGGCCTCTGTTCCCCTGTCGCGCCCACTATCGAACCGGCGACACGAAAAAACAAGTTTAAACCTAAACTATTCACGCCCCATGATTTATCCCTCCGAACGGACCTCTCGGACTTGATTTAAGCTTCAATCTTTCCGCTTGAAACTTGCGGGATTTTCGATCACGATCCGCTCCGATCGCGCGTGGAAAGAGGGGTTGAGAGGGCGCTGGATTGCTCTTGGGGGAGAGCTTGTGCCCGGCCGCTGCATTGACCAACAACCAAGAATCCTATCCGATCCGGCAGAGGAAAATGCCCGCCGGTCACGAAAACAGAGGGAACGAAATCATGACCATGACCCTTTTCCGCCGCGCCTTTTTCGGCCTCGCAGGTGCCGCCGCCCTGTCCGTCGCAAGCGCCGGCTTTGCTTCGGCCGCCGCGCTTGTCGTCGGCTCCTATCCGAGCAACCCGCCCTTCGAATACAAGACGGCCACGGGCACGTTCGAAGGTTTCGAGGTCGATATCGTCAATGAAGTGGCAAAACGCCTCGGCATGACGGTCGAGATTTCCGACCTCGGTTTCCAGGCTCTGTTCGCCGCCACATCCTCCAAGCGCATCGATGTCGCGATCTCCTCGATCACCATCACCAAGGAGCGCCTTGGCAGCCAGTCCTTCACGCAGCCCTATTATGATGCCGACATGGGCATCGCCACCCGCAAGGAAGCGACCGTTTCCAAGGTCGAGGACCTGAAGGGCAAGGTCGTCGGCGTTCTGGCCGGCTCCACCGGCGACAAATGGGCCAAGGACAACAAGGCAAAATACGGCATCAGCGACATCAAGAGCTACAACGCCCAGCAGGATCTTTTGATGGATCTCTCGGCCGGCCGCGCCGACGTGGCCGTCAGCGACGTTCCGGGCATGGAATACGCCTTCCTCAAGATGAAGGACCTCGCCGTCAAGGTGCGCATCAAGACCGGAGAGCAATACGGCCTGATGATGACCAAGGACCATCCGCTGCTCGCCAAGGCGAACGACGCGATCACCGCCATGAAGAAGGACGGTACGCTGGCCGCGATCCACAAGAAGTGGTTCGGTTCGGATCCGGCGGCCGGTTCGGCATCCGCCGTCGAACAGCCGCTGCCAAAGCCATAAGCCGGCTATCGATTCTGCAAATCCCAGTCATGCCGGCCGGCGACGGCCGGCATTTTCGTGAGCACAGAGGCACCAGGAAATGACCCTCCTCGACACTTTCTTCAATCTCGGGGTTCTCGGCGACGCGTTTCCGGCGCTGCTGCGCGGGCTGATCAACACCTTCCTGCTCGGCGTTGCCGGCATCGGTTTCGGCATCCCTTGCGGGCTGGTGATCGCGCTCCTGCGCCTCTACGGGCCGAAGCCGGTGCGCTACCTGACGGTGCTCTACATCGACATCTTTCGCGCGGCGCCGATGCTGGTGGTGCTGATACTCATCTATTACGCCCTGCCCTTCGTCGGCATCCGCCTGTCGTCCTGGACGTCCGCGGGCCTCGCCTTCTCGATCGTCATGGCCGCCTATTCGGCGGAAATCTTCCGCTCCGGCATCGAAGGCATTCCGCGCGGCCAGTTCGAGGCGGCCGATGCCCTCGGCCTGCCCTTCTTCGTCACCCTGCGCAAGGTCGTGCTGCCGCAGGCGATCCGCATCGTCATTCCGCCGATGACCAACAATTGCGTTTCGATGTTCAAGGATACCTCGCTTGCCTCGACGGTCGCGCTGCCGGAACTCCTGAAGGAGGCGACGGACGCGCAGGCGCTTTACGCCAATCCGACGCCGCTGATCGGCGCCGCGCTGATCTACATCGCCTTCCTCTGGCCGATGGTACGGCTGGTCAATCTTCTCGAACAGAAGTTCAACAAGGAAAAGAAGCGCTGAGAACCCCGGCAACGCGGTTATTCGAAGGCCGCACCGGAGAGATGATTGCTGGCGGAACTCTTGAGCGAACCGATTTCCAGCCAAAGGGCGCCGACCATACGCGGATCGACATCCGCCATCATGTCCTGCAGCCAGCCCTCGTGCGCCGCGGCCATCGCCGCAAACAGCATCGTGCCGGCATCGGTGAGCTTTGCGACAGTCACGCGCCGGTCGCCGTCCGGCGTCAGCCGCTGCACATAGCCGTCCGCTTCCAGCCGCTCGACAAGGCCGGTGACATTGCCGTTGGTGACCATGGTGCGCCTGGAAAGCTCGCCGAGCCGCAGCCCGTCCTTCTCGCGATAGAGTTGCGCCATCAAATCGAACTGCGGCAGCGTCGCGCCGAACTCTGTGCGCAGACGGCGGCGGATTTCCTGGCTGATCAGCTTGGTCGTCGACAGCATGCGCAACCACAGGCGCAGCTCGGGCTTCGACCGCCCTTGGACGCCTTGAACGATGATCTCCAGATCGACGTTGGTCGCTTCCGCTTCTGCCATTCCGAATGCTGCCTCTGTAACCGATCCAAGGTCTAGAAGCAGATATTTGAAATGTCAAAGGTTCGCGCTCAGCCTTTCCCGGCCAGCATTTTTGCCAGCATGAAGCCGGAGCCCGCCCCCGTGCCGGCGCCGGGCCAGGTGGACGCGCCGCAGAGATAGAGCGACCTCACCGGGGTCTTGTAGCGCGAATAACCCGCCACGGGCCGGAACAGGAAATTCTGGTCGAGATGGTGGCTGCCGGAAAGATTGTCGCCGCCGATCAGGTTCGGGTTCTCCCGCTCCAGATCGGCCGGAGAGAATACCGCGCGGCCGAGGATTTTCGCTTTCGTCCCCGGCGCATACGTCTCGAGAATGTCGAGCACCCGGTCGGCATAGGCTTCCTTCACCGCATCCCAATCCGTACCCGCGATGGTCCCGGCCGCGTCGCCACGGATTTCCGCCGGCAGGACCCGCACCTGAACCCAGAGCACATGTTTGCCATTCGGCGCGCGCGACGGGTCGAGCGCCGTCGGCTGGCCGACGACCAAAGCCGGTTCGGCGGGCAGCAGGCCGCCCATCGCCTCCGAATAGACCCTGGACATCATCGCCAGATCCGGCGCCACATGCACATAGGCATAGTCTTTCAGCGCTTCGCCGGCTCTCCAATCGGGGAGGCCGTCCATCGCCAGATGGATCATCATCGTGCCCGGTCCGGCGCGGAACCTTTCGACCTTGCGATCGAATGTTTCCCGGGCGGGATCGGTATCGACGAGCTTTCCGAACAACAGCTGGGGATGAGCGTTCGAGATGACCGCCTTGCGGGCCGTGACCACCCGTCCGTCGGCAAGCCTGACGCCGGTCGCCATGCCGCCGGTCGTCTCGACCCGCTCGACCGGCGTGCCGAGCATCAGTTCACCGCCCTTCGCCTTCAAAAGCCCGGTCATCGCCTTGACGATCGTATCGGCACCGCCCTGGCCGATCACCATGCCGAAAGCCTGGTTCGCCATGCTTTCGAGGTAGGGAAAAAGTGCACCGCCCGCCACATCCGGCGCGAAATCCAGATGCAGTCCCCAGGCGCTCATCATCGCCTTGACCTTGTCGTTGCGGAACCGAGTATCGAGGAAATCGCGGGGCGAGGCGAGCAGCATGCGCACCGTATCGTAAAGCCAGCCGCTGCCCTTCTCCCGCCACGCCTTCCAGACCACTTTCGCAGCGGCAAGCGACGGCATCGGCGAACCAAGCAGCCCGAAAATATGCGGAGCGTCGGAGCCGAATTCTGCGAACAGCTTTCGCCATGCCGCCGCATCCTGCGGAGAGATCGCCGCGATCGCTCCGGCCGTTTCTTCGAGATCGGTCGAGACGCCCAGATGCGTCCCATCCCGAAACACGCTGGCGAAGCAGTGTCTGGCCGGTACAAACCCGAGACCATGGGCGATCAATTCATCCTTGTAGGTGGCGAAGAAGGGCGAGCCCGCAAACATCGACAGGTTCATGGCAGCAAGATCGTGCCGGAAGCCCGGCAGCGTAAGTTCGCGTGTCTTCACCGCACCGCCCGGATCCGGTTTGCCCTCGACGACAGCCACCGACCAGCCCTTTGCGGCCAGGTGGATGGCACTCGCAAGCCCGTTATGGCCCGCTCCGATCACCACCGCGTCATAAGCCGTCATCGTCCCGTCCCCTGTTCCCATTATTTATCCATATGCATACATTTTCTGGAAACGGCATCAAGGGCGGGCAACCGGTCGAGAAGCCGATGGCGGGCTGTACCCGCCCTTAATCGAGACAGCGAAGTGCCATTCCGCATGAAAATCCCGGGTATTTCTCATACAAAACGACCACGCAAATTTGCGCGGCGCAGCCCTGGCCGATTGCTTGCATCCTCATATTTTCTGCAATAGGCTCGCTCATCGGTTAGCGGCGGCCGGAGAGGAAACCGGCCTGCCGCCCGGCTCACGAAACCGGTCATTCAAGGGGAACCCGGCACCATGTCTTCCACCACGCTCACCAGTCTCGCTTCCGCTCTTCTTTCCGGCTCGGTCAAGGTCGTCGACCTGACGGCGCCGCTCGGGCCGGACACCCCCGTTCTCTACCTGCCGCCGCAGTTCGGCAAGAACACCCCGAAGGTCGCCGTCCACACCATCTCGGCGTACGACCAGGACGGTCCGTTCTGGGCCTGGAACTGGCTGGAGCTCGGCGAGCACACCGGCACCCATTTCGATGCGCCCTGTCATTGGATCACCGGCAAGGACAAGGAAAACAACACGACCGACACCATCCCGCCGCAGAATTTCGTCGCGCCGGTCAATGTCATCGACCGTTCCAAAGAAGCCGCAGAAAACCCGGACTATCTGCTGACCGTCGACAGCATCAAGGAATGGGAAGCCGAGCATGGCGCGATCGAAGCCGGCAGCTGGGTGCTGATGCGCTCCGACTGGTACAAGCGCAACGGCTCCACCGAAACCTTCCTGAATGCCGACGAGAACGGCCCGCATTCGCCCGGCCCGACTGCCGAAGCGATCCAATACCTGATCTCGAAAAACATCATCGGCTGGGGCCAGGAAACCATCGGCACCGATGCCGGCTCGGCCGGCGGCATGAACCCGCCCTTCCCGGCCCATAACCTCATGCATGGAGCCGGCAAATACGGCCTGGCCTCCTTGTCCAACCTCGACCAGCTGCCGCCGAAGGGCGCCGTGCTGATCGCCGCACCGCTGAAGCTCGTCAAGGGCACCGGCTCGCCGGTTCGCGCGCTGGCGCTGATCGCCTGATCCAATCGAAGGGCCGGACCGGAAGGTTCCGGCCCTTTCTGTATCCAGCGGAAAGGCGGGCGGCATGGCGGATTTTGACTACATCATCGTCGGCAGCGGTATCAACGCACTGGTTGCCGCCGCCATGCTCGGCAAGAAAGGCAAGAAGGTTCTCGTCCTGGAGCGTAGCGACCGCGTCGGCGGCTGCCTGTGCACGGAGGAGGTGACGGCGCCGGGCTTTACCCATGACGTGATGGCCACCACCATGGTGCTGTTCCTGACCTCGCCCGCCTATGGCGCGCTCGGCAAGGATCTCGAAGCCCGCGGCCTTGAATTCGCCCATACCGACCTGCCGACCGGCGTGCTGCGCCCTGACGGTTCTTCCGTCATCCTCTCGAAAGATCGCCAGCGCAATATCGCCACCTTCGAGGCGCTCGCGGTTGGCGACGGCAAGACCTTCGACAAGGAAATGAACGCCCTCGGCGCCGATGCCTCCTTCCTGTTTTCGCTGCTGGGCGGAGCGCTCTGGTCCGGTACCACGCTGAAGACGGTCGCGAAACAGGGTTGGAGCAAGGGCTTGCGCCAGCTTGCCGCCTGGTTCGGCGATGCCCTGACGCCCGCACGCGGCTACCTCGAAACCACCTACAGGTCCGAAACCGCCCACGCCCTCTGGGCGCCCTGGGTCCTGCATTGCGGCCTGGCGCCGGAAAGCGCCTATTCGGCCGAGATGGTCAAGGTCATCGGTTTTGCCATCGAACTTGCCGGCTGCCCGATCGTCAAGGGAGGCGCTGCGAACCTCGTCAGGGCTTTCGAACGACTGATCGCCGATCAGGGCGGCGCGATCCGCACGGGTACGGATGTCGAACGCATCCTTCCCGGCCCGGGCAGCAAGGCCGCCGGCGTTCGGCTGGTTGGCGGCGAGACGATCAACGCCACATCCGGCGTCGTGTGCTCGACGACGCCGAACCAGATCTACGACCGGCTGCTCAGGGACTGGCCGCAGCCGGCACCGACCGAGATTCAGGAAGGCGTGGCCCGGTATCGATACGGCAAGGGCAATATGCAGATCCACTATGCCCTCTCCGCACCGCCGCGCTGGAAGGGGGATCCGGATCTCGCCAAGGTGGCATTGCTGCACCTGACGCCCGGCCTCGATGGCGTCTCCCGCGCCACCAACGAATGCGAACGCGGCCTGCTGCCCGCCGAACCGACCGTCTGTGTCGGCCAACCAGCCAGCTTCGACCCTTCACGCGCGCCGGATGGCAAATCCGTTCTCTGGCTGCAGCTTCCCGAAGCGCCGCGCTTCATCAAGGGCGACGCGGCCGGCGAGATCGCCACGCCCGCCGACGGCCGCTGGACCGAGGAGTTGCGCGAACGTTACGCCGACCGCATCGAAGCACTGCTTTCCCGCCACATCGAGAACTTCGCCGAGATCAAGCTCGCCCGCCGCGCCTATTCGCCTGCTGACCTGGAAGCGTTGAACATGAACCTCGTCGGCGGCGATCCCTATGGCGGTTTCTGCGGACTCGACCAGTTTTTCCTCTGGCGACCCTTCAAGTCGTCTGTTAACCACCGCACCCACGTGCCGGACCTCTATCATATCGGCGCCTCGACCCATCCGGGACCGGGGCTGTCGGGCGGCTCGGGCTTTCTGCTCGCATCGTCGCTGCGTTGAAGCGAGGCGGCTTAGGAGAGATGGATTTCATGGCAGAACGGTTTTCGGGCGTGGTGCTGCGCTGGCACCAGGAAGGCGATCAGGAAAATCGGCCGACCATGGGCGAGATCGGCCTCAACCATTTCGCGCCGTATCTGATGAACCGGATCATCTCCCGCTGGAATTCCAACATGGCGGAGGAATTGCGCGAGTACGAGCTCTCGACCGCCAAGATGCGCACGCTCGCGGTCCTCAGCGTCTCCGCCTCGCTCACCATCAACGAGCTTTCGATCTTTGCCGTCATCGAGCAGTCGACCATGAGCCGCACGCTCGATTCCCTCGAGGAGCAGGGCTATATCCGCCGCACGCCCCGCGCAGAAGACATGCGCATCCGCGACGTGACCATCACGGAGGAAGGCCGCGCCGCTTTCGGCCGCTTCTGGCCGACCATGTATGATTCACTGGTGCGGATGTTCGACGGCATCGACGAGGAGGAATACCGCGCCTTCACGGGCACGCTGCACAAGATCCTCCTCAACATCCGCAAGCACGAAATCTGATCGGGCTATTTCGACAGCCGTGTCTGCAGGCTGTCGCGGATGCGCTTGCCGAGCGCCTGATAGTTCTCGTCGAAATGATGACCGCCCTCGATCGGCACGACTTCGACGCCCCTGTCCTTCAGCGTCGGGCAGGGATCATCGTCCTCGTCGGTGCCGTAGACGCATTGAAGGATCTTCGGATCGATCTTGACGACGTCCTTCATCGTATCGCCGCCCTTGCCGGCGCCTGCGACGCCAAGCCAGCCGGTGACCGAAATCTCGTAGTCCACGTCACGCGAGAGGCCGAGCAGCGTGATCTGCTTGACCCGTGCGCGGTCTGCGGCCGGCAGGGAATTGTAGGTCGCGGGCAGCACGTCCGCGCCGAACGAGTAACCGATCAGCAGCACGTTCTGGACACCCCATTGCCGGCGATAGTGTTCGATGATCTTTGACAGATCATCCGCCGTCGCCTGCGGCGTGCGTTCGGACCAGAAGTAACGCAACGAATCCAGTCCGACCGTCGGAATGCCCTGCGATTGAAGATAGCCGCCCACCTCGCTGTCGAGGTCGCGCCAGCCGCCATCGCCGGAAAAGATCACCGCCATCGTGTTCATGGCCGGCTTGGCCTGGAGAATGGTCAGGGGAAGGTCGAGCGGCTGATTGATCCGCCCGGCCGCCGCGATACGGGTGGCGAGCACCTGCGACAGCGCCACATCCGGCGTCTCGCCGGAATTGATCAACTCCACCTCCGGGTGGTCCTGCTTCAGGCGCTGTCCATGCGCCTTGCCGCCGGCATCGGCGGAAGGCGTGGAAACAATCGCCACCGCCGCCGGCAACGCGCCGTCGTCAAAACCGTAGATCGTGCGATCGCCGGCTTTCTGTTTGGATGCCGGGGTGCAGAGTTCCTTGGCCAGCGGGATGCCCGCCAGCGGATCGACGGCGATTGCCTCCTCGATCGTCGCGGCCGGGCTCTGAGAGATCATCGCAAGCGCCAGCGCGCCGCCTTCCCCGATGCCGGCAACGATCGGGTGGCGGTATTGCGGGTTTCCGATCCGCCGCTGCACCTGCTGGGAGACGTCCTCGATATCAGACACCATGTAGATGCACTCGCCGTCATCGGCGTTGAGCGATTTGACATAGGACGGGAAATCGATGCCGACCACGGCCGCGCCGGCGGCGAGCAGCTTCTGCGCCTCGGCATCCTCCGGCGCGCCCCAACCCCGACTGCCGGAAATCAGGAACACGATGCCTTCAAGATCGCTACCATTGTTCGGCACAAGGATGCGCGGCTGCGGGATCAGGCCCGTGTGATAATCCTGCTGATCCTGGGCAGCAGCCGTCAAGGCGCCGAACGTCAGGGCGGCAAGCGCCATCGAAAGAGAACGTAGAAACATCATTTACCGACCACTCCTCTCAAGCCGCCGCCGATCAGAAGCGTTGCGTCCATCATCACGATGGCGGGGCTGACGCCCCCTGCCACAGCCAGATAACGCGGCTCCCAGGCGGGCTGGAACTTCGACTTGAAAGCTTTCAACCCTTTGAAATTGTAGAACCGTTCGCCGTGTTCGAAAACGACGCTGCCGATCCGGTCCCATGCGAGCGCAGCCTCGCGCGTCGACATGCCCGAAAGTGGGGCCATGCCGAGATTGAAATGTCCATAACCGGCATCGCGAAGATATTCCATGATCTTCACGAACAGGAAATCCATGGAGCCTTTCGGGGCGCCCGGCATGAAGCGCATCAGATCGACGGTACCTTCATACTTCGTATCGGTGAGCGACAGCGTCGCGAAGGCGACGATCCTGCCGTCCTTCCTGAGGATCGCGACCGGCTGGGCGCTGACATAGTCATCCCGGAAAGCGCCGAGCGAGAATGTCTTCTCGCGCGTGTTGTGATCTTCGAGCCAGGCATCCGACACGCGCCTGAGTTCTTCGACATGGGTCATCACATCCGGCTGCTCGATGACCGAAAACTCCAAACCTTCCCGGACGCCCTTGTTGATGGCCTGGCGAAGCGCAGCAAGCCGGCTGCCCTTGAGGTCGAAATGCGACAGATCGACGATCGCCAGTTCGCCGAGCTTGAAGGCCCTGAGACCCGCATCGACACAATGTGAAAGGAGGCCCGGCGAAATCTGATAGAGCACGGCACGGCCGCCCTGGGCACGGGCCTCCTCGACGAAACGCCAGACAAGATCCGCCTTCTCCTCCTGCGGTCCGACCGGATCAAAAAGCGCGATCCAGGAACGGCCCTGAATGCCGTACATGATAAAGGCCTTGCCGCTTTCGGAGAACATCAGCCGCTTGTCACCCATCCGTACAAGATTGGCGTCGGCGTTGTCCTGCGCCATGACGAGCTGCACTGCCCGCTCGAGGTCGCCCGGCGTCGACAATGCCGAACGTCGAGCCGCCGGCCGCAGAAGGCTGAACACGGAGATCGTCGCCGCAAAAATCGCTAGGCCGAGGACGGCGCGCAATCCGCGCGGCGCTTCCCCGGAGAACTCGAACTGCCACCAGAGCTCCCGGCTGTAGTCCACCTCGCGATAGACAAACAGCAGGACCGTGATCGCCGCGGCGACGACGATGAACATGGCCGCGATCCAGCTGGGCGTCAGCACATGTCCGAACAGCGATGCCCGGCGCTTGAACTGCTTGGCACTGAGAAACAGGCCGATCAGCAGGATGATCAGGAACGTCGCCTCGAAAAGTGCGAGCGCCCGCATGAAGGAGAGAACCAGCGCCAGGGCAGTGCAGACCATGCCGGTCCACCACGCGCCGTCCAGCCGCTGGCCGATGCCGCGCGCCGCGACGAACAGCAGCAGGCCGAGAATGCTGGACAGGAAATGCGCGCCTTCGAACACCGGCAGCGGCAGGTAGTTGCCGAGGAAATTGATGTCGGAATCCGGCGTCGGGGTCACGCTCGAGAAGATCAGCATGGCCCCGGCGATCATCGAGAAGGTTGCCAGAAGCGGCGGCGCGAGGCGGAATTCGAGCTTGCGGAGCGTCGAGGCGACGGGGTGATGCGCAAGCTGCCGGATCTCGACGCCGATCACCACCAGCGTGGCAATGAGCAGCGGCAGGACGTGATAGATGACGCGGTAGAGAACGAGGCTGCCGAGCACTTCGTCAAGGCTGACCCTGTTGCCAAGTGCGGCAACGATCACCGTTTCGAAGACGCCCAGACCGGCGGGTACATGGCTCAGGACGCCGAGGCCGACGGCCGTCGCATAGATGGCCAGGAAGGAAGGCCAGCCGATTTCCGTCTGCGGCAGAAGCACGTAGAGGACGGAAGCCGAGGCGGCGATATCGAGTGCGGTGATCAGGAACTGCTGCGAGGACGTACGGGTATCCGGCAGGCGGATGCTGAGGCTTCCCACCGAAACCGTCCGCCCGTCTCGCCCAAGGATCACGACGGCGGTCAGCACGATGATGATCACCACCGCGCCGGCGCGCACCCAATCCCCGTCGATGTCGAGAATGGCACCGATCCTCGGCGCCGTGACCAGCGACGCCAGCGCGGTGACCGCCAGAAGCCCGATGCCGAAGGCGAGCGTCACGAACGCGATGACGCGCCCGATATCGTCCGGCGAAAGCCCCAGGCGCGAATAGGCGCGGAACCGGATGGCGCCGCCGCTGAGCGCGCCAAATCCGGCCGTATTGCCCACGGCATAGGCGCTGAACGCCGTTATCGCGACAGGCACGAAAGGCAGCGACCGGCCGATATAGGTGATCGCGTTCACGTCGTAGCCGACCAGGGCCGCGAAACTCAGTGCCGTGAAGAACACCGCAAGGCCGATCGAAGACCAGCGCGTGTTGGCGAGGGCCTCGATAACGTCGTCATAGCTGACCTCGTTCGTGAGGTTGTAGATCGCAAAAGTCGTGAACGCGAAAACCGCCAACGCCGCCGCAGCGATGAGGTAAGGACGATACGTCTCAAGGATGTCTCGAAAGCGACTTGGCTGACGATCCGTGGATTCCATGTGAACTGCCGGTGCTGAAGAACTTCGCATCTAGTTTTTGGACAGATGCGCAGCAAAAGCAACGGGATCGCGGCTATAATGTGTCTGTATGCTTAAAACCGGAGCATGACCGCCGCCTTGAGCGTGTTCTGCGCGCAGCCCAGCCGAGCTGAAACCCACCCTCTTCAAGAAGAACTCATCCGGCGGGTGCGTGTTTTATAAATACATTATAACTTTTGATTGCAAAACATGATTTCTTAACGCACATTAACCATCCGAGGCATCGAGGGCCCACCGGTTAAGAGTGGAGATGCCGACGCTGGCAGCAAGTTGCTGCAGGGGGATCGGGGACATGTTTGACAAGATCTGCGCTGCCGCGCTCGCGGCGGCATTGGTAGGTTGTACCTCCGCGAATGAAAAGGTGCAGCAAGCCGAAATCGGCGGCACCAAATCTCTGGTCATGACCGGCAATTTCAGGCTCATCACCGAACGCAAACGACTGGGCTATCCGATCATTTGCAGCGAACCCAGCCCGGACTACACGGTTGCTTTCGACAAATCCGCCAAAGCAACGGTCAAGATCACCAGTTCGACCGGAACCACGACCGAAGTCGCGCCGGATGCCAAGACGGATGAAAGTATCGAGGAGGGAGAGGGCCGCGCCGGTGCCGTGCTGGCGCTGCGCGACGGCCTGTATAGAGCCTGCGAGGCCTATGCCAACGGCTTCATCGGCCATGATGCCTATTCCATCATTCTCAGCCAATACGGCAATCTTCTGGTCGCTCTGGTCGGCCGCCCCGTCATTGGGCCGGACGGCAAGCCGGTTGCCACCCCGACCGGCGCCATAAATCCGCGCCAGGCCACGCTGTCGGCACTGGTGGTTGCCTGCATCAGCGGACAGGACCCGACCCGCGGGCCCACATCTCTTAACCCGTTGCTGAATATGAACTTCTGCAGCAAGGTTCTGAACACCGCCCTGGCGGCTTCCAGCCGCGGATGATCATTGCGGCGAACGGCTGGTATGCGAAGCGGATTGGCATGCCGCCGCGAGAACGCGACGGCTCTCCCTTCAAAGGGTGGAAACCGTCTTCAACGCTCCATCCAGCGCAATGCCGTTTTCATCCAGCAACGCCGCCTGGCGCAGACGTTTCATCCAGGCCGCACCGTCTTCGCGGTCCGCCAGGGTCCCCAATGCCGACATCACCCGATCGAACTTTGAAAGCCCGCGTGCATGGGTGTCGGAATAGCCCTTCACCAGTCGTCGATTGTTGATCACCTCGACCGCGAGGTCATAGTTCCGCGAAAGCAGCGACGTCGCCGTCTGGAGCCAGGCTTCGCGATGCTCGATTTCCCGCGCATGCCGCAGCGTGCCGCGGCGGATGCGGCGGAGTGCCGCCAGCGTGTAGAGCGTCAGGAACCAGAAGAGCGTGCCGGTCTGCACCCGGCGGCCCTTGTTGATGCGACGGTCGAGCCAGGCGAAAACCTTGGGACGGTTTTCCACCCACAGGCCCAATGTCTTCGGCATGGTTCCGACGACTTCTTCCATGCGCGGATGCATGTATTCGGTCATGTAGAGAACCTGGTCCTGCTTGACGCCGACCTCCTTGCGGACACGATCGAAACGCGAGCCGCGGGTTTTCAGGTCGGCGACGCGGATCACATCGTCATAGGCCATGGCGACGGCGACGTATTTCGCCGACTGGACGGTGAAGGCATAGTCACGATCCTCGCCGCCATTGGCCCGGTCGAGCGCGTGAAGCTTGCCGGCCCGGTCGAGATATTCGCCGGCATAGGCCGGGTCCTGGAAATCCGTGAGCTTCTTGACGCCGGCAAACAGCAGCGGCCAGGCGACCTCCGGGAATTCGGCGCGCATACGATGCACCAGCCGATCGAGGTCCGGATGGCCGGCGGTTTCCGGCATGACATCGAAACGCTTTGGCGCCGAGGCGGTGACTTCGTCCCGCGGCTTGGCTCTGGTGCGCTCATAGGCGGCGTTGAAGGCGCGCAGGCTGGGCTCGACGCCCTTGCCGCCGCCGCGGATCGTCGCCTCGAACGCTTCCTTGGAAAAAGGCAGCACGTCCGCCGCGGCAAGCGCACCGAACATCGAAGCGGAGATCACGCTGCCGTTCTTGAGCGCCAGCGTATCCATGTCGAAGGCGATGGTGCGCCTGGCGGCGAAATCGGTCGCCCCGACCACCACGGTCGGATCGCCGATGCCGTCGCCCGGCTTTTCCTTTTCGCCAACCGCGAAAGAACGGTGCGTCGAGGCGATCAGCGTTGTCTTGTCCGGCGTCACGAGGCCGCGCAGCACGGAGCGGCCGGCCTCCATCAATTCGGCGGCGAGCACGACATCGACATCGCCCGGCGTCGGCATCAGCGAGAAGATCGGCGACACGCCGTCACGGGCCGGCAGCATCTCGATATAATAGATCGTCGCGCCGGTACGCTGGGCAACGCCCGGCACCGAAGTCGACTGCGCCATCCAGCCCTGCTCTTCGGCAAGGCCGACGATCCAGTCGGCCAGCACGCCGCCGCCCTGGCCGCCCATGGCCATGATGGCAAGCGTCAGGGGCTTGTCGGAAGCATGGAGCGTCTTGGGGTTTACCGTCTCATTCATGGATCAAGCCTCCGCGAACACGACGCGGCCGGCGGCACGACGGGCCTGCAGCCAGCCGATCACCGAGCTACGGAATTTCGAGAGGAACCTGTCCCAGCCGGTCGGATTGTGAATGACGTCGGCGCGATAGAACGAGGGACAGAGAACGGCCGCTTCCGAAACCTCGCCGCAATTGCCGCAGCCGACGCAGCTATTGTCGATCGCCGCAACCGGATCGTCCTTCAACGGATCGTCCGTGTGCTTGACCGACAGCGACGGGCAGCCGGAAAGCCGGATGCAGGCGTGATCGCCCGTGCAGACGTCCTCGTCCACGCCGAAGCGCTCCTTGACCATGCGCTTGCCGTCCTTGACCGCCTTATTGAATTGCGGCTTCACCCGGCGCTGCTTGTTCAGCATGCATTCGGAAGAGGCGACGATGATCTTCGGGCCTTTTTCCTTGCTGGTCAGCGCCTCCTTCAGCGTGTCCCGCATCTTTCCGACATCATAGGTGCGATCGATCTGGCGCACCCAGGTGGCGCCGATGCCCTTCACCGCATTGACGATCGAGTTGTTGGTCTTGCGGTTCGGATTGATGGCCCGCGACGACAGGATGTCCTGCCCGCCGGTTGCCGCCGAATAGAAATTGTCGACGACGAGGATGACACCGTCCTGCTTATTGAAGACGGCATTGCCGACCGAGGTCGCAAGACCGTTGTGCCAGAAGCCGCCATCGCCCATGACCGCGATCGAGCGCTTGTCGGCTTCGACGTTGAATGCGGAAGCCGACGCTGGCCCGAGGCCGTAACCCATCGTCGTGCCGCCGATATTGAACGGCGGCAGGATCGAGAAAAGGTGGCAGCCGATATCGGCCGAGACATGATGTTCGCCGAGTTCCTTCTCGACCAGCTTCATGGCAGCAAAGATCGGCCGCTCCGGACAGCCGGTGCAGAAACCGGCAGGACGTGCCGGCACGACTTCGGCCAGCGCCTTGACCTTGGGGTCGTTGAGGATGGGCGTCGGATCCGGCACCGGCGGCTGGTTGCCGAGCAGCAGCCGATCGTACATCTCTATGAAGGTCTTCAGCCCCTTCATCATGACAGGCGCGGTATATTCCCCGCCGAGCGGCAGGATGTCCTTGCCGTGCAGGCGGGTCTGGATATCGCGGCGGCGCATCAACGTGTGCAGCGACTGCTCGATATATTCCGGAGCGCCCTCTTCCACCATGATCACGGCCTTCTTGCCGACGCAGAAATCGACCACTTCGTCGTCGATCATCGGGTAGGCGACGTTCATCACATAGATCGGGATCGAGGAATTGCCGTAGACATCCGCCAGGCCAAGCTGCTGCAGGCCGCGCATGACGCCGTTGTAGAGACCGCCGAGCGTGATGATGCCGATCTCGCCTTCCTCGGGGCCAAAATGCTCGTTGAGCTTCTTCTCCTTGATGAAGTTGACGGCGGCCGGCCAGCGGCGCTCCAGCTTGTCCTTGTCCTGCGCGAAATTCGCCGGCGGCAAGACGATGCGGTTGACATCGCGGACCGGGTTTTCCAGCGCCTGCTTCAGCGTGAAATCGGGCCGCTTGTTGTTCTTCGCGACGAACTGGCCATGCACATGGCAGGCGCGGATGCGCACTTCCAGCATGACAGGGGTGTTGGAGGCTTCCGAAAGCTGGAAGCCGTCTTCAACGGCCTGAACCATAGCCGGCAGGTTGGGACGCGGGTCGAGAAGCCACATCTGCGACTTCATCGCGAACGCATGACTGCGTTCCTGCATGATCGAAGAGCCTTCGCCGAAATCCTCGCCGAGGATGATCAGCGCGCCGCCGTTGACGCCGCCGGAGGAGAGGTTGGAGAGCGCGTCCGAGGCGACGTTGGTGCCGGCCGTCGATTTCCAGGTGACCGCGCCGCGCACCGGATACATGACGGAGGCAGACAACATCGCCGCCGCTGCCGCTTCCGAGGCGGAAGTCTCGAAATGAACCCCGAGATCCTCCATGATGTCCTTGGCATCGGCCAGCACGTCCATCAGGTGCGAGATCGGCGAGCCCTGGTAACCGCCGACATAGGAAACGCCGGATTGCAGCAGCGCCTTGGTGATGGCGAGAATGCCTTCACCCCGGAAAATCTCGCCTTCTCCAAGTTTGAGATCCTCGACTTCGCGCGCAAAAGATCGCTCGGCCATGGCAGTTCCCCTTCGCCTTGTCGGCTTCATTCGATAATCATTTGCAAAAGCATATTTTCTGCACCGGGCATTTGTCAATTCACAAATGCCGCGGGAATACTACGCGCTATTCCAAGCGTTCATCGTATGATGACCGGCGGTAACAAGAACCATTATATATGCTAATGCATATTATTTGATCGCTTCGGCATAAAAATCGCAAACGTTCGGTTGCAAATAGTCCTTGCCGCCGTTTCGCACTTATTTTAACGTTCAACCATTCACACGAATGAGCCCGACACGGACAGCCTGTCCGCAAGTTTGGCCACCAGGGAACAATGGAGTTAGATCATGACGACGCTCTCCCGGCGCCAGGCATTGAGCCTTGGCGCGGCCACTTTTCTGACAGGCGTATTTTCCGGACGTAATGCAGTTTTCGCGCAGGACAGCTCAACGCTGACCATCGCCTATAACGTCAACCTGCCCTCCTTCGACCCGACGGTCGGTCCCTCCGCCGTCAACCCGACGATCCAGGCGATCTATCGCTCGATCTTCGACCAGTTCATCGGTCAGGGTCCCGATCTTTCGTTCCAACCGGGGCTGCTGACCGCCTGGGGCTGGAACGACGACAAGACCAAGGTCTGGATGGATGTCCGCGAGGGCGTCAAATGGCATGACGGCTCCGATTTCACCCCGGCCGACATCGTCTGGTCGCTGGAACGCGCCGCGAAGCCCGAAACCGGCAATCCGATCCAATTCGTCTGGGGCGGCGTCTCCAACTATAAGATCGACGGAAAGCGCATCACCGGCGACGTCAAGCAATACGACCCGACCTTCTTCAAATGGATGGCCTTCCTCACCGGCTACGTGATGCCGAAGGCCTATTATGAAAAGGTCGGGGCCGAAGGTTTCGAAAAGAAGCCGATCGGGACCGGGCCGTATATGGTCGATGCCTATGAGGGCAACGCCTTCCTGCGCTTGAAGGCTAACCCGAACTATTACGGCGGCAAGCCGGCCTTCGACACGGTCGTCTTCAAGTTCGTGCCGGATGCGACGAGCCGCGTCGCCGAAATCGAATCCGGCTCCTCCGATATCACGCTCGAAATCCCTTACGAGGAATACGACCGCCTGAAGGACAAGAAGGGCCTGAAGGGTGCGGCAAAGCCGATCTCGGATATCGGCATGATCTTCCTCAACAATATCGACGCCATGCTCGACAAGAACGTGCGTCTTGCCGCCCACCACGCAATCGACAAGAAGGCGATCGTCGACCGGCTGCTGAAGGGTTACGGCGTGCCGATCGATACGCTGGAAGCGCCGGAATACGACGCCTATGACGCCTCGATCAAGGTTGGCTACGACCAGAACAAGGCGAAGGAACTCCTGAAGGCCTCCGGTTTCTCGACCGAAAAGCCGGTGAAGTTCAAGATCCAGACGACGCGCGGCTTCAAGCCGAAGGATTACGAAATGATCCAGGCGATCGTCGGCATGTGGCGCCGCGTCGGCATCGAAGCGGAAATCGAAGTCTACGAGATCGCCAAGCATTACGAACTGCGCGCCGCCGACCAGCTTGCCCCCGCCGCTTTCTACAACTGGGGCAACGCGATCGCCGACCCGACCACCTCTACCGGCTTTGCCATGTTCGGCCCCTCGCCGCACTCGGTCTGGAACACGGACGATCTCGACAACATGATCATGCCGCTCTGGGGCGAAAAGGACGAGAAGAAGCGCATCGCCGGCTGGAAGGCGGTGAGCAAGTACATCGCCGAACAGGGCTATGTCATCCCGCTCCTCCAGTATGTCCAGCCGATCGTCTACAAGGACAAGCTGAAGGTCGTGCCGAATGTGTCCGGCGCGCTGCAGCCGACCTTGGTGTCTAAGGCCTGATCGACGGGTTTGCCCCTCGCCCTAACCCTCTCCCCGCTCGCGGGGAGAGGGGACGTACCACACGCGACGCCGGAGAGGGACGGAGAGGCCGCGACATATCCCTTCTCCCCGCCCGCGGGGAGAAGGTGGCGGCAGCCGGATGAGGGGCAGCCAAATCCAGGAATGCTCATGATCGCCTTATCCATCCTCAATCGACTCGTCATGGCAGCAATCACGCTGTTCGGCGTCGCATTGATCGTCTTCGTGTTGCTGCGCGTCGTGCCGGGCGATCCGATTGCGATGATGATCGCGCCGGGCGCAAGCCCCGCCGACATCCTGGCGCTGCGCACCAGATACGGCCTCGACCTCAGCCTGCCGGCGCAATTCGGCGTCTGGCTGCAGGCGGTGCTCGTCGGCGATTTCGGCACTTCAATCTCGCTGCGCCGCGATGTCCTGGAATTGCTGCTCGGGCGCCTGCCGGCAACGCTTGAACTCGCCTTCGCGGCATTATTCGTCGCCATACTGATCGGCGGAGCGGTGGCCGTGATCGGCACTCTGTCTCGCCGCACACCTCTGGAACCGGCAATCGACGCCACCAACGGCGTGCTGCTGGCGGTGCCCGATTTCGTCTGGGCGCTGGCGCTGGTTCTCCTGCTCGGCGTGCTTTTTCCGATCTTCCCGCTCTCCGGCCGGATCGACCCGACGCTGTCGATCGATTTCGCGACGCCGTTCTACCTCGCCGAAAGCCTCATCCGCCTGCGCTTTGACATCTTCCTCGATATCGCCGCCCATATGGTCATGCCGGTGCTGGCGCTCGCCCTGCCGCTTGCCACCGTCATCACCCGTATTCTCAAGGAGGCGCTACTGGAGGCCATGGTGCAGGATTACGTGCTTCTGGCCCGCCTCAAGGGCATGTCGGAAGTGCGGCTGGTACTGCAGGAAGCCTTGCGCAACGCCATCGGCCCGGCCCTGTCGCTGACAGGCGTGCAGTTCACCTTCCTGGTCGGCGGCACAGTCATCGTCGAGCGCATCTTTTCCTATCCCGGCATCGGCAACATGGCGATCGACGCGGTGATCAACCGCGACCTGCCGCTGATCCAGGGATTGGTGCTGGTCTTCGGCGCGATCTTTATCGTCATCAATCTCGGAGTCGATCTTCTGGCCGCAGCCCTTAACCCGAGGCTCCGTCATGGCTGAACCGATCACCATCACCGGGCCCGCGGCGCAGTTCCGCCCGCCCTCGCGGTTCAAAACCCTGCTCACCGAGCCGAAAGTCCTGTTCGGCGGCGGTTTCATCCTGCTGCTCCTGGTCATCGCAATCCTCGCGCCGTTGATCGCGCCCAAAGACCCGCTTGAACAGGACCTGATGCTGGGCTCGCTGCCGCCGGCCTGGCTCGACGGCGCCGAGCCAGGTTATTACCTCGGAACCGACGATCTCGGCCGCGACGTCCTCTCCCGGCTTCTCTACGGCAGCCGCATCGCGCTTTTCGTCGCCGTTAGCTCGGCCAGCCTCGCGGCGCTGATCGGCACCGTGCTCGGCCTGCTCGCCGGCTGGTACGGCGGCTGGACGGACCGGATCATTTCAAGGATCGTCGATATCTGGATGGCCTTTCCGCCGGTGCTTCTGTCGATCCTACTGGTCGCCGTCTTCGGCTCCGGCGTGCATTCGGTCATCGCCGCGATCGTCATCATCGATTGGACCCGCTTCTGCCGGGTGGTGCGCGCCGAGACGCTGGCCCAGGCGCAGCTCGACTATATTACCGCCGCCCGCACCGTCGGTTTCCCACGTATGAAAATCCTGACGCGCGAAATCTTCCCCAACATCGTTCCGGTGCTGATCGCGCTCGTCAGCCTGGAAATGGGCATCGCCGTGGTGGTCGAGGCGATCCTCTCCTTCGTCGGCCTGTCGGTCTCGTCGGACACACCGACATGGGGCGGCATGATCGCGCAGGGACGCCAGCTCATCCACCATGCCTGGTGGCTGCTTGTCGCGCCGCTTGCCGTGCTTTTCGCCACCGTCCTCGCCTTCAACCAGCTTGGCGGCGGCCTGCGCCGGGCATTCGATCCGGTGATGAGACGATGACAGACATGCTTCTCAACGTCACCGGCCTCTCGGCCGTCTCCGATCGCGAAGGCGGTCTGCCGGTCCTGCGCGATGTCAGCCTTTCGCTGAAGAAAGGCGAGGTCCGTGGCCTCGTCGGGGAAAGCGGCGCCGGCAAGTCGACCATAGCCAAGGCGATCCTCGGCATTCTGCCGCGCACCGTCCGCGTCACCGGCGGCTGGATCAATTTCAAGAACCGCGACCTTCTGGCCATGAAGCCGCAGGAACTGCGCAGCATCATGGGCTCGGAAATCGCGCTGATCCCCCAGGACCCGCAGACGGCACTCAATCCGGGCCGCCGCATCGGCGCCCAGTTGGCGGACGGGCTTCGGCTAAAACGTGGGCTCTCAGCCAGGGCGGCCGAGGCACGCGCCCTGCAGCTGCTGGCCGATGTGCAGATCCGCGATCCCGACCGCGTGATGGCGAGCTTTCCCCACCAGCTTTCGGGCGGCATGCGCCAGCGCGTACTGATCGCCGCGGCTTTCGCCGTCGATCCGGAACTGGTCGTCGCCGACGAACCGACGACAGCGCTCGACGTGACGGTCCAGAAGGAAATCCTCCGCCTCATCCGCCGCATGCAGGAGGCACACGGCACCGGCGTGCTGTTCGTCACCCACGATCTCGGCATCGTCGCGCAGATCTGCGACAGCGTCACGCTTCTTTATGCCGGCAAGGTCATCGAGGAGGGGCCGGTGCGCTCGGTGCTCGAAAACCCGCAGCATGCCTACACCAGGGCGCTGATCGCCGCCGGCCCACGCTACGACCGGCCGGATGCCGGCCTGGAACCGGTGCCGGAGGAAATCTTCCATGCGCTCCGCCAGGAGATCGGGATTCGCTGATGGACAGAAACCTCCTCGTCGCGACCGGCATCGAAGTCACCTACGGCAAGCGCGCAGGCCTGTTCGGCGGCCACACCCCGACGCCTGTTCTCCATGGCGTCGATATCCGCATCGGACGCGGCCAGACGATCGGCATCGTCGGCGAATCCGGCTCCGGCAAGACGACGCTCGGCCGTGCGCTGCTGCGTCTCGTCGATGTCTCCTCCGGCAACATTGCCTTCGACGGCAAGGACATCACGCATATCCCGGAAAACGAGATGCGGCCCCTGCGGCGCCGCATGCAGATGATCTTCCAGGACCCCATGGCCTCGCTGAACCCGCGCCACACGATCCGCCGCATTCTGACCGGACCGCTTCTGCTGCATGGACTCGCCGGCGATACCGCCGAGGCGCTGGCGCGGGTCAAGGCCGTGCTCGACCGCGTCTCCCTGCCCGCCGCCTGCCTCGATCGCTACCCGCACGAGCTTTCCGGCGGCCAGCGCCAGCGCATCGGCATCGCCCGCGCCGTGCTGATGGAGCCGGATTTCGTGCTCGCCGACGAGATCGTCTCGGGCCTCGACGTCTCCACCCAGGCGCAGGCCCTGAAGCTGCTGAAAGAGCTTTCGCGGGAACTCGGTCTAGCCATGGCCTTCATCAGCCACGATCTCTCGGTCATCCGCGCCATCTGCGACCATGTCTATGTGCTGCGGCTCGGCCGGATCGTCGAGCAGGGCCCCTGCGAGCAGGTTTTCGCCGCCCCTTCGGCGGCCTATACCCGCGCGCTTCTCGATGCGATCCCGCTCCCCGAATACGACCCGGGCTGGCTGGAGCGGAAAACCGAGGCCTGAACAAGCCGCCCCGATAAATGCCATGGCGAAGGAATTATCCGCTTGACGGTTTGACCAGACGCCATATACTTTAAACTTAAAATAATGAACGGTTGACCCCAGGAGGACTTGGATATGCGCATCGTCTGTATCGGTGGCGGCCCGGCCGGTCTCTATTTCGCGCTCCTGATGAAGAAGCAGCACCCGGAGCACTCGATCTCCGTGATCGAGCGCAACAAGCCTTACGACACGTTCGGCTGGGGCGTGGTTTTCTCCGACGCCACCATGGTTTCGATGAAGGCCTGGGATCCGGAAAGCGCCGCCGAGATCGAGGATGCGTTCAACCATTGGGACGATATCGAGCTGCTCTTCAAGGGCACGCGCCAGCGCACCTCCGGCCACGGTTTCGTCGGCATCGGCCGCAAGAAACTCCTCAACATCCTGCAGCGCCGCTGCGAGGCGCTCGGCGTCGAACTGGTTTTCGAGACCGATTCCAGTGGCGATATCGACTATCCGGACGCGGACCTGATCATCGCTTCCGACGGCTTCAACTCGAAGATTCGCAACCGTTATCCGGAAGTCTTCGAGCCGGACCTCGTGGTCCGTCCAAACCGTTATATCTGGCTCGGCACCAACAAGCTGTTCGACGCCTTCACCTTCGATTTCCGCAAGACGGACCATGGCTGGTTCCAGGCGCATATCTACAAGTTCGACGACAAGACCTCGACCTTCATCGTCGAGACGACCGAGGAGGCCTACGAAAAGCACGGCCTCGGCCAGATGGACCAGCAGGGCTCGATCGACTTCTGCCAGGACCTGTTCTCGGAAGTGCTCGAAGGCTCCGAGCTGATGACCAATGCGCGGCACCTGCGCGGCTCCGCCTGGCTGAACTTCAACCGCCTGATCTGCGGCAAATGGAGCCATTTCAACGGCAATTCGCATGTCGTGCTGATGGGCGACGCCGCCCATACCGCCCATTTCGCGATCGGCTCCGGCACCAAGCTCGCCATCGACGACGCGATCGAGCTCACCAACCAGTTCAACAAGCTGGGCCACGACAAGGACAAGATCCCGGCGGTCCTCGAAACCTACGAGGAAATCCGCCGCGTCGACGTCGCCCGCATCCAGAACGCGGCGCGCAACGCCATGGAATGGTTCGAAGTGGTCGGACAGCGTTATGCCGACACGCTGGAGCCGGAACAGTTCATGTATTCGATGCTGACCCGCTCGCAGCGCATCAGCCACGAGAACCTTCGCCTGCGCGATCCCAAGTGGCTGGAAGGTTACGAGCGCTGGTTCGCAAAGAAAAACGGCATCGACGTCTCAGGCAACGGCCGCACCCTGCCGCCGATGTTCACGCCCTATTCGCTGCGCGAAACCCATCTGCCGAACCGCATCGTCATGTCGCCGATGGCGATGTATTCCGCCAAGGACGGCATGCTCGACGATTTCCATCTGGTCCATCTCGGCTCCCGTGCGCTTGGCGGCGCCGGCCTCGTGTTTGGGGAAATGACCTGCGTCTCGCCGGATGCCCGCATCACCCCCGGCTGCCTCGGTCTCTGGAACGACGAGCAGGCCGCTGCGTGGAAACGCTTCGTAACCTTCGTGCACGACAATTCCGCCGCCAAGGTCGGTATCCAGCTCGGCCATGCGGGCCGCAAGGGCTCGACCAAGGTCGCCTGGGAAGGCATCGACCAACCGGTCGAGCAAGGCGGCTGGGATCTGATCTCCGCATCGGCGCTGCCCTACCTCAAGACCAGCCAGGTTCCAAAGGCGATGGACCGCGCCGATATGGACCGGGTCAAGGCCGACCACGTCCGCGCCGCGAAATATGCCGCCGAAGCCGGTGCCGACTGGCTCGAGCTGCACTGCGCACACGGCTATCTTCTGTCGAGCTTCCTGTCGCCGCTCACCAATATCCGCACCGACGAATATGGCGGCAGCCACGAGAACCGCGCGCGTTATCCTCTGGAAGTCTTCAAGGCGATCCGCGAGGTCTGGCCGGCGGACAAGCCGATCTCCGTCCGCCTCTCCTGCCACGACTGGTTCGAGGGCGGCAACACGCCGGAAGACGCGGCGATCTACGCGCAGATGTTCAAGGATGCCGGCGCCGACCTGATCGACTGCTCGTCCGGACAGGTCTGGAAGGAAGAAAAGCCGGTCTATGGCCGCCTCTTCCAGACGCCCTTCTCCGACAAGATCCGCAACGAGATCGGCATTCCGACCATCGCCGTCGGCGCGATCTCGGAAGCCGACCATGCCAACTCGATCATCGCCGCCGGCCGCGCCGATCTCTGCGCCGTCGCCCGCCCGCATCTGGCGGACCCCGCCTGGGTTCTGCACGAAGCGGCAAAGATCGGCCTGACCAACATTCCGTGGCCAAAACAGTATTATTCCGGCAAGGCGCAATACGAGACCAACCTCGCGCGCGCTGCGGCCGCCATTGCTCCTCCGGCCGTCGGCCCGACGGCGGCGAAATGAGGATCGCGTCATGAGCGAAGCGACCTCCGCCAGGCTTGCCAACCGCCACGCCCTCGTCACCGGCGCGGGCTCGGGGATAGGCGCGGCGATCGCGACGGCGCTGGTGGAAGCCGGCGCACGGGTGACGCTCGCCGGCCGCCGGGCGGAGCCGCTGGAGGCGCTGGCTGACAAGCTCGGCAAGGATAGGGTCTGCGTCGCCGACGGTTTCGACGTCACCGACAAAATGGCGATCGACAACGGCCTGAAGGCGGCGCATTCCGCTTTCGGCCCGGTCGATATCCTCGTCAACAATGCCGGCGAAGGCCCGAGCGCGCCTTTCGAAAAGACCTCGCTGGAGATGTGGAACCGGGTCATGACGGTGGATCTCACCGGCGTGTTCCTGGTGACCCAGGCCGTGCTGCCGGATCTCAAGGCTTTCGGAGCAGGCGCCCGCATCATCAATATCGCCTCGACCGCGGGGCTGACCGGTTACGCCTATGTCTCGGCCTATGTGGCCGCCAAGCACGGCGTCATTGGCCTCACCCGCTCTCTGGCGCTCGAACTGGCCAAGACCGGCATCACCGTCAATGCCGTCTGCCCGGGCTTTACTGATACGCCGCTGATCGCCCGCTCGATCGAAACGATCGTCGAAAAGACCGGACGGACGGAAGAACAGGCGCTCAAGGAATTCACGAAGAGCAATCCGCAGGGGCGGCTGGTGAAGCCGGAGGAGGTCGCAGACACCGTTCTGTGGCTGGCATCGCCCGGTGCTGCATCGATCAACGGACAGGCAATCGCGGTTGCCGGTGGGGAGGTATTGGCAGGATGAGCGAACAGGCATCGATGGCGGGACATCTCCGCCCGTTCAAGGATTATCAGCCGAAGCATTTTCTCTGGGAAGTCAGCGAAAACGGCCGTGTCGCGACCATTCGCCTGAACCGGGCGGAACGCAAGAATCCGTTGACTTTCGAAAGTTATGCGGAACTGCGGGACCTTTTCCGCGATCTCGTCTACGCCTCCGACATCCGCTCGATCGTTCTGACCGGCGCCGGCGGCAATTTCTCCTCCGGCGGCGACGTCTTCGAGATTATCGAGCCGCTGACGCACATGGCGATGCCGGATCTCCTGGCCTTCACCCGCATGACCGGCGACGTCGTCAAGGCCATGAAGAAATGCCCGCAGCCGATTGTTGCTGCCGTCGACGGCATCTGCATGGGTGCCGGCGCGATCCTCGCCATGGCCTCCGACATCCGGCTGGCCACGCCTGAAGCCAAGACAGCCTTCCTCTTCACCCGCGTCGGCCTCGCCGGCGCCGACATGGGCGCCTGCGGGATCCTGCCGCGCATCATCGGCCAGGGCCGCGCCGCCGAACTCCTGTTCACCGGCCGCACGATGAACGCCCGCGAAGGCGAAGCCTGGGGCTTCTTCAACACCATCCATCCCGGCGACGTTCTGGAAGCCGAAGCCGTGAAGCTCGCTCATTCACTGGCCGATGGGCCGTGGTTCGCCCACACGATGACCAAGACCATGCTGAACCAGGAATGGGCGATGGGCATCGACGAGATGATCGAATCCGAAGCGCAGGCCCAGGCGATCTGCATGGCCACCAAGGATTTCCGCCGCGCCTTCGAGGCCTTCGCCGAAAAACGCAAGCCGGTCTTCGAGGGCAACTGATGGCCGCCCCGACGACGCTCAAAGGTCCGGCCCGCGATTTCCTCGACTGGCCGTTCTTCGACGGGAGCCACAAGGCGCTCGCCGAAAAACTGGACGCCTTTGCGGCTTCCGGCGCTCTCAGCCATATCGACCATTCCGATACCGACGGCGCCTGCCGGGCGATCGTCAGGGCGCTCGGGCAGGCAGGCCTTCTGGATGCCGCGACCGGCGCCGGCGGTAGCCGGGCGATCGATTCTCGCGCCGCCTGCCTGACGCGCGAAACGCTCGCCTGGCATGATGGCCTTGCAGATTTCGCCTTCGCCATGCAGGGCCTCGGCACCGGCGCGATCGGCCTGTCCGGCTCCGAGGAACTGCGCCGCACGGTTCTGCCGAAAGCACAGGCCGGCGAATGGATTTCCGCCTTCGCGCTGTCGGAAAAGGAAGCCGGCTCGGACGTCGCCGCCATGGCCTGCACCGCCCGCAAGGACGGTGACTACTACGTCCTCGACGGCGAGAAGACCTGGATTTCCAATGGCGGCATCGCCGATGTCTACACGGTCTTCGTCCGTACCGGCGAAGCGCCCGGCACGCGCGGCATTTCCGCCTTCGTGGTCTTCGCCGACGATCCGGGCTTCTCGATCGCCGAGCGCATCGACGTGATCGCCCCGCATCCGCTGGCGACGATCCGCTTCGAAAACTGCCGCATTCCGGCTTCGCGCCTGCTCGGGTCACCCGGCGAAGGCTTCAAGATCGCCATGCGGACACTCGACATCTTTCGCGCCTCCGTCGCGGCGGCGGCGCTCGGTTTTGCCAAGCGCGCGCTGGACGAGGCGGTTGCCTATGCCAGGGCCCGGCCGATGTTCGGCAACCACCTTTCCGACCTGCAGCTCACCCAGGCAGCCTTCGGCGACATGGCGGCCGAGATCGATGCCGGCGCGCTCCTCACCTACCGCGCCGCCTGGCGCCGCGATGTGCAGGGCCTGCCGACCACCAAGGAGGCCGCGATGGCCAAGATGGTGGCAACCGAGAATGCGCAAAGCGTCATCGACCGCGCCGTGCAGATCTTCGGCGGCCGCGGCGTCAAGAGCGGGGAGATCACCGAGAGCCTTTACCGCGAGATCCGCGCGTTGCGCATCTACGAAGGTGCGACCGAGGTCCAGAAGCTCATCATCGCCCGCGAACTTTTGAAGGCGTGAGGGTGATCATGGCTTACACGACCTCCCGCCGCCTGAACTTCGGAGATTGCGACCCCTCCGGCATCGCCTATTTCCCCTCTTACCTGAACATCATGGTCGGGGTTTGCGAGGAGTTTTTCGGCGCGATCGGCGCGCCATGGCCGGAGATGATCAACGACCGCAAGATCGGCGTGCCGACAGTAACTCTGGACGTCGCGTTCAAGAGCCCCGGTTACCACGGCGACATGATGGATTTCTCCATCAGGGTCATCCGGGTCGGCAACAGTTCTGCCGATCTCGAATACGAGGTGCGGTCCCGCGACCGGCTGCTCTGGACGGCGAAGCAGCGTCTCGTCGCGACCTCACACGAAACCCACAAGGCCCTTCCCTGGCCGGACGATATGCGCGCAGCGCTGACACAGCATTTGGAGAACGATGATGCACACGATTCTGCAGCCTGAAGGCTGGGCAAAACCGATCGGTTACGCCAACGGCGTTGCCGCCAGCGGCCGCCAGATCTTCGTCGGCGGGCAGATCGGCTGGAACGGCCAATGCCAGTTCGAAACCGACGATTTCGTCGGGCAGGTGAAGCAGACGCTGCAGAATGTGGTCGCCGTGCTGGCCGAAGCCGGCGCAGGACCCGAGCACATCACCACCATGACCTGGTATTTTACCGACAAGGCCGAATATCTGGGCAACCTCAAGGGTATCGGCCAGGCCTATCGCGAAATCATCGGCAAGCATTTCCCCGCCATGGCCGCCATGCAGGTGGTGGCGCTGGTGGAAGACCGCGCCAAGATCGAAATCCAGGCGACCGCCGTCATTCCGGCCTGAGGCTATCATGAACGAGACGATCGAATTTTCCGCCACGGTTTCCGCCACGACCCGCAACGGAGTTCTGGTCGTCACGATCGACAATCCGCCGGTCAACGCCACGTCCGTCGATGTCCGCGGTGGGCTTGCCAAAGCGCTTGCGCACGCGGAAACGGCAGCCGACGTGACCGGCGTCGTTGTCACCGGCGCCGGCAAGACATTTATCGGCGGCGCCGACATCAAGGAATTCGGCAAGCCGGCCATGGACCCGACCTTGCCTTCCGTCATCGAGAAGATCGAAGGCCTGTCGAAGCCCGTCGTCGCTGCCCTGAACGGCGCAGCACTCGGCGGCGGTCTCGAAGTCGCACTTGCCTGCCACTCTCGCGTCGCCGCGCCGGCTGCGCAGGTCGGCATGCCCGAAGTCAAACTCGGGATCGTACCCGGCGCCGGCGGCACGCAACGCCTGCCACGGCTGATCGGCATTCCGGCGGCGCTCGACCTGATCACGTCGGGGCGTTCGGTGAAGGCCGAGGAAGCCCTGAAACTCGGGATCGTCGATGAACTGGCCGCAGGCGATCTCGTCGAAGCCGCAACATCCGCAGTGTCGGCACTGGCCGGAAAACCACTCCGCCGCACGGGCGAACTCACGATCGCGCTCTCCGATGCGGCCGAGATCGAAAAAACCTCGGCCAGGATCCTTGCCAGGGCACGCGGCCAGAAGGCGCCGGCCGAAGCGGTCCGGCTGGTCACGTCGTCCAACCGCCCCTTTGCGGAAGGCTTGGCGGACGAACGCGCCACATTCCTCGCACTCCGCGACAGCCGCGAGGCCGCGGCTCTTCGCCATGTCTTTTTCGCGGAACGGGAATCCTCCAAGGTCGAAGGTCTGGAAGGCGTCGAACCTCGTCCGGTCAGGACGATCGGCATCTGCGGCCTGGGCCTGATGGGCAGCGGCATCGCCGTTGCGGCCCTTGGTGCCGGTTATTCGGTGATCGGCCTCGACCAGACCACCGAAGCCGCCGAAAAGGGCAAAGAGCGCATCATCGGCCTGCTGGAACGCAACGTCGCCTCGGGCCGCCTCGATCAGACCGGCTTCGAAGCCCAGAAGGCAAGGCTTTCCGTGACGGCGACGGACCCCGATCTTGCTCCCTGCGATCTCGTCGTCGAAGCCGTGTTCGACGATCTCGCCGTCAAGACCAGCCTCTTCCAGCGCCTCGACAAGGTCATCCGCCCGGATGCGGTGCTGGCGACCAATACCAGCTACCTGAACCCGGACGAGATCGCCGCCGCGACCGCCCACCCGGAACGGGTGCTCGGCCTGCATTTCTTCTCGCCTGCCCATGTGATGCGGCTCCTGGAAGTCGTGCGTTGCGCCAAGACGGCACCGGATGTGCTCGCAACGGGTCTCGCGGTTGCCAAGAAACTGCGAAAACTGCCGGTCGTCACGGGCGTCACCGAAGGCTTCATCGGCAACCGCATCTTCTCCGCCTATCGCCGCGAGGCCGAATTCCTGCTGGAAGACGGCGCCCTGCCGCACGAGATCGACGCCGCGCTGGAGGACTACGGCTTCCCGATGGGCCTGTTCGCCGTCTACGATATGGCCGGCCTTGAAATCGCCTGGGCGCGCCGGAAGCGACAGGCGGCGACCCGCGATCCTTCGGCGCGTTATGTCGAGATCGCCGACACGCTCTGCGAGGCGGGCCGTCTGGGCCAGAAGGCCGGACGTGGCTGGTATGTCTATCCGGAGGGCAAGCGCACCATCGATCCGGAGGTCACCGCCATCATAGAAGCTGCCCGCGCCAAAAAGGGCATCGCGCCACGCGCGTTCTCGAAGAACGAAATTCTCGAAAGAATGCTGGGGGCTATGGCTGGGGAAGGTGCGGCGCTGCTGGCGGAAGGAATTGCCGCGCGAGCCAGCGATATCGATCTGGTGATGATCAACGGCTACGGTTTTCCGGCCCACAAGGGCGGCCCGATGTTCGCGGGAACCTGACCGCCTCAAGGCGGCGGCTACAGCTAATCTATTGAAATATCTGCAATGTTCCGACACGCTTGGCGCTTCGGAAGCGCCTGCGCACGCCGGTGTTTTGCCCACCCAAAAGAGTTACGCTCATTTGATCAAACATGCTTGCATGTTTCCTTAAATCGCCTATTGTTTGCCCAAGCCTCGCAAGTAGGCACCAAAAACAACGACAGGGAACGGCCGCATGCTCACACTTTCCGAGCTCACTCCGTCGAGATATTTTAGCCATAAAATATCTGCCGCATCCTTGTCCCGTATCCCGACTGTCTCGTGGCGCGCTTAGGAGATCATGATGTCTTTTTCGTTTTCCGCATTCAAACGCAAGATGCTGCTGGGCACGATCGCCGCGGCTGCCCTGGCCGCCCCGCTTGGCGGCATGGCGGAAGCGGCGGACTTCAAGTTCGCCGGCCCGCTCGATGCCTATACGCTCGATCCGCATGCGGTTTCCAACACGCTGATCTTCGCCGTCCTTGCCAATGTCTACGAACCGCTCGTGCGCCGTAACGCCGAGCAGAAGATCGAAGGGGCGCTTGCGACCGAATGGAAACAGGTCGACGGCACGACCTGGGAATTCAGCCTCCGCAAGGACGTGAAATTTTCGAACGGCAACGCCTTTACCGCCGATGACGTGGTCTTCTCGCTGACCCGCGGCCAGGCCGGCGGCATCAAGGCGAACCTGAATTCGATTGCCTCGATCGAGAAGGTCGACGACTACAAGGTCCGCATCAAGACCCGCGCCATCAACCCGATCCTGCCGAACCAGATCACCAACTGGTACATCATGGACAAGGAATGGGCCGAAGCGAACAACACGGTACAGCCGGGCGCCGCCAACAACGCCACCGAAACCTTCGCAAACCGTAACGCCATGGGCACCGGCCCCTATGTCATCAAGGAACGCGATCCGGGCGTGAAGACGGTCTTTGCACCGAACCCGGGCTGGTGGGACAAGAAGACCGGCAATGTCGATAATGCGACGTTCTTCGTGATCCCCAACCCGTCGACCCGCGTCTCGGCCCTCATCTCCGGCGAAGTCGACATGATCGACGGCGTGCCGCCGCAGGATGCCGAGCGCATCGAGAACGATCCGAAACTGCACATGCAGGCCGGCCCGGATCTTCGCACCATCTACATCCAGCCGGACGTTGCCCGCGACAGCCTGATCTTCGGCAGCGAAAAGACCAAGAACCCCTTCAAGGAGCTGAAGGTCCGCCAGGCGATGGAACTGGCGATCGATACCGGCGCGATCCAGAAACGCATCATGCGCAATTTCTCGGTCCCGGTCGGACTGCCGATCGGCAAGGAGGTCAATGGTTTCGATGCGGCGCTCGGCGCACCGGTCAAGCCGGATGTCGACAAGGCCAAGGCGCTGATGAAGGAAGCCGGCTATGAAAACGGTTTCTCCGTGACACTGGATTGCACCAGCGACCGCTTCATGAACGACGAGGCGACCTGCCTTGCCGTCGCCGCCTCGCTTGCCCGCATCAATATCAAGGTCGATCCGCGTGCCCAGCCGACCGCCAAATGGGCGACCCAGGTCAACCCGCCGGAATACAATACCAGCATGGCGATGCTCGGTTATTCGCCGGCCACCTATGACGCCCACATCTTCCTGACCTCGATCGCCGCCACCCGCGACGCCAAGAGCGGTCTCGGCGCCTTCAACATCGGCGGTTATTCCAATCCGGAAGTCGACAAGCTGATCGACCTGATCGGCAAGGAAACCGACCAGGCCAAGCGCACCGGGTATATCACCCAGGCCTTCAAGATCATGAAAGCTGACGTCGCCTTCATCCCGCTTCACCAGCTGAACATTCTCTGGGGCGTCAAGGACAACGTCACCGTCGTCCAGCCGGCCGACCTTGCCTACCCTCTGCGTTATTTCACGGTGAAGTAATGACGATTGCGTCCGACATCTCCAGGCAGCTTGCCGGCCTCGTTTCATACCCCACTGTCAGCGCCGTTTCGAACCTGGAGCTGATCCAGTATGTCGAAGACCAGACCGCCCCCTTCGGGGGGCGCGTCCGGCGTTTTCTAAGTCCGGAGGGCGACAAGGCCAACGTGCTGATCACGATCGGCCCGGAAGCGCCGGGCGGCATCATCTTCAGCGGCCACACGGATGTGGTGCCGACCGAAGGCCAGGCCTGGACCGGCGATCCCTGGACGCTGAGGGAAGCGAACGGCCGCCTGATCGGCCGCGGCGCCACCGACATGAAGGGCTTTCTCGCCTGCTGTCTCGCAGCCGTGCCCGGCATCGCCAGGAAGAACCTCAAGAAGCCGATCCATCTCGCCTTTTCCTACGACGAGGAAGTCGGCTGCACCGGCGTGGGTTCGATGGCCGAATGGGTTGGCCAAAGCGACCTGAAACCACGCCTTGCCGTGATCGGCGAAGCGACCAGCATGGACATGATCGCGGCCCACAAGGGCGGCCTCATCGGCTGGTGCCGCATCAAGGGCAAGCCCGGTCATTCCTCGCAACCAGACCGCTATGTCAACGCGGTCATGGTGGCCGGCGACATGATCGCCGAGATCAACCGCATCCGCGAGGACATGCGCAACGGCCCGCAATTCGAAGGGCTCGACCCGCCCTATTCGACGACCCAGGTGACCGTCATCAGAGGCGGCCTGCACGGCAATATCGTCTCGGAAAACTGCGAGTTCTTCTGGGAAATGCGCCTCATCCCCGGTCAGAGCACCTATGAGGTGCTGGACCACATGAAGCGTTTTGCCACTGAGAAGCTCGAACCGGCGATGAAGGCGATCGATCCGTCCTGCGGCATCGTCTTCGATGTCCAGGCCAGCATCCCCGGCCTCAAACCCAACAACGACCCGGCACTCGACGCGGAACTGCTGGGCCTTCTCGGCCGCAGCGAACCCCGCTATGTTTCCTATGGCACGGAAGCGGGCATTTTCCAGATCGCCGGCGTCCCTTCGGTCGTCATCGGTCCGGGCGATATCGCCGATGCGCATCAGCCGGACGAGTCGGTCGCCATTTCCGAGCTCGAAAAATGCACCGCCTTCCTCGACAAGCTCGGGGATAGCTGCTGCTGAGGAATTTGTCGTGCTGAATTACGCCGCGTCACGGATCGTGCAGACGCTTATCGTCCTGCTGGTGATCAGCTTCATCGCCTTCCTGCTGGTCGCCAATATCGGCGACCCGCTGGCGGCGCTTCTCTCGGCCGATGCGACCGTCAACGAGCGGTTGGAACTGATCGCCAAGCTCGGCCTCGACCAGCCCCTTTGGACGCGTTTCCTGCATTTCATCGGCAACATGCTGCAGGGCGATTTCGGCTTTTCCTACCGCACCCAGGATCCGGTTGCGAACCTGATCGCCGAGCGCCTGCCCGCCACCGTCGAGCTCGCCTTCGTCAGCCTGCTGATCACCATCGCGGTCGGCGTTCCGGCCGGCATCTATTGCGGCGTCCACCCGAATTCGCTGTTCGGCCGCTTCATCATGCTGGTCTCGACCGCCGGCATTACGCTCCCGAATTTCGTCGTCGGCATCCTGCTGATCGCGGTGTTTTCGGTGCAGCTCGGCCTGCTGCCCTCGTTCGGGCGCGGCACGGTGGTCGATCTCGGTTTCTGGAAGACAGGGCTTCTGAGCGTCTCCGGCTGGCGGGCGATCCTCCTGCCGGCGGCGACCTTGTCCACCTTCCAGGTGGCCTTCATCATCCGCATGCTGCGCACCCAGCTGATGGAAGTCGGCCAGAGCGAACACATCCGCTTCGCCCGCGCCCGCGGCCTGTCGGAAACCCGCATCTGGTATGTCTATGCCATCAAGAACACGCTGCTGCCGGTCATCACCATGCTCGGCCTGCAGCTCGGCAATATCATCGCCTTTTCGGTGGTGACGGAAAACGTCTTCGCCTGGCCGGGCCTCGGCTCGCTTTTCCTGCAATCGATCCAGGGCGCCGACATCCCGGTCATCGCCATCTACCTGATCTTCGTCGGCCTGGTCTTCATGGTCATCAATCTGGTCGTCGAACTGCTCTATCCGCTGATCGACGCCCGCGTGTTGAGGAGGCAATCATGACGCCTGTCGTCAACACCCCCGCAATCGCCAGGCGTCGCAGCAGAGGTGGCAAGCTTCTGCGCGCCATGCGCAGGGCGCCCGGCCCCACTCTCTGCGCCGTGGTGATCTTCGCGCTGCTGATCTACGCCTTCGTCGTGCCGCTGTTCTCGCTGAACCCGTTCGAATTCTCCGGCATGTCGGTGCTGGACAGCTTCATTCCGCCGGCATGGATGGCGGACGGCTCTCCCGATTTCCCGCTCGGCACCGACGACCAGGGCCGCAACCTGATCACCGCCATGGCCTATGGCATGCGCACCTCGATCATCGTCGGCTTCCTGTCGGTTACCATCGGCCTCGTCCTCGGCGGCAGCCTCGGGCTGATCGCCGGCTTCGTCGGCGGCAAGGTGGATGCCTTCATCATGCGCGTCGCCGACGTGCAGCTCGCCTATCCCGCCCTGCTGCTGGCGATGATCATCGATGGCGCCGCGCGCGCCGTGCTCGGCGCCGAGCGCAGTGTCGGCACCGCGATCGCCATCGTCGTGATGTCCATCGGCATCGCCTTCTGGGTCCAGTATGCCCGCACCATCCGCTCCTCGGTGATGATCGAGCGCGACCAGGACTATGTCTCGGCTGCCCGCATCACCGGCCGCAGCAACCTGTCGATCATCGTCCTGCATATCCTGCCGAACGTCATGGCGCCGGTCCTCGTCATCGCCACCATCAATCTCGGCATCGCCATCATCACCGAGGCGACCCTGAGTTTCCTCGGCATCGGTATCCCGGTCACCTCGCCGTCGCTCGGCACGCTGATCCGCAACGGCAACAACTTCCTGCAATCAGGCGAATGGTGGATCTCGGTCTGGCCGTGCCTGACGCTTGTCCTCTTCGTCGTGTCGGTGAACATCCTCGGCGACCATCTGCGCGACGTCTACAATCCGCGCCTGCGGGGCCGCTCATGATCACATCAACCGCTCCGCTTCTCGACGTCCGCGAACTCACCGTCACCATCAATCGCGAGGGAGGACTGGTCACCGCACTGGATAAGGTGTCCTTTTTCATCAATCCCGGCGAAGTGCTCGGCATCGTCGGCGAATCCGGCGCCGGCAAGTCGATCACCGGCGCTGCGATCATAGACCTCCTCGTACCGCCGCTGAAGCGCACCGGCGGTACCATCACCCTTGCCGGCGAGCGGCTGGACCAGCTTTCGCCGAAAGCCATGCGCAGCGTGCGCGGCGGCCGGATCGGCTTCGTCTTCCAGGACCCGATGACCAGCCTCAACCCGGTCATCACCATTGGCCAGCAGCTCTGCGACACCATCCAGGCACACTTGAAACTCAGCGGCAGTCAGGCGAAAAAGAAGGCGCGGGATTGGCTCGACCGTGTCGGCCTGCCCAATCCGGATGTGCAGTTCAAGCGTTACCCGCATCAGCTTTCAGGCGGCATGCGGCAGCGGGTGGTGATCGCACTGGCGCTCTGCGCCGATCCCATGCTCGTTATCGCCGACGAACCGACCACAGCGCTCGATGTCTCCGTCCAGGCCCATATCCTCGAACTGCTGCGCGACCTGCACCGGGAAAGCAATGTCAGCATGATGCTGATCACCCACGATCTCGGCGTCATCGCCAAGATGGCCGATCGCGTCGCGGTGCTTTATGCCGGACGCGTCGCCGAGATCAGCCCGGTCGGCGAGCTCTTCAACGCGCCGAAACACCCCTATACGCGCGGCCTGATCCGCGCGACGCCGATGCCGTCGGCCACCGGCGAGATGCGGCTCGACCAGATCCCCGGCGCCATGCCGGGGCTCGGCGCGGTTCCGCCCGGCTGCGCCTTCAATCCGCGCTGTTTCAAGGCGCAAAGCGATTGCCGCGCCACCATTCCGCCGCTCTATCACGCGGAAAGCTCCGCCTTTTCCTGTTTCCATCCGCTGGAAAGGGTGACCGCATGAGCGCTTCCGATTTCCTCATCCTCAATCATGTCAGCAAGGTCTACCGCCGCAACCAGAGCCTTCTGGAACGGCTGAAAAAGGGAGAGGCCGGCGGTACCAGGGCCGTCAGCGATGTCAGCCTCACCGTTCGCCATGGCGAAACCATGGGCCTGGTCGGCGAAAGCGGCTGCGGCAAGTCCACGCTGGCGCGGCTGGTCTCCGGCCTGATGGCGCCGACATCGGGCGAAATCAACTTTCCGCCGAATGCCGCAGGCAACAAGCCGCGCCTGCAGATGATTTTCCAGGACCCCTATTCCTCGCTCAACGGCCGCTGGACGATCGAGGACATCATCGCCGAACCGATCCGTGTTCATAAGCTGCGCCAAGGCCGTGCCGCCATCCGCGCCCGCGTCGATGAACTGCTGGTTCAGGTCGGCCTCTCGGCAGCCGACGCGGAAAAATACCCGCAGGAGTTTTCGGGCGGCCAGCGGCAGCGCATCTGCATCGCCCGGGCGCTCGCCGGCGAACCGGAATTCCTGATCCTTGACGAACCCACGTCCGCGCTCGATGTTTCGGTGCAGGCGCAGATCCTCAACCTGCTGCGCGACCTGCAGAAGAACCTCCACCTCACCAGCCTGTTCATCACTCACAACCTCTCTGTCGTGCGCATCATGGCCGATCGGATCGGGGTCATGTATCTCGGCGAACTGGTGGAGGAGGCAACATCGGAAGAACTGTTCCGCAAGCCGCGCCATCCCTATACCCGCCTGCTGATCGACGCGGCACCGGACATGGATACCAGCGACCGCTCGCTGCATCCGATCGCCGGCGAGTTGCCGAATCCCGCCTTTCCGCCGTCCGGCTGCCGTTTCCATACCCGCTGCCCCTTTGCGCAGGATATCTGTCGTAATACGGTGCCGCCGCAGAAGACAACCAAGACCGGCGGCATGTTCCGCTGCCATTTCGATCTCGACCTCTCGAACGCCTCGGTCTTTCCACCGCCCGCCAAGGTCAAGACCGCCTGATTTCAAGGATGCCCGGATGACGATAGCCTCCCGCCAAGCAACGATCGACAAGGCCGTGGGCTATCTCGATGACGGTTCCTTCGAAGAAACCTTGCGCAAACGCGTGGCGATCCCATCCGCCAGCCGCGTCGCCGCCAACAAGCCGGATCTCTGGCGTTATATCACCGACGACATGCAGCCCTTTTTCAAGCGGCTCGGCTTCACGACGAAGATCTACGAAAACGATGCCGCGCCCGGCCCGTTTCTGCTGGCCGAACGCATCGAGGACGCGAGCTTCACCACCGTCCTGCAATACGGACATGGCGATGTCGTCGCCGGTCTGGATGGCCAGTGGGACGACGGCCTCTCGCCCTTCGAGATGATCGAGAGGAACGGCGCCTGGTATGGCCGCGGCACGGCCGACAACAAGGGCCAGCATGCCGTGAACCTCGCCGCCGTCGAGGCGCTGCTTGCGGTCAAGGGCTCGCTCGGCTTCAATCTCAAATACCTGATCGAGATGGGCGAGGAATCCGGCTCGCTGGGGCTGGAGGAAATGTGCGCCGCCCATCGGGACGAATTGAAGGCGGATGTCTTCATCGCCTCCGACGGCCCGCGCCTTGCCCTCGACCGCCCTACCATCTTTCTCGGCGCCCGCGGCGGCATGTCCTTCCATCTGGAAATCCATGCGCGCGAAAGCTTCCAGCATTCCGGAAACTGGGGCGGCATCCTCTCCAATCCAGGCATCGAACTCTGCCACGCGATCACCGCGCTGGTCGGCCGCACCGGGCAGATCAAGGTGCCTGAGATGACACCGGGTTCGATCCCGGAAAATGTCCGCATCGCTTTGAAGGATTGCCACATCACGCCCGCCGCCGGCGACCCGCCGATCGAGCCCTGGTGGGGCGAACCGGGGCTCACGCCGGAGGAAAAGGTGTTCGCCTGGAGCTCCTTCGAGGTGATGGAGATGGAATGCGGCAATCTCGCCCAGCCGCTCTACGCCATCCCGCCCAAAGCGCGCGCCCGGATGCAGCTGCGTTTCCCGGTCGGCGTCGATCCGGATGCGGTGGTCCCGGCGGTCCGCAAGGCGCTGATCGATGCCGGCTACGACCGGGTCGTGGTCAAGGATCCGACCGACGCTATCTTCCTCGCCAGCCGCCTCGATCCCGATCATCCGTGGGTCAGGCGCGTCGTCGCCTCGATCGAGAAGACGCTCGGTGCCCCGCCGGCGATCCTGCCCAATCTCGGCGGCTCGCTGCCGAACAACATCTTTTCCGACCTGCTCGGTCTGCCGACCATCTGGATCCCGCATTCCTATCCGGGCTGCCTGCAGCACGCCCCGAACGAGCACCTGCCGATCTCGATCGTCCGCGAAGGGCTTGCAATGATGGCCGGGCTTTATTGGGATATCGGCGAGGCCGAGGCCTGACCTTCAGCTTTCAGCGACTTTCAGCGTCGGATCGAGCTTGTCGCGCAGCCAGTCGCCGCAGAGGCTGATCGACAGCGTCGTCAGGAAGATCACGATGCCGGCCGGCACGCCGGTCCACCAGGCGGTGGCGAGGTAGTTGCGCCCTTCACCCAGCATCAGGCCGAGGCTGGTCTGCGGCGGCTGGATGCCGAGGCCGAGGAAGCTGAGCGAGGTCTCCAGAAGGATCAGCTCCGGAAAGTTGAGCGTTACCTGGACGATCAGCACGCTCAGGATGTTCGGCAGGATGTGCCGCGCATAGATCCGCACCGGATGGACGCCGAGCGTGCCGATCGCAAACGCATAACCCTGGCCCTTCGCCTGCAGCACCAGGCTGCGGGTCAGCCGCGCATAGACCTCCCAGCCGTAAAGTCCGACCACCACCAGGAAGAGCTCGAAATTGTTGCCGAAAAAGGCAAGCACCGCGAGCGCGATGATCAGGAACGGCATGCTCGCCTGGAAATCGACGAAGACCATGATGACGTCTTCGACGATCCCGCGGAAATGCGCGGCCAGGAACCCCATCAGCGTGCCGAAGGTGGCGCCGATCAGAGAGCCGACGATCGCGATCAGAACGCTCATCCGGGTGGCATAAATGAGCCGGCTAAGCACATCGCGGCCAAGTCCGTCGGAACCGAGCAGGAACCGCGGATCGCCGCCGAGCACGGCCGGCGCCTTCAGGCGGCTGAGCAGGCTCTGCGCCGTGTAGCTGTAGGGCGCCAGATGATCCGCGCCGATCGCGACGATCAGCACGAAGGCCAGCCACGCCATGCAGAGGATGATGATGAGGCGCGGCCTGCCGGCCATCCTGATCCTCAACCAGCCGGCCTTTGCAGCCGGCGCCGATTGTTCGATGCTCATCAGCTTTCCTTGGCCTCGCGGGTTTCGATGCGTGGATCGAGCCAGCCATAGGCGATATCGACGATGAAATTGGTGACGACCATGGTGAGCGCCACGAGGAGCACGATCGTCTGGACGACGGGAAGATCCCGCTGGCTGACCGCATTGACCAGCATCAGGCCGATGCCCGGCCAGGCGAAGACCGACTCGATAACGATCGCCCCGGCGATCAGCGCGCCGAGGCGAAGGCCGAGAATGGTGACGACCGGGATCGCCGCGTTCGGGATGGCGTGGGACGTCACCCGCCTTGTCAGCCTGAGGCCCTTGGCGCGAGCGGTGCGCATATAGGGCTGATGCAGCACTTCCAGCATCGAGGAGCGGGTAAAGCGCGCCACTGTGCCGGCATTGATGATGCCGAGCGTCACCGCCGGCAGAATGAGATGCCACCAGGTCGAACCGCCCGAACTCGGCAGCACCCGCAAGGTCATCGAGAACAGCAGGATCATCAGGATGGCGAGGAAAAAGTTCGGCATGCTGTGGCCGAAGATCGAAAACGCCATGGCGGCATGGTCGATGCCCGTGCCGCGCTTCAGCGCTGCGGCGATACCGGCGAACAGACCGATCACCACGGTGATCGCAAAGCCGGAAAGACCGAGCAGCAGCGTCATCGGCACCCGCTCCAGCACCACCGCCAGCGCCGGCCGGTCGTCGCGGAAGGAATAACCGAGATCACCTTGTGCCGCAGAGAGGATGTAGCGGACATATTGTTCGGGCAGCGACCTGTCGAGACCCCACATCGCCCGGTATTCGGCGATGACCGAAGCCGGCGTATCGTCCGGCAGCATCATCGTCACCGGGTCGCCCGACAGGCGCAGCACGACGAACACGAAGGTCACCGCAAGCAGCATCGTCAGCAGCCCGCGCACGAGTTTGACGAGGATGAATTGCAGTCTCATGACCGCGTCCCCGGCGCTTCTTCCAACACATTGCGGGCAGCAACTGGGTCGTTGACCAGGAAACCCGAAGCGCCTTCGCGCGTCATGCGCAAAAGCTCCGCGTCGGCAAAGTCCCCGACCCTGCGGCCGGTGGCGCCTTCGCCGGCAGTGATCCAGACCGGCCGGCCGCGCTCGACGTGACCGGCGATGCGCCCCGGCGCCGTGTCCCATTCCCAGATGCGCAGGATATCGCCGCCGGCCGCGAAAAAGGCTTCCTCGTCGAAACCCTTGATCAGCCCGAGGACCGGCCGCGTCCAGCCGCCGTCCCGCATATGCCTGACGGAGCCTGACGAATGCAGGCCGAGCGTGAGAGCGCGGTTCGGCACCTTTGCAAGCGCCGCCAGCAGGATATCCAGCGAACCCGGCAACTCGTCCTTCACGTCGAACAGGATCGGCCGGTCTTCCGGCACCGTCTCGAAGAGCAGGGCAAGCGGCGGCGCGGCGGGAAAGCCGTCCGCCTCGATCGCCGCCAGCTCCGCGCTTGCCATATCGGCGATCGCATCGTCCCGGCCGACGAGGCGCTGCAGGTCCTTGTCGTGGCAGCAGACGATCCCGCCGTCGCGCGTCACCCGCACGTCCACCTCGATATAGTCCGCCTTCGCCTCGATCGCCCCGATCCAGGCTGCAGGCGAATTTTCCCGATAGAGGGTGGAATAACCGCGATGGGCGATGATGGCGGGCAGAGACGACATGGCTTTTTCCTGGCTGTTCAAGCGATCAGACGCTCGCGGGCGCGGCGCTCCGCGGGCGTTGTCGCCGGCACGGCGGCCAGCAGCGATCGCGTATACTCATGCTGGGGATTGGCGAAGATTTCGGCGGCACGGCCGGCCTCGACGATGACGCCCTTCCGCATCACCGCGATCCGGTCGCTGATATGGCGGACGACGCCGAGATCATGCGAGATGAACAGATAACCGATCCCGAAACGAGCCTTGAGATCGTTGAGCAGATTGATGATCTGGGCCTGCACCGAGACATCGAGCGCACTCACCGCCTCGTCGCAGATCACCACTTTCGGGTCGAGCACCAGGGCACGGGCAATCACCGCCCGCTGTTGCTGGCCACCGGAAAGCTGGTGCGAAAAGCGCGCGCCCATGCCCGGCAGGCCGACCAGCGCCAGCATCTCGCTCATGCGCTGCTTGCGGCCTGCGGCGTCGAACATCCCATGGGCCTGCATGGCTTCTTCGATCTGGCCGCCGATCGCCATGCGCGGATCGAGCGCCTTCGACGGGTTCTGGAAGATCATCTGCACGCCGCGCCGTTCGCGCCGCCAGGCGGTGGAACCGATGCGGGCATAGGGTTTTCCATCGAGCGTGACATGGCCTGATGTGGGGGCTTCGATGCCGGCGGCGATGCGCCCGAGCGTCGACTTGCCGCTGCCGCTTTCGCCGACGATGCCGAGCGTCTCGCCGGGTTCGAGCGTGATGCTGACCCCGTCGACGGCACGCACGACCGTCTTGCCACCGAACAGGCTGCCGCCGGAGCGATAGACGCGGACGATATCGTCGAGGACCAGCCTGCCTTTCCCGCTCATGAACCCGCCCTCGCGAAGTCCTCGGCGAAATGGCAAGCTGCCCGATGCTGATCGGCACCATATATGCCGGCGATCGGGCGAAGCGCAGGCAGCGCCATACATTCATCGCTCGCATAGGGACAGCGTGGCCGGAAACTGCAACCTTCGGGCCGCCGCGACGGGCTCGGCACCGTGCCCTCGATCGCTGCGATGCGGCCATGGCTGATGGTCGTCGCATGCAGCCGGCAGGCCATCAGCCCGCGCGTATAGGGATGCAGCGGCCGCTCGAAAAGATCGTCGACGGTAGCGGTCTCGACCACCCGGCCGGAATACATGACCGCGACGCGATCGGCGATTTCGGCCACGACGCCGAGATCGTGGGTGACGAGGATCATCGCCGCACCGGTCTCCGCCTGCAGCTCCTTCATCAGCTTCAGGATCTGCGCCTGCGTCGTGACGTCGAGCGCGGTCGTCGCCTCGTCGGCGATCAAAAGTTTCGGCCGGCAGGCGAGCGCCATGGCGATCATCACGCGCTGGTTCATGCCGCCGGAAAGCTGGTGCGGATAGGCGTTGGCGCGGCCGGCCGGATCGGGAATGCCGACCGAAGCGAGCAGCTCCACCGCCTGTTTCATCGCCTGGCTCCAGGTGAGCCCGCGATGCACGACCAGCACTTCGGCGATCTGCATGCCGACCCGGCGCACCGGATTGAGCGCCGCCGTCGCATCCTGAAAGATCATCGCCATGTCGCGGCCGCGGATCTCGGCGAGCTGGTTTTCGCGAAGCAGGGAAAGATCCTGTCCGAGAAAGGAAATCCGGCCGGATTTGCGGATCAGCGGCTCGGAGGTCAGGCCCATGGCGGCGAGACAGGTGAGGCTCTTGCCGCAGCCACTCTCGCCGACCAGACAGAGCGTTTCACCGGCGCGCACGTCGAGCGAAACGTCGATCACCAGATCGGCGCGACCCGTGCCCACTGTCAGGCCTTCCACCGCAAGAACGGTGTCCGCTCTGGCTGCACCACGGCTTGAGATGGGTTCTCTCCGCCGATTGGAATCGGCGGAGAGACGATCAGCTTCGAGAACCGTCACGAACGTTTGGCCTCGACGGTAAGGTTATAGGGACGCAGGTCCATGTAGTAGAAGTTATAGGGCTTCCAGTTCACGGCCTTGCGCGCGCCGTAGGTTTCGAGCGGCTGGTAGAGAATGGTGCCTGGAGCATCGTCTTCCCATGCGTCGAGCATCTTCTGGAAAACGTCGCGACGCTTGGCGAGATCGGAGCTCTGGTCCAGTTCCTCGCCGAGCTTGTTGAACTCGACAGGCGTCCATTCCTTGTTCTGCTGGGGACCGTTATATGGGCCCCAGAGGTTCCACAGACCGCCGGCGGGGTCAGGATAGCGGATCGAGTTCGACCAGTTACGGACCATCTTGAGATCGCCGGTAATCGTGTCGGTGTTTTCGACGATGTCGAGCTTGCCGTTGATCCCGACGGCCTTCCACATTTCCATGATCGCCTGGGCAGCAGGAACGGCGTTCAGGTAATAGTTGGCGCGGGTCGCGTAGTGGATTTCCTCGCCCTTGTAGCCGGCCTCCTTCAGAAGCTGCCTGGCCTTTTCCGGATTGTAGACGAGGCCGGCGCGCTTGTCGTCGTAAAGGGCGCCGAATTCGGGGAACTGGTGGCTCTTCGGCACCACGGCCTGGCCGTTCCACAGCGCCTCGACGAGCAGGTTGCGGTCGATGGCGAGGTTCATCGCCTGGCGGACACGCTTGTCCTTGATCACCGGATTTTCGGTGTTGTAGACGAGCACGTGGGCGTTCGCGAGGACGACGCTGCGCGCTTCGATATCCGGATAGCTGTTGATCTGCTGGATCTGGTCCGGCGAGACATTGGCGATGATGTCGAACTCGCCGGAAACGAGACCGGCGATGCGGGTCGCCTGTTCCGGCACGACGCGGAAGATGACCGACTGGACGGTCGGCTTGCCGCCGAAATAGTCGTCAAAGGCGGCCAGCTTGATGGATTCGTTCGGCTTGTATTCGCTGAGCTTGAACGGGCCGGTGCCGACCGGGAATTTCGGGAACTTGCCGTTGGCGTTGGCCATCCAGTCCTTCTTGTTGACGATCCACGAAGCCCAGGACGCCAGACGCTGCTCGAGGATCGGATCGACGCTCTTGGTGACAAAACGGACGGTCGCGGCATCGATCGCCTCGACCTTTTCAAGTCCGCCGAAAAAGCCCGGACCCTGCTTCATGACGGCGTTCTTGCCGCTGAGACGCTCCGGCGAGAAGGTGAAGACCACGTCGTCGGCCGTCATGATCTCGCCGTTGTGGAACTTGACGTTCGGCCGCAGCTTGACCTCCAGCGTGCGGCCGTCGATGCGCTTCCAGCTTTCGGCAAGCGAAGGTACGAGTTTCGACCCGTCGCCCTTCGGCGAGGACAGGAAATCGCGGCGGATCAGTGTGTCGAACATCGAATAGGTGACGCGGGTACCGACGTTGGAAAGCTCCTGCGCCGGTTCCAGCGTCGGCGGAATGTCGGCAACGGCGACGGTGAGGTCCGGACGGCTCTGGGCCATGGCGGGCAAAACGGAAGCTGCGGCAATAGCGCAAACGGCCATTGCCGTGCGGGAAGCACGGAGAAGGGAGATCATCAGGTAAGCCTCGAAGTGAAACTCAGGCCACCTTATTTATTCCCTGCTAAACTTTTGTGACGCGTGTGCAAACATACAGTCACGATGTCGCTGCAAACCGTCATGCCGGGAAAATCGTCAGGGCCTGCGGGCAACGCCGCTCGCCACCACAGGGCCGGTCGCCACACCTGTCGGCGAGCCGCCGAATGGTTCGAGGCTGACGGCAAGCGTCGCGCCTTCGGCGATGTTGCCGCGAAGATCGGCGGGGATCACGAGCTCGCCCGCCTTGTCCGGCTGGAAGACGCCGAGGGATCGCGGATTGCCGCTTCCGGGCACCAGCCAGAGTTCCAGCGATTTTTCGTCGCGTCCGCCGGCCGCGACCGGCACGATCCGCAAACGGCCGTTCCCGGCGTCGTAGGAAGCCAGCAGATTGACCTGGCTATTGGTCGAAGAAAGTTCCGCCACCAGCGGAGCCGATCTTTGAGGCTTCGGGCCGGCCCCGGACGCATAGACAATGGCGGCGACAGCTACCGCCGACGTGCCAAGCGAGAGCCACCGCCAGAACTGCGCGGAATTCCACAGGCCGGACGAGGGTGCGACAGCGCGCGTGGGGCCGAAGAGCCGCGTTTCGATCCGGCTGAAGACCACCGGGCGCGGTGCGACGTCCTCATACTCGTCGTTGAGGGAGGCAAGGTCCGCCTGCCAACGTTCGACGATCCGGGCAAAGGCACGATCGCTCGCCATCCGCTGCTCGACGGCGTGACGCGCCTCCAGCGACAGAACGCCAAGCACATATTCGCCCGCCAGGATCTCGTCCTGCGGCCGCCTGCCCTGACTTTGTTCGCCCGACGTCATCGCTGCATGCACTCTCTCAGTTTGAGAAGGCTCCGGCGCAGCCATGTGCGCACCGTGTTCAAAGGCACCTTCAGTTCTTCCGCCAGTTCAAGATAACTCAAACCTTCCACATAGGCACGTCGAACCGCACCCGCATGCACGGAATCGAGCTCCTGCATGCAATTATCGATGCGGCGGCCTTCATCAGCCATGGCGACCTGCTGCTCCGGGTTGAGAATGCCGTCATCGGCAAGATCGTAGGCATCATCCAGGTCTTCGGCGACAGGTTTCCTGGCCCGCAGGATGTCGATCGCATGATTGCGCGCGATCGCTGCCAGCCAGGCCAGGGGCGAACCGGTATCGACGGCAAAAGTCCTGGAGCGCTGCCAGACCCTGACATAGATTTCCTGAAGCGCTTCTTCCGCGTCGGCCCTGTCTTTCAAGATACGCAGGCAGATCGAAAATAGTTTCGGGCTCGTCGCACTATACAACGCCGCGAACGCTTTGCGATCGCCGATCGCCACGCGATTGATCAGAGCTGCAATCTCATTGTTTTGCATTCGAACAAATCCAGCCGCCTCTGATCTATAGAGAACGCCGGTATCAAAAAACAAGACGCTCGTCGCAAAACTCGGCGTGAGCCACCTGCCTCCAGGCCACTGATCCCGTGATGGCGTCCGCCGTCGGTTCGATACCAGCCGCCACCTGTCGGGGATTTGACCCTTGCCGGCTAGGCGGGCGGCATCTTCTCGAACCTCGGCAGGTCCGGGTCCATGTGGTCCCATTGATGGCCGGCGGCCGTCCAGCAGACGAATTGCGGCTTGTAGCGGCTCGGATCCTCCAGGCTGCCGGCATAGACCACAAAGATGTCCGGGACGGCCGGCAAGGTCAGATAGACCAGTGTCCCGCAATTGGCGCAGAAACCGCGCGACTTCACGTAGCCGTTGTCGCCGACGAGATCCCAGGTATTCGCCTGCCCGTGAACCGTCACCGCGGCGCGCGGGAAGGTCAGGTAGGATCCGTGCCCTGTGCCGCTGTCGCGCTGGCATTGACGGCACTGGCAATCGTTCATCACCAGCGGCTCCGCAGGGATGTCGTAGTGAATGGCGCCGCAGGCGCATCCGCCGATATAGGACTTGCTCATGTCATGTCTCCGGATTTGATGGCAGGGATGGCATTGTTTGCCGGACGTCAGGCCGGGAGTTGCGTCGATTGCCGCCACCCGTCGAACACCCGGAAAAGGCCTGAGGCCTCAATACTGGTCGTGACGGCGCAGCCAGGCCATCGGGAACCGGAGGTCGTCCTCGTCGCGGCCCTTCGGCACGAGATCCAGGAAATGATAGGCGCCGTTGAGCATGTCGACGCCGCGCGAATAGCAGGAATAGGTGTGGAACACCTCGCCGCCTTCATTCCTGCTGAAGACGCTGATGCCGACTTCCTCGGATGCGTTGCTCGGCTGAACCTTGTAGTTGTAATACGCTTGGCCCGTGGCGAGATCTTCCGGCTTCACCGAGACCTGATAGTCGAAATTGAAATCGCTGCCGTTCGAGGAAAACCACGGGAAGCTCCAGCCCATGCGTTTTTTGTAGGCCTCGATGCTGGCAAGCGGCGCCCGCGAAATGGCAACGAACGTCACGTCGCGATGGTTGAGGTGGATCGGGATGCCGTTGAAATTGTCCGCCCAGAACGAGCACGACTTGCACGCTTCCTCCCAATCGGGCCCGAACATGAAGTGATAAACGATCAGCTGCGAGCGGCCGTCGAAGAGATTCGCCAGGGAAAGCGCGCCATCCGGCCCTTCGAACCGGTAGGATTTCTCCACCCGCTCCCAGGGCATCGCCATGCGGCGGCGCGTCAGCGCATCCCGTTGGCGGGTGAAGTCCTTCTCCGCGGCGAGCAACTCAAGGCGGGCCTGCAGCCATTCTTCCGGCGAAACGACTTGATTTCGCATATGAACCTCCTGTTTGTTGAGATGCAGGTTGGTGGTCACGAGATAGACTAGGGCCGGATATCGAATGGTGAGAGTGACAAGTGTGACGGGATTCCGATGGACTCGCTGATCACGGCCGCGGCGCGGGCGCTCGCCTCGGGTGATCCTCTGGGGGCATTGAAGCGGGTGGCGCTGCGCGACGATGCGCCCGCACTTGCGCTCAGAGGCATCGCCATGGCGCAGCTCGGCGATCTCGCCCGGGCAAAGGCCCTGCTCAAAAGTGCCGCCCGCGCGTTCGGCCCGAAAGAGGCGATGGCCCGCGCACGATGCGTCGTTGCCGAGGCGGAGATCGCACTGGTCTCCCGCGATCTTGCGTGGCCGGTAAAGGCACTCGACCAGGCTCGGGCCGTGCTTGAAGCGCATGGTGACCGGGTGAACGCGGCACACGCGGTCAATCTGGAGGTTCGGCGCCTGTTGCTGATCGGGCGCCTCGACGCGGCCGAGCGCATTCTCGCCGCCTTCGACCCACCTCCGCTTCCGCCCGCATCGAAAGCTGCCTATGAACTGGTCGTGGCAGGGGTGGCGATCCGCCGCCTGCAGACGAAGGCGGCGCGCAGAGCACTCGGTCGTGCCGAGGAAGCCGCGCGGGAAGCGGGCATTCCCGCGCTGACAGCGGAGGTCGAAAGCGCATCCCTTGTCCTGAAGACGCCTGCGGCACGGGTGATCGCACAAGGCCAGGAACGCCTGCTCCTGCTTGAAGAGGTCGAAACGGCCCTCGCCGCGGGGGTGCTGGTGGTGGATGCATGCCGCAATTGCGTGCGGCGCGGAGACACGCAGGTATCTCTTGCGTCTCGCCCGATATTGTTCGCGCTGGCCCGCGCGCTGGGCGAAGGCTGGCCGGGCGACGTGCCGAGAAGCGCGCTGCTTTACCGCGCCTTTCGGGCCCGTCACGCGGACGAATCGCATCGCGCCCGGCTGCGGGTCGAAATCGGGCGGCTGCGGGCCGAACTCCGGGGACTGGCGGACGTTACGGCGACAAGGAGAGGCTTTGCTCTGACGCCATCCAGTAACCACGACGTCATCGTGCTGGCGCCGCCGGTCGAAGAACAGCATGCGGCGGTGCTCGCCTTCCTTGCCGATGGCGAGGCGTGGTCGAGCTCGGCGCTGGCGATTGCGCTTGGGGCGAGCGCCCGCACCGTGCAGCGGGCGCTGGAACAGCTTTCGGACGCCGGCAAGGTGCAATGGTTCGGTCAGGGACGCGCACGCCGGTGGATGACCCCGTCCGTGCCCGGTTTCCCGACAATCTTGTTACTCCCCGGTCCGCTCCCGAACGACTAGGATGAGCACATGAAAAAATCTCAAGCCGAAATCATCCGAGAATATGGACCCTTCCCGGGGGCCGATCGCGTGAATGGCGTCACCTTCGACGGCCAGCACGTCTGGTTCGCCTCCGGAGACAAGCTGAACGCCTTCGATCCGGCAAGCGGCGAAACGGTGCGTTCCATCGATGTCGCCTCGCATGCCGGAACGGCCTTCGACGGCAGGCATCTGTTTCAGATCGCCGAAGATCGCATCCATAAGATCGATCCGAAGACGGGCACCGTCGTCGCGACGATCCCCGCGCCCGGGAATGGCGGCGATTCCGGTCTCGCCTGGGCGGAGGGCGCGCTCTGGGTCGGCGAATATCGCGGCCGCAAGATCCATCAGGTCGATCCTGATACGGGCAGGATCCTCCGCACCATCGAATCCAATCGCGTCGTCACCGGCGTGACCTGGGTCGACGGCGAACTCTGGCACGGCGTCTGGGAAGGCGACGAAGGCGAAGTGAGGCGTATCGACCCCGAGACCGGAACCGTGCTGGAAATGCTCGAAATGCCGCTGGGGCTGGGCGTCTCCGGCCTTGAATCCGATGGCGCGGATCAATTCTTCTGCGGCGGCGGGACCAGCGGCAAGGTGCGGGCCGTGCGCCGCCCCCGGTAACCTTCGCGGCTCGTCCGGAGAACCGGTGCCGGCCGGCGGACCGTCATCGATGTCGCCCCGATGCGCTCCTGAAAACGCCGCTCGTCAATCCTTCGCCATCCGGCTGCGTCGGAACATTCGAAATCTGGAACGCCGGCAGAGGATCAACGGGAAAAACAACGCTCGAAAGCGGCATCGATGACAGCGAGCTTTGCCGCCTGTGCTTCGATCATCTCCCGCACGAAGGCGGCTGAGACCCACATGGCGGAATTGCCCCGCCGGCCCGCCCATCCCAGGCTTCCCATGGCCTCAGCCTCGCGCAGCTTGCGGTCGAGATGGGTGCGCGAGAGCTTCAGCCATCCTGCCATGTCGGCCAGCGAAGCGACCGGTGTCGGATAGCGCCGGCCGTCGGAACTGATCTCGCCGAGCCCCGCGAAGAGCCATTCCATGATCACTCCGCCGTTGTTGAGCCAGGTGAACAGCGAAAACGTTTTCTGGGGCTGGCGAATGACGGGGTCCGTCAGCAGGCCGTCGGCGATTTCCGGCTGCAGACGGGCGATGGCGCCTTCCGCAGCCTGAAATACTTCCAGACGACGGCCGTTGTCGAAACGGTCGAGCGTGACCAGATGGATCGCGGCCCAGGTATGGATCGCTTCCAGTGCGACGGTCGAGATGGATATGGGCCGCGAGCGTCGGTCGTTAGCTGCATCCACCAGGCTGGCGTAACCGTAATGGATCATTTCCTTGATGAAGGCGTCGCCGGTGTTGCGGCTGGAAACCGCATGCTCGGTGACGCTTGTCAGGAAACGGGAGAGCGTCGTCAGCTCGCCCTGCGCGGCGGCTCGGAAATGAAGGCCCAATGCCATATGGCCAAGCAGCCACCGCTGCTGTGTCGCAAAAACGGAACTCAGCCGCGGATTGGCGCTGTAGGCCTCCAGCATCGTCACCGACTGCTGCTTGATCAGGGGAAGGATCAGCGCGCTGTCCGCTATCTGCAGGGCCGTTATCGCCATTCGTCGATCCAAAGGACTTGTGCAAAAATTCGCGGGCCACGCCGATGATATGAGAACATGCATGGCGATGACCGCGACCGCAGCCGGGTGCTTTCCGTAGCGGCTTGCGTTCTTACCGGGCCCGACGACGCGAGGCAACGACTTTTGCTTACGCTTATGGTGGGGTCATCGATTTGGATTTGGAGATTTGCGGAGGAGATTTTGGTTTTTGGTTGCGGGGGCAGGATTTGAACCTGCGGCCTTCAGGTTATGAGCCTGACGAGCTACCGGGCTGCTCCACCCCGCGCCAAGCGTAAATCC
>NZ_JAVDTC010000005.1:0-516877 GCF_031455615.1 Neorhizobium sp. 2083 | reverse complement strand
CTTGCCGCTCTGGAAGATTCGGACAAGAAGATCGGCGAAGACGCGATCCGCGAGCTGATGGCTCAGGTCGACGCCTACATCCCGACGCCTGAGCGCCCGATCGACCAGCCGTTCCTGATGCCGATCGAAGACGTGTTCTCGATCTCGGGCCGTGGTACGGTCGTGACCGGCCGCGTCGAGCGTGGCATCGTCAAGGTCGGCGAAGAAGTCGAGATCGTCGGCATCCGCCCGACCTCGAAGACGACGGTGACCGGCGTTGAAATGTTCCGCAAGCTGCTCGACCAGGGCCAGGCCGGCGACAACATCGGCGCACTGGTTCGCGGCGTGAACCGTGACGGCGTCGAGCGTGGCCAGATTCTCTGCAAGCCGGGTTCGGTCAAGCCGCACAAGAAGTTCATGGCCGAAGCCTACATCCTGACGAAGGAAGAAGGCGGCCGTCATACGCCGTTCTTCACCAACTACCGTCCGCAGTTCTACTTCCGCACGACGGACGTGACGGGCATCGTCACGCTTCCGGAAGGCACGGAAATGGTGATGCCGGGCGACAACGTCACGGTTGCCGTTGAGCTGATCGTGCCGATCGCGATGGAAGAAAAGCTGCGCTTCGCGATCCGCGAAGGCGGCCGCACCGTCGGCGCCGGCATCGTTGCCTCGATCGTCGAGTAAGTTGTTTTAACGCAAGCGGCTTTCGCCGCTTGCGTATGACACAAAAATGTAGCAAATGGCGCGCGAGCGTGATTTGCCCGCTGCTTCGGCTTCGAGGCAGGCGAAGAACGAATAAGGTGGGCCGAAGGCCCGAAGAGTGGAAAGGGACGCCGTATCCTCGGTGTCCCCTTCGATCTTTGAAACCGGTGGTCCGCCTTAAGGTAAGAAAGAACAACCCGTGCCCTATTGGGTTGGCACGTGGATAAACAGACAACAAGGATAACGTCGAATGAACGGCCAAAATATCCGCATTCGCCTGAAGGCGTTCGATCACCGCATTCTCGACGCGTCGACGCGCGAGATCGTGTCGACGGCGAAGCGCACCGGCGCAAGCGTCCGGGGCCCCGTTCCGCTTCCGACCCGCATCGAGAAGTTTACGGTTAACCGGTCCCCCCACATCGACAAGAAGAGCCGCGAGCAGTTCGAGATGCGCACGCATAAGCGCCTTCTCGATATCGTTGACCCGACACCGCAGACGGTGGACGCGCTGATGAAGCTCGACCTCGCCGCCGGTGTCGATGTTGAGATCAAGCTCTGAGACTTTGGTTTCGGCCAGGGTTTCAGACTGAGTGAGAAGGATTGAACCGATGCGTTCAGGTGTAATTGCACAGAAGGTGGGAATGACCCGCGTCTATAACGACGCAGGCGAGCATGTTCCCGTAACCGTATTGCGGTTGGAAAACTGCCAGGTCGTGGCTCAGCGCACCGTCGAGAAGAATGGCTACACCGCCGTTCAGCTCGGTGCCGGCACGGCCAAGGTAAAGAACACGACCAAGGCGCTGCGCGGCCATTTCGCCGTCGCCGAAGTCGAGCCGAAGGCGAAGCTCGTCGAGTTTCGCGTTTCCGAAGACAACATGATCGATGTCGGCACCGAGCTGACGGCTGGTCACTTCACGGCAGGTCAGCTGGTGGACGTCACCGGTACCTCGATCGGTAAGGGTTTCGCCGGCGCCATGAAGCGCCATAACTTCGGCGGTCTCCGCGCCACGCACGGTGTGTCCGTTTCGCACCGTTCGCACGGTTCGACTGGTAACAACCAGGATCCGGGCAAGGTCTGGAAGGGCAAGCGCATGGCTGGTCACATGGGCCAGACGCGCATCACCACCCAGAACCTTGAAGTCGTTTCCACCGACGAGAACCGTGGCCTGATCCTCGTCAAGGGTGCCGTTCCCGGCTCCAAGGGCGCTTGGATCGTCGTTCGCGATGCCATCAAGTCGGCCGCGAAGTAAGGGAGCCAAGCACATGGAATATAACGTCAAGACCCTCGAGGGAAAAGACGCCGGCAAGGTAGCCCTGTCGGACGAGATTTTCGGCCTCGACCCCCGCGAAGACATCCTGGCCCGCATGGTTCGTTGGCAGCTCGCCAAGAAGCAGCAGGGCACGCACAAGACCAAGGGTCGTGCTGAAGTCTCGCGCACCGGCGCCAAGATGTACAAGCAGAAGGGTACGGGCCGCGCTCGTCACCATTCGGCTCGCGCTCCGCAGTTCCGCGGCGGTGGCAAGGCTCACGGCCCGGTCGTCCGCAGCCACGAGCATGACCTTCCCAAGAAGGTTCGCGCGCTGGCTCTCCGTCACGCCCTCTCTGCAAAGATGAAGGCTGAAGACATCATCATCGTCGACAACCTGGTTGCCGCCGAAGCAAAGACCAAGGCGCTTGCCGGTTCCTTCGCTTCGCTCGGCCTCACCAACGTGTTGTTCATCGGCGGCGTTGAGCTCGACAGCAACTTCAAGCTCGCAGCCCAGAACATCCCGAACGTCGACGTTCTGCCGGTTCAGGGCATCAATGTTTACGACATCCTGCGTCGCGGCAAGCTGGTGCTTTCCAAGGCGGCGGTTGAAGCTCTAGAGGAGCGTTTCAAGTGACCGACATTCGCCACTATGATGTGATCGTATCTCCCTCGATCACCGAAAAGTCGACGCTGGTATCCGAGCAGAACCAGGTCGTCTTCAACGTTGCCAAGACTGCTTCCAAGCCGGAAATCAAGGCTGCCGTCGAGGCGCTGTTCGGCGTGAAGGTCACGGCCGTCAACACGCTTGTCCGCAAGGGCAAGGTGAAGCGGTTCCGCGGCTTCATCGGCAAGCAGAAGGACGTCAAGAAGGCTGTCGTCACCCTGGCCGAAGGTCAGACGATCGACGTCTCCACCGGTCTCTGAGGTATAAGATAATGGCATTGAAAAGCTACAACCCGACGACCCCGAGCCAGCGCCAGCTGGTCATCGTCGACCGGTCCGGCCTCTGGAAGGGCAAGCCCGTCAAGTCTCTCACCGAGGGCCTGAGCAAGAGCGGCGGTCGTAACAACTATGGCCGTATCACCGCCCGCTTCATCGGCGGCGGTCATAAGCGTACCTATCGCCTGATCGACTTCAAGCGTCGGAAGTTCGACGTCGAAGGCACGGTCGAGCGTCTGGAATACGACCCGAACCGCACCGCGTTCATCGCGCTCATCACCTACACGGATGGCGAGCAGGCCTATATCCTCGCTCCGCAGCGTCTCGCTGCCGGCGACAAGGTCATCGCTTCCGACAAGGCTGTCGACGTGAAGCCCGGCAACACCATGCCGCTGCAGTACATCCCGGTCGGCTCGATCGTTCATAACGTCGAGATGAAGCCGGGCAAGGGCGGTCAGATCGCCCGCTCTGCAGGCACCTACGTACAGCTCGTCGGCCGCGATGCCGGCATGGCGATCCTTCGCCTGAATTCGGGTGAACAGCGTCTGGTTCCGAGCTCCTGCCTTGGAACCGTCGGCGCCGTCTCCAACCCGGACCATGGCAACATCAACGACGGCAAGGCCGGTCGTACGGTTTGGCGCGGCAAGCGTCCGCATAACCGCGGCGTCGTCATGAACCCGGTTGACCATCCGCACGGCGGTGGTGAAGGCCGCACCTCGGGTGGCCGTCATCCGGTCAGCCCCTGGGGCAAGCCGACCAAGGGCAAGCGCACCCGTTCGAACAAGTCCACGGACAAGTTCATCATGCGTTCGCGCCATCAGCGCAAGAAGTAAGAGAGGAAGTCACTAATGGCTCGTTCAGTATGGAAAGGTCCGTTTGTTGACGGCTATCTTCTCAAGAAGGCTGAGAAGGTGCGCGAAGGCGGACGGAGTGAAGTAATCAAGATGTGGACCCGCCGGTCCACCATCCTGCCGCAGTTCGTTGGCCTGACGTTTGGCGTCTACAACGGCTCGAAGCACATTCCGGTCAGCGTCAACGAAGACATGGTCGGACACAAGTTCGGTGAATTCGCTCCCACCCGTACCTACTACGGTCACGGCGCGGACAAGAAGGCGAAGAGGAAGTAATCATGGCGAAGGCTAAGACCGAACGCCGGCTGAAGGATAACGAGGCGCAGGCAGTTGCGCGCACGCTCCGCGTCAGCCCCCAGAAGCTGAACCTCGTTGCCGCCATGATCCGCGGCAAGAAGGTCGAACGCGCGCTTGCGGAACTCGAATTCTCGCGCAAGCGCATCGCCGGCACTGTGAAGAAGACCCTCGAGTCTGCAATCGCCAATGCCGAAAACAACCATGACCTCGACGTCGACGCTCTGATCGTATCGGAAGCCTATGTTGGCAAGTCGATCGTGATGAAGCGCTTCCACGCTCGCGGCCGCGGCCGTGCATCGCGGATCGAGAAGCCTTTCTCGCATCTCACGATCGTCGTTCGCGAAGTCGAGGAAAAAGGGGAGGCCGCATAATGGGCCAGAAAATTAATCCGATCGGTTTCCGCCTCGGCATTAACCGCACCTGGGACAGCCGTTGGTTCGCCGACAACGCGGAATACGGTCAGCTCCTCCATGAGGACCTGAAGATCCGCGCATACCTGATGCAGGAGCTGAAGCAGGCCGGCATCGCCAAGGTGGTCATCGAGCGTCCGCACAAGAAGTGCCGCGTCACGATCCACTCGGCTCGTCCGGGTCTGATCATCGGCAAGAAGGGTGCGGACATCGAGAAGCTTCGCAAGAAGATCTCGACCATGACCAATTCGGAAACGCATCTCAACATCGTTGAAGTGCGCAAGCCGGAAGTCGACTCGACGCTCGTCGCCCAGTCGATCGCCCAGCAGCTCGAGCGCCGTGTGGCTTTCCGCCGTGCGATGAAGCGTGCCGTTCAGTCGGCCATGCGTCTCGGCGCCGAAGGCATCAAGATCACCTGCGCCGGCCGTCTCGGCGGTGCTGAAATCGCCCGTACCGAATGGTATCGCGAAGGTCGCGTGCCGCTTCATACGCTGCGTGCGGACATCGACTACGGTACGGCTGAAGCCGAAACCGCATTCGGTATCTGCGGCATCAAGGTCTGGATCTTCAAGGGCGAAATCCTTGAGCATGATCCGATGGCTTCTGAACGTCGCGCCATGGAAGGCGATGCGCAGGGTCCCGCCAGCCGCGAACGCGGTGATCGTGGCGACCGCGGTGATCGTGGCGATCGCCGCCGCGAAAACGCTTGATCAACGCTGGCGAAAGATAAGCTCGGAGAAGTAAGAAAATGTTGCAGCCAAAGCGTACCAAGTACCGCAAGCAGTTCAAGGGTCGCATCAAGGGTGTGGCCAAGGGCGGCTTCGACCTGGCCTTCGGTGAATTTGGCCTGAAGTCCCAGGAACCCAACCGCGTGAACGCCCGCGAGATCGAAGCGGCCCGCCGCGCGATCACGCGTGCCATGAAGCGCGCCGGCCGCGTCTGGATCCGCGTGTTCCCGGACGTTCCGGTCACCGCAAAGCCGACCGAAGTCCGCATGGGTAAAGGTAAGGGCGGCGTCGAATACTGGGCCTGCAAGGTCAAGCCCGGCCGCATGATGTTCGAGATCGACGGTGTTTCCGAGGAGCTCGCCCGCGAGGCGCTTCGTCTCGGCGCAGCCAAGCTCTCGGTCAAGACGCGCTTCGTACAGCGCATCGCAGAGTAAGGAGCAAGGCACATGAAAGCCGAAGACGTTCGCGGCCTCACGGCCGACCAGCTCAAGGACAAGCTCGCCGACCTGAAGAAGGAGCAGTTCAACCTGCGCTTCCAGAAGGCAACCGGTCAGCTCGAGAAGTCCTCGCGCATCACCGAAGTTCGCAAGGACATCGCCCGCGTGAAAACCATTGCCCGCCAGAAGGCGGCAGAAGCCAAGGCCTAAGGAAAAATAATATGCCGAAACGCATTCTGCAGGGCGTCGTAGTTTCCGACAAGAACGAAAAGACCGTTGTTGTCCGGGTCGAGCGCCGCTTCGCGCATCCGCTGCTTCAGAAGACGGTCCGCCGTTCCAAGAAGTACAAGGCGCATGACGAGAACAACCAGTACAAGGTAGGTGACGTCGTTTCCATTCAGGAATGCGCACCGATCTCCAAGGACAAGACCTGGACGGTCGTTTCCGCCCAGGCTTAATTTGCTTCGGATTTCGCGCCTGGGCCTTGCGCCCGGCGCAGAATCCTGTATGAAGCACCCCACTGGCGCAGGACGCTCGGAAACGAGCGTTCTTTTGCTTTGAGCGCAGGGAAGGTCCTTTTCAGGAAACCACCTTGGCAAGACCCCACCCGCGCACAATGAGATTCTGTCCATAAGCCGAAACGGGGCGTTTTTGCGCCCGGTCGTTCCGGTCATTAGAAAAAGGCGACCTGACATGATTCAGATGCAAACAAACCTCGACGTGGCGGATAATTCCGGCGCACGTCGTGTCATGTGCATCAAGGTGCTGGGCGGCTCCAAGCGCAAGTACGCTTCGATCGGCGACGTCATCGTCGTTTCGATCAAGGAAGCGATCCCGCGCGGCCGCGTCAAGAAGGGTGACGTGATGAAGGCGGTTGTTGTGCGTACCGCCAAGGACATCCGTCGTCCGGACGGCAGCGTCATCCGCTTCGACAACAACGCAGCGGTCCTCATCGACAACAAGAAAGAGCCGATCGGCACCCGTATCTTCGGACCGGTTCCGCGCGAACTTCGCGCCAAGAACCACATGAAGATCATCTCGCTGGCTCCGGAAGTACTGTAAGGAGCTCATGCGATGAACAAGATCAAGAAGGGCGACAGCGTCGTCGTATTGGCAGGCAAGGACAAGGGCCGCACGGGCGAAGTCCTCCAGGTTCTGCCGAAGGAAGACCGCGCCGTCGTGCGTGGCATCAACATGGTGAAGCGCCACCAGCGTCAGTCTCAGACGCAGGAAGCCGGCATCATCAACAAGGAAGCGTCCATTCACCTGTCGAACATCGCGATCGTCGCGAAAGACGGCAAGCCGACCCGCGTTGGCTTCTCGGTCGTCGACGGTAAGAAGGTGCGTGTGGCCAAGCGTACGGGAGATGTGATCGATGGCTGAGGCAAAGTATGAGCCGCGGCTCAAGGTGGAATACAATTCCCGTATCCGCGCCGCTCTGAAGGAGCAGTTCTCCTTCGCAAACGACATGATGATCCCCAAGCTGGACAAGATCGTCATCAACATGGGCGTTGGCGAAGCGACTGCCGACTCCAAGAAGCCGACCGTTGCTGCGGCCGACCTCGCAGCGATCGCCGGCCAGAAGCCGGTCATCACCCGCGCCCGCAACTCGATCGCCGGCTTCAAGGTCCGCGAACAGATGCCGATCGGCGCGAAGGTAACCCTGCGCGGCGCCCGCATGTACGAATTCCTGGACCGCCTGATCAACATCGCGCTTCCGCGCGTTCGCGACTTCCGCGGCCTGAACCCGAAGAGCTTTGACGGCCGTGGCAACTTCGCCATGGGCATCAAGGAGCACATTGTGTTCCCTGAGATCAACTACGACAAGGTTGATCAGATGTGGGGCATGGACATCATCGTTTGCACGACGGCTACCAAGGACGACGAAGCACGGGCTCTCCTGAAAGAGTTCAACTTCCCGTTCCGCCAGTAACCGTAACGACGAGCGTTTAAAAGGAACTCCGATATGGCGAAGACCAGCGCAGTTGAAAAGAACAAGCGCCGCCGCAAGACCGTTGCCAACCAGGCTGCCAAGCGTGCAGCCCTGAAGGCGACCATCATGAACCAGGAACTTCCGATCGAAGAGCGGTTCAAGGCAACTATCAAGCTCGCCTCGCTTTCGCGCGATGGCTCGAAGACGCGTATCCGCAACCGTTGCGAAGTCACCGGTCGCCCGCGCGCCTTCTATCGCAAGCTCAAGATGTCGCGTATCGCGCTTCGTGAGCTGGGCAATCTCGGCAAGGTGCCGGGCATCGTCAAGTCGAGCTGGTAAGGAGATCGTTAGATGACCATGACTGATCCCTTGGGCGATATGCTCACCCGTATCCGCAACGGCGCAGCCCGCCGCAAGTCGACCGTTTCCACGCCTGCTTCCAAGCTGCGTGCACGCGTTCTCGATGTCCTGCAGGCTGAAGGCTACATCCGCGGTTACTCGGAAATCGACTACGGTAACGGCAAGGCCGAGATCGAAATCGAACTCAAGTACTACGAAGGCGCGTCGGTGATCCGCGAGATCGGCCGCGTGTCCAAGCCGGGCCGCCGGGTCTATGTCTCGGTAAAGTCCATTCCGCAGGTCGCGAACGGCCTCGGCATTACCATCCTTTCGACTCCGAAGGGTGTGATGGCCGATCACCAGGCTCGCGAACAGAACGTAGGCGGCGAGGTTCTCTGCTCGGTCTTCTAAGATCAGAGCAGGGGAACTCCATAACGGACAGACAGGATTTAAAATGTCTCGTATCGGTAAAAAAGCCGTCCCGGTTCCAGCAGGTGTAACGGCAACCGTCGATGGCCAGAAGGTCACCGCGAAGGGCCCGAAGGGTGAACTGTTTTTCGTCGCCAACGACGAAATCACGATAACCTTCGAAAACAATGCTGTAGCGGTCGCTCCGGCTAACCAGACCAAGGACGCTCGCTCGAAGTGGGGCATGTCCCGCACGATGATCGAGAACATCTTCAAGGGTGTTAAGGACGGTTTTGAGCGCAAGCTCGAAATCAACGGCGTCGGTTACCGCGCGTCCATGCAGGGCAAGAACCTGCAGCTGGCGCTCGGCTTCAGCCACGACGTGGTCTACCAGACCCCGGAAGGCATCACCATTGCCGTGCCGAAGCCGACGGAAATCGTCGTCACCGGCATCAACAAGCAGCAGGTCGGTCAGGTAGCCGCGGAAATCCGCGAATACCGCGGTCCCGAGCCCTACAAGGGCAAAGGCGTCAAGTACGCCGAGGAACGGATCGTCCGCAAGGAAGGCAAGAAGAAGTAAGGACGACGGATCATGGCTACCAGAAAAGAAGCACTCACCAAGCGTGCGAGCCGTGTTCGCCGCCAGATCAAGAAGGTCGCAAATGGCCGTCCGCGTCTGTCGGTTCACCGCTCGTCCAAGAATATCTATGTCCAGGTTATCGATGACGTGGCCGGCCGCACGCTTGCCGCCGCTTCCACGCTCGATGCCGGTCTGCGCACGTCGCTGAAGACCGGTGCTGACGTTGCGGCAGCTGCCGCTGTCGGCAAGCTGGTCGCAGAACGCGCCACCAAGGCCGGCGTGACGGAAGTCGTGTTCGATCGCGGCGCCTTCATCTACCACGGCCGTATCAAGGCACTTGCCGAAGCTGCCCGCGAAGGCGGCCTGAGCTTCTAAGAATTTTCGCCCGCATCCCGAAGAAGGGGAGGCGGGCGAAATGCGGTTCGCCGCACGCATCAGTCGTTCCATCCTGGTCCGTCGTGGACGGGGGATGGTTGGCTCCCGGAAATTGCCCATTGCACCCGGAAAAGAAAAAGGAAAAGAACAATGGCACAAGAAAGAAGAGGCCAGCGCGAAGATCGCCAGAGCCGCGAAGAGCGCGATAGCGAATTCGTCGACAAGCTGGTCGCGATCAACCGCGTCGCCAAGGTCGTCAAGGGCGGCCGTCGTTTTGGTTTCGCAGCTCTCGTCGTCGTCGGCGACCAGAAGGGCCGCGTCGGCTTCGGCCATGGCAAGGCACGCGAAGTGCCGGAAGCCATCCGCAAGGCGACCGAATCCGCAAAGCGCGATCTGATCTTCGTACCGCTGCGCGACGGCCGTACGCTGCATCACGATGTCAACGGCCGTCACGGCGCCGGCAAGGTCCTGCTGCGCTCGGCCAAGGCTGGTACCGGTATCATCGCCGGCGGCCCGATGCGCGCCGTATTCGAAACGCTCGGCGTCCATGACGTCGTCGCCAAGTCGACCGGTTCGTCGAACCCGTACAACATGGTTCGCGCCACGTTCGACGCCCTGAAGCATCAGGTGCATCCGAAGGACGTAGCAGCACAGCGCGGCATCAAGTATGCAACGCTTCAGGCTCGCCGCGCCGCTTCCGGCAATGCGCAGGAAGAATAAGGAGAGCGATAATGGCCAAGAAAGCCACCCCGGCAGCAGATGCCAAGAAGACGGTTACGGTCGTACAGACCGGTAGCCCGATCCGCCGCCCGGCCGTACAGCGTCAGACGCTGATCGGTCTCGGCCTCAACAAGATGCACCGGACCCGCACCCTGGAAGATACGCCTTCCGTTCGTGGCATGATCCGGGCTGTCCAGCATCTCGTTCGCGTCGTCGACGAGAAGTAAGACGGAAGGACACGACCATGAAACTGAATGAGATCAAGGACAACGAAGGCGCTTCCAAGGACCGTATCCGCGTAGGTCGCGGCATCGGTTCGGGCAAGGGCAAGACCGGCGGTCGCGGCGTGAAGGGTCAGAAGGCCCGTTCCGGCGTTGCGATCAACGGCTTCGAAGGCGGCCAGATGCCGATCTATCGTCGCCTGCCGAAGCGCGGCTTCAACAACATCTTCGCATCTGACTACGTCACCGTTTCGCTCGGCCGTATCCAGACCGCGATCGATGCCAAGAAGCTCGATCCGAAGGCAACGGTCGATGCGGCTGCCCTCAAGGCTGCCGGCGTCATCCGTCGTCCGAAGGACGGCGTTCGCATCCTCGCCGACGGCGAGCTGACCGCCAAGGTTTCGATCGAAGTCGCCGGCGCCTCCAAGGCCGCCGTCGAGAAGATCGAGAAGGCCGGCGGTTCGATCAAGCTGCTCGTCGTCGCCGAAGCGGCAGCCGAATAAATCGTTTAGAAATCGCCCGGTTTGTGCTTCACACCGGGCGATTTTATCTCCATATGTGAGCCTCACGATCCCGAAGCGATCCTGTTGGTCGCCTGACCGGGATCATACGGAAAACAGGGTGAGGCATCCGATTGCATTCGCAATCTCGCGCGCCCGGTTTTTGTGAACCTGAATTTTTAGACTGCTTTCCGGACCTGGCATTTCCCCCGCCGCCGGAGAATTGGTCGGGCGGAGAATTGCATGGCTTCTGCAGCGGAACAACTTGCCTCCAATCTGAATTTTGCGACCTTCGCCAAGGCGGAGGACCTCAAGAAGCGGCTTTGGTTTACCCTTGCGGCACTTCTCGTGTATCGCCTCGGCACCCACATCCCGCTTCCGGGCCTGAACCCCGAAGCCTATGCCCAGGCCTTCCGCGGCCAGGCCGGCGGTATCCTTGGACTTTTCAACATGTTTTCGGGCGGTGCAGTGGAGCGCATGGCGATCTTCGCGCTCGGCATCATGCCCTACATTTCCGCGTCGATCATCGTGCAGTTGATGACCTCGGTCGTGCCCTCGCTTGAAAACCTCAAGAAGGAAGGCGAGGCCGGCCGCAAGATCATCAACCAGTACACCCGCTACGGAACGGTGCTGCTAGGCACGCTGCAGGCCTATGGCATTGCGGCAGGCCTTGAAAGCGGCCAGGGCCTCGTGGTCGATCCGGGCTGGTTCTTCAAGCTTTCCACGGTCGTGACGCTGCTCGGCGGCACCATGTTCCTGATGTGGCTCGGCGAGCAGATCACCTCGCGCGGCATCGGCAACGGCATTTCGCTGATCATCTTTTCGGGCATTGCCGCCGGTCTGCCGACCGCCCTTGCCGGCACGCTCGAACTCGGCCGCACCGGCGCGCTTCCGACAGCGCTGATTCTCACCGTGCTCGTCGTCGCGATCGGCGTCATCGCGCTGATCGTCTTCGTCGAACGTGCCCAGCGCCGCCTGCTGATCCAGTATCCGAAGCGCCAGGTCGGCAACCGCATGTTCCAGGGCGATACGTCGCACCTGCCGCTGAAGCTCAACACCTCTGGCGTCATCCCGGCGATCTTCGCCTCGTCGCTGCTGCTCCTGCCGGCGACCGCCGCGGGCTTTGCCGGCAACGCCGGACTGCCGGCCTGGGCGACGATGGTTATCTCGGCGCTCGGCCACGGCCAGCCGCTGTTCATGCTGTTCTACGGCCTGCTGATCGCCTTCTTCGCCTTCTTCTACACGGCGATCGTCTTTAATCCGAAGGACACCGCCGACAATCTGAAGAAACATGGCGGCTTCATTCCGGGCATCCGTCCGGGCGAGCGCACGGCTGAATACATCGATTATGTGCTGACCCGAATCACGGTCATCGGCGCGATCTACCTTGTCTTCGTCTGCATCCTGCCGGAATTCCTGGTGGCCCGCACCGGCGTGCCATTAGCCCTTGGTGGGACTTCGCTTTTGATCGTTGTCAGTGTAACCCTCGATACGGTAGCACAGATTCAGGGGCACCTCATTGCGCAGCAGTATGAGGGTCTGATCAAGAAGTCGAAACTGCGCGGAGGAAAGAGGGGACGATGAGACTGATTCTTTTAGGACCGCCGGGCGCGGGGAAGGGGACCCAAGCCCAGCGGATCGTGGAAAAGCACGGAATTCCGCAGCTCTCCACGGGCGACATGTTGCGTGCGGCGGTCGCCGCCGAGACTGAGGTGGGCAAGCGCGCCAAGGCCGTCATGGACGCCGGCAACCTCGTCTCCGACGAGATCGTCAATGCGATCGTCTCCGAGCGCATCGACCAGCCAGACTGCGCCAACGGTTTCATCCTCGACGGTTTTCCGCGCACGCTCGTGCAGGCGGATGCCACCGAGGCGATGCTGAAGGCCAAGGGTCTCGAACTCTCCGTCGTCATCGAGCTGCGTGTCGACGACAAGGAGCTCGTGCGCCGCGTCTCGGGCCGTTATTCCTGCGCGAATTGCGGTACGGTCTATCACGACACGGACAAGAAGCCGTCGAGCGAGGGCGTCTGCGACAAGTGCGGTTCGACGCATTTCAAGCGTCGTCCCGACGACAATGCCGAGACCATGACCAAGCGTCTCGAGGTCTATTACAAGGAAACCTCGCCGCTGATCGGTTACTATCATGCCAAGGGCAAGCTCAAGGCTGTCGATGGCATGGCGGAAATGGACAAGGTCACGTCCGACATCGAAAATATCCTGGCGGCTCTCTGAGCCGTCATCGATCTGTTAAAGAATCTTGGGCGGAGCGGTTGCATTTCAGCGCTGATTCCGTTAAACACCGCGCCAACTCGCGACAGCTTTAGCGATCGGCGCGGATTTCCCGCAAGGACATCCGAGACCGGTCGTTTTGACCTGTTCCGTATGGTGTTTGAACTGGCGGCCTTCTATCGGGCTGCTTTCATGGAAGAAGTACCACTTGCCGGATGGCAACTGGAACAAGGAGAATAGGCGTGGCACGTATCGCTGGCGTCAACATCCCGACTGCGAAGCGCGTTGTCATCGCGCTGACCTATATTCACGGGATCGGCCCGAAATTCGCATCGGAAATCATGGAGAAGGTCGGTCTTCCGGCTGAAAAGCGCGTCCATCAGCTGACGGACTCGGAAATCCTGCAGATCCGCGAAACCATCGACCGCGACTACCAGGTCGAAGGCGACCTTCGTCGCGAAACCGCGATGAACATCAAGCGTTTGATGGACCTCGGCTGCTACCGCGGCCTGCGTCATCGCCGCGGCCTCCCGGTCCGCGGTCAGCGCACGCACACCAATGCCCGCACCCGCAAGGGTCCGGCAAAGGCGATCGCCGGTAAGAAGAAGTAATTTTCGGGTGAGCAGTGTTGGTGAGCGGTGACTAGTCCTGCTCGCCAACAGTTATTGATTGCTCGCCTGAAGGTGGAGCCGCTGGAATTACGGCGGTGCAGAGATCAACGAAAGGGATAAAATGGCCAAGGAAGCCACCCGCGTCCGTAGACGCGAGCGTAAAAATATCACGTCGGGCGTTGCCCACGTCAATTCTACCTTCAACAACACGATGATCACCATCACCGACGCACAGGGCAATGCGATTGCCTGGTCGTCCGCTGGTGCGAAGGGCTTCAAGGGTTCGCGCAAGTCGACCCCGTTCGCCGCTCAGATCGCTGCCGAAGACTGCGCCAAGAAGGCTCAGGAGCATGGCATGAAGTCGCTGGAAGTCGAAGTCTGCGGTCCGGGTTCCGGCCGTGAATCGGCTCTGCGCGCTCTCCAGGCTGCCGGCTTCATGATCACCTCGATCCGCGACGTGACCCCGATCCCGCACAACGGCTGCCGCCCGCGCAAGAAGCGCCGCGTCTGATCGTCGGAACTCGAAGAGGCTGCCGGATCTCTTGTTGAGAATTGGGCGGCCTCTCGTCTGAACTCGGGAATAGCCGCCTGATCCTCCCCGGAGGCTCGGCGGCTTTACCCATATCGCCGATGGACATCGTTCCGATCGGTGCTCCTCATGCTCGGTTGCCACGATTGGATGGTGGCAACGAACGGAAGGTATTTAGTGATGATCCAGAAGAACTGGCAGGAACTGATCAAGCCGAACAAGGTGGAATTTTCCTCCTCCGGCCGCACCAAGGTAACCCTGGTTGCCGAACCTCTCGAGCGCGGCTTCGGCCTGACGCTCGGCAACGCGCTTCGCCGCGTGCTTCTGTCGTCTCTGCGCGGTGCGGCTGTGACCGCCGTGCAGATCGACGGCGTATTGCATGAGTTCTCCTCCATCCCGGGCGTCCGGGAAGATGTGACGGACATCGTGCTCAACATCAAGGAAATCGCCATCAAGATGGATGGCGACGACGCAAAGCGCATGGTCGTGCGCAAGCAGGGCCCGGGTTCGGTCACCGCCGGCGACATCCAGACGGTTGGCGATATCGAGATCCTCAACCCGAACCATGTCATCTGCACCCTCGACGAGGGCGCCGAAATCCGCATGGAATTCACGGTCAACAACGGCAAGGGCTATGTTCCTGCCGATCGTAACCGTGCCGAAGACGCTCCGATCGGCCTGATCCCGGTCGACAGCCTCTATTCGCCGGTCAAGAAAGTGTCCTACAAGGTGGAAAACACCCGCGAAGGTCAGGTTCTCGACTACGACAAGCTGACCATGACCATCGAAACCGATGGCTCGGTCACGGGTGAAGACGCCGTTGCCTTCGCTGCCCGTATCCTTCAGGACCAGCTCTCGGTCTTCGTCAACTTCGACGAACCGCAGAAGGACGTCGAGGAAGAGTCGGTTACCGAACTCGCGTTCAACCCGGCGCTTCTCAAGAAGGTGGACGAACTGGAGCTTTCGGTCCGTTCGGCCAACTGCCTGAAGAACGACAACATCGTTTACATCGGCGACCTCATCCAGAAGACCGAGGCGGAAATGCTGCGCACTCCGAATTTCGGTCGCAAGTCGCTGAACGAGATCAAGGAAGTTCTGGCATCCATGGGCCTCCATCTGGGTATGGAAGTTCCCGCCTGGCCGCCGGAAAACATCGAAGATCTCGCCAAGCGTTACGAAGACCAGTACTGAAATCAACAAAGGCAGGTTTCGACTGCCTTTCCCCGTCAAACAGCGGGCCTCTGATCGAAAGATCGAAGTGCCCGTATGTGCCAGGAAACGGCAGGCCCTAGAAGAATTGGGTACCTGCATTAAAGGAGAATAGCCATGCGCCACGGAGTAGCCGGCCGCAAGCTCAACCGTACTGCCAGCCACCGCAAGGCGATGTTCGCCAACATGGCGGCTTCGCTCATCACCCACGAGCAGATCGTTACGACCCTTCCGAAGGCGAAGGAAATCCGTCCGATCGTCGAAAAGCTCGTTACCCTCGGCAAGCGCGGCGACCTGCACGCTCGTCGTCAGGCGATCTCGCAGATCCAGGACCAGGACGCCGTCAAGAAGCTGTTCGACGCCATCGCTTCGCGTTACGCAACCCGCAACGGCGGCTACCTGCGTATCATGAAGGCTGGTTTCCGCCAGGGCGACAACGCTGCCATGGCCGTCATCGAGTTCGTTGAACGCGATGTCGACGCCAAGGGCGCAGCCGACAAGGCACGCGTTGCTGCCGAAGCAGAAGCTGCCGAAGCCGCATAATTCTGTCCGCATCGTCGGAATTGAAAAAGCCGGGTGGAAACGCCCGGCTTTTTGCGTTTTCGGTCATTCTGACGGGTATTCCCACCGATCGACCGGGCAGCTTGACCTGCGTCAAGAGCTTCCCCCGCCAAAGCGATAAGGTCTCGGCATTGAGGCAAGATCGTGAGGTTACGAAAATGGTTGAACACGTAGTTTTTGAGAATGCGAAAGAAGAGCTCGTCATTCCCGCTTTGGCTCCCGTCTATGACAAGCTGGCGCAGCCCATGGCCTGGAGCATATTCCGGCTGGCGGTCGGCGGAATGCTGGTGATCGAGGGATGGCCGAAGATCATCGCGCCGCTCGCGCAGGTCGGTTTCGTCGAGAATATCGGCATGTATCCGGGCTGGTTCTGGTCGCCCTTCCTGGCCGCCCTGCAATTCTTCGGTGGCATGTTCATCGCCGCCGGCCTGTTCACCCGCCCCGTGGCGCTCGCCAATGGCGTCATGCTGGCCATGACGCTCTGGTTCCACGTCACGCACCCCTATGGCGAGGCTTTCCTGACCCCGGCCGGCATCGAGGCGCTGAAGGCAACCGGCCAGCAGCTGTTCACGCCGCAGGCATTGATGCGGCTGAAGGATGGCGGTCATGTCTTCCTGGAGCAGGTTCAGGGCAAGGCCGAACTGGCATCGCTGTTCTGGACCGGAGGCGCCTTCCTCTACGCCGCCTTCGGGGGAGGGTATCTGTCGCTCGACAGACTGCTGTTCCGCAAGCATTTCTGAGCGGCCGCGAAAGCGGCTGGATGCGAAAGGAGCCGGATCGATGGATCCGGCTCTTTGCGTTTGGGGGAATGCATCCGGATTGCGATAGACAATCCGTTCTGCGCGTCAGCCGTTCTGCCTGGCACTCCGGGAAGCTGCGGGCTTTGCCGGTTTGGCATTGCCCCTTTTCCAGTTCAGGACCGGCCGCCTGACCGCCCGGTAGGCGACCAGAAGCGCGATCAGCGCGATATGGATGAACGGCACCAGCGTCACCGATTTGACCGCCAGAACGTAGTGGAGCGCCCCGCCGGCGGCGATCAGGTAGATCAGCTTGTGCAGCTTGTTCCAGCCTTGGGCGAGCCTGCGGATCGACCAGTTGTTGGAGGTGACCGCAAGCGGGATCAGCAGCAGCAGGCAGGCAAAGCCGATGGTGATATAGGGCCGCTTGGCGATATCGCCGCCGACAGCGCCGAAATCGAAGCGCAGGTCGAGCGACACGTAGACCGCGAAATGCAGGAGCACGTAGTAGAAGGCGATCAGCCCGAGTGCCCGGCGATATCGCAGCCAGTTGATGCCGGCGAGGTCGCGCAGCGGCGTGATCGAAAGCGTGGCGATGATGAACCGCAGCGCCCAGATGCCGAGCTGGTGCTCGAACTCCTTGACCGGGTTGAAGCCAAGCCCGCCGGTCAGCCCGAGATAGAAATACCAGGCGGCCGGACAAAGCCCGATCACGTAAAGCGCCCAGACGCTGGCCTTGTGATAACGGCGGGGCAGGGCGGGGAGGCTCGCCATTCTCAATAATTCGCCTTCAGGTCGAGGCCGTCATAAAGGCTTGCCACCTGATCGGCATAACCGTTGAAGGGCAGGGTGGGGCGGCGGTTGGCGCCGAAAAAGCCGCCTTCGCCGATCCGCTGTTCCGTCGCCTGGCTCCAGCGCGGGTGATCGACTGCCGGATTGACGTTGGAATAAAAGCCGTATTCGCGGGCGTTGGCGTTCTTCCAAGTGGTTTCGGGCTGTTTCTCGACGAGCGAGATCCTGACGATCGATTTGATGCTCTTGAAGCCGTATTTCCACGGCACGACGAGCCGGATCGGCGCACCGTTGGCGTTCGGCAGCGTTTCGCCGTAAAGACCGACCGCAAGGATCGCCAGGGGATGGCGCGCCTCGTCGAGCCGCAGCCCTTCGATATAGGGCCAGGGCAGCGCCTGGAAAAAGCCGTTCTGGCCGGGCATTTCCTCCGGCCGCACCACGGTTTCGAAGGCGACGTACTTGGCGCTGCCGAGCGGCTCGACCTGGTCGAGAAGCGCAGAAAGCGGGAAGCCGATCCACGGGATCACCATCGACCAGCCCTCGACGCAACGCATCCGGTAGGTGCGCTCCTCGAGGTTCATCTTCATCAGTTCCTCGAGCCCGAATTGCTTCGGTTTGCCAACCATGCCGTCCACCTTGACCGACCACGGTACCGGCTTGAAATCGCCGGAATTGGCGGCCGGATCCTCCTTGTTGACGCCGAACTCGTAGAAATTGTTGTAAGTGGTGACCGCTTCCTTCGGCGTCAGCGTCTCGTCCAGCTTGTAGGCGCTCGGATTGGCTGTCAGCGGCGCGGCGAAAGCGCTGTCGGCACCCGCAAAGGCAAGCCCGGCCGCGGCCGCAGCGCCCATAAAATTCCGGCGTGACATGTAGATGTCGCGGGGAGTGATTTCGGAAGCCGCGATATGCGGCGGACGATAGGCGGGCATGCGAGTATCTCCTCTGCGGCAGCTTGTGCCTTCCTCATCCTATACGTAACGCGGAACCGAAAGGTTTCACAGCAGCGCCGGGATTATGCCGGACCACGTTTGCGTGAAAAACCGAAGGTTTGCGGATGGAAATGCGATCGATGGAACCCCATTTCCGATTATTCAGTTCTCATCATAGGGCCGTTCGCCCGACAGGAGGAGATTTCAGATGGCCGCACGCACATGGGATGCCGCAAGCCAGGATGCCTTTGCCGGTCGCGCCGAGAGATTGCGCCGCCTGCGCCGTCTTTCGGGCATTGCGAGGCTGATGGATACGGCGATCGGCATTCCGGGCACCCGCATCCGTTTCGGCGCCGATTCCGTCTTCGGCCTCATCCCGCTCGTGGGCGATGCGGGCGGCGCGCTGGTCGGCCTCTACATCGTCAACGAAGCACGCAGGCTGGGTGTACCCCCCGCAAAACTCACCCGGATGCTCGGCAATATCGCCGCCGATTCCATCGTCGGCAGCGTACCGCTCGCGGGCGACGTCTTCGACCTCTTCTTCAAGTCGCACCGCCGCAACGTCCAGATGATCCTCGACCATTTCGGCATTCATCCCGACGAACTGCGGGAGAGGTGAACTAGGCAAGAGTATATCGATTATCCGCCATTCATGTCGTATCGGCTCATGCTGGCTTAATCGTACTTCGATACGACTTGGAATCCTGATACGCTTAGGAAATTAATGCGCTTTGGAGGTGGGGATGTCGTTGTTTGCGGAGAATTTAGCGATTCTGCAAAAGATGGCATCCGACGGAAAGGACCTTACTTCGCCCCGATCCGTTGATTTCTGCCACGTTTTTCCAAGCAAGATAGCCGCTGACGCCTTCGCTCAGATGGCTGATGCTCAGGGTTTTGCCATTGTGATCGATGAGGTCGAGAGGGCAATGAACCCATGGGACGTTACGGCGTCAAAGGAGATCGCGCCCACTTGCGAAGCCATAACTGAAATCGAAGAAAGTCTGGATAAGTTAGCGCGGTCACACAACGGTCGCGCAGATGGCTGGGGCTTCTTTAACGTCTGATCACATCGGTTTATGAGTTCACGACCTAGTGAATCAGAGACGAGGTACCGTTGAGCTCTAGAAGGTCGGTGAGCGCGGCCTCCACTTTCGGCGCCAGCTCTTCCATTGTGTCGGCTTCGACGGCCAACCCCTCGATATCATTGCTCGTGGCGACCCACACGGAGGCTTCTTCGTCCCGCCTGGCGTGAACGATGATCGACATGATGGAGGTCATTGCTTTCTCCGTGTAGGCCTTGATGGGAATATAGAGGTTCGAGATCGGGAAGACAATTTCGGTCTCGGCCGGTCTTGCCAACCGTACCGCTTTGGCCTGTCATGATAGTGACACTCCGAGCACTTTGCGCTAGGAAAGCCGCAAAACCACGGGCTTTTGCGCGCGTCTCCGGAAAGCGGTAGACTGTGCCGGCCCGAACAAGAGATCGAGGACAACACCATGCCAGCTTACCGCTCGAGAACCACGACCCATGGCCGTAACATGGCAGGCGCGCGCGGGCTTTGGCGCGCGACCGGCATGAAGGACAGCGATTTCGGCAAGCCGATCATCGCGGTGGTCAACTCGTTTACCCAGTTCGTGCCCGGCCACGTGCACCTGAAGGACCTCGGCCAGCTCGTCGCCCGCGAGATCGAAGCGGCTGGCGGCGTCGCCAAGGAATTCAACACGATCGCCGTCGACGACGGCATCGCCATGGGCCATGACGGCATGCTCTATTCTCTGCCGTCGCGCGAAATCATCGCCGACTCGGTCGAATACATGGTCAACGCCCACTGCGCCGACGCCATGGTCTGCATCTCCAATTGCGACAAGATCACCCCCGGCATGCTCAACGCCGCGATGCGCCTCAACATCCCGGCCGTATTCGTTTCGGGCGGCCCGATGGAAGCCGGCAAGGTCGTGCTGAAGGGCAAGACCCATTCGCTCGACCTGATCGACGCAATGGTCGCCGCCGCCGACGACAAGATGAGCGACGAGGACGTCAAGGTTATCGAGCGCTCGGCCTGTCCGACCTGCGGTTCGTGCTCGGGCATGTTCACCGCCAATTCGATGAACTGCCTGACCGAGGCGCTCGGCCTGTCGCTGCCCGGCAACGGCTCGACGCTCGCCACCCATGCGGACCGCAAGCGCCTGTTCGTCGAGGCCGGCCACCTGATCGTCGATCTCGCCCGCCGCCATTACGAGCAGGAGGACTTTTCGGTCCTGCCGCGTTCGATCGCCACCAAGCAGGCCTTCGAAAACGCCATGGCGCTCGATATCGCCATGGGCGGCTCGACCAATACGGTTCTGCACATCCTCGCCGCCGCCTACGAAGGCGAGGTCGATTTCACCCTCGACGATATCGACCGGCTGTCGCGCCAGGTGCCCTGCCTCTCCAAGGTCGCGCCGGCCAAGGCCGACGTGCATATGGAAGACGTCCACCGCGCCGGCGGCATCATGTCGATCCTCGGCGAACTGGACAAGGGTGGGCTGCTCAACCGTGATTGCTACACCGTCCATGCCGAAACGCTGGGTGATGCCATCGATCGTTGGGACATCACCCGCACCAACAGCGAAACCGTCCGCAACTTCTTCCGCGCCGCTCCGGGCGGCATCCCGACCCAGGTCGCCTTCAGCCAGGATGCGCGCTGGGACGAACTCGACACCGACCGCGAGGCGGGCGTCATCCGCTCGGTCGAACATCCGTTCTCCAAGGATGGCGGCCTGGCAGTCCTCACGGGCAATATCGCCGTCGATGGCTGCATCGTGAAGACCGCCGGCGTCGACGACTCGATCCTGAAATTCACCGGCCCGGCCCGCGTTTTCGAAAGCCAGGATGCCGCGGTCAAGGCAATCCTCTCCAACGAGATCGTCGCCGGCGACGTCGTCGTCATCATCTACGAAGGCCCGAAGGGCGGCCCGGGCATGCAGGAAATGCTCTACCCGACCAGCTACCTGAAGTCGAAGGGCCTCGGAAAGGCCTGCGCTCTCATCACCGACGGCCGTTTCTCCGGCGGTACCTCGGGCCTGTCGATCGGCCATGCTTCTCCGGAAGCGGCCAATGGCGGCACGATCGGCCTCGTTCGCGAAGGCGACAAGATCGAGATCGACATCCCGAACCGCACGATCAACCTGGCGGTCTCGGAAGCCGAACTCGCCGAGCGCCGCAAAGAGCAGGACGCCTTCGGCTGGAAGCCGTCGCAGCCCCGCAAGCGCAATGTCACCACGGCACTCAAGGCCTATGCCGCATTTGCCGCGAGCGCAGACAAGGGCGCCGTGCGCATCCTGCCGGAGTAACGGATTAAGGCCAATCGCCAATTTAATGATCGAAAGCGCCGTCAGGTTCTCCTGGCGGCGCTTTATGTTATGCTGACATTTCCGCGTCCAAGGGATGAGAAATGTCCGAGCTTCATCGCATCACCGTTGATCCGCATATCTGTTCGGGACGTCCGACGATTCGCGGCCTGCGCATCCGGGTGAAAGATGTCCTGCAGTTGCTCGCTTCAGGGGCAACTCACGAAGAAATTCTGGAGGACTATCCGCTGTTGGAAGCGTTGGACATCGTTGCGGCTTTGGAATATGCCGCGCGCCAAAGCGATCATACCGTGCTGCGCGTCGCCTGATGCGTTTTTTGGTGGATGCGCAGCTACCTCCGGCTCTCGCCCGTTGGCTAACTGAGCAGGGGCATGAGGCCGAGCACGTCATCGATTGCGGCCTACAGTCGGCTCTCGACCTCGAAATATGGGATTTCGCCGAAGCCTTCGACGCGGTGGTCATCACCAAGGATGAGGATTTCGCTCAGCGCAAGGCGCTTTTGCAGTCAGGGCCGTCCATCGTCTGGATCCGCCTGCCGAATGCCCGCCGCCGCGATTTGCTCGCTTGGTTTGAGAAGGCCTTGCCGGAGATCATCAACGCGCTGGAACGCGGCGAGCCGCTTGTCGAAGTTTTGTGATCGAGCTTTATGCTCGCCTCACAACGGCCGATCCAAATTCTTGTAAGCCTCATCCAGCTGCTTCAGCCGATCGCCATACGCCGCCCTGATGCATTCCACATCCTCACCGCAGGACTGGCGTTTTTTCAGCCAGGCGCTCTGCTCGTCCTGCAGCTTGCCGCGGTTGCCCATCGCCATCAGGCTCGTCAGGATGTCGAACGTCGTCACCATCTTCACGTCGGCATCGTTGAGCGTGCGCGTATCGCAGATCACCTTCTCGTCGGCGGCAAGATTGGCCCGGTCGCAATCGAAGCTCGCAGCCGATGCGGTTCGGGGAAAGGCTGTTGCCGTCAGGCCGAGAAGAAGGCCGCTGAGGGCGATGGCGGGGATAAGATGTCTCATGGCTGCACTCCTGATCTCGATGCGCAACGCCTGGAGATCAGGTGAGTTCCAGAAGGCTCCAGAGCGCGAAGACGAAACAACAGATCCAGACGCCAAGAATGAAGGCGAAGCCGGTGCGGCTCACCGGGCGCTCCGCCCAGCGCTCCGCCTCCTGGCGGAACTCGCCCATCAGTGGCTCCGGTATCAGTCTCACCGCGAGCACGATGCCGAGCGGCACGATCAGCAGATCGTCGAGATAACCGAGCACGGGAATGAAATCCGGAATGAGGTCGATCGGCGACAGCGCATAGGCAGCGACCGAGCCCGCCACCAGCTTCGCATGCCATGGCACGCGGCGGTCGCGCGCAGCGAGCCAGAGCGCCAGAACGTCGCGTTTCAGCCGTTTCGCCCAGCCTTTCGCCTTTGCCAACCAGGTCATGTCTTTCTCCGCGTATCGGCCCTATATAGGGTGAAAACCTTGACGGTTTTCGCCATGGTTTCCGTTGTTCCGCCACCTTTTCTTTCTAGCGTCCCGCGCTACAAATCGATCCGGATTTTCTGAAAATGAGGACTTACATGCTGACCATGCTGAAGCGCGTGTCGACCGGCCTTCTCGCCCTTGCTCTCCTGATGCCCGTGGCGGCGGTCGCGCAGGAAAAGGTCGTGCCGCAGAGCCGTCAGGAAATGCAGCTTTCCTTCTCGCCGCTGGTCAAGCAGACGGCCGGCGCCGTCGTCAACGTCTATGCCGAGCGCGTCGTGCAGCGCCTCAATCCCTTTGCCGGCGACCCCTTCTTCGAACAGTTCTTCGGCCAGCGCATGCCGAACCGCTCGGAAAAGCAGTCGTCGCTGGGCTCCGGCGTCATCCTTGCTGCAGACGGGCTCGTCGTCACCAACAACCACGTCATCGAAGGCGCCGACGATATCAAGATCGCACTCGCCGATGGCCGCGAATTCCCCTGCGACGTGGTGCTGAAGGACGAGAGCGTCGATCTCGCCGTCCTCAGGATCAAATCGAAGGAACATTTCCCCGTCCTGCCGGTCGCCGATTCCGACCGTGTCGAAGTCGGCGATCTGGTGCTCGCGATCGGCAATCCGTTCGGCGTCGGCCAGACGGTGACGAGCGGCATCGTTTCGGCGCTTGCCCGCAACCAGGTCACGACCGGCGATTTCGGCTTCTTCATCCAGACCGACGCGTCGATCAATCCGGGCAATTCCGGCGGCGCGCTGATGAACATGAACGGTGAGCTGATCGGCATCAACACCGCGATCTTTTCGCGCGGCGGCGGTTCCAACGGCATCGGTTTCGCGATTCCGGCCAATCTCGTGAAAGTCTTCCTCGCCGCCGCCTCCCAGGGCAAGACCAGCTTCGAACGCCCCTTCGTCGGCGCGAGCTTCGACGCGGTGAATTCGGATGTCGCTGAGGCGCTCGGCCTCAAGACTGCTCGCGGCGCGCTGGTGACCCGCGTCGTCGAAGGCGGACCGGCGGACAAGGCAGGCCTCAAGCCCGGCGAAGTGGTGATTGCCGTCAACGGCATTCCCGTCGAACATCCCGATGCGCTCGGTTATCGCCTCACCACCGCCGGCCTCGGCAAGCAGGCGGAACTGACCGTCCAGACCAGTGACGGCCAGCGGAAGCTCAATCTCGCTCTCAACACCGCGCCGGAAACCACGCCGCGTGACGAACGGCTGGTCGAAGGCCGCAATCCCTTCGCGGGCCTCAGGATCGCCAATCTCTCGCCGAAGCTTGCGACGGAGATGCACATTCCGGCCGAAAAGAGCGGCGTGATCGTGACCGACGTGACGCGCAACTCTCCCGCCGCCCGCCTGGGCTTCCAGCCGAAGGACATTCTGATCTCGTTGAACGGCACTGCCGTCACCACCACCAAGGGCATGGAGACGATGCTGAACGACGATCCGGGTTTCTGGCGGGTCGAGATCGAGCGCGACGGTCAGCGCATCAGGCAGTTCTTTCGATGAGCGGTGATCTCTTCGCGCCGAAGGTTCCCGACGAGGTCGCCAACCGGCGGCCGCTCGCCGATCGCCTGCGGCCGAAATCGCTCGCCGAAGTCACCGGCCAGCCGCACCTGACCGGCGAGGACGGCGCGTTGCGGCGGATGATCGACAGTGGCTCGCTCGGTTCGATGATCTTCTGGGGGCCGCCCGGCACCGGCAAGACAACGGTGGCGCGGCTGCTGTCCGGCGAGGCCGGGCTCGCCTTCGAGCAGATTTCGGCGATCTTTTCCGGCGTCGCGGACCTGAAGAAGGTGTTCGAGACGGCGCGCCTGCGCCGCATGGACGGCCGCCAGACGCTGCTTTTCGTCGATGAGATCCATCGCTTCAACCGCGCCCAGCAGGACAGTTTCCTGCCGGTCATGGAGGACGGCACCGTCATCCTGGTCGGCGCCACCACCGAAAACCCGAGCTTCGAACTCAACGCCGCTCTCCTTTCGCGGGCCCGGGTCCTGACCTTCCGCAGCCATGACGAGGAGAGCCTCAGCGAGCTTCTGGCCCGTGCCGAACAGGCGGAGGCCAAGCCGCTGCCGCTCGACGAGGATGCGCGCGCCAGCCTGATCCGCATGGCCGACGGCGACGGCCGGGCCGTGCTGACGCTTGCCGAAGAGGTCTGGCGCGCTGCAAGGGAAGGGGAGGTCTTCGACACGACGGGCCTCACCCAGATCGTCCAGCGCCGCGCCCCGGTCTATGACAAGGCCCAGGACGGCCATTACAATCTGATCTCGGCGCTCCACAAGTCGGTGCGCGGCTCCGATCCCGATGCGGCGCTCTATTACCTGGCGCGCATGTTCGATGCCGGCGAGGATCCCCTTTATCTCGGCCGCCGGCTGGTCCGCATGGCGGTCGAGGATATCGGCCTTGCCGACCCGCAGGCGCTGGTTGTCTGCAATGCGGCCAAGGACGCCTATGATTATCTCGGTTCGCCGGAAGGCGAGCTCGCCTTCGCGCAGGCCTGCGTCTATCTGGCGACCGCGCCGAAATCCAATGCGGTCTATAACGCCTTCAAGGCCGCCACCCGGGCCGCCAAGGAAAACGGCTCGCTGCTGCCGCCCAAGCACATTCTCAACGCGCCGACGAAGCTGATGAAGGGCGAGGGATATGGCGAAGGCTACCGTTACGACCACGACGAGCCGGACGCCTTTTCAGGTCAGGATTATTTTCCGGAAAAGATGGGCCGGCAGACGTTTTACGATCCGCCGGAGCGCGGTTTCGAGCGCGACATCCGCAAGCGGCTCGACTGGTGGGCCAAGCTTCGGAAAGAACGGAACGCGAAGTGAAGTTCTTTCAAGAGCCGGTCAGGACGCCTGCTTCTGAGCCACGATATTGGCCGGCGCGCCAATCAGTTTGACCGAGGATTCGGCGAGACCGTGATGGCCTTCCATGTCGACGATTACGTGCCAATGGCCCGGTTCCGGTATGACCAGGCGGATGGGGGAACGTTTGGCGACCCCGCCGACATATTTGAAATCGAGCAGTTCGGTAAAGCGCTGGAAATTGGCGGCATTCATCAGGCGCACGTTGTTGACCGCATTCAACGTCACCTCGATTGCCGTCCCCGCGCGCTGCGGTTTCAGATCGTAATGAGTAAAGCGGAAATTCGGAACGGCCATTCCTGCCTCATCAATGCCAACATAGAAGTTCATCAATCTTAACGACACGTCGTTAACGAATGGTGGAACATTGCGGTTACCTATGTGTTTAGCACTTTGAACAGCAGCTTCAGTGCCGGCACAGTCCCCATGCCGCGCCGAAGACAACAGGCGGCTTTCGTCCCCTGCAGCCGCCGTACAACAATAAATTTTTGACCTCCAATCCAACTGTCCCGCCGCTTCCTCGCGGCGGGATTTTCTTTTGCATGAGAAGTTTGCGGATCGCGCTGCCGGCGCCGGCTTGCCGTCGGCGGTCCTGGACGGCAGGACCAATGAGCCGGCTGGGCGGAGGTTAGGAAGTGACCTCGGTCCCTTTGTAGGACGCCGGCTGCAAGCCGGCATCGTCTCTGTTTTTCAAATGCTTGTTCGCGTTTTTGGATTCTAATTTAGAAATACTTGAATCAATTTCTGAGGCTTTCGCGCTCGATCTGGGTTTCCCGGTCGAGCTGGACGGTCAGCGCCAGCACCGTCTCGCAGGTCGGTGTCGGCACGCCGGCGAGCTTTCCGAGCGCCACCACCATGCCGGTCAGGGACATGATTTCCAGAGCCTTGCCGGCAAGCAGGTCCTGCAGCATCGAGGTCCGGACCGGGCCGAAACCGCTTGACCGGTTGAGCTGTTCGTCGACGCTTCCGCTGAAGACCGCGCCGAGCGCTTCGCCGACGGCCCTGGTTTCGGTCATCACCTTGCCGACCTGTGCGACCAGAAGCGGATTGTTCATGATGCTGTCCATCCGGCCGCGGGTCAGCGCGCTGATCGGATTGTAGGCGGCATTGCCCATCAGCTTGGTCCAGATCGCGTCCCGGATGCGCTGGGTCGGCAGGATGTTGAGGCCGGCCCGGCCGAGAAGCTCCGAAATCGATGCGAGGTCCTGCGAGAGCTCGCCGGAGGGCTCGCCAAGGAAGAAACGGCCGTCGCCGTTGAGGCGGATGGTACCGGGCTCGATGACCTCGGCCCCCTGATAGGCGACGCAACCGATCACCCTTTCCGGCCCGACCAGCCGCCACAGCCTGCCGTCGGGATCGAGCTCGGAAAGCTGGCGTTCCGCATGTCCGCTTTCCACGTCTCCATGGAAATACCACCACGGTATGCCGTTGAGGATCATGATCACCCGCGTGCCGTCCTTGAGGAGGCTCGCAAGCCCCTCGGCCGCATCGGCGAGCTGATGGCCCTTGAGGCCGGTGATGACGAGATCCTGCTTCGGCAGTTCAGACGGATCGCTGGTCGCGGCGACACGCGCATTGAGCGGCGCGGCATCAGCCTCCCGCTCGACGGTCAGGCCTTTTTCGCGGATCGCGGCAAGATGGGCGCCGCGGGCCACGACGGAGACGTTCGCCTCGGTGCCGAGCCCGCTCGCGATCCTTGCGGCAAACGTGCCGCCGAGGGCGCCCGCGCCGTAGATGCAGATATTCCTGATGGTCATGAAATCCTCGCGGCACCCTGTTGCAGTGCGGCAGGTTTAGGACATCTTCGGCGCTCAGGCGAACGAGTTTTTGTGATGGATCAATGGGCCCAGCTGGCGGACACGAGCTCTGTCCGGCGAAGCTCGTCGATCGCAGTGACGGCGTCCTCCACCGACCAGCCGGCTTTGACGGCAGCGGCGATCATCTTGATCTCCGCCTCCTCTTCGAGCGCAAGAAAGAGCGGTTCGAGAGCCTCCTGAACGGTGAGGATATGTTCATCGGGGGCGGCGATGGACGTACGTGCAGCGGACGTAGACATGATACGCTGGGCTCCTCTCTCTTTTGTGATCGAATCCTCACAATTGCTCTGAACGAAAAAAGTTCCACGCAACTTGTGGAAAATTTCGTTCAGCCGCTTTCTGCGCGGCGGAGCTTGTTCTTTCGCCAAGCCTCTGCCTTGTTGCCCAGCTAAAATACATGTGATTCGGGTGCCACCAGGCCGCCCGGCCGGCGGGTGCCGATGCCAAGGAGATTGCGATGACGGACGGCAAGAAATACCAGATTACCGAAATGCGGCCGAAGATCACCGTGATCGGTGTCGGCGGCGGCGGCGGCAACGCCATCAACAACATGATCGCCGAGGAGCTGGAGGGCGTCGACTTCATCGCTGCCAATACCGATGCCCAGGTTCTGGCGACCTCCAAGGCCTCCCGCCGCATCCAGCTCGGCGCCCACGTGACCGAAGGCCTCGGCGCCGGCTCGCTGCCGGAAATCGGCCGCGCTGCGGCGGAAGAATCGATCGACGAGATCATGGATCACCTGTCCGGCTCGCATATGTGCTTCGTCACCGCCGGCATGGGCGGCGGCACCGGCACCGGTGCCGCGCCGATCATCGCCCAGGCCGCCCGCAATGCCGGCATCCTGACCGTCGGCGTCGTCACCAAGCCGTTCACCTTCGAAGGCAACCGCCGCATGAAGACGGCCGATGCCGGCATCGAGGAACTGCGCCGTGCCGCCGATACCGTCATCGTCATCCCCAACCAGAACCTTTTCCGCATCGCCGATGCCAAGACCACCTTCGCCGACGCCTTCATGACCGCCGACAAGGTCCTGTTTGCCGGTGTCGGCTGCATCACCGACCTGATCGTCAAGGAAGGCCTCATCAACCTCGATTTCGCCGACGTGAAATCGGTGATGAAGGGCATGGGCCGGGCGATGATGGGCACCGGCGAGGCCTCCGGCGACGGCCGCGCTCTGCTCGCGGCGGAAGCTGCGATCGCCAACCCGCTGCTCGACGACATCTCGATGAAGGGTGCAAAGGGCGTGCTGATCTCGATCTCCGGCGGTTCCGACATGACCCTGTTCGAGGTGGACGAGGCCGCAAGCCGCATCCGCGACGAGGTCATGGATGATGCCGATATCGTCGTCGGCGCGATCTTCGACCGCAGTCTCGACGGCAAGTTCCGCGTCTCGGTCGTCGCCACCGGCCTCGACGGCGGCGAAGCGGGTGTTGCTCCGGGCACTCCGGCCGACATGCAGCCTTACCAGCGCACGCTGCAGTAACGTCCGACGCCTCTGGGCGGAGCCTGTTCCGATCAGAACCTTCCGGCGGTTGTGCTGCCGGAAGGTTTTTTCTTTTGCCCCCACCGTCTTCCCTTTGTCATCCGTCGCGGATATAGCTCGCCGCCCAACCGACGATTGAGAGGAGACGAGCATGGATGCGACTGATGTCGGCGCCCATTGGGAGGGCAATGCCGAGACCTGGACGATCTATTCGCGGGCGGGTTACGACAAATATCGCGATGCGCTGAACACCCCGGCCTTTCTCGATATGCTGCCGCCCGTCGCCGGGCTGAAAGGCCTCGATCTCGGCTGCGGCGAGGGTACCAATACCCGCGAAGTCGCGCGGCGCGGGGCGGAAATGACCGGGCTCGACATCGCCCCGACCTTCATCCGCTACGCCCGCGAGACCGAGGCCGCCGATCCGCTCGGCATCGATTACGTGCTCGGCGACGGCCAGGTGATCGACTTCCCGGACGACAGCTTCGATTTCGTGACCGCCTTCATGTCGATGATGGACATGGCCGACCAGCGCGAGGTGCTGAAGGGCATTTACCGGGTGCTCAAGCCCGGCGGCTTCCTGCAGTTTTCGATCCTGCATCCCTGCTTCGTGCCACCGACGCGCAAGAACATCCGCGACGAGACCGGCGAGGCGGTGGCGGTGCAGATCGCCGACTATTTCGACGAGGCGGACCGGATCGATCGCTGGCTGTTTTCGGAAATTCCGGCCGAGGAGCGGGCCGGGCTGACGCCTTTTTCGGTGCCGCGTTTCCACCGGACGCTGACCACCTGGGTGTCGATGATCATCGACGCCGGACTGGTGATCGAGGCCTTCGGCGAGCCGATGGCGTCGGAAGAGGTGGCGCTGGCGGAACCGGTCGTCGCCGATACCCGCGTTGCGCCGATCTTCCTGCATATCCGGGCCGGCAAGCCTTGAGATACGAAAAGAGCGACCGCATGCTCTGCGGCCGCTCGTTGTCATCATTCGACGATCAGTAGCGCGTCGAAACAAGCAGGTCTTCTTCCTCGTCCCGCTGACGGCCGCCCAGTGCGGCGGCTGCGCACGAGATGAACGCGCCGACGAGCAGCGACAGCGAGCCGACCAGCGCGGTCGTGGCAGCTGCCTTGCGGGCCTCGTCCGCGGCCTGTTGGGCGGCGACCTTGGCGTCGTCGATCCGCTTCAGGACAGCATCGACGCGGGCGCGGGCTTCCTGCGGCGAAAGGCCGGTGCGGGCCGCGACGATCGTCGCCAGATAAGCCTTGTCGTCTTCGGGCACGCCGCCCTTTACCGCGCCGTTGAGCAGAATGCGCGACACTTCCGCGGTTGCTGCCCCATCGTCGTTCTGGGCACGCGCCTGGGCCTGCTGCGGACGCAGGAGCGCATCGGTGAAGTAGGACGTCGCCATGTCGATGCCGCCCGAGGACGAATTGCCCGCCGATGAAGTGTCGGAAGAGGCGGCTGCCGCTGCCGATCCCGCAACGCCGGCAGTCGCCGCCGCCGAACCCACCGCCTGCGCGCCGGCGCCGGCAAGCGAACCGAGCGAAGAGGCGAGGAAGCCCGCCACGAACACCGTCGCCACGGCCCAGGATACGAAACCGTGGGCGGTATCGCGGAAGAACACCTCGTCGGTATGGACGGCGGCCCATTTGGTGCGCAGCCGGCCGGTCAGATAGCCGCCCAGCGCGGCCGAAAGCCATTGCACCACCACCAGCCAGATCGCCGCGCTGATGCCGACCGTCGCGGCCGAACTGCTTTCACCCGACCAGGGAGAGATCATGGTGAGGCCAAGGCCGGAGCCGAAAAGAATGAGGATGAGGCTGATGCCGATGGCGGCCACCGCGCCGCCGAAGATCGGCCCCCATGCGATCGCGGATCTTGACGATTCCACCGGAGTTGCGACCGCGGAGCCCGCGGATGAAATGGGCATGTTTACCTCCTCAGCGCATGAAGAGGACGAGAAGGATGACGATCGGTAGTGGGATGCCGAGAAGCCAGAGCAGAATGCCGCGTCCCATGGTGAACCTCCTGAAAGATAACGGTTTGTTGATCTTGATTGCGTCCTTCCAACACGCCGGATGACCATTGGTTCCTGTGGCTCGGATATTTGCCGGTTTTCACCTCCTGGGGTTGGTTCGCAAGCCGTCTTCGCTCGGTGGGGTAGGGGAAAGGACACGCCTTGTCGTTCACGCGCGATCTCTCGCCGTGGTATGGATCATGGTTCGGACGGGGCGCTGAAAGCTGCCTCTTAAGTTAGTTTATAGGTGACACCTCTCAGCGACCCGTTCGGCGGTTTATGCCCGCGACTGCGGTCCCTCTGCCGTGGCTTTCCCGGACGGAATGTCGCCGCCGGTTGCTCCGATTCCCTCGGGTTAAACCCGAGGGTCGGTCGGACTTCAGGAATCCGGCGAAACCATCCGGGTCGACCACCCTGTGTGCCGCACAGGCACGCCCGGCGCGCTCTTTCGGGCATCAAGAGACGAAGGCTCGGTCCGTTTGCCTCCATCTCTCCCCGTGTCGCCGGAGGGAGACCATTTTCCGCGAACCCCGGATGGAAGGACTTACGTCGTTTCCTCCCACTCGGCGCCGGTTCCGCCTCGCCGCAACGCCTTGCGGTGTATCCGCGACGGAACGGGGGGATTGTAGGCATGGGTTGGGAGGGCGGGGATGACGTGGAGGTTAAGTGTTTGACGGAGCTGAGAGGGAGGTGCCGAATATACCCGGATAGGGTGGTGCCTGGAGGGTGGATCCTCGGGTCGAGCCCGAGGATGACGACCTGAGAGCCCGAGGATCACGGAGGAAGGGGCGGAGCACACCACCCATCGGCGTCATCCTCGGGCTAGACCCGAGGATCCAGCCGCGATACGCCCGCAGAGAGCCGTTGGTGGCGGTTCCGCTTCGTCCTCGGGGGGGGGGCGAGAGCCTGCTCCCGACACTGTTACACTTGTTGATCGCGTATCTCGCCGCCGCGGCCTGCGGGTTAAGAGAGTGTTTATAAATTCGTGAAAAATGAAGGGATATCTGCCGGTGGTCCGGGCCTGAGGGGCTTGGGTGGGATGACTGTGGCTGCCGGGCGATGCGTAACCTTTTGAGTAACCGCCTGCATGTGTTCGAGACGCGGGCGTCTGTACGGAGTAACCAAGATCATGAACAAGAAGCCATTCGCCCTGGCGATCTTCGCCGCATTCGCCGCCACGCCCCTCTGGGCCGCCGACCTCACCTCCTATTCGGAACCGCCGACCTATAACGAGCCAGCAGGTGCGCCGAAGGCTGGCTGGGGTGGCGCCTATGTGGGTGCCGATCTCGGCATGGCATCCCGCAAGCTGAACCCGTTCGACGGCGACAAGGGCCTCCTTCTCGGCGTTCACGGCGGCTACAACATGGACCTCGATTCCGGCGTCGTCGGCGGCGAAATCGAAGCCTCGCATCTCGGCAACACGGAAAGCCGCGTCCCCAGCGGCAAGATCACCGAAAAGGGCCGCGTCGCCGCCAAGGCCAAGGCCGGCGTCGGCTTCAACCAAACCCTCGTCTACGGCACCGCCGGCGTCGCGCTGACCAGCTTCGGCGGCAAGAACGGCACGTCCGGTCCGGACGGCTGGAAGCCGGGTTATGTTCTGGGCGCCGGCGTCGAGCAGAAGCTCACCGACAACCTCTCGGCCCGCTTCGAATACAACTACACCATGACCAACGACGTCCGCAGCTCGGCGGGCGGTGCCAGCGCGCGCACCGACGTGGTCGACCAGACGCTCAAGGCCGGCGTGAACTACAAGTTCTAGGATAAAGGCCGTCCGACTCCGCCTGACGTGAAGGCGGGGTTTCGGGCGCAAGAATCGCAAAGCGCCGCGCACCGGAATGGCGCGCGGCGCTTTGGTTTTGATCGCTGGCCTTAACGCACGGTCTCTGTCACGGTCTCCGTATCGAGCTTGTCGCGAACCTGGTCGATCCTGCCGACGGTGGGGCCGACGCCCAGCGTATCCTGTGCCCATCCGAAGGCTTCGTCGCTGACGGGGGCGCCCGCGAAATCCTTCAAGGCCTCCCGCAGCGCCGCTTCACCGAGCTCTGGATCCGTCGCCGCGGGCTCGATGCCGTTTTTCAGCTCGTATTGCGCATAGGCCGTCACATAGGCAGAGAGCGACGCCATCCGCGGATCGTTGCTGTTGAGGTAGGCGTTGTAATTGCGCTTCAGGGAGTTCAGCCCTGCCAGTTTCGAGGCCGGTTTGGCTTTCTCAACGGGCACCGCCTTGGCGACCTGCCGGCCGGCATCCTTTTTCGTCCGCTCCTTGCCCGAGCCGAGACTGGCCGATATCGAGCGGCTCTTGCCAGAATGGCCATGGCTGGCGGCGCCGCGGTCCGCGGCCTTGTCGCGCCCACCGCCATTTCCGCCGCCGCCGTTTCCACCGCCATTGCCGCCACCGTTGCCGCCTTTGGCGAATGCGGGCCCGGCAAAACCGGCGACGCCTCCGCCAGCGGATACCGCGGCGAGTGCCAGGACGACGATGCCGTCCCTGAGGACCTTGTTCATCTTCACCGATCTTCTCCTTCTGCCGTTCGGAAGCCGAGGGACTCACCCAAGCCTCATGCTTTCGCGTGTCATAGCAGTCTGGCGCAGCGGCCCCTATAAATCCATGGGACTAGGACCAAAGAGCTCGGCTTCGGGACCAAGGTCGGAACAGGGCGGGACCTTGGTCTCAGGTGGGGCTTGCGCTTACTGCAAGGTCTCGCCGCTTCGACTGGAATGCCGCCGGTTGGTTCTCCGCCCGAAGTTGAGGACGCCCGTCTCAAGATTGAATAAAACCGCGTGTTTCCGCTGGATAGAGATCAGCAGCAGAACATCAAAGATGCTGAGATACGCATTGCCCGCACGCCTACCGGTGTGTCCGGGATAGAATGGGGTAGGCGCAGGTTTAGGGGGAACGGAAGGCGGATTTTTCGGGTCAGGCGCTTTTGCGCAAGGCGGCGGCGGTGCCGTCCGGGTCGACGGCGATGACCTTGAGATAGGCTTTCGCCGGCTGGTCGGGTTCCGAGCGGCCTTGCTCCCAGTCGCGCAGCGTGCCGAGCGGAATTCGGTAACGGGCCGAGAATTCTTCCTGGGTGAGCCTGAGTGCGCGCCGGATGACTTTGACCTGCGGCATACGGGGAGCGGCACGGAGTTGCTCGCCCGTCATGGGCGGGTTATCGGGATCGGACAGCGCGTTCGCCTCGGCCTCCTCGTCGGTCATGGCATCGACGCGAGCCCAATCGGATTGCGGTGTCTTACCATCTTGCATCGTCATACTCCCGGCGTTCCGGTCGCGTTGCCTTTCGGGCGGAGATGAGACGGATCGTTTCACCGCGCTCGGTATAGATGACAGTCAGGAAGCGACCATTGCCGAGCCCGATGATACGTCGTCTAATCTCACCGTAATCCATCGACCTGTCTTCGGTATCGAAGGCGAATGGATCCCGAAAAACGGCAACGGCCGCGGCAAAATCGACGCCGTGTTTAGCGAGATTTGCCGCGGCCTTCTGATTATCCCATTCGAACTCTAGCATGGGAAGCTACGGGTTTCCAGTAGTTTATCGCTAGGAGTTGTCGGTATCCCGACCATCAGGCTCCGTCGCAACACCTTTGAATTTACCGCCCGATTGCTTCACTTCCATGAAGTGGCCAGTGCGCTCATCGCGTTTCTGGAAATGCCCATCAGGGCGTTCGAATTGAGTGCGTCCGGTAACAGCACCACGTCGAAAGTTATCACCAGTATTTCGCGCCATAATCATCTCCGATGGCTTTAAACTGCCAAAGCTACCTCGACTCTGATTTCTCTAATCCCATATACTAACCATGCTACAGGCAAGGGATGTGAGTCTCTTCGCCCCGCGTGGGCTTCGGCCTTTTCGCGGTATTAAAAGCCGGGGTCTAAGGACTCCGGCTTTGTCATTTCCGATGCATGCAAATCAATTCACCTGAGTCTCGTTTTGTTCTCCTTGGTAGTCCAGCCCGAAGTTTCCTTCGGGCTGTTTTTCCTTCAGCTATTCACAGAAAAATCAGCTGCAACCGCTCGTCGCACCGCACGTGTCGCACTTCTCGCAGGTCCCGTTCCGGACCATCGTGAAGTTCTGGCACTCGCCGCACATGTTCCCCGTATACCCCTGGGCAATCGAGCGCATCCGGCGTTCGTTTTCCACCTTCTTGGCTTCGGTCTTGGCGGTCGCTGCCTCGTCGGCGGCCTTGTCGGAGAAGAGGGCGGTCGTGGCGGCCTGTTCTTCGGCCAGTTCCTCGACGATCTCTTCGGCGAGTTCCTTGGCGCGCTCCTCGTAGTCCCGCTTGAAGGAGACGATTTCGGAGGTGGAGATAGCGACGGTCGGTTCCAGCTTGCGGGCGGCGGCGCCGGCAAAGGCGGTGACGTTGGTGCCGGCCGAGGCACGCGCCGGGGCGGCGGTGGCGGCACCCTTGATCTCGGCGGCCGGGCGGTCGCCGCCGGTGCCGGAGACGAGCGTCGGCTTGTAGCCGCGGGTCAGGCCCTTGGAGACCACGTCCGCCTTGCCTTCGGAAACGCCGCGGCCGAGCGCGGTGTTGTTGAAGTCGGACGTATCGACATGCGCGAGGTCGTGGCGGGAAAGATAGGAGATCGCCAGTTCGCGGAACACGTAGTCGAGGATGGAAGTGGCGTTCTTGATCGCGTCATTGCCCGTCACGATGCCGGCCGGCTCGAACTTGGTGAAGGTGAAGGCATCGACATATTCCTCGAGCGGCACGCCATATTGCAGGCCGAGCGAGACGGAGATCGCGAAGTTGTTGATGAAGGCGCGCAGCGCCGAACCTTCCTTGTTCATGTCGAGGAAGATTTCGCCGAGGCGGCCGTCATCGTATTCGCCGGTGCGCAGGAAGATGGTGTGACCGCCGATCTTCGCCTTCTGGGTATAACCCTTGCGGCGGCCTGGCAGCTTTTCCTGGGTGCGGACGACCTTTTCGATGATCCGCTCGACGATCTTTTCGGTGATCGTCACGGCCTGGGCTGCTGCCGGCTGGGCCAGCAGTTCCTCGACCGCGTCCTCGGTATCGTCCTCGTCGATGAGGGATGCGTTGAGCGGCTGCGAGAGCTTGGAACCGTCGCGGTAAAGCGCGTTGGCTTTCAGGCCGAGCTTCCAGGACAGCATGTAGGCGGAGCCGCAATCCTCGACGGTCGCGTCGTTCGGCATGTTGATCGTCTTGGAGATCGCACCCGAGATGAACGGCTGGGCGGCCGCCATCATGCGGATATGGCTTTCGACCGAGAGGTAACGCTTGCCGATCTTGCCGCAGGGATTGGCGCAATCGAAGACCGGCAGATGCTCGGCCTTCAGGAAGGGGGCGCCTTCGAGCGTCATCGCGCCGCAGACATGGATATTGGCCGCTTCGATGTCCTTCTTCGAGAAGCCGATATGTTCGAGCAGGTTGAAGCTCATGTCGGCGAGCTGCTCGTCGGTGACCTTGAGCGCGCCCTTCAGGAAGTCGGCACCTAAAGTCCACTGGTTGAAGACGAACTTGATGTCGAAGGCGGCCTTCAGCGCGCCGTTGACGGCTTCGATCTTCTCGTCGGTGAAACCCTTGGCGCGGAGCGAGCCGGGGTTGATGCCGGGCGCCTGGTTGAGGTTGCCGTGGCCGACCGCATAGGCCTCGATCTCGGCGATCTGGCTTTCCGTATAACCGAGCGAGCGCAGCGCGTCCGGGACGGCGCGGTTGATGATCTTGAAGTAACCGCCGCCGGCGAGCTTCTTGAACTTGACGAGCGCGAAATCGGGCTCGATGCCGGTCGTGTCGCAATCCATCACGAGGCCGATCGTGCCGGTCGGCGCGATGACCGAGACCTGCGCGTTGCGGTAGCCGTGCTGTTCGCCGAGTGCGAGCGCCTTGTCCCAGGCGGCCTTGGCATGGGCGGCGAGGTCCTGGTCCGGGTTTTCCGAATGGATCAGCGCGACCGGGTTGACCGACAGTGCCTCATAACCGGAGGTTTCGCCGTGTGCGGCGCGGCGATGGTTGCGGATGACCCGCAGCATGCTGTCGCGGTTCGGCGCGTAGTTCGGGAACGGGCCGAGCTCGGAGGCGATTTCCGCCGACGTGGCGTAGGAAATGCCGGTCATGATCGCAGTCAGCGAGCCGGCGATGGCGCGGCCTTCCGGAGAGTCGTAGGCGATGCCGGTCGACATCAGCAGGCCGCCGATATTGGCGTAGCCGAGGCCGAGCGTGCGGTACTGGTAGGAGAGTTCGGCGATCTGGCGCGACGGGAACTGCGCCATCATCACCGAGATTTCGAGGACGACGGTCCAGAGCCGCGTGGCATGTTCGTAATCGGCGATGTTGATGCGGGCCGTCGTCTTGTCCTTGAACTGCAGGAGGTTCATGGAAGCGAGGTTGCAGGCCGTGTCGTCGAGGAACATGTATTCCGAGCACGGGTTCGAGCCGCGGATCGGGCCGCCGGCAGGCGACGTGTGCCAGTCGTTCATCGTCGTGTTGAAATGGATGCCCGGATCGGCGGACGCCCAGGCGGCGTAGGAGATCTGTTCCCAGAGGTCCTTGGCCTTCAGCGTCTTCATCACCCTTCCGTCCTTGCGGGCGGTGAGGTTCCAGTCGCCGTCGTTCTCGACGGAACGCAGGAAATCGTCCTTGAGCGAGACGGAGTTGTTGGAGTTCTGGCCGGAGACGGTCAGATAGGCTTCCGAATCCCAGTCCGTGTCATAGGTCTTGAATTCCAGGTCCTTGTAGCCCTGGCGGGCGAACTGGATGACGCGGCCGACATAGTTTTCCGGAACCTGGTCCTTCTTGGCGGCCTTGATCTCGCGCTTCAGCGCCGGGTTCCTGGCCGGGTCGAAGCAATCATCACCGGAGCCGCCTTCGCAGTTGAGGCAGGCCTTCATGATGGCCTTCAGGTGCCTGGAGACGATCTTGGAGCCGGTGACGAGCGCCGCCACCTTCTGTTCTTCCTTGACCTTCCAGTTGATGTATTCCTCGATATCCGGATGGTCGATATCGACGACCACCATCTTGGCAGCGCGGCGGGTGGTGCCGCCCGACTTGATGGCGCCGGCGGCGCGGTCGCCGATCTTCAGGAAGCTCATCAGGCCCGAGGAACGGCCGCCGCCGGACAGCTTTTCGCCTTCGCCTCTGAGCATCGAGAAGTTGGAGCCGGTGCCGGAACCGTATTTGAACAGGCGCGCCTCGCGGACCCACAGGTCCATGATGCCGCCTTCGTTGACGAGATCGTCCTCGACCGACTGGATGAAGCAGGCATGTGGCTGCGGATGCTCATAGGCCGACTTGGACTTCGTCAGCTTGCCGGTGAAGGGGTCGACATAGAAATGGCCCTGACCGGGGCCGTCGATGCCATAGGCCCAATGCAGGCCGGTATTGAACCACTGCGGGGAATTGGGGGCGACGCGCTGGGTGGCGAGCATGTAGGCAAGCTCGTCCATGAAGGCGGCCGCATCTTCCTCGGACGTGAAATAGCCGCCCTTCCAGCCCCAATAGGTCCAGGTGCCGGCGAGACGGGAGAAGACCTGGCGCGCATCGGTTTCGGAACCGTACTGCTCTTCCTTCGGCAGTGCCTTCATCGCTTCCGTGTCAGCTACAGAGCGCCACAGGAAGGAGGGGACGTCGTTTTCCTCGACCTTTTTCAGGACCTTCGGAACGCCGGCCTTGCGGAAATATTTCTGGGCCAGAACGTCGGTCGCGACCTGGGAGAACTGCGCCGGCACGTCGATGTCGGCAAGCCGGAAGACGATCGAGCCGTCCGGATTGCGGATTTCGCTGACCGCCTTGCGGAATTCGATCTCCCCGTAGGCGCCGGTAGCTGGCTTGGTAAAACGACGTTCGATGCGCATTGCCTTAAGTCCCTCGTCTGTTGGCGCCTGTGGAAAGGCGCAGATGTGCCGCTCCAGCCCACACGTTCGACGCGCGCAGCCGGTTGAATGTTCCCGATCCCAGGTGAAACATCTTTCGATGCGAACCTGTATGTTGTGGTGATAACGGCTGCAACACTACTACATATAGTATTAACAGAATCTTTCCGCTAGTCCCAGCCGTTGTTCCGGAGCGGAAAATCGAGCACGCACGGAGACCTGTCAGCAACCCGCCCCTCATAGCCGGACTGCATGGTCATTTCCCGTCAAACTCGAAGAAGAACCGGCCTCGTTAATTCCGGTCCAGTCGCCGCCGCAACGTAAGGGACACTGTCGAACTACCCGAGAGATTCGTCAAGGCGTAGATTGCAACGCTTTTGTAACCACAAGATATTGTGGTTTCTGGCTGTGGATAACGGGGATGGGGAAATAACCAAGGAATCTCAGGCAGTTGCGAAGGTGGCTTGAAGCTTGCTCAGGCGGGGGCCGAAATATTTCGTGACAGCCTGACCGAGCGATAAGCCCGGCTTAGTGGGGTTTTTAAGGACGTGGCGTACCATATTGAGGCGTAGTATGAATTTTCACCCACTAGTAATAGACGCGCCCGCACCGGTTTGCGTCCGGGCGGGCGAGTGACAAGGCGGGAGGTTTCCTGCAAGCGCGGGCGAGAATCAGCCCTTGGTGCCCTTGGCGATCGGCTCCTGGTAGGTGAAACCCATGTCCCAGGGAAAATAGATCCAGGTGTCCTGGCTGACTTCGGTGACGAAAGTGTCGATGGTCGGCACGCCGGAAGGTTTTGCGTAGACGCAGGCAAAATGCGCTTTCGGCAGCATGGCGCGCACTTCCGATGCCGTCTTGCCGGTATCGGTGAGGTCGTCGACCACCAGCACGCCGGCACCTTCGTCGACCGTCAGTTCGGGGGTGATTCCCTTGAGCAGGTTCATTTCGCCCTGGTTGACGTAATCGTGGTAGGAGGCGATGCAGACGGTCTCGATCAGCCGGATATTGAGTTCCCGCGAAATGATCGCCGCCGGCACCAGTCCGCCGCGGGTGATACAGACGATGGCGCGGAAATCCTGGCCGAGGCCGGCGAGCCGCCAGGCAAGCGCCCGGGCGTCGCGGTGGAATTGATCCCAGGAAACGGGAAAGGCTTTTTCGGGAAGAGACATGAGGCTGGCCACCATTAGCGAAAGCATGTTGTTGGCTCTCGCTAATAGCGGCAATTCGCCCGTTGACGCAAGGATTTGTCAGCGGGAAAGCAAAGTCAGCGCCGTCATCGAATCGAGCAGGTTGCGGGTGACGCCGCCAAACAGCATTTCCCACCACCGCGAATGGCCGTAACCGCCCATCACGAGAAGGTCGACGCTACCTTCGGAAAGGTGGTTCTCGATTGCCGCGGCGGCAGACTTGCCGCTCTTTCCCTGTGTCGACAGCGTCACGTTGATACCGTGCCGGGCAAGCGTGGCGGCAATCTCGGCGCCGGCCATTTCCGGCGTCTGGTCGCCGCGGTCGCCGGGATCGACGCAGAACACCTCGACGCTTTCGGCCCCCTTGAGGAAAGGCATCGAATCGAAGGTTGCCCGTGCCGCCTCCCGCGAACCGTTCCAGGCGATCATCACTCGCCTGATCGGCTGCGGCACCTTCATCGTATAGGGGATGAGCAGCATCGGCCGGCCGCTGTCGAACAGGAAGGTTTCGAGATCGGCGCGGTGATCGGCATGGGCGGGATCGCTCTGGCTTGCGACGATCAGGTCGACCGCGTGGGCGGTGTCCATCACCGAGTGGGAACCGTAACCGGCCGACGACATGAAGCTGCGCCATTCAGTGGAAAGACCCTCGCGGGCCGATTGCGCCTTGAAGATCCGCTCGACTTCCGCCGTTTCCTTCTGCGCCGCGTCCTGAAGGATCTGCACGGCGGCGGGGTCGGGAATTTCCATCGGCGCGATCAGCGGCACGGCGGCCAGCGTTTCGGCATGCACGCCGATCAGGTGGGCGGAAAACCGCTCGGCGAGCGCAATCGCGAAATCGGTGATCTGCCTGGCGTTTTGAGGTGTGTCGAGAACGGCGAGAATGGTCTTGTAGGCCATGGCTGTGTCTCCTCATCAACTGGTTCTGCGGGATTGGAAACCAGTGTCAGATAAATACGTGTGTCGCACCTTGATCCCGGTCAAGGAGTGGGCGACCGGCAATCGGGAGACGGAGTGCCGCGGCGCGCCCGATCAGGCGTCGGCCGTCGGATTGGTGGGGATTTTTGCCCGGTCGATGCCGGCGATCATCTCCGCCACGGCCTGCGCGGCCGCATCGAGAACCTGCGGATCGCGGGCGCGCACGACGATTTCGGTCGAGAACCGCTGACCGTCATATTTGGGATAGGAGCCGATGCTGGTCTCGGGATGCGCCTTCTGCACGGCCGACAGCAGCGTGCCGATATCGCCTTCGCCATAGGGGCAGGGGAGCGCCCGCGACAGCATTTTCGCGCCGGAGCGCAGCATCGGCAGCACGTTGTCGACCATCGCCTGGAAGACCTGCGGCACGCCGGCCATGACATAGACATTGCCGATGATGAAGCCCGGGGCGGTCGAGACCGGATTGGGAATATGCCTGGAGCCTTCGGGCATGCGCGCCATGCGCTGGCGCGCCTCGGTGAATTCCATCTCGCGGCGCCTGTACATGTCGGCGAGCAGCCTCATCGCCTCGGGATCGTGGATGCACGGCACGCCGAAGGCTTTCGAGATCGCATCGGCGGTGATGTCGTCATGGGTCGGGCCGATGCCGCCCGAGGTGAAGACATAGTCGTAGCGGGCGCGCAGCGCATTCAGCGCCTCGACGATCGCATCCTCCTCGTCGGCGACGATGCGCACTTCCTTGAGGTCGATGCCCGATAACGTCAGAAGATCGGCGAGATGGCCGATATTCTTGTCCTTGGTCCGGCCTGACAGAAGTTCGTCGCCGATGGCGAGCATGGCGGCGGTGACGATCAAGGATGGTTGCGACGCTTCAGACATGGATATTCCTCCGTAAGTGCCACACTCCTAAGCCCAATTTTTTCAAGGCAGAAGCGATTTTGTGACGAGGGGTGCAGAAAGGGCAACTGTTACGAATTTGTGTTTGCCAAGCGAAAAATCGTCTCCAGATGCTGAACAGTGCGTAGACCCCGCGAGGGCTGTCGCTCCCCCGTGAAGCCGTTACATGTGAACACGGTTGTGGCCGCAGACGGCCTTGTTCACATAATCAGACATCCCAATGGAGAAGATCATGGCAAAGGTTCTCGTGCTTTATTATTCCGCTTACGGCCACATCGAAAAAATGGCCTATGCCGTTGCGGAAGGCGCGAAGTCGGCAGGCGCCGACGTGACGGTCAAGCGCGTTCCGGAACTGGTTCCGGAAGAGGTCGCCAAGGCCTCCTATTACAAGATGGACCAGCAGGCTCCGGTCGCGACCGTCGACGAACTGACCGAATACGACGCGATCATCGTCGGCGCCGGAACCCGATTCGGCACGGTCGCCTCGCAGATGCGCAATTTCTGGGATCAGACCGGCGGCCTCTGGGCGCAGGGCAAGCTGGTCGGCAAGCTCGGCTCGATGTTCACCTCGTCGGCCACCCAGCATGGCGGCCAGGAATCGACCATCCTCGGCTTCATCCCCACCTTCCTGCACCAGGGCATGGCCGTGGCCGGCCTGCCCTATGCCTTTGCCGGCCAGATGGGCACCGAGGAAGTCAAGGGCGGCTCGCCCTACGGCGCCAGCACGATCACCAACGGCGACGGCTCGCGCCAGCCTTCCGAGATCGAACTTGAAGGCGCAAAATTCCAGGGCGCCCACGTCGCCAAGCTGGCAGCCAAGCTCGCCGGCTGATCAGGCGCGTTTGAATTGAAGAAAAGGGCGCGGCGAGAGATCACCACGCCCTTTCCGCATTCCGCCGATCCGGCCGGTCACGCTTTTTCTCGACCGGCGAACCGCTTCCGCAATTTGGGTGCTTGACGACGCCCCGCAAGTTCAAGAAACAGGACGCCCATGCGGACGTGGCGAAACTGGTAGACGCAAGAGACTTAAAATCTCTCGGCCTTTGGTCATGCGGGTTCGATCCCCGCCGTCCGCACCAAACCTGCCCCTGCCTGCAACCGTTTTCGCTGAAGGCCGTTTGATATCCACCGTGATGGAGGCGTGTTTTGGGCTTTACCTTTGCCATCGGCGACATCCACGGCTGCCTGGCGCAGCTGAAGGAACTGCTCGGGCATGTGGAAGACCACGCGCCTAGCGGACACGTGGTGTTTATAGGCGACTATATCGATCGCGGGCCGAAGAGCCGGGGCGTGCTCGACCTCGTCACGGCGGGGCCGAGGAGGGAGGGCTGGCGGTGGACGGCGCTCAAGGGCAATCATGAGGACATGATGGTCCGGGCGCATCAGAACCGTGGGCATGACGAACTCATCTGGATCGACAATGGCGGCCGTGAGACGCTGGAATCCTTCGACGGCTATGTGCCGCCGGACATGCTGGAATGGTGCGCGCATCGCCCGCTGATCCTTGTCGACGAGCACCGGATCTTCGTGCATGCCGGCGTCGACGAAACGTTGCCGCTCGAAGGCCAGTGGGAGCGCGACCTGCTCTGGAAGCGGTTCCCGAGCGACGAGGATGGCGAATTCTGGGGCCGGCATCTGTGTCACGGCCATACGCCGCTTCCGGGCAATCCGCAGACGATCGGCAACCGCACCAATATCGACAGCGGCTGCGTGTTCGGCGGCGAACTGACCTGCGCCGTCTTCGACGACGACGAGCCGGGCGGACCGATCCGTTTCCTCCGCGTGCCGGGTTAGTGCCGCCAGAAGACTGGAGTCAGGAGGACGAGCACGGTCAGGATTTCGAGACGGCCGAGCAGCATCATCAGCGACAGCAGATAAAGGGCGGGATCGCCGATCGTCGAGAAGTTGCCGACGGGGCCGACGATCGGGCCGATGCCGGGGCCGACATTCGACAGCGCGGTGATCACCGAAGACATGGCGGTCAGGATATCGTAGCCGAACAGCGTCATGCCGACGCTGCCGACCACCCAGAGAAAAATATAGAGGCTGACGAACAGGAAGACGGCGCGCTGCGTTTCCGCATCCACCGTCAGGCTGCCGTAGCGAACGGGATAGACGGCGTTCGGATAGATGAGCTTGTTCAGTCCGGCGCGGATGACGTTGAACATCACCACGAAACGATAGGCCTTGATGCCCCCGGCGGTCGACCCGGAGCAGCCGCCCATGAACGTGGCGAAAAAGGCGACAAGCACGGCGAACGGTCCCCACAATGTGTAGTCGTCGCTTGCAAAACCGCCGGTCGACAGGATCGAGGTGATGTTGAAGAACGAATGGATCAGGGCGTCGTCGAGTTCGATACCGTTTTTCAGGTGATGATAGACGGCAAGTAGGACCGAGATGACGCACAGATACCCCAGGAAAACGAGGATTTGCGGGTCGCGCAGCGTATCCAGCCGGCCGCGCACGGCAAGCAGGATGAGGACTGAAAAAGGCAGGCTGCAGATTGCAAGGAAGATCGTGCCGACGACGAGAAGCATGTTGTTGTCAAAATAGGCAAAGGACATGTCATGCGTCGAGAAACCGGCCGTGGCGACAGTCGACATCGCATGGTTCAGCGCATCGAAATGATCCATGCCGGCAAGATCGTAGGCGATTGCGCAGGCAAGGGTCAGCAGCACGTAGACGATCAGGAAGGCCCGGGTGAAGCTCGCAAGCCGGGCGAACGGCTTGTCGTTGGTCTCCGACGATTCGAGCTTGAAGATCGAGGCGCCGCCGACCTTGAGGAACGGCAGCACGAACAGGCCGAGGCCGACGATGCCGATGCCGCCGAGCCAGGAAAGTAGCGAGCGCCAGAGCAGGATGCCGGGCGGCATGGTATCCAGCCCGACGATGACCGTCGAACCGGTGGTGGTGATGCCGGAAATCGATTCGAACAGTGCCTGCGCGAAGGAAAGCTCGTGCTCGGCAAGGAACAGCGGGATGGCGCCGACCAGCGAGAACATCGCCCAGAGAACGTTGACCAGCAGGAAGCCGAGACGCTTGTTGAAGACCGGCGGGGGGCCGCGGGTTGCGAGTGCCGTTGCCGTTGCAAGCCCGCCGACCATGAAGCCGGACATGGCGAACACCTGCCAGTCGTCATGCCCGTAATAAAGGTCCACCAACGCCGGCAGGAACATCGCCAGCGACAGGTAGAGTGCGCAGAGCGCCGTCATGTAGATGACCGACCGGAGAAGATTGGCGTTCAAAAAATGGTTGTCCCGAAGTTCGCGGCAACTGAAAGAAGCTTTGTCTCAGTCGTAAGCCTATGGCATAGCGGGACCATTCTTGAAATTCAATGGATGGCCGATGTGACCAGGGCGAGCGTGAGCGTGGCGGGTGTGACCAAGGCGGGCGTGGACGAAGCAAGGGTGGCGATGCGGGAGATTTTTCCCGAGACGCCGCTGCAGATGAACGAGCACCTGAGCCGCCGTTACGGCGCCGAGATCTGGCTGAAGCGCGAAGACCTCTCGCCGGTCCGCTCCTACAAGATCCGCGGCGCCTTCAACTTCCTGCGCAAGGCGATTGCCGCAGGCGCGAGCGGCAAGACCTTCGTCTGCGCCTCGGCCGGCAACCACGCGCAGGGTTTTGCCTTCGTCTGCCGCCATTTCCAGGTGCCGGGCGTGGTCTTCATGCCGGTGACGACGCCGCAGCAGAAGATCGACAAGACCCGCATGTTCGGCGGTCCGTTCATCACCATCCGGCTGATCGGCGACATTTTCGACCAGTGCTATGCGGCGGCCCGCGCCCATGTGGAGGAGACCGGCGGCGTCATGGTGCCGCCCTTCGACGACGCCGACATTATCGAGGGCCAGGCGACGGTCGCGGCCGAACTGCTTGAGCAGTTGCCCGACGGCGTCACGCCCGACCTGGTCATCCTGCCGGTCGGCGGCGGCGGGCTGTCGTCGGGCATGACCGGGTACCTGAAGGATGTCGTGGCAGGAAAGGGCTTTCTGTTCACCGAGCCGGAGGGCGCCCCGAGCCTGAAGAAGAGCCTCGAGGCCGGCGGGCCGGTGACGCTCGCCAAGCTCGACAACTTCGTCGACGGTGCGGCCGTGGCAAGGATCGGCGACCTGAATTTCGAGGCCTTGAAAGGCTTTTCGCCGGATCAGGTCCTGCTCGTGCCGGAAAACGCCATCTGCGTGACGATCACCGAAATGCTCAATGTCGAGGGTGTCGTGCTGGAGCCGGCCGGTGCCCTGTCGATCACCGCGCTCGACATGCTGGGCCGGGAAAAGCTCGCGGGCAAGACGGTGGTCTGCGTCGTCTCGGGCGGCAATTTCGATTTCGAGCGCCTGCCGGACGTCAAGGAACGTGCGATGCGCTATTCCGGCCTCAAGAAATATTTCGTGCTGCGGCTTGCCCAGCGCCCCGGCGCGCTGCGCGACTTCCTCAATCTGCTTGGCCCGGAAGACGATATCGCCCGGTTCGAATACCTGAAGAAATCGGCGCGCAATTTCGGCTCGATCCTGATCGGCATCGAAACCGCAAGACCGGAGAATTTCGCGGGCCTGATCGAACGTTTCGAGGCGGCGGGCATGGGGTATCAGGACATTACCGAAAACGAGATCCTCGCCAACCTCGTCATTTGAGCACGGTCTTAAGCCAGGCGATCGTCCGGTCCGTAAGCGCTCCGGTCGTTGCCGGAGAGATGATGTCGCCAGCAATCACATGGTTGACGGGATCGCCGGTCGTGCCGACATCGAAAAGCGCGTGAGGCCCGCCCCAGCGGCCGGCGACCGTGCGCACCTTGTCGGGCCGGATGACTTCGTCGAGCGACGAATAGAGGAAGAGGGCCGGCGTCTTCACCTGCTCGACCGGGCTCTCGACGGAAAGTTTGACCAGCGCCGCCATCGGCAGCAGCGCACGTGTCGGATAGCGGGTCGTCCAGTGGGCGGCATGGCGGTCGTTATAGGGCGTGAAGCCGCGGCTCTCGCCAAGCAGCAGCCTTGAAAGCTGCGGCGCGACCGGCGTCGTCAGCAGGAAGGCGCCGAAACTGTTGATGCCGTAATTCGGCGAAAGAAACACGGCAGCGGAAATGCGCGGCGCGATCTTCGGATCGGCAAGCGCCAGCGTCGCAAGCGAAGCGCCGGTCGAGGTGCCGATGACGATAACCCGGTTGCCGACCGCTTCGCCGATCGCGAGACTTTCGGAAAAATCCTTGAACCAGTCTTCGAGGTTTGGCTCCCCCATGGCATCGCCGCTGCGGCCATGGCCGGCAAGCCGCGTGAAATAGAGATTGGCGCCAAGCGCTGCCGCGACAAGGTCGGGCAGGGGGCGTATCTCTTCGGCTGAAGCCGAGAAACCGTGCACATAGACGATGGCGAAAGGCGTTTTCGCCTTCGTCGCCGGATCGGCCCAGACGACCCGCTTGGCGGCGCCCGGTCGTACATCCGGGAAACGGCTTTCTTCCTCAGCAAGATAGGCGTCGATATCGGCGCCGAGGCGGGTCTCGTCGAAAGCGGGAAAACCGTCAGCGGGCATGCGCGGGCCGGACATCAATATCCCTCCGAAAGCGGCAACCAGGATCGCGCAGGCATAAATGGCCGTCCGCCATGACAGGAATCTCCTCCGCATCCGGGGCTCCCTCCGAACGGAGGGAATGATAGGCGGGCTTGATGACGGCGGGAAGTCTTGTCTGCCGCAGATCGCTGGATTAGCCGCAGACATGCGGCCGAGCGGGCAGGGCGCAGAAGCCGCGACGCTCCACCTCGGGCCGCGTCTTCTCGATGACATTGGTCCAAACGAAGCCCGGAAATCCCGACGGCACCATGTCCCAGGTGTCGCGGTCGTCTATGCCGGATGATCCGGCGTCACCGGCCTCGAACGGGCCGATCAGCACGACATCCGATCCGGCCGCCCGAATCCGGCCGTAAAAACGCTCCGGCCAGCCCCAGAGCAGGAAGGCGTAGTTGATCGGCACGGGCACGAGCGTGTTGCGGCAGGCCTCCGGCACGTTGCCGCTCCAACCGAGCGCGAGATAGGTGAGGAGACAGGATTTTGCGGAGCGGTTCGAGTAACCGGGAAGGCCCGTGACCAGCCCTACTGCTTTTTCGGTCGGCTCGCTGCCGCCATAGACGCCGAAGGCCGCTGCCCGGGCGGCCGACCGGCTGTTGAGCAGGGCAGCGAGCGCTTCGCCCTCTTCAGCGCGGCGGCTTTTGAAATTGATCAGGAAACGGCTGTCGGGAAGGGCGTCGAAAACCTCCGGCAGGGTCGGCATCAGGCCTTTTCCCTTTCCCCGGAACGGAAAGGTCTTACCCCCATCGGCCGTATAGCCGTAGCCGATATCGAGTGTCTTCAGGACGGCCATCGGCGTCTGTTCGGTGACGCCCTTGCCCTCGGTGCGGCAATCGAGGGTCCAATCGTGGAAGACGGCGAACTGCTTGTCCGGCGTCAAATGTACGTCGAGCTCGACCACGTCGGCTCCCGCGTCGAAGGCGGCCTTCATGCCGGCCACGGTATTCTCCAGAAAGGCATGTGTCGGCGGCAGCATCAGGCTCGCGGTACAGGTGTCGCTCTTGACGTTGGTGGTGTCGAAAAGCTGGTGCTGGCCGCGATGAGCTATGATCCTGAGCGGCTTGTCGTTTGGAAACCGGGAGAAGACGGTTGTATTGCCGATCCAGAGCGCGGCGGCGATGAGGAGGGGGAATGCTGCGGCGATCTTCCATTTCATGCGGAGGGTTCCTCTGTCGTGCGGATGGGCATGAGACGTCCGAGCGCGACTTTTCCTTGGGTGCCCGGCTTCCGGCCTGTGCGGGAATATGCTAGGCAGCCGCCATGGCTTCGTTTCTGTCCAATATATTCTCGATGTTCTCCGGTGGCGGCAAAGCTGCCGAAGCACCCGCTGCTTCCGCAAAACCTGTCGAGCATGCCGGCTGCGTCATCCATCCGACGCCGATCCGCGAAGGCTCGCAGTTCCGGCTGGCCGGGCGTATCGAGAAGGACGTGGAAGGCGAGACGCTGGTGCGCAATTTCGTCCGCGCCGACGTCTTCACCTCGATGGACGACGCTATCGAATACACTGTCCGCAAGGCGCAGCAGATCATCGACCAGAATGGTCCGTCGCTGTTTTCCGATGGGGAGAAGTCGCGCTCCGCGTGACGTGCGTTCCGCATTGTGATCGTAAAAATTGCGAGTCATACTCAAAATTAAGTCATTAGCGATAGCTTGAGGCATCTGTTCCGATGTCTTTACTGCGGTCGACTTTTGATGCGATCTCGCTGGTTATATTTTATGCTTTTTATCGGCTCCGGGTTTTCCGGCGGCCTTTTCCCGGCCCTTGCCTTCGCGGGCGATCTCCCTTCGAATGTGTCCCGGCTGGATATGACATGGGTTCTGGTCGCCGCCGGGCTGGTCATGTTGATGCAGGTAGGCTTCCTTCTGCTCGAAGCCGGCATGGTGCGCTCGAAGAACTCGATCAACGTCGCGCAGAAGAACCTTCTCGATTTCGTCTTTGGTGTCGTCGCCTTCGCTGCGGTCGGCTTCATGATCGCCTTCAGCCGTTCGAACGGTTTCCTGTTCGGGACGCAGAGCGAGTTCTATTTCCTGCGCGACCTGGACAGTTGGCAATCGGCCTTTTTCGTCTTCCAGGTGATGTTTTGCGGTACGGCTGCAACGATTGTGTCCGGCGCCGTCGCCGAGCGGATGAAGCTCCCGGCCTATGTGTTCGGTTCGCTGTTCATGTCGGGCCTGATCTATCCGGTCTTCGTCCACTGGGCCTGGGGGTCGGCCCTGTTTCCGAACGCGTCCGCCTTCCTGTCACAGATGGGTTTCGTCGATTTCGCCGGCTCCACGGTCGTCCATTCGACCGGCGGCTGGGTGGCGCTTGCGGCCTGCATGGTCATCGGCCCGCGCATCGGCAAGTTCAATGCCGACGGCACGCCGGTCCGGATCGCCGGTCACAGCCCGGTTCTCTCGACCACGGGCGCGCTGCTGCTGTTCATCGGCTGGATCGGGTTCAACGGCGGCTCGACGCTCGGGGTCTCCGACGAGGTCGCGCCGATCATCGCGAACACGGTGCTGGCGGGCGGCATGGGCACCTGCGTCGGCTATGTCATCGGCTTCTACCAGGACGGCGTCATCCTTCCGGAAAAGTCGAATTCCGGCATGCTCGGCGGGCTCGTGGCGGTTACGGCCGGCTGCAATATTTTTGATCCCGCAAGCGCATTGATGGTCGGCGCGATCGGCGGCGCGGTGGCGATCTTCGGCAATGCCTTCATCGAGAGAACGCTCAGGATCGACGACGCGGTGGGCGCGATCGGCGTCCATGCCTTTGCCGGCGTTGCCGGAACGCTGCTCGTCGCGCTGCTTGCGCCGGTCGAGCAGCTGCCGGCGGGCGGCAGGCTGGCGCAGCTGCACGTGCAGCTCGTCGGGATCGGCGTCAGTTTCTACTGGTCATTCGGCCTCGGTTACGCCTTCTTCTGGGCCGTGAACCGGCTCATGCGCATTCGCGTATCGGTCAGGGACGAAGAGGACGGGCTGAACCTTGCCGAACACGCGACACGCCTCGGCGTCGGCCATGTGGAAGATGCACTGACCGATCTTCTCGGCGGCAACGCCGACCTGCGCAAGCGCCTTCCGGTGGTGAAAGGCGACGAGGCCGAAAAGCTGACCGGGCTTTTCAACCGGCTGATGGACAATGTCGAGGAGGAGGAACGCAGCCGCGGAGAGCTGATGGAGCTTCGCCGCGACAACGAGGAGTCCGAGCGCGTCGCAGCGCTCGCCAACGCCACGTTCGAGGCGATCCTGATCCACAGCAACGGCATCATTGTCGACGGCAACGAACAGCTGGGCAAGATGATGGGCCTGCCGCTTGCCGAAATCATCGGCCGTTCCGTCTTCGACTTCCTGCATGACGGCGAGACGATCCGCGTCGCCGACATGATGAAGCTCAACGACGACAACAGCCACGAGATCGTCGCGATGTTGGCGAGCGGCGAGGGGATTCCCGTCGAGGCACGGGGCCGCGACATCCTCTATCGCGGCGAGAAGGCCCGCATCGGCTGCCTCGTCGATCTCAGGGAACGCAAACAGGCGGAAAGCCGGATGCGCTATCTGGCGCTGCACGATCCGCTGACCGGGCTCCCCAATCGGGTGCTGTTTTCCGAACGGCTGACCGAGCTGGTCGACGAGGCCGGGGACGGCAAGGGCTGCGGCGTCCTGATGGTCGATCTCGACCGCTTCAAGGATATCAATGACATCCATGGCCATCAGGCCGGCGATGCGGTGATCCGCGAGACCGCCGCGCGTCTTGCGGCCGTGGCCGGCGCCGACAACATCGTCGCCCGTTTGGGCGGCGACGAGTTCGCCGTGATCATCGCGCATATGTCCGATATCGACGAGCTCGAGAATTTCGGCAACCGGCTGCTGGTCGCGATGGCGGATCCGATCGATATCGGCCACGGTGAACAGGCCAATATCAGCGTCAGCATCGGCGGCGCGCTGTGCCCGGAACACGCCACGGACATGGACGCGCTGATCGGCTGCGCCGACGTCGCGCTCTACCACGCCAAGAATGCCGGCCGGAACGCCTGCCGCATGTTCAGGCGGGGCATGAACGAGCTGATCGAAAAGCGCCGGGCGCTGGAAGTCGATCTGGAAATTGCCCTGCAGGGCAATGAATTCGAACTCTACCTGCAGCCGCGCGTCGAGGCGGAAAGCGGCCTCATCATCGGTTACGAGGCGCTTTTGCGCTGGGTTCATCCGAAACGCGGAATGATCAGCCCCGGCGATTTCATCCCGGTCGCGGAAGCCTCCGGCAAGATCATCCGGCTCGGCGCCTGGGTGCTCGCCGAAGCCTGCAGGCTCCTGGAGGATCTCGACGGCCATATCAGCGTCAACGTCAGCCCGCTGCAGTTCCGCCATGCGGATTTCGTCACTGATCTTGCCGATCTTCTGAGAATCACGGGCGCCGATCCGCGCCGGATCGAGCTCGAAATCACCGAAAGCGTGCTGATCGAGGACGACAAGCGAGCCGTCCAGATCCTCAACGACCTGAAGCGCATGGGTTTCCACATCGCTCTCGACGATTTCGGTACCGGTTACTCGTCGCTGAGCTACCTGAGCCGCTATCCGTTCGATACGATCAAGATCGACCGCAGCTTCGTCAACAACCTGAACGTGGTCGATAACGCGCAGATCATCGTCCGCACCATCATCGACCTCGGCTCCGGGCTTGGCATGAAGGTCGTCGCGGAAGGTGTCGAGACGATCGAACAGGCACTGTTCCTCGCTCACGCGGGTTGCGACGAGCTCCAGGGCTATCTTCTCGGCAAGCCCCGGAAGGCCGGCGAAATCGTCCGCGAAGTCGATCCCGCGATCGCCACCCAGCTCCGCAACGTCCCCAAGAGGCTGCCGGAGATCCAGGATTACCCGTCATTCGAAAGCGAAACCTCCCTGCCGTTATTGCATAGTCATGCATAATGGCGATAATCCTGTCGGGTTGGAGAACTTGTAAAAAAGACAACGGTTACAGCGGCATAGTGCCTGCAGGAGGTTAAGGTAGATCGAAATGCAAGTGTTCAATCTAGCCCTCTTCCTTCTGGAAGCGGTGATCTATTTCACTGTCATGACCGCCTTCCTGCATTTCCGCCGCCAGATTGGACTTGGCGTATTTCTTGCCGCTCTCGGTGTCATGCATTTCATGGAGACCTATCTCGCGGCGGTCTTCTATATTGAACTTCCGTTCGGCACCGTTTCTCCCGGTTCTTCGGTCTTTTTTGCCGGCAAGCTGATGATGATTCTGCTTCTTTACTTGAAGGAGGATGCGGCAACCGTCCGCCAGCCGATCTACGGGCTTTTCCTCGGCAACCTGCTGACCGTCGGGATCGCCCAAATTCTCCAGGCGCACGAGGTCGTGGCGCTGCCGGGCGGCCGTGCCGCGGACATGGCTTTCCTCAACGAGATGGGCTGGCTGATGGTGTGGGGCACGGCGCTGCTCTACGTCGATGCGATCGGCATCATCCTGCTCTACGAGCGGCTCGGCCGCGTACTGCGCAACAATGTCGTGCTGAGATTCGCACTCAGCGGCGCGGTTATGCTGACCTTCGACCAGGTCGGATTCTATTCGGCGCTCAATATCCTCTTCGATGCGCCGCCTTCGGTCTTTTTCGGCGGCTGGTATGCCAAGATGCTCGCCGTGGTTCTCTACGCGCTGCTGTTTGCCGTCTATCTCAAGATCGAGCAGATCCCGCGACTGGCCAGGTCGACGCGCGAGATCACCGACATCTTCAACGACCTGACGTTTCGCGAGCGCTATCAGGCGCTGCTTGCCAAGAGCGGCGTCGACGGGCTGACCGGGCTTTTCGACCGCGGCCGGCTGGAGGCGGATGTTCCCAAGCTCATCCACCGCTGTCTCGACCGCGGTACGGGGCTCAGTCTCATCATCATCGATGCGGATCACTTCAAGCAGGTCAACGACCTGTTCGGCCACCTGAAGGGTGACGAGGTGCTGAAGGAAATCGCGCTCTGCCTGCAGGCCGGCTCGCGCCCGAGCGATCATCTCTCTCGTTTCGGCGGCGAGGAATTCGTGCTGATCCTGCCCGACACTGATCACGATGCCGCCTTGACGATCGCGGAGCGTCTGCGCACCGCCATCTGCCGGTCGGTCATTCGTCCCGACGGTCAATGTGTGACGGTGTCGATCGGCGTGGCGACCGCTCCTGATGACGGACACGCGCTGGATGCGATGCTCGGGCGCGCCGACGAGCGGCTCTACCGCGCAAAAAATGACGGCCGGGACAATGTCCACGGCCGTCTCGGCAGGCTCGTTCCGTCAGGGGCAGGGACGGGTGCTTAGGCGGCGAGAGCAAGCTGCCGGTTGCGCTGCTGGGCGGTGGCGATAGCCTTTTCAGCAGCTTCCGGGCCGAAGGCGACGCCTTCGACATAGATGACTTCCACATCGGTCATCCCCAGGAAGCCGAGGACGGTCGTGAGGTAGGGGACGGCATGGTTCATGCCGGCGGCCGGACCTTCCGAATAGACGCCGCCGGATGCAAGCACGACATAGACCTTCTTACCGGTGGCGAGGCCTTCCGGGCCTTCCGCCGTGTAGCGGAACGTCTGGCCGGCGCGGGCGACGTTGTCGATCCAGCTCTTCAGCGTCGAATAGATGTTGAAGTTGATGAGGCCCGTGGCGATGACCACCGTATCGGCGGCCATGAGTTCGGCGACCAGCTTGTCGGAATAGTCGGCGGCGGCGGCTTCCGCCGGGCTGCGGTCTGCGGCCGGCTTGCGGATCGCCGACGTGGTGACGCTGTCGAGATGCGGGATCGGATTGGCGCCGAGATCGCGATGTACGACCGAGGTGCCGTTGTCGCGGGCGCTCAGTTCGTTGGCGAGGTCATGGGCGACCTTGCTGGAGAGCGAGTCGTCGCCGCGCGGGCTCGAAGTCACGAGAAGAATGGAGGACATGGTTTGTTTCCTTGTCTGGAGATACGTCTGCAGCTTGGGTCTGCAGTTATCCGGGATTGGAGAAAGCGGGTGGATCCGCTCTGTTCGAGAGATTAGATAGGCGTGGACGCCCATCGATAAAACTGAGATAATCTCGAAGCGATCTATCGAAAATTTGGATGAAGACCATGGATGCCAATCCGACCCTCGACCAGCTGCAGGTGTTTCTCGCCGTCGCCGAAACGGGCAGCTTTTCCGCCGCTTCGCGCGTGCTCAATCGGGCGCAATCAGTGGTGAGCTACACGATCGGCAATCTGGAAGCCCAGCTCGAAATGCCGCTTTTCGAGCGCAGCGGCGCGCGCCAGCCGAAGCTGACCGAAGCAGGCAAGGCGATGCTGACCGACGCACGCCGGATCGTCGCCGACCTGCAGGTGATGCGCGCCCGGGCGAAGAGCATCAAGCAGGGGCTGGAGGCGGAACTGTCGCTGGCGCTGAGCGTGATGGTGCCCTCGGATGCCATGGTTTTGGAACTGCGGGAATTCCGCGACCGCTTTCCGAGCGTTACGCTCAATCTCAATGTCGGCGAACTTGGCATGGTCATGGACATGGTCATGAGCGGCCGTGCCGATATCGGCATCGGCGGGTCGATCCTTCGGCAGGAGGATTCGCTGACGATGGAGAAGATCGGTTATTCGTTCATGATTCCCGTCGCCGCTGCCGAACACCCGCTTGCAAATCTCGGCCGGCCCCTGACGATCGCCGACGTGCGCGAGGAAGTCCAGCTGGTCGTGACCGATACGTCGGGCCTGACGAAAGGCCGCGATTTCAACGTCTTGTCCTACAGGACATGGCGCGTCAGCGACATCGCCACAAAGCACCAGCTGATCAAGGGTGGTCTCGGCTGGGGCGGCCTGCCGGCTTCAGTCGCCGGAAAGGACATCATGAACGGAAGTCTCGTGGCGCTCGATCTCGAAGCATACGAGCAGAGCGAGTACCCGCTCTATGCCATGCGCAAGACCGCAAATCCGCTCGGACCTGCGGGCCGGTGGCTGGTCGATGCCATGGAGCGCCGGCTTTCCAGCTGCCCGAGCCACGGTGACTTCAAGCAGATGCTCGGCATCGAATCCCGGGAGGCGCTTCCTCTGGCCGCCGAATAGCCGAAGCTGTTCCGGCCGGGCGCGTCGAAGCGGGGTCAAAGCCAGTCGATGCGCTTGAGGATCCACAGCGTGCCCGCGGAAATGACCACGACCAGCGCGACGATGATCAGGAAAGCCCAGGTGTCGTTGACGCCGGGAATGCCGCCGACATTCATGCCGAAAAGGCCGGCGACGACGCTCGGCGGCAGGAGAAGGGCGGCCAGCGCGGCCAGCCGGTTGGAATTGCGCGCGATCCGCTCGCCGATGACCGTCGAAAGGTCGTCGTGGAGAATGCCGGTCCGGTCGCGGATGGCATCGAGATATTCGATGAACCGCATCAGTTTGTCGATCACCTCGCGAAAGCGGAGCTTGTCCCGTTCCTTGAGCCACGGCGCGTCGTCGTGCTCGATCCTGTTGAGCGCATCGCGTTGCGGCGCGAGATAGCGGCGCAGCTGCACGGCGCGGCGGCGCAGCAGCTTGAGCCTCTGGCGCACCTCGCTCGCTTCCCCCTTGAAAATCAGCTCGTCGAGTTCGTCGACCTCTTCGTCCATGCCGTCGAGCACCGGCTCCAGATCGCGGACGAGCTTGTCGCTGACGAGCGCCAGCAGTTCCCCAGCCTGCCGGGGACCCTTGCCGTTGTCGAGCGCCCGCCGGATATCGCGCAGCGCCGTGATGTAATGACCGCTGTCGCGCAATGTCACCAGCCGGTTTTCGTCCACCCAGATATGCAGGGGGACGAGGTCGATCTCGTCCGAGGTTTTTTCCGCCTCGTCCGGCGGGGCGGCGCAGACACCGCGCAGGATGATCAGCAGCCCGTCGCCCACGGGCTCGACGCGCGGGCGTGAATCCTCCGCGAGAAGCGCCTCCGCCACCAGCGGATCGAAGCCGCCATGGGTGTTGACCCATTCCGCCGTCGCCGGATGATCGCGCTCGAAATGCAGCCAGACGATACCGTCCTCCCGCTTCCAGCTGCAGGCCTCCGCCATGTTCATCGTCCTGCAGCCGCCGTGGCCGTCGAGGACGAGGACAAAGCGCAGGCCGGGCTCGTCACCGTAGCTCACCGCGGTCTTGGTCTTTTCGAGCATGGATGCGCGTCCTCCTCACGCGATTTCAAGTGATTTTATCAGCAAATATCTTGCCCGCGAAGTGTAACCATTCCCTTCATGGGGCGGACCGGCCAAGCGCGCCGGCTGCGAGTTGACGCTGTTTCAACCTCTGCTATAACGGCGCCACGGTCTGCAGTTCACCGAGGCGTCGCCGTCCCGAAAGGGAAGCTAAACCTGCTCATGACGAAGATGATCAGCACTTATCCCGTGCCAGAGTCGACAAGCCGGCGACCAGCGACACCCCGATTGAGGGAACGGCGCGCTTGAGGATAAGACATGCCGAGATCCATCCTTCCCATGGAGATCGCCGACCTTTCGGCTTTCGCCAAATCCATCCGTCGACAGATCGACACGCTCGACCACAAGCCGAGCCATCTGGAAATCCTCAATCTGCTGACCAAGGCGGCCGGTTTCCGCAACTACCAGCATTTTCGAGCGGTCGCCAGGACCGCCGACGTCATCGCCCAATGGCGCCCTGTGCTGGACGATGAGCCGGCTCCCGATGAAGACCGGGTGCTGAAAACCGCCCGCCATTTCGACGGGCAGGGCCGGCTGGTCCGCTGGCCCGGCAAGCGCGGGCAGCAGGAAATCTGCCTCTGGTTCCTGTGGTCGAAGATCCCGGCGGGCCGGGAGTTCACCGAGCGCCAGATCAGCGAGCTTCTGAATACGCTGCATCTCTTCGGCGATGCCGCGATGCTGCGTCGCGATCTCTTCGATTCCCGTCTCGTCCAGCGTACCCGCGATGGCCGGGAGTACCGCCGCATCGAACAGAAACCGCCGGCGGAGCTCAAGCTGCTTCTGTCGCGGATCGGGCAGAAGGCCGAGGCGGCTTAATGCGCCACGGCCGCCGGCTGCGTCAGAGAGTGACCGTGCCCTCGATGCAGTCGGTGACCTCTCCGCCGATCCAGATATCGTCGCCGACCTTGTCGACATACACCCGGCCAGCGCGGCCAAGCACGGTGCCCTGCGCCACAACATAGCTTTCCGGCGCAGCACCCGATCCGATCAGCCATTGGGCAAGGCCGGCGTTGAGACTGCCGGTGACCGGATCCTCATAGCCGTTGCGAGTAAAGGCACGCACCTCGAATTGCGCGTCCTTCCCGTCGAGATCGGGATTGAAGCGCCCGACGAGCCCGACGCGGGTGCCGGTGAGAGCGGAATAGTCCGGCTTGACCGCCAGCACATCGGCGCGGGAGGGCAGGCGCACGCCGATCCAGTCCGGGCCGTTGTCGCACCAGTTGGAATCCTCGATCAGGTTGGCGGGCAGGCTGAGCGCCTTGGCGATCCGTTCGACCAGCGCCGGATCCACCGGGCCGCTGCGCCTGAGCGGCGGCGCCGCAAACGCAAGCCGGTTGCCGTCGCGGCGGATGCGGACAAGGCCTGCGCCGCATTCCTGCACAATGTCTTCGGTCGGTGACGCCTGTTGCTGCGAGAGCCAGACATGGGCACTGCCGAGGGTCGGGTGACCAGCGAAAGGCAGTTCCTGCGACGGTGTGAAAATCCTGACCCGGTAGCTGGCCATCGGATCGGTCGGCTCGAGCAGAAAGGTCGTTTCGCTGAGATTGGTCCAGTTGGCGAAAGACTGCATCTGCGCGTCGCTCAATCCATCGGCGCCGATCACCACTGCAAGCGGATTACCGCCCATCGGCCGGCTGGAGAAGACATCGACTTGCTGGAACAGGGATTTTGGCATTGCCTTGCCTCATGCGCTTGAAAAGAAAGACGGCAGCCGAGGCTGCCGTCCAAATATCGCCGGCCAATTATCGCCGGCCAGATATCGCCGGCCCGATATCGCCGGAAGGTACGTCGGTGCTTAAAGCACCAGCCGGAATTTTGCGAAACCGTTCTCGCCGTCGCCGGCATCCTCGATCTTGGCGCCCTTGATCTCGCCCGCGAAATGGCGTGCCTTGGGGCCGGTTTCAAAGATCGCGCTGGTGCCGGGCAGCGGCTTGAACGACCAGTTGGCATCGGCCGACGGGTTGATCGTGCCCTGGTCGACGATATAGCGCACGATCACGTCGCGGTTGGTGTCGGGAGCGACGAAGATCACCTTGTCGCCGGCGATCTCCGGGAACTTGCCGCCGCCGCCGGCGCGGTAGTTGTTGGTCGCCACGACGAATTTCTGCGCCGGATCGATCGGCTTGCCGTTGTACTTGAGATCGACGATGCGGTTGGAATTGGCATTGATGAGCTTGCCGTCCTTGTCGAAGCGCGTCGGCTGCGACAGGTCGATCTGGTAGGTGACGCCGTCGATGACGTCGTAATTGTAGGATGGGAAATCATTGTTGAGCAGCGGCGCGTCCTTGGCGCCGACCGCGACCTGATTGAACATGCCGGCCGACATTTCCAGCCAGTTCTTGACCTGCGCACCCGTGATCAGCACCGCCTGCACGGTGTTCGGGTAGAGATAGAGGTCGGCGACGTTCTTGATGGCGATATTGCCCGCCGGAACGTCGGTGTAATATTCCGCGCCGCCGCGGCCGCCGGCCTTGAAGGGGGCGGCGGCCGAAAGGACCGGGAGGTCCTTGTACTGGCCTTCCTTCAGCATCTCCTTGATGTACCAGGTCTGGGCATTGGAGACGATCTGCACCGACGGATCGTCGGCGACCAGCGCGAAATAGGAATAGAGCGGCGCCGAGCTCTTGCCGACGGCGCGGCGGACATAGGCGAGGGTCGCCTCATGCTCCTCCTTGGCCGCGGCGATGATTTCCGGCTTGTCCTTGACGTCGGCGACGATCTTCTTGGCGTCGTCGCGGTGGTAGATCGGCCTGGCTTCCGAAGTGAAGTCCACGACTTTCCACCCCTTGCCGTCCTTTTCGACGAGCAGGTCGATCAGGCCCATATGCGAGCCCCAGAAACCGCCCATGACGGCGGGCTTGCCCTGCAGCGTGCCCTTCTTGGTATCGGCACCCTTGACCCCGTCGAAATCCTTGCTGTTCGGGAAAACCAGATGCTGGTGGCCGGTGAAGATCGCGTCGATACCCGGAACGCCGGCGAGATAAAGCGACGCGTTTTCCATGAGGTCGCTCTGGCTTCCGCCGTCGATGCCCGAATGGGAAAGCGCGATGACGACGTCGGCGCCTTCCTCCTTCATGACCGGCACCCAGGCCTTGGCGGCCTCGACGATGTCGCGGGTCTGGGCCTTGCCTTCGAGGTTCTTCGCATCCCAGGTCATGATCTGCGGCGGCACGAAGCCGATGAAGCCGACCTTGATCGGGCTTTCGGCGCCCGAGCCGTCCTTGATCTTCTTCTCGACGATCACATAGGGTTTCAGGAAAAGCTCGTCCTTCTTCGGGTCGGAGGCGAGCTTACCCTTGGTGAGGTTGGCGCAGGTATAGGGGAAGCCGGAACCGGCAAGAACCTTGAACAGGAAGTCGAGGCCGTAGTTGAATTCGTGGTTGCCGAGCGTGCCCGCATCGTAGCCGAGCACGTTCATCGCCTTGATGACCGGGTGCTTGTCGCCCTCCTTCATGCCGCGCTCATAGGCCATGTAGTCGCCCATCGGATTGCCCTGCAGGAAGTCGCCATTGTCGATCAGCATCGAATTGCCGGCTTCGGCGCGGATCGCATCGATGATCGAGGCGGTGCGGGCAAGGCCGAGCGTGTCGTTCGGCTTGTCGGCGTAATAGTCGTAAGGGAAGACGTGGACATGGATATCGGTCGTTTCCATGATGCGCAGATGCGCCTGGTTGCCGGCGGCACGCGCGGCGAACGGGTGCAGAATCACCAGCGCCGACGAGGCGGCGACGCCTGCAAGCAGCGAACGGCGGGTGATCGGGTGAAGATCGTTGAGCGACGACATGGGCAGCCTCCTGAGAACGGACGGGTGAACGACAATTCGGCGCCATATTGACGCGCGCCGAATGTAACTCCAAGCGGATTCTGAAGGAGGAGGATAGGGACGTGCAATCGCCGCCTTTATCCCCGATGCCGGCCGGGGGAAGGGCGAAGACCCGGGATCAATAGGCCGCCATTCGCATCGCTTCGACAAGCTGCGCCATCTGGAACGGTTTGGGAAGAATGGGGATATGGCGCATGTCGGCGGGCACGCCGGACGGTCCGTATCCGGTCACGAAAACGAACGGAATGTCCCGCGCAGTCAGGATCTCGGCGACCGGAAAGCTGGCTTCACCGGCAAGGTTCACATCGACCAGGGCCATGTCCAGGGCAAGCGACCGGGCCTTGACGATCGCATCGTCGAGCCGCGAGGCCGTCCCCATCATCCTGCACCCGATCTGCTCCAGAAATTCTTCAAGCATCATCGAAACGAGGGCTTCGTCTTCGATGATGAGAACGCGTATGCCGACGAAGATCTGGGCGTCGTTCACCTTGCACCTGCTTGCAGCAACGGCGTCACCTCGGCGGAGACGGCGACATCCGCAAGCGGCGCTTCGATCGTGCCGATGATCCCCGAAGGCTGGTCGAAAATCACCGATGCCTTGCCGCCCAGATCCTGGGCAAGGCTCCGCTCGATCAGCCTGACGCCGAACCCTCGTCTTAATGGCGCGATGACCGGCGGTCCGCCGCTTTCCGTCCATGTCAGCCGCAGCGCCGGGCTGGCACCCTCGACGATCTGCCAGTTGATCGCGACCTGGCCGGCAAGGGTCGAGAGCGCGCCATATTTCAAGGCGTTGGTCGTCAGTTCGTGCAGGCCCATGGCAAGCGCGAGTGCGGCCCGCGGCAGCAGCCGCAGCGAAGGGCCGGACACCGTGAAGCGGTAGTCTCCGCCGTCGCCGAAGGGCGCCAGCGCTCCGGTGACCACGTCGTCGATACTAGCCCCCTCCCATTTTTCGCGGGTAAGGACGTCGTGGGCGGCGGCGAGTGCCATGAGGCGTCGTTCCAGATTCTGCCGCACGATCGGATCGCCGCCCCTGAGCGTCTGGGAGGCGATGGCCTGTACGGTCGCGAGCGTGTTCTTGACCCGGTGGTTCAGCTCGTTGACCATGAGCTGCAGCCGGTCTTCGATCCGTTTCCGCTCGGTGATCTCGACCGAGACGCCGACCAGGCCGATAACTTTGCCGTCGGCATCGCGCAACGGCGCTTTGGTCGACGACCAGACCCGCGGATGGCGGCCCTCGCGGCTGATGATCTCCTCGAATTCTTCGGTTTTCGCCTGATCCATGATCCGGCGGTCGTTGGCCATCACCAGTTCGGCCTGGGTTTTGCTGTCGAGGAATTCCAGGTCGGTGCGCCCTTCGACCTCGGACCAGGGCCTGCCGATCAGATCCAGGGTCGAGACATTGGCGAGGATGATACGGCCCTGCAGGTCCTTGGCGTAGATCAGTCCGGGCGCAGTCTCCAGAATGGCCCGCAGCAGGGCGTTGGTCTGGTGGAGTTCCCGTTCGGCGAGCTTGATCGACGTGATGTCGCTGCTCACCTCGATCGCCACCTCCGGCTCCCCGGCTTCGCCGCGGTTCAGCGACCATTTGCTGATGATGTGGATCTCGCGGCCGTCCTTGTGGCGGCGCGTGAGTTCACCCTGCCATTCGCCGTCGCGAACGAGGATCGCGTTGATTTCATCGGGGGAGAGCGGGCAGCGGGTCTGCAGCAGGTCGAGCGCGTTTTTGCCCAGGGCCTCTTTTTCCGAATAACCGTAGAGGCGTTCCGCGCCGATCCCCCAGAATACGATCCTGCCGTCAAGGCTGCGCAGAGTGCCCTGGGTCTGCCCGAACGCCTGCGTGAACCTTTCAAGCCGATAGAGTTTCGCATCGATATCGCGCTGTATCCTTCGCTTCGCCCAGATCGACGCCGCGAACGAAGCCGCGGCAAGCACCAGAAGGAGGATCGGCTCGCCCAGAGTATCGACCGCCCCGTCGGCCGCTACCAGAAAGCCGCCCAGCGCCAGAAGCAGGATTGCGAGCCACGTGACAAGGGTAACCAGCAGGCGCGCCGTCCGCGATGTCGGAGAAGGCAAAGTAAAGGGAACAGCAACCATCTAAGCATCCTTGGTTTGCCTGCGTGCTGTGGCTGTCAGCACAATGCAGGCCGGAAAAACGGGGACGCTTGAACAGCCGCTACTCTTGACGAGGACGGTCTTTAGTTTCGCTTGCTCTGAATAGATTAGGACTTTATCACTTATCAATTCAACGGCAAGTAGTAAATAACTGGTAAACGCCAATCGACGCTTGATATTTTAGCTCTTTGCCGTCTTTACAACGTTTCTATTTGTGCTTGGTGGTGATTCGTGGAGCGCGAATAAGTTGAATCTCGCATGGAAGCCAAGTTGAGCGCGGCCGGCCTCAGCGCGAGGCCGGAATTTCTTTGTGGAAGAAACGGAAATAGGACGAGACCTGCGCCAGCGCGTTGCTGTTGATGCTGAACTGAACGCCGAGCCGGCCGCTGCGCCGCCATTTGACGGTGCCTTCCAGGATCCCGAGCTCCTCGCTTTCGACCCGCACCGGGCTGCCGTCTGCCGCATGCAGCGTGCGTCCGCCCAGATCGAGCGCCATGCCGGTTGCCGAGAGATCGGTAACGCGACCTTGGACCGCCTGGTTGAAATACTTGACCGTACCCAGGATACGGGTCTTCTTTCTTTGGGCGCTGCGGGTCTTCATGCGTCCTGTAGCGGTAGTCGTCATGCGAATGGCCCTCGTTGTTTCCTCTGTTCTTCCCACTGATAGGGAAGACCTGTTGAAGTCCGCTTAGGTCGATCCATAAAAATCTACCGATGATCCGAATCTCCTGACGCTGAAGCTTCCGGAGGGCAGTGACTTGACGGTTGGACGCAATGTCATCAATGATGAGACAGACCTGTCTCATCACAATGGCATATCGCGTGTCACCCGAGCACACCCCGAAAGCTTCCTCCAAGCGGCAGCATATTGTCGAAACGGCTTACCGGCTGTTCAGGCAGGACGGCTTTCACGCGACCGGCATCGACCGGATCATCGCCGAGGCTCAGGTGGCCAAGATGACCATGTACCGCCATTTCCCATCCAAGGAGGGCTTGATCGTCGAAGTCCTTGAGGAGCGGTTCCGGCGTTTCGAAGAGCAACTCGACCGAATGGCCGCATTGTCGAAACAGCCGGAAGGGATGATCGACGATATCATCGGGTGGTATGGGCGCTGGTTCGATCGGGCAGATTTCAACGGCTGCCTGTTTGCCCATGCGCTGGCCGAATACGGCTCGCCTGGCCATCCCGTCTTCGAAGCCTCCGTCAGGCAGAAGGAGAGCCTCCGGCGCCGCATGGCGGACATTCTGGCGAAGCTGATGTCCGCTGCCGAAGCCGAAACGGCGTCCACCGCAATCCTGATGCTCATCGAGGGAGCCACCTTGATGGCCGAGATGGGGCAGGGTGGCAAAGCCATCGACGCGGCACGCAGGGCGGCATCGGATATCATCGCCGCGGGCCGCCGCACATGAGCACATCCGTCGTCCTGCTCGCTCTCTTTGCAGCCGTGCTGCATGCCTGCTGGAACGCATTCCTGCGCTCCGGCGCCGACCGTTTCTGGACGATGACGATCATGGCGCTGGCGATGACGGTTGCCGCCTTGCCGGTGGCGTTGATCCTGCCGCTGCCGGCCGCCGAAGCCTGGCCCTATCTGGTCGGTTCCGCCGTCTTCCAGCTGATCTACAGCCTGCTGCTGGTCGCCGCCTATCGGCATGGGGAGCTGGGGCAGGTCTATCCGATCATCCGCGGCAGCGCGCCGCTGCTGGTGACGCTGGCAGGGGTGGTCTTCGCGAGGGAACTGCCGCTGCCGCTCTCGATGGTCGGCATATGTTGCGTGGTTCTGGGCATCATGCTTCTCGCCCTCGGCAAGGGCAAAGCCTCCACCGGTTCGATGCTCTACGCGCTGGCGACCGGCGTTTCGATTGCCGGTTATTCGACCGTCGACGCTGCCGGCATACGACTGTCCGGCAATACGAGCGCCTATATCAGCTGGGTCTTCGTGCTGCCCGGCATCCTGCTCCTGGCCGCCTTCACGGTGATGCGCGGGGGACTGCGGGTCGATCCTCGGTCCCGCGAAACGATGAAGGCGGTCGGCGGAGGGCTGGTTTCGCTCGTCTCCTATGGCGCGGTGCTGGTCGCCTATTCGATGGCGCCGGCCGGGCCGGTTTCGGCGCTGCGGGAAACCAGCGTCGTGTTCGCGGTGCTGATCGGCTGGGCGTTTCTCGGAGAGAGCCTGTCCACGAAACGCATCGCCGCCTGCATCGTGGTCGCGGCAGGCGCCATCCTCATCGGCATTTCATAGCCCGACATTTCATAATCCTACATTCGGCTTGTCGATGATTTCTCGCAGCGCAAAGCTCGAATTGATCTTCACCACATGCGGCAGCGCCGACAGCCAGTCGCGATGGATGCGCTCGTAATCCTCGAGATCCTTGGCCGCGACCCGCAGGATATAGTCGTATTCGCCGGACATCAGGTAACAGACCAGCACGTTGGGACAGAGCTTCACCGCCGCCTCGAATTCAGTGAGCGTCTTGGCGAACTGGCCGGATAGCGAGATGTGGACGATCACCATCATCTTGTAGTCGAGCGCCTTGTTGGAAAGGCGGGCGTGGTAGCCGCTGATCGTGCCGCTTTTTTCGAGGATGTCGAGCCGCCGCGAACAGGCCGACGGCGACAGCCCGACCCGCTCGGCAAGCTCCGCATTGGAGATGCGGCCCTGCTGCTGCAATGTCCGCATGATCGCAAGATCAATGGCATCCAATGCACTCATTTGCAGATCCTTCGAAAAAATCGTCATTCAGGCAATTATCTGCGAAAATACGATATTCCGCAATTCGTCTTCGCAAGGACATTCGCGCGATTCTCTGGTTTGCTTTTAGCCGGGAACATCAACGGCGAAAGCCACAACTTGAGAGGAACGCTGGATGCGTGTCGGATGCCCGAAGGAAATCAAAAACCATGAATATCGCGTGGGGCTTACCCCCGGCGCGGTACGTGAATACGTGGCCCATGGCCACGAAGTGCTGATCGAAACCAAGGCCGGCGCCGGCATCGGCGCAGATGACGGCGCCTATGCGGCAGCCGGGGCCAGGATCGTCGGTTCGGCCAAGGAAATCTTCGAAAAATCCGACATGGTCGTCAAGGTCAAGGAACCGCAGCCCTCCGAATGGGCGCAGCTCCGCGACGGCCAGCTTCTCTATACCTATCTCCATCTCGCGCCCGATCCGGAACAGACCAAGGGTCTGCTCGCCTCCGGCGTCACCGCCATCGCCTACGAAACCGTGACCGACGAGCGCGGTGGCCTGCCGCTATTGGCTCCGATGTCGGAAGTCGCCGGACGTCTGGCGATCCAGGCGGGCGCGACCGCGCTGCAGAAGGCGAATGGCGGCCGCGGCATCCTGCTCGGCGGCGTGCCGGGCGTGCTGCCGGCCAAGGTCGCCGTCATCGGCGGCGGCGTCGTCGGCCTGCATGCGGCCCGCATGGCAGCCGGCCTCGGCGCCGACGTCTCGATCATCGACCGGTCGCTGCCGCGCCTGCGCCAGCTCGACGATATCTTCAACGGCCGCGTCCACACCCGCTATTCGACGATCGACGCAGTGGAAGAGGAAGTCTTTTCCGCCGACCTCATCATCGGCGCTGTCCTCATTCCGGGCGCTGCCGCGCCAAAACTGGTCAGCCGCGAAATGCTGTCGGGCATGAAGCAGGGCGCGGTCATGGTCGATGTCGCGATCGACCAGGGCGGCTGCTTCGAGACCTCGCATGCAACGACCCATTCCGAGCCGACCTACGAGGTCGACGGCATCGTGCATTATTGCGTGGCCAACATGCCGGGCGCCGTGCCGGTGACATCTGCGCATGCGCTCAACAATGCGACGCTGCAGCATGGTCTGGCACTGGCCGACCGTGGCCTGCGGGCAATCGCCGAAGACCGGCATCTGCGCAACGGCCTCAACGTCCACAGGGGCCGCGTCACCAACAAGCCGGTCGCGGAAGCTCTGGGCTATGAGGCGTTCGCGCCGGAAAGCCTGCTCAGCGTCGCGTGACCGGAGAAGCTGACGGCCGCTGAGCCATCCGTTTGGGGCTGGAAAGACGCCGGGCGCATCGCGTCCGGCGTTTTTCTATGTTCAAAATCAATCAGATATGATTTAGATATATCTAAGTCATTGACGAAAATTCAAGGCTCGCTATCTTTAGATATATCGAAAGACAGTCTGAGGAGACAAGTAATGTTCAAACACAGGTTCGATGGAAGAAATGGCTGCGGCGATCGCGGCGAGCGCAAAGGCTTCGAGGAATTTTTCGCCGCACGCGGCGGTCCGTTTGGCGGGGGATTCGGACGTGGCGGCCGGGGTGGTCCCGGCGGCGGCCGCGGTTTCGGCGACGAGGGCGACGGCCGTATCGGCCGCTTTCTGATGCAGGGCGACCTGCGCCTTGTCGTACTGGCGCTGATCGAAAAGGAGCCACGCCACGGCTACGAGATCATCAAGCATATCGAGGATCTCACCTACGGCTTCTACGCGCCGAGCCCCGGCGTCATCTACCCGACGCTGACCTATCTCGAAGAGGCGGGTTACGTCGTCGCTGAGGCGGACGGCAACAAGAAGCGTTATGCGATCACCGACGAAGGCCGCAAATATCTCGACGAGAACCGCAGCTTTGCCGCGACCATCCTCGACCGGCTGTCGCAGCTCGCCGAGCGCATCAAGCAGCGGCAGGAACGCCACGAGCGCGGCCGCGAAACCGGCCCGTCACTGCCGCGCAGCGTTGATGCCGCCATGCTCAACCTTCGCGAGGTGATCGCCCGCAAGCTCGAGGGTGATGAAAAGAAGGGCGGCGAGATCGTCAGGCAACTGCTCGATTTCGCCGAAAATCTCGAACGCGACGACGAGGACGAGCAGGGCGACAATACCCAGAACTGAGGCTTGAGCAGGCCCGGGAGCAAATGTGATGGCGCGCCGATTCGCTAGAACGGTGCGCCTTCGCGTTTCAGATGGCCAGAGCAGCATCCGCGAATGCTGGAACATCGACCTTGTCGATCCGGCACTGGTAGCAATTGTTGCGGGCCGAGCGGACATGCACATAGGCGATGTCGCCGCGGGCGAGCAGCTCCTCGGCCCGCGTGGCGATCCTTTCTGTCGGCGTTACCGCGCCGCTGCCATAGACGATCCGGTCGTCATGACCGTAGCCGCGAACGATGTAATCGGTGCTCGATAGCATGGGCGGCATGATCTCCTCGGCGGCATACCGTCGGCAGGGCTGCTTGTGCAGGAAGATCGGCCCGGTTTCCGCATAGGGCTGCAGATCTGGGAAGGGGCGGTAGGCCAGAACCAGCAATTCCTCGCCGGCATCGATATTCCTGAGGCAATGGCGGCAGGGATGACCGGGGCCGTCGGAGGTCTTGGTTTCCGGCTGGCGGCCGTAGGCATCGGCGCCACCGTCCCAGAGGTGTTCGGCATCTGCGGCGGGCATGGCGGTGAAGGAAATGGTCATCGGGCTCTCCTGTGCGTGTCGAACAAGAGATGCGCCTGCGGGAGCTGTCCCGCCACCCGATACTTGCCGCTGGTCAGGAATATGGAATCCGTTACACAAGCGGCACCGTAACAACGGTCTGTGGCGGCGGGCGTATCAGGTTGGCACGGGCTGGATCAGCCGGCGAAGGCGACGGACATCAGCCGCCAAGCGCTTTCAGGAGCTCGGCATCCGTCATCGGCGGGACCAGAGCCTCATAGGTCGAGACAGGGGAAAAACCCATCATCTGGTAGAGCTGCAGGGCGCGCGGGTGGTCAAGCGTATTGGTGGTGACGGTCACCTTCTGCGGATTGTCCTGCCAGGCAGCGTAAAGCGCCTGCAGCAGGAACCATTTGCCGATGCCGAGCCCGATTGCCCGTTCGAACAGCCCGAAATAAGAGAGCTCGATAATGTCGTCGCTTTCCTTGAACAGCTCGAAGAAACCCGCCGGCGCGCCGTTGACGTAAAGCACGGTGACGGAGGTGCGCGGGTTGTGGAGCGTCGCGGCAAGTTCCTCGTCGCTCATGCGCAGCCGCTTGTACCAGTGCCAGCGTTTTCCCACCTGCCGATAGAGATAGCGGTAATAGTGAAGCGGGATTTCCGGCGCGCGGATGATCGCCGTCTGGATGTTGACCGGCACCGGCAGGCTTGCCTTCGGCGGTGCGGTCATTTCCAGGCTGGTGACATGGGCTTTCAGTGGAGCCGGCTTCTTGGCCATGGCGCTCACGCCGCTTTCGGCGAGGGCGGGCCGGTGACGACGGGCGTATCCTGGCGGCTGCCCCATTCGGTCCAGGAGCCATCGTAAAGTGCGTTGTCCTCATGGCCAAGCGATTCGAGCGCCAGCGTGATGATGGCGGCCGTGATGCCGGAGCCGCAGCTCGTCACCACCGGCCGGCCGAAATCGATGCCGGCATCCTCGATCGCCTTTTGCAGCTCCGGCAGCGAACGCAGCTTGCCGTTGACCGAGAACGTACCCGACGGAAGGCTGGCGGCGCCCGGCATATGGCCCGAGCGCATGCCGGCGCGGGGCTCGGGATCGGTGCCGGCGAAACGGCCGGCCGGCCGCGCATCGGCGATCTGGCGCGTGCCGTCGCTGACGATCGACAGCATCGTCTGGAAGTCGATCACCTTGTCGACCCGGAAATTCGGGGTGAAGGTGACGGGTTCGGGCGAGGGGACGGTGGTTTCGAGCGGCCGGCCTTCGGCCTTCCAGCCGTCGATGCCGCCGTCGAGCACGAAGACTTGGCCCGCGCCCATGATCCGGAACAGCCACCAGCCGCGCGGCGACGAAAAGATGCCGGGACCGTCATAGATGACGATCCGGTCGTTCTCGCGGATGCCCATCCGGCCGACCGCTTCGGCGAACACGTCCGGCGCCGGCACCATGTGCGGCAGGCCGGTCGAATGATCGGCGACCTTGTCGTGGTCGAAGCGGATCGCGCCCGGTATATGCCCGGCCGCATATTCGGCGTCGGCATCGCGGTTCTGCGCCGGCAGGTAGAAGGAGGCGTCGAGGATCTTGAGGTCGGGACTGCCGAGCTCGTTGTGAAGCCACTCGGACGAAACGACGAAACGGCTGGTTTCACTCATGTCAAATCTCCTTTGGACCTGCTGTCAGGCCTCTGCGCCGGGCTCGCCGAACCGGATGCGGAAACGGCGGTTTTCCTTGCCCTTCTTCTCGATCTTGGCGATATGAATCGCCCCGACCTCCTGCGTTTCGGAGACATGTGTGCCGCCGCAGGGCTGGCTGTCAACGCTGGAATTTTCGCCGATGCAGACAAGGCTGACGCGCCCGAGACCGATCGGCGGGCGGACGTTCTTCGACTTGACGATGCCCGGATTGGCGGCAAGCTCCTCGTCGGTGATCCACTGCACATAGACGGGATGGTTCTGGCCGACCAATTCCATCAGCTTGGCGGTTACGTCGTCCTTGTCGATCGTCTCGGCCATGTCGAAATCGACGCGCGACTCGTCTTCGCCGACGGCGGCGCCGGTGATCGGATACTGGCAGACGACGGAGAGGAGATGACAGGCGGTGTGCATGCGCATCAGCCTGTAGCGGCGCTGCCAGTCGATATGCAGGACCAGGTTTTCGCCGACCAGCGGCTGCGGCTGGCCTTCCAGCGGCACATGGATGACGATGTCCTTGGTCGCGCCATGCCTGGTCTGGCCGAGCTCGATGCGGGTTCCGTCGGCCCGTTCGAGAAAGCCGGTATCACCCGGCTGGCCGCCGGATGCCGCATAAAAACAGGTGCGATCCAGCTCGATCCCGCCGTCCTCGTGGACGGCCGTCACCACCGCTTCGGCCGTCGATAGATAGAAATCGTCGCGATAGAGGGCTTCAACGGGCATAAGTCGCTCTGCTCTTGAAAGTGTCAGGCCGTCTGGAAGGGAATGTCGATCTGCCGCTTCTGGGTCAGCCATACCGGCACCGGCAGGCCCTTCGACTTCAGGAAATCCGGGTTGAACAGTTTTGACTGGTAGCGGTTGCCGTAGTCGCAGAGCACGGTCACGATCGTGTGGCCGGGGCCCAGATCCTTCGCAAGCCGGACGGCGCCGGCGATATTGATGCCGGTCGAGCCGCCGAGGCACAGGCCCTCATGCTCGACGAGATCGAAAATATAGGGCAACGCTTCCGCATCCGGGATCTGGTAGGCGAAGTCCGGCGTAAAACCTTCGAGATTGGCGGTGATGCGGCCCTGGCCGATGCCTTCGGTGATCGAATTACCTTCCGACTTGAACGCGCCATGGGCGTAGAATTCGTAGAGGGCGGCACCTTCCGGATCGGCGATGCCGATCTTGATATCCGGGTTCCTGGCCTTCAGCCCCATGGCGACGCCGGCAAGCGTGCCGCCGGAGCCGACCGCGCAGATGAAACCGTCGACCTTGCCGCCGGTCTGTTCGAAGATCTCCGGCGCCGTGGTCTGGATATGCGCTTCCCGGTTGGCGACGTTGTCGAACTGGTTCGCCCAGATCGCGCCGGCAGGCTCGGTCTTCGCAAGCTCTTCGGCAAGCCGGCCCGAGATCTTCACGTAGTTGTTCGGGTTCTTGTAGGGAACGGCGGGAACCTCGACCAGTTCGGCGCCGAGCAGTTTCAGCGCGTCCTTCTTTTCCTGGCTCTGGGTTTCCGGGATGACGATGACGGTGCGGTAGCCGAGCGCCTTGGCGACCAGGGTGAGCCCGATGCCGGTATTGCCGGCGGTGCCTTCGACGATGACGCCGCCGGGGCGCAGCAGGCCCTTCTTCTCGGCGTCGCGGATGATGTAGAGCGCGGCGCGGTCCTTGACGGACTGGCCGGGGTTCAGGAACTCCGCCTTGCCCAGGATTTCGCAGCCGGTCGCTTCGGAAGCGCCGTTCAGCCGGATGAGGGGCGTGTTGCCGATCACGTCGAGTACTGAGGAATGGGAGGTCATCGGGGTGCCTTCTTGTTCATCGCACATGTAAACAGGGTCTTTTCGGCGGACAAGGACCGGAGGGCAAGAAATTCTGTTTCCGGAAAGGGTTGGCCCCGGTAAAATCCATCTTTCCGCAGCCGGATTCAAATTGCGGGGAGCGGCCGGGATAACGCCGGGAGCACAGTCTTCTAATGTATCGACGTGCCGTTAAAAAAATCGCCTTCATTATATCGGAAGTGGTAATCCAAATTTCTCTCCAGACGTATAGACATGCAGTTGAAGCAGATACGGATCCGGGCAGCGCGATGAATTGACCGCGCTTTGACCGGATTTCATGCATAAACTGGCATTTGGACATGCTGCAGAACCGCGAACGGCTGGATCTTCTGATCGCGCATTACGTGTCCGGCTCACTTCCTGAGCCGGCTCATGTTCTCGTTGGCTCGCATCTGGAAATGCAGCTTTCGGCAGCCAGGCTTGCGGGAGTGATGGAGGGGTTCGCAGGGGAGGCCCTGAGCGCTGTTCCACCTATGGCATTGTCCGTACGGGAGCGTCGTCTGAACGAGATATTCGCCTCCGCGGCGCCGCCGGAGCCCGAATCCAGGATCGCCGCAAAATCGAGGTTTCCCGCATCGCTGCGGGCCTATGCGGGCAAGGACCTCGCCGACATCCGATGGAAAACGAAACTCCCGGGCCTGCGTCATCACGTCATCGAAAAGTCGGAGGATGTCGAAACGAGTCTCCTATGGGTGCGTGCCGGAAGGGCACTCCCCCAGCACGGCCATCACGGGCTTGAACTGACATTGGTCCTCGAAGGCGAGTTTCATGATCATCGCGGCAATTTCAGCGAGGGTGATGTCTCGGTCGCGGACGAAACGCTGGACCATCGGCCGATCGCGGGCAAGCGCGGGCCGTGCCTGTGTCTATCCGTGTTGTTCGCGCCGATCGCCCTTTCCGGCTCCACCCTCCGGCTGTTAGGCGATATCATCGGCCTCTGAACCGCAAAAGGCCGACCATTGCCGGCCGGTTCGTTCAGTTCAGATGCAGTTGCGCTTCGCTGACGGCTTCTTCGAATTGCACACGTGCTTCTTCCGGCGACCGTCGTCCGTCGAGCGCTGCCCGGCAGACGCTGCGCGCCTTGACAAAGTGCGGCCCGCGCATGTCCGGCCAGCGATCCGTCAGCAAGGCGAGTGCCTCGAACGGTCCGTTGATGACCTCAGTCCCGAGCTGCCCGAAGGCGACGCGCACCGGTTTTTGCCAACTTGCTTGCGGCATCTTTCGTGTCCTCCCTGGATACCAACCCTAGAAAACGGGCCAGTCGGTATTTGGTTCCGCCAAAATGCGGAAAATTTTTGATGGGACCGTCGATCATCTCAAAAAGATAAGCCGCCGCACCTTTCGGTACGACGGCTTTCCATCAGCAAGGCAGAAAATCAGTTGACGACCTGAACCACCGTATGGGTGCGCGGATCGACGATCACGCGCTGCTGGTTGACGATGGCATAGGCATAGGAGGGCGATTCCGGAATGGGCGTGAGGACCACCTGTTGCGGGATCGGCTGGCCGACCACGACGCGCTCCTGAACCACGACGGACTGCTGCACCGGCTGCTGGCGCACATAGGTGACAACTCGTTCCGGCGGCGGATCGATTGCCGTGCCGGCGACCGCGCCGACCACGCCGCCCACTGCAGCGCCGACCGGACCGCCGACGATCGCACCGGTGACCGCGCCGCCGACGGCACCGTTGACGGTGCTCTGCTGGGCAACGGCGCCGGTCGCGAGGAGACCGATCGCGGCAGAGAAAATGATGAGCTTTTTCATGGACACTTCCCTTTCGGTTGAGGTGGCCGGAGAACGTGGCGACATCATTTTTCGTTCCGCCGCAATCGGGGCATAGGACCTAAGTCCTAATAGGACAGTTTGGGGTACCAGTGCGGCGCCCGGCCTTCCGGCGTCGAATCGAGTATCGTCCAGATCGGCATCAGATCGGGCGCTCCACGCGGGTCCTGGCCCGGATCAGCCGTTGCGCCGCCCATCTCGCCGCTCCAGAAATGCCGCATCGTTCCATCCCGGCGGGTGAAGACGTTGAAAGCCGCGTCGTCGCTGCCATCCTTGCCGATCGCGTGATAGTCCCGGCTGAACTCGCCGCTCGTATCCGAATAGAGCGGCAGATGGTGCCAGCCGCGCTCCTGTTTGAATGCGGCAAGCCGCTGCAGCGGCGAGCGTGCCACGACCGCGAAGGCGACGCGTTGCTGAATGTCGGGAACCTCGCCGTCCCAGGAAGAGAGCAGCGACGTGCACATCGGGCAGGGCCGCTCGCGCTGCGGACCGAACATATAGCTGTAGATGACCAGCGTTTCCTTGTCGGCGAACAGCTCCTCGAACGAGATAGGACCGTTCACGCCCTCGAACATGTAGTTCTTCGGCACATGCCCGCCCGGCGGCAGATGGCGTCTCTGCTCGGCGACACGTTCGATATGGCGGCGGAGCTCGATTTCCTCGACAAGAAGTGCATCCCGCGCCTCCCTGTAGGCGACGCTTTCGTTCGGGAAGTGTACGCCGTTCTTCTTGGCGAGTTCAACGGCCGGCGCCAGGCTCTGCATATCCATTGACATATCCTCCATATGTTTCCGGTCGGCAGGAGACGTGTTCCGCTCCTGCTGTTAAACAAGATGCGCGGGCGAATGCGGCTCGCCCATACCAAGGACGTTTCCCGCCGGCCCGGGCCGACAGGCGCATCTGAAAACATGAACCTGAATTGAGGGAGCAAGATGTCAGGCCGATTTCTGATCGAGGGATCGGAGGATGCGCGCGTCACGATCCTGCTGGCGCACGGCGCCGGCGCACCGATGGATTCCGCATCGATGACGGCAGCGGCGAAGGCCCTGTTGGCGAAGGGGTTTCGCCTGGCGCGTTTCGAGTTCGACTACATGGCGGCGCGCCGCACCTCCGGCGATCGCAAACCGCCGCCGCGGGCCGAGACGCTCAATCCCGCATACAAGGCGGCGGTCGCCGAACTCGGTGCGAAGGGGCCGCTGATCATCGGCGGCAAATCGATGGGCGGGCGGGTCGCCAGCATGGTTGCCGACGAACTCTATTCCGAAGGCAGGATCGCCGGTCTGCTGTGCCTCGGCTACCCGTTCCATCCGCCAGGAAAGCCGGAGCAGCTGCGTACCCAGCACCTCCAGGGCTTGAAAACCCCGGCACTGATCTGCCAGGGAACCCGCGACGAATTCGGCACGCGCGAAGAAGTGCCCGGCTACGATCTGTCCGGCTCCATCGAGATCCTATGGCTTGAGGACGGCGACCACGACCTGAAGCCGCGCAAGAAAATTTCCGGATTTTCCACCGCAGACCATCTCGCAACGATGGCGGAAGCCGTTCTCGCCTGGACCGCAAGACTGAAGCTCTGAACGCGGTCCTGATCGGCTTCGACGCCTGTCAGCCGTTCCGCTTCTCGAGGCGCATCCGCTCGATGATGTGCCGGCCGGACCCTTCGACATGGCGGCCGATCGCGCGCGAGGCGCCGTCGGCATCCTGCGCCTTGATGCAGGCGATCAGTTCGCGATGCTCGTCCAGCACGTTCGACTGCCGGCTGAGCGATGTCTGGAAACCGCGGCTGATCGCCCAGAGAATGTGACGGTGACGCACCCACAGATCGACCGCGTGGCGGTTGTAATGGCGGTCGTACATCAGCCGGTGGAACTGCAGGTCGAGATTGGAATGTTTCATCTCGTCGCCGAAATTCAGCTCCTCGATCTCCGCCTGCAGCCGTTCCAGCTCCTCGATATCCGCCTTCGTGGCGATGCCCACGAACCAGCGGGTCAGCGCCGGTTCGATCAGCACCTCGATCTCGCAGATGTCGCGCACGAACTCCTCGTCGATGGGGCGGACGCGGGCGCCGCGGTTCGGCGTCATGATCACGAAACCTTCGCCGCGCAGCTGTTGCAGGGCCTCGCGCACCGGGTTGGTGGAGGTCCCCATGCGACTGGCAAGTTCGGCCACTTTCAGGCGTTCGTTCGCCTTGACGCGCCCGTGAATGATGTCGTCGCGCAGCCTCTCGTAGATCGAGGAGCCGCCGTCCTCCGCCAAGTCGTCGCGTTCTGGAACTGCCTGTAGGATGCTGCTGATCGTGCTCATAGGCTTGCTTTTAATGCACTTTCCATCGTCTTCCAAGAGCAAAACATTTAATTTTGTACATCCAGATTGACAAAGAATGTACGATCTGAAAGCTTTCGTGCAACACGAAGGCCGCGATGGCACTCGTTCGGGAGGAGCCGGCGGAGACAGCCGGTCAAAGAGGAGGAGAGAATATGGGTTACCAGCAGAAGCTGCGTGGCTTCGTCGTGTCGACGGGGTTGTTGACGACCGTGCTCTTGGGAGCGGCGCTCCCGGCCTGGGCGGCGGATTACAAGCAGGCGCCGATGCTTGACGAACAGGTCAAGGCGGGCAAGCTGCCGGCAGTCGCCGAGCGGCTTCCGGAACATCCTTATGTCGAGACGATGATCGACGGCGTCGGCAAGTATGGCGGCACGCTGCGCACCACGATCCTTGCCAATGGCGACCAGTACAACCTGACCCGCACCATCGCCAACGAACTGCTCGTCCGCTGGGACCCGAAGTGGCAGAAGGTGATGCCGTCGCTGGCCGAGGAGTTCAAGGCCTCGGAAGATGCGACCACCTACACGTTCAAGCTCCGCAAGGGCCTGAAATGGAGCGACGGCCAGCCGTTCAATGCCGACGATATCATGTTCTGGTACGAGGACGTGTTCATGAACCCGGCGCTCTCGCCGGCCAAGAACCCGACATTCACGGTCGCCGGCAAGCCGGTCAAGGTCACCAAGATCGACGACCTCACCGTCGAGTTCAAGTTCGAGTCGCCCTACGGCCTGTTCATCCAGCAGCTCGCCTACGGCCAGGGTCACCTGCCGGTGATCTATCCGAAGCACTACCTCAAGCAGTTCCATGAGAAGTACAACAAGGACGGCATTCCGGCGCTCTTGAAGGCCAATCCGGCTGCCGGCGACTGGGTGGCGCTGTTCAACTCCAAGGTCTCGCTGACCTTCCAGCCGCCGTTCTGGCAGAACCTCGCCCTGCCGACGCTGAACCCGTGGATCCTGACCGTTCCCTATGCCGACAGCGAACGCGTCGTCGCTACCCGCAATCCCTATTACTGGAAGGTCGACACCGCCGGGAACCAGCTTCCCTATATCGACGGCATCACCTGGGCAAAACTCGACGATCCGCAGCTGATGGCGCTGAAGATGACCTCGGGCGAGTTCGATTTCGCCTTCCGCCACATCAACAACTCGACGTTCAAGTCGGTTCTCTTCGACGGCCAGAAGACGGGCAACTACAAGTTCGTGGACGTCAAGGATCTGCCCGCCAATGACGCGGTCATCCTGCTCAACCTCAACTCCACCGACCCGGTGAAGAAGAAGATCTTCCAGAACAAGGATTTCCGCATCGCGCTCAGCCAGTCGATCAACCGGCAGGAGATCATCGACCTCGTTTATGTCGGGCAGGGGGCTCCGGCCCAGGTCGCCGTTCAGCCCGAGCATGAGCTTTTCAACGAGCGCGAGGCCAAGCAGTACACCGAGTTCGATCCCAAGGCATCGATGGCGATCCTCGACAAGATCATGCCGAAGAAGGATGCGGAAGGTTTCCGTCTCGACGAGACCGGCAAGCGCTTCACCATCAACTTCATGGTCGCCGACGTCTTCGGACTGTCCTATCCGGACGTGATGCAGATGGTGCAGAAATACGCCAAGGAGGTCGGTATCGACATCCAGCTGCGCACCACGGACCGTGCCCGCCTCAACACCATGTGGGCGGCAAACGAGCAGGACGCCTATATCTGGAACTGCGTCGGCGGGCTGTCGGAAGTCTATACCGATCCGCGCTGCTACATGCCCTTCCAGAAGGCCGACATCTTCTTCGCGATGAAGTGGAGCGAATGGTATTCGAACCACGCGACGGGCGAGGAACCGCCGGAAAACATCAAGGCGCTGATGGCCGCCTACGACAAGGTCAACGCTGCCGTCACCGATGACGACCGTCGCCAGAAGATGAAGGATTTCCTCAACCTGTCCGCCGACAACTTCCTCAACATCGGTATCTCGCGCCCCATGCCGAAATACATGATGACGTCGAACAACCTGAAGAACGTCGTCAACGGCATTCCGATCACCGGCAACCTCTGGCACCCGGCGCCGACGCTGACCCAGTGGTATTTCGACAAGCCGGCAAAATAAGTCTCCTCCCGAGACCGAGGGGTGATTGAATGTGACGCTTTGCCCCTCATCCGTCTGCCGGCACCTTCTCCCCGTTTTGACGGGGAGAAGGACACGAGCGGCAAACCTTGAAGTTCCCTCATCCCCGCGCGCGGGGAGAGGGCTAGGTGAGGGGCAAATGCCGCCCGCCCAAACGTCTGCTGAAAAACAGAACGGCAAGAAAATGCTCCGTTACATTATCAAGCGGCTGGTGTTCGCGATCCCGACACTGTTTGCCGTCTCCATCATCGCCTTCATCATCATCCAGCTGCCGCCGGGCGACTACCTGACGACTCTGATGGCCGACTGGGCGAGCCAGGGCGGCGCTGTGGAAGCCGGCACGGTCGCGGCGATGCGTGAACGTTACGGCCTCGATCAGCCGATCTATTTCCAATATTACAAATGGATCTGGGGCATCCTGACTGCCGGCGATTTCGGCATCTCGTTCGAGCTCGGCAAGCCGGTGACCGAACTGATCTGGAACCGCCTCGGCTTCTCGATGCTGCTGTCGCTGCTGACGCTCTGCTTCGTCTGGGCGATCGCCATCCCGATCGGCATCCTGTCGGCGGTCAGGCAATATTCGATCTCCGACTACACGGCGACGTTCCTCGCCTTCTTCTTCCTCGCCGTGCCGGACTTCCTGATGGCGCTGTCGGCGATGTACGTCATGTCCGCCTGGTTCGGCCAAAGCGTCGGCGGGCTGTTTTCGCCCGAATATGTCGATGCCGGCTGGAGTTTTGGAAAGCTCCTCGATTTCGCAGAGCATGTCTGGCTGCCGGTCGTCGTCATCGGCCTCGGTTCGCTCGCGGCGCTGGTGCGCATCATGCGCGCCAACCTGCTCGACGAACTCTCCAAGCCCTATGTCACCACGGCGCGCGCCAAGGGCATGTCCGAGCTGGAGCTTTTGATCCGCTATCCGGTCCGCCTCGCGCTCAACCCTTTGATCTCGACGCTCGGCTGGATCCTGCCGGCGGTGATTTCCGGCGAGATCATCGTCTCGGTGGTCATGAGCCTGCCGACGACAGGCCCGCTGCTCCTGCGCGCTCTGCTCGCCCAGGACATGTATCTCGCCGGCTCGCTCATCCTTTTGATCTCGGTGCTCACCATCATCGGCACGCTGATTTCGGACATCCTGCTCGCGCTCACCGACCCGCGGATCCGTTTCCAATGACAGATATCACCAGCCTCCCGCCGGATACCGGCCCGTCGTTCAATCTCTCCGGCAAGGACATGGCCGTTGCCGGCCAGTGGCGCCTGTTCTGGCTCAAGTTCAAGAAACACAGGATCGCGCTCGCGAGCCTCGTCGTCATCGTCTTCATGTATCTCGTCGCGGCGTTTGCGGATTTCATCGCGCCCTTCGATCCGAACGCCACCAATGCGCGCTTCACCTACGCGCCGCCGCAGGCCCTTTCGCTGTTTCACGACGGCTCGTTCCAGCCGAACGTCAAGCAGCTGAAGATGACGCTGAACACGGAGTCCATGCGCCGCGAATTCCAGCCGGACCCGGCCAAGCCGGTCAAGGTCGGTTTCTTCGTGAAGGCGCAGCAGCCCTATTACCTGCTCGGCCTTGTCCCGATGCAGACCAAGCTTTTCGGCCTCACCAATCCGCAGGTCGGCGACAGCCTCTACATCTTCGGTGCCGACCGGCTCGGCCGCGATATCTTCTCCCGTGTCGTGCACGGCGCCAAGATCTCGCTCTCGATCGGGCTTGTCGGCGTGTTCATGAGCCTCATCCTCGGGGTGACGATCGGCGGCATTTCCGGCTTCTTCGGCGGCTGGGCGGATCTTGCCATCCAGCGTTTCATCGAGCTGCTGCGCTCGATCCCGACCATTCCGCTCTGGATGGGGCTGGCCGCCGCCATTCCGGTCGGCTGGCCGCCGCTCCGGACTTATTTCGTCATCACCCTGATCGTCTCGCTGATCGGCTGGACCAGTCTTGCCCGTGAAGTGCGCGGCAAGTTCCTGTCACTCAGGAGCGAGGATTTCGTCATCGCAGCTCGCCTCGACGGCATGAGCGAGATCGGCATCATCTTCAGCCATCTCGTGCCGTCGTTCATGAGCCACATCATCGCGACGCTGACATTGGCGATCCCGTCAATGATCCTGGCCGAAACGGCGCTCTCCTTCCTCGGCATCGGCTTGCAGCCGCCGATCATCTCCTGGGGCGTGCTGCTGCAGGAGGCGCAGAACATCCGCGCCGTCGCCCAGGCGCCTTGGCTGCTGTTCACGCCGGCGGCCGCGATCGTCATCTCGGTCCTGTCCCTCAATTTCCTCGGCGACGGCCTGCGGGATGCCGCTGACCCCTACGAGTCCGTGTCATGAGCATGAACAAAGATACGATCCTCAAGGTCGAGGACCTCAAGACCTACTTCCCGACGCGCACCGGCATCTTCAAGGCGGTCGACGGCGTTTCCTTCGAGTTGAAGCGCGGCAAGACGCTCTGCGTCGTCGGTGAGAGCGGTTCCGGCAAGTCGGTGACAGCTCGCTCGATCCTGCAGATCGTCGACAAGCCCGGCCGCATCGAAAGCGGCTCGGTCCTGCTCACCCGCGCCGACGGTTCGCTCACCGATCTGGCCAAGCTCGATCCGCGCGGAAAAGACATCCGTTCGGTGCGCGGCAAGGAGATCGCCATGATCTTCCAGGAGCCGATGAGCTCGCTGTCACCGGTCCACCGCATCGGCACCCAGATCGGCGAGGCGCTGCGAATCCACTTCGGCACGCCGAAGAAGGAGCAGCGGGAGAGGGTGCTCGAACTGCTGCGGCAGGTGGAAATCCCGCGCCCGGAAACCGCGATCGACCGTTACACGTTCGAGTTTTCCGGCGGCATGCGCCAGCGGGTGATGATCGCCATGGCGCTCGCCTGCAATCCGCAGGTGCTGATTGCCGACGAGCCGACCACCGCGCTCGATGTCACCACCCAGGCCGAAATCCTCGACCTCATCAAGAAGCTGCAGCAGAGCCACGGCATGGCCGTGCTGTTCATCACCCACGATATGGGCGTCGTCGCCGAGATCGCCGACGAAGTGCTGGTCATGTATCGCGGCAAGGTGATGGAACGCGGTCCGGTGGAGCAGATCTTTCACGCACCACAGGACGATTATACGCGCCGGCTGATCGGCTCGGTCGTGAAGCTGGAGAAGAAGGCCGAGGTCCGCCTGACGCGTACCGCGATCCCGGCGGAGGCCGCGCCGCTTCTCGACGTCAAGAACCTCTCGCTGACTTTCCCCTCCGGCCTCAAGGCGGTCGATGACGTGTCGCTGACCGTGCGGCCGGGCGAGACGCTCGGTATTGTCGGAGAAAGCGGTTCCGGCAAGACCACCATGGGCCGCTGCCTGCTGCGCATCTACGACCCGCAGGCAGGCGCCATCGATTTTCGACGCCCGGACGGTAAGACGGTCGATATCCGCACAGCCGACAGGGCGGAGCTTAAAAATATCCGACGCGAGGTGCGGATGATCTTCCAGGATCCGGTCGGATCGCTCAGCCCCCGCAAGAATGTCGGCCAGATCATCGCCGAGCCGCTGAAGCTTGCCGGCATGAGGGGCAGGGAGCTCGACGACCGTGTTGCCGAGCTGATGGCGCAGGTCGGCCTCGAACCCGCCTGGCGGGAGCGTTACCCGCACGCGTTTTCCGGCGGCCAGCGTCAGCGCATCGGCATTGCCCGTGCGATTGCGGTCAAGCCGCGCCTGATCGTCGCCGACGAAGCGACCTCGGCGCTCGACGTGTCGTTGCGTTCGCAGATGCTCGACCTGATGATGAAGCTGCAGGACGAGCTCGGTCTCTCCTACGTGTTCATCAGCCACGACATGTCGGTGATCCGCTACATGTGCGACCGCGTCGCGGTCATGTATCGCGGCCGGATCGTCGAGACGGGGGATACCGACCAGGTCGTCAACCACCCGCAGCACGACTACACCCGCGCGCTGCTCTCGGCCATTCCCCATCCCGACCCCCGCGACCGGCGCATCCACAAGCGGTTCCGCTACGACCCGGCCCGCACAGTTTCAGCCAACGGATAGATCCATGAAAATTACCGACGTCAAAATCATTGTCTGCTCGCCCGGCCGCAACTTCGTCACCGTCAAGATCTTTACCGACGAGGGCCTGACCGGGGTCGGCGATGCAACGCTGAACGGCCGCGAGAAGGCCGTCGTCGCCTATCTGCAGGAACATCTGGCGCCCCTCCTGATCGGCCGTGATCCGAGCCGCATCGAGGATATCTGGCAGTATTTCTACAAAGGGGCCTATTGGCGCCGCGGCCCGGTGACCATGGCGGCGATCGCCGGCATCGATACGGCGCTGTGGGACATCAAGGCCAAGGCCGCCAACATGCCGCTCTATCAGCTGCTCGGGGGAGCCAGCCGCGAGAAGGTGCTCTGCTACACTCATGCCCAGGGCACGGATATAGCTGAGGCCGTCGAAGCCGTCGGCAAGCGCATCGAGCAAGGCTACAAGGCCATCCGCGTCCAGGTCGGCATTCCCGGCCTGCCGGATGTCTATGGCACGGGCAAGAAATCGGTCACCAATAATGCTGCCGATGACGCGTTTCCGCACGAGGAAACCTGGTCGACCTCCAAATATCTCCGATACGTCCCCGAACTGTTCAAGGCGGTGCGCGAGGCGCATGGCTGGGATATCGAGCTGCTGCACGACAGCCACCACCGCCTGACGCCGATCGAGGCGGCCCGCCTCGGCAAGGATCTCGAGTTCGCCCGCCTGTTCTGGCTGGAGGATACGGTTGCCGCCGAATATCAGGAAGGTTTCCGCCTGATCCGCAAGCACACCACGACGCCGCTTGCCGTCGGCGAGGTGTTCAACACCATCTGGGATGCGCGGCTTCTGATGGAAGAGCAGCTCATCGACTATATCCGCACCACGACCGTGCACGCCGGCGGCGTCACGGCGCAGCGGCGGATCATGGATTTCGCCAGCGTCTACAATGTCCGCACCGCCTGCCACGGCGCCATGGACATGTCGCCGATCTGCCTCGGCGCCAACCTGCATCTCGATCTCTGGGTTCCGAATTTCGGCATTCAGGAATATTCCGGTTACCTGCCGGAAATTCTCGACGTCTTCCCCAGTGCCTGGAGCCTCAAGGACGGTTACCTGCATCCGGGCGAGGCGATCGGCCACGGCGTCGAGATCGACGAGAAGCTTGCGGAAAAATATCCATACCAGCGCGCCTACCTGCCGGTGAACCGTCTCGAAGACGGCACCCTGTGGCACTGGTAATTCGCCAAGGATCGGAAAGAGGAAGACGATGAAGATCACAGCGATCAAGAGCTATGCCGTCAAGGTCGGCATCCGCAACCAGCTTCTGGTGAAGGTCGAGACCGACGAGGGTATTTTCGGCTGGGGCGAAAGCGGTCTTTCGGGCCGCGAAAAGGCGGTCGTCGGCGCGCTCGAGCATTATGCCGAATTCCTGCGCGGCCGCGATCCGTTCAAGATCGGCGCGCTCTGGCAGGAAATGTACCGCAGCCAGTATTTCGAGGGCGGCCGCGTGCTGCAGGCGGCGATTTCGGCGATCGACATCGCGCTCTACGACATCAAGGGCAAGGCGCTCGGCGTGCCGGTCTATGAACTGCTCGGCGGCAAGCAGCGTGACCGCATTCCGACCTTCGCGACCACTTTCGCCGAGCCGGGCCCGGCTATGGTCGAGCAGGCGCAGATGCTGGTCGAGCACGGCTGGACGGCCATGCGCCTGTCGCCCTCCGGCCACGAGAACAAGGAGGTCTATGAGCCGCGCGAGCATATCGCAACCACCGCCAGGTGGTGCGTCAAGACGCGCGAGGCGCTCGGAGACGACGTGGTGCTCGGCATTGATTACCACCACCGCCTGACGGTCGCGGAAGCGGCGAGCTTCTGCCAGAAGATGCCGAAGGGCACGCTGGATTTCCTCGAGGAGCCGATCCGCGACGAGTCGCCCAGCTCCTACGAGGCTTTGCGCCGGATGACCGACATCCCGTTTGCGATCGGCGAGGAATTTTCCTCCAAATGGCAGTTCCAGCCCTATATCGAACGCGACATCCACCAGTTCAACCGCCTCGACGTCTGCAATGTCGGCGGCCTGACGGAGAGCATGAAGGTCGCAGCCTGGAGTGAGACCCATTACGTCGACATGATGCCGCACAATCCACTAGGTCCGGTCTGCACCGCGGCGACCATCCATTTCTCGGCGGCGGTCGCCAACTTCTCCTGGCTGGAGACCCGCAACAGCCCGGCGGAAACCCATCTCGGCTTCGACAATTCCGAATTTTTCCCCCTCCAGCCGCGGCTTGAAGGTGCTCACTATCCGGTCTCGGATGCGCCGGGCCTCGGCGTCGAGGTCAACGAGGAACTGATCGCCAAGCAGAGCTTCGAATTCTGGGAAGCGCCGCATCTGAAGCGCCGCGACGGCTCTGTCACCAACTGGTAACATCGGCTCTCCGGCCTCTCCGCAGGGTGCCATCCTGGCGTCCGGCGGGGAGGCCGAAATCATATCGATCTATTGAGGGGCCTGCACGGCCCTCGGACAGACGCCGAAGCAACCGCCTTCCATATGGACGAAGGCGACGCCGCCTTCCTCGAAGGCGAGGCGCAACTGCGCTTCCGTTGCGCGATGGAGATCGTGCCGGCTGCCTTCGTAATCACGGATGGTGCTTCTCGACACCCCCGACCGATCGGCGAGATCGGTCTGCGTCCAGTCAAGAAACCCACGGGCGGCGCGACACAAGGCCGGCGTCAAAATTACGTTCTTTGCGGCTTGACCCATCTCACCAAACTGCCCATATTGGTCAATATCTCTCATATATGGCAATTTGGATTCGATTGCTAGATGGAGTATTCGTAAGCCCCTGGCAGCGGGCGCTTGACGGATGCGCAGCACATAGGAAGGCCGGAGCATTGGGATAACGTCGGGACCATATCTTCTTCTCATTCTTCTGGTCCTGCCTTTCCTCGGAAGCCTGGTCTCCGTATCTCTGCTGCGGACGCGTTCGCGCGTCCTGCCGTCCTGGGTGGCCGGCGCCACCGCGCTCCTCTCCCTGCTGATCGTTGCGTCCTTCTATCCGGGCGTCACCAATGGCGGGATCTTGCGCTTCGAGGGTACATGGCTGCCGCAGCTCGGGCTTAACTTCACCCTGCGTTTGGATGGTTTCGCCTGGCTCTTCTCCATGCTGATCGCCGGCATCGGCTTTCTCGTGGTCGTTTATGCCCGCTATTACATGTCGGAAGACGATCCGGTCCCGCGCTTCTTCTCCTTCCTGCTCGCCTTCATGGGCGCGATGCTCGGCATCGTCATCTCCGGCAACGTCATCCTCCTGTCGGTATTCTGGGAACTGACCAGCATCTTTTCCTTCCTGCTGATCAGTTACTGGCACAACAATGCCGCCGCCCGCGATGGCGCCCGCATGGCGCTGACGATCACCGGGATCGGCGGGTTCTGCCTGCTGATCGGCCTGCTGCTGCTCGGCAACATCGTCGGCAGCTACGATCTCGACAAGATTCTCGCCGCCGGTGACGTCATCCGCGGCCATTCCCTCTACGTGCCGGCCCTGGTCTTCATCCTGCTCGGCGCCTTGACCAAGAGCGCCCAGTTCCCGTTCCATTTCTGGCTGCCCAATGCCATGGCGGCGCCGACCCCGGTCTCCGCCTTCCTGCATTCAGCAACCATGGTGAAGGCCGGTGTCTTCCTGCTGGTGCGGTTCTGGCCGGCTTTGTCGGGAACCTATGAATGGTTCTATCTGGTCGGGCTGGCCGGCATCGTCACGCTGGTGCTCGGCGCCTATTTCGCCATGTTCCAGCAGGACCTGAAGGGCCTGCTCGCCTATTCGACGATCAGCCATCTTGGCCTCATCACCACGCTTCTCAGCCTCGGAAGTCCGCTGGCGACGGTTGCCGCGATCTTCCACATGGTCAACCACGCGACCTTCAAGGCATCGCTGTTCATGGCCGCCGGCATTATCGATCACGAGACCGGCACGCGCGACATGCGGCGATTGAGCGGACTTTTCCGGTATTTGCCCATCACAGGCACGCTGGCCATGGTGGCGAGTGCCGCCATGGCCGGTGTTCCTCTGCTCAACGGCTTCCTGTCGAAGGAAATGTTCTTCGCGGAAGCGGTCGAAACCCATGCGGATTCCATTCTCGACCGCATCTTGCCCTACGTCGCGACGCTCGCCAGTGCCTTCAGCGTCGCTTATTCGCTGCGGTTCATCCACACCGTCTTCTTCGGCCCGCCGCCGACCGATCTGCCCAAGCCGAAACCGCATGAGCCGCCGCGCTGGATGCGCTTTCCGATCGATCTCCTCGTCGTTGCCTGCCTGATCGTCGGCATCATTCCGGCGATTTCGATCGGGCCTTTCCTCCATACCGCCGTCATCAGTGTTCTGGGCCCTGATACGCCGGAATACAGCCTGTCCATCTGGCACGGCGTCAACCTGCCGCTGATCATGAGCGCCGGCGCGCTCGTCGGCGGTGCGCTGATCTATTTCGCGCTGCGCAAATATCTCGCGACCTGCGAGGACGGTCCGCCGATCCTGCGCAATCTCAAGGGCCAGCGCATCTTCGAGCGCATTCTCGTGGAAGTGTCCTGGCGCTGGGCCCGCACGCTGGAACGGCGCTTCGGCACCCGCAATCTCCAGCCGCAGCTCCGCTGGGTCGTGGCGACCGGTTTCCTCGCCGGTCTGCTTCCGCTCTATCTCTCCGGTTTCGAGACGCGTGACATCGCCTTTTCCGGCATCGATCCCGCCTTTGCGGCGATCTGGCTGCTTGGCATATGCCTCGCCTTCGGCACCGCCTATCTCGCCAAATACCATCGCCTCGCCGCACTCGTCATGCTCGGCGGCGTCGGCCTGATCGTCTGCGTCACCTTCGTCTGGCTCTCGGCGCCGGATCTCGCCATCACCCAGCTCCTCGTCGAGATCGTCACCACCGTCCTCATCCTGCTCGGCCTGCGCTGGCTGCCGAAGCGGACCGAGGGACTGGCTGAGTCCATCACCTTGCGCGCGCGATTCCGCCGCTTCCGGGACCTGGCGCTTGCCGTCGTCTGCGGTATCGGCATGTCCTTCATTGCCTATGCCGTGATGACCATGCCGGTGCCGGATGCGATCGCCAACTATTTCCTCGCAAACGCCTATTCCGAAGGCGGTGGGCGCAATGTCGTCAACGTCATCCTGGTGGATTTCCGCGGTTTCGATACCTTGGGCGAGATCGCCGTGCTTGGCGTCGTGGCGCTGACGGTGTTCGCGCTGCTGCGCCGCTTCCGCCCCGCCGACGACAGCATGGACCTGCCGGAGCAGCAGCGCATCCAGAACCGGTTCGACGAGGATCGGCCCGAGCGTTCGGCGGGCGATACGGTGCGCGACTACCTGCTGGTGCCCTCGGTGATCATGACCTGGCTCTTTCCCGTCATCATCACCTTCGCCGTCTATATCTTCATGCGTGGCCATGACCTGCCGGGCGGCGGCTTTTCCGCCGGTCTGACGCTGTCGATCGCCTTCCTGCTGCAATATCTGGCCGGCGGCACACGCTGGGCGGAAGATCGTATCCGCATCCTGCCGCTGCGCTGGATGGGGGCGGGTATCCTGACCGCGTCCGCGACCGGCATCGGCGCCTGGTTCTTCGGCTATCCGTTCCTGACCTCGCATTTCCAGTATGTCGAGCTGCCGCTGATCGGCAAGATGCCGGCCGCAACCGCATTGCTCTTCGATCTCGGGGTATTTTCGCTGGTCGTCGGTTCGACCGTCCTCATTCTCGTGGCGCTGGCGCACCAGTCGATCCGTATCAACCGCCTGCGGGCGATCGATGCGGCAAGGACGGAGGAGGGCTGATGGAACTCGTTTTGTCCACCGCGATCGGCGTGATGACGGGCTGCGGCGTCTGGCTCATCCTGCGTCCGCGCACCTATCAGGTCATTGTCGGCCTCTCGCTGCTTTCCTATGCCGTGAACCTGTTCATCTTCGGCGTCGGCGGCGTGAAGACCAATGTCCCGCCGATCCTCGTCGACGGCGTTCCCACCTCGGTGCTTGCCGATCCGGTGCCGCAGGCTCTGGTGCTGACGGCTATCGTCATCGGGTTTGCGACGACGGCGCTGTTCCTCGTCGTGCTTCTGGCCTCCCGGGGGCTGACGGGCACCGACCATGTCGACGGGAGGAACGAGCCGAAATGATTGGCTGGGCCTATCACCTCATCATCGCGCCGATCCTCGTGCCGCTGGTCGTGGCCGCACTCCTGCTGTTCTTCGACGAGCGGCAGCGTGTCGCAAAGGCGATGATCAGCCTCGCCTCGACGCTGATCCTGGTCACCGTCTCGCTCGCCCTGCTGCGGATCGAAAGCGGCCCGAACGATTTCGACGGCGTCTATCTTCTCGGAAACTGGGCGGCGCCCTTCGGCATCGTGCTCGTTCTCGACGCGCTGTCGGCCCTGATGCTGCTGCTGACCGCGCTGCTTTCGGTGGCCGCGCTGGTCTTCTCGCTCGCCCGCTGGCATGCAGTCGGCGCCCATTTCCACACCATGTTCCAGCTTCTGCTGGTCGGGCTGAACGGTGCCTTCCTGACTGGCGACCTGTTCAACCTCTTCGTCTTTTTCGAGGTCATGCTGGCTGCATCCTACGGGCTGCTGCTGCACGGGTCCGGCCCGCTGCGCGTCAAGGCGGGCATGCATTATATCGCCGTCAACCTTGCCGCAGCGCTCCTGTTCCTGATCGGCGTCAGCCTGATCTACGGCACCGCCGGCACGCTCAACATGGCCGATCTCGCCGCCCGCATACCCGACATCGAGCCGGACCGCCGCATGCTGATGGAGGCGGGCGCCGGCGTGCTCGGCATCGCCTTCCTGATCAAGGCGGGCATGTGGCCGCTCTGCTTCTGGCTGCCGACCGCCTATAGCGCCGCTTCCGCCCCGGTCGCCGGCATATTCGCGATCATGAGCAAGCTCGGCATCTACGTCATCCTTCGGCTGACCATGCTGCTCTTCGGCGACGGGCCATCCGCCGGTTTCGGGTCCGACGTGCTGCTTTACGGCGGCATTGCCACCATCATTTTCGGCACGATCGGCGTACTGGCTTCGCAGGCTCTCGGACGGCTTGCGGGCTTCTCGGTTCTGGTCTCGTCCGGAACCCTGTTGATGGTGCTCGGCATCAATGACGGCGCGATCTCGTCGGGCGCCCTTCTCTATCTCGTCAGTTCGACGCTGACGATCAGCGCCTTCTTCATGCTGATCGAACTGGTCGAACGCGGCCAGGATGCCGGTGCGATCGTTCTTGCAGTGACCATGGAAGCCTATGGCGATGCGGACGAGGACGAGCCGGAGGAGGGCGACGGCGTCACCATGCCCGGCACGATGGCGATTCTCGGCATCTGCTTTGCCGCCTGCGGCATCCTCTTGTCCGGCCTGCCGCCGCTCTCCGGCTTCATCGCCAAGTTCGCGATGCTGTCGGCGATGATGGGCACCGGTGCGATCGGCGTGCCGCCGACAGCCGCGGTCTGGGTCCTGGTCTCTCTCGTTATCCTCTCCGGCATCGCCGCGCTGATTTCGATGACCCGCGCCGGCATCCGCACCTTCTGGAGCTCGCTCGAGGGAACCGTGCCGCGCGTCCTTGTCATCGAGATCGTGCCGGTGATGTTCCTGCTTTTCCTGACGCTCGCTTTGACCGTCCAGGCCGGACCCGCAATGCAGTATATGGACACGACGATCCGAAGCCTCAGCAATCCGAGGATCTATATCGACGCGGTGCGCAACGCGGCGGCGGTGCCCGACTATGACGGTGTCTCTTCGACCGAAGCGGGGGCCAAGTGATGCTGCCCTATCCGCTGCTTACTCTGTCGCTGGTCCTGATGTGGCTGCTGCTCAACGGCTTCACGCCCGGCCATCTCGTGCTCGGCATCCTAGTCGCTGTCTTCGCCTCCTGGGCGATGGCGTCGCTGCGCCCGGACAAGCCGCGGCTCGCCAAATGGTATCTGCTGCCGAAACTGTTCGGGATCGTGCTCTATGACATCGTCAGGTCGAACATCGCGGTTGCGCTGATCATCCTCAAAATCGGCCGGCGTAGCCACAACCCCGGTTTCCTGACGGTCGAGCTGGATGTCGAGAACCATCTCGCCATAGCCGTCCTCGCGGTCGTGGTAACAAGCACCCCCGGATCCGCCTGGCTGGAATACGATTCCAACGACCGGACGGTGCTGCTGCACGTGCTCGACCTCGACAACGAGGCTGAATGGCGCAACACGATCAAGAACAGGTATGAGAAGCTGTTGATGGAGATTTTCGCATGAGCGCCATCATTCTCTTCACCGCGGTCTCGATCGCCCAGCTGATGTTGGCGGCGGCGATGGCGATTGCCTCCGTGCGCATGTTCCGGGGCCCGAGGGCGCAGGACCGGATCATCGGCCTCGACACGCTCTATATCAACGCCATGCTGCTGCTGGTGACCTTCGGCATCGGCACTGGCCGGGTGATCTATTTCGAGTCCGCGCTCGTCATCGGCATGCTGGGCTTCGTTGCGACCGTGGCGCTCGCGAAATTCCTGATGCGCGGGGAGGTGATCGAATGATCCATTCCGCTGCCGACATTCCCGTCTGGGCCGCCATCGCGGTCGCATTTTTCCTGCTGGTCGGCTCCGGCCTGGCCCTGATCGGCGCGATCGGCTTCCTGCGTCTGCCGACCTTCTACGAGCGCATCCATGCGCCGACGCTCGGCACGAGCTGGGGGATCGGCGGCGTCATGCTCGCTTCGATGATCTTCTTCACCGTCTCCTCGGGGCGTCTCGTATTCCACGAGATACTGATCGGCATTTTCGTGACCGTGACCACGCCGATCACCTTCATGATGTTGGCGCGCGCAGCGCTCCACCGCGACCGGGCGGAGGGGAACGGCAATGTTCCCGACAAGCAGAACAAGAGCCAGGTCGCCCAGGATGTCTTGGGCGGAAACGAGCCCGGCAACGGATAGGTTCGGCAAGGTCCTCCTGCCGGCAATCACGCCTCGAGAGCATTTCCCCGATAACGCCTGTCCTTCAGCGCGACGCTGCTGACTGTCCGCGCATATGACGGCCGAGCAGGCCGGGACAGATGCATCCCTCAATTTTGCGATCAATGCCGAGGGAACCAATCTTTTCGGACCGAACATCGAGCGGAGGTTTGGCGGCGAAGAGAGTGGACAACGCGTGGTTCGTAAGCCGTTGTGATGACGCGGAAAAGGTGTATCTCTCTGCTTGTTTCGCTTCAGGGATACCGCGGATATTGCCCGCCCCAAGGCTGCGGCGCAATGTCCTTTCTTTTGCTGATGACAGACTCACTGAGCAACAATATACCGTCAATCCAGGACGAACGATCGGACGTGATGGATGAAGACTTGGAAGCCCGACCTGACCCGCAGCCGCTCCCCGCGCTACATGGCGATCGCCGATGTCATCGAGATGGACTTGAGGAGCGGCAACCTTACGGTAGGCGACCGATTGCCGCCGCAGCGCGAGCTGGCCAAGCTGCTCGATGTCGATTTCACCACGGTGGCGCGGGGCTATCTGGAAGCGCAGAAGCGCGGCCTCGTCAGTTCGCATGTGGGGAGGGGGACGTTCGTGACGGGCGGTGCCGAGAAGGAGCGCCGAGGTTTCGTTTCCGACGCAGCGCCGGATCCGCGCCGAGCCTCGATCGTCGATTTTTCCATGAACATGCCGCCGGAGCCGGATGATCCGGACCTGATCGCGCGGATGCAGGAAGGGCTTGCCGCCGTTGCCGCCAACCTCGTGCCTTTGTTGCGTTATCAGGCTTTTGGCGGCGCCGGCATGGACAAGGAAGCGGCTGCCGTCTGGCTCGGCCGGCGCGGCCTTGTACCGTCGCAGGACCGCGTTTTCGTCACTCCCGGCGCGCATCCGGCCCTGCTGGCGATCCTCGGTATGCTGGCAAAACCGGGCGAGACGGTGCTGTCGGAGAACACCACCTATCCCGGCATCCGCTCGATCGCCGCCCAGTTGCGATTGAACCTCGTCGGCCTGCCGATGGACGACGAGGGCATTGTCCCTTCGGCCTTTGCGGAGGCATGCGAGAAAAAGAAGCCCAGGGCGCTCTATCTCAACCCCGTCCTGCAGAACCCGATGACGCTGACCATTCCGGAGCGGCGCCGCGAGGAGATCTGCGCCGTGGCGCGCAAATACGGGGTGCCGATCGTCGAGGACGATGCCTATGGCTTCATTCCACTCCGGAGCCCCACACCGCTGGCGGCGATCGCGCCGGATCTGACCTGGCATATCGGCGGGCTTTCCAAATCCATCGGCGCCGGCCTCAGGCTCGCCTATGTGGTCGCTCCGGATACCAAGGCGGCGTGGCCCTTCGTCAGCGCCATGCGTGCCAACAATGTCATGGCATCGCCGCTCTCGACAGCGCTTGCCACCCGCTGGATCGAGGATGGCACGGCCGACGGCATCCTGCAGTTCATCCGCGCCGAAGCTTCGGCCCGCCAGGCGCTTGTCGCGGACATATTGCCGAAGGGCAGCTATCGCGGCGACCCGGCCAGCTTCAACATCTGGCTGCCGCTGACGCAGGGCTGGACCCGCTCGACATTCGGCAGTCATATGCGCTCCGCTGGCATCGGCGTGGTGGCAAGCGATGCCTTCACGGTCGACGGTCCGGCGCCTGAAGCGGTGCGCGTATGCCTGGGCGGCCCGATCCAGCGGCCGGCGCTCAAGGCGGCGCTGGAATTCATGGGGCACGCCCTGGAAACCTCGCCCGAAATGGCTGGCTCCTTCTTCTGATTTTTCATCGTCCCGCGACGCCGAACCGGAATGCCTGCGGCATTCTGGCCAATCGACACATTGAATGCATCAATTTATAGGAATGAATGCAATCAATATTCGCTTTGACTGCTTTTTCGCAAGGACGATGATCATGGATCATGAATGGCCTCCTCTCCCTCCCATGCAGACCGGCATCCGCGGACGCTGCCCGCGCTGCGGGCAGGGGCATCTCTTCAACGGCTTCCTGACGCTCAATCGCAAGTGCGAGGCCTGCGGACTGGACTATTCCTTTGCGGATCCCGCCGACGGTCCGGCCTTCTTCGTGATCTGCTTTGCCTGCGTGCCGAGCGTGCTTCTCGGCGTCTGGCTGGAGGTGCAGTTCCAGCCCGCCTGGTGGGTTCACCTGCTGGTGACGCTGCCCTTCATGCTGCTCACCTGTATTCCGCCGCTTCGGCCGCTGAAAGGCTGGCTGGTGGCGAGCCAGTATTTCTACAAGGCGGAAGAAGGCAAGCTGGCGAGACGCGCCAGCTAGGCCCGGTCATTTGCCATGATTGACCGGAGTGCCGAGGAAGCCTGTCAATTCCCGCGCTGCCGCGCCGCCCGCCCGGTTCGCCCCGATCGTCGAAGCGGACGGGCCGTAACCGACCAGGTGAATGCGCGGGTCTTTACCGACCTGGGTCGCCAGCCGACCGGTCATGAGGATGCCGCCGCTCGTCTCGCGCAGCTGCAGCGGGGCGAGATGATCGAGCGAGCTGCGAAAACCCGTACACCAGAGGATCACGTCGGCCCGCCGCTCGGAACCGTCCGGCCAGCGGACGCCGTGTTCGGTGATCTCGGAAAACATCGGCAGCCTGTCCAGCGCACCGCGCTCCCGCGCCGCCTGGATCGCAGGCGTGACGGGCAGGCCGGTGACCGAGACCACCGAACCCGGCGGAAGGCCCTGACGGACACGGTCTTCCACCAGCGCCACGGCGGCGCGTCCTGCCTCCGGCGTGAACGGCTCGTCGCGGAATTTCGGTTCCCGTCGCGTCACCCAGGTGGTCGTGGTGACACGGGAAATTTCGTCGAGCAGCTGGATCGCCGAAATCCCGCCGCCGACCACGACGACATGCTGGCGGGCAAATTCCTCCGCGGTGCGATAATCCCGCGTGTGGAGCTGACGTCCTTGGAACCGCTGAGCGCCGGGATAGTCGGGAATATAGGGTGATTCCCAGGTCCCGGTCGCATTGATCAATCCCCGTGCCGAGAAGGCGCCCCGATCGGTTTCGACCCTCAGCCGGTCTCCCCGGTTGCAGACGACCGTCACCTCGACGGGGCGATGGACGCGCAGATCGAAGGCTTGCTCGTAGGCCGCGAAATATTGCGGCACGGCGACGGATGCCTTCACCTGATCGGCGGCGGTATCGACCGCCTCGTCGAACCGCATTCCGGGGAGATCGTGAACACGGTTGGCGGTTGCGAGCGTCAGGGACGGCCAGCGGAACTGCCAGGCGCCGCCGGGCTCCGGAGACTGGTCGAAAACGACAAAGTCTCTGTCCGGCGCAAGGCCGAGTTTCCGCAGGTGATAGGCTGAAGACAAACCCGCCTGGCCCGCTCCGATCACGACGATATCGACCTTGATCGCCACGCGGGCATGATCAGGTTTGTCGTCCGTATTTTGATCCGGTTCGGAGTCTGCGGCCATGCTGGATATCGATAGGAGTGAGGTGGTGGGGAACGGGTAGATGAGGCTTATACGTCCGCGAAAGGCGCTTCAAGCTGCACGGCTTGCAATCAGAAGTGGCGGCGGTATAGTTGCATCAGGTTTCATTCATGCCATTCCCATCCAAGCTCGATGTTCGCATACACTCGCGGCGGGCGCCGGACCTGTGCCATAGTCCAGGCTCCCACATGAAAGCGATTCCATGCAGCCGACCCAAAACCGCCTCGCTCCCCTGTTCGACAACGAAGGCACGAAAAACCCGCTCGATGTGCTGAAGCGCGTTTACGGTTATTCATCCTTCCGGGGCAAGCAGGCCGCTGTCGTCGAACAGGTCGTGTCGGGCGGCGACGCCGTCGTGCTATTTCCGACCGGCGCCGGCAAGTCGCTCTGCTTCCAGATCCCCGCGCTTTGCCGCGACGGCGTCGGCATTGTCGTTTCGCCGCTGATCGCGCTGATGCGTGACCAGGTGGAGGCCTTGAAGCAACTCGGCGTGCGGGCCGCCGCCCTCAACTCATCCCTGACGCGCGAAGAATTTCTCGACGTTCGCCGCGCGATCGGCAATGGCGATCTCGATCTTCTCTATGTGACGCCCGAGCGCATCGTCACGCCGGCCTTCAAGGAGATGATCGGCAATGCGAAGATCGCGTTGTTCGCGATCGACGAAGCGCATTGCGTTTCTCAATGGGGCCACGACTTCCGCCCGGAATATCGCGAACTCGGCAATCTCGCCGAGCTTTACCCCGGCGTGCCGCGTTTGGCGCTGACGGCGACCGCCGACCCGCATACCCGCGACGACATCATCGACAGGCTTGCGCTGCGTTCGGCCGAGGTCTTCACCACGTCGTTCGACCGCCCGAATATCGCCTACGAAATCGTCGAGCGCGACCAGCCGCGGCAGCAGTTGTTGCGCTTCCTCTCCCGCCACAAGGGTTCGAGCGGCATCGTCTATTGCCTGTCGCGCGCCAAGGTCGAGGATACGGCCGAGTGGCTGAACGGGCAGGGCATTCGCGCGCTTGCCTACCATGCCGGCATGGACCGCAGCCTTCGAGACGCCAACCAGGACGCGTTCCTGAAGGAGGAGGACCTTTGCCTGGTCGCCACCGTCGCCTTCGGCATGGGCATCGACAAGCCGAACGTACGTTATGTCGCCCATCTCGATCTGCCCGGTTCCGTCGAAGCCTATTACCAGGAGACGGGCCGCGCCGGGCGCGATGGTCTGCCGTCCGACGTCTGGATGGCCTATGGCATGGCCGATGTCATCCAGCGCGGCCGGATGATCGACGAGGGCAGTTCGGGCAACGATGTGAAGCGGGTCGAACGGGCCAAGCTGAATGCGCTGCTCGGCATCTGTGAAACTCCCGGCTGCCGGAGGCAGGCGATCCTGGCGCATTTCGGCGAGGCGCATGGCGGCCGGTGCGGCAATTGCGATACCTGCCTCAAACCCGTCGAAACCTGGGATGGGACGGAGGCCGCCATCAAGGCGCTGGCGGCGATCTACCGGACCGGTGAACGTTTCGGGACGGGCCACCTGATCGACGTGCTGCTCGGAAACCGCAATGAAAAGACCACCCGTTTTGGCCATGCGGACATGCCGGTCTTCGGCGTGGGCAAGGATATCCCGTCAAAGACCTGGCAGTCCGTTTACCGTCAATTGCTGGCCGCCGGCCTTGTCAGTGTCGATCACGCGGCCTTCGGCGCCCTGAAGCTGGAACCGGAAGCCCGCGCCGTCTTCAAGCGCGAACGCGAGGTCCGTTTCCGCAAGGACCGCCCGACCACCGGCAAGGCATCGAGAAGCGCGTCGCCCGGGGCGGCAAGCGCAAGGTCTGCGCTGGAAGGCGCAGACGCGGAACTCTTCGAGGCACTGCGTGTCGCCCGCCTGGCGATCGCCAAGGAGCTTGCGGTGCCGCCTTACGTCGTTTTCCCGGACACGACGCTGGTCGCCTTCGCGACCGACCGCCCGACGAGCCGCGACGCGCTGCTTGGCATTTCCGGCGTCGGACAGTCGAAGCTCGAGCGTTACGGCGATGCCTTCCTGAAGGTGATCCGGGCGCACGAGAGATAGGCCGGCTGCCCGCGTCAGTAGAACGTCGAGTGGAACGGCGTGATCGCGGCGCCCATCGCCGATGCGTCGCTGGCGATGTCCGAGATGATCAGCTTGGGGCTGGGGCGCGGCACGCCGTAGCGCGGCCGGTCGTAAATGCGGGTTCGATCGATCAGCATCTGCGCCAGATCTCGCGGCACCTGGCCGCCGAAGACGATCGCCTGCGGGTCGAAGATCGCCCAGATGGCATTGACCAGGCGGTTGTAAGCCGGCGCGACTTCGTTCACCCACTCGGTCACCCCTGGCCACTGCGCGTCGAAATGCCTGCGCATGTAGTTGATGGAAGGGACGTCGACGCCGTTGCGGGCAAGCCTTTCGATGAGCAACTGCAGCGCCGGTCTGCGCTGGTTTTCCTCTTCGTCATAGATGCCCGAAAACTCGCCGGCATTGCCGTTGCCGCCGAGCAGCAGTTCGCCGTCGCCGATCAGTCCGCCGCCGAAACCGTAGTTGAAGCTCAGATAGGCGAAATGCTTGATATGACGCCCGACGCCGAACATCGCCTCTGCGATCGCCCCGGTATTGGCGCCGTTGTGCACCCAGACCGGCTTGCCGAAAAATTCCGCCAGCAGCGGGCCGAGTTCGATCAGCGACCATTCATGGAGCGGAAGCGGCGCGTTGTAGCGTGTTCCGCCGACATGAAAGCCTGCTATTGCAAAGCCGATGCCGAAAAGGGCCGCCGGGGACAGGTCGTTGAGCTTTTGGGCCTCCACAAGCCGTTCCCTGACAAGATCGAGGGATTGCGCCATCGTATGCCCGCGCAGCGTCACGCTGCTTTCAGCCAGAACACTGCCGGCAAGGTCCATCAGGCAGATGCCGATGACGTCGGTATTGACCGAGATCCCGCAGGAATAGGCATATCGACTGTCAAGTCTGAGCGTCGGGCTGGGTTGCCCGCGGCCGACACCGGGTTTCGGAGAGCCAAGCGAGACAATGCCGCGCTCCGCCAGCTGATCGATGATCCGGTAGACCGACTGCTGGGTGAGATCGGTATGATCGGTCACCTCGGAACGGGAAAGGCCGGGATACCGCCAGATGAGTTTGAGCAGACTGCGCTCGTTCGGCGAGACGACTCCGCTTTCGCCTGCGCGCAGGAATTGCGGGGAGATCAGCGCCTCGGGAAAATAGGCCATTGATCCATCTCCTCCGCCAAAATTACCATAGAAGTGTAATAAAGGCGGCTTTATACCGGCCGCCTTACCCCATAATTTCCTTTCCATAGATCGAAATCCCTTTCGCGACAAGGGCTTCCGCCTGTCATTCAATTGTTACACATAAAGTGTAGTAATGCCGCCGTTCTGATGCCGAGCACACTCGGCCGATCCCAAAACAGGCGAGGGCAATGATGAAGATTTCCATTCTGGCGGCCGCGGCCGCCGTGATGGCGGGTGCGTGTTCCGCGCAGGCCGCCAATATCGAATTCTGGTACGGCAACACCGGGCCGGTGGAGACCGCAATCAAGGCGCAGTGCGATGCCTTCAACGCTGCTCAGTCGCAGCACAAGGTCACCTGCGTCGGCCAGGGCAGCTACGAAGTGTCGATGCAGAAGGCGATTGCCGCCTATCGCGCCAAGAACCACCCGGTGCTGATCCAGTTCTTCGACGCGGGCACGCTCGACCTGATGCTGTCCAACGCCGTCGTCCCGGTCCAGGAAATCCTGCCCGACGTGAAGTGGAACAGCTATATCGCCGGCACCCGCGCCTATTACGAAACATCCGGCGGCAAGCTTTTCGCGCAGCCCTACAATGCCTCGACGCTGCTGTTCTATACGAACAAGACCGAGCTCGAGAAAGCCGGCGTCACCCAGACCCCGACCACCTGGGAAGAGGTGATCGATGCCGCCCGCAAGCTGAAGGCCGCCGGCCATGCCTGCCCGTTCGTCACCGATGGCGATACCTGGCGCGTGCTGGAGCAGTTCTCAGCCCGTCACGGCCTGCCGATCGCCTCCAGGCACAACGGTTATGACGGCCTCGATGCCGAATATGTCTTCAACACCACTTTCGTCGCCAAGCACCTCCAGAACCTGGTCGACTGGCGCAAGGAAGGCCTCGTCAGGCTCAATGCCGATACCAAGGCCGGCAATTATACGGCTGCCTTCAACGCCGGCGAATGCGCGATGATGGAAGGCTCCTCCGGCTCCTACGCCGCCTCCACCAAGGCTTTCGACGGCAAGTACCAGATCACCGTCAACATGGCGCCGATGTACAAGGGTTACGAGCGCCACAACACGCTGGTCGGCGGTGCTTCGATCTATGTCATGAAGGGCCATGACCAGGCCGAGGTCGATGGCGCCAAGGCTTTCCTCGACTTCCTGCGCAAGCCGGAACAGCAGATGGCGTTTACCGCCGCCACCGGCTACGTCCCCGTCACCAACGACGTGCTCGAAGCCATCAACAAGAGCGGCGACGCCAAGGCCGCGAAATACGCGACCGCTGCCATCGGCATCGAGTCGATGAATCAGCCGCCGACCGCCGACAGCCGCGGCATTCGCCTCGGCTTCTACGTGCAGTTCCGCGAAATCTTCATGGAAGAGACCCAGAAGGCCTATGCCGGCCAGCAGACCATGCAGGTCTCGCTCGACAATGCCAAGAAGCGTGGCGACGAGCTGCTGCGTCGTTTCGAGCAGACCTACAAGGGCGTCAAGCTGCCTTGATCCAAGCTTGATCGGCGCGGGCGGGACGCAAGTCCTGTCCGTGCCGCTCCCTCACTGCGGGCTTTTCCCATGACCTCCGAATCCACTCTCTTCAGCAATCGCTGGCTGCCGGTCCTGCTGGTCGCGCCCTTCATGCTGCTGATCATCCTTTTCTTCTACGTGCCGATCTTCCAGGCCTTCTACTGGTCCTTCTTTCTCGAGCAGCCGTTCGGCGGCGGTTCGATGTTCGTCGGGCTCGACAATTTTGCCCGCGTCCTTTCCGACCGGGAATTCTGGCAGGCGGGCGGGCGCACCCTGGTGTTCATGGTGACCGCATCGTCGCTCGCCGTACTGATCCCGCTGATATTGGCGGTCGCCGCCGATCGCAAGATCCGCCTGTCGCTGCCGGCCCGCAATGTGCTGGTCTGGCCGAAGGGCGTGGCAGGCGCCTCGATCGGCGTCGTTTTCGCCTTCGTCTTCAATCCGTTCGTCGGCATCCTCGCACCGCTCAACAAGGCCTTTCCAGGCATCTGGGCACCCGGCATCGACGGCACGGACGCCTTCATCACGCTGATCGCAGCGCATGTGTGGAGCGGCATCCCGTTCAATTTCGTCATCCTGCTGGCCGGGCTGCAATCGATCCCGCGCACCATGCAGCAGGCGGCGGCGATGGACGGGGCAGGGCCATGGCGGCGGATTTTTGACGTGCAGCTGCCGCTGATCATGCCGCAGCTCTTCCTGACCCTGGTGCTGGAATTCACCGAAAGTGTCACCTCCGCCTTCGCGCTGATCGACACGATCACCCATGGCGGTCCGGGCGGCGCGACCACGCTGCTCGTCTACAAGATCTACAAGGACGGTTTCAGCGGTTACGACCTGTCGGGCGCCGCCACCCAGACCGCGATCCTGATGGTCTTCGTCATCCTTCTCACCGCCGCCCAGTTCGTCTTCCTCGGCCGGCGCATCAACTACGAGCGCTGACAGATGATCGAAAACGCACGCTCCCTCAACATCGCCGCGAGCGTCATCCTGCTTGCCGGCATGCTCTACATTCTCGGGCCGCTCTACCTGACGCTTGCAACTGCGTCGCAGTCCTACGAATTCCTGCTGCGCAACGGGCTTGCCTGGTATCCGGGCGACCAGTTCTTCAACAATGCGGCGCGCATCTTCACCGAGACGCGCATCCCGATCCAGATGTTGAACAGCCTGGCGGTTGCCTTCAGCCTGGCGATCGCCACCTGCATCCTGTCTTTCCTGTCGGCCTATGCGATCGTCTATTTCCGCATCCGCTGGGCGGGCGTCGCCTTCGCGCTGATCCTCGCGACGATCATGCTGCCGGTCGATATCCGCGTCATCACCACCTATCAGGTTGCGTCGAACGTGTTTTCGCCGGTCAACGCGCTGCTCGACGTCACCGGCCTCAACGGGCTGATCGCCAAGGCTTTCGGGGCGCCCGTGCAGCTCGAGCTGAGTGTTCTGAACACCCATTTCGGCCTGATCGCCCCACTTGTCGCCCATGGCACGGGCACGTTCCTGTTCCGCCAGTTCTTTCTCACTCTGCCGAAAGATCTGTTCAAGGCCGCCCGCATGGACGGGGCCGGCCCGGTCCGCTTCATGCTTGATATCCTGCTGCCTTTGTCGCGCACCAGTTTCGCGGCGCTTTTCGTGCTGACCTTCCTGAGCGGCTGGACCCAGTATCTCTGGCCGCTCGTCGCCTCCTCCACACCCGACATGCAGACCGCCGTGGTTGGCCTGGCGCGGCTGCTGCCGGATTCGGACGGCGAAGTGCCGGACTTTCCGATGATCATGGCGGGCGCCGTGATCGTTTCCCTCGTGCCCCTCCTGATGATCGCACTGTTGCAGCGGTATCTGGTGCAGGGCCTCGTGCTTTCGGAGAAATGACGATGAACGCCATCGATACAGCCATCCGCGCCGCCGCGGCGAGCATCACGGTCAAGGATCTCACCAAGGCTTACGATCCCCAGACGGTGGTCATTCCGCCGATGGATGTCGAGCTGAAGGCGGGCGAATTCACCGTCGTGCTCGGCCCTTCCGGCTGCGGCAAGTCCACGCTTCTGCAGATGATCGCCGGGCTCGAACGGGTGAGCAGCGGCAAGATCCTGATCGGCACCCGCGAAGTGCAGGATCTCGAGCCGAAACATCGCGGCTGCGCCATGGTGTTTCAGAACTATGCGCTTTATCCGCACATGACCGTGTTCGAGAACATGGCCTACAGCCTCAAGGTCTCCGGCACACCGAAGGCGGAGCGCGCCGAGCGGGTCGCGGCGGTCGCCAGGATGCTGGGCCTTGCCGACTACCTGCACCGCAAGCCGGGACAGCTTTCCGGCGGCCAGCGCCAGCGCGTCGCGATCGGCCGCGCCATCGTCCGCGAACCGGCCGTTCTGCTGTTCGACGAGCCGCTCTCCAATCTCGATGCGCAGCTTCGCCACGACATGCGCGTCGAACTCGCCGACCTGCATCGCCGCATCGGCGCCACCACCGTCTTCGTCACCCACGATCAGGTGGAGGCGATGACGCTCGCCGACCGCATCCTCATCCTCAACAAGGGCCGCATCGAACAATTCGATACGCCGAAGGCGATCTACCACAACCCGGCCTCGGTCTTCGTCGCCAAATTCATCGGCGCCCCGCCGATGAACATTCTGCCCGTGACCGGAGACGGGGCGGCGCTGCGGCTTGCCGACGGGCAGGTGGTGGCGAACGCCTCGCTGACCGGCACCTACCAGCTCGGCATCCGCCCCGAGGATATCGTCGTCGATGGCAAGGCGAATGGCCATGTGGTCAGGGCGGCGCTCCGGTTCCGCGAGGATCTTGGCTCCCATTCGGTGCTGGCCGCCGATCTCGGCGGTTCGACCGTCCGCATCGCGACGCCCTTCGGCGCGGATATAGCCGACCGGCTCGAACTCGACCTGAACTTCCCGACCTCGCGACTGCATCTCTTCGATGCAGCGACGGGCCGGGCCATACCCGGTGCCTTCGGCGCCCAATGAAAGCCCGGCGCCACAGGCGCCCTATGAGAGAAACCCACATGAACTACAAAGACTTCATCGCCGATCCGGCACGTAGCTGCGCCGTCGTTGCCCATCGCGGTGCCTGGCACGAGGCCCCGGAAAACAGCCTGGCGGCCATCGAGAACGCGATCGCGCTCGGCTGCGACATCGTTGAACTCGACGTGCGCAAGAGCGCCGACGGCGAGCTTTTCCTGATGCATGACGACACGCTCGAACGCATGGCCGGCATCGATCGCGACGCCGAAAGCCTGACCATGGCCGAACTCCAGGCGATCATGCTGCGCGAGAGCGACGGCGGCGAAGGGCGTGCCGTAAGCGACCAGCCCATCCCGACGTTGAGGCAGGCGCTGGAGATCATCCGCGGCCGCATCTTCGCCGATCTGGATTTGAAGGACCGCGGACTTTTTTCCGAAGTCGCCGCCTGCGCACGCGAGATGGGGGCGGCTGCCTATGTCGATCTCAAGACCAAGGTCCACAGCCTGGCGGATGTCCACTGGGTGCGCGACCAGAACATCGACGGCGTACCGTTCATGGGCATGACGCGCTTCACCGCCGAAAACATCGGCGATTCGCTGGCTGTCCTTGCTAACCTCTCGCCTTTCATGTGCGAAATCCGCTTCGACAGTCTCGAAACGATCGCTCATCACCGCGAGGCTTTCGCCCGGGCCCGGATGGCGCTGTGGGTCAACACCCTCGACCAGCCCGGCAGCGGCGAATGGACGGACAGTGCCGCTCTTGCCGATCCCGATCTGATCTGGGGCCGGTTGATGGACGCGGGCATCAGCGTTATCCAGACGGACCAGCCCGCCGCGTTGAAATCCTACATAAAGGCGCGCCAGGCATGACGATTGTTTCCGACGCCGTGCTTCGGTCCCTGATGGAGGATATGCGCCAGGCGGGGGAGGCGGAGGTTCTGCCCCGTTTCCTCGGCGTGACGGCGGATGGCATCCGCGCCAAGACCGCTCCCGACGACATCGTCACCGATGCCGATCTGGGGGCCGAACGCCGGCTTTCGGCAGCACTTTCCGCGCATTTTCCCGGCGCGCTGATCGTCGGCGAGGAGGCGGTCTCCGCCGATCCGGCACTGCTCGACCGCCTTGCGGATGCCGAACTCGCGGCCATCATCGATCCCGTCGACGGTACCTGGAATTTCGCCCATGGGGTGTCGCTGTTCGGCATGATCGTGGCGATCGTGTCGGCTGGAAGGACCGTCGCCGGCCTGATCCACTATCCGGTGACCGGCGATTTTCTGGTGGCCAGGCCGGGCAAGGGGGCTTGGCACGTCGCCCGCGATGGCGCCCATACCCGCCTTGGCGTCGCCGCTCCGGTTCCGGTCGCCGAAATGAGCGGCTTCGTGCCGCTGCACATGTTCTCGGCGCAAGAGCAGGCGGCCTTCGCACCGCGGGTTCTGCGTTTCGGCCGCACCACCACATGGCGCTGCTCCGCCTTCGAATACCGGATGGTGGCAACCGGGGCGATGACCTTCTCGCTGAATGCCGATATGAAACCCTGGGATCATGCGGCCGGCGAACTGATCCACCGCGAAGCCGGCGGCCATAGCGGTCTCCTGAGCGGCGAGACCTACCGGCCCTCGATGACGCAAGGGCGGCTGCTGCTTGCGCCCGATGCGGCGAGCTGGGAGGCGATCCGGGAAAGCCTGGGGTGAAAAACAGGCTTCCCGAGGAAGGTGATTTTCATTCTGGCTTTCGTCAACGCGACGTGTAATGTATACACGAATAGGCTCTCGGGAGGAGTCTGCATCGCGTATCAGGATCCCTGATGGGATAGTCGGCGCGGTGAGGAAAATGCATGAGTGCCGCCTGCATGTCAGATGTTGATCGTGCAGGCAGCGGGCCGACGGGAGGATCAGGGCCGGATGCAGCAGCTTGCCGAGATCACGGTGGCCGGCCAGGACACGCTTCTGGATATCCAGAACCTGACATTGTCATTGCGTGACCAATCGGGTTGGGTCGAAGTCCTCAACAACGTTTCGCTGTCGGTGAAGCCGAAGGAGATTCTCGGCGTCGTCGGGGAGAGCGGGTGCGGTAAGTCGATGACCGCGCTCTCGATCCTCCGGCTTCTGCCGCCGCGCGATTCGCGCCTTGGCGGCAACATCATGTTCGGCGGGCAGAACCTGGCCGCCTGTTCGGAATCGCAGATGAACCGCATTCGCGGGCGGCACATCAGCATGATTTTCCAGGAGCCGATGAGCGCCCTCGACCCGGTATTCACCGTGGGTTACCAGATCGAGGAAACCCTTCGGCGGCATTTCAAGATCGATCGCAGGGAGGCGGCGGAACGCGCCGTCGCAGCGCTCGATTCGGTCGGCATCGCATCGCCCCGCCATGTCGCCACGCTCTACCCGATGAACCTTTCCGGCGGCATGCGCCAGCGCGTGATGATCGCCATGGCGCTGGTCTGCGAACCGCGCCTGCTGATTGCCGACGAGCCGACCACGGCACTGGACGTGACGATCCAGGCGCAGATCATGGACCTGCTCCTGGGCCTTGCCGACCGCACCGGCACCGCCATCATGTTCATCACCCACAATCTCGGCCTGGTGGCACAGAGCTGTCATCGGATGGTCACCATGTATGCAGGGCAGGTGGTCGAAGGCGGTCCGGTGAGGGATGTCATCGCCGATCCCCGTCACCCTTATACGGCCGGGCTCCTGCATTCGATACCCGACAGCAACCGTGCGCGCGGCACCCTGCCTTCGATCGCCGGCCGAGTCCCCTCGCTGCGTCACATGCCGAAGGGCTGTCGCTTCGGGCCGCGCTGTTCCTATTCCATGCAGCCCTGCGAACTGCCGCAGAGCATCGAAAATGAGGGCGTCGAGAACACCGTCCGCAGGGAAGTGCGCTGCAACCGTTGGGAAGAACTCGAATTGAGAGGGGTCGGGGCATGAGTGTAGCCACGCCTTCCGGGCAGACGGCGCTTGACGTCGACGACCTGCATGTCAGCTTCGGCAATGCGCGGCGCGGTTCGCTGATCCGTGCCGTCGACGGTGTCAGCTTCAGCGTCCGCAAGGGCGAGATTTTCGGTGTGATCGGTGAATCCGGTTCCGGCAAATCGACGCTGGGGCGCTGTCTCGTCGGGTTGCTCAGCCCGAGCGGCGGTGGCGTGCTGCACGACGGCGTCGATCCCTTCAAGTTTTCCCGCCGCGAACTCAACCGTCACCGGCGCAAGTACCAGATCGTCTCGCAGGACCCGAATGCGGCTTTCGACCCGCGCATGACCATCCTTCAGAGCATCTGCGAACCCTTGAACATCGCAGGCGAGGGGACGAAAGCCGAGCGGCGCGAAAAGGCGTTCGCGATGCTGGACCGGGTGTCGCTGTCGCCGGAAATGGCCAACCGTTATCCGCATGAGATTTCCGGTGGCCAGAAACAGCGCGCCAATATCGCCCGGGCGCTGATGCTGGATCCGAACGTGATCGTCTGCGACGAGGTGGTGGCGGCGCTCGATGTGTCGATCCAGGCCGACATGCTCAATCTCTTCGCCCGGCTGCAGGAACAATTCGGCCTCACCTACGTCTTCATCAGCCATGACCTGCGCGTTGTCAGCCATATCAGCGACCGTGTGGCGGTGATGTATTTCGGCAAGATCGTCGAATTCGGCCCGGCCCATGCCGTGATCGAGACGCCGCTGCACCCCTATACGGAAGCGTTGCGCTCGGCCGAACCGGAGATCGATCCGGCCGCCGCCGATGCCCGGCAGAGGATTATCCTGCAGGGCGAGATACCGAGCGCCATCGCGCCGCCCGGCGGCTGCCGCTTCCATACGCGCTGTCCGCGGGTGCGCGACATCTGTCGCACCGAGGAACCCCGGCAGCGGGAGTTGCTGCCCGGACGGCATGTTGCATGCCACTTCGCCGAGGAGATGCTCGGCGAAAAGGAGAGGAGGGGTCTTGGTCCTGCCGGGGGGCACGGCGGGGACCATGTCGCACCTGCGACGAATGCACTGACATAGGGGCCGAATAAGGCCGGTCATGATCAAGGAGGAGAAGACGTGACCATAAATCCATTTGCAAAGATACCGGATCTCACCCGTCGCTCGCTGCTGGCCGGAACTGCCGCTGCCGGTGGCCTCGCCCTCTTGCCGGCGATGGCGCGCGCTCAGGCGCCGCAGCCGAGATCGGGCGGCACCCTGAGGGCCGTCATGCCGTTCAATCCGGCGGCGCTCGACCCGCTGACGGGCCGTAACAATCCCGATTTCAACGCCCTTCTCCTGATGTTCGACGCCTTGATCGGCTTCGATCCGCAGACGCTCGAACTGCAGCCGATGCTGGCGACCTCGTGGAAATTCACCGACCCCACCACACTGGTTCTGGAGCTGCGCCAGGGCGTCGAGTTCCATGACGGCACGCCGTTCAACGCCGAAGCGGTGGTCTTCCACCTGCAGCGCTGCATGACCTACGAGCGCTCGAACGTGAAGTCGGACCTTGCGGTCGTCAGCAAGGTCGAGGCGACGGGTCCCCATCAGGTCTCCATCAAGCTGAAATATCCGGACGCCACCTTGCCCGCCATCCTCACCGACCGCGCCGGCCTCATCGTGTCGCCCGCTTCGGTCAAGGCCGCGGCCGGCGGCAATGTCGATCGCGCGCCCGTCGGCACCGGGCCGTTCAAGTTCGTCGAATGGCAGGACAACGCGCTCATCAAGGTCGTCAAGAACGCCAACTACTGGGGCGACAAGCCCTATCTCGACGGCGTCGACATGCGCATCGTCAACGAGTTCAACACGGCCGTGCGCACGGTGACAGCCGGTGAATCCGATATCGTCCTCAACATGAGCGCGCAGCAGATGGCCGTGGCCAAGCGCGATCCGAAGCTGGTCGCCGAAGCGACGCCGTCGATGATCTACTACACGGCCTTCCTGAATTACGGCGAGGGGCCGCTGGCGGATGTTCGCGTCCGCCAGGCCATGAACTGGGCGCTCGACCGCCCGGTGCTCAACCAGGTCCTGTGGGGCGGCCTCGGCGGCGGGCATTGCAGCATGTTCCCGTCGGGCTTCTGGGCCAATGATCCCGCCACCGAGAACTTCTACAAGCTGGACCTCGACCGCGCCAAGTCGCTGCTGAAGGCGGCCGGTTTCGCAAACGGCATCGAGATCGCCACCTTCACCTGGGCCGACCAGGCGGCGGTGCAGCGCCAGGAAGTGCTCGGCGCGCAGCTTGCCGAAGCCGGCATCCGGCTGAAGGTCACGCCGGCGCAGCCGGCCCAGACGATGCAGTACTTCCTCACCGAGAAAAAGGGTCAGATGCTGATGACCCCGACCGGTGGTCTTCCGGATCCGGCAACGGCCTACGACCGTCAGTTCTCGGCGACTGCCTATCGCAACGCGGCCAAGATCGAGCTGCCGGGCTACCGGGAACTGATGGATGCGTCGATGAACACGTTCGACAACGCCAAGCGCAAGGACGTGCTCTTCAAGATGCAGCGTTTCGTGCTGGAAAACGCGCTGCACCTGCCGCAGTTCTCGTCCGCGGGCATCATCATCCGCACGCCGAAGGTGCACGGCTTCAATTTCAGCCTGCTGCAGCGCCCCCGCTTCCACAAGGTGTGGATGGAGGCCTGACGCGCAGGCGATGCGATTGCCCGATGCGACCGGCGCATCGGGGAAACGCCCGGAAACCGGAGCGGGGCGGATTTGCCCGTCTCGCTTCCATCGCATCGGACGGCAGTGCTTCTGCGCGTCCGGTGTTCCCGCGCAGGCCATCGAAACGGCCGGCGTCAATTGCGGATTGACGGAGTATCAATGATGTACGGCGTCCCCGGGATGGTTGCGCAAAGGCTCATGCAGCTCGTGCCCGTGATGATCGTGGCCACGTTCGTGGTGTTTTCGCTGGTCTACATGATGCCCGGCGACCCGGCCATGATGATCGCGGGCGACTATGCGACGGCGGAACGCATCGCGGAAATCCGCCATATCTACGGATTCGACCGGCCGATGCTGGTGCAATATTTCTTCTGGCTGGGAAATGCCGTGCAGGGCGATCTCGGCCATTCGCTGTTCTCCAACGAATCGGTCCTGCGGCTGATCCTCGCACGTCTGCCGCATACGGTTCTGCTGGTTCTCTACGCGCTGGTTCTCGGTGCGGTATTTGGCATTCCACTTGGCATTCTCGCCGCCACGCGCCAGGGCACGACGCTCGACAAGGTCATCACCAGTATTGCCTCGCTCGGTGTCGCGGTGCCCAGTTTCTGGCTCGGCATCATCCTTGTGACGCTGTTTTCGCTCGGCTATCGCTGGTTCCCGGCAACCGGCGCGGTATCCGTCTTCGAAAAACCGCTGGAGTCGATTTATTATGCGACCCTTCCGGCGATAGCGCTTTCGACCAGTGTGGTCGCGGTTCTGGCAAGGCAGGTGCGCAGCGCGCTGCTCGAGGTGCTCGGCTCGCAATATATCCGCACGCTGCGCGCCAAGGGGCTCAGCTCGGGGGCCATCCTGTGGAAGCACGGGCTTCGCAATGTGGCGGCGACGATGCTGACCATTGCCGGCCTGCAGGTGAACCGGCTGTTTTCCAGCGCCGTGATCATCGAGGCGGTCTTCGCCATTCCCGGCGTCGGTAACCTGATCAGCTATTCGGCGCTCAACAAGGACTTCCCGGTCGTGCAGGGCGTGGCGCTCGTGCTTGTTCTGGTGGTCATCCTCACCAATCTCCTGGTCGACGTGCTCAACGCGACTTTCGATCCCAGAGTGGCGGCCTCCGCATGACCGATACCAACATGACCAGTATGACCCGAACCGCTGCCGCCCCCGCAGCCAGAGCGACCCTGCCGCCGCCCGTCCGCTTCCGCTTCTGGGCCTGGCTGTGGGGCGATAAACGCGCGCTGATCAGCCTTGCCTATCTCTCCATTCTGATCCTGGCGGCGGTCTTCGCGCCGGTGATCGCGCCCTATGCGCCCAACAAGCAGAACCTGATGGACCTTCTGGCGCCGCCGAGCGGCGCGCATTGGCTCGGCACAGACGATCTGGGCCGCGACACGCTGAGCCGGCTGATCTACGGCTCCTACAATGCGCTTTATGCCGCAAGCCTTGCCGTCGGCATCGGCGTGGCGATCGGCGTGCCGCTCGGCGTCTTCATCGGCTTCGTCGGCGGCTGGATCGATCAGGTCGGCAGCCGCATCATCGACGGCGTGCTGGCCTTTCCGCCGCTGGTGCTCGCCGTCGCCGTCACCGGCGCGCTCGGCATCGGCCTCACCAATGCGATGATCGCCGTCGGTTTCGCCTTCGCGCCGGTGCTTGCCCGCACGATGCGGGCCCAGACGCTGGTGGTGAAGAACGCGCTTTATGTCGAGGCCGCTACCGGTTTCGGAGCCTCGCGCCTGCACCTCATCCTGCGCCATATCCTGCCCAATGCGATCCAGCCGGTGATCGTCGAGGTGACGCTGATGCTCGCCGTCGCGCTCCTTGCGGAAGCCGGATTGAGCTTCCTGTCGCTCGGCGTCCAGCCGCCCGAGTCGAGCTGGGGCGGCATGCTGGCGCGCGCCTACCACTATGTCGAGGTGGCGCCGGAGCAGATGTATGCGCCCGGTTTCGCCATCCTGTTCACCGCGCTCGCCTTCAACACGCTCGGCGAATCGATCCGCGTGCTCCTCGATCCGACCATCAAGAGGAGGTAAGGGGCGGGTTTCGCAACGTATATGAAAAGGCCCGGCTGGAAGGTCGGGCCTTTCGTTTCGTCATGCTAGTCCTCGGGTTTAACCCGAGGATGTCCCGAGCATCCATCCACGCCTAATGCGTGACGATGTAGTCAGATCCTCGGGACAAGCCCGAGGATGAGGGCGGTGGGGCTGGCGGCAGGCCGCAGGGTATCGGTCTCAAGCGGTCTGGTCGAGCCAGACGCGATGGAACCGCGGCGAATGCAGCCGGTCGTACCGGAAATCCTTGACCTTCTTGTTGCGGATCGACATGGCGGCCGAGGTCACCAGTGGCAGGTGCAGCGCCTGCTCGACGACGAAGCGCTGGAGTGCGGCAAAGGCCTCCTTGCGTTTGCCGGCATCGGCCGAGGTGCCGGTCGCGTCCAGCAGCTTGCGGAACTGTGGATCTTCCACCTTGCCGGCGTTGAACTGGCCGGTCGCGCCGAACAGACGCTCATAGGTCTGGCTCGGATCGAGCCAGCCGCCTTGCGGATTGAGGATCATCGCGCCCTTGCCTTCGATATAGAAGGCCTGGTTCACCACCTGGGGCGGCGAGGGGGTGACCTTGAGGCGAATGCCGACCTGCGAAAGCTGTTCGCCGACCACTTCGAGGCGCTGGACGGACGTCTGGTCCGGCCAGCTCCAGGTCTCGACTTCCAGCCCCTTCGGATAGCCGGCGTCGGCCAGCAGCTTGCGCGCCTTGTCCGGATCGTGCTGGTAGAACTGCGCCGTCCCGGCATCCACGGCCCAGAAATCCTTGGGGAACATGGTCGAGGTCGGCTCGCCGAGGCCGAGCATCAGAACCTGGTTCAGTTCGGTGCGGTTGATCGCGTAGTTCATCGCCTGCCGCACCCGGATGTCGTTGAGCGGCGGTTTGGCGAAATTCATCATCAGGGTGAAGAAGATCATCGAAGGATTGGCTTCGGCGGTGAGATCCTGCACCCGGCGGGCGGTGGCGATCTGCTGCGCGGCCATGTTGAGCGCAAGATCGGTCTCGCCGGCGGTGACCGTGCGGGCGGCCGTGTTCAGCTCGTTGATGATGCGGAAGTTGATGCCGTCGAGATAGGGCAGGCCTGCCTGCCAGTAGTTCGGGTTCTTCTCGACGCGGATCAGGTCGTTGTCGCGCCATTCGGCGAACTTGAACGGGCCGGTGCCGACCGGATTGCGATCGACATTGCCGTCGGCGGCCGCCTTGATGGAAGCGGGCGAGACGATGCAGCCGACACGGCCGGTCAGGATGGTCGGCAGCGAATAGTTCGGCTGCTTGAGCTTGATCGTCACCTGGCTCGGGCTTGTGACCGCAACCGACGCGACGGAAACCAGGTCCGACTTCACGTTGGAGCGTGGGTCGCTCATGAAACGATCCAGATTGAACTTCACGGCCTCGGCGTTGAACGGCGTGCCGTCATGGAATTTCACGCCGTCGATAAGGTTGAGCACCAGCGTCGTCGGGTCGGCGAAGGTCCAGTCCTTGGCAAGCATCGGCTTGAGTTCGAGCGTCGCGGGGTCGAAGGCGATCAGTGCGTCGAACAGCGCGTAGAGCGCGTTGAAGTCCGGCACGTTGCGGCCGGTCATCGGGTCGAGTGCGGCCGGGTTGAACGGCATGGCGATACGCAGCGTGCCGCCCGGTTTGGGCGTCGATGCCTGAGCGGACACTTGCGCGAACATCGACCTGGGCAACAGCGTTGCGCCTCCCAGCACCGCGCCCGATGCCAGAAACGTTCTTCGGTTGATCCTGCTGTCATGGATGACGGACGGCACGCCGCCCTTCGTCTTGCTCATCTCTGGGCTCCTCCCCAATGAAACAAACTGATGAAACAACTCCGCCGACAGGCTTGGCAATGCATACATCGAAACCGCGATTCGGCTTCCTCCTCCCGAATTGCGGCAACCTGCCGTGGGGAAAGCCTACAGCAGGAGGATGCCGATGTATACTTTTGCATTCGGTTTTGCAGCAAATGACTTCCTTCCGGCGGGGCCATGTGCCATGGTTGTATGGGAGGCTGCGATGGCGTGGCCGCTCTGTCCTTTGCTCTTTCGGCGCCTGGTCCGGCGCCGCAACCGCGAGGTACGTGGCGGTGCCGGTTGCGGAAAGTGGAGGAGAGACCATGGGTGCGTTCGAGCATTCCCGTATCTACGACTACGTCATCGTGGGCGGCGGTACGGCAGGCTGCGTTCTGGCAAACCGGCTGTCGGCGGATCCGACGGTCGAGGTGCTGATGATCGAGGGCGGCGGCGAGGGGCGGGGCTTCTATGTCGACATGCCGCTGGGTCTCGCCTATCTCATCGGCAGGCCGCGCTATGACTGGCTGTACAAGGGCGAACCTGAGCCCTATCTCAACGGACGCCAGCTCGCCCTGCCGCGTGGAAAGATGCTCGGAGGCAGTTCCGCGATCAATGGCCTGATCTACGTGCGCGGCCATGCCTACGACTACGACCAGTGGGCGCAGCTCGGCAATCGCGGCTGGTCCTGGGAAAGCGTGCTGCCCTATTTCAAGCGCTCCGAAGCCTTCCATCGCGCCGATTCCGAGGCGCATGGCACGGATGGCGAATGGGCGGTCTCCGATCCCAATGTGCGATGGGAGGCTCTGGAGGCCTATCGCCAGGCGGCGATCGAGCAGGGCATTCCCGCTGCGAGCGACTACAATTCCGGCGACAATGAAGGTGTGGCCTTCTTCGTCGCCACCATCCGGAACGGTATCCGCCACTCGACCGCCCGGGCCTTTCTGGAGCCTGTCCGCAACCGCCGCAATCTGACCGTCGTCACCGGCGCTCTCGTCGATCGCGTCATCTTCGAGGGCAGGCGGGCTAATGGCGTCGTCTTCAGCCTCGATGGCCAGAATCACGAGGCGAAGGCGGGGAGGGAAGTCATCCTGTCCGCCGGGGCCTACAGTTCGCCGGCCATTCTCGAACGCTCCGGCGTCGGCGCGCCGGACGTTCTGGCCGCGGCCGGGATCGACGTACTGCATGCATTGCCGGGTGTCGGCGAAAACCTGCAGGACCACTGGCATATCCGGGTGCAGCACCGCCTTCGCAATACCCATACGCTCAATACCCGCGCCGGCACGAGGCTTGGCCGGATGCTGCTCGGCATGCAGTATCTTGCGACGAAACGGGGACCGCTCGGCGGTTCGCCGACCCTGCTTGGCGCCTTCCTCAAGGCGACGCCGGATGCGCCGGCGCCGGAAATCCAGATCCATGTTTCCGGCTCCACCTCGCCGAGTTTCGGCGGCGCCATGCATCCGTTCCCCGGCATCACCTCGTCGGCCTGCATCCTCAGGCCGGAAAGCCGTGGCCATTGCCATGTCGGGGCGAGCGATCCTTCCGCCCAGCCGCGCATCCTGCACAATTTCCTGAAAGAGGAAGCGGACCGGGAGATCCTGATACGGTCGATCGAGGCGGTCCGGCGCATTGCCGCGAGCCCCGCCATGGCGCGGTTCGAGCCGGAGGAGATCGCGCCGACTGCCGCTGTGCAGTCGCATGACGACATGCTCGACTATGCGCGCCGCACCCTCAACACGACTTTCCATCCGGTCGGCACCTGCAAAATGGGTCGCGACCGCATGGCGGTGGTCGACGATCGGCTGCGGGTCCACGGCCTTGCCGGCCTGCGCGTCGTCGATGCCTCGATCATGCCGACCATCGTTTCCGGCAACACCCAGGCCCCGACCGTGATGATCGCGGAAAAGGCGGCGGATTTCATCCGCGAGGAAAAGATGGGGGTCGAGGCGGCATGAGGCCGGCAAGGAAGGACGTCGCAAGGCAGGCGCCTAAGCATAATTCATCGATCAACAATGAGCGAGACGTTTACGACAATGGCTAGATTCGAAACCGCCGGGGCGATCGATTGCGACGTCCATCCGCCGACACCGCGTCGCGCCGATCTCATCCCCTATCTCGACGACTACTGGCAGGAGATCGTCACCTCGCGCGAAGTCGATGCGCTTGAACTGATGGGCTATCCCGAGCGCACGCGCCCCTATATGCGGCCCGGCTGGGAATGGACCGGTGATCCGCTCGCGCAGATGCAGAAGAACCTGCTCGACCCGCTCGGGCTCGAAGGCGCCATCCTCAACGTGGTTTCCGGCGCCCACGCCCTGTTCGATCCCTATCTCGCAGCCGCCATATGCCGCGCCACCAACGACTGGCTCGCCGACAAGTGGCTGAGCCGCGACAACCGGCTGAGGGCGTCGATGCTGGTGCCGTTCCAGAACGTCGAGGCGGCGGTCGAGGAGATCGAGCGCCGCGCCGACGACAAACGTTTCGTGCAGGTCCTGACGCTTGCGATGACCGAGCTTCCGCTCGGCCGCCGCACCTACTGGCCGATCTATGAGGCCGCCGAGAAACACGGCCTGCCGATCGGCATCCACGCCGGATCGAATTTCCGCCATGCGCCGAGCCACAGCGGCTTCCATTCCTTCCTGATCGAGGACCACGTGGTGCAGCCGCAGGGCTTCTCCACCCAGGTCGCCAGCCTGATTTCCGAAGGCGTGTTCGTCAAATATCCGAAGCTGAAGGCTGTCATGATCGAATCCGGCGTCACCTGGATGCCGGCGCTGATGTGGCGCATGAGCAAGGACTGGCGCGGTACCCGCATCGAGGTGCCGTGGGTCAAGGACGCGCCGGCCGACATCATCCGCCGGCACATCCGCATGACGTCGCAGCCCTTCGACGGGCCGGACGACGTCGAGGATGTCGCCAAGACGCTCGACCACCTGCTCAGCGATGATATGCTGCTGTTTTCCTCGGACTATCCGCACTGGCATTTCGAGGGGCTGGACGTGCTGCCCGAAGGCCTGCCGGAAGCCAGGGTGAACAAAATCCTGCGCGACAACGTTCTCGCTACCTATCCGAGATTTGGAGGCTGATCCCCATGGAAACCCCAGTACTCGAACGCAGCCAGGAAAAAGCCCAGACACAGGGTGTCGTCGATTGCGATGTGCATCCGGCTTTCTCCCGGCCGGACCAGTTGTTCGACTATCTGCCCGAACGCTGGAAAAAACACGTGAAGGATTATGCCTTGCGCACGGCAAACCCTCTGCTCGGCACGCTGCCCTATCCGCGCATGACGCCCGGCAACGGCATGCGCCGCGATTCCTGGCCGCCGAACGGCGGCCCGCCGGCGTCGGACCTTGCCTTCCTGCGGCAACAGCTGCTCGACGAGTGCAATATCGATTACGGCATCCTGCAGCCGCTCGCAGCCGGCAGCGTCGCCTTCAACCAGGAGCTCGGTGCAGCGCTGTGTGCGGCCCTAAACGACTGGCAGATCGACAAGTTTGCCGGGCCGGAACCACGCCTGAAGGCATCCATCTGCATCTCCCAGGAGGATGCGAAGGACGCGGTCGCCGAGATCGAGCGGCGTGTCACCGACCGCCGCTTCGTGCAGATCGCCATGCCGCCGCGCACGCTGGAGCCCTGCGGCCGCCGTCGCTACTGGCCGATCTACGAGGCGGCCGAGCATTACGGCCTGCCGATCGGCCTGCATACCAGCGCCTTCGGCTACCGCCCGAATACGCCGTCCGGCTGGAGCTCGTTTTACCTGGAGGAGCACTACGCAGCCTCCAACAGCCTCCAGACGGTGCTCTCCAGCATGATCCTCGAAGGCGTGTTCGAACAGTTCCCGAAGCTGAAGATCGTGCTGGTCGAGGGCGGCTTTTCATGGCTGCCGTCGCTGGTCTGGCGGCTCGACCGGGAATGGAAGCGCATGCGCGACGAGGTTCCGCATGTGAAGCGCAAGCCGTCGGAATATGTGCGCGAGAATTTCTGGTACACGACCCAGCCGATCGAGGAGCCGGAGAACAACCGCCATCTGCTCGATATCCTGCGCTGGATCGGCACCGACCGGCTGATGTTCTCCACCGACTACCCGCACTGGGATTTCGACGACCCGCGCTTCGCCTTCAAAGTGCCGCTGACGCCGGCCGAACGCGCCGCCATCTTCCGCGACAACGCGGTGGCATTGTTCGGCCTGAAGTAAACACGGCCTCGGCCGCTCTCGACATCATGAAGCAGATCTCGCCGCCCGGGCACCGGGCGGCGGCGTGAAGGGACGTGGAGGTTTTGCGCGAGCCTGAAACGACAAAAGCGCGCCGTCAGGCGCGCTTTTGCAAAACTGGCTCCCCGGGCCGGATTCGAACCGGCGACCTGTCGATTAACAGTCGAATGCTCTACCGCTGAGCTACCAGGGATCATCCGCGAAGGGCCGCGGCGTGTGCGGCGGGTAATACAAATGCTTTGCCGTTTTGCCAAGCGGTTTTTACAAAAAAATCCAACTTGATTGTTTTATCCCCGGTAAAGCCCCATTTCCCGGGCAAAGACAGGCTTTAACCGATGAGGATAATCGAGCGTGGCAGGCGAAAGTAAGCCGAAGCGATTTGGAATGGACCCGCAGAGCGGCAAGCTGATGCTCGGCGGCGTGGAGATTCCCATGCCGCGCTCGCGGATCGGCCGCGTCATTGTCGGTCTTGTCCTGATTCTGGGCGGCTTGCTCGGCTTCCTGCCGATTCTCGGCTTCTGGATGCTGCCGCTCGGCTTTCTGGTCCTCTCCCACGATCTGCCCTTCGTCCGGCGTCAGCGGCGCCGTATCGCGCTCTGGTGGGCAAGGCGGCGGTCGCGCAAGGCCGAGCAGCGTTAGGGCAGGCCCGGTTCAGGCGAACATCGAAGCGATTCCCTGGCCGGCGCTGAACGCCGCGTAGGCGAGCACGCCGAAATAGATCACCGTGACCACGTTGAAGAGGTAGCCGCCGAGCACGATCAACCCGTCGCGCTGGATCATGCCTGTCGACAGAAGCAGGATGGCGATCCCCGGCAGCGTGTTGGAAAAGGGCACGAGGCCCAGCGGAAACATCAGGAGCACGCCGCCCGCTGCAATCGCCAGGCCGTTGACCCGGTTGATGAGCCGCCCATTGGTCAGGGTAAGGATCCGCGGCTTCAGGAACCGGTCGAGGCGCGATACGATGCCCGCGCCCTTTTCCAGCGCCGGCAGCAGTTTCTGCGTATCGAGTTCCCGGTCGAGGATTTTCTTCGGCAGCCAGGGCAGGCGGTTGGCGGTGATCGCCAGGCTGATCAGGATGATCGCCGCACCGAACACGGTGCTGACGCCGGGGATCGACACGGGCAGGAGGAAGGGCAGGGAGGCAACGGCGCAGATGAGCAGAAGACCCTGTTCGCCCACCGCGTCCATCAACTGGCGCAGCGTCACCGATTGCCCCTTGATGCCGTCGATGAGCTGGCGCAGCGTGCCGCTCAGTGAAGTTGAGGTATCGTCGAATTCGATGCTTGCGCTCACTCTTCGTCTCTCCATTCCGCTTCAAACGGCGGCATGGATAACAACAAACCGTGGCCTCGCAAAGGCGCGAACCACAACCTGCCGGAAACGTGAACGCCCGGCGTTTCATGCAAAATCAAAGGGCTACGCTGTCCGTTATCGGGACTGCGCCCAGTAGTCGTAAGCTCCGCAGGCCAGTACGATCAGCAGGATCGCCAGCACGACGGGATTGAGCGTGGTGATGAATTCCAGATATTGCATGCCGGTCTCCTCTTCCCGCATGTTCGCCGCCCGGTGCTCCCCCACCCGGCAACCACGCCATTCTAGCATGGTCGCCCCGCCGCGGCCACGTGGCATTTTCCGAGCGACTCTGGCGCACGCCGTCCCGAATCACTAGGATTGCTCCCGGGATTGAAGACGAGGGTGAACATGGGTTTGAGAGTGATCGAGGGTGGGCTTGCTGCCCGCGTGGCGAAGCCTGCCGATCTGGCGGACGGTCAGATGCCCAGCCGCGAAGACGTGCTTTTGGAAGCCGAACGGCGGATAAGGTCCACAGGATACGAGACCTGGCGCAATCGCGAAACGCTCACCGGCGCGCCGGTGCCGCGCGAAATCCGCTATCTGGCCATGCAGATCGGTTACGCCGCCGACGCGATCGGCAGACTGGCCGATATCCCGGCCGATTTTCGTTCCGATTTCTATTGGCCAGCGTGAGCGTCGCCGGTTTATCGGCAGGGCTCTAGAATAGGGCCATGAACAGATGGCCTACATAAAGGATGCTGGAAAGCGAACCAACGGTTGCGCACGCCGCTACGGCGTCAGAGACACTGAGTTTCATACCGATCATCGCCGTCATGGCGATCCTTCTCATAAGGATAAAAGACGACAACATCGCCGTCGCCTACAGTCCTAGGGAGAATCCTTTAACAAACGGCCTGATAAGAAAGCTTAACAAACCCTTTATCCGGGCGCCCGCCGCCTTCCGGCTCCGCCACATGGCGGAACCCGGCCTGCATATAAAAGGATAGGGATCAGTTCAGCATCTTTGCTTCGATGCTGGCGAGAACGAAGGTTTCTCGCACGTTTTCCAGGGGGAGCTTGCGCTGCAGGCAGGCGGCGCATTCCTTCAAGGCCTTGATATAATAGGTGCCTTCGCGCACCGGCCAACGCCAGTTCAGATATTCGAGGGCTTCTTTCGGCCCGCGGATCGTTTCGGGGAAACCGTATCCAACGCGTACTCTGACCGGCGAACTCCACACGGCATCATTTGCTTCAGTTACGTTACTCGTCATGTTCACACCTTGCATTGCGGCACAAACAACTCCCTCCAGGGATATTGGTTCCGCAATTTTTGGTGAATTTTTTATGAAGCCGATCGGCACGACACTTCGGCACCCATTCCGGCCCACTTTTTCGAACGTCGGCGCCGGGCGCGGATGTGGATATCGGCCAGCCGGTAACCGCGTTTTTCATCTCGTGCAGAAAAAAATGACAATCGGGCCAAACCCGCTTGCACCGTTATTCGATTCGTTCTAAACGCCCGATACCACTCGCTCTTTATGCGTTCGGATGGCCTCGTGGCGGAGTGGTGACGCAGAGGACTGCAAATCCTTGCACCCGAGTTCGATTCTCGGCGAGGCCTCCACTCTCCCCCTATCTCCTGCCCCTGTTCCTCAAATCCAATCGTGCTTTGATACCAAGCATTTACCACGCATTTTTGTGTGCGCTGCAACATGGTTAATTTTTAACCTTCTCCTCCTAGGCTTGGAACGGAAAGGCCCGCTCAACGATTATTGGGTGGAACGGAGGGAAGGCGTCATGATCACCAGGATAATCAACGTACACCGCCAGGCGGCCAACGAGGTCGATGGTACCGGCACATTCGCCGACGGCATGTTTCCGCTGACCTCCGGCGAACAGTTGGCTTTCGACAAGGACCACGGCCTGCGCTCCTCCTATGGCCGGGATTATCTCACCATCCGCAAGCTCGAAGAAGCGCCGCCGGCTTTTGCCTGAACGCGAAGACGCGCATGGGGAGCGATCCCTCCGCGCTTTTTTGGTTCGGAACCGGACGCTGTCTTGAAAGCATGTCTTGAAAGCATGTCTTGGCGTCAGTAAGACGGTCATGCATCAGCCGGCGCATCGCCGGTGATTTGGGCCGGGTAATTGGAACGACTGAGATGATGGATTTCGAAGCAGCACGGGCAAAGATGGTCGAAAATCAGATCCGCACCACCGACGTCACGTCGCATTCGGTTCTGCGGGCCTTCTACAATGTTCCGCGCGAAGCTTTCGTGCCGGCCAAGGCAAAGTCGCTCGCCTATATCGACACGGATATCGAAGTGGCCGACGGCCGCTATCTGATGGAGGCTTCGCCGCTGGCCAAGCTTCTCCAGCTTGCGGCGATCACCAAGGATGACGTCGTGCTCGAAATCGGCACCGGCTGCGGTTACGCGACGGCGGTCCTGTCGCTGATTGCCGGCTCCGTGGTTTCGCTCGAAGCGGACGAGGCGCTGGCTGCGCAGGCAACCGGAACGCTTTCGGCGCTCGGTTACGACAATGTCGCAGTCGTTGCCGGCGAGCTCGAGCAGGGCTACGCCGCAGAGGCCCCCTATGATCTGGTCTTCATCAATGGCGCCGTCGAGGAAGTGCCCTCCGCTCTTCTCGAGCAGCTGCGCGACGGCGGTCGGCTGGTCGCTGTCGTCGGTTATGGCAATGCCGCCCAGGCGAAGGTGCTGGTGAAGGAGCAGGGCGCGGTATCCGAGAGCGCCTATTTCAACGCCTCGGTAAAGCCGCTGCCCGGCTTCCGCAAGGCGAAGGAATTCGTGTTCTGACCGGGGCTATAACGGACGGATTGCCATGAACGGGAAGGGGCCTTACGGCCCCTTTGTCGTTTCTGTCGCCGCTGCCGGTTTCTTTTCACGCTGGTGTCACCGGTTTCGGGCAAGTGTGACTTACGGGATTCACAACGCCAACAAAACTGTGTATCGGTAGGAAGCCTGGGGCACTTGTCATTGTTTCCAGCCCCCCCAACACCTTAGAGTAACGACGATTCGGTTCACCCTCCACGGGGCCGATTCGAGTGCCGGTAACAGCGGGGATGAAAATGGCTCAGCCAAATGTAGCGCGTGAACCCTCCATGGAAGAAATCTTGGCGTCCATTCGCCGGATCATTGAAAGCAATGAGCCGAACGCCGAGAACGTGCTCAACGGCCAGCTGCCCCCGGTTTATGCCGAGGACGAAATCGAAGACGGCGAGGAGCCGGGCTTTGTTCCCGAAATGGCTGCCAATGACCGCGGCGCGCCATTGCGCAACGAGCCGATGAACTACCCGTCCGGCCCCTCGGGCCAGCCGGATCGCACCCTGTCGCTCGCCGATGTCGCCGCACGGGTCCGTGCCGCGTCGGCCCGCCAGCAGGAAACCGGCACCGTGCGCCTTGCCACCGCTTCGACCGCACCGACACCAGCCCCTTCCGCACAGGCCTCGTCGTCGCCCGCGCCTGCGGCACGCCAGGAACAGCCGGCTCCGCTTCGTCCCCAGATGCCGGAATTTCGCGAGCCTGTTGCTCAGGCCATGCAGGCTGCTCCGGTTCCGCAGCCCGCGGCGCCGCAGCCCGAACCTGCCCCGCGCGTGATGATGCCGGTCTTCGACCCGCCGCTGTCTGCTCCGGTGAGAGCAGAAGCGCCGGTCCGTCCGGAGCCGAAGATTGAACCGAAGCTCGCAGCGGAACCGGCTCCGCGCAGCCTGCCCGCCAAGATCGAGGAGACCGCGAACCTTCTCTCCGCCGAAGCCGGCGCCCAGGTCGCGAAATCCTTCAGCGAACTCGCCTCGGTATTCAACGGCATGGAACGCCGTTCGCTGGAAGACATGGCCGGCGACATGCTGCGCCCGATGTTGCAGGAATGGCTGGACGACAACCTGCCGACGCTGGTCGAGCGCCTGGTGCGCGAGGAAATCGAGCGCGTGTCCCGCGGCACCCGCCGCTGATCCGTTTAGAGCTCGACCAAGACGGCCGCTCCGGTGACGGGGCGGCTTTTTTATTGACTTGGAACACCCCATCCTATTTACACCCCGATAGCTCCCCAAGAACAAAAACGGGTCAGGAAATGCTCGAAAAGACCTATGATTCCGCAGAAGTAGAACCGAGGATCGCCAAGGCCTGGGACGAGGCCGATGCTTTCCGCGCCGGCGCCAATGCCAAGCCGGGGGCGGAAGCCTTCACGATCGTCATCCCGCCGCCGAACGTGACCGGTTCGCTGCACATGGGCCACGCGCTCAACAACACGCTGCAGGACATCATGATCCGCTTCGAGCGGATGCGCGGCAAGGACGTGCTGTGGCAGCCGGGCATGGACCATGCGGGCATCGCCACCCAGATGGTCGTCGAGCGCCAGTTGATGGAGCGCCAGCTTCCGGGCCGCCGCGAAATGGGCCGCGAGGCCTTCGTCGACAAGGTCTGGGAGTGGAAGGCCGAATCCGGCGGCCTGATCTTCAACCAGCTGAAGCGCCTCGGCGCCTCCTGCGACTGGTCGCGCGAGCGTTTCACCATGGACGAGGGGCTTTCGGCCGCCGTCCTGGAAGTTTTCGTCACGCTCTACAAGCAGGGCCTGATCTACAAGGACAAGCGCCTCGTCAACTGGGACCCGAAGCTGCTGACGGCGATCTCCGATCTCGAAGTCGAGCAGCACGAAGTCAACGGCAATCTCTGGCATTTCCGCTATCCGCTGGAAGAAGGCGTCACCTACCAGTATCCGGTCGCCTTTGACGAAGACGGCAATGCGACCGAATTCGAGACGCGCGATTATATCGTCGTCGCGACCACCCGTCCCGAAACCATGCTCGGCGATACCGGCATCGCCGTGAACCCCGAGGATGATCGCTACAAGGCGATCGTCGGCAAGCACGTCATCCTGCCGATCGTCGGCCGCAGGGTCCCGATCGTCGCGGACGGCTATGCCGATCCGACGGCCGGCACCGGTGCGGTCAAGATCACGCCCGCGCACGACTTCAACGATTTTGAAGTCGGCAAGCGGGCCGGGCTGCGCGCCATCAACGTCATGAATATCGACGGGACGATCACCATCAAGGACAACGAGGATTTCCTCGAAGGGCTCGATCATCCAGCCGCGCTTCACGGCGCCTGGGACCGGCTCGAAGGCCAGGACCGTTTCACCGCCCGCAAGATCGTCGTCGAGATCTTCGAGGAAGCCGGCCTGCTCGACAAGATCGAGCCGCACAAGCACATGGTTCCGCATGGAGACCGAGGCGGCGTGCCGATCGAGCCGCGGCTGACCGAACAGTGGTATGTCGACGCCCATACGCTGGCGCAGCCCGCGATCGCTTCCGTCAAGGAAGGGCGCACGAAGTTCGTGCCGAAGAACTGGGACAAGACCTATTTCGAATGGATGGAGAATATCCAGCCCTGGTGCATTTCCCGCCAGCTCTGGTGGGGACACCAGATTCCGGCCTGGTACGGCCCGGACGGCCAGGTTTTTGTCGAAAAGACCGAGGAAGAGGCGCTGCAGGCCGCCATCCAGCATTACTTGTCGCACGAGGGCCCGATGAAGGCCCTGGTTGAAGATCTCCTGGAGAATTTCAAGCCGGGCGAGATCCTGACCCGCGACGAGGACGTGCTCGACACCTGGTTCTCGTCGGCGCTCTGGCCGTTCTCGACGCTCGGCTGGCCTGATCAGACGCGGGAGCTCGAAAAATATTATCCGACCAGCGTGCTGGTCACCGGTTTCGACATCATCTTCTTCTGGGTTGCCCGCATGATGATGATGGGCCTTCACTTCATGAAGGACGAGGATGGCAACCCGGTCGAGCCGTTCCACACCGTCTATGTCCACGCCCTGGTGCGCGACAAGAACGGTCAGAAGATGTCGAAGTCGAAGGGCAACGTCATCGATCCGCTCGACCTGATCGACGAATACGGTGCCGACGCCCTGCGTTTCACGCTGGCGATCATGGCCGCCCAGGGGCGCGACGTGAAGCTCGATCCGGCCCGCATCGCCGGTTATCGCAATTTCGGCACCAAGCTCTGGAACGCCACCCGCTTTGCCGAGATGAACGGCGTCAAGCGCGATCCGGCTTTCGTGCCGGAGGCGACGAAGCTCACCGTCAATCGCTGGATCCTCACGGAGCTTTCCGAGACGATCCGCGACGTGACGGAGGCGATCGAGACGCAGCGGTTCAATGAGGCAGCGGGTTCGCTCTATCGCTTCGTCTGGAACCAGGTCTGCGACTGGTATCTGGAACTCCTGAAGCCGATCTTCGCGAGCGAGGACGAGAACGCCAAGGCGGAAGCCCAGGCCTGTGCGGCCTACGTGCTGGAAGAGACATACAAGCTTCTCCATCCGTTCATGCCGTTTATGACGGAAGAACTCTGGGCCCATACCGAAACGCGCGACGGCCTGCTTTGCCATGCCGAATGGCCGGCGCCGGAATTCGCAGACCAGGCCGCCGCAGCAGAGATCAACTGGCTGGTCGACCTCGTCACCGGTCTGCGTTCGGCCCGCGCCGAGATGAACGTGCCGCCATCGGCGGTCGCGCCGCTGATCGTCGTCGGCGCCAACGATCTGACCCAGGCGCGTCTGCGCCGCCACGAGGCCGCCATCCGCAGGCTTGCGCGTGTGGAAACCATCGAGCTCGCCGACTCGGCCCCCAAGGGATCCGCCCAGATCGTCGTCGGCGAGGCCACCGTCTGCCTGCCGCTCGGCAACCTGATCGATCTCGTCGCCGAGAAGGCGCGTATCGAGAAGGCCGTCGGCAAGACCGAGGCGGAGATGGACCGCATCGGCAAGAAGTTGGCGAACGACAAGTTCGTTGCCAATGCCGATCCCGAAGTCGTTGCGGCCGAGCGCGAACGCTTCGCCGAGCTGGAAGTCCAGATGGCGAACCTGAGGACCGCCCTGCAGCGCATCAGCGAAGCCGGCTGACCTCTTCGCCGTGGATCAGTGCGACAAGGCGCCGCGCCCGGAAACAGGCGCGGCGCTTGACTTTCCGCAACCTTTTGTCGGTGAAGCTTCCTTGTGTGCAATTGCTCACTTGTAGAAAGCCCCATTGTTGCCACTTTGACACAGGTGGCCGGCCTAAAATAATAAAATTCCAATTTTAACGACCGTATTAGGGGTCCAGGAGTAGTTTTGTGCCGAAATGCGCGCGCAGCCCCCGGTTCCTCGTTTGCTTACGTAAATCCGCGAGACGTTTGCGCCGCGAAGCGCCCGGCAGCCGAAAGTTGTCAATTAGGGCGAACCATCTAGAGTGATTTCGGTCACTTACCAGGGAGTGGGAGAATTTATGGTAAGCAAGTTTATTACGAGGGGCCTCCTAGCTCTTACCGCAGCGGGCCTTGGGCAAACTCAAGCCCATGCAGGTGGTTTTTCGTGGGGCGAGGCTAGTACAGACATTCTCTACGAGCGCGGTAACGCCGCTGTTCAGGCTGGCGTCATCTACGTGAACCCGCGTCGCCAATTCGACACGATCAATGGCGCAAGTTCTTCCGACGATCCGTTTTCGCAGGACTATGCGATTCCCAACGTTGCTGCGATGGGCCGTATCTCAGATGCGCTTGCGTGTGCGTTCACGTATACCAAGCCTTACGGTGGCGATTCGGAATACGGTCCTCAAGCCAGGGCTGCCGATGCGGCCGCCGGCCTGCCAGCCAGCTCGAACTATTATTTTGGCAAGAAATTCCATGCCAACGAATATGGCGCCACTTGCGATGTCAGCTTCGAAATGGGCAAGGGGCGGTTGCACTTCCTCGGTGGCGGCTTCATGCAGGATTTCACCTATGAGGCAAAATCCTTTTACGGAACGCTGAGGCTTGATGACGATTCCGCCTTTGGCTATCGGTTTGGCATCGGTTACGACATTCCCGAATATGCGCTGCGGGCGCAGTTGATGTACCGGTCGGAGATCGAGCATAAGGCTGACGGCGATTTTACACCGGCTGCATTGGCTGGTTTGCTCGGGACGGCGCCGGTAGCGGCCGATGGCCACGGGACCCTGCCGCAATCTTTGAAACTCAGCCTGCAGAGCGGCGTCGCTCCCGGGTGGCTGGTCTACGGCTCGGTAGAATGGACGGATTGGAGCGTGCTTAAGACGCTCGACTATAATATCGCCGGCCTGCCGCCGCAGCAGGACATCTATAATTGGAAGGACGGCTGGACCATCGTTGGCGGTGTCGGCCATCAATTTACAGAAAAGGTGGCGGGCACCATCAATGTTCGCTGGGACAAGGGCGTCGGCAACGGCGCCGATATCATGACTGACACCTGGTCGGTCGGCGCCGGCGCGGCCATCGATTGCGGGCCGGGTCAGCTTCGTGTTGGTGGTGGCGTAAGCTATCTCACTTCAGGCAGCCAATCGACCGCGAAGGGTGCAAACTTCAATGCAACGGCCGATGGCGACTGGGCTTACGCGCTGACCGCGAGCTATACCATCAAGTTCTAAAAAACGAGACGAAGAGCGGCGCCGGCTGCGGATAGCTTGACTATCCTGGCCGGCGCCGATTTTTCGTCGGCGGGGAGTTTCTTGAATCTTCGTCGGCCTCGAAATCCAAATTTTGACCATCGATCTTGTGACGATTTAGCAACACTTTTTCGAGACTATTGTCCTGTGCCTTGAGAGGGGGATTTCTGTCCACTTCCCGCCACAAACGGGGAGCAGCGATAGAGGCAGAGCAGGCGCGAAACGCGGGGGCGGGGCGCGTATTTTGGAGTATCATGGGCGGGTTTCATTTTGAAAAGCCGGGCTTTTTGCGCTCAGGCGGACGGATTCGGATACCGTCCTGTCCTGCCGCAATCGTCGCGGTTACGGGTCCAAGTCTTGCCGAAAACGGCAGCTACAGTTTCGATCGTCTCTCGGGAGGAGCAGGCACGGGATATCCCCGGACGAACCATTTTCGGGCAGCGAGCCATGCTCGGGCTGCGGCGGTAAACCGCGCGCGGAGTGAAAGAAACTGAACCATGCCGAAGTCTGACATCGGATCCATGAGAGTATTGCTTCTTGGAGTGTCGCTCGCCTCGATTTTGGCGGGATCGGCAGCGGCCTTCGACATCAAATCCGGCGTGACGAAAGAGTCAGGCCCCTTCGATCTCTTCAAGTTCGGCTTCAAGGCCTATAAGAACGGGCAGAAGGAAGACGCGGTCGAAGCCTATCGCTATGCCGCTGAAAAGGGCCATACCGGCTCGCGCTGGGCGCTCGCCAATATGTATGCCTATGGCGACGGCGTCGCCAAGGACGATTTCGAGGCCTTCAAGATCTATAACGAGATCGCCGCGCAGGGTGTCGAGCCCGGTTCGGAAGATACCGGCTTCTTCGTCAACGCACTTCTGTCGCTCGCCAACTATTATCGCCGCGGCATTCCCGGCAGCCCGGTCAAGCCCGATCTGTCGCAGGCCCGCCAGCTCTATTTCCAGGCGGCATCCACATTCGGCGTGGCGGAAGCGCAGTTTCAGCTTGCCCGGATGATTCTTGCCGGCGAGGGCGGTACCGCCAATATCCAGCAGGCGAAGAAATGGCTGAACCAGGCCCGCAAGAGCGGCCATGCGGGCGCCATGTCGGTTTTCGGCAATGTCCTGTTCCAGGAAGGCCAGACGGTGCGGGGGCTCGCCTTCATGACGGCGGCGCTCGACAAGTGTGCCGCCAAGGAATGCATCTGGATGCAGCAATTGCAGGAACAGGCGTTTTCCGTCGTCGGCGAGGAGGATCGCCGCGGCGCGGTGGCCCTGTCGCAGGAATTCGCCCGAGGCGTGGAATAACCGACGCCTTGGGTTTGAACGCCGTCAGGCCCTTGCGGACGATCAGCCGAAATCGAAGATGCCGATGACCGGCACGTGGTCGGAAGGCTTTTCCCAGGCCCGAACGTGTTTCTCGATCGCCGTGGACTTCAGCCTGTCGGCGGCTTCTGCCGACAGCAGAAGGTGGTCGATGCGGATGCCGTTGTTCTTCTGCCAGGCGCCGGCCTGGTAATCCCAGAAGGAATAGAGTTTGGTCGCGTCGGTCGTGGCGCGCACCGCATCGACGAGACCGAGATTTTCGAGCCTGCGGAAGGCGGCGCGCGTCTGCGGCAGGAAGAGCGCGTCCGTCGCCCAGACGGCCGGATCGAAGCAGTCATGCGGCTCGGGAATGACGTTGTAGTCGCCCGCAAGGATAAGCGGTTCTTCAAGCAGAAGGCAGTTTTGCGCGTGCTGGCGCAGCCGCTCCATCCAGGCCAGCTTGTAGGGATATTTGACCGGGTCGTCCGCCGGGTTGCCGTTCGGCAGATAGATGGAGGCAACGCGAATCGCGCCGCCCGGAACGGAAAAGACGCCTTCGATGTAGCGGGACTGCTCGTCCATCTGTCCGTCCGGCCCTTCGCCCCCCGGCAGCCCGCGCATCACTTCGTCCGGCTTGCTCTTCGACAGCAATGCCACGCCGTTGAAACCTTTCTGGCCGTGGGTTTCGACGTGATAACCGAGCGCCTCGATCTCCAGCCGCGGAAAAGTCTCGTCGACGGACTTGATTTCCTGAAGGCAGACGATGTCCGGGGAAGAGTCGGTCAGCCATTGGCGCAGGTTGTCTATCCGCGCCTTGACGCCGTTGATGTTCCAGGTGGCGATCTTCATCGGCCATTGCCTCCCACTGTTCGCTTCCTCTTTTAGCGAAAGAGGAAGCGTTGGGAAGGGCGAAGTGTGCGCAAGAGAGCGTTATCAGATCGAGAAACTGGTGCCGCAGCCGCAGCTTGCCACCGCGTTCGGGTTCTTGATCTGGAAGGACTGGCCGAGCAGGTTGTCGACGAAGTCGATCTCCGAACCCGCCATATAGACGAGCGAGAGGCTGTCGATGAGCACCTTTGCGTCGCCATTGGCGATTACCACATCGTCGTCCTCAGGTGCTTCGGCGAGATCGAACTTGTAGGAAAAGCCGGAACAGCCGCCGCCTTCGACCGAGACACGAAGCGCCTGCTTGCCGGCTTCGTTGCCGACGATTTCGGCGATGCGCTTGGCCGCCGCATTCGAAAGAGTTACATTTGTTTCCATATTATCCGCCTCCTGCCGGGTTCAAGGCCCGGAGAGATTCCTGTCACCGGCATTGCGCACAGCTTTACTATAGGTATGAAGACGTGAAGGGCACGTCAATGGGCGGCAGGTTGGGGATGAACAAACGGGTGACGGCATGACGATCGATACCAGGGCGCTGGGTTTCGGCAGTGGCGAGCGGGCGGTCTATGCCGCCAATCCCTGGGCATCGCGAGGTCGGCTGTTTCCCGAGGATAGCAGCCTGACACGCTCCGAGTTCCAGCGCGACCGCGACCGCATCGTCCACACGACCGCATTCCGGCGGCTGAAGCACAAGACGCAGGTATTCATCAGCCCCGACGGCGACCATTACCGCACCCGGCTCACCCACACGGTCGAGGTGGCGCAGATCGCCCGAGCTCTCGCACGCGCCCTGAAACTCGACGAGGATCTCGCCGAGGGCGTGGCGCTGGTCCATGATTTCGGCCACACGCCGTTCGGCCATACCGGCGAGGACGCGCTGGACGAGATGCTGAAGCCCTATGGCGGTTTCGACCACAACGCCCAGTCGCTGCGCATCGTCACCAAGCTTGAGCGCCGTTATGCAGATTTCGACGGGCTCAATCTGACCTGGGAAAGCCTGGAAGGCCTCGTCAAGCACAACGGCCCGCTGCTGACCGAGACCGGCGAGGGGACGCGGGGCCCGGTGCCGCAGCCGATCCGCGACTATTGCGAACTGCATGACCTGGAACTCGCGAGCTTCGCCAGCCTCGAGGCGCAGGTGGCGGCGATCGCCGACGACATCGCCTACAACACCCATGACATCGACGACGGCTTGCGCTCCGGCCTGCTGACCTTCGAGATGCTGGACGACGTCCCGTTCCTCGCCAAACTGATGGCGGAGGTGAGGGCGCGTTATCCGCATCTCGAACCAAGCCGGTTCGCCCATGAGATCATGCGCCGGCAGATCACGCATATGGTCGAGGACGTCATCGACGTCGCGCAGCACAATCTGAACAAGGTGGCTCCGCAGAGCGCGGCAGACGTCCGTGCTGCGGGCCACGTGATCGCCACTTTCTCGCAGGAAATGGCCGAGACGGACCGCTGCATCAAGAAGCTGCTGTTCTCGCGTATCTACCGGCATCCGGACATCATGCGCATCCGCGCCGGCGCCTCCCGGATCGTCTCCGATCTCTTCAACGCCTATATGAACGATCCGTCGCTGATGCGCAGCCACTATTGGGTCAACCACATCTCCGGTCTCGGCGAGACCGCAAGGGCGCGCCATGTCGGCGATTATCTTGCCGGGATGACCGATACGTTCGCGATCAAGGCGCATGGCGAGCTGTTTGACCAGACTCCGGATTTGCGCTAGGCACCGCCACCAATGACACTGGCCAGCAAGGGTCCTCGGGCATGCCTCGGGGATGATTGAACATGAATCTCTTCGCCGACTTCGAAACTAGAATTAAGAACGCTTTGGAAACTCTTGATATCATCAAGGAAAAGCGAAGCGAGCTTGATTTCGGCCGTATCGCAGTCGAGCCGCCGCGCGACCAGAGCCACGGCGATGTGGCGACCAATGCCGCCATGGTGCTGGCAAAGCCGCTCGGCACCAATCCGCGGGCGCTTGCCGATATCATCGCCGAAGCGCTGCGTTCGGATGCCGATGTCAGCGAAGTTTCCGTGGCCGGCCCCGGTTTCATCAATATCCGGCTCGGCGCCGGTTACTGGCAGCGCGTGCTCGGTTCCATGATCGCCGAAGGCACCGACTACGGCCGCTCGACGGTCGGCGCCGACAGGAAGGCGAATGTCGAATACGTCTCGGCCAACCCGACCGGCCCGATGCATGTCGGCCATTGCCGCGGCGCGGTCGTCGGTGATGCGCTGGCGAACCTGATGGCGTTTGCCGGCTACGATGTGACCAAGGAATATTATATCAACGACGCCGGCAGCCAGATCGACGTTCTCGCCCGCTCGGTCTTCCTGCGTTACCGCGAGGCATTGGGCGAGACGATCGGCGAGATTCCCTCCGGTCTCTACCCGGGCGACTACCTCGTGCCGGTTGGGCAGGCGCTTGCGGAAGAATACGGTCCGCGCCTGCACAACATGCCGGAAGAGAGCTGGCTGCCGATCGTCAAGGACAAGGCGATCGACGCGATGATGGTGCTCATCCGCGACGACCTCGATGCGCTCAACGTCCATCACGACGTTTTCTATTCGGAGCGGACACTGCATGCCAATGGCGCGCAGCGCATCCGCCAGGCGATCAATGACCTCACCTTCAAGGGGCATGTCTACAAGGGCACGCTGCCGCCGCCGAAGGGTCAGTTGCCGGAAGACTGGGAGGACCGCGAGCAGACGCTGTTCCGTTCGACGGAAGTGGGCGACGACATGGACCGGCCACTGATCAAGTCGGACGGCAGCTATACTTACTTCGCCGCCGACGTTGCCTATTTCAAGGACAAGTTCGACCGCGGTTACGACGAGATGATCTATGTCCTCGGCGCCGACCATGGCGGCTACGTCAAGCGCCTGGAAGCTGTGGCGCGTGCCGTTTCCGGCGGCAAGGCCAAGCTCACCGTGCTCCTCTGCCAGCTCGTCAAGCTGTACCGCAACGGCGAGCCGGTGAAGATGTCGAAGCGTTCCGGCAACTTCGTGACGCTCCGTGACGTGGTCGACGAGGTCGGCCGCGACGCGGTGCGCTTCATGATGCTTTATCGCAAGAGCTCGGAGCCGCTCGATTTCGATTTCGCCAAGGTGACCGAGCAGTCGAAGGACAATCCGGTCTTCTACGTCCAGTATGCGCATGCACGCTGCTCGTCGGTGTTCCGGCAGGCCAAGGAAGCCTTCCCGGATCTGGACATTGATTCGCTCGACCTCAAGGGCTCAAGCGGCCTGATCAACGATCCGAACGAGATGCAGCTCGTTGCGAAGCTTGCGGAATATCCCCGGATTATCGAGGCTGCAGCCCAGGCGCAGGAGCCGCATCGGCTTGCTTTTTACCTCTATGATCTGGCAAGTTTCTTCCATGCGCACTGGAATAAAGGTAAGGAACAACCGGAATTACGTTTTGTTAATGATAAAAACCGAGAATTGAGCATTGCCAGACTTGGGCTGGTGCATGCTGTCGCCTCTGTTTTGAAGTCAGGACTTGCAATCACAGGCACTGCGGCACCGGAAGAAATGCGGTAGATATCGCCACCATTTCCCCACATTGCACTGGCATATGCGTTGTAATGTAGGTGAGTGGACGAGGTAATGGCCGATAACAACCTTGCGCGTAGCCGGAATGATTTGCCGGACTTCTTTGCCGATGATGACCCGCTGGCAGAACTCGCCCGCATCGTAGGCTACGACGATCTTCCCGTCGCTGCCAAGCCCGGATCATCTTCCGCCGATAATTCTTTTACGCGGCGGGAGCCGGCGTTCAATCTTGAGGACGAGCTTCTTCAGGAGTTCGAGCGTTATGACGCGCCGCGCCTCGACCCCATTCACGATATCGCTCTTGACGACGGTCCGCAGCACTTCGCCGAGCCCGCGCCGGATGTCGTGGTCGCCGCGCCGCCGGTAGAGCCGGAGGAGCTGGAATTCGTTCCGGCTGAACCGGCTGCCAGCGAGCCTCGGCAGGCCTTCTCGGCCGACGGCGAAATCCGCGATCGCGACGACCTTCAGTTCGGCGACGAGGAGCCGCCGCTGGCGGCGGATGCCGTCTATGAGCGCGCCGCTGCGGAACCGGTATTCGAGCCGGCTCCCGAAGCCGCGCATGTAGAGCCTGTTTTCGATCTGCCCGATTTTGCGGCTGCTGGCGCGATGTCGCCGGCCGCAACGGTCGAAGAGCCGGCAGAGGAATTCGATCTCGCGGCCGAGCTGGAAAATTCGATCGGGGCTGAGCCCGTTGCCGAGAGCCAGCCCGAAGTGATGGTCGAGCCCGAGGTCGCGTTCGAGCCTGTGACGCGGATCGAGCCCGAGGTGAAATTCGAACCCCGGGCTACGGTCGAGACGGAGCCGGCGTTCGAACCTGAAGCGGCATTTGAGCCTGAAGCGGGATACGAACCCGAAACCGGGTTTGAGCCGGAGGTTAAGGCCGAGAGAGGCAAGGGGGCCTACGTCCCCGGCTTCCGCATGCCGCTCACCAATTTCAGCGTGGCTCGAGATGTGGCTGCGGCTTCCGCGCCGGCGCCTGTCTCGGCGCCGCAGGTTGCCCCGTCTGCGCCGGTCGAGCATGCCGTCGAGCGACCGGTTCCGGACAACGTCCCGAGCCTCCAGCCGATGCCGGCACCCGTTGCCGAGCTGCAGGTTTCCTCAAAGTCTCCGGAAGTTCAGGCTCCAGAGCCGCAACGGAATGCGCCGGTCGCTGCGATACCGGTGGCAGAGCCTGTCGCATCGACCGCTCAGAATGCCGCTGCGCCACAAAAGGACCGGTTCTCCGCGCTGGATGAGCTGATCTACGACGTCCAGCGTTATTCGCTGCCGACATCGGCTGCGCAGCCATTTGCGGCCCCGGTCGCGAAAGCGGCCGAACCCACCGTAAAGCCCGCCGCCGCACCTGTCGCTCCCGCTGCCGCGGTTGTTGCGAGCCAGCCGGTTTCGGCGCCTTCGGTTGCCGAAGCGCGATCCCTGGACGAGAAGGATCCTTTCTCGGACGAGGAGTTCGAGTTGGCGCTCGACGGCCTCGAACTCGACCTTGCCGACATCGTCGTTGAAGAGGCGCAGAAACATCCGGTTGAGGCTAGGCCGCCGGTGGTCGCCGCTGTGAAGGCCGAACCTGCGCCTGCCGTCGCCCCGGCGATGGCGCAGCCGGCGCGTGTCGCACCCGTCACCGCTGCACCCGTCACCGCTGCACCCGTCGCCGCTGCGGCAGCGCCGGTCGCGGAGACGCAGGTTGCAGAAGAGCCCGAATCGGTCGGCGACCTGCCGTTCGATCCGGCCCAGATTGCCGATTCGGAAGACCAGGTGGAGGCGATCGCCGAACTCGACGTGCCGTCGCTGCCGGCCGAAGAGCCGGAGCAGCCGCCGGCATATCGTCCCGATTACGAACTCGACATCGATGCGGAGCTTGCGACGTTGCTGGCGACGCCGAACAAACCGGCCCCGGCACAGGTCCGCAAGCCGGAGATCGATATCGCACCGAGGGGCCAGCAGGCCGCCGCCGAGGCCGCCCGTTCGCCGAACTATACCGATCTCGACGATTTCGAGCGTGCGCTGGAAGAGGACTTCCGCCGCAGCCTGACGGCGCCGCTGCCGGCGGCCGAGCATGAGGAACTGCATTATTCCGACACCGACTATGTCGCGACGGTCGAGAACGCCCGCCGTTCCGTCCGCAGCTGGGCCGTGCCGCTGGTCGTTGCCGGCGTGGTGATTTTTGGTGGTGTCGGCGCCTATGCGGTCTTTGGCAGCCGTGTCGCCAGCGTCGTTTCGGGCGGTGAACCGGTCATCATTGCCGCCGATAACGAGCCGATCAAGATTGCTCCCGAGAATCCGGGCGGAAAGACGGTGCCGAACCAGGACAAGGCGGTCTACGATCGCGTTGCCGGTGTCTCGCCGAAGGATCCGAAGCAGCGCACCCTGATCTCCTCCAACGAGGAGCCGGTCGATGTGGTGCAGAAGACGCTGATGCCCGACACGTTGCCGCTTGAAGGTGAGAACGATATCGACCCGACCGACGTCGGCGAGACGCAGGATCCACGCCTTCTGCCTCAGGACCGCACTGCAGCCAACAACGGTTCCGCGGAGCAGCCTGTGACGGTCATGCCGCGCAAGGTCAAGACAATGATCGTTCGCCCGGACGGCAAGCTGGTCGAGCAGGAGATCGCGGCCCCGGCGCTCGCGGCACCTGAAACGGCCAAGCTGCCAGCCGCCGGCGCAAAGCCGGTCGAGACGGCAGCTGCCTTCCCTGAAAAGCTTCCGGCTTCCAACCCGGTTCGCACGCAACCCGTGCCGGCGACGTCGAATGCCGGTTCCGCCGGTGTGCTTCCGGTGTCGGCGCCCGCCAATCCGGCGGCGCCGGGCGAACACGTCAACGTGGTGCGGGCAAACTCGGTCACGCCGGCCGTCGCGGCCGCTCCCGCCCAGTCGTCCCCGGCTTCCGCTGCGACGGCCGTACAGGCGCCTGCGCCGGTCGCTCCGGTTCAGGCCTCCGCGCCTGCCGCCAAGGCTCCGGTTCCGATCGCACGTCCGGCTGAGCAGCCGGTCAACGTGGTCGCCGCCGTCACCGATCAGGGCAATGTGCGCGCTCCCGGCCAGCCAACGGCCGCGGCTCCGGCATCCGCGCCAAACCAGGTCGCTTCGCTGGGCTCCGGTGACTACGTCATCCAGATCGCCTCGCTGCCGTCCCAGGCGGAAGCCCAGAAATCCTACCAGAGCCTGTCGGCCAAGTTCGGCAGCGTCATCGGCGGCCGCGGTGTCGATATCAAGGCGGCCGAGCTTGCCGGCAAGGGCACGTTCTACCGCGTCCGCATTCCGGCCGGCAGCAAGAACGATGCCGTGGCGCTCTGCGAACGTTATCGCGCCGCCGGCGGGACCTGCCTGGTCGGCCGGTAAGACCGAAGAAACGAAATCGGACGGGGCGCTTGGCGCCCCGTTTTTCGTTGAGCCTCCAATGATCTAAGATCGAGCCATGAGCGAATCAAAAGCAATGATCCTGGGCTCCAGCGGCCCGACCCTCACCGCCGACGAAGTGGCGCTGTACCGGGACGAGCGCCCCTGGGGCTTTATCCTGTTTGCCCGCAATTGCGTCGAGCCGGCTCAGATAACCGATCTCGTCGCGTCCATGCGTGACGCCATCGGCAGGCCGGATGCGCCGGTGCTGATCGACCAGGAGGGCGGTCGCGTCCAGCGCATCCGTCCGCCGATGATCGAGCGTTATCCCTCGGCCGCGGTGCTTGGCGAACTGTACAGGCAGGATCGCGACAAGGGTCTCAGGGCAACCTGGCTGATGTCGCGACTGCATGCCTTCGACCTCATGAAATTCGGCATCAATGTCGATTGCCTGCCGGTCATCGACGTGCCGGTCGAGGGGGCGAGCAACGTCATCGGCGATCGCGCCTACGGTTTCGATCCGAAGACGGTGGCCGAAATGGGCCAGGCCGCCGCCGATGGCCTCAAGGCGGGCGGCATGCTGCCTGTGATGAAACACATGCCGGGTCACGGCCGCGGCATGGCCGACAGCCATCACGAATTGCCGGTGGTCACCGTCTCGCGCACCGAGCTCGAAGCGCATGATTTCCTGCCCTTCATCGCCATGAAGGACGAGCTGATGGCGATGAGCGCCCATATCGTCTTCACCGCAATCGACCCGGACGAGCCGGCAACCATTTCGCGCAAGGTGATCGACGAGATTATCCGCGGCCATATCGGCTTTGACGGGCTGCTGATGTCAGACGACACGTCGATGAACGCGCTGAAGGGCACGATCGGCGAGCGCGCCGCGAGAATCGTTGGGGGCGGATGCGATATTGTCTTGCATTGCAACGGCGTCATGGACGAAATGAAGGCTGTCGTGAAGGAAGCGATACCGCTTGCCGGGGATGCGTTGCGGCGGGCGAGGGCGGTGGAAGCGGCCTTCGGCGCGGGCGACGGCTTGAGCGAAGAGGCGGTCCGCGCGGAATTCCACGGTCTTCTCGCCGTCTCTTGACGGCTGTCGACAGGACAGGATTTGGGAATGGCCACAATGACATCGCAGGACGCCATTCCGATGGACAAGCTCTGGCAGGATGCCGGCGGCGCGGACCGGGCGACCGACGATCCGGCGCTGGTGATCGACGTCACCGGCTTCGAAGGTCCGCTCGACCTGCTCCTCCATCTTGCCCGTACCCAGAAGGTCGATCTTGCCCGCATCTCGGTGCTGGCGCTTGCCGAACAATATCTCCTGTTCATCGATAGCGCCCGCCGGGTGCGCATCGAACTGGCCGCCGACTATCTGGTCATGGCGGCGTGGCTCGCCTACCTCAAGTCCAAGCTCCTCATTCCGCAGCAGGCCAAGGGCGACGACGGGCCGAGCGGCGAGGAATTGGCGGCGACGCTTGCGTTCCGCCTGAAGCGCCTGGAGGCGATGCGCGAGGCTGCGACCCGGCTGATCAACCGCAACCGGCTCGGCCGCGACGTGTTTGCCCGCGGTGCGCCGGAACATATCCCGCACAACGTCGAATCCGCTTATGATGCGACGCTCTACGATCTGCTGTCGGCCTATGCCAACCTTCGGCAGCGCACCGCCGTCACCCAGGTGACGATCGAGAGGCGCAAGGTCTGGTCTCTGGTCGATGCCCGCGAGCTGCTCACCCGCATGCTGGGCGAGATCGTCGACTGGACGACGCTGCAGCACTATCTCTTGCCCTATCTTCCACCGGAGGATCGCGTCACGGCGACCGCCAGCGCCTTTGCCGCATCGCTGGAGCTGGTGCGCGAGGGCAAGCTCGAAATTCGCCAGGACGGCGCCTTCCAGCCGATCTACCTGCGCAAGGGGCCCGGGCCGCAGCCTCCCGTCCCGGCACAGCCCACCACGGGAGGCGTTGATTGACGCCGCAGGAGGATGACGACGATCTGACGATCGCCGACGAGGCGGGCGAGGAGCCGGTAGCTTTCTCGCTGGCGGAGGTCGAGCGGATCGCCGAGGCGCTGGTCTTTGCCTCCGCCGAGCCTGTATCCGAAGCGTTTCTGGCCGAACGCCTGCCACGCGGCACCAATGTGAATGCCGTCATGCAGCGGCTCGTGGAGATTTACGCTCCACGGGGCGTGAACCTGATCCGGACCGGCGACCGCTGGGCCTTCCGCACCGCCGCCGATCTCTCCTTCGTCATTCGCAACGACAGCGAAACCAAGAAACTGTCGCGCGCGGCGCTCGAAGTGCTCGCCATCATCGCCTATCACCAGCCGGTCACCCGTGCCGAGATCGAGGAGATCCGCGGTGTGCAGACATCGAAAGGCACGCTCGACGTACTGATGGAGGCGGGCTGGGTCCGCTTCCGGGGCCGCCGCCGCACTCCGGGGCGGCCGGTGACGCTCGGCACGACGCCTGATTTCCTCGACCATTTCGGTCTGGAAGAGCTGCGCGATCTCCCCGGTCTCGAAGAATTGAAGGGCGCCGGCCTGCTTTCCGGCCGCATCCCGCCGGGCTTTGCAATCCCCATCCCGGTCAATGTCGACGAGCTCTCCGACGACGAGGACCCGATCACGCAGCTTGATCTGGAGGAACTCGGACTGCTCACTCCGGGCGGTGATGCCGAGGAATAGCCTCCGTTTCCTTCGAAGGCCCGGACAGGCTGCGACCCGCCGACTGGAAGAGTGCGGCGAATGGAGCGCGTCCGTCTGTCGCACCGGATGCCGAAATCCCCGCATACACTCTCGGACGGTCAGCAGCCGTGTGCGACGGCGTCTCAAGAACGGACGCCCGTGGGACATTTTGGTGTTTGAAAAACCATCATAAAGAGCTTACATCGATGAAACGGTACTAATGGAGTTGGACTTATGGGTTCTTTCAGTGTGTGGCATTGGCTGATCGTTCTGGTCATCGTGCTTGTCCTCTTTGGACGCGGCAAGATTCCGGAGCTGATGGGCGATTTCGCCAAGGGCATCAAGAGCTTCAAGAAGGGCATGAGCGACGACGACGCCCCCGAGGCGAACGGCGCGACGACCACGGCAAAGACTGTCGATCTTAAGCCTGAAGAGGTCAAGGATACCACCCGGTCCTAATGGCCGGATGGCGGGTTCCAGGAGCCTCATTGAATGTTTGATATCGGCTGGACCGAGCTTCTCGTCATCGCGATCGTGCTGATCGTTGTGGTTGGTCCCAAGGATTTGCCGCCCATGCTCAGGGCCTTCGGCAAGATGACGACCAATCTGCGCAAGATGGCCGGTGAATTCCGCGCGCAATTCGACGAAGCGCTGAAGGAGTCGGAACTCGACGACGTGCGCAAGACGATTTCGGATGCGCAGCGCCTGAACCCGACGAATGCGCTGAGGGATGCGATCAACCCGCTGCGGCAGATGGGGCAGGATATCCGTGCCGATCTGCAGAAGGCGACGCAGATGCCGACCCCCGCCGCGAGCCCGACCGATATCGAGGCGCAGCAGGCCGTGGAGGGCACGTCGCCCATCGACGCCGCTCCTGAGATCCCGGCCAATTTCCCGTCGCCGGCCGCAAGCTCGACACCGGCGCCGGTAACGGCTCCTGCCCAGTCGGTGCCGGCCGCGCCGCAGCCAGTGGCAACTGCGGCCGTCGCGGAAAAGCCGAAACCGGTCCGCAAGACCGCGGCGCGGGTAAAACCCGTTGTCGAGACCGCTCCGGCTTCCGCCGCCCCGGCTGCGATTGTCGAGAAGCCGAAGCGCAGCCGCCCGGCGGCAAAGCCTGCACCCGCCGCCCAGGCTGTGGATGAAGCGTCCGTCAAGGCGCCGGTCCGCAAGCGGACGCCGAAGACGAAAGATACCCCGAAGGACGACGCATGAGCGGTGACATCGAAGACAAGCCGCAGCCGCTCATCGAGCATCTGATGGAGCTGCGCACCCGGCTGATCTGGTCGATCGGCGCGTTTTTCGTCGCCTTTGTGGTCTGCTTCTTCTTCGCCAAGCAGCTCTTCAACCTGCTTGTCGTGCCCTACAAATGGGCCGTCATCTGGGCCCATCTCGATCTTGCCAAGTCAGAGCTGATCTATACGGCGCCGCAGGAATTCTTCTTCACGCAGGTGAAGGTGGCGATGTTCGGCGCGCTGGTGATCGCCTTCCCGGTGATCGCCTCGCAGATTTACAAATTCGTGGCGCCCGGCCTCTACAAGAATGAACGGGCGGCCTTCCTGCCGTTCCTGATCGCTTCGCCGATCCTGTTCCTGATGGGCGGCGCGCTGGTCTATTTCTTCTTCACACCCATGGTCATGTGGTTCTTCCTCGCCATGCAGCAGGCGCCGACCGAAGGCGAAGTCGGGATCTCGCTTCTGCCGCGGGTTTCGGAATATCTGAGCCTGATCATGACGCTGGTCCTGTCCTTCGGCCTGGTGTTCCAGCTTCCGGTCATCACCACGCTGCTCGCCCGCGTCGGCATCCTGTCCAGCGACTGGCTGCGGCAGAAGCGCAAATACGCGATCGTGCTGGCCTTCGTGGTCGCCGCGGTGCTCACCCCGCCCGATCCGATGTCCCAGATCGGTCTTGCACTGCCGACCATCCTTCTCTACGAGATTTCCATCTACGCCGCACGACTCGTCGAGCGCAAACGTGCCGAGGAAAAGCTTTCGGAGCAGGAACCTTCGGATGTTGCGGAGACGGATAAGGCCTGAAGCCTTCCGGCCTGCCTGGCGAGTCCGCGGTGTTTCGCTCTAAAGGCAAGGCAAGATGCTCGATATCAAGTGGATCCGTGAAAACGAAGGGGCTCTCGACGCGGCGCTGAACAAGCGCGGTGCGGAGCCGATGGCGGCGACCCTGCTGGCGCTGGACGACACGCGCCGTTCCGTCATCCAGAAGCTTCAGGACATGCAGTCCCGCCGCAACGCCGCTTCCAAGGAGATCGGCATTGCGCTCGGGCAGAAGAATTCCGAGCTTGCCGAAAAATTGAAGGCCGAAGTCGCCTCCATCAAGGAGACGATGCCGGTTGCCGAGCAGGAAGAGCGCGACGCCGTCGCCGCCCTCGACGACGCCCTGTCGCGCATCCCGAACATTCCGCTCGACGACGTACCGGTCGGCAAGGACGAGCACGACAACGTCGTCAAGCGCGTCGTCGGCGAAAAGCCGCGCTGGAACCATACGGCCAAGGAACACTACGAGATCGGCGAAGCGCTCGGGATGATGGATTTCGAGCGCGCCACGAAGCTCTCGGGCTCGCGGTTTACCGTCCTGACGGGCCAGCTCGCCAGGCTCGAGAGGGCGCTTGGCCAGTTCATGATCGACCTGCACACGACGGAGCATGGCTATACGGAAGTTTCCTCGCCGCTGATGGTCAAGGGCGAGACCATGTACGGCACCGGCCAGCTGCCGAAGTTCGAGGAAGACCTCTTCAAGACGACGGACGGCCGTTACCTGATCCCGACGGCGGAGGTTACGCTCACCAACCTGGTATCCGGCGAAATGCTGGAACAGGAAAAGCTGCCGCTGCGCTTCACGGCACTGACGCCGTCCTTCCGTTCGGAAGCAGGTTCGGCCGGTCGCGATACGCGCGGCATGCTGCGCCAGCACCAGTTCTGGAAGTGCGAACTCGTGTCGGTCACCGACCAGGAATCGTCGATCGCCGAGCACGAGCGGATGACCGAATGCGCCGAGAACATGCTGAAGCGCCTCGGCCTGCATTTCCGCACCATGACGCTTTGCACCGGCGACATGGGCTTTGGTGCACGCAAGACTTACGACATCGAGGTCTGGCTGCCGGGCCAGGATACCTACCGCGAAATCTCGTCCTGCTCGGTCTGCGGCGATTTCCAGGGGCGTCGCATGAATGCGCGTTATCGCGCCAAGGACGACAAGACGCTGAAGTTCGTTCACACGCTGAACGGCTCGGGTGTGGCGGTCGGCCGCTGCCTGATCGCCGTCATGGAAAATTACCTGAACGAGGACGGTTCGGTCACAATTCCGGACGCGCTCCTGCCGTATATGGGTGGTCTGACCAAGATCGAACGGGCGGCCTGATGCGGATACTCCTGACCAATGATGACGGTATCCACGCCGAGGGCCTCGCCGTTCTCGAGCGGATAGCCCGAAAACTCTCGGACGATGTCTGGATCGTCGCGCCGGAAACCGACCAGAGCGGCCTTGCCCATTCGCTGACGCTCTCCGAGCCACTGCGTCTTCGCAAGGTGGGCGACAAGCATTTCGCACTGCGCGGCACGCCGACCGATTGCGTCATCATGGGCATCCGGGAAATCCTGCCGGAAAAGCCGGATCTCGTGCTTTCCGGCGTCAACGACGGCGCCAACATGGCCGATGACGTCACCTATTCGGGCACGATTGCCGGCGCGATCGAAGGCACGCTGCAAGGCGTGCGCTCGTTTGCGCTGAGCCAGGCGGTGCGCCGCGAGAACGGCCGTTATGCACCCTGGGAAGTTGCCGAATCCTACGCGCCGGATCTCATCCGCAAGCTGATCGATGTGGACCTTCCGGACGGTACCTTCCTCAACCTGAACTTCCCGAACTGCGAACCCGGCGAGGTGCAGGGTGTCGAAGTCACGTCGCAGGGCAAGCTCGATTTCGGCCTGACGATCGACGCCCGCAATGATGGCCGCGGTCTGCCCTATTACTGGCTGCGATTCGGAGAGCGGAAGGGGCATTTCCGCGACGGCACCGATATCCAGGCCATCAAGGAAAACAAGATTTCCGTCACGCCCCTGAAACTGGACCTGACCGATCATTCGGTTCAGGATCGTGTGGCGAAAGCATTGGGATTCGGAGCGGCCGATTGAAATCGGGCATGGTCGAAAAAGAGGGTTTTGCGGCGCTCGTGCTGCGCCTCAGGTCGGAAGGCATTTCCGACCTCGATCTGCTGACCGCCGTTGAACAGACGCCGCGGTCGCAGTTCGTGCCCGCGCCGCTTGCGGAAGACGCCTATTCCAGCCGTACCGTGCCGATCGATTGCGGGTCCTTCATGGAAGGCGCCGATCTGGCCGTGCGCTTGTTGCATCGCCTGCAGGTCAAACCCGGGCACAGGGTGCTCGAAATCGGCACCGGCAGCGGCTTCACCGCCGCCGTCATCGCCCGGATCGCCGAGCGGGTGCTGACCGTGGAGCGTTACCGCACCCTGGTCGCCGCCGCGCAGAACCGCATGGATGCGCTGGGGCTGCGCAATGTCGTCGTGCGCCAGGCCGACGGCGGCAACGGCATGCCGGGCGAGGGCACGTTCGACCGCATTTTTGTCACCGCAGCCTTCCCGTCGCTGCCGCGATTCTATGCCGAGCAGCTCACCCATGGCGGATCGATGGTTGCACCGTTGATGGACGGCGAGGCGTGCATGATGGTCCGCCTGACCAAGACCGGCAGCCGATTCGAGCGCGAGGATCTGTTCCCTGTGCCGTTTCTGCCGATCATTCCCCATATCGCGGCGGCCCTGTAGGGTCGTTTTGTTCCATGCCGCGCCGGCTCTTCAGCCGTCATGGTTATCAATTTCCCAAAAATATTAGAACAATGTGCGCCCTTTAACGGTGCAGTAAGACTAACGCGTTTTAATGACTCTCACGATGGTGGCGTATCTGTAGGCGAGTCATGCGTATGAAGAGTTCTCCGAAGTTCGGAAAATCTGTAATCAAATTTGCCGTCGCGGCACTGCTTGCCAGTGCGGCGACCGGGTGCAGTTCGGATGCGACGCGGTTCTCGGGGCTCTTTTCGAAATCCGACAATATCACGACGGCGTCCATACCGCAGCGACAGGGTGGCGGGGCCTATGGCCGCGCACCAACGCCGCAGGCCGATCTCGGCTCGGGGCAGGCTCAGGCCCTGCCGCCAATCCCGCGGAACGACTATGGTTCGCGCAATACCGCAATGGCTCAGCCCTATCCCGGCAATTCCGGCGGCTATACTTCACCGGCGCGCACCGCCTCCGCTCCGGTTGCGGTGCAGCGCTCCGAGTTGGCGGCTCCAGGCAGCGCCGCAGCACAGCGTAACGCCGCCCCGATGGCGCGTGATCCGGCGACCCGTCAGGAAGCGCTGGCCCAGCCGTTCCCCGGCCGTCAGCAGGCCGCCCACACGCTGGTCCCTCCGTCCGCCTCGACGCTGAAGGCCGACAATGTCGTCACCGGCACGACCGCAAAGCCGATGTCCGGCTGGTCCACGGTCAACGCGCCCAAGGTCACGCTGAGGCCTGGTGAGACGGTCTCGACCCTGTCCAAGCGTTATGGCGTTCCGGAAAAGGAAATCCTGAAGGCAAACGGCGGTGCCGTCGCCCCCGGCCAGGCGGTCCTCATCCCGACCTTCGGTACGGCGCAGAACTCCGCCAAGAATGCGGCCGGCACGATCGACCTCCAGAACAAGGCTCCGACACCAGCCCGCGAGCCCGAACAGAAGCTGGCGGTCCTGCCGACCCCGGCACGCGATAAGGCAGCCGCCGAACCGGCCAAGCTGACGCCTCCGGGCGGCAAGCCGATTGGCGGCACTTATGTGGTCAAGCCGGGCGACACGATCAACAAGATCGCCCGCGAGACCGGCACGCCGATCGACCAGTTGAAGGCCGCCAATAACCTGACTTCCGGCGGTGTCCGGGTCGGCCAGACGCTCAAGGTCGCGAACGGCTCTCCCGCGCCTGTCGCCGATCCGGTCAAGACCGCGTCCATTCCGCAGAAGCCGGCCGAAAAGGCTCCGGCTGCTGCCGCCAAGCCGGCAGTCGCCACGGCACCTGCTCAGGTCGCCCAGGTGTCCGTGGCACCGGCGGCAGCCAAGGCCGCCGTCGACAACGCATCGGTCGCCGAGGTGGAGAAGAAATCCGACGTCGCGTCGGCAGCCCCCCAGTCCACCGGCATCGGCAAGTATCGCTGGCCGGTCAACGGAGCCGTCATCGCCGGTTACGGCCAGAATGTCGACGGCAACCGCAATGACGGCATCGACATCTCGGTTCCGGAAGGCACGCCGATCAAGGCTGCCGAGAACGGCGTGGTCATCTATGCGGGCAACGGCCTGAAGCAGCTCGGCAATACGGTTCTCGTCCGTCACGACGACGGCAAGGTCACCGTCTATGGCCATGCCGGCAGCATCAACGTCACCCGCGGGCAGAAGATCACCCGTGGCCAGACGGTTGCCTCCTCCGGCATGAGCGGCGACGCCAAGCGCCCGCAGGTCCACTTCGAAGTCCGCAAGGACGCGACCCCGGTCAACCCGATTACCTTCCTTGAATAAGTAGTGCGTTTCAGGGGACGGAGAAAAGCCCGGCAGTGCCGGGCTTTTTTGCGTTCACGGTATCGATCGGGGATCACGCCTTCAGGAATGCCAGGCGCTCGTCGGTTCGGCCTGGATTGATCTCCAGGATCTCGGGGCTGACGATGCCTTCCGCGACGAAAGGATCGTCCAGCAGGCGTTCTTCGAGATCGGACCGGGATAGGCCGTCCACAAGGATTGCGCCCCCAAGGCCGGGTGGCAGGCTTCCGGCAAGAAGAAAGACGCCTTCCGCGAAGCCGCGGGCAATCCATTCGTTGTGGCCCTGCATGAAGTCGGGCGCTTTCGTTTTGTTTTCAGCGAATTTGAGCGTCACGACGAACATCTGGATATCTCCTTGATTTTGGGATGGAAGGTGTCAGACGGCATCTTTCCGGGCGCATTGCATTTCGAGCCAATCGCGCATGGACTGGACTTCCCGGTGGATGAAAGCGCTGTCGGCAAACGCGGTCGCAAGTGTTGCAACGCCCTGGCTGCGCATCAGGACGTGCATCGCCAGCTGGTCGGCATCGGCCGCGCGGCCGAGGGCTGCAAATTGCCTTGCAAGCCAATCGCGAAAGAGGGCGAACAGCTGCGCGGCATCGTCCTTGGCGGCGTGTTGAAGCTTGGCAAGCTCGTTGCACAATGTGCCGACCGGGCAGCCATGGGCCATGATCTTTGCCTGGTTGGCGATCAGGATCTCGATGAAAGCGATGATCCGGCTTGCCGGCCGGCTGTTGCGGACTTCCCAGTCATCAAGCATCTGCCGTGTAGTGATCATGCGATGGGTAATCACAGCCCTCAGAACGTCGTCTTTCGTCTTGAAGTGGTAATAGAAATTGCCGCGCGACAGATGCACCGCCGCGGCGAGGTCCGCGAACGACGTCGCTTCGAACCCCCGCTCGTAGAAGAGCCGGTCCGCGGCCTCGACGATTTGCCGCCTGGTGTCTTCAGCGCTCACTGCATCTTCTCCAGCCTCGGATCGCCGGGCAGTGGCGATCTGTAGGACGATTGACCTAGATATGAATTAGGACAATTGACCTACGAGAGTCAAGCGTCCGGCGGCGCAGGGAATTTACCGCCTAACGTCGTGCGATGATGTGCCGGGGCAGGGCTTGCTAAGTGGCCAGAGCCGCGATTGCTCAGTCTCTGGAAAGCGGCTTCCTCAGCCGCCCGGCGAGATCCTGGATATATTGCCATGCGACGCGGCCCGACCGCCCGCCACGGGTCGTCGCCCATTCGAGCGCTTCGTGATGCAGCACGTCCTGGGCGAGGCCGAGATCGAAGTGCTCGGCATAACCGTCGATCATCTTCAGATAGTCGTCCTGGCTGCACTTGTGGAAACCGAGCCACAGGCCGAAACGGTCCGACAGCGACACCTTTTCCTCGACCGCCTCGGACGGATTGATCGCCGTCGACTGCTCGTTTTCCATCATGTGGCGCGGCAGAAGGTGGCGGCGGTTGGAGGTCGCATAGAACAGGACATTGTCCGGCCGACCTTCGATGCCGCCGTCGAGCGCCGCCTTCAGCGATTTGTAGGCGGTGTCGTCATGATCGAAGGAAAGGTCGTCGCAGAACACGATGACGCGCTGGCCGGAGGCTTTCAGGATGTCGAGCAGGGCAGGGAGCGAGGCGATATCCTCGCGATGCACCTCGACGAGTTTCAGCGAGATGCCGGTCGCGGCGCGCACATCCTCGTGCACGGCCTTCACCAGCGAGGATTTGCCCATGCCGCGTGCACCCCACAGCAGCACGTTGTTGGCCGCAAAACCTTCCGCAAACCGCAGCGTGTTTTCATGCAGGATGTCGCGCACGTGGTCGACACCTCGGATCAGCGTCAACGCCACCCGGTTCGGACGCGGCACCGGCTGCAGGCGCTGGTTTGCCGGCACCCAGACGAAGCAGTCGGCGGCATTCCAGTCGTTGACGGCGGGCGCAGGCCCGGCGAGCCGCTCCAGCGCGTCCGCGAGCCTGCGGACCTCGGCCAGGATCAGGGTGTTGAAGTCTTCGCTCATGGTGTTTCTCCAGTCGCATCGGCCAGTTTTTCGGCCTTTTCGCTGCGGTAACACGCTCGTTAGTGCATCAAAAGCCTGAGAGCCGTGGATTCGGTACTCCGGCCCGTGTGTTTCTGTTGCATTCCGGCTTATCGCAACTATATTCCGGCGGCTTGTAACGGGGGCCCGGCGTCCCCGGTCATCTTAGGAGTTTTCGATGTTCATTACCGAAGCATTCGCCCAGGCCCCGGCCGCAGCACCGGGAGCCTCCGCGTTCGGCTCCGGCCTTGAGATGCTCTTCCTCTTCGCGCCCCTGATGGTGGTCTGGTACTTCTTCCTGATCCGTCCGCAGCGCGCCCAGGCCAAGAAGCGCCAGGAAACGCTGACGAACATCCGCCGCGGCGACCAGGTCGTTCTCGGCGGCGGCATCACCGGCAAGGTGACCAAGGTTATCGACGACGCCGAAGTTGAAGTGGAAATCGCCGAAGGCGTCAAGATCCGCGCCATGCGCGCCTATATCGCCGAAGTCCGCGTCAAGGGCGAGCCGGTCAAGACCGAGCCTGCAAAGACCGGAGCGGCTTCTTAAAGCCAGGCCGATGCCCGCCAGCTTGCTTTGCGGGCGCCGAACCCCAAGGGCCGGACACCGTCCGGCCCGTAACTCTTTTGGAAAGCATGCGACCGATGGCAAAAGGCATCGAAATCCGCGACGCCCATTTTCCCGGTCGCGCTCCGATCGATGCCTATGGCAATGGCGGCTTCCGCTTTGCCGATATGTCGCATCGCGGCTCGCTGCTCTGCCTTCCCTCCGGCATCCATGGTTGGGAGCTGAAGGAAGGTGAGCCGCTGACGGTCGCTTCCCTGGTGAAGGTGCTGGCCGAATCGAGTGAGATCGAAGTGCTGCTCGTCGGCATGGGCGCCAACCTCAAGCCGATACCGGCCGAAGTGAAGGCGGCGCTGAAGGCCAAGGGCATCGCTTCCGATCCGATGAGCACCGGTGCTGCCGTCCGCACCTTCAACATCATGCTGGCCGAATCGCGCGCCGTCGCGGCGGCCCTGATCGCCGTCTAGGTATGGCCGCCCCTACCGGACAGAACGGCGATATCTGCCTTGCCACGCTGAGGGACACCGACCGCGACCGCTATCTCGCCTGCCTTCTGTCCCCGGAAGACAAGCGCAGCGCACTTGCAGCGCTTTATGCCTTCAACGCCGAGATTGCCCGTGTCCGCGACATGGTGCGCGAGCCGCTGCCCGGCGAGATCCGGCTGCAATGGTGGCGCGACCTTCTGGAAGGCAGCGCTTCGGGCGACAGCACCGGCAACCCCGTCGCTGCCGGCCTACTCGAGGCGATAGAGACCTATCGCCTGCCTCGCCAGACGCTGGTCGACATGATCGAGGCGCGCATCTTCGACCTCTATGACGATCCGATCACCGACCGCAACGCCCTCGAAGGATATGCCGGCGAGACCGCTTCGGCGCTGATCCAGCTCGCGAGCCTGATTCTCTCCGCCGGCGAGGCCGCAAAATCCACCGAAGCGGCGGGACACGCGGGTGTCGCCCAGGCGATCGCCGGTTTCCTTCTCTTGATGCCGATCCATCGCCGCCGTCACCAGCTCTACCTGCCGCTCGATATTCTCTCGGCGACCGGGCTCGATCGTGATACATTTCTCGCCGGTGAAGACCGGCCGCGCATTTCCGCTGCGATCGAGGCTTTTGCCGGGCTCGGGCTGGAGCATCTGGGCAAGGCGAGACGGTCGGGACGCGTCCCTGCCGCCATCTTTCCGGCCTACCTGCCGGTATCGCTTGCCGAACCGGTCCTGCGCCGCGCTGCGCGCGCCGGTGCCTCGGTGCTCGACACCGCCCTGCAGCTGCCGCAATGGCGGCGGCAAATGCGGCTCATGAAGGCCTCCGTCACCAGGCGCTTCTGACGGGCGTCAAATTCGCGCAAGGCTCGCCCGCTAAGGGACGAAAAGCAGAAATCCGGCGCCATCATAAGGAGAAGCGGTGTGAGCCCCGTCGTCGTCTGGTCGATCATCTTCGTGCTCCTCATGGCGCTCGCCTATTACGTCACCCGTATGTCCGGCAAGGACAGGGACAAGGACGGCAACCTCCATGACACGGGCGTCGCCATCCTCGAGTTCGGGCGCGCCTTTCCCAATGAAGCCATCCGCAGCCTGCATGTCACGGCCAATGGCGAAGCGATCTTCGTGCGCCTGCACGACAACAAGGCCGGCTTCATGCGCAGCCACCGCAACCATTATGCCTGCTTTCTGATCGAGCCGGGCCGGGTGCGCGTCTCGCCCATGCCGAATGCCAAGGGTTTCACCGTCGAGTTTCTGGACGCCTCGACGCAGAACGGCACCTACCTCTTCTCGACGGAAAAGGAGGCGGCCGAAGTCGCACTCTGGCTGCTCGACAATTATGTCAGTGTTGCCGATCGCGATATCGAGGAAAAGCCAGCGTCGCCGGCCGCCGATATCAGCCCCGACCGAGCCAACTAGCGCAGTCGCGAAGCGCCCGGGCCGAGAGCAGCTGCCGTTTCATCACCGTCTTGTCCTTGCCGCGGAAACGCTTGACGCCCTCCGGCTTGACGATCGAGCCGGGCTCCAGCTCGGGAAACAGTCCGAAGTTGACGTTCATCGGCTGGAACGAACGCTTGCCCGGCTCGTCTTCGGAAACCAGATGCCCGCCGGTGATATGGCCGAGCAGCGAGCCCAGCGCGGTCGTCGCAGGCGGTGCCGCGAGCGTTTCGCCCTTGCGCTCGGCCGCCGCGAAGCGGCCGGCGAGGAGCCCGATCGCCGCACTTTCCACATAACCTTCACAGCCGGTGATCTGGCCGGCGAATCTAAGGCCGGGCCGGCTTTTCAGCGTCAGCGATTTGTCGAGCAGCACGGGGGAGTGGATATAAGTGTTGCGGTGCAGGCCGCCGAGCCTTGCGAACTCGGCATTCTGCAGCCCGGGGATCATGCGGAAGATATCCGCCTGGGCGCCGTATTTCAGCTTCGTCTGGAAACCGACCATGTTGTAGAGCGTGCCGAGCGCGTTGTCCTGCCGGAGCTGCACGACCGCATAGGCCTTGACGGTCGGGTTATGGGCATTGGTAAGACCCATCGGCTTCATCGGCCCGTGGCGGAGCGTCTCGCGGCCGCGTTCGGCCATCACTTCGATCGGCAGGCAGCCGTCGAAATAGGGCGTGCCTTCCCATTCCTTGAAACCGACCGTGTCGCCGGCAATCAGCGCATCGACGAAGGCGTTGTACTGCGCCTCGTCCATCGGGCAGTTGATATAGTCCTTGCCGTTGCCGCCGGGGCCGACCTTGTCGTAGCGCGACTGGTACCAGCAGATATCCATGTCGATCGAATCACGGTGCACGATCGGCGCAATGGCGTCGAAGAAGGCGAGCTGGTCCTCGCCCGTCTCCGCCTGGATCGCGGCGGCGAGCGCCGGCGAGGTGAGGGGGCCTGTGGCGATGATCGCCAGATCCCATTCCTTCGGCGGCAGGCCCTGGATTTCCTCGCGCACGATGGTAATCAGCGGATGTTTTTCGATCGCTTCGGTGACCGCATCGGAAAATCCGTCGCGGTCGACGGCAAGCGCGCCGCCGGCCGGGACCTGGTGCCTGTCGGCCGAGGCCATGATCAGCGAACCCGCAAGCCGCATTTCCGCGTGGATGACCCCGACGGCGTTTGCCGTCGCATCGTCGGAGCGGAAGGAATTCGAGCAGACCAGCTCGGCAAGCCCGTCCGTCTTGTGGGCGTCGGTGCCGCGCACGCCGCGCATCTCGTGGAGAATCACCGGCACGCCGGCCGAGGCGATCTGCCAGGCGGCTTCGGAACCGGCAAGGCCGCCGCCGACGACATGGATGGGAGCCGGATAGGTCGAAGAAGGAGAATTGTTGCTCATGGCCGGCTCATTATCATGCCAATTGCCGGACCGGAATCAAAAAGGCACCCGATGAGGTGCCTTCGATACGTCCTTGGGTGTCCTCTCGGACCGCATATTCTCGCCGCGCGGCGTATTCCGCGCGGGTCCGCCTGCGAGAAGCGGATTAGCGGAAGGAGCGGGCCGCGATGTGGCGGATGTCGTAGCGGGTCAGACCGATGTCGCTGAGGGCCTGGCTCGAAAGATTTCCAAGCTCATTCATCGTACGGCGGTAGCTGATCCAGTTCTTGGCGATACGGATCGGGTTCATGGTTGTTTCCTCAAGATTTTCCTGATGCTCTGTCGTCATCAGCGATGAGGGTCTTATACATCCGCATAATAAGAATGTGCAGTGCAAAAAATGTGCGACTGCCATGCAAATGTGCAGGAGATCGCTGAAATTTACGGCTGAGTTCGAAAAACAGGCAGATATTTGAAGCGTTAAATTTCTATGAACAAAAAGAAAAGCGCCTCCCTGAGGAGGCGCTTTTTGATGGTGCAGCAATGTCTGCGCGAGGCTTAGAAGCCGACTGCAGTCCGTGCGACGCGGCGGATATCGGCGCGGCCGATGCCGAGGTCGCTGAGTTCGCGGTCGCTCATGCGGCCGAGCTCGTTGACGGTTTCGCGGTACTTGCGCCAGGTGGTGAGCTTCTGTGCGATGTTCATGATCTTGTCCCTTTCTAGGCCCTTGCCAGCAGCCCGTTCGGCGCTGACTTCAATCTCATGACCACCAATATATGCTGCGCTGCAAAAAGTAACAGCGCCCATTCGGTATGCCACCTATGCATTTGGTGCATTACGAGATTATTTACCATGCTGAAATGGGGAGAAGCTGGGCGATTTATAGGCAGATAGCGTATCGCAGAACAAAAAATAACGCCCACCGGGGGAGGAGGTCCGGTGGGCGTCATTTGTAACGACTGGCGATTTGGGAGGAGGAGGACCGCCAGTCCGATCGGGCCAACGCTGGGAGGAGGAGTGCGCGGCCCGAATTGATGTTCGCGGGTTCATCCCGAGGGCATATTCCTGTTCAGGGCGGGCGCCAGGCCGTCCGAACCAGAGAGACCAAAACCTTCGATCAATCCCTGCATTTGCATACTATGAGATTGCAGTGGAATTGTGCAGTGCAATATCAGAATGGATGACATGCGATCCGTGCATGGCTCTCTCCTGATGATTTCAATGTACACATTAGAATTTAATAAAAAGTTAATCGTCCCCGGAATTCCCGATCCCATCGCGGGCGGGCAGGCAGCAAAATCACCCGTTCACCGCGCTTTCTCCGAACTGCCAAAAAAGCGTCATTTTCCCTTTGCGCGCGCCAAAACGGGTGATATAGAGACGCGCGCTCCGGAAGGCCTCAGGCCACGAGGATTTTCGACGCGGTTGGGGCGCGGGTATGGTGAAATTGGTAGACACGCCAGATTTAGGTTCTGGTGCCGCAAGGCGTGGGAGTTCAAGTCTCTCTACCCGCACCAGAACCGCCCCGCATCAAAACCGCCAGGAGTGCGGTCCGAGCCGGTTCTGGCTAAAGGATCGGCGCTCCTTGAAGCCGCGGCCGGTCTCACAAAGTTCCGGCGATGTGCTCATTGAAACCAACGGCTGTCTGAGCACCGCCGCCACGATATGAAGGTATGAAAATGCAGGTTACCGAAACGCTCGCTGAAGGGCTGAAGCGCGAAATCAAGGTTGTTATCCCCAAGCGGGATATGGAAGCGCAGCTCAACGTGCGCCTCGCCGACGCCAAGGACAAGGTCCGCATCAACGGTTTCCGTCCGGGCAAGGTGCCGATCGCCCATCTGAAGAAGATGTACGGCAAGTCGATCATGGCGGATCTCGTCAACGAGATCGTCCGCGAACGTCCGACCGAAATTCTTTCCGACCGCGGCGAGAAGTCGGCGACCCAGCCTTCGGTTGGCATGACCGAGGACGAGAAGGAAGCCGAAAAGATCCTCAACGCCGAGGTCGATTTCGAATTCACGCTCTCCTACGAAGTCATCCCGGACATCGAACTGCAGCCGACCGACGGTCTCTCCGTCATTCGCGAAGTCGTCGAAGTCACCGAAGACGAAGTTAACGAGCAGATCGAGAAGATCGCCGAAAGCGCGCGGACCTTCGAAACCAAGACCGGCAAGGCTGCCAATGGCGACCGCGTTACGATGAACTATCTCGGCAAGGTCGACGGCGTTGCCTTCGATGGCGGCGCTGCCGAAGATGCCGAACTGGTTCTCGGCTCGGGCCGTTTCATTCCGGGCTTCGAAGACCAGCTCGTGGGCGTCAAGGCCGGTGAGGACAAGACCATCACCGTGACCTTCCCGACCGAATATCCGGCCGCGAACCTCGCCGGCAAGGAAGCCACCTTCGACGTCACCGTCAAGGAAGTTGCGGCTCCCGCCGCTATCGAGATCAACGACGAACTCGCCTCCAAGCTCGGCATCGAATCCGTCGATCGCCTGAAGGAGATCGTCCGCGGCCAGATCGAAAGCCAGTACGGCAATGTCACCCGCCAGAAGGTCAAGCGTCAGATCCTTGACCAGCTCGACGGCATGTACCAGTTCGACACCCCGCAGACCCTCGTCGACGCCGAGTTCGACAACATCTGGCGCCAGATCAACACCGACCTGCAGCAGTCCGGCAAGACCTTCGAAGACGAAGAGACGACCGAGGAAGATGCGCGCGTCGAATACCGCAAGCTCGCCGAACGCCGCGTTCGTCTCGGCCTGGTGCTCTCCGAAATCGGCGAACAGGCCGGCGTCGAAGTGACCGAGGAAGAAATGCAGCGCGCCCTTTATGCGCAGCTCCAGCAGTTCCCGGGCCAGCAGAAGGAAATCCTCGATTTCTTCCGCAACACCCCCGGCGCTTCCGCATCGCTGCGCGCGCCGATCTTCGAAGAGAAGGTCGTCGACAAGCTGCTCTCCGAGATCAAGGTCACCGACAAGACCGTGACCAAGGAAGAGCTGATGGCGGAAGACGAAGAAGGCTCGGAAGGCGCTGAGAAGCCGGCCAAGAAGAAGGCCGCTCCGAAGAAGGCCGCGAAGGCCGAGGCTGCTGACGAAGCCGCCGAAGGCGAAGAAGCTGCCGCTCCGAAGAAGAAGGCTGCTCCGAAGAAGAAGGCTGCTGAAGACAGCGCCGAATAAGCTTCGCATTGATTGAGTAGAAAAGCCGGGTCGGCGACGACCCGGCTTTTTGTTGTGACGAAACCTCTCGAGTCCGCCGCCCATGATCCGTATCGAAAACATCAGCAAATCGAACAGCCACCGCATCCTCTTCATCGAGGCGGCCGCCGCGCTGAACCGTGGCGAGAAGATCGGCCTCGTCGGCCCGAACGGCGCCGGCAAGACGACGCTCTTCCGGATGATCACCGGTTCCGAAATACCGGACGAGGGGCAGGTCTCGGTCGAGAAGAACGTGACGATCGGCTATTTCAACCAGGACGTCGGCGAAATGGCCGGCCGCAGCGCCGTCACCGAGGTGATGGACGGTGCGGGTCCGGTGAGCGTCGTGGCCGCTGAACTGCGCGAGCTCGAAGCGGCCATGGTCGATCCCAACCGGCTCGACGAGATGGATCAGATTATCGAGCGTTACGGCGAGGTGCAGGCGCGTTACGAGGAGCTTGACGGCTATGGGCTCGAAGGCCGCGCCCGCGAAGTTCTCGCCGGCCTGAGTTTCACCCAGGAGATGATGGACGGCGATGTCGGCAAGCTCTCCGGCGGCTGGAAAATGCGCGTCGCGCTCGCCCGCATCCTCTTGATGCGCCCGGACGTCATGTTGCTCGACGAACCGAGCAACCATCTCGATCTCGAAAGCCTGATCTGGCTGGAACAGTTCCTCAAAGGTTATGACGGCGCGCTGCTGATGACCTCGCACGACCGCGAGTTCATGAACCGCATCGTCACCAAGATCATCGAGATCGACGGCGGGGCGCTCACCACCTATTCCGGCGACTACGGCTTCTATGAGCAGCAGCGGGCCCAGAACGAAAAGCAGCAGCAGGCCCAGTTCGAGCGCCAGCAGGCGATGCTTGCCAAGGAAATCAAGTTCATCGAGCGCTTCAAGGCGCGCGCCAGCCACGCCGCGCAGGTGCAGAGCCGGGTGAAGAAGCTCGACAAGATCGAGCGCGTCGAGCCGCCGAAGCGCCGCCAGGCCGTCGCCTTCGAATTCCAGCCGGCGCCGCGCTCCGGCGAAGACGTCGTCAACATCAAGAATGTCGCCAAGCGCTACGGCAGCCGTTCGATCTACGAGGGCCTCGATTTCATGGTCAAGCGTCGCGAGCGCTGGTGCATCATGGGCGTCAACGGCGCCGGCAAATCGACGCTGCTGAAACTGGTGACGGGCTCGACCGAGCCGGATGAAGGTAGCGTCGCGATCGGCGCCAGCGTCAAGATGGGCTATTTCGCCCAGCACGCCATGGATCTGCTCGACGGCGAGCTGACGGTGTTCGAATGGCTGGAGCAGCAGTTTCCGCGCGCGGGGCAGGGCTCGCTCAGGGCGCTTTCCGGCTGCTTCGGTTTTTCAGGCGACGACGTCGAGAAGAAATGCCGGGTGCTGTCCGGTGGCGAGAAGGCGCGTCTGGTGATGGCCGCGATGCTGTTCAACCCGCCGAATTTCCTCGTTCTCGACGAGCCGACCAACCACCTCGACCTCGATACCAAGGAGATGCTGATCAAGGCGCTGTCGGAATACGAAGGCACTATGCTGTTCGTCAGCCACGACCGGCATTTCCTCGCCGAACTGTCGAATCGCGTGCTCGAACTGACGCCCGACGGCATCCAGCGTTATGACGGCGGTTACACGGAATATGTGGAGCGCACCGGTTACGAGGCGCCGGGACTGAGGAGCTGAGGGCGAGTGACCATGTGATCCTCCGCCCAAGCGTCGCTTGGCCGGAGAATCAACCTTCCGTTAGGGCGGCTGTCATAAGAGGTTCTCGGCCTGCGTGGAATGCGTCGATTCGACGGTGCCGCCGCCGTGCCGACCCGCAACCGGAACGCTTTTCCGCCCAGTTTTGATTGTCTCACATGGCGTTTGATCTGAATCTGTTTTTGAGGTATCCATTTTCCCGCCGTAGCGATTTCTGGAATTATACCGCAGGGGGAGTATTCATGACGGCGAGCGATAAGGCCCTTCTCCGGCCGGCAATCGGTCTGGTTGGAATGATGTTCCTGTCGGCATGCACCTCGGCGCAGACGACGTCATCCATTTCGCCCGCCAGCACCACGGTGAAGCCGGCACCGATCTCCAAGAAACAGGTCTACCATTATACGCCGGCCGATCGCGACTGCATGAAGCGGGCGATGTATTTCGAATCGAAGCGGTCCAGCCGCGAGGGACTGATGGCGGTCGGTACCGTGATCATGAACAGGCTCACCTCGGATGCCTATCCGCCGACGATCTGCGGCATCGTCGCTCAGGAAAGGCAGTTCGCTCCGGGCGTGCTGACCCGGGCGGTCAGCGAAGAAACGGTGCCGGAACTCGATGCGGCCGTCGATGCGATCATTCGCGGCGAGCGGAACCCCGAGGTCAAGGACGCCATGTTCTTCCACACGGCCGGCCTGCGCTTCCCCTATCAGAACATGCATTATGTGACGGTTGCCGGCGGCAACGCGTTTTATGAGAAGCGCGACAGGGACGGAGAGCTGCAGACGCCGCCGCCGAAGGCTCCCGACGAATACGTGCTCGCGCTGGTGCAAAGCAACCCCGACCCGTTGAGCCTGATTCAGGCCAAGGAATTCGACGTCGCCTCCATTCCGACGACGAGCACGAATCAGGTGGTGGCGACGAACGTCCCGGTTCCCGTGGAACGGCCGGATCCTTTCGCAGCCCGTCCGGCAGCCACCCAGTCCGCAAGACCTGCCGCATCGCAGGTGGTGCTCGCCAGCTCCATGACCAACGAATGGATGCTGCGTTTTGATGCCGGCAACGCGACCACCCCGGCACGGACCCCGACTCCAATGCCGTCCCCCAAGCGCTTGGCCGCGGGAACGACGGCTGACCGCTGACGCTCATTCGGCCTTCTGCAGCTCGGCCGCCGCAGCATTGTCCTTGTCGTTCGCGCGCTGATAAGCTTCGCGAAGTGCGAGGCGGCCGAAATACTGTTCGAAGGCCGCGCGTTTTTCGATCGTGCCGAACTGCAGACCATAGCCGAGTTGCGAGCCGATATAGACGTCGGCCGCACTGAATGTGTCGCCGGCGATATAGGCGTTCGCGCGCACGGCGGATTCCAGCGTATTCATCACGTCCTGATAGGTACCGTAACCGATCATCCGCTCGCGTCCCTTCGGCACTTCGAAGCCGAGTGCGCGGTTGCTGACGGCAGCTTCCAGCGGACCGGCTGCAAAGAACATCCAGCGGTAATAGTCGGCCCGCTTGGCGGGGGCAGGCGCAAGGCCCGCTTGCGGAAAGGCGTCCGCCAGATAGGCGCAGATCGCCGCGCATTCGGTCACGACGGTCTTGTCGTGCATGATGCTCGGCACCTTGCCCATCGGGTTGACGCTTTTGTAGGCGTCACCCTTCATCGTCGTACCGAAATGCAGGATTTCGGTGCGGTAGGGAATGCCGACCTCTTCCAGCATCCAGCGGGCAATCCGGCCACGCGACATCGGGTTCGTGTATAGCACCAGATCGGTCACAGGCGTCTCCTCATTGTTCCTTCTTTGTTCTAGTATCCCCTTGTCACAGAATCAAGACGGTCCGGAATTTCCCGATTTCAGAGTGGCTTGCGATACTGGATGAAGCCGGAATTCCGTGCGACGCGGTCGTAGAGGCGCCGGGCTGTGGAATTGCTTTCGTGCGTCAGCCAGTAGAGCCGGCCGGCGTCATTTGCCCGCGCCAGATCGGCCACGGCCTCGATAAGCGCTTCACCGGCGCGCTTGCCGCGCTGGGTCTGTGCCACATAAAGGTCCTGAAGGTAGCACGTCCGGTCCGGCAGCCAGCAGGAACGGTGGAAGATCGCATGCGCGATGCCGATCATCCTGCCGGTTTCGTCGAAGGCGCCCAGCGCATGCATCGGTTCGGCGGGATCGTGGAAGCGGCTCCAGGTGAGGTCGTACATCTCCCGCGGCAGAACGGTCTCGTAGAAGTGGAGATAGGCCTCCCAGAGCGGCTCCCAGGCGGCGCGGTCGGATGGCTCGAGCGGGCGGACGATGGTGGTCATGGCAAACTTCCTCCCAAAAAAGAAACGGCGGAGATCGCTCCCCGCCGTCCAATGATTAGCCGATTTTTCCGACTTAGGAAGCCATGGCCACCCGGAGGTTCTCGTCGACCTTGTCGAGGAAGGCGGTGGTCGAGAGCCACGGCTGGTCCGGACCGATGAGCAGCGCCAGGTCCTTGGTCATGTAGCCGGCTTCGACGGTGTCGACGCAGACCGTTTCGAGCGTTGCGGCGAACTTTGCAAGGGCTGCATTGTCGTCGAGCTTGGCACGATGCGCGAGGCCGCGGGTCCAGGCGAAGATCGAGGCGATCGAGTTCGTTGAGGTCTCCTGACCCTTCTGGTGCTGGCGGTAGTGGCGGGTAACGGTGCCGTGGGCGGCTTCGGCTTCGACCGTGCGGCCATCAGGCGACAGCAGGACCGAGGTCATCAGGCCGAGCGAGCCGAAGCCCTGGGCGACGATGTCGGACTGGACGTCGCCGTCATAGTTCTTGCAGGCCCAGACGTAACCGCCGGACCACTTGAGCGCTGCGGCGACCATGTCGTCGATCAGGCGGTGTTCGTAGGTGATCTTCAGTTCGTCGAACTGCGCCTTGAATTCGGCATTGAAGACTTCCTCGAAGATATCCTTGAAGCGGCCGTCATAGGCCTTGAGGATGGTGTTCTTGGTCGACAGGTAGACCGGCCACTTGCGCATCAGGCCATAGTTCAACGAAGCGCGCGCGAAATCGCGGATCGATTCGTCGAGGTTGTACATGGCCATCGCCACGCCGGCGTCCGGTGCCTTGAACACTTCCTTCTCGATCACCTGGCCGTCTTCGCCGACGAATTTGATCGACAGCGTGCCCTTGCCCGGGAACTTGAAGTCGGTTGCCTTGTACTGGTCGCCGAAGGCATGGCGGCCGACGACGATCGGCTTGGTCCAGCCCGGAACCAGGCGCGGTACGTTCTTGCAGATGATCGGCTCGCGGAAGATGACGCCGCCAAGGATGTTGCGGATCGTGCCATTCGGGCTCTTCCACATTTCCTTGAGGTTGAATTCCTTGACGCGGGCTTCGTCCGGGGTGATCGTCGCGCACTTGATGCCGACGCCGTGCTTCTTGATGGCGTTGGCCGCGTCGATCGTCACCTGGTCGTTGGTGGCGTCGCGGTTCTCGACCGAGAGATCATAATATTCGATGTCGAGATCGAGATAGGGAAGGATCAGCTTGTCCTTGATGAGCTGCCAGATGATGCGGGTCATCTCGTCGCCGTCGAGATCGACGACCGGGTTTGCTACCTTGATCTTTTGCATGGAATTCCTCTTGGACGTGGAAGGGACCGCAAGGTCCCGACGGGTGGACACCAGTGGGTGCGCTATAGCACCGCCGGGCCGGAACGCAAAGGCATTGAGGTCCTCATAAGCGGCTTTTGATGCGAGAAATCGCGGCGCCCTCGGAGCGGCGGATGATTGCCCTTGCCAAACCATATTGCCGGATTAATGTCCGCCCAAATCGCTCTCCAACAGCCGGATTTGATCTTATGCGGACCTTGCCGCTTGCTCTTGCTTTTTCCCTGATATCCACCTTTGCCGCTGCGGCTGATGTCACCGATCCTGTCAAAGAGGTGATGAAGATCACCGAAGACAACTGGAACACCTCCGATAGCGAATGGAAATACATTTTCGATGCGGATCCGCTGTCGCGCCTGTTCAGCAAGAAATTCCGCGGCGCCTATGCCGAGGCCGCCAAGCACCCCGCCTATGAGACCGAAAACAACCAGCCCGGCGATCCCTTCGGTTACGACGTGATCACCTCGTCGCAGGACGGCTGCCCGCTGAAGGAAATCAAGACGACGTCGGCACCGGGCGCCAACGGCATGACTGACGTTACCGTCACCTTCAAGATGTGGACCTGCGTCGAGGAGGCGGACGTGAAGGACAGCGTCAACGAACTGCATTTCGACATCATCCAGGAGGGGGGCAAGCCGGTCATCGACGATATCCACCGTGTCGCTGACGGCGAGCGGGATTCGGTGATCGAGGAGATGCAGTCGATCGCCAAGGGCGAGTGACTGCGCTGGTGCCCGGCGGCGCATCGAACTGCCGGTCGCGGCCAGCCGGACTTATGCACGGTATCGCCAAACTTTATCCAGGCGATATATTCGCCGGCCAGAAGCGGGTGCGGGCACCCGCCTGGGGTGGTCGATGACGTTTGCCGCAAAGATCCGAGACTGGCTGCTCGCCAACGACCCGGCGCTCTCGCGCCTGCGCATGGCGGGACGCGTGACCCTGACCGTCGTCGCCTCGGTGGCCTGCCTTGCGCTCATCCACATCGCCGGGCTGGCACTGCCGACGATCGCTTACGGGCTTGCCATCATGCTCTCGATCGAGGGCGGCATCGCGGTGCGCGACCGGCTGCCGTCGGACCAGTTGAAGACGCGGCTGATCGGCGGTGTCGCAAGCCTCGTCTGCGTAGGGCTTGCCGCGGCGCTGGAGGACTACCGTTATATCTCCGATCCGATGTTCCTGGTGGTGATCGCCTGCGCCACGGTCGGGCGCGTTTATGGCCCGAGGGGTTTTGCAGTCGGCATGTTCGCCTTCACGTCCTATTTCATGGGCGCCTATCTGAAGCCGAGGCTTGCCGATCTTCCGCTCGCCGTCATCGGTCCGGCGATCGCGATCGTCACCGGCCATCTGGTGCGCACCTATCTCCTGCCGGACGATTGGCGGCGCGATCTTCTGCAGTCGCTGGTGGCGATCCAGGGCAGGGTGGGCGACATCCTGATGAAGCTCGCGGTTCTGTCGAGCGGCGCCACCGTCTCGGACGGCGACCGGCGCGAGCTGCGCCAGCTCGAAGAGCGGCTGAAGGACGTGGTGCTGATGGCGGAAGGCTTTCTGCCGCGCACGGCAGATGGCGCGATCGATCCGGAAGACGAGGCGGTCACTGCCCTGACCATGAAGATCTTCGACATGCATCTTTCCGCCGAAAGCGCGATCGTTCTGTCGTTCGAAGCGCTGCCGCCCTTCATGCTCGTCCACGCGCTGATCGAAGGCGAGCAGGAGATGGCTGAGAGGATCGCAGCCAGCCCGGCCGTCGCGGGCGACGACCGGGTGGCGGAAAGCGCCAGCGCGCTGATCTGGCTGCAGAAGGCGAGGACGGCGCTGGCGGAATCCGTCGAGGAAGGGCGGCGCGACCGTTTCCGCTCGATCGACGGTCCCGCGATCTCACCGGCTCCAGCGAAGATCGATTTTTCGCTCAAGAATCCGGTGATGCGTTCCGCGGTGCAGATCACCGTCGCATCGGGCCTGGCGATGGTTTTCGGACTGATGCTGTCGCGCGATCGCTGGTTCTGGGCTGTTTTGACCGCCTTCCTGATCTTCACCAACACCAAGTCGCGCGGCGATGCGGCGATCCGGGCGTTGCAGCGATCTGTCGGCACCCTGCTCGGCATCGCGACCGGGCTCGTGCTGGCGACGCTGATCGGGGGGTATCCGCTGCTCGCCGCGCCGATCGCGCTGCTCTCCATCTTTCTCGGTTTTTATTGCCTGCAGATTTCCTATGCGGCGATGACTTTCTTCATCTCGATCGTGCTTTGCCTGATCTACGGCATGACCGGGGTGCTGACGCTTGACCTGCTGCAGCTCCGGATCGAGGAGACGCTGATCGGTGCGCTTGCGGGCACTGTCGTCGCCTTCCTCGTTTTCCCGGCATCGACCCGCTCGACCCTCGACCTGGCGCTCGGCCGCTGGTTCGACGGGCTGAATGAGCTGCTTGCGGCCGTGAAGGAGGGGAGATGCGATTACGAGATCATCACGCTCTCCCGCAAGCTCGATGCCGCCTATCGCGAGGTGACGCTTGCCGCCCGCCCGCTCGGCACGACCTGGTCGGTGGTCACCCGGCCGGGCCAGGTCCGCCAGACGCTCGCCATCTTTCTCGGCGCCACCTATTGGGCGCGCATCTTCGCCCGCAACGCGGTCGAGGCGGGACGCAAGCCGGAAGGCGATGTGCTGGCCGCGCTGGAGGACACGTTACGCAATATCGACGCGCTTTCGCGCCGCGGCTCGGAATGTTTCGTGGTCAAGCGCAAGACGAGCAGAAGTGCCGGCCGGCATCTGCCGATCTTCAAGCATGGCAGCCGGGTCGGGGTCGAGATGATCGGCACAATGCTGGGCCGGCTTTATCCCTCAGCCGCATAAGACTTGCCGATTGCCCCGGGCACCGCTATTCCGGCCCCCGGATCTGGATACGGAAACAGAAATGTCAGGCACCAACAGCGAGCGCGAACTCATAGCCGAAGGACCGGCGATCATTCTGGTCGAGCCGCAGCTCGGCGAGAATATCGGCATGGTGGCGCGCGCCATGGCCAATTTCGGCCTTGCCGAACTGCGCCTTGTCAAACCGCGCGATGGTTGGCCGAGCGAAAAGGCCCGCTCGGCGGCTTCCAAGGCCGACCACGTGATCGACGGAACCAAGGTCTACGAGACGCTGGAGGAGGCGATCAGCGACCTCAACTTCGTCTATGCGACGACGGCGCGCGAGCGTTACGGTTTCAAGCCGGTGCGCTCGCCGGTGACCGCCGCCGAGACCCTGCGCACCAAGTTCAAGGCCGGCGAGAAGACCGGCATCCTGTTCGGCCGCGAACGCTGGGGCCTCACCAACGAGGAAGTGGCGCTCGCCGACGAGATCGTCACCTTTCCGGTCAACCCCGCCTTCGCCTCGCTCAACATCGCCCAGGCCGTGCTGCTGATGTCCTATGAATGGATGAAATCCGGCATGGACGATCTTGCCGAGACGGTCTTTCTGCCGATCGAGCAGCGCCCTTCCACCAAGGAACAGGTCATTGGCCTGTTCGAGCATCTGGAAGAGGCGCTGGATGCCCGTAATTATTTCCATCCGCCCGCGAAAAAGCCAAGAATGATCGACAACCTCCGCGCCGTCATCTCGCGGCGGGGTTTTACGGAACAGGAGATCAGCGTGTTCCGGGGCGTCATCAACTCGCTCGACCGTTTTCCCCGCGGATGGTCGAAAAAGGACGGGCCGAAGCCTGAAAAGGCTGACCTGCCCGAAGGGGCATCTGGGGAGAATACGGGGAATGACGCAGACGAATGAATTAAAACCCGTGCTGATGTTCGATTCGGGCATCGGCGGGCTGACCGTGCTGCGCGAGGCGCGGGTGCTGATCCCGGAACGCGGCTTCATCTATGTCGCCGACGATGCCGGCTTTCCCTACGGCGACTGGGAGGAACCGGCACTGCGCGAGAGGATCATCACCCTCTTTGCCAAACTTCTCGACGAATACGATCCGGAAGTCTGCGTCATCTCCTGCAATACCGCCTTCACGCTGGTCGGTGCCGACCTGCGCGAAACCTTTCCGAAGATGACCTTCGTTGGCACCGTGCCGGCGATCAAGCCCGCCGCCGAACGTACCCGGTCTGGCCTCGTCTCCGTGCTTGCCACGCCGGGCACGGTCAAGCGCGCCTATACGCGGGACCTCATCCAGTCTTTCGCCACCCAGTGTCACGTGCGCCTTGTCGGTTCGCAAAATCTCGCGCGCATGGCGGAAGCTTATATCCGTGGCGAGACGATTTCCGACGAAGCGGTCCTTGCTGAAATCGCTCCCTGTTTCGTCGAGAAGGACGACCGGAAGACCGACATCGTCGTGCTCGCTTGCACCCATTATCCCTTCATGGCCAATGTCTTCCGCAGGCTGGCGCCCTGGCCGGTCGACTGGCTCGATCCCGCCGAGGCGATCGCCAGGCAGGCACGGCGAAAGGTGCCGCTGGTCGAGGGCGCAGAGCACCCCGACAACTACGACTTTGCCGTCTTCACCTCCGGCAATCCCGATTTCGCCACGAGACGCCTGATGCAGGGTTTCGGTCTGAAGGCGTGAGCGCCATCGGGTAATGTGCCTTTTTTGCCACGGTTTTCTCGTGGCGGCTGCAATTCGCGATTGTGGGCTTGCTCATCTGGTTATCTCGTGTATCATCCACCCATTCCGCAAATCGAACACAGGAGGCGTGAAATGAAGTCCATTACCATTTTTATGCGCCTTTCTGGCGGAACGGCTATTTTGGCCTCGATGCGTAGCTCATCGATGCCGGCCGGCATGTGCTTTCAGACCGTATAAGTCTGAATTTCCGCCGTTTTTGGCACTTCTTCCATTGATCTGACGTGACCGGCTGACGAAGCGATCCACTCCGTTTTCTCGCCCGCATCCGCGCGTCTTTCTATATCTCAGAGGACCTGGTCGCGACATGCGCCGGGACGGAAAATCATGCGTGAATCACAATTTTTGGTTGTTGATACCCTTTCGGCTGCGGTTCATGACCTCTGCCGCGAACACGGGGTCTGGAAGACCGCACGTGCCTTGCTCCTGGCAGCCTGGAAACACCGTGAGGAGAAGAACCAGATCTCGGAACTTTCCAACCGGATGCGCCGCGATGTGGGGTTCCCCGAACTCGAGGAGGAACGCCGAAATGTCCGGTTCAACCCTTGGGACATCCGGCTGTGAGAGGACCGGCATAGGGTCTCCGGCGGTTACCGCCGGGGGCTCGCCTGCAGGGATGCGAGGGTTTGGGCTCAAGGAATGACGGTCGTATTTCGTAAACTTGGCTGTGACGACATGCCGGCCGCGGCTAAGGTTCATCGCACGTCCTTTGATAGGCGGCTGCCCTGGCTCGCTCGCCGTCACACGCCGGAGGAAGATCGCGGATACTGGAGCGGACATCTCTTCGCGACTTGCGACATCTGGGGCGCCGAACGGGATGGCGTTTTGCTCGGCATCGTCGCCTTTCGCAAGGACTGGATCGACCAGCTCTATATCCTGCCGAACGCACAGGGTGAGGGGATCGGCACCCGCCTTATCGATATCGCCAAGACGGCATACCCACAGCTCTTTCTCTGGACCTTCCAGCGCAATACAGCTGCTCGCCGCTTCTACGAGACGCGTGGCTTCCTCGCGATCGAGCAGACCGATGGCCGCGACAATGAAGAGAAGGAGCCGGACGTTCTCTATCGGTGGGTGCGTGAGGACTGAATAAAACACCGCTTGCAAACCGAAAAAATCGGTGGCTTGCTCCCTCCATTCTCTGGAGGAACATTCGCATGTCGCTTGAACACTGGCTCGCCTTCGTTGCCGCGTCCTCGGTTCTTTTGGCCATTCCGGGGCCGACCATCCTGCTCGTCATTTCCTACGCTCTGAGCCATGGCCGCAAGGTGGCATCGGCCACAGTCGCGGGTGTGGCGCTTGGCGATTTCACGGCGATGACCGCCTCCATGCTCGGTCTCGGCGCGTTGCTTGCGACCTCCGCGGCGCTCTTCACGGTGCTGAAATGGGTAGGCGCCGCCTATCTCGTCTATCTCGGTATCAAGCTGTGGCGCGCGCCCGTTTCCGAACGGGCCGACGAGGTGGACGAGGCAGAGGTGGCTTCGGCAAATCCTCTCCGGATTTTCCTCCATACCTACGTGGTGACGGCATTGAACCCGAAGAGCATCGTCTTCTTCGTGGCCTTCCTGCCGCAGTTCCTGGATTTGAGCCAGCCGCTGTTCTTCCAGATGGCTGTCTTCGAAGTGACCTTCCTGGTGCTCGCGACGCTCAACGCCACGCTCTACGGCGTGCTTGCCTCGATGGCGCGCAACACCATCCGCAAGCCGAAGGTCCAGCGGATCGTCAACCGCACTGGCGGTTCGCTGATGATCGGCGCCGGCCTGCTGTCGGTCGGCTTGAAGCGCGCGGCCGCCTGAGCTTTATCGGGGAGGAACAGCTGATGATCACCGGACGTTGCCATTGCGGCGAGACCGTTTTCGAGATCAGGGGTGAACTGCCGCAGGCGCTCACCCGCTGCACCTGCACCTTCTGCTCCAGGCGCGGCGCACTGCATGCCTATTACGAGCCGAAGCAGGTGAAGGTCACTGCCGATGCCGCGAGCGACAGGGTCTATCGCTGGAACTCGAAAATGGTGGCGCATCATTTCTGCGGCACCTGCGGCTGCACGACCTATAGCGACAGCCCGGATTTCCAGATGGACGGCACCTGGGACGGCAAGACCCGGCGTATCGGCGTGAATGCCCGCCTTTTCGACGATTTCGATGCCGAGGACTGGCCGCACACGGTCATCGACGGCCGGAATCTCTGGTAGGAGGAGAGATAGATGAGTGACGTCACCCTGCTTGCCTTTGCGATCGTCGCGTTCATCGGCATCGCCACACCCGGGCCGACCGTGCTGCTGGCCCTCACCAACGGCTCGCGTTATGGGCTGCGCCGCGCTCTGCCGGGCATGGCCGGCGCGATGATTTCCGACTTCGTGCTGATCGGTGCCGTGGCGCTCGGCCTCGGCGCGCTGCTGGCGGCCTCGGAATTCTGGTTCTCGGTCATCAAATGGCTGGGCGCCGGTTATCTCGCGTTTCTCGGGTTCATGCTTCTGCGCTCGAAAGGCTCGCTTGACGTAACGTCAGGCGATGCCGCCGCCGGCTCGGGTTCCGCTACGTCGATCTTCCTCAAAAGCTTCCTCGTCGCGGTCACCAATCCCAAAGGCTACCTGTTCTTCTCGGCTTTCCTGCCGCAGTTCATCGTGCCGGACGCGCCGCAGTTTCCGCAATATACGATCCTGGCGCTCGTTTTCGCCCTGATCGATTTCGCCGTCATGCTCGGTTACGCGCTGCTCGGCTCGCGGGCGGTGCACCTGTTGAAGAAGAAAGGCGCGCTCTGGCTGGACCGGCTCTGCGGCGGCGCGCTTCTGGCGCTCGCTGGTTCGCTGGCGCTTTACCGAAGGGCAGCTTCGTAAAAGGAGGGACATGATGTCGGATCCAGTGAAATCCGTGCGGCCGTTCCTGATGTTTCAGAACGGTCATTGCGAGGAGGCCATCACCTTTTACACCTCGGTGCTGCCGGCGGGCCGGGTCACCGACATCAGGCGCTACGGGCCGGGCGAGGCGGGGCCGGAAGGCAGCGTGTTCCGTGCCACCTTCGAGGTCGCCGGCCAGCAGGTGGTCTGCATCGACAGCCCCGTGAAGCATGTGTTCGATTTCACGCCCTCCTTTTCCTTTTTCGTGGAATGCGGAACCGATGAAGAGCTCGGGCGGCTGGCCGAAGCGCTGAGCGAGGATGGAATGTTCCTGATGCCGCTCGACAATTACGGTTTCAGCCGGAAATTCTGCTGGCTGCAGGACCGTTTCGGCATCTCCTGGCAGCTCAATTTCGAATAACCGCCAAACGCCTGTGCATTTTCGATCTTGCCCGGCGAAACGAATCCCGATCTCTGTTAGGGTTCCGGAGTCGCGGCCTCCAACGGTCACCGCGAAGAGACAGCATACGAGGTAAGTGCATTGCAGGTCGGTATCGATATGGGAATTGTGTCCGGGGGCGATCCGGCCAAGCTCGATATCGAGGAGCTTCTGGCGACGCGCCTGCTGGTGCAGGGAAATTCCGGCTCCGGCAAGTCGCACCTGCTGCGCCGCCTGCTCGAACAGTCCGCTCCTTGGGTACAGCAGGTGGTGATCGACCCCGAAGGCGATTTCGTCACGCTGTCGGAAAGATTCGGTCATGTCGTCGTCGACGGCGAGCGCACCGAGGCCGAGCTTGCCGGCATTGCCAACCGCATCCGCAAGAACCGCGTCTCCTGCGTCCTGACGCTCGAAGGCCTCGATCTCGAAGAACAGATGCGCGCCGCCGCCGCTTTCCTGAACGGCATGTTCGATGCCGATCGCGAATACTGGTATCCGGTCCTCGTCGTGGTCGACGAGGCGCAGATGTTCGCGCCGTCGGTCGGCGGCGATGTCTCGGAAGACGCCAGAAAACTTTCGCTCGGCGCCATGACCAACCTGATGTGCCGTGGCCGCAAGCGCGGGCTGGCCGGCGTCATCGCCACCCAGCGCCTCGCAAAGCTTGCCAAGAACGTCGCGGCGGAAGCCTCGAACTTCCTGATGGGCCGTACCTTCCTCGACATCGATATGGCCCGCGCCGCCGACCTGCTCGGCATGGACCGCCGCCAGGCGGAAATGTTCCGCGACCTGAAACGCGGCAATTTCGTCGCCCTCGGCCCGGCCCTGTCGCGCCGTCCGCTGCCGATCGTCATCGGCACGGTCGAGACCTCTGCGCGCTCTTCCAGTCCCAAGCTGATGCCGCTGCCGGATGCGCCGCAGGATGTCGAGGACCTGATCTTCACGCCGGATCCGGAAGAATTCAGCCGGCCGATCGTCCGCCGGGCCCCGCCAGCGCCGCGGCCGACGACGGATATCCTCGCCGAATTGTCGCGCTCGACGCCATCAGCCGCGCCTGCATCGCAGGAGCCGCGCGCCGTGCAGCCGGAATTGTCCGCCGAGGAGCGTGAGGAGCGGCTGTCCGCCGTGCTGTCGGAAATTCTCGACGATCCGCAATCGGCCTATCGCACGGATTCCATCCTCTACCAGGATTTTCTGGTGCGCGCCCGGATGCGGCGCCTGCCCGGACCGCCGCTGTCGCTCGGCGAATTCCGCCGCCGCACGGCGATCGCCCGCTCGGGCGTCGATGCGGAAACCGCTTCAGGCGAGGCCTGGGCGACGGCGCTCTCGCTGTCATCCGGCGTTTCGGATGATCTGCAGGGCGTTTTTCTCTTGATGGCGAAGGCGGCAATCGGCGGCGAACCATGTCCCTCGGACGCCCGGATCGCGCGGGCCTATGGCACCCATTCGGCGCGTCGCGCCCGCCGCCTGCTCGGTTATTTCGAGGAACAGGGCCTGATCGTCGTGCATGCGGATTTTTCGGGCAAGCGCATCGTCGCCTTCCCGGATCTGCAGGCGGAAACCGCGCCGGGCAGCGCCGACGCGCCGGATGAGGGCGAGGCGAGGATCGCCGCCGAATAGGCCCTCAGTGGATGTGAAAATGCGCTTCGACAGCCGCGGCGATAAAGGCCCGCCGCGCTTCCGAGGGTCTCGATTTTCCCTTCAGCGCCTCCTCGCAGACCTGTTCCGCGTGATGATGCTGACTGCCGTGATAGTCCGGCCAGAAGCGGTCGAGGACGGCCTTCGCCTCGCGTACCGTCTTGACGGTGCGGACCATGCCGGTTTCGGGATTTTCGATCCTGATCGGGCTGCTCCAGAGTTTCGATTTCATGACACGATACCTCCTTTCCATAAGATGGTGCTAATGCCTTGCCCCGTCAAAAAAGCCTTCAGACAGGCTTGCCGAAAGGTTAAGACGCAGGCGCTGTTGACATTTCCATGACATCCCCCTAAACACCGCGCCAACGCCGGGCTGCAAAGACCCGGTGTTTCACTGACATGTCCCGTGGTTTTCTCCGGACGCTTTCGTGAGAGACCTGTCAGAGCTCTTGAACCAGAGCTCAGAGGAGGGTGTGTTTCCTTGATCCGGTTTGGCAACAAACCGGTGTAACTGTTTGAGAAGGAAATACGATGAGCAAGCGCGAATCGTCCAAATACAAGATTGACCGCCGTATGGGCGAAAACATCTGGGGCCGTCCGAAGTCCCCGGTGAACCGCCGCGAATACGGCCCGGGCCAGCACGGCCAGCGCCGCAAGGGCAAGCTCTCCGACTTCGGCGTGCAGCTGCGCGCCAAGCAGAAGCTCAAGGGCTATTACGGCGACCTGCGCGAAAAGCAGTTCCGCGCCATCTATGACGAAGCCAACCGCCGCAAGGGCGACACTTCGGAGAACCTGATCGGCCTGCTCGAATCGCGCCTTGACGCGATCGTCTACCGCGCCAAGTTCGTTCCGACGGTCTTTGCTGCCCGCCAGTTCGTCAACCATGGCCACGTCACCGTCAACGGCGTCCGCGTCAACATCGGTTCCTACCGTTGCAAGGCCGGCGACGTTATCGAAGTCCGCCAGAAGTCGAAGCAGCTCGTCACGGTTCTCGAAGCCGTTTCGCTCGCTGAACGCGACGTTCCGGACTATATCGAAGTCGACCACAACAAGATGGTTGCCACCTTCGCCCGCATCCCGGGCCTGACGGACGTTCCTTACGCCGTCATCATGGAACCGCAGCTGGTCGTCGAATTCTACTCGCGTTAATCGCAAGGAAATGGCCCCGAAAGGGGCCATTTTCATATCGGCTGCCGACATTCCCTTTTCGTCGTCAAGCGACATGGTTTGATCGCGACGTCAGGACATCTGCGACCGATCTTTGTTGCGCCGACGCGCGATTTCTTCATGGAGAACCGCGACGGGCCGGGTCAGATCGGGCGCTTCATCGCCGTCGCTGAGCGGTACGCCGACCTGGCGGAAAAAGGTCTCCAAACCACCGTCGCCACCTGGCGCAAGCATTCCGAGAATCTTGCCTGGTAGATTCGTGTGGTTGTGATAGGCATGCCGTACCTGCGGCGGCACGCTGAGGAAGGCCCCTTTATCGCAGATCGTACCTGGTTCGTCGCCGATCCAGAACGTGAATTGACCATCCAGAATATAGAACACCTCCGCCTCCGGATGCTGATGAGGTTCTACGCTCGCGCCCGGCGGCAGGATCGTTTCTATAAAGGCGAACTGGCCATCGGTCTCGGCAGAGGTAGCCTTGAAGGTCATCAACCCGACCTTGAAGAGGATTTTTTCACCCTCACCATCGGGGCGGACGACAGGTTTCCAGGCCACTTCGGTTTTCCTCGTGTTGAGCCGCCTCACTTGGAGGCGGCTTTTTTCTTCTCTGTCGCGGCCTCGCTGTTCGCGGTCGTATCGAGCGGCTGCGCGGTTGCGACCGGTGCTTCCTTCGGGCCTTCGCCCATCCGGTTCCAGGCGTCCAGCCCGGCGATCTTGTAGGCTTCGGCAAGCGTCGGATAGTTGAACGTGTTCTCGACGAAATATTCCACCGTGCCCTTGAGGTTCAGCACGGCTTGGCCGATGTGTACGAGTTCGGTCGCGCCTTCGCCGACGATGTGGACGCCGAGCAGCCGGCGGGTCTTGAGCGAGAAGATCAGCTTCAGGAGACCCGTATCGAGGCCCATGATATGGCCGCGTGAGGTCTCGCGGAAACGGGCGATGCCGCATTCGTAGGGAATGCCGCGCTCCTTCATTTCCTCTTCGGTGAGACCGCAAGTGGAGATTTCCGGCACGGCATAGATGCCGTAGGGGAAATATTTCTGCGGTTCCTTGGCGATCGCGCCGACGGCGACGCGGGCCGCGACGCGCCCCTGTTCCATCGAGGTCGAGGCAAGGCTCGGAAAACCGACGACGTCGCCGGCGGCATAGATGTTGGGAACCGACGTCTCGAAGGTTTCCGGATTGACCTTGAGGCGGCCGCGGCTGTCGGCCTCGAGGCCGGCTGCGGCGAGGTTCAGCGTATCGGTGGCGCCCATGCGCCCGGCTGCGAACAGAACCATGTCGGTGACGATGTGGCGGCCGCTGTCGACCTCGACGGAAACCTTGCCGTCTGGCAGGCGCTCGACCTTTTCGGCCTTCTGGCCGAGCAGCAGCTTCATGTTGCGGTCGCGCAGCTGGTAGGTGAAGTCCTCGACGATCTCCTTGTCGATGAAGTCGAGCATGGTCGGCTTCGGGTCGATGACGGTCACGGCGGCATCCAGCGCGCTGAAGATCGTGGCATATTCGATGCCGATGACGCCGGCGCCGATCACGACCATGGACCGAGGCAGCTGTTCGATTTCCAGAAGCTCGTCGCTGTCGAGAACCGTCTTGCCATCGAAGGGCATGTAGTCGGGGCGGAAGGGTTTGGTGCCGACCGCGAGCAGGATCGATTTGCCCATGACATGCATCACGTCGCCGTCGTCCTTGGTGATCGCCAGCGTGTCGGATGTAACGAAGGTCGCCTTGCCGCGGATGCTCTGGACGCGGTTGCGGGCAAACTGGTGCTCCAGCACCTCCACTTCGTGATCGAGGGTGATCAGCAGGCGGCGGCGCAAATCTTCTGCGCTGATCTCCTGCTTGACCCGGTAGGCCCGGCCGTAAAAACCGCGCTCGCGCCAGCCCGAAAGGTTGAGCGCGGTTTCGCGCAGCGTCTTCGAGGGGATCGTCCCCGTGTGGACCGAAACGCCGCCGACCCTTTTGCCTTGTTCGACGACCAGAACCTTCTTGTCGAGTTTGGCTGCCTGAATGGCGGCTCGGCGACCTGCCGGTCCGCTGCCGACGACGATGAGGTCGTATTGGTTCATGGGATGCTCCGCTCCGAAATCTTGCGGCCGCCGCGATGCAGCAGCACTCACGAATCCCTTTGTAGCCGCCTATTCTAAAGTTTTGATTGCGGCCCTCCAAGCCTCGATTGCAATTCCGGTGCATGAATTTTGTGCATTGCAGAAATTGCCGAAAAATTAACTTGACGGAGGTCGGCAAATGCCGTCCATTTGAACCAATTAGAAATTGGTACATAAAATGGTACAGGGGAAGGCGGGCGAGGCTCCCGACAATTCGAGCTACGCCCTGGATCGCTTGAGAGAGCTTTTGAGAGCGGGGGAGTTGGGTACGGAAGGCCGCCTGCCGACCGAGCGCGCCCTGACCGATATGCTCGGCATCAGTCGCCGCGCCGTGCGCCGTGCGCTGGAAGTGCTGGAATCCGAGGGCCTGATCTGGCGCCGCCAGGGCTCGGGCACTTTTATCGGCGAAAGGCCGAGCGATTGGAGCAACCATTTGGGCTCGATCGTCGCCGGCACTGATTTTATGGAGATCATGGAGGTCCGCTTGCGGATCGAGCCGCAGCTCGCCCAGCTCGCGGCCATGCGTGCCAAGCCGGCGGATATCGCCAAGATGCACGAGATCGCCTTGAAGATCATCGAAAGCACCGATGCCGACGCGCGCGAGCTGTGGGACGGGACGCTGCACCGGCTGATCGCCCAGAGCGCCGGCAACCAGCTTTTCCTGTCGATCTTCGATGTCATCAACCGTGTCCGCCAGGACGAGGCATGGCGGGCGATCCGCGAGCGTGCCCGGTCCAGCGGCAATGCGGTCAATATCTCCTTCGCGCAGCACCAGAGCATCATCGAGGCGATTGCCGCCCGGGATCCGGTGCGGGCAGGGGAGGCGATGCGCGAACATCTGCTGATGCTCCAGGAGCGTCTGATCCGGGCGACATCCCTCAGCCCTACAGAACAGGGGCCGCTGAGCCAGGTAAGCTGAACAGTCGCCCCCGCGGCAGCCACCACCAGAAGCCGGAAAACCGGCCAAGACTAAAAACAGGAACCTAAAAAGAGAGGAATATTGATGATGATGCGACTTACCAGGCTCACGACCGCCCTGCTGGCGGGCGCGCTTTTCGCCTTCCCGGCGCTTGCGGTCGATTTGCGCATCGGCCTGCAGGACGATGCCGACGTTCTCGATCCGGCTCAGTCCCGCACCTTCGTCGGCCGTATCGTCTATACGGCCCTGTGCGACAAGCTGGTCGACGTGTCGCCGGACCTGAAGATCGTTCCGCAGCTCGCCACCGAGTGGAAATGGTCCGCCGACGGCAAGGAACTGACCATGAAGATCCGGCAGGGCGTCAAGTTCCACGACGACACGCCGCTTGATGCCGCAGCCGTCGTCGCCACCATCGAACGCAACATGACCCTGCCGGAATCCCGCCGCAAGAGCGAGCTGACCTCTGTCGCCAAGGTCGAGGCGACCGGTCCGCTGGAAGTCAAGTTCACGCTGAAGGCCCCGGACGTGACGCTGCTCGCCCAGCTTTCCGACCGCGCCGGCATGATCGTCTCGCCGGTCGCCGCCAAGGCGCTCGGCGCCAATTTCGGCTCCAAGCCGGTTTGCGCCGGCCCGTTCAAGTTCGTCGAGCGCGTCCAGCAGGACCGCATCGTGCTCGAAAAGTTCAAGGATTACTGGGACAAGGACAAGATCTTCGTCGACAAGGTCACCTACCTGCCGATCCCGGATACGACTGTGCGCCTTGCCAACCTGCAGTCGGGCGATCTCGATTTCATCGAGCGCCTCGCGCCGACCGACGTTGCCGCCGTCAAGGGCAATTCGGGCCTCAAATACGACGCGACCGTCAACATCGGCTACATGGCGCTTTACGCCAATATCGGCAACGGTACGCGCGCCGACAATCCGTTCGGCAAGGACAAGCGCCTGCGCCAGGCCTTCTCGCTGGCGATCGACCGCAACGCGATGAACCAGATCGTTTATGAAGGGACCGCCGTCGGCGGCAACCAGCCGTTCCCGCCGAACAGCCCGTGGTTCAACAAGGCGCTTCCGGTTCCGGCCCGCGATGTCGCCAAGGCCAAGGCCCTCATCAAGGCCGCCGGCTTCGACCGCGTCCCGGTCGAACTGCAGATCCCGAACAATCCGGTCGCCCAGCAGATGATGCAGATCCTGCAGGCGATGGTCGCCGAGGCCGGCTTCGACGTCAGCCTGAAGTCGACCGAATTCGCGACGCTCCTCGACGAACAGACCCGCGGCAACTACCAGCTCAGCCGCTCCGACTGGTCCGGCCGTGTCGATCCCGATGGCAACATCCACCAGTTCATCACCTGCAAGGGCGGCATCAACGATACCAAGTATTGCAACGCCGAAGTCGACAAGCTGCTCAACGAAGCGCGCGCCTCGACCGACGATGCGGTCCGCAAGCAGAAATACGATGCGGCTTCCGTGATCCTCAACGAAGACATGCCGATCATCTATCTCGGCCACCAGTCGTGGATCTGGGCTTACAAGAAGAACGTCACAGGTTTCGTGCCCAGTCCTGACGGCATGATCCGCCTGCAAGGCGTCAAGAAGGGCTAACGCTCCCGTGCCGCATGGGAGTGGACCCATGCGGCACTTTTCCCGCATCACTTTGTGACAACACTGCTCAACGGGGGACGGCGTCATGCCTGTCTACATCGGAAAGCGTCTGCTGGTCGCCATCCCGACCTTGCTGATCATCTCCATTTTCGTCTTTTCACTGCAAAAGCTGTTGCCGGGTGATCCCATTCTGGCCATGGCCGGCGAGGAGCGCGATCCCGCCGTCATCGAATTCCTGCGCGACAAATACCGGCTCAACGACCCGGTCGTCGTGCAATATTTCTACTGGCTCGGCGGCGTTCTGACCGGCGATTTCGGCATTTCGCTGCGCACCAACCAGCCGGTCCTGGAACTGATCCTCCAGAAGCTGCCGGTGACGATCCAGCTTGCGGTGATGGCGATGTTCTTTGCCATGTTGATCGGCATCCCGATCGGCATCCTGGCGGCGGTCAGGAAAAACACCTTCATCGATTACCTCGCCAACGTGCTGGCGCTCACCGGCCTGTCGATCCCGAACTTCTGGCTCGGCATCATGCTGATCCTGCTGATCTCGGTGCAGCTCGGCTGGCTGCCGGCCTCCGGTTACGAGTCGATCTTCGTCGATCCCGTCCGGTCCCTGCAGACCATGGTCATGCCGGCCTTCGTGCTCGGCAATGCGCTCGCCGCGACCCTGATGCGCCATACCCGCTCGGCAATGATCGGCGTGCTCAGCGCCGATTATATCCGCACCGCCCGCGCCAAGGGCCTGTCGCCGAGCGAAATCATCCTGAGCCACGGTTTCCGCAATGCGCTGCTGCCGGTGGTGACCCTGTCGGCGCTGCTGTTCGGCGAGTTGCTCGCCGGCGCGGTCCTGACCGAACAGATCTTCACCATTCCGGGCTTCGGCAAGCTGATCGTCGATGCCGTGTTCAACCGCGACTATGCGGTCGTGCAGGGCGTCGTGCTGTGCACGGCGGTCGGCTTCATCTTGATGAACCTGTTTGCGGACATCCTCTACGTCCTGCTCAATCCGCGTCTGAGGGCCGCCCTATGACCACGATCGATCAAGCACCGTCCGTCGCGGCGGTAAAGCGCGACAAGAGCCGCGCCTGGCGCAAGATGAAAAGGAACAGGAGCGCGCTTGTCGGCGCCGTCATCGTCCTGTTCTTCGCCATCCTGGCGGTGAGCGCGCCGATCCTGCCGATCATCGATCCCGTCGCCACCAGCTGGACAGCGATCCGCAAGGCGCCCTCGGCCATGTACTGGCTCGGCACCGACGATCTCGGCCGCGACATCCTGTCCCGCATGATCTGGGGCGCGCGGGCGTCGCTGATGGCCGGGGTGTTTTCCGTCGCCATCGCGGTCGGCATCGGCGTGCCCTTCGGCCTGATCTCCGGTTATTTCGGCGGCTGGGTGGATATGGTGATCTCGCGCATCACCGAGGCACTGCTCGCGATGCCCTTCCTGATCATGGCGATCGCGCTTGCGGCGTTTCTCGGCCCGAGCCTGCTGAATGCGATGATCGCCATCGGGCTGTCGGCAATGCCGATCTTCGTTCGGCTGACCCGCGGCCAGGTCCTGGCCGTCAAGACCGAGGACTATGTCGAAGGCGCACGTGCCGTCGGCCTGAATCATTTTGAAATCATCGTCCGTTACATCTTGCCCAACGTTTTCGCCCCGATCATCGTCCAGGCGACGCTGACGATCGCAACCGCGATCATCGCCGAGGCGAGCCTTTCCTTCCTTGGCCTCGGCCAGCAACCGCCGGCCCCCTCCTGGGGCTCGATGCTGAACGTTGCCAAGAATTTCCTGAGCCAGGCTCCCTGGATGGCGATGTGGCCGGGTGCGGCGATCTTCCTCGTCGTTATCGGCTTCAATCTTCTCGGCGATGGTCTGCGCGATGCGCTGGATCCCCGCGAAGCGTGATGGCCGTGCGAAACAAGATCTGAAAGGAACCATACCATGACTGAATTCACCACACGGCCGGAAATCCTCGGCACATTCGGGGTCGTCACCTCCACCCACTGGATCGCCTCTTCCGTCGGCATGGCCATCCTCGAAAAGGGCGGCAACGCCTTCGATGCGGCCGTCGCAACCGGTTTCGTGTTGCAGATCGTCGAACCGCATCTGTGTGGCCCGGGCGGCGATATGCCGGCCGTCTTCTATTCGGCGAAGAAGGACAAGGTCGAAGTCATCTGTGCGCAGGGGCCGGCGCCGGCCGGCGCGACCATCGAGCATTACACGTCGGAAGGCCTGAAACTGATCCCGGGTGACGGCCTGCTGGCAACGGTCATCCCCGGTGCCTTCGACGGCTGGATGCTGATGCTGCGCGACTATGGCACGATGAGCGTCCGCGACGTGCTGGAGCCGGCGATCTATTACGCCGAGCACGGCCATCCGGTGCTCGCCCGCGTTTCCGCCACCATCAAGGGGTTGGCCAGCTTCTTCGAGACCGAATGGCCGACCTCCTACGCGACCTGGTTGCCGGGCGGCGTGGCTCCCGAGGCGCAGAGCAATTTCAGGAACCCGGTGCTTGCCGATACCTGGAAGCGCATCATCGCTGAGGCCGAAGCCAGGACCGGCCGCGAAAACCAGATCGAGGCCGCCCGCGACGCCTTCTACCGCGGTTTCGTGGCCGAGGCGATCGACCGTTATGCCTTGACGACCGAAGTCATGGATGCGAGCGGCGCCCGCCACAAGGGCGTGCTGACCGCCGACGACATGGCGAATTACAAGGCGACCGTCGAGGCACCGCAGACCTATGACTATCACGACTGGACCGTCGCCAAGACGCCGGCCTGGGGGCAGGGACCGGTGCTGCTGCAGTCGCTGGCGCTGCTGAAAGGCATCGACCTCTCGGCGATGGATCCGGCGGGACCGGATTTCGTGCATGTCGTCGTGGAAGCCATGAAGCTCGCCTTCGCCGACCGTGAAGTCTATTACGGCGATCCGGATTTCGCGCAGATCCCGACCGAATACCTGCTTTCGGAAGGCTATAACGCCGAGCGCCGCAAGCTGATCGGCAGCCGAGCCTCGCTCGAACTGCGTCCCGGCCGCGTTCCCGGTTACGACCACCAGTTCGACCTCACCATGGGAATGCTGGCGGAAGTCAGCGGCAAGGGCGCCGTCTACGAGCCGACCATGTCGCACCTCACCGAAAAGCGCGGCGACACCGTCCATATCGATGTCATCGACCGCTGGGGCAACATGGTCTCGACCACGCCGTCCGGCGGGTGGCTGCAATCCTCGCCGATCGTGCCGGGCCTTGGTTTTGCGCTGAATTCCCGCGCCCAGATGTTCTGGCTGAAGCCCGGCCTGCCGACCTCGCTCGAGCCTGGAAAGCGCCCGCGCACGACACTCACCCCGTCGCTGGCCCTGCATCAGGGCCGTCCGACGCTGGTGTTCGGCACGCCCGGCGGCGACCAGCAGGACCAGTGGCAGCTGCCGTTCTTCCTGCGTTACGTCCACCACAAGCCGAACCTGCAGGCGGCGATCGACATGCCGCTGTTCCACACCACGCATTTCCCCGGCTCCTTCTATCCGCGCACCAGCCAGCCGGGGAACATCATGGTGGAAAGCAATATCGGCGCCGACGTGCTCGCCGAACTGCGCAGCCGCGGCCACCAGATCACCGTTGCCGATCCCTGGAGCGTCGGCCGCCTGACCGCCGCCCGCCGCGATGCGGACGGCCTGATGCGGGCAGCGGCGACGCCGCGCCTGATGCAGGCTTACGCGGTGGGGAGGTAAGCCATGACTTGGTCGATCGTCGCACGCGATCCGCAGACGGGTCATTTCGGAATTTCCGTCGCCAGCCGTTTCTTCGCGGTCGGCGCCGCCGTGCCGCATATCAAGGGCAGGGTGGGGGCGGTTGCCACCCAGGCCTTCGTCAGCCCGCTCTACGGCACCGACGGACTGAAGCTCCTGGAGGAAGGCAGATCGCCGGAAGAGATCATCGAGGCGCTGACCGCTCGCGACGACGGCCGTAGGCAACGTCAGTTCCACCTGATCGACGCCCAGGGCCGCAACGCTGCCTATACCGGCGAAATCTGCGTCGATTGGGCGGGCCATCTCGTTGACGACAACGTCTCCGTTGCGGGCAACATGCTGGCCCGGCCTCAGGTGATCGCCGAGACGCTCAGGGTCTACAAGCAAAAGGCGGCCGAGGGCGCACCGCTCGCCGAACGCCTGCTCGCTGCCATGGATGCCGGAGAGGCAGCCGGCGGAGACAAGCGTGGCAGGCAATCCGCCGCGATGGTTCTCTACCGCGACCAGGATTACCCCTGGCTGCGCATCAACGCCGACGACCACACCGACCCGCTGGGGGAGTTGCGCCGGCTTTATGCCGTGGCGCAGGAGCGTTTCCTGCACGTCGCCGAAACCATGCCCACCCGCGAAAACCCGCACGGCATGATCGACCGCCGTGTCATCGACCAGAAGATCGCCGAACTGGAAGCCGCCCGCGAGGCGGAAGGCCGCGCGTCCGCCTCCTTTGCCACCCCGTGGAAGCCCCAATGACGGAAGCCCCCAACACGGAAGCCCCTAAGACGGAAATCCCGATGACCGAGAAACCTGTTTTGTCCGTCCGAAACCTGACGACCTCCTTCCTGGTCGACGGCGAATGGAAAAGCGTCGTCCGCGACGTCTCCTTCGATGTTCATCCCGGCGAGACGGTGGCGATCGTCGGCGAAAGCGGCTCCGGCAAGAGCGTCACCTCGCTGTCGATCATGCGGCTTCTGGCAGCCAATGTGAGCCGCATCGAAGGAAGCATCATGCTTTCCGGCAGGGATCTCCTGTCTATCTCTGAAAAGGAGATGCGCGGCGTGCGCGGCAACGACGCCTCGATGATCTTCCAGGAGCCGATGACCTCGCTCAACCCGATCTTCACGATCGGGCGGCAGATCTCGGAAGTGCTGACGCGCCACAAGGGATTGACGAAATCCCAGGCGCGCGCCGAAACCGTGAGGCTTCTCGAAAAGGTCCGTATCCCGAATGCCGGCGCCCGCTTCGACGATTACCCGCACCAGTTTTCGGGCGGCATGCGCCAGCGCGTCATGATCGCCATGGCCCTGGCTTCGAAACCGAAGCTGTTGATCGCCGACGAACCGACAACCGCGCTCGATGTCACCATCCAGGGACAGATCCTCGACCTGATCAAGGTATTGCAGGAAGAAGAGGGCATGTCGGTGCTCTTCATCACCCATGACATGGGCGTAGTCGCCGAGATCGCCGATCGCACCATCGTCATGTATCGCGGCGAGGCGGTCGAAAGCGGCCCGACCGAGGAGATTTTTCACCACGGCAAACATCCCTACACCCGCGCGCTTCTTTCCGCCGTGCCCCGGCTCGGCTCGATGCAGGACCGCAAATGGCCGACCCGGTTCCCGGTCGTCGACATCAATACCGGCGAAACGGCCGAGCCCAAGGAAGTCGCAGGCACCGTCGATACGCGAAAAACCCCGGTTCTGGCGGTGAAGAACCTCGTCACCCGCTTCGCGGTTCGCTCGGGCCTGTTCGCGACGCAGACCGGCGCCGTCCACGCGGTCGAGAACGTGTCCTTCGAACTCTTCCAGGGCGAGACCTTGTCACTGGTCGGTGAATCCGGTTGCGGCAAGTCCACGACCGGCCGCTCGATCATGCGGCTGATCGAGCCGACGGGCGGTGAGGTGGCGCTCGACGGTTACGATGTCCTGCGCCTCGACCAGACGGGCCTGCGCGACATGCGCAAGACCATCCAGATGATCTTTCAGGATCCGTTCTCGTCGCTCAATCCGCGCATGACGGTCGGCGCCGCGATCTCCGAACCCTTCGTCAAGCACAAGCTCGGCAATGCGAAGGAAGCCAAGGAAAAAACCGCCGACCTTCTTCGCAAGGTGGGGCTGTCGCCGGACATGGCGGGCCGCTATCCGCACGAGTTTTCCGGTGGCCAACGCCAGCGAATCGCCATTGCCCGGGCGCTCTCGCTCGACCCGAAGGTGATCGTCGCCGACGAAAGCGTTTCCGCGCTCGACGTGTCGATCAAGGCGCAGGTCTGCAACCTGCTGCTTGACCTGCAGCAGAGCCTGAACCTCGCCTTCCTGTTCATCAGCCATGACATGGCGGTGGTCGAACGGGTCAGCCATCGGGTAGCGGTCATGTATCTCGGCGAGATCGTCGAGATCGGTCCGCGCGCTGCGGTCTTCGACAATCCGCAACATCCCTATACCAAAAAGCTGATGGCGGCCGTGCCGGTACCGGATCCGGCCCGCCGCGGCATCCGACGGGGCATTTCCAACGACGAGCTGAAAAGCCCGGTCCGCGGCATGGATTACCGGCCGCCCAAGCGCGAGTATCGCGAGGTTTCCGCAGGTCACATGGTGCAGGTAGCCTGACGCGGGAGGAGCCGCTGCTCCTTTTCAGCCCGGCTCAACCGGCCTCTCCCGCACCTTCGATCAGCAGCTTGATTCTATCGACGTCCTGCGCCGTTGCCGGGGTGAAGACGACGATGCCGAGATCCGGACGGCCATCGACCGTGAAGGACGAATATTCGAGCATCAGGTCGCCCGCGATCTCATGGCGGAAATGCTTGAGGCCCTGGCCGTAGTTCTGGATGTCGTAGTCGCGCCAGATGGCTTCGAAATCCGGGCTCGCGCGGCGGAGATCCTCGACCATCGCCTGGATCGCATCGGTCGCGCCGATGCGGGTGGCCTCCGCCCGGAAGGCGGCGACGGCATACCGCGCATCACGCTCCCAGTTCACCATATGGCCGCGGACCCGGTCGTTGCAGAAGATCAGCTTCAGGATGTTGCGTTGTTCAGGCGGCAGGCTGGCATAATCGGTCATGACGATCGCTGCCGCCCGGTTCCAGGCGACCACGTCCCAGAGAGGCGTGCGCACCACGGCCGGACTGTAGGTCATCGCATCGAGCACGCGCTGAAGCTGCGGTGTGATCGGCTCGAAGGACTGGAACCGCATCTCGGGCGGCCGGTGCTGCGCCAGCAGAAAGAGGTGTTCGCGCTCGGCGTCGTTGAGCGACAGCGCCCTGGCGAGCCGATCGAGCACATCCGCAGAAGGCGCGCCGCCGCGGCCCTGTTCGAGCCAGGTATACCAGGTGGCGCTGACATTGGCCCGCTGCGCCACTTCCTCGCGCCGGAGGCCCGGGGTGCGCCGGCGCGTGGTGGCGATGCCGAAGGCGGCGGGATCGAGCTTCGCGCGCCGGTCCTTCAGATAATGTCCCAACGGGTTGTCGTCCTCGACTGGCGCCATGTTCAGCCTGTTAGTTCCGATACCGGTATAAGGTCACGACTTTTATCGCGAAAGTGTTGAGCGCAGTAAGAGCCCGTCTTTCATGGAATGAGGTTTTTCATATGCGTGTATTCGTAACGGGTGCAACAGGTTTCGTGGGGTCTGCCGTCGTTCGGGAGTTGGTTGCCGGAGGCCATCAGGTTCTCGGTCTTGCACGTTCCAATGCCGGCGCCGCGTCGCTTTCAGCCGCGGGCGCCGAGGTCCACCGGGGCAGCCTGGAGGATATCGACAGCCTGCGTCGCGGCGCTGCTGCCGCCGACGGAGTCATCCATACCGGCTTCAATCATGATTTTTCCCGGTTCAAGGAAAACTGCGAGACGGACCGCCGGGCGATCGAAGCGATGGGGGAGGAACTTCTGGGGTCGGACCGGCCGCTGATCGTGACGTCCGGCGTCGCGCATCTCGCCGCCGGCCGGGCGGCAACCGAGGACGACAAGGTGCCGGCCGTCTCCGACGCCTATCCCCGGGCCTCGGAAGCCGCCGCCGATGCGGTGGCTGCGCGGGGTGTCCGGGTGTCCGTCGTCCGGCTTGCCCCCTCGGTTCACGGTGACGGAGACCACGGTTTCGTTCCGATGCTGATAGCCCTCGCAAGGCAGAAGGGCAGCGCCGCCTATATCGGCGAAGGTCTCAACCGCTGGCCGGGCGTGCATCGGTTCGACGCCGCGCGTCTTTACCGCCTTGTGCTCGAAAAGGGCACCAGGGGAGCCCGTTACCACGCGACCGACGAGGAGGGCGTGCCGTTCAAGGCCATTGCCGAAGTGATCGGACGCCGCCTCGCCATCCCGGTCGTTGGCAAGACCGACGATGCCGGCGACCACTTCGGCTGGTTTGCCGGGTTCGCGGGCATGGATGCACCGACCTCGAGCGCCCGGACCCGCGAGCTGACGGGCTGGAAGCCGGAGCAGGCGGGCCTCCTGGCGGATATCGATCGGGAAGCTTATTTCGCCGCCTGAGGCGGACGAAAACTCAGATCAGCCTGAGACCCTTCAGGCTGACATGCCCATCCTTGCCGATGATGATGTGGTCGTGCACCGTGATGCCGAGAGGCTTTGCGGTGTCGACGATCGTTTTCGTCATGTCGATGTCGGCGCGCGACGGCGTCGGATCGCCGCTCGGATGGTTGTGGACGAGGATGATCGCGGTCGCCGACAATTCGAGCGCCCGGCGCACCACTTCGCGGGGATAGACCGGGGTGTGGTCGACGGTTCCGTGACCCTGCACTTCGTCGGCGATCAGCGCGTTGCGCTTGTCGAGGAACAGGATGCGGAACTGCTCGCGGGGCTCGTAGGCCATCACCGCATGGCAATAGTCGATCACCGAAGACCAGGACGACAGGACCTGCTTGCCGCGCAGCTCGCTTTTCAGCATCCGCTGGCCGACGGTCGCCACAAGCTTCAGGTCGAGCGCCACCGCTTCGCCGACGCCCTTGACCTCCTGCAGCAATCCGAGCGGTGCGCCGAACACGCCCGCAAGGTTGCCGAACCGGTCGATCAGCGCCTTGGCGATCGGCTTGGTATCGCGGCGGGGGATCAGCCGGAAAAGGATCAGTTCGAGGATTTCGTAGTCAGCAAGTGCCGTGTCGCCGTGATCGCGATATTTGGTGCGAAGCCGCTCGCGATGACCATGATAATGGGCGGCCGGCTCGTCCCTGTCGGATGGTGGTGGCTTCTTGAGCGCCTTGGGCTTGGTCATCTGTTCGGCGAAAAAACCGCGCTCATCCTCGATGAAGGACGTTTGTTCGTCCGGCGGAAGAGCAGGGCGGTTGGCCATCCGTTACCTCGAAAGCGGCGGCAGGCCGGGCCGGTCGAAGCCTCCCGGCGAGAGCGTGAAGATCTCGCAGCCGGTGGCGGTGACCCCGATCGCATGTTCGTATTGCGCCGACAGCGACCGATCGCGCGTGACGGCCGTCCAGCCGTCGGAAAGCACCTTCACATGCGGCTTGCCGAGATTGATCATCGGCTCGATGGTGAAGATCATCCCTTCCTTCAGTTCCGGGCCTTCGTCGGCGCGGCCGTAGTGCAGGATGTTCGGGGAGTCGTGGAAAAGCCGGCCGACGCCATGACCGCAGAAATCGCGCACCACCGAGCAGCGCTCCGACTCCGCATAGGTCTGGATCGCCTCGCCGATCGCACCGGTCCGGGCGCCGGGACGAACCGCCTCGATGCCGCGCATCAGGCATTCGTAGGTGACTTCGAGCAGGCGCTCCGAAGCGCGCTTGATCTGCCCCACCGGATACATGCGGCTCGAATCCCCATGCCAGCCGTCGAGGATGTAGGTGACGTCGATATTGACGATATCGCCTTCGCGCAGCGGCTTGTCGTCCGGAATGCCGTGGCAGACCACGTGGTTGATCGACGTGCAGGAGGATTTCGTGTAACCCCGGTAGTTCAGCGTCGCCGGTAGGGCGCCATGGTCCATGCCGAATTCGAAGACGAAGCGGTCGATGGCATTGGTGGTGACGCCGGGCTGCACGATCGAAGCAAGCTCGTCGAGGCAGCGCGCCGTCAGCAGGCAGGCTTTGCGCATGCCGGCGAAGTCTTCCGCCGTATAGAGCCGGATCGCACCCGTATTCTTCAGGGGGGCGGAAACCGCCTCGATATAGTTGACCATGGTTCTTTTCTCGCAATCTCTCCGTTCATAAAACAGCGGAGCCCCGTTCGTCCATCGCGATCAGCCCCGCCGGCGCGATTTCCTCCGGCGAAACGCGGCAATGGACCGCATAGGCCTCGACGCCACGAGCCCTGGCACGCTCGAAGGCGAGCGCGTAGAGCGGATCGAGGTCGCCACAGATGCGGAAACGCGAGCAGTCGTGCCGCTGGATGAGATAGACCATCACCGCCCGGTGACCAGCCTGCGCCATGTCGCCCAGTTCCTCCAGATGTTTGGCACCGCGTTTGGTGACCGTATCGGGAAATTCCGCCAGTCCGGGTTCGCGGCAGAAGTGCACGTTCTTCACCTCCACATAGGCATTCGGCAGCTCGCCGCCCAGAAGCAGGAAGTCGATGCGGGAATTTTTGCCATAACGCTGTTCGCACAGGATCGTCTGGTAGTCGGCAAGGCTCGGAATGAGCCCGGCGCGGATCGCCTCCTCTGCAAGCCGGTTCGGCAGCCCGGTATTGATGCCGACGCGCTCGCCGTCCACTTCGACCATCTCGAACATGTGCCGGTATTTGCGTGTCGGGCTGTCATGCAGCGACACCCAGATCTTCGAGCCGGGCGTCGTGAGGCCGCGCATCGAACCGGTATTCGGGCATGAGCCGGTAAACGGCGTGCCGTCCTCCAGCACGGCGTCGAACAGGAAACGCTTGTAGCGTTGGATTAGGGTCGCAGGCACCAATGGGGGATCGAAGCGCATCTGTGAATAAGGTTCAGACGCGTTCCAGAACATAGGTGCCGGGTGCGTCGGCAATCGCGTTCAGCGCCTTGCCGCCAGGCTTGCGGGCCGGCACGCGGCTGTCGTCCTTGGCTTCGACCCAGGCATGCCAGTGCGGCCACCACGATCCCTTGTGCTCTTCGGTACCCGTCATCCAGTCCTCGTACTGGCCTTCGGCCTTGCCGCCGGTCCAGTACTGGTACTTCTGCTTGTCGGGCGGATTGACGACGCCGGCGATATGGCCGGAACCGGTCAAAACGAAATCCACCGGCCCTCCGAACAGCGACGACCCGAGAAACACCGATTTCGGGGGCGCGATATGGTCTTCGCGGGTGGCAAGATTGTAGATCGGGATCTTGATGTCCTTCAGCGAGATCGTCTTGCCGGCGAGTTTCATCTCGCCCTTGCTCAGGTTGTTGTCGAGATAGCAGTTGCGCAGGTAATAGGCGTGGTTGGCGGCCGCCATGCGGGTGCTGTCCGAATTCCAGTAGAGCAGGTCGAACGGCATCGGCTCCTGGCCCTTCAGGTAGTTGCTGACCACATAGGGCCAGATCAGTTCCGAGGCGCGCAGCATGTTGAAAGCGGTCGCCATCTTCGACCCGTCGAGATAACCGACCGCATTCATCTGCTTTTCGATCGCCGAAATCTGCTCCTCGTCGACGAAGACCTTGAGATCGCCCGCATGGGTGAAATCCACCTGGGTGGTAAGGAAGGTCGCAGACGCGATGCGGCTGTTCTTCTTCTGCGCGTGATAGGCAAGGGTCGCGGCAAGCAGCGTGCCGCCGACGCAATAACCGACCGCGTTCACCTGTTTTTCGCCGGTGGCCTTCTCCACCGTCGTCAGCGCGAAGTCGATGCCTTCGTGCATGTAGGATTCCCAGTCCTTCATCGCATGGCGCTCGTCCGGGTTGACCCAGGAGATCACGAAGACCGTGTGGCCCTGGTCGACGCACCACTTGATGAAGCTCTTCTGAGGGTTGAGGTCGAGGATGTAGAATTTGTTGATCCAGGGCGGGCAGATGAGGAGAGGGCGCTTCAGCACCGTTTCCGTGGACGCCTCGTATTGGATGACCTCACAGACCTCGCTCTGGGCGATCACCTTGCCCGGCGTCAGCGCCATGTTACGGCCGATCGCGAACTTGGTCGCGTCGGTCTGGCGCAGCCTGAGGTCGCCGCCTCCGGCCGCGATGTCCTCGGCGAACATCTTCATACCGGCGACCAGGTTGGCGCCGTTGCTGGCGACGGTCTCGCGAAAGACCTCCGGATTGGTGAGCGCGAAATTGACCGGCGAAAGGGCGGCGGTGATCTGCTTCACGTAGAAGGCGGCCTTGTGGCGGGTATGCTCGTCGAGGCCCTCGGCTTCGGTGACCAGCTTGTCGGCCCATGAGGCGGTGACGAGGTAGAGCTGGCGCAGCAGGGCGAAGAACGGGTTCTTCGTCCAGTCGTCGTCTGCGAAACGCTTGTCCTTCGCCAGGGTATCGGCCTCCGGCGCGGCGGGCTGGCCCGAGAACTGGCTGGAAAACTGATTGAGCGTGCGTGTCCAGATGCCGATATAGCTGGAGAACAGCAGGGTCTGCGCCTCGAGGGTCCGCTTCGGATCGGCAACCCAGTATTCGGTGACCTTGGAAAGGGTCTTCACGAGATCGGTCACCGGGTCCGCGACCGAATCGGTGATCTCGCCGCGCTCGCGCGGGCCGAGCCATTCCGAGGCTGCCTTGCCGAGGTTTTCCAGCGCCCGGGCGAAGTTCATCGCGAGCGCCTGCGGGTCCTTGACCACATAGGCCTCGACCGATTTGGGGTCGAAACCGGGAAATTCCTGGCCGGGCTTGCCCTTATCCTCGGTCTTTTCCGCCACGCACGGCCTCCCCACAGGTTTGTTGTTTGTTTTCGTTTGTACATTGTGCCTGAAAGCGAATACAAGTGCCAGCAATCGGCGCTTTCAGGTGCATTTGGTCGACGGCGGAAACTGGGTTACGGAAATGGAAAAACTGAGGCATCGGATCGGCAGCTTACCGGTTTTCATCGGTCTTGGCGCGCTCTCTCTGCTGGCCGGCTGCGACAGCAAGACTTTTGCGCTGGACGACGGCATTCCGAACACGGCTCCGCCCGCGGTGGTCGTCCAGACCAAGACCGCGCCGCCGCCCGGTCCCGTCACCAAGCGCAACACCGGCACCTATCCGAGCTTCGATCCGACGCTGCGGGCCGCGGCCGAGCAGATCGAGGACGAGGAATACAACAAGGCCGAGCCGCGCCTGGCGTCGCTCGCCCGCCAGCGCAGGTCAGGCTCGATTTCGGAAGCCGAATACCAGCGCCGCGTCGCCGAATACCGCAAGCTTGCCGCCGAGCACGGCAAGGACGCCTTGGCCCATATCGCCAAGTAGTCCTGCCGAACGCATATCGGCAAATAGCGCTTGCGTTTCGGCGTGTTTGGTCGCAAAGCAAAAAATCGCCAATCATGCGACACCGGCGCGTCGCTTTCGACGTTGCGCGCCCTCCACGGGGAGAAAGATGGAAGAGTTTCATAAAGTCCGACGCCTGCCGCCATACGTCTTCGAACAGGTCAACCGTTTGAAGGCCAGCGCGCGAGCGGGTGGCGCGGACATTATCGATCTCGGCATGGGCAATCCCGACCTTCCGACGCCGAAGGCGATCGTCGACAAGCTGTGCGAAGTGGTCCAGGACCCGCGCACCCACCGTTATTCGTCCTCCAAGGGCATTCCCGGCCTGCGCCGCGCCCAGGCCGCCTATTATGCCCGCCGTTTCGGCGTCAAGCTGAACCCGGACACCCAGGTCGTCGCGACGCTCGGTTCCAAGGAAGGCTTCGCCAACATGGCGCAGGCGATCACCGCGCCCGGCGACGTCATCCTGTGCCCGAACCCGACCTATCCGATCCATGCCTTCGGCTTTCTGATGGCAGGCGGGGTGATCCGCTCGATGAACGTCGAGCCGGACGACAGCTTCTTTCCGCCGCTCGAGCGGGCCGTGAAGCATTCGATTCCGAAGCCCCTGGCGCTGATTATCAACTACCCGTCCAACCCCACCGCGCACGTCGCTTCGCTGGACTTCTATAAAGAGGTGGTGAGCTTTGCCCGGAAGCACGACATCATCGTGCTGTCGGACCTGGCCTATTCAGAAATCTATTTCGAAGGCGAGCCGCCACCGTCCGTCCTGCAGGTTCCGGGCGCGATGGATATCGCGGTCGAATTCACCTCGATGTCGAAGACCTTCTCCATGCCCGGCTGGCGCATGGGCTTTGCCGTCGGTAACGAACGGCTGATTTCGGCGCTGACGCGCGTGAAATCCTATCTCGACTACGGTGCCTTCACGCCGATCCAGGTGGCCGCGACCCATGCGCTGAACGGCGACGGTTCCGACATTGCCGAAGTTCGCAACGTCTACAAGCGGCGCCGCGACGTGATGGTCGATTCGTTCGGCAAGGCCGGTTTCGAAGTGCCGCCGCCGGCCGCCACCATGTTCGCATGGGCGAAGATCCCGGAAAAGTTCCGCCATCTCGGCAGCCTCGAATTCTCGAAGCTGCTGGTTGAGAAGGCGGATGTCGCGGTCGCTCCCGGCATCGGCTTCGGCGAGATGGGCGACGACTACGTTCGTCTGGCGCTCGTCGAGAACGAGCACCGCATCCGCCAGGCGGCGCGCAACATCAAGAAGTTCCTGTCGACGGCCGACGAGACGATGCACAACGTCATCTCGCTCAACACCCGCCGCTGATCGGACCAGCATTTCCGGCGGCCCGCTTGGGCCGCCACCTCCCAGGCAATCAGGAAGAATAGCATGGCAGACGCCCTCAAAGTCGGCATTGCGGGTCTCGGCACTGTGGGTGCCTCGCTCGTCCGGATCATCCAGACCCGTGCGAACGAATTGGCCACGACTTGCGGCCGTGCGATCGAGATCACGGCGGTCACGGCACGCGACAAGTCCCGCGACCGCGGCATCGATATTTCCGGCATTACCTGGTTCGACACGCCGGAAAAGCTGGCCGCCGAGGCCGATATCGACGTTTTCGTGGAATTGGTGGGCGGTGCCGAGGGCGCTGCCGCAAATTCCGTGCGGGCGGCCTTGATGCGCGGTCTCCATGTGGTGACCGCCAACAAGGCGCTGCTTGCCGCTTCCGGCGTCGAGCTTGCCAGGATCGCCGAAGAAAAAAGCGTCCTTCTCAATTTCGAAGCGGCCGTCGCCGGCGGCATCCCGGTCATCAAGGCGCTCCGCGAGTCGCTGACCGGCAATACCGTGTCGCGCGTCTACGGCATCATGAACGGCACCTGCAACTACATCCTGACCCGGATGGAGAAGGAAGGCCTGTCGTTCGCCGATTGCCTCAAGGAAGCTCAGCGCCTCGGTTATGCCGAGGCCGACCCCGCCTTCGACATCGAGGGCAACGACACGGCCCACAAGCTCGCGATCCTGACGACGCTCGCCTTCGGCACGCAGATCGCCGCCGACGAGATCTATCTCGAAGGCATCAGCAATATCTCGATCGAGGACATTCATGCGGCGGCCGACCTCGGCTATCGCATCAAGCTCTTGGGCGTCGCCCAGCAGACCGACAGCGGCATCGAGCAGCGCGTGCATCCGACCATGGTGCCGCATGACTCGGTGATCGCGCAGGTCGATGGCGTCACCAATGCGGTGGCGATCGAATCCGATATCCTCGGCGAATTGCTGATGGTCGGACCCGGCGCCGGCGGCAATGCAACCGCATCCTCCGTTCTCGGCGATATCGCTGACATCGCCAAGAGCAGCCCGGGCGCGCAGCGGGTTCCGGTTCTCGGCACGCCGGCCGCGGCTCTCGCGCCCTACAAGCGCGCCCGCATGCAGAGCCATGAGGGCGGTTACTTCATCCGCCTGACGGTTGCCGATCGCACCGGCGTCTTTGCCAGCATCGCCGCCCGCATGGCCGAAAACGGCATCTCGCTGGAATCGATCATGCAGCGCCCCAAGCCGGATGCGGCGGCCGACACGCCGAAGACCATCATCCTCGTCACCCACGCGACCACCGAGGACTCGGTCCGCAAGGCGGTCGAAGCGATCAAGGCCGAGAGCTATCTCGTCGGCGAGCCGCAGGTGATTCGCATCGAGCGGCCCAAGGCTTTCTAAAAAACGCTGCGTTCTGAAGTCGCTCCTGCTGTTTCCTGTGGGAAACGCAGGAACCTTTCCAGAACGTCTGCGAAAACGAATGCCGCAAAGGATCCCCGACTGGCCGCTGAGGGGCCACCGGACGTAGATTGTCAGAGACAATCACCGTCGAGGAGGCTTGCGCGATCGCCATGAAGACGCGGGCTATGAATACGCGGAAAAACAGCGCCGGGAACAAGGGGTACCGGCTGAAACTCGGTCAGGTCGGCCCCAGGGCGCATGACTGCCGGCGTCTTGACCACGCCAACGATCAGGCGAGCTGCGACGGTTTCGACGGGCGACGGAGTTTTGCCTTCCTGCTCGTCTTCTTCGCGGCTGCGGCCGGCATCAGCGGTTCGGCATTCGTCTGGTCGCTGCTGTGATGGACCGGCAGTCGAATGGCCCGATCCATCCGCCGATCCCGTCAAATCGATTCCTCTCGCACCCGCGATACGCTAGAAGCGCTCCATGACCAGAATTTTCTCCGCGTTGTCGTCCACGGCGGAAACGGTTGATCCCGTCCCGCGCGCATTCCTCGGCGTCGAACGTTCGGCGGGCGACCAGCGCTGGGTGTCGCGTCTCGACCAGGCGGCGCAGAACCGGGCGCTGGCGATCGCGCAGGTCCACGGAATTCCCGATCTCGTCGCCCGTGTGCTTGCCGGCCGCGGCGTGACACTGGACGATGCCCCCGCCTTCCTCGATCCGACCATCCGCTCGCTGATGCCGGATCCCTACACGCTCACTGATTGCGAAAAGGCGGTGAACCGGCTGGCGGAGGCGATCGCCGGACGGGAGAAGGTGGCGATCTTCGGCGATTACGACGTGGATGGTGCGTCCTCTTCGGCGCTGCTTTACCGGTTCCTCCGTCATTTCGGCGTCGAGGCGGAAATCTACATCCCCGACCGCATCTTCGAAGGTTACGGACCCAACCCGACGGCCATTCGCCAGCTGATCGCCAATGGCGCCAGCCTCATCGTCACCGTCGACTGCGGCTCGACCAGCCATGATGCGCTCGCCGCCGCCCGCGAAGAAGGCTGCGATGTCGTGGTCATCGACCACCACCAGCTCGGCCACGAACTGCCGCCATGCCTGGCGCTCGTCAATCCTAACCGCGAGGACGACCTTTCGGGCCAGGGCCATCTCTGCGCTGCCGGCGTCGTCTTCCTCGTTCTGGTCGCGGCCGCGCGGCATCTGCGCGAAATCGGCGACCCGCGGGCGAGATCGCTCGACCTGCTCGCCTGGCTCGACATCGTGGCGCTGGCGACCGTCTGCGACGTGGTGCCGTTGAAGGGCCTCAATCGCGCCTATGTGGTCAAGGGCCTCATCGCGGCTCGCCATATGGGCAATGCAGGGCTGGCTGCGCTGTTTCGCAAGGCGGGGCTGGGCGGCCCGGTGACGCCCTATCATTTCGGTTTCCTGATCGGGCCGCGCATCAATGCCGGCGGGCGCATCGGCGATGCGGCGCTCGGCAGCCGCCTGCTGACCCTCGAGGACCCGATCGAGGCGGAGGTGATCGCCGGTCGGCTGGACGAGCTCAACCGCGAGCGCCAGGCCATGGAGGCCGCCATGCTCGCCGAGGCGGAAGCCGAGGTACTGGCCGAATATGGCAACGGCGAGGGGGCAAACGTCATCGTCACGGCGCGCGACAAGTGGCATCCGGGCATTGTCGGGCTGATCGCCGCGCGGCTGAAGGAGAAATTCAAGCGGCCGGCTTTCGCGATCGCCTTCGATCCGTCCGGCAAGGGCACGGGCTCCGGCCGCTCGATCAACGGTTTCGACATGGGCCGCATGGTCCGGGAGGCTGTCGACGCAGGCCTGCTGGTCAAGGGCGGTGGCCATGCCATGGCTGCAGGGCTGACGGTCGAGCGCAGCAATCTCGGTCGCCTGCGCGCATTTTTCGAGGAGATGGCGGGCGAGGGCGTGCCGGCGCTGGTCGCCAATCACGTGCTGAAGATCGACGGCGCGCTTTCGGCCTCCGGTGCAACGCTCGAACTCTTCGACCAGCTCGAACAGGCTGGCCCCTATGGCTCGGGCCATTCGCAGCCGGTCTTTGCCATCCCCGCCCACCGCCTGAAGGATGCCCGCCTCGTCGGCACGGCGCATATCAAGGTGACGCTGGAGGCAGCCGACGGCTCGCGTCTCGAAGGCATCGCCTTCCGGGCGGCGGAGACGCCGCTTGGGAACATGCTGCTGAATTCGAGGGGTGCCCAGATCCACGCCGCCGGCTGCCTCAGCGCCGATCAATGGCAGGGCACGCGCCGGATGCAGCTTCGCCTGCTCGACGCGGTGAAGGCGCCGTAGGAAGTACTCAATTTTTTGGGAAGGGATCCGCTTTCGCGGAGAGAGAAGTGGCACGCCCTAGGGGAGTCGAACCCCTCTTCCCAGAATGAAAATCTGGTGTCCTAACCGATAGACGAAGGGCGCGTGCGCTTCGTGGTGGCGCCCTTATAGTCAGGGTGTTTGTATCCCGCAAGCGCAAAGTTCAGTTTTTCTGCGGATGCGAATAGAAAAAATCCAGGCGCCGCAGAACGCTCTGCCAGAGGTCGATATCGAAGCGAAATCAACGCCTTGAACGAGGCTGAATCGGCGTGTCCCCGGGTTGCGCCGGAAGATGGCGTTTCAATGGCTTCAAACCAACCCGTTTCTCAGGCTGCCCATGGCCCGATTCTACCCTGCCGTTGGCAATGGCCGCGCCTGACGGGCGGCGTAGGCGGAGAGAAGCGCCTTGCGGGCAGGTTTTTCGATCAGCTGGAAGGTGAAATGTGAAATGACGAGGATGGCGGCAATCCCCCCGGCTATGACGATAGCCCGGGTTACCACCGGATCGGCACCAAGCACCTTGAGCAGGCGCGGTATGACGAAATGCCAGCCTGCCAGCACCCAGAAATGATTGAGGTAGATCGAATAGGAGATGTCGCCGAGCCAGGGCAGGGGTTTCAGCTTCAGGATCGTTGCGAGCCAGCCCCGGTCCGGCCAGGTGGCGGCAACGAGAAGGAAGAAGCCGGCAACGGCGAAGACATCGTTGAAGCCCCCGATCATCGTGCCGAGCGCAATGGTGGCTCCGACCGCCTGCACGGCGCCGAGAGTTCGGTTGTCCTGCGCCGCGATCCGCTCCCGGACGGCGTAGAGGATCATGCCGAGGCCGAAGCCCGACAGGCAGCGCAGCAGCGCCGTGCGGCTGACGATGTCGAGAATGCCGGTGGTGGAGGCGACCCAGAGATAGAAGAGCAATGCGCCAAGCGCGATCAGCGCGAGACTGGGCCGGCGCCAGCGCGCGACCGCGACTGCCAGGAACGGAAAGACCAGATAGGCGACCATCTCGGCGCTGATCGACCAACTCGGAACGTTCCACGCGATGACGCCGGTGAGGCCCCAGGCGTTGAGCAGGAACAACTGCTCGAAAAAGGCGGCGATATTCAGTGGCGAGGCGAAATCGGGATTGTATCCGCCAATGCCGGTGAAACGCCCCAGCGTGTTTTCCACGCCAAGAACGATCAGCAGCAGGAACAGCGTGACCACGTGAAGGGGCAGGATGCGGGCGACGCGGTTGACATAGAAGTAGTTTATCTTGAAATATTTATTCCGGCCCGGTTCGCTGGCCCCGGTCGAATAGCTGATGATGAAGCCGGATAGAATGAAGAACAGATCGACCCATAGATAGCCCCTGGTGAAAAAGGGCGTTGCGGTTTCCCAGGAGAAGCGGAACGGTGCGCCGAACTGGAGATGATAGACCACCACCAGCAACGCGGCGATGCCTCGGATCGAGGTGTGCGAAATGATCTGTCCCTGCGGCATTGCAAAGCTCTCGCGCCCGATCTGTCCCAGGGCTGGTGGGGTTTATCGTGAATCGATGACGGCGGCGCGGTAGATCAAGATTTTGAAGCTCGGTTCGGTTTTGCAGGCGCAGAAGACGATGCGCCCGGAATATCGGATTTACGGAAGACGTTTGCGGTCACGTGTCGTTATCCACCCATCCCTGCGTAATCGCGCAAAGTATACAGTCCCGCGAAATCCCGTAAATACGAGCGCAATCAAGCAATTGGCTGATCAGCCGAAAGGATTAGCCTGATGCAGGAGCCTGTGGGCGGAGGCAAATAAGTCGTAGCCAGCCGGGCAGGCCGTCACTAAAGTCTGTGTTGCCACTCGAGAAAAGATGATAACAGGCGTCCGCCGACGCCGGCACCCCCGCGGAGCAGAAGCGCTCCGAAACGCATCATATTCGACACATGAATGGGGAGAGAGAAGTGGCACGCCCTAGGGGAGTCGAACCCCTCTTCCCAGAATGAAAATCTGGTGTCCTAACCGATAGACGAAGGGCGCCTGCGCTTCGTGGCGCTCTTATAGAGAGGGGATTTCTTTCCCGCAAGCGCCAAAGCGATCTTTTTTACAAAAAAATGACGGGCGTCGCGACGCTGATTGTTTTAACGAAAATTGCGTCGAATCAGCAGCTTAAAGGATGGCCCTGTGCGTCGGCGCCGCAGGCTGCCGCGGGCGAGGGCTGCGGGGCGCTGTAAACGCTGGCGGTGGTGGCGTTGAAATTCCGCCTCGGCAGATCGGCTGGAACAGGACCATTGCCGGAGGATGCGGCGGCGGCCATCGGCGGGCTCGACGAAAAGATCGTGCCGCTATCGGCACGAACGCCGGTCGGTTGCGTCGCAAGACCGGCAATCGAGGCCTGCTGCGGCTGGGCGGGCGCGGGAGGGAAGGTGTTTTCGGCCGTGGGAACCGCCGCCGACGCGGCCGACGCCTGAGCCTGCTGCGCCGGGGCCTTGGAGATTAAGGGGTCGGCATGACGGTTGGAGGCGGTGGTGCCCTTGGCCGGGATTCCCCTGGCGCTCGCCGGCACCGTGGTCCGCGGCGCGGGCGTCGTGGCGTCGGCGGTCTTTTTCGTCGTGGTGCAGCCGCCGAGCGTCAGCGCGGAAAGACAGACGATCGCCAGCGTCATGCGGACATTCGAACGAAGGAAAAGTGTTTTCGGCAAGGTATGCCCCGTCAGCTCGTCTCGCGGGCGTCATGCCGCGAATCATCGTCTCCGAGCATCACGCGGAAGAGCGTCGTGGACAAGCCGCCTGGGCCCGGCCGGCCGTGGCGAGGTTAGCCTGGCGCAAGCTTGCGGGGAGGGACGCGGCGGTTCGGTAAAAGGAGAGCCGCCGCGTTGAAAAATCCTACCAGCTGCCGATATTCGGTGCAGAAGCCCAGGGTTCGGCGACGGGCAGGTTGTCGCCCTTCTGGAGGAGCTCGATCGAAATGCCGTCCGGCGAGCGGACGAAAGCCATCCGGCCTTCGCGCGGCGGACGATTGATGATGATGCCGTTGTCCGAAAGGTGCTGGCAGAAATCGTAGATGTTATCGACCTCATAGGCGAGATGACCAAAGTTGCGGCCGCCGGTATAATCTTCCGTGTCCCAATTGTAGGTCAGCTCGACGCAGGGCGCGAGATTGTCCTTGGCATTGCCGAGATCGTCAGGAGCGGCGAGAAAGACGAGCGTGAAGCGCCCCTTGTCGTTTTCGATGCGGCGGACCTCCTTGAGGCCGAAAACGGTGGTGTAGAAATGAAGCGAAGCGTCCAGGTCTTTCACCCGGACCATGGTATGAAGATAACGCATTATGATGTCTCCCTCCGACAAAAGCAGTCGCCGATAAGCCCCGCGGGCGCCCCGTGCCGGATATGGCGCAGGCGCCAGCCTGGAGCAAGCCACTCTAGATAGAGATGGAGGTGGATAAAGCCAAGGCAGGGACTTGCGCTGCATGGTTAGCAAGATGTTAATCTATCCTCTAAGAATCAGTTGATCGTCACGTCGTAACGCGTAATCGAGGGGCCGACAGGATATGGCAGACAGGATGTCATCGAAGGACGTTGGCAGTTTCGAGGAGCTCCCGGGCGAGCCGGTCGAGCTGATCGAAATCACTGGCGTCGTCAAATGGTTCGATGTGGCGAAAGGGTTCGGCTTCATTGTTCCCGACAACGGCATGCAGGATGTGCTTCTGCACGTGACCTGCCTTCGCCGCGACGGATACCAGACCATTCTGGAAGGGACGCGCATCGTCGCGATGATCCAGAAGCGGGATCGCGGCTACCAGGCGTTCCGCATACTCTCCATGGACCAGTCGACCGCGGTTCACCCGTCGCAGCTGCCCCCGGTGCGCACCCATGTGCAGGTGACGGCAACCAGCGGCCTTGAGCGTGCGCTGGTGAAATGGTTCAACCGCACCAAGGGTTTCGGCTTCCTGACGCGCGGCGAGGGGACCGAGGACATTTTCGTCCATATGGAAACGCTTCGCCGCTTCGGCCTCACCGAGCTGCGGCCGGGCCAGGTCGTGCTGGTGCGGTTCGGGCCTGGGGACAAGGGCCTGATGGCGGCGGAAATCCATCCCGACAATCCCAATCCCGTGAGCCGGTCGCACTGATGCGTATCTCGTTTCCGTCCTTCATCAAAAGCGCCCTTGCGGCGCTTTTTCTCATCCTAGCGGGCAGTGCGGTTGCGCAGGAAATCACGTTCCCGCGCGACGAGCTGTCGATCAGGACCGCCGCCGGCCAGACCTACAAGTTCTCGGTCGAGCTTGCTTTCACCGACGCGCAACGCGAGCGGGGGCTGATGTACCGCAAGGTCATGGCGCCGGATGCCGGCATGCTCTTCGATTTCGGCATGCCGCGACCGGTCTCCATGTGGATGGAAAACACTATCCTGCCGCTCGACATGCTGTTCATCCAGGGCGACGGCACGATCTCGCATATCCGCGAAAACGCGGTGCCCTATGCACGCGACATCATCGATTCGCACGGACCGGTGAAATTCGTGCTGGAGCTCAATGCCGGCCGCTCGAAATCGCTTGGGCTCAAGGTGGGCGACAAGGTGATCAGCAAGCGTATCGGCAATCAGTGGTGATCTCTTGCGGTTATCCTCGGCCTGTTTGCTTTAGCTTCACCGAGGTTCCATTTTGCTGTTGCGGCACAAGGGGGAACCGTGTATCTCGCAACCAACGTAGGAACGGAGTGTAGCGCAGTCTGGTAGCGCATCTGGTTTGGGACCAGAGGGTCGGGAGTTCGAATCTCTCCACTCCGACCACGCTTTCAGGTGAGGCTTCTCATCCGTTCCATTCCATGGAGCGTTACAGGAATGGCCGCCAAGATCTATCGTCCCGCAAAGACCGCCATGCAGTCCGGCAAGGCCAAGACCCACCTGTGGGTGCTGGAGTTCGACCAGGAACAGCCGCGTCGCATCGATCCGATCCTTGGCTACACATCTTCAGGCGACATGAAGCAGCAGCTTCGGCTCACCTTCGAGAGCCAGGAGCAGGCGGAAGCCTATGCCAAGCGCGAAGGCATCGAATACCGCGTCATCCAGCCGAAGGATCCGAATCGCCAGATCGTATCCTATACCGACAATTTCCGCTTCAACCGTACTCAGCCCTGGACGCATTGATGTTCCACCGCCCGGGTCCTCCGGGCGCCGCAGCCGAGATCGGCCCCTTAGCTCAACTGGATAGAGCAGCTGCCTTCTAAGCAGCAGGTCGCAGGTTCGAGTCCTGCAGGGGTCGCCAATATTGCACTTAAGCTCTTGATAGATACTACGTGCGACGACTGCGACCTGCATTCCGTTCGGCATGCAACGACGCCAGCGAGCATGAAACATTGTCGCAAAGTTGCGCCAGGAGCAGACCCGCTGCATACGTCAAAGGGGACAGGCTGCAGCGGAAGTTGCAACATGTCCACACCCTCTGAGAGTTTCGCGCCAAAATGGCGGCGCGAGTAGACCGATTGATCTGGTTCTGTATTCTGCCGCCTTGTAAGGGTAGTCGGGTGGTTCATGAAATTTTTGATTGCGGCATTTGCTGGTTTGTTGCTGTTGACAGGCTGTCAGACATCCGTGCCGGAAAGCGTCGCGTCGTCGCAGAAGCCGCCCACGGACGCCGTGAAGCGAGAAGTGCTGAGAACTGCCCACCGCATGGGTTTTCGCGATCAGGACATCTACGGCGGGCAGATTTCAAGCGTCGTCCTTCTCGATCCAGGAAAGAATATCTACGCCTTTTGCGTTTCCGGCTTCGGGCGACGATATAATTATCCCGCCCGTTACGGCGTATCCATGCGCGACGGAAAGATTCTGGGCTACACGCTCAACGATGTCCGTTGCCAAGACAGCCGCCTCAAATATTACCCGTTTCCGGAACTCGACAATCTGGGACATTAGTCACCAGTTGGAATCCCACGCCCCGGCTCGGCGGCTTTGCCACGCGAAGCTGACGTCAGAGGCAGGTGTCCGCTTTCTCCGGACGCGGACCAAGCGGCCTTGGTCCCGAGACAAGATCTATTCCAACTTCCGCTTCAGCGCCGCCGGTAGCGTATCGATTTCCGCATAAAACTTGGCTGTCAGCATGAGATTGTCGGCTACTTCTATAATCGCCGTCAGAATCTCCGTTTCATTCCGGCCCGCTTGCACGGCAGATTGAACAAGGTCTTTAACGGGAATCTCGATCGCCATCTGGCAGAGCAGATACCGGTCTTTGTCACTCAGCGGCACCGTTGAAGAGGGTGTCTTTCAGCCGCACCGAGATAATCCCAAAGGGCCTTCCCAGGGCATCACACGGTACGACAGCGCGTCTGCAATTCAACAGTAATTTCAATAATCCGTTTGGGCGACCTGGCGGCAAGTTTGTTGAAATCCCTTTTGCTCCACAGAACTACAGTGGGCGCTACGATTTTCCTGCAAATACTTGATTGAGATCGAAGGTCGCATACAAACATTGTTGCGAGAGCCCAAACCCCATTCTTGCCGTATTGCGGATTCGGAATGGCCGCATTGCTGAGTATCATCAGCGTTGTCGGTGCCGCCAAGAAGCGCGGGTGGAAGACAGATCGGCGCGTACGGGGCGAGGCCCCGGCAGACGCCTTCAACACATTGATATGGTTTTCATTCGGGCAGTTCCGATTGCCCGGGCCCCTTGCATTGTCTTTGAACCTTCGAGTGGGAATTTGATATGAACAGGATAATATCCGCAAGCGCGGTCCTTGCGCTCGCGTGTTTCTGGACAGCAGGCCCGGGGCTTGCGGAAGACAAGCCGTTGATCTGGAAGCCGGCCCGCAATTCCGACACCAGCTACTCCGTCAAGCTCGGCCTGAAGCTGCCGACCCGGCTGGAGACCGAGGCCGGCGTTTCGATGGGCGTCGATACGACGGCAAGCGGCACGCCGGTCGACACGCCCATCAAGTTCTGGAGCAATTTCACGGCCGAAAAGATTCAGACGCCCGCCTATCAGCTGAACCGCGGCGTCGGCGTCGACCTCGACGGCAAGACCGGCAGTGCCGGGATCAGCATGAATTATTACGAAAAGGAGGTCGCGACGCCGACGATCGACATCGAGAGGCGCAGCAGCTACGGCATGCGATATGACGGGACCTCGGGGGAATGGTGCGGCGTCGACGTCAGCCAGTCGGTCCGCCTGTCGCATGGCCCAAGCAGAACGGCGCTGGTCGGACGTGCCAGCGGCAGCAATGGGTTTCGCACGCTCGGGGCAGGTGTTTCCATGGAAAAGAAGCTCGGCCGTTATATGACCCTCAGCGGCGCGCTCGACCGAACGTCGGATGCGCCCGAGCCGGTCGCAAGCGTCAACGCCCGTTATTCCTTGAGCTGGTGAACGAAAAAGGGGCGCCGAAGCGCCCCTGATTGCGCGCCCGCAAAGCCGGTCAGTGCAGGATCTGGCTGAGGAAGAGCCTGGTGCGCTCGTGCTGCGGATTGTCGAAGAATTCCGCCGGCGAGTTCTGCTCGACGATCTGGCCCTGGTCCATGAAGATCACCCGATGGGCAACCTGGCGCGCGAAGCCCATTTCGTGGGTGACGCACAGCATGGTCATGCCTTCTTCCGCGAGGCCCACCATCGTATCGAGCACTTCCTTGACCATTTCCGGATCGAGCGCCGAGGTCGGTTCGTCGAACAGCATGATCTTGGGCTTCATGCACAGCGACCGGGCGATCGCCACGCGCTGCTGCTGGCCGCCGGATAGCTGGCCCGGATATTTATGGGCCTGTTCCGGGATCTTGACACGCTTCAGGTAGTGCATCGCGATCTCTTCCGCCTGCTTCTTTGGCATCTTGCGGACCCAGATCGGCGCGAGCGTGCAATTCTCCAGGATCGTCAAATGCGGGAAGAGGTTGAAGTGCTGGAACACCATGCCGACTTCCCGGCGCACTTCATCGATTTTCTTCAGGTCGTTGGTAAGTTCGATGCCATCGACGATAATGTTGCCAGCCTGATGTTCCTCGAGGCGGTTGATGCAGCGGATCATCGTCGACTTGCCGGAACCGGACGGTCCGGCGATGACGATGCGTTCGCCCTTCATCACCTTCAGGTTGACGTCGCGCAGCACATGGAAGTCGCCGTACCACTTGTTCATGCCGATGATTTCCACGGCGACGTCGGTGGCGGAGACGGTCATTTTTTTGGGTTGGGCATCAGCCATTGTTTTCCCCTTGTAATTCTGTTTTGGCGATCAGCGCTTGTGGGCCGTGTCGAGATGCCGCTCCATGAAGGCAGAGTAGCGCGACATGCTGAAGCAGAACAGCCAGTAAATGAAGCCTGCGAAGATCAGGCCGGTGATCGGCGTCACCGGCGTGATCCAGGTCGTGTCGGTAAAGTTCAGGCGCACGATGTTCAGGAAGTCGAACATGCCGATGATCGACACGAGCGAAGTATCCTTGAAAAGGCCGATAAACGTGTTGACGATGCCGGGGATGACCAGCTTGATCGCCTGCGGCAGGACGATCAGCCGCATCTTCTGCCAGTAGCCGAGGCCGAGCGAATCGGCGCCTTCCGACTGGCCCTTGGGGATGGCCTGCAGGCCGCCGCGTATGACTTCCGCCATATAGGCCGAGGTAAACAGGGCGACAGCCACCAAGGCGCGAAGAAGGTTGTCGATCGTCCAGCCGACCGGCAGGAAAAGCGGCAGCATCACGTTCGCCATGAAGAGCACGGTGATGAGCGGCACGCCGCGGATCACCTCGATGAAGGTGACGCAGAGCGTCTTGATCACCGGCATTTTCGACCGGCGCCCCAGCGCAAGCAGGATGCCGAGCGGAAAGGATACGCCGATCCCGATGAAGGACAGGATCAGCGTCACCATCAGGCCGCCCCAGAGCGGCGTTTCCACCCGTTCCAGGCCGAACACGTTGCCGTGCAGCAGGAAGAAGGCGACGATCGGGAAAACGATGAAGAGCAGGAGGGCGTTGAGACCCTTGCGCGGCACCTTCGGGACGAGCATCGGCACAAGCAGGGCGATCAGCATGACGATCACCAGGATCGGCCGCCAGCGCTCGTCGAGCGGGAAGCGCCCGAATATGAACTGCACGAAACGATCCTTGACGAAAGCCCAGCAGGCGCCCTTCCAGCCGTCGGGCTGGATGCCGCCTTGAACGACGGTGGCGCACACCGACCGGTCGCTGCCGAACCAGCTGGCCTGGAGGAACAGCCAGTTCAACGCGGGCGGAATGGCAAGGGCCAATACGGCCAGCGCCAGGATGGTCAGGACGATATCCTTCGGCGTGGCAAGCAGGTTCACCCGGATCCAGCCGACGATATTGCCTGTCGCGATCGGTGCCGGCTGAGCCGGCAGCATCTCGTGACGCACGTAGGAGGGGTTGGAATCGGCCATGATCTTACCTCTCCACCAGTGCCATCTTGGCGTTGAACCAGTTCATGAACAGCGAGGTTACGATGCTGATCGTCAGGTAGACGACGAGCCAGATCGAAATGACTTCGACCGCCTGGCCCGTCTGGTTCATCGTCGTGCCGCCCGTCGAAACGAGTTCCGGGAAGCCGATCGCAACGCCGAGCGAGGAGTTCTTGGTGAGGTTCAGATACTGGCTCGTCAGCGGCGGAATGATGATGCGCATCGCCTGCGGGATCACGACAAGGCGTGTGGTCGTCGAAGGCTGGAGGCCGAGCGCGAAGGAGGCTTCCGATTGACCCTTCGGAACGCCACGGATGCCGGCGCGGATGATTTCCGCGATAAAGGCGGCGGTATAGAAGGAAAGCGCCAGATAAAGGGCCACGAATTCCGGGGCGATCACCGATCCGCCCGAAAGATTAAAGCGCCCGGCAATCGGATAGTCGAAGGAAAGCGGCGCGCCGAGCGCCAGGAAGGTCAGCAGCGGCAGGCCGACGATCAGGCCGGCACCGGCCCAGATCGTGTGGAACTGCTTGCCGGTGCGCATCTGACGCTGCTTCGCCCACATGGCGATCGCAAGGGTTGCTATGACGCCGACGAGGACGGCGACCGAGATCAGATACGCGCCGTCTCCCCAGAGTGGCTTCGGGAATGCCAGGCCGCGGTTGTTGAGGAACATGTTGAAGGGCAGCTTCAGCGAGTCGCGCACCTGCGGCAGCGAGGAAAGTACGCCCGAATACCAGAAGAAGATGACAAGCAGCGGCGGGATGTTGCGGAACACCTCGACATAGACCGTGCACAGCTTGGCAATCAGCCAGTTCCGGGAAAGGCGGCCGATGCCGATGAGGAAACCGATGATCGTCGCGGTGAATATGCCGGTGATGGCGATCAGGATCGTGTTGATCAGGCCGACAAGCAGAGCGTCGCCATAGGTCGAGTCGCTCGAATACGAGATCATCGCAAAGCCGATGTCGAAGCCGGAACGGCCGGCCAGGAAGCTGTAGCCCGAAGCGATATTGGCGCGCGCGAGATTGACCGAGACGTTGTGGCTGATCGACCAGGTGACCAGGACCACGATCACTGCTGTGAGGATCTGGAAGAAGATGCTGCGCACCTTCGGGTCGTATATGGGGGAAACCCTAGGCTCTCCCCTGTGAGATGACACACTTATGGCGTGATCTGTCATACTGCCTTTCCCCGTTGGCCTTTAGGCCTTTTTTGTTTTTGATTTTTTATTTTTGGTAGTCGGCAAGGCGGCGGGCCGCCTTGCCGGGGTTCATAAGGCCGGAGCTTAGCGAACCGGCGGAGCGTATTGCAGGCCGCCCTTGGTCCAGAGTGCGTTCAGGCCGCGCTGGATCTTGAGGGGCGTGTTGGCGCCGATGTTGCGTTCGAAGACTTCGCCGTAGTTACCGACGCCCTTGATGATGTTGTAGGCCCAGTCGTTGGTCAGGCCGAGATCGGTACCGATCTTGGTGTCCTTCTCGACGCCGAGGAAGCGGCGAACGTCCGGGTTGGTGGAGCTCTTCTTGATGTCGTCGACATTGGCCTGAGTGATGCCGAACTCTTCGGCCTGGACGAGCGCATAACCGGTCCAGGTGACGATGTCGAACCACTTGTCGTCGCCCTGGCGCACGGCCGGAGCGAGCGGCTCCTTGGAAATGATTTCCGGCAGGATCACGTGGTCGGTCGGGTTGGAGAGCGACAGTCGCAGCGAATAGAGGCCGGACTGGTCGGTCGTGTAGACGTCGCAACGGCCGGCCTGATAGGCGGCGTTCACTTCCTCGAGCTTTTCGAAGACGACCGGCTTATATTCGAGCTTGTTGGCCTTGAAGTAGTCGGCGAGGTTGAGTTCGGTCGTCGTGCCCGCCTGAACGCAGACGGCGGCGCCGGAAAGTTCGAGAGCCGACTTCACGTTGAGGCTCTTGGGCACCATGAAGCCCTGGCCGTCATAGTAGTTGACATAACGGAAGTTGAAGCCGAGCGCGGTATCGCGGTTGATCGTCCAGGTCGAGTTACGGGCGAGCAGGTCGATTTCGCCGGACTGCAGCGCCGTGAAGCGGCTCTGCGCGGTGGTCGGCGTGTACTTGACCTTGGTCGCGTCGCCGAAGATGGCGGCGGCGACGGCCTTGCAGTAATCGACGTCGAAACCCTTCCAGTTACCGGCGGAATCCGGCTGTGCAAAGCCGGCAAGACCGGTGTTGACGCCGCACTGGACGAAGCCCTTCGCCTTCACATCATCGAGCGTCGCGGCGGAAGCCGCCGAAGCAAAGCCCAGAACCGCAGTGCCAAGCGCGGCTGACAGAAGCGTCTTTTTCATTTTTCCCAACCTTTATCTATCGTGTTCTGTGATTTGATGACACCGTGCCGCTCCCCTGTCTTTCGAATACGGCAGGCCGCCCGCTAACCCTCCCGGTGCGGGCGTTGCTATCTCATTCGCAAAACAACGCAGGGTCAAGTGTCGCTTTTTCGAATTGCGTCCGAAATGAGGTAAATTCGTTAACCCGGCTCAGAAAACGCCCAGTTACCCAAAGTTTGGGCAGCATATGATCAAAAGGGATGCGTTTTCCGCAGCATGGCAGGCTCCCTGATGCCGCTGGTCCGGGCCGCCCGCGCTGGGGTTGACCGAGCCTTTTTCCCGCGGCAAAACTTGCCGTCTCCATTGCCAACGAAAGCTCCCCCCGACATGAAAAAGACGAACGAGTCCCTGTTCACCGGCGCTGGCCCGAACACGCGTCTGGCGCACATGGGCAACGACCCGTCCAGCTACCACGGCTTTATCAACCCGCCGGTCGTCCATGCTTCCACCGTCTTGTTTCCCGATGTCGCGACGATGGAGAAGCGGGCCCAGAAATACACCTACGGGACGCGCAGCACGCCGACCACGGATGCGCTCTGCGCCGCTTTCGACGAACTGGAAGGTTCGGCCGGCACCATTCTGGTTCCCTCGGGGCTTGCGGCGATTTCGGTGCCGTTTCTCGCCTATCTCTCGGCTGGCGACCACGCCCTGATCGTCGATTCCGTTTACGCGCCGTGCCGCAATTTCTGCAACACGATGCTGAAGCGCCTGGGCGTTGCGGTCGAGTATTACGATCCGGAGATCGGCGCCGGCATCGAGGCGCTGATCAAGCCGAATACCAGGCTGGTCCATACCGAAGCGCCAGGCTCCAACACGATGGAGATGCAGGATATCCGGGCGATCGCGGAGGTGGCCCACCGGCACGACTGCGTCGTCACGATGGACAATACCTGGGCGACGCCGCTTTATTTCCGGCCGCTCGATTTCGGCGTCGATGTCTCGATCCATGCGACGACGAAATATCCGTCCGGCCATTCGGACATCATCATGGGTTCCGTCTCGGCCAATGCCAGGCACTGGCCGAAACTCGAGGAAGCCCGCGTCACGCTCGGGATCTGCGGCGCGCCGGATGATTCCTACCAGATCCTGCGCGGTCTGCGCACCATGGGCGTGCGGCTCGAGCACCATCAGAAGAGCGCGCTCGATATCGCCACCTGGCTGGAGAGCCGTGAAGACGTCGCGCGCGTCCTTCATCCGGCGCTTCCGAGCTTCCCGGGCCATGCGATCTGGAAGCGCGACTTCAAGGGCGCTAGCGGCGTCTTCTCCTTCGTGCTGAAGGCGGATGGCGACAAGGCGAAAGCCAGGGCGCACGCTTTCCTGGACGCGCTCACCTTCTTCGGCCTCGGTTATTCCTGGGGCGGTTACGAGAGCCTTGCCGTACCGGTCAATCTGTCGGACCGCACCATCGCCAAGGCGCCGCCGGAAGGTCCGGTCATCCGCCTGCAGATCGGCCTTGAGGATGTCGCAGATCTGAAAAAGGATCTGGAAGCGGGCTTTGCAGCCGCCGCAGAGGTCTGATCAGGCCGCCTTGAAACCGTAAAGCCAGTCGAGATCCGCCGCGAGCGATTGCGGCGGACGCAGCGAGAGCACGATATCGCGGCCGAGCCTCACGGGCCCGCGGGCGTGGTAGGCGAAGCGGTTGAACAGGCCGCGGGCGCGCACCTTGGCGATCCGCGCCGTCCGTTCGCTCTCGAAATCCGTCAGCGCCTGCGCTAGGGGCAGGGGACCGGACACCCGGTTTGCCAGCACGAACGCGTCCTCGATCGCCATCGATGCGCCCTGCGCCGCAAACGGCATCATCGCATGCGCCGCATCGCCGATCAGCGCCATGTCGCGGCCATTGTGCCAGCGCCCGGCGGTCACCTGGTAAAGCGGCCAGAAGGTCGGCCGCTCTGCCGTTTCGATCAGTCGAACGATGCGCCGGTCCCAGCGATGGAACTGGCTGAGCAGCATGCGCCTCTGGGCGTCGCTTGCCTGCGCGTCCCAAGTCTTGCCGGGACTGATGCCCGAGGCGATCGCGACGATGTTGAACCCGTCGATCTCCCTCAGCGGATAGGCGACGACATGGGTCGAGGGACCGAGAAAGGCGGTGACCTGGCCGGCGTCCAGCCAGTCTGGCCGGGCGCTGCTGGGGATCGTGAAGCGCCACGCGACGTTGCGCGAAAAATCCGGCTCCGGGCTGTCCGGGATGCCGGCACGCAGATTGGACCAGACGCCGTCGGCTCCGACGATCAGCGGATAGGCTTTGCCGGTAATCCCGGTCAGCGCCCCGTGCGGATCCTGCCGGACCGGTGTGTCGAGGTGGACGCTGCAGAGCGGGTTCCGTTCCACGGCCGCAAGCAGTGCCTTCTGCAGCGTGGCGCGGTGGAGAACGCCGTAGGGCGCCCCCCAGCGCTCGCGGGCAAACCGTCCGGCTGGAACATGCGCAAGCGGCCTGAGCGACGTTCCGGAAACGAGCGCGATTCGCTCGGGCTCGGTCCAGACGGCTTCGAGCGCCGGCAGGACGCCGAGTTCGGAAAGCACGCGCGAGGCGTTCGGCGAGACCTGCAGTCCGGCGCCGACTTCGATCAGGTCGGCGGCCTCCTCGAAAACGTCGCAGGCTATGCCGTGGCGGGCGAAGGCGAGCGCGGCCGTCAGCCCGGCCATGCCGGCGCCGATGACCGCTACTCTTTCGATGGACATGTCGGGTTGCCGATCAGGCGGCCTTGACGTGGAAGACGCAGCCCGGCGGGTGGGTCTGTTCGGCCTTCAGCGACGGATTGTAGCGGTAGAGGGTCGAGCAGTAGGAGCAGACCTTCTCGTTGTCGTCACCCATGTCGATGAAGATGTGCGGGTGGTCGAAGGGAACCGAAGCGCCGGTGCACATGAATTCCTTGACGCCGATCTGGATCAAGCGATGCCCGCCGTCGTTCTGGAAGTGGGGAATGCTGTGCCCGGCCATGATGGTCTCCGATACTGGAATGCGACGCTTCTGATTTGCGCCGGACATTAGCCGCCCGTTCAGTGATTGTGTAGTGGGAAAACCGCCGCAGCCACGTTGATTTCCTGTCTTTCACGGGTTCAAACGCAGCCGTTCATCCCTTATCTTCCCGGCGTCAATAAGGACTGCCTCGATGAATCTCAATGCGCCTGCCTTCTCCACGTTCTCCCATGATGGTCTTGATCTTGCCTATTTCGACGAAGGCGATCCGTCCGGCGATCCGGTGCTGCTCATCCACGGGTTTGCCTCCAGCGCGCTGGTCAACTGGGTGCATCCGGGCTGGCTGAAGACGCTCGGCGATGCCGGTTACCGGGTGATTGCCATGGACAATCGCGGGCATGGCGCAAGCGGCAAGCCGCTCGATCCGGAAGCCTACAGGCCATGGGTGATGGCCGAGGATTCGATGGCGCTGCTCGATCATTTGCGGATCCCCGAAGCGCATCTGTTCGGATATTCGATGGGCGCCCGCATCTCGGTCTTTTCCGCACTCGCGCATCCGCATCGGGTGCGCTCGCTGGTGCTCGGGGGCCTCGGCATCGGCATGACCGACGGGGTAGGGGACTGGGACCCGATCGCCGACGCCCTGCTTGCCCCTTCGCTCGATGACGTCAGCCACGCCCGTGGCCGCATGTTCCGTGCCTTTGCAGACCAGACGAAGAGTGACAGGCAAGCCCTGGCGGCCTGTATCCGCGGTTCGCGGGACCTCGTCAGCCGGGCCGACATGGGGCGTATCGACGCGCCGACGCTGATCGGCGTCGGAACCAAGGATGATATCGCCGGCTCCCCGCAGGAACTCGCCGCGCTGATGCCGCATGCAATTGCCCTTGATATCCCGGGCCGCGACCACATGCTCGCCGTCGGCGACCGGGTGTTCAAAAAGGCGGTTCTGGAGTTCTATGCCGAACTCTCCGCAAGGCCGTAGGTTCTTTCATTCTTACCATCAACGGAATGCGATTTTGCAGCCATTGGTCTTGGCATAAACTTATTCTATATAATGCTGCACGAAGCTCTGCCTTACGGCAAACGAGGAGACGGCGATGGCCGCAAGAACTGAAATCCGCCAGGAGTCGCTCGCGACCGTGGATCCCATCTGGGATACGTTGCGCCAGGAAGCGCGCATGGCAACCGAGCAGGACCCGCTGCTCGCCGCATTTCTCTATTCTGCCGTGCTGAACCATCGCTCGCTCGAAGAATGCGTCGTGCACCGCATCTGCGAACGCCTCGCCCATGCGGATGTGCCTGACGTGCTTCTGCGCCAGACCTTCATGGAAATGCTGGAAGACTGGCCGGAATGGGGCGCGATCATGCGCGTCGATATCCAGGCCGTCTACGACCGCGATCCCGCCTGCCTGCGGTTCATGGAGCCGGTTCTCTATTTTAAGGGCTTTCACGCGATCCAGACGCACCGGCTGGCGCATTGGCTGTTCATGCGCGGCAGACGGGACTTCGCGCTCTATCTGCAGAGCCGTTCCTCCAGCGTCTTCCAGACGGATATCAATCCGGCAGCCCGCATCGGCAAGGGCATCTTCCTCGATCACGCCACCGGCTTGGTGGTCGGCGAGACGGCCGTCATCGGCGACAACGTTTCGATCCTGCACGGCGTGACGCTCGGCGGCACCGGCAAGGAGGGCGCCGACCGCCATCCGAAGATCGCCAACGGCGTCCTCATCGGCGCCGGCGCCAAGATTCTCGGCAATATCGAGGTCGGGTCGTGCTCGCGCGTTGCCGCGGGCTCGGTGGTCCTGAAGGCCGTTCCGCCGAAGTCGACCGTGGCCGGTGTGCCGGCGAAGGTGGTCGGGAGCGCAGGGTGTTCGGAACCGTCGCGCCTGATGGACCAGCTTCTCGGTGCCGACGACTGATTCGTCTGCGTTCGCCTTGCCGCTCGGCCGCATGAGGCTGACGGAATATCCTCCGTCCGCCGAACGTCGGGGAAAGAGCGGAAAAGGCTGTTTCTGGCGGCTTTACTTTCGCCTTTGTCCCATGCCAAAAGCGCCGCAACCGAACCGCTGACGGAGAGAAACGTGAAACCGGACGAAATCAAGAAGCTCGATGCCTACTTCAAGCGCGTGATCAATCCGCAGGCGATCGTCAAGGCGCGTCCGCGCAAGAACGATTCGGCCGAAGTTTACCTCGGAGACGAGTTTCTCGGCGTCATCTATATCGACGACGAGGACGGCGATCGCTCCTACAACTTTTCGATGGCGATCCTGGACGTCGATCTCTGATCGATCGCTCTGCGCCGGTCTTGGATCGGCTGCGTCGCAGGACTTGAAGGCGGGCTTCCAGGCCCGCCTTTCGATTCGCGCGGAAAGCGCCGGGCGAAATAAAATGGCTGCGGCGTTTTTGCGCGGGCAACGCTAGGTGCTGATATATCTTCGCAAAATCAGCAGCCTGAATCCATCCATGCATTTGCATGAATCCTTTTGCAACCTTGGGTGATTTTGCGCCGCACAAATCACCCTTGACTTTTGCCGGCATGCCGCTTTCTATCAGCGTATCCGAATAGAACAAAGGGACAGGCGATGTTCAATTTCGATGAAGCCAACAAGAAGAGCAAGGAAGCGATGGACGGAATGCTGAAGAGCTATTCCGAGGTCGCCAAGGGTTTCCAGGCGATCGCGACCGAAGCGACCGATTATTCCAAGAAGTCCTTTCAGGACATGGCGGGTTTCGTGGAGGCGCTGGCCTCCACCCGCAGCGTCGAAGCGGTTTTCGAGCTCCAGACCAAATACGTGAAGTCGACTTATGAAGGCTTCATCGCCGAGTCGACCAAGATCACCGACATGTATGCCGATCTCGCCAAGACGGCTTACAAACGCTACGAGGCGCCGGTTGCAAAGTCGACCGCCGTGGTGACCGCAAACGCCGCGTAACGCGCATAGCGGCCCTCCCAGCGACGCCTTCACAGACAGAAGGCCGGCGGCGTTCGACGCTGCCGGCCTTTTTTGATTCATGCCAATGCGGAAATTTCCGAATTTCGGCATGTTCCATGATCTCTTTAGCGGAATAGTGATTGCGTGGCTGCAAAGGGGGCTTAAAATCCGCATCCAATGAACTAAGTTAGGAAGACTGAAGTCCGGCCGTTCGGCCATTCGGACGAACCCGCCGGATGACTGGGGAATGAATGAAGATGATCGCACTGCCGATCTTGATGCAAGCTGAAAAGGGTGGCGACGGAGACAACGCGAACCGCGGTACCTCGGTCATTACCCGCACGAAGCCAAAAACCAAGAAGCCAAATCTCTACCGCGTACTGCTGCTGAATGACGATTATACGCCCATGGAGTTCGTCATCCACATTCTGGAGCGTTTCTTTCAGAAGGACAGGGAAGCGGCAACGCGGATCATGCTCCATGTCCACAACCACGGCGTGGGGGAATGCGGAATATTTACATACGAAGTAGCGGAAACCAAAGTGTCCCAGGTCATGGACTTCGCCCGGCAACACCAGCATCCGCTGCAATGTGTCATGGAAAAGAAGTGAGGAACCCGACGTGCCAACATTTTCGCCTAGCTTAGAAAAGGCGCTGCATCAGGCACTGACCTTTGCCAACGAGCGGCATCACGAATATGCCACGCTCGAGCACCTGCTTTTGGCGTTGATCGACGACGCCGATGCAGCCGCGGTCATGGGTGCTTGTAACGTCAATTTGGAAACACTGCGCAAGACCGTCACCGACTATGTCGATAACGAACTTGCCAACCTGATCACCGGTTATGACGAGGACTCCAAGCCGACCTCCGGCTTCCAGCGCGTCATCCAGCGCGCCGTCATCCACGTCCAGTCCTCCGGCCGCGAGGAAGTGACCGGCGCCAACGTTCTCGTCGCGATCTTCGCGGAACGGGAAAGCCATGCGGCCTTCTTCCTGCAGGAGCAGGAGATGACCCGCTACGACGCGGTCAACTACATTTCGCACGGCATCGGCAAGCGCGCCGGTTCCTCCCAGACCCGCACTCCGCGGGGCGCTGACGACAACGAGCAGGAAGCCAAGCCCTCCTCCCGCGACCAGGAAGAAGGCTCCGCCAAGAAGCCGCAGGATGCCCTCAAGGCCTATTGCGTCAACCTGAACGAAAAGGCCCGTGACGGCCGGATCGACCCGCTGATCGGCCGCCATGCCGAAGTCAACCGCACGATCCAGGTCCTGTGCCGCCGCTCCAAGAACAACCCGCTCTATGTTGGTGATCCGGGCGTCGGCAAGACGGCGATCGCCGAGGGGCTGGCCAAGCGGATCATCGAAGGCAAGGTCCCGGAGGCTCTCGCAGACGCCACCATCTTCTCGCTCGACATGGGCACGCTGCTCGCCGGCACCCGGTATCGCGGCGATTTCGAGGAACGCCTGAAGCAGGTCGTCAAGGAGCTGGAAGAGTATCCGGGTGCGGTCCTGTTCATCGACGAGATCCACACGGTCATCGGCGCCGGCGCTACGTCAGGCGGCGCGATGGACGCCTCGAACCTCCTGAAGCCGGCCCTGTCTTCGGGCGCGATCCGGTGCATCGGCTCGACCACCTACAAGGAGTACCGCCAGTTCTTCGAAAAGGACCGGGCCCTGGTTCGCCGTTTCCAGAAGATCGACGTCAACGAGCCGTCGATCGAGGATGCGATCGAGATCATGAAGGGCCTCAAACCCTATTTCGAGGACTATCACAAGCTGCGTTACACCAACGAGGCGATCAAGTCGGCCGTCGAACTGTCGGCCCGCTACATCTCCGACCGCAAGTTGCCGGACAAGGCGATCGACGTGATCGACGAGACCGGTGCGGCCCAGATGCTGCTGCCGGCCTCCAAGCGCCGCAAGCTGATCACCGAGAAGGAGATCGAAGCGACGATCGCCACCATGGCGCGGATTCCGGCAAAGACCGTTTCCAAGGACGACGAGATGGTTCTCGCCAACCTGGAAAAGGAACTGCGTTCGGTCGTCTACGGCCAGGATGCGGCGATCGAGGCCCTGTCGACGGCGATCAAGCTCGCCCGTGCCGGCCTTCGCGAACCGAACAAGCCGATCGGCTCCTACGTCTTCTCCGGCCCGACCGGCGTCGGCAAGACCGAGGTCGCCAAGCAGCTTGCCGCCTCTCTCGGCGTCGAGATGCTGCGCTTCGACATGTCGGAATATATGGAACGCCACACGGTCTCGCGGCTGCTCGGTGCACCTCCCGGTTATGTCGGCTTCGACCAGGGCGGCCTGCTGACAGACGGCGTCGACCAGCATCCGCACTCGGTGGTCCTGCTCGACGAGATCGAGAAGGCGCATCCGGATATCTACAATATCCTGCTGCAGGTCATGGACCATGGTTCGCTGACCGACCACAACGGCAAGAAGATCGACTTCCGTAACGTCATCCTGATCATGACGACCAATGCGGGTGCATCGGAAATGGCCAAGGCCGCCATCGGCTTCGGTTCGTCCAAGCGCACCGGCGAGGACGAGGAGGCGATCAACCGCCTGTTCACGCCGGAATTCCGCAACCGTCTCGATGCGATCATCGCATTCGCGCCGCTGCCGACCGAAGTCATCCACCAGGTCGTGCAGAAGTTCGTCATGCAGCTCGAGACGCAGCTCTCGGAACGCAACGTCACCTTCGACCTCCACCAGGATGCGATCGCCTGGCTGGCGGAAAAGGGCTACGACGAGAAGATGGGGGCCCGTCCGCTCTCGCGCGTCATCCAGGAATACATCAAGAAGCCGCTCGCCAACGAGATCCTGTTCGGCAAGCTGCGCAAGGGCGGCGTCGTCCGCGTCACCGTCGGCAAGGGCGAGGATGGCAAGGACAAGCTGATCCTCGACTCGATCCCCGAGGCGACGCCCGTGAAGCCGAAGCCGGAAGCCGAGGTCGAAGAGGCGGCCGAGGAAGCCGAGGCCAAGGTCGTGAAGGCCAAGGCGCCGAAGAAGTCGGCTCCGAAGGACAAGGAAGGTGGCCCGGCGCGGGCTCGCGCCATGGTGGATGCGGACGTGATCGCTTCGGAAGAAGCGCCCAAGGCGCCGCCGCGCAAGGGCACGACTGTGCCCCGCGTGCCGAAGACCAAATAGGGCTTTCGGATTGAACTCTTGCGATGCCGGGCTTGTCCCGGCATCGTCGTTTTTTGACGACTCGCCTTCTTTTTTCGCGCATTTCCGGAATATCGATGTCTCCAGCCAGTGACGACCGCAGCGCCTTTTTCTGGTTCTTCACCGGCATGCGGGGCCTTCTGTCGCTTCCGGCGCTCATCCTGCTCATTTCGATCGTCGGCTTCAGTGCGTTTGCGCTGGAATCGGGCCTGACGCGTGCAGAGGCGGTGTTCATGTCCTTTGCGATCTGGGCGCTGCCGGCGCAGGTCATCCTTATTGGCACGATGGCAAGCGGCGCCAACATCGCCGCCTGCTTCCTCGCGGTGACGCTTTCCTCGATCCGCATGACGCCGATGGTCGCCTCGGTCATCCCGGAAATGCGCACGAGGCGCACGCCGATCTGGCTGCTGCTGATCCTGTCGCATTTCATCGCCATCACGTCCTGGGTCTTCGCGATCACCACGCTTCGCAACGTGCCTCGGGAATACCGGGCGATCTATTTCGCCGGTTTCGGCGTGACCCTGACCCTCACCGGTACGCTGGTGGTGGCGGTCTTCTACGATATCGTCTCGGCCTTTCCGCCGGCCGTCGCGGGTGTGCTCTTCTTCCTGACGCCGGTCTATTTCAACGCCTCGATCTGGGCGAGCGCCCGCCAGCCGGTGGTCAGGATCGCCTTCGTCATGGGCGTCGTTCTCGGGCCCACCCTTGCGTTGATCACGCCGAAATTCGATGTGCTCTGCGCGGGCCTTGGCGGCGGGACGATTGCCTATCTCGTCGATCGGATAAGGCGCGACAGGTTGCGCGCGGGCAAGGGTGGCCGGCGATGATCGCGGAATACTGGACCTTCATCGTGATCGTGATTGCCGGCTTCCTGGCGACCGATATCTGGCGTTGGCTGGGCGTCTTCACCGGCAACCGCCTCGATGAGGATTCCGAGGCGCTTTATTGGGTGAGGGCGGTTGCGACCGCGCTGGTCATGGCCGTCACCGCCAAGCTGATCGTCTTCCCCAACGGCACGCTTGCCGGCTCGCCGCTGTGGCTGAGGCTCGGGGCGGCCGGCATCGGTTTTGCCGTCTTCCTGGCAACCGGCCGCAGGGTCGCGGTCGGCGTTGCGGTGCCGATGGCGCTGCTGGTTGCCGGTCTCTGGTGGGTGGGCTTCTAGCTTAATTGCCCAATTCGCCGATGATCTTCTCGGCGTTGGCGGCCAGCACCTCGTTGTTCTCCATCTGGCCCGAATGGGGCTTCAAAGCCTGTCCCTCATAGCGGGGGACGACGTGGAAATGCAGGTGGTAGACGGTCTGGCCTGAGGCCGGTTCGTTGAACTGGATGACCGTGATGCCGTCCGCCTCGAAGGCTTCCTTGGCCGCCTTGGCGAGTTTCTGCACCACCGGCATCAGCTTCGAAAGCACCGCCGGATCCGCGTCGAGAATGTTGCGCGACGGCGTTTTGGGGATCACCAGCAGGTGACCGGGCGATTGCGGCATGACATCCATGAAGGCGAGCGTATCGGCATCCTCGTAGACCCGATGGCACGGGATCTCGCCGCGCAGGATTTTCCCGAAGATATTGTTGCTGTCGTAAGCCTGGCCGCTCATCGCGATGTCCTCTCCTTGTTTTTCCGGCCCGATCCTTCCGGGCTCTAATCCTGTTCCTGCTGGCGCTCGCCCTTGCGGAACGGGCTGTGTTCCGCGAGATATTCCGTCATCTGCTCCACGTCTTCGCGCTCGTGTTCCAGATAGTCGGCGATCGCGCGCCTCAGACCCGCATGGGCGATATAATGCATCGAATGGGTGGTGACAGGCAGATAGCCGCGCGCCAGCTTGTGTTCGCCTTGCGCTCCGGCCTCGACGCGCTTCAGGCCCTTCGCCAGGGCGAAATCGATCGCCTGATGATAGCAGACTTCGAAATGCAGGAAGGGGTGGTCCTCGATACAGCCCCAGTGCCGGCCGTAGAGAGCGTCGCCGCCGATGAAGTTGATTGCGCCGGCAACATATTTGCCATTGCGTCTGGCCATCACCAGCACGATGTCGTCTGCCATTCGCTCGCCGATCAGCGAATAGAATTGTCGCGTGAGGTAAGGCCGGCCCCATTTGCGGCCGCCGGTATCCATGTAGAATTCGAAGAACTGGTCCCAGATGCCTTCGGTCAGGTCCTTGCCGGTCAGCCAGTCGATGCTGATGCCGTTTTCGAGCGCCGCGCGGCGTTCCTTCTTCAGCGCCTTGCGCTTGCGCGAGGCGAGCGTTTCGAGAAAGGCGTCGTGGTTCTCGTAACCCTCGTTGATGAAATGGAATTGCTTGTCGGTCCGGTGCAGGTAGTCGGCCTCTTCGAAGGCGGCGACCTGGTCTTGCGCAACGAAGGTCACATGCGCCGACGAGATGCCGAGCTGGCGGGTCACCTCCTGGAGACCGGCGGCCAGCGTCAGCTCCGTCGTATCCTTGTCGTAACCGTTGGACACCAGCAGGCGCGGTCCGCTTGCCGGAGTGAACGGCACGGTGCATTGCAGTTTTGGATAATAACGCCCGCCGGCCCGCTCGAATGCGTCGGCCCAGCCGTGGTCGAAGACATATTCGCCCTGGCTGTGGCTCTTGAGATAACCGGGGACCGCGCCGATCAGCGTGCCCTTGTCGTCTTCCAGCAGGAGGTGATGGCCGAGCCAGCCGGTCTTGGCGGTGGCGGATCCGGATTCTTCCAGCGCCGACAGGTAGGCGTGCGACAGGAACGGATTGTAGGGCGTTTCCGAAGAGGAGGACTTGGATGTGCCCGAAAGGCGCGACCAGCTTTCGGGGCTGATCGCGCAGAACGACTTTTCGATGCGGATGGTAAGATTGCCGGTCATGCTCTGCTTTACAGGGAGGGGGAGGAAGCCTCCCGCGGATCAAAACCTTCGAAGGTCATCTGGTCGGCATATTTATAGGTATGTTCGCGGCCGTTTGCATCCCTCACGGTCCAGGTGATGACCGGAATTCCACTCGCTCTCTGAGCTGTGATGAACGTGTTCGGCAGGTGGGGATAGTGGTAGGAAATGAAGTCGAGGCCAAGTTGCATGGCTTCGTCGTGCTCGAAGAATTGTTCGGGCTTGTCCCCCATGGCGGTCAGGCCGAGCGGGTAGGGCGAGCCGGCGTTCTTCAGGTCGCGCAGGATGTGATAGTCGAAGCTCATCAGCGCCACCTTGCCCTGATAACCCTCGAGAACCTCCAGCACCGCCTCGGCGAACCCGTCGTCCTCGCCGTCCCCTTCGCGTCCCTTGATCTCGATGACGAGCGGCACCTTGCCGGCGACGAGGGCAAGCATCTGCTTCAGCGTCGGCACCTTGTCTTTGGTACCGCCGACCGAGAGCATGCCGAGCTCGGCCGAGGTCTTCTCGCGGATATCGCCCTTGATGCCGCAGAGCCGCTCGAGATCATGGTCGTGGAAGACGACCGGCACGCTGTCGGCGGCAAGCTGCACGTCGCATTCGATCGCAAAGCCGGCCTCGACCGCGCGGGAAAACGCCGAGAGCGTGTTTTCCCAGACCTGACGGTTCATGTCGTGATAGCCGCGATGGGCGACCGGAAGGTCCTTGATCCAGGTGGCGTCGGTCATGCTTCGATCTCGATGATGGCTTCGATTTCCACGGAAGCGTTGAGCGGCAGCGCCGCCATGCCGACGGCTGCGCGCGCATGCTTGCCGGCGTCGCCGAGAACGTTGGCGATCAGGTTCGATGCGCCGTTGGTGACGATATGCTGTTCGGCAAAGCCGGGTGCCGAGGCGACGAAGCTCGAGAGCTTGACCACCCGCTTGATCCGGCCGAGATCGCCACCCAACGCAGCTTTTGCCTGAGCGAGGATATTGATGGCGCAGAGCTCTGCGGCGCGGCTCGCCGCCGGCACGTCGACATCTGCGCCGACAAGGCCCGTGACTGCGACCTTGCCGTTTTCGTTCGGCAATTGGCCCGAGATGAACAGCAGGTTGCCGGTGATTACATAGGGCAGGTAATTGGCGGCGGGCGCTGCCGCGACGGGGAGGACGATCCCCAGTTCCTTCAGACGGCCTTCGATGGCTTCGGTCATTTTCGACTCCCGTTTTGTTGTAAAATCTTCAAAAATCCTGCATCAAGGCCTTAGCTTGGTCAGATGGCGTTCTTATAACATCCCCGACTGAGTCCAACAGGAGAATGTGAATGTTGCGTATGAGCCTCGGGGTGATCCTTGCCGGCGGTCTGAGCCTTTTGGGCGCCACCTCCGCGGACGCGACGACCGACGGTGCCGCCCGGCTGCTCGTCCCGCATCGCGCCATTTACGACCTGAAACTCAAGAAAGCCTCGGAACGTTCCGGCATCGAAGGCATGTTCGGCCGCATGGTCTATGAGTTCACCGGCTCGGCCTGCACCGGCTTTTCCACCAATTTCCGCCTCGTCACCAAGATCGACACGGGCGAGGAGACGCGTCTCAGCGACCAGCAGACCACGACCTTCGAGGACATGGCCGCGAACCAGTTCCATTTCGAGACCAAGTCCTTCACCGACGAGCAGCTCGACAAGCAGCTGAGCGGCGACGCCTCGATCGCCGACAAGGGCGTCAAGGTGGAAATCACCCAGCCCGACGGCCGCGAGATCGACCTGCCGGCGAGCGATTTTCCGACCAGCCACATGCTCGATGTCATTGCGAATGCCAAGCAGGGCAAGAACTTCTTCGAGGCGCGGGTCTTCGACGGTTCCGAAAACGGCGACCAGGCGCTGCTGACCACGACGGTGATCGGCAAGTCGCAGACGGCACAGAAGGATGACGTTGATGCCGACAAGGCCGGCGAGTTCGCCAAGACCCCGTTCTGGCCGGTGACGATCGCCTATTTCAACGAGAATGCGGCCGGCGATCCGACCCCGGTCTACAACATGTCGTTCAAGCTCTACGAAAACGGCATTACCCGCGATCTCACCATGGACTACGGCGACTTCGTTCTGTCCGGCAGCCTGGTGAAGCTGGAGCTCCTGAAGCCACAGCAGGATGCGTGCCCGCCGGCGCCGGCGAAATAACCCGCCATTGCCGTTCACCGGCCCCGCAGATCAGCGCCGCGGCGTTCTGTCATGAAACTGTCACGCAATCCTCTCTAGTGTGTGTCCGCGTCGGGCATGATTTGCGCCGGGCCGTCGTCTGAGAGCCGGCATTGGCCTCGGTCCGGCCGGCTCGCCTGTCCATCCCCGCGCGACGGTCTTTCTCGAAAAGGCCTGACGGTGAAACAGAGCGCTATGGGGATGACACGATGGCGGACACCGACTTGGCGACCACTTCCACTCTCAATCTGCCCGTGGTTTCTGCCGATCCGGCCGAAATCGCCCGCATCTCGGACAATATCAACCTGACCGACCGCTCGTCGATCTCCGTCTTCGGAGACCGGGCGCAGCAATCGGTGACCGATTATGCCGACCGCATCCTTCGCGAAGTCCGTAACCGCGACATGGGCGAAGTCGGTAAGCTGCTCAACGATATCATCCTCAAATCGAAGAACCTCGATCCGGCGTCGATCAGCGAACAGGGCTTTTTCAGCCGCATGTTCCAATCCGCGCAGGCGCGGCTGGAGCGCTTCAAGGAAGAATTCGAGGATGTTGCCGGCCAGATCGACCGGATCGGCCTGGAACTCGACCGCCACAAGGATACGCTTCGCCGCGATATCGCCCTGCTCGACGATCTCCATGAGGAGACCAAGCAGTCGATCGTCAAGCTCGACGGTTACGTCCAGGCGGGCAAGGCATTCGCCGAGAATTTTCGTGCCAATGAACTGCCGAGGCTGAAGGCCGCCGCCGATCAGGCCGCGGCCAATCCCGGCGGCGGCCTCATCGAGGCGCAGACCTATCAGGACAGCCTGCAGGCGCTCGACCGGCTGGAAAAGCGCATCTTCTATCTGCAGCAGGCCCGCCAGCTCGGCATCCAGCAATTGCCGCAGATCCGCATCGTCCAGTCGGGCGACGAGACGCTGATCGAGAACCTGCAGGCGACCTCGGCGCTGACCGTTCCCGCCTGGAAGCAGAAGATGGTCATCCTGCTCGGCCTCAACCGGCAGAAATCGGCGCTCGACCTGCAGAAGACTGTCACCGACGCGACCAATCAGATGATCCGCGAGGCATCGGCGATGATGAAGGACCAGGCGATCGCCATCGAGGAACAGTCGCAGCGCGGCATCGTCGATATCGATACGCTGGAAGCGGCAAACCGCGACCTGATCGATACGATCAGCGGCGTGCTGCGCGTCCAGGAGGACGGCCGCAAGAAACGCGCCGAGGCGGAGAGCCGCATGGAACAGCTTACAGTCGAGCTCAAGAAAGCGATGACAGGGGCGTGACCTTGGGGATCGGACGGGCGCCGTATTGGGCTTTAGCGCTGCTGGCGGTCGTCTCGCTCGCCGGCTGCAATATCGGCAAGGGACCGGATTTCTCGATCGTCTCGGGATCGGAAAACACGGTCCTGCAGCCGATCGTGGAAGAGTTCTGCAAAGAGAAGAGCGCCACCTGCACCTTCAAATACGAGGGCACGCTCGATATCGGCCTGGCGCTGCAGAGCGAAGCCGGCGTCGCGCAGGATGCAGTCTGGCCGGCCTCCAGCGTCTGGGTCGACATGTTCGACACCCGCCGCCGTGTCAAGAACCTGACCTCGATCGCCCAGACGCCGGTCGTCTTGGGCGTCCGTAAATCGAAGGCGCAGGCGCTCGGCTGGATCGGCCGCGACGTGTTCATGAAAGACATTCTGGCAGCGGTGAATTCCGGCTCGCTCAAATTCCTGATGACGTCCGCGACGCAGTCCAATTCCGGCGCCAGCGCTTATCTCGCCATGCTGTCGAGCGCGCTCGGCAACAAGCCGGTGATCGAGCCCGGCGACCTCAAGGACAAGACGGTGCAGGACACCGTCAGGTCGCTGCTCTCCGGCGTCGAGCGGTCGTCCGGCTCCTCCGGCTGGCTCGCCGATCTCTATGTGGATCAGGCCCGCCGCGGCACGCTGTACGACGCCATGTGGAACTACGAGGCGGTGCTGAAGGAGACCAACGACAAGCTGGCTGGCATCGGACAGCAGGATCCGCTTTACGCCATCTATCCCGCCGACGGCGTCGCCGTCGCCGATTCGCCGATCGGCTTTGTCGATCATGGTCGGGGTGCGGAGGTCCAGACCTTCTTCAACGAACTGCTCGCCTATCTGCGTACACCCGACATCCAGAAACGCATCGCCGCCACCGGCCGGCGCATTCCGCTCGCCGATGTCGCCGCGACGCCCGAACCGCTGTGGAATTTCGACCCGAAACGGCTGGTGACCGCGATCCGCATGCCGGAGCCGGCCGTCATCGGCGAGGCGCTGACGCTCTATCAGGCGGCCCTGCGCAAGCCGTCGCTGACTGCCCTCTGCCTCGATTTTTCCGGTTCGATGGCCGGGGAGGGCGTGACCCAGTTGACGCAGGCCATGCGTTTCCTGCTGACGCCGGCCGAAGCGAGCCGGGTCCTGGTGCAGTGGTCGCCGGCCGATCGCATCATCGTCATCCCCTTCGACGGCAGCGTGCGCCGTTCGCTGGTGGGAAGCGGCGATCCCATGGAACAGGAAGGGCTGCTGAATGCCGTACTCGGCGAGCAGCCGGGCGGCGGCACCAACATGTATGCCTGCGCTGCCGAAGCCATGCGTCAGATCGCCCGCACCGAAGGCCTTCCGAACTATCTGCCCGCCATCGTCATCATGACCGACGGCAAGTCGGACGATGATAGCCGCCGGTTCATGAACCAGTGGAACTCGACGCAGCCGCATGTTCCGGTCTTCGGCATCACCTTCGGCGATGCCGACAAGACCCAGCTCAACAACCTTGCGGAAGCCACCTCCGCCCGCGTATTCAACGGCGGCTCCGATCTCGCGGCGGCATTCCGCACCGCGCGCGGTTACAACTAAGGCCGAGAATGCGTAGATGGTTCGGCAATGACTGGAACTGGGTCGTGGCGGGGCTTGCCGCCGCGATCGTGGTTCCCGTGCTGAGTTTCGTGTTCCTGATGCCGGTCATCGTGGCCGCCGGCATCGGCGCCTTCGTCTTCGCCGGCCTGGTGTTCCTTCTGGCGCCGCGCCGGCTGTTCGAAGGGCTCGACGAAAAGACGATAGGCCGCGGCAGGCTGGAGTTCGTCCGCGAACTGATGGCGGTCGCCGTGCCCGCCGCCGAACGGCTCGAAGCTGCTGCCGGCCGCATCACCGACAAACCGACCGCCGCCCGGGTAAATCATCTCGCCGAGATCGCCGCCGATGTCTTCGCAAAGCTGGAGGCCGATCCGCAGAGTGCCGGCGCGGTGCGCCGTTTTCTCAGCTATTACCTGCCGCGCGCAGCCGAGGTCGCGGAAGGTTTCGCGATCATCGAGGCCAAACGCGCCCCCGATGCAAAACAGTTGCAGGATGTCGGCGGCGTTTTGGTCAAGCTCGAGGATGCCTTCGTGCATTACGCCGACAGCCTGGTCGACGAACAGCTCGACAGCCTGAACACCGACCTTCGCCTCATCCAGGCATCGCTCAAAGAGGACCTCGAACGCTGATGGCGATTTCCAGACGCGCCTTTGGAGTGGGATTGCTGGCGACCGGCGTTGCCGGCACCGGCGGATATTTCGCGGTCAAGGATCGCCCGGAGCTACAGGGTCTGCTCGGCAACCGCACCACGCTCACCGGTTTCGTCGGCGGCGAGAAGGAGGCCTTTCTCGCCGATCCCGACGTCATCCGCGCGCTCGGCAGCCGTGGCCTGACCGTCCAGAGCCGGGTGGCCGGCTCGGTGGAAATGGTGCGCGAACAGGCGCTTCTGTCGCAGAACCCGCAATTTCTCTGGCCGTCCTCGTCGATCATGGTCGATATCGCCCGCCAGAACGGCGTGAAGATCCGGGATGACCGGGTGGTGCTGAATACCCCGGTCGTCGTCTATTCCTGGCAGCCGGTCGCCGATGGGCTGATGAAGGCGGGCCTCGTGACCCGCACGGGTGAGGGGCACTACCAGCTCGACCTGAAAGCGCTGCTCGACGCCATCCTTGCCGGCACCGACTGGTCGAAGCTCGGCGTCAACATGCTCTATGGCCGGGCTCGCATCATCTCGACGGATCCGAACCGGTCGAATTCCGGCTTCATGTTCGCCGGCCTGGTGCTGAGCCTCCTGAGTGGCAGTCTCGCCACCGCGGAATCGCTTGCCGAATTCGGCCCGAAGGCGCAGGCGATCTTCCGCAACATGGGCTTCAAGTCACCGTCCTCGGGAAAACTGTTCGAGCAATATCTGGCCGGCGGCATCGGCGGTGAGCCGATGATCGTCGGTTACGAGAACCAGCTCGTCGAATGGATTCTTGCCGATCGCGCCCGATGGGACCGGATCATGGCTGGCGCGGGGGCAAAACCTGTCGTGCTCTATCCGCGCCCGACCGTCTATTCCGCCCATCCGCTGATCGTCGTCGACGAGGCGGCGAAGCGGCTGGTCGACGCACTGACCACCCCGGCGCTGCAGCAGCTCGCCTGGGAAAAACACGGTTTTCGCGGTCCCCTCGGAGCTCCGACGGGCAATGCTTCCGGCGCAGTCGCCGGCCTGCTGCCCGCCGATATCGACGCGGTCCTGCCGATGCCGGATGCCGGCACCATGCTGGCGCTGCTCGATCTTCTGGCCCGCTGAGGCAATTTCCGGCAAAGCACTTGCTTTTGCGGCAAATCGAATGTATAGGCAGCCGCATTCCACACGTAAGGCATGGGATCGTCCGGGAGAAATCCGGACTGTTCCGCCCGGTGGCGCTCTCGAAGAGAGTGCTGTTCGCCTTGCGGAGGTTCAACCGGAAAAGGATAACTAGGCATGGCATTGCCCGATTTTTCTATGCGCCAGCTTCTCGAGGCAGGCGTTCACTTCGGCCACCAGACTCACCGCTGGAACCCGAAGATGAAGCCGTACATCTTCGGCGATCGTAACAACATCCACATCATCGATCTGGCCCAGACCGTTCCGATGCTGTCGCGCGCCCTTCAGGTCGTGTCCGACACCGTCGCCCGCGGCGGCCGCGTTCTGTTCGTCGGCACCAAGCGCCAGGCGTCCGAACTGATCGCCGACTCGGCCAAGCGTTCGGCCCAGTACTACGTCAACTCCCGCTGGCTCGGCGGCATGATGACCAACTGGAAGACCATTTCGAACTCGATCGCCCGTCTGCGCAAGCTCGACGAGATCCTGAATTCGGAAGCTTCCGGCTATTCCAAGAAGGAACGCCTGAACCTCGAGCGCGAACGCGAGAAGCTGGACAAGGCTCTCGGCGGTATCCGCGACATGGGCGGCACCCCGGATCTGATGTTCATCATCGACACCAACAAGGAAAAGATCGCCATCGACGAAGCCAAGCGCCTGGGTATCCCGGTCGTCGCCATCATCGATTCGAACTGCGATCCGGACCTCATCGACTATCCGATCCCGGGTAACGACGACGCCTCGCGCGCCATCGCTCTCTACACCGACCTGATCGCTCGCGCTGCCATCGACGGTATCGCTCGCCAGCAGGGCGCTTCGGGCCGCGACATCGGCGCATCTGCCGAAGCCCCGATCGAGCCGGCGCTCGAAGGCGAAGCAGAAGCTTGAGGCGGGATGGAGCGGCTTGCCGCTCCTCCTTTCTGAATTCGATCGAGGCCAGAGATACCGATCCCTGGCCTTGGTCGTTTCAAGGCGAACTGCCACCGCTCCGTCGTCGAGGCTATCGCTTTCGTGGTGTCTTCATCACGCTGTCACACTTCCGGGTACATTCGTCCCAACACATTTGAGTCCGCCGACGTTTTTCCGGCGACACGCACTTGAACCGACAAGAGGCAAACAATGGCTGAAATCACCGCTGCACTGGTAAAGGAACTGCGCGAAAAGTCCGGCGCAGGCATGATGGACTGCAAGAAGGCGCTGACCGAAACGAACGGCGACATCGAAGCGGCGATCGACTGGCTGCGCGCCAAGGGCATCTCCAAGGCCGACAAGAAGTCCGGCCGCACCGCGGCTGAAGGCCTGATCGGCATTGCCAGCGCCGGCCACAAGGCTGTCGTCATCGAGCTCAACTCCGAAACCGACTTCGTTGCCCGCAACGACGCGTTCCAGGATCTCGTTCGCGGCATCGCCAATGTCGCCCTGACGACCGACGGTTCCGTCGAAGCGATCTCGGCTGCCACCTATCCGGCTTCCGGCAAGCCGGTTGCCGACACCATCAAGGATGCGATCGCCACGATCGGCGAGAACATGACCCTGCGTCGCTCCGCCCTGCTGCAGGTCGAGCACGGCGTTGTCGCGACCTACGTCCACAACGCCGCCGGCGACGGCATCGGCAAGCTCGGCGTCCTGGTTGCCCTGAAGTCGGTCGGCGACAAGGAAGTCCTGACCTCGCTCGGCCGCCAGGTCGCCATGCACATCGCTGCCACCAACCCGCTCGCTATCCGCGCCGAAGAAGTCGACGCTGCTGTCGCCGAGCGCGAACGCAACGTCTTCATCGAGCAGTCGCGCGCTTCCGGCAAGCCGGACGCCATCATCGAAAAGATGGTCGACGGCCGCATGCGCAAGTTCTTCGAAGAAGTCGCACTTCTCTCGCAGGCTTTCGTCATCAACCCGGACGTCACCGTCGGCCAGGCCGTCAAGGACGCTGAAAAGCTTGCCGGCGCCGCGATCGAAGTCACGGGCATGGCACGCCTGCTGCTCGGCGAAGGCGTCGAAAAGGAAGAAACGGATTTTGCCGCTGAAGTCGCGGCAGTCGCCAAAGGCTGATATTCGTTAGCTAAAGCTGTCGAAAGCGCAAGGGCACCGGTGACAAGCCGGTGCCCTTCGTGTATCGGCAACCCGTTTGACCCTCCGCATTGCATTTCGATTTTCAAGGAGCCCCCATGTCGCCTCAGCCTCTCTACAAGCGTGTCTTGCTCAAGGCCTCCGGTGAAGCTCTGATGGGCAGCCAGGGTTTCGGCATCGATGTTGAAGTTGCCGATCGGGTCGCCTCCGATATCGCCGAAGCGCGCGCCATGGGCGTCGATGTCGGCGTGGTCGTCGGCGGCGGCAATATCTTTCGCGGCGTCGCGGTCGCGTCCAAGGGCGGCGACCGGGTGACCGGCGACCACATGGGCATGCTCGGCACGGTGATCAACGCGCTGGCGCTCGCCACCTCGCTGCGCAAGCTGAACGTCGACACCGTGGTCCTGTCGGCGATCTCGATGCCGGAAATCTGCGAAAGCTTCTCGCAGCGCCAGGCCGTGCACCACATGGCCCAGGGCAGGGTGGTGATCTTCGCCGGCGGCACCGGCAATCCTTTCTTCACGACCGATTCGGCGGCGGCACTTCGCGCGGCCGAAATCGGCGCGGAAGCGATCTTCAAGGCGACCCAGGTGGACGGCATCTATTCGGCCGACCCCAAGAAGGACCCGACGGCGACCCGCTTCGACACGCTGACGCATGGCGAGGTGCTCGAAAAGGGTCTGGCGGTGATGGACGTGGCGGCCGTGGCGCTCGCCCGCGAAAACGCCATCCCGATCATTGTTTTTTCGATCCATGAGAAGGGCGGCTTCGCCCAAATCTTGACCGGCGGCGGCCGCAAGACCATCGTAGCGGACAATTGAGGCGCGGCGTCGCGGGCCGCCCAGATAACATACGGGAGTAGACGGATGAGTGGAATCGATCTCAACGACATCAAGCGCCGCATGGAAGGCGCGGTCAACGCGTTCAAGAGCGATATCGCATCGCTGCGCACCGGCCGTGCTTCGGCCAACATTCTCGATCCGGTGACGGTCGAAGCCTATGGTTCGCGCGTGCCGCTCAACCAGGTGGCGAACATCACCGTGCCGGAGCCGCGCATGCTCGGCGTGTCCATCTGGGACAAGTCGATGGTCGGCGCCGTCGACCGGGCGATCCGCGAATCGCATCTCGGCCTCAACCCGATCGTCGATGGCCAGAACCTGCGCATTCCGCTGCCCGAACTCAACGAAGAGCGCCGCAAGTCGCTGGTCAAGGTTGCGCATGATTATGCGGAAAAGGCCAAGGTCGCGGCCCGTCACGTTCGCCGCGATGGCATGGACGGCCTGAAAAAGGCCGAAAAGGACGGCGACATCGGCCAGGACGAGAGCCGCTCGCAGTCGGAAAAAGTGCAGAAGATGACGGACGATACGATTTCCGAAGTCGACCGCTTGCTTGCGGATAAGGAAAAGGAAATCATGCAGGTCTAACTTAGGCCTGGTTTGCCGCCATATTCCGGCGGCCAAAGGAGCCGCATAAAATATGGTGAACCCCGAGCTTGCAATCATCCCTCAACACGTTGCCATCATCATGGATGGCAATGGACGCTGGGCCAACAAGCGCGGGCTTCCTCGGACGGTCGGACACAGCAAGGGCGTCGAAGCGGTGCGCGAAACGGTGCGGGCCGCCGGCGATGCGGGCGTCAAATATCTGACGCTTTTTGCATTTTCTTCGGAAAACTGGAGCCGGCCCGAAACCGAGGTGAGGGACCTGCTCGGTCTTCTCCGGCGCTTCATCCGACAGGATCTAGCCGAACTGCACCGTGAGAATGTCCGTATCCGGGTGATCGGCGAACGCGAGAAGCTGCGCAGCGACATTCTCCCGCTTCTTCTCGAAGCTGAGGAAACGACAAAGTTCAATACGGCGCTCACCCTGATCATCGCCTTCAACTACGGCGCACGGGACGAGATCGCCCGTGCCGTCGCCATGCTTGCCCGCGATGTCGAGGCCGGTATTCTCAAGGCCTCCGAGATCGACCCGGACAAGATCAGCGCAAGGCTGGACACCGCCGGCATCCCGGATCCGGATCTTATCATCCGCACCAGCGGCGAAGAGCGGCTTTCCAACTTCCTGCTCTGGCAGGCGGCCTATTCCGAATTCGTCTTCCTGCCGGACTACTGGCCGGATTTCGATCGGAAACTGTTTCTCGATGCCCTGAAGATCTACGCCTCCCGCGACCGGCGCTTCGGCGGCTTGTCGGACAAGACGATAGCGGTGGGCGGTTGATGAGCGCTGAGCTGAAGCGCCGCATCGCATCTGCCCTGGTTCTCGCGGTCGTGGTTCTCGCGGCCACCTGGTATGGCGGATTGTGGTTCCGCGTCGTCGCGGCCGCCATCACGGTCCTGATCTATTACGAATGGTCGACGATCACGCGGCTCGCCGAGCGCGATTTCCGGACCAATGCCTTCGGCTGGCTCGCCATTCTTCTGATCGCCGTCGACCTTGTGGTTGACGACGGCGAGCTTTCGGTGCCGATTCTCGGCGGCGCGGTGATCACCGCCATTCTTCTCGTGCTTTTGCGAAGGGGCAGCTGGTGGCTGCCGGGCGGGATCTTCTACGCCGGCTTGAGCGGCATTTCGCTTGCGGCGATCCGCGCCGACGACCAGGCGGGGCTCGTTGCGACCCTCTTCGTCTTCGCGGTCGTCTGGGCGACCGATATCCTCGCCTATTTCGTCGGCCGCGCCCTGAAAGGTCCGAAGCTGGCGCCGCGCATTTCGCCCGGCAAGACCTGGTCCGGCGCGATCGGCGGCACCGTTTCTGGGGTGATCGCGAGCTCGGCACTGACGCTCGGCGTCTTTTCGCGGCTGTCCGCCTGGACGGTTGCGATCGCGTTCCTGCTGTCGGTGGCGAGCCAGGTGGGGGATCTGTTCGAATCCTTCATCAAGCGCCGGTTCGGGGTGAAGGATTCCAGCCACCTCATTCCGGGGCATGGCGGGGTGATGGACCGCGTCGACGGCCTCGTTTTCGCCTGTTTCGCGGCGTTCCTGCTGACGCTTGTTTATACGGCCGCGACGGGCCATCTTGATATATCGGTTGCGGGCTTCCTCTTCGGGTTTTGAGGTCTGGGCGGCCGGTACAATGTTGAAACGGAAACTTTGATGGCCATCCTCAGCTTCTTCACCGGCTACATCATCCCCTTCGTGCTGGTCCTGTCCCTGCTCGTCTTCGTGCACGAGATGGGCCACTATCTCGTCGGGCGCTGGTGCGGCATCCGGGTCACCGCCTTTTCGGTCGGCTTCGGCCCCGAACTCGTCGGCTTCACCGATAGTCACGGCACCCGCTGGAAGATCTCGGCTATCCCGCTCGGCGGCTACGTCAAGTTCTTTGGCGACGAGGACGCGGCGAGCATGCCGGACGCCAGCGGCCTTGCGGGCATGAGCGAGGAAGACAAGGCCCAGACGCTGGCCGGAGCCAAGCTCTGGAAAAGGGCCGCCACCGTCGCGGCCGGCCCGATTGCCAATTTCATTCTGGCGATCGCGATCTTCGCCGTGCTGTTCAGCGTCTATGGCAAGGTGGTCGCCGACCCCGTGGTCGCCGAAGTCCAGCCGGAAAGTGCCGCCCTTGCCGCTGGCGTGCTGCCCGGTGACCGGCTGGTGGCGCTCGACGGATCGCGGATCAGGACTTTCGACGACGTGCGGCGTTATGTCAGCATCCGGCCCGAGACCCCGATCATCGTGACGGTCGAGCGCAACGGCCAGGATCTTGATCTGCCGATGGTGCCGAAGCGCTCCGAGGTCACCGACCAGTTCGGCAACAAGGTCGAGCTCGGCCTGATCGGCATCGTCACCAACGAGCAGCGCGGCAATTTCCGCATCGAGCGGTTTTCGCCGCTGCAGGCCGTGGCCGAAGGCGTTACGGAGACCGGCCATATCGTCACCGGCACCTTCCGTTACATCGGCAATCTGGTGACCGGCCGGATGAAGGCGGACCAGCTCGGCGGGCCGGTCAGGGTTGCGCAGGCGTCCGGCCAGATGGCAACGCTCGGCTTTGCGGCCGTGGTCCAGCTGGCTGCGGTTCTTTCCGTCTCGATCGGGCTCCTGAACCTCATGCCTGTGCCAGTTCTGGACGGCGGCCACCTCGTGTTCTATGCGATCGAGGCCGTTCGCGGCCGGCCGCTGGGTGCCGGCGCGCAGGAAATCGCCTTCCGCATCGGGCTTGCGATGGTCTTGAGCCTCATGGTATTCGCGACCTTCAACGACATCAGCAATCTCATCGGCTGATGTCCTTCAAATCGTAAAAGAAACTGTTTATTCACCATGTTTCCAACAGTTGCGTGGCCATTGGGTCACGCAAGGGAAGTAAGTAAACAGAAATTAACGCGATGCCTTGCTTGTAGGGCAAAAGAAGGTAAAACGACACACGTGGCCGGAGTCGGGCACCACCCGCCGAGGGACAACGGGAAAAGGTAAGAATTGAAATGAAGGCTGGTTCAAGGTTTTTGAACGCAGTGTCGGCGTTTGCGCTGTCTGCTAGTGTTGTTGCATCGGGCGCAGGTGTACTGGTACTTGCTTCCGCACTTTCTGCCGAAGCGGCGGTTATCCGGAGTGTTCAGGTCCGCGGCGCTCAGCGCGCAGGCGAAGAGGCCGTTCGTTCCAACCTGACCATCCGCCCGGGTGTCAGCTTCTCCAACAACGACATCGATGAATCGGTCCGGAAGCTCTATTCGACCGGCTATTTCTCGGATGTCAAAATCAGTGTTTCCGGCAGCACGCTCGTCGTGTCGGTGAGCGAAAACCAGCTCATCAACCAGGTCGTGTTCAACGGCAACCGCAAGATCACCGATGACAAGCTTCAGGCTGTGGTGCAGACCCAGCCGCTCGGCCCGTACAACCAGGCCCTGATTGATGCGGATATCCAGCGTCTGCGCGAAGCCTATCGCGCGATCGGTCGCAGCGACGTTCAGATCACCACGCAGACCGCCGATGTCGGCCAGGGTCGCGTCAACCTCGCTTTCGTCATCAACGAAGGTGACCGCACCAAGATCGCCGACATCAATTTCAACGGCAACCAGGCTTATGGCGATGGTCGCCTGAAGTCGGTGATCGTCACCAAGGAATCCGGCCCGCTGTCCTTCCTGACCCGCAAGGACGTTTACAGCGAGGACAAGCTGCGCGCCGACGAGGAAGCGCTGCGCCAGTTCTATTACAACCACGGTTATCCTGACTTCCGCGTCATCTCGTCGGAAGCCGTGCTCGACGCCTCGGGCAACAAGTACAACATCACCTTCACGGTCGAGGAAGGTCAGCGTTACGAGTACGGCAACATCTCGGTCGAATCGACGGTTCAGGGCATCAGCAGCGAGGACCTCCAGGGTCTCGTTCAGACCCGCGCCGGCAACGTCTATGACGCCCGCGAAATCCAGAAGACGATGGAAGCGATCTCCAAGCGCGTCGCTGCGGCCGGTTATCCGTTCGCCCGCGTCACCCCGCGCGGCGACCGCAACATGGGAAGCCACACGGTCGGCGTTTCCTACTTGGTCGACCAGGGCGAGCGCGCCTATGTCGAACGCATCGAGATCCGCGGCAACACCCGCACGCGTGACTATGTCATCCGTCGCGAATTCGATTTCAGCGAAGGCGACGCCTTCAACCAGGAAATGATCTCGCGCGCCAAGCGCCGCCTTGAGGCGCTCGGTTACTTCACCTCGGTCAACATCTCGACCTCGCAGGGCAGTTCGCCTGACCGCGTCGTCGTCGTTGTCGACGTGGAAGATCAGCCGACCGGTTCGTTCGGTATCGGCGCCGGTTATTCGGCAGGCGGCGACGGCTTCCTGCTCGAAGCCTCGATCGAAGAGAAGAACTTCCTCGGCCGCGGCCAGTTCATCCGCGTTGCGGTCGGCGGCGGTCTCGACGAAGCCCGCAGCTACAACCTTTCGTTCACCGAGCCCTATTTCCTCGGTTACCGTCTGGCGGCCGGTTTCGACCTGTTCAAGAGCAAAACCTCGTCGAACAGCTATTACGACTATGACGAACAGGGTGTCACCCTGCGCGTGACGGCGCCGATCACCGAAAATCTGGCGACGACGTTCCGTTACACCTACAAGGAAATCAACTACGACAACGACGGCGCCTTCGGTGCCGACGGCGTTCCCGGCACGGGCGACGACAACCTCTCGTCGCCTTACGTTTCGATGATCGACCAGGGCAAGTTCGTCCAGTCGTCGGTCTCGCAGACGCTGACCTACAACACGCTCGACAGCCAGACGCTGCCGCGCGAAGGTATCTATGCGTCGATCACGCATGAATATGCAGGTCTCGGTGGCGATTCCGACTTCTACAAGATCTCCGGTCGTGCCCGTTACTTCCAGCTTCTGTCGACCGAAGCCGATCTGATCGGCTCCATCGCAGTGGGCGCCGGCCATGTGGTGTCCACCGGCGACAACCTGCATGTCTTCGACCAGTTCACGGTCGGCGGCCGTCAGATCCGCGGTTTCGAGAACGACGGTATCGGTCCGCGCACCACCGATCATGGCGACGCGCTTGGCGGCACGACCTACTTTACGGCTTCCGCCGAAATGTCGATGCCGATGCCGGCTGTTCCGGAAGACTTCGGTCTGCGCGCCGCCGTCTTTGCCGATGCCGGTACGCTTTACGGGAACGACGTCCCGCTCGGCACCAGCACCGCGCAGGGCACGGGCATGTCCTGGCGTGCTTCGGTCGGCGCGGGTATCATGTGGGCGTCGCCGTTCGGCAACATCCGCTTTGACTACGCGCATCCGGTCGTCAAGGAAGACTTCGACGAAACCCAGGAATTCCGGTTCAGCATGGCGAACCAGTTCTGATCATCTCCGCTCGCGATTGCGGGCGGAAATCTGTTCTGGAGCTTTGGCTTTATGGACCACAACGAATTCTTTCCGCCCCATGATGGCGTGAGCCTGCGCGAGTTGGCCGCCCTTCTTGGGGCCGAACTGCTTGATGGCAGCGCCGGCGATCGGTTGATCCGTTCCGTTGCGCCCGTCGCGCGGGCCGGCGAAGGCGAGATCTGCTATATCCTATCCCGGAAAAGCCGTCACGAGCTCGAAAGCTGCAAGGCTTCCGCGATCATCTGCGATGCCGCGATCCGTTCGATCATTCCGGCCCATATTCCGGTTCTCTTGACCAGGACGCCGCATTCTGCCTTTGCGCAGGCGGGCGCCATCCTCCATCCGATCGCGATGCGGCCTTCGCCGGTCACCTCGGCCGCGCCGGGCATCTCGCCGGCCGCCTTCGTGGATCCGACGGCCAAGCTCGAACCCGGCGTCGAGATCGAACCCATGGCCGTGATCGGTGCGCGGGCGGAAATCGGCACCGGCACCCGGATCGGGGCCGGCAGCGTCATCGGTGCCGATGTCAAGATCGGCCGCGACTGTACGATCGCCGCCGGCGCGAGCGTGGTTGCGGCCCTCATCGGCAATGGCGTGATCATCCATAACGGCGTCCGCATCGGTCAGGACGGTTTCGGTTTTGCGCCGGGCCCGAGGGGCATGCTGAAGATCGTCCAGATCGGCCGCGTCATCATCCAGGACAATGTCGAGATCGGCGCCAACACGACGGTCGACCGCGGCGCCATGGACGATACGGTCATCGGCGAAGGCACGAAGATCGACAATCAGGTTCAGATCGCCCATAACGTGCGCATCGGTCGTCATTGCGGCATCGCGAGCGGCGCCGGTATTGCCGGGTCGACCCGGATCGGCGACGGCGTCTTGATCGGCGGCGCATCCGGTATTAATGGACACATCTCGATTGGTGACGGCGTCCAGATCGCGGCGATGAGCGGCGTTGTGGCGGATATCCCGGCCGGCGCGCGTTATGGCGGCATACCCGCCCGCCCGATGCCGGATTTCCTCCGCGATATCGCGGAAATCATGATGCGTTCGGATGAGCGGGCGAAACGCAGAGGAGAGAAGAAGAATGACTGATGAGACCAAGCCGGTGCTCGGCGCGGCCGATATTCAGGAAATCATGAAGCTGCTGCCGCACCGCTATCCTTTTCTTCTGGTCGACAAGATCGTCGAGATCGATGGCGACAATTCCGCGGTCGGCATCAAGAACGTCACCGCCAACGAGCCGCATTTCACCGGGCATTTCCCGGAGCAGCCGATCATGCCGGGCGTGCTTCTGGTCGAGGGCATGGCGCAGACCGCCGGTGCCATCTGTGCCCGCAAGGAAGGCGAGGGCGGCAATCTCGTCTACTTCATGACCATCGACAATGCCCGCTTCCGCAAGCCGGTCGTGCCGGGCGATCGGGTCGAATTCCACGTCACCAAGCAGAAGCAGCGCGGCAATATCTGGAAATTCCATTGTGATGCGAAGGTGGAGGGCGTACTTGTTGCCGAAGCCGATATCGGCGCGATGATCCGGCGCAAGGACGAAGAATGAGCAGCATCGCAGCCAGCGCGCGCATCCATCCGTTAGCTTTGGTCGAGGACGGCGCCGTCATCGGCGAAAACGTCGTCGTCGGTCCGTTCTCGCATGTCGGTCCGCGCGTTGTGCTGAAGGATGGCGTCGAGTTGCTGTCGCATGCCGTCGTGTCCGGCCGCACCGAGATCGGCCGCAATTGCCGGATTTTCCCGATGGCCGTGATCGGCGGCGTTTCCCAGAGCCTCCACGAGGCCGGCGAGGATTCGACGCTGACGGTCGGCGACAACTGCACGATGCGCGAAGGCGTGACGATGAACTGCGGCACGGTGGGCGGCGGCGGCAAGACGGTCGTCGGCAACAATTGCCTGTTCCTCGCCAATTCCCATGTCGCGCATGACTGTCAGCTCGGCAGCGACATCATCATGTCGAACAATGTCATGCTGGCCGGCCATGTTCATGTGGCGGACCGGGCGATCCTCGGCGGCGGCTGCGCCGTGCATCAGTTCACCCGCATCGGCCGCCAGGCCTTTATCGGTGGGCTTTCGGCCGTCAACTACGACGTCATTCCTTATGGCATGCTGAACGGCAATCCCGGCGTCCTTGGCGGCCTGAACGTCGTCGGCATGACCCGCGCCGGGATCGAACGGGCGACCATCCACACGGTGCGCCGCGCCTTCAAGCAGATCTTCGAGGGCGAGGGCAATGTTCGCGCCAACGCCGCGGCCATCCGCAACGACTACGCCGATTGCAAGGAAGCGATGGAGATCCTGGATTTCATCGCCGCCGACAGCGATCGTGCCATTTCCTCGACCTTCCGCGGCAAAGGCTGATCCCGCATGGCCGGCCTCCCGAGCCTTGCGCCGAAGGGCCGGCTGGCAATCATCGCCGGGAAGGGGTTTTTACCCCTCTATGTGGCGAGGGCTGCGCAGCAGGCCGGTGAAACGCCGCTGATTGTCGCGCTCGCCAATGAATCCGACCACAGTTTCGATGGTTTCGAAGCGGTTTCCGTCGGCGTCGGCGATTTGTCGGCGATCGAGCGCCTGTTTCGCGACGAGGGCATAACCCGCGTCATCCTGTCGGGCGGCGTGGCGCGCAGGCCCGACTGGCGCGACATCCATCCCACCTTCCGCACCATCCTGAAAGTCCCGTCGGTGGTCCGCACGCTGCTGTCCGGCGGTGACGATTCGGTGCTGCAGATGGTCATCAAGCTTATCGAGGCAATGGGCTGCCAGGTGCTGGGCGCCCACGAGATCGTCCCCGGCCTGCTCGCGAAGGTGGGGCCGCTCGGCGCCCACGTGCCCTCAGACGACGACCGCCGCGATATCGGCCGGGCCTCGGAAGCCGCCAAACGCCTCGGCGAACTGGATATCGGCCAGGGCGCGGTCTGCGTCGGCGGACGTGTCGTGGCGCTGGAAGGCGTCGAGGGCACCGATCGGATGCTGGAACGGGTGGCGGCCCTGCGCGCCGAGGGCCGCATTTCGGCCCGCCGCAAGGGTGTGCTCGTCAAGCTCTGCAAACCGCAGCAGGACATGCGCGCCGACCTGCCGACGATCGGCCCGTCCACCGTCGAGAACGCCGTCAGGGCCGGGCTCGCCGGCATCGCGGTCGAGGCTGGACGGGCGCTCGTGCTGGAAGAAGCGAAGATGATTGCCGCCGCCGACGCCGCCGGGCTTTTCGTCTGCGGCATCGATACCGGTCTGCCGCAAGGAGGATTGTGATGGTCAGGACCCTGAGGGTCGGCGTCATTGCCGGCGAAGTCTCCGGCGATCTTCTCGGCGGCGATCTGATCGCGGCCCTGAAGGCGGCCTATGACGGCCCCGTCGAGCTCGTCGGCGTCGGCGGCGATGCCCTGGAGGCGCAGGGCCTCACCTCGCTCTTTGATTTTTCGGAACTCTCGATCATGGGGCTGACCCAGGTGATCGCCCGCCTGCCAAACCTGATCAGGCGGATCAACCAGACGGCGGCCGCCATTACCGCGGCAAAGCCGGATGTGCTGATCATCATCGACAGCCCCGATTTCACCCATCGCGTCGCGAAAAAAGTGCGTACCGCTTTGCCTGGCCTGCCGGTCGTCAATTACGTCTGCCCCAGCGTCTGGGCGTGGAAGGAATATCGCGCCAAGGCGATGCTTCCCTATGTCGATCACGTTCTGGCCGTGCTGCCTTTCGAGCCGGCGGCGATGAAGCGTCTCGGCGGGCCGGAAACCACCTTCGTCGGCCACCGGCTGACCGCCGATCCGTCACTCCTCAAGGTCCGCGGCATCCGGGCCGGGCGTCCGGTGAAGGGGCCGGGTGAGGAGAAGACGATCATGCTTCTGCCGGGCTCGCGTTCGGCCGAGATCAAGGCGCTGCTGCCGGTGTTCGGGGACGCCGCCCGCGAGTTCGTCGCCCGCAAAGGCCCGGCTCGTTTCCTGCTTCCCACGGTTCCCCGCCAGGAGAAGCTGGTGCGCGAGATCGCCGCCGGTTTCGACGTGAAGCTCGAGATCACCGCCGATACGGATGGCAAATGGGCGGCATTCGCCGAGGCGGATGCGGCACTTGCGGCGTCCGGAACGGTCATCCTCGAACTCGGCCTTGCCGGAATTCCGGTCGTCTCGGCCTACAAGACTGACTGGCTGATCACCATGCTCGCGAAACGCATCAAGACCTGGTCCGGCGCGCTGCCGAACCTGATCGCCGATTACGCGGTCGTGCCCGAATATGTGAACGACGTGGTGCGCCCGGCAAGCCTCTGCCGCTGGGCGGAGCGGCTGTCTTCCGACACGCTGCAGCGCCGCGCCATGATCGAAGGTTTCGATCTCACCTGGGAGCGGCTGCAGGTGCCCGTGCCGCCCGGCGAGGCGGCCGCCGGCATCGTTCTTGAGGTTCTGGACAATAAAAAACCCGGTCATTTCTGACCGGGTTTTTGTTTGGCTTTATCCGATCAACGCTTGGAAACCGGAACGTAGTCACGCTGCGCTTCGCCGGTATAGAGCTGGCGCGGGCGGCCGATACGCTGCTGCGGATCTTCGATCATTTCGGCCCACTGGGCGATCCAGCCGACGGTGCGGGCGAGGGCGAAGAGCACGGTGAACATGGTGGTGGGGAAGCCCATCGCCTTCAGCGTGATGCCCGAATAGAAATCGATGTTCGGGTAGAGCTTCTTCTCGATGAAATACTCGTCGGTGAGCGCGATACGCTCCAGTTCCATCGCGACCTGCAGGAGCGGGTCGTCCTTGTGGCCAAGTTCGCCGAGAACTTCATGCGTGGTCTTCTGCATGATCTTGGCGCGCGGATCGTAGTTCTTGTAGACCCGGTGACCGAAGCCCATCAGACGGAACGGATCGTTCTTGTCCTTGGCGCGCGCGATATATTCCGGGATCTTGTCGACCGTGCCGATTTCCATCAGCATGTTGAGCGCCGCTTCGTTGGCGCCGCCATGCGCCGGGCCCCAGAGGCAGGCAATGCCGGCAGCGATGCAGGCGAACGGGTTGGCGCCCGAGGAACCGGCGAGGCGGACCGTCGAGGTCGATGCGTTCTGCTCATGATCGGCATGCAGGATGAAGATACGGTCCATGGCGCGTGCGAGCACCGGGTTGACCACGTATTCCTCGCAAGGAACGGCAAAGCACATGCGCAGGAAGTTGGACGCATAGTCCAGGTTGTTCTGCGGATAAACGAAGGGCTGGCCGATATGGTACTTGTAGGCCATCGCGGCAAGCGTCGGCATCTTGGCGATCATGCGCAGCGAAGCGACCATGCGCTGGTGCGGATCGGTGATGTCGGTCGAGTCGTGATAGAAGGCAGACAGCGCGCCGACGCAGCCGCACATGACGGCCATCGGATGCGCGTCGCGGCGGAAGCCGGTGAAGAAGCGGCTCATCTGCTCATGCACCATCGTGTGATGGGTCACGCGATAGTCGAAATCCTTCTTCTGGGCAGCGGTCGGCAGTTCCCCGTAAAGCAGCAGGTAGCAGGTCTCCAGGAAGTCGCCATGCTCGGCGAGCTGTTCGATCGGATAGCCGCGATGCAGCAGGATGCCCGCGTCACCGTCGATATAGGTGATCTTGGATTCGCAAGATGCCGTCGAGGTGAAGCCGGGGTCGTAGGTGAAGGTGCCGGTGTGCTTGTAGAGAGCGCCGATATCGACCACGTCAGGACCGATAGTGCCGGACTTGACCGGCAGGTCGACTTTCTTGTCACCGATTACCAGATTTGCGCTTGTATCCGTCATGCTGATCCTCCAACCTTTTGGCGGCATGGCGCCCTAAAAGCGCCACAAGAATTAAGCGTCCACCGTTTAGCTATATGATCCGAAAGCTGATGCCAAGCTGTCGTGACGGCATTTTGTGCAGCGCGAAAAATTATTGGGCAACGGCTTTTGCTTGGATGTCCAACTTTCTGGTGCAGGCCTTGTTCGACCTGTGAAATTCCCGATGTTTAACCGCCAGTTGACGGCGGCGGAGGAAACGCGCAGGTTGCATTGCCGCGTGTTTGGCGGGTGGGCGGACAGAGCGTTTCATGCAGGAGGAAGATGCATTTCCGACGCGTGCCGAGGCAGGGAGACTGACATCCCGGCCGCCGGATTCCCGCCTGCACCGAAGCCCGCCCGACTCGGCCAAGCTCCGGGATCTGTCCAGGCTTTTTCCGGCCGTCGAACATCTGCCCGTGGTCCGGACGCAAGACAGGACCTTTCGCCGCTCGGGCGACCGCCTCGCTCGGCTGCTGCGCCGCCTGCCGGTCATGCTGCAGGAGGAGACGGACTATGGACATGGCTTCCTCTTTCTGCCCGTGCTCGTCGGGGCGGGGGCCACCTGCTGGTTCGTGCTGCCGGAGACCCCGGCTTTCTGGCCATTTTTCCTGCTTTTTTGCGTCTGCACCCTGGGCGCTATCGTGTTGCGGCATCGGCCCGGCCCGAAGCGTCTATTGCCGCTTGGTCTCGCTCTTTTCCTGGGCGGGATGATGCTGGCGCAATTCGAGACCTGGCGTCGGGCTACCGTCATCCTGGACGGGCCGGTGACGACCGAGCTTGCAGGGGTCGTCGAGCGCAGGGAGATCGACAGCCAGGGGCGCTGGCGTTATATGGTCCGCATCGAGCGCACCGCCAATCCGCAGATCAGGCGTCCGCCGGAACGGGTATCGCTGCTGGCAAGGGCCCGTCATGAACCGGCGCAGATCGGCGACACGATCACCGGCCGCGCGCGCATCTCGCCGCCATCCGGGCCGGCTCTGCCCGCCCTCAACGACTTCGCTTTCTCTTCCTATTTCGATGGCATCGGCGGAGTCGGATTTTTCTATGCGGCGCCGAAAAAACAGGCCGCGTTACTCTCGGCCGGGAACTGGATCGCGGACATCGAAAGCCGGCTTTTCGATCTGCGCAGCACGATCGCCACCCGTATTCGCGCGACTGTGCCCGGCGATCCGGGCGCCTTTGCCGCTGCAATCGTGACCGACGAACGCAGGGCGATTTCCAAAGAGACGACGGAAGCGCTGCGGCTCTCTGGGCTTGCCCATATCGTCGCCATTTCAGGGCTCAACATGGCGCTCGCCGCCGGCATTTTCTTCGTTGGCGTCCGCACCGTGCTTTCGGTCTTCACGGGATTCGCGCAGACGTATCCGGTCAAGAAATTCGCCGCCTTCGGCGCCCTGATGATGGTGACCGCCTACTATCTGATCTCCGGTTTCGGCGTTTCGGCCGAACGGGCCTATATCATGATGGCGATCATGCTGGTCGCCGTCCTCTTCGACCGGCCATCGATCAGCCTGCGCAATGTCGCCCTGTCCGCGCTCGTCATCATCGCCATGTCGCCCTCGGAAATATTGGGCCCAAGCTTCCAGATGTCGTTTGCCGCCACCGTCGCCCTGGTCGCCGGCTTCGCCCTCTGGAAACTTCGGGCCGAAGGCCGCGATCCGGAGCCTCTGCCGTTTCGTCACCCTGTGGTGAAGCCTGCGCTGGCATCCTGGAATTTCGTGGCCGGCATTTTCGCGACATCGCTGATCGGCGGCATCTCGACGGCGCTTTTCTCGGTCGAGCATTTTCACCGCATCGCCACCTACGGCCTTGCCGCCAACCTTGCCGCCATGCCGATCATTTCCTTCGTGGTCATGCCGGCCGGGCTCGCCGGCATGCTACTGATGCCTTTCGGCCTCGACGCTCCCTTCATGAAGCTCATGGGCCTTGGTCTGGAAGCGGTGATCGCGATCGCCAGACATGTGGCGGCCTGGGGGGGCGATGTCGGCATCGGCCGCCAGCATCCCTGGTTTCTGACGGTCTCGACGGTGGGATTCCTGCTGCTGACGCTTTTGAGAACGAGGTTGAGAGTGATCGGCCTGCCGCTGATGATCGCTTCCCTGCTGCTCTCGTGGCACGAGCGATCGGCGCCCCTGCCGGATATGCTGGTCTCGGAGGACGGAACGCTGGTGGCGCTTCTGAACGGGGAGACGGTTGCCACCAACCGCACGCGCCCGCCCGACTTCATCTACGATCAATGGAAGAGGGCGCTTCTTATTGGCGATCCGGCAAAGCCGGAAATGTCCCGCTCCAAGGACAAGCCGCCGGACGACAAGTCCACCAGGGCAAAAAACGACGACAAGTCCAACGGCGCAAAAAACAAGGAGCGCCGCGAACTGACCACGCAGCAGATCGAAGCGGCGAAGTCGCGGATGAAACAAGCGCCTCCCGGCCGCTTCACCTGCGAATCCAAGGCCTGGTGCGCTGCAAGCACCGGCGAGGGGATTGTCATTGCCGTCGAAGACGGCCGATATGCCGGGGCCGCCTGCGACGTCGCCAGTCTCGTCATTGCCCCGAGTGCCCGCTTCGACCGATGCCGGTCCGGAGCGCTGATGATCAATGGCAGCACGCTCCGAAAAACCGGCGCGCTGGAGATTTCCCTCAACGGCGCTACCGACTATCGGCGCTGGCAGGTTCGGGCGGCCATGGCGGGCGAGGACCGTCCCTGGAGCAGGCACCGCCACTATGATTGGCGAAGCCAGCGTTTCGACCGGTCCCTGCCGGAGCCAGTCAGGCAGCTGATCAGTGATACCGGCGGATGAGGCCGACGAGCTTGCCCTGGATCTTCACCCGGTCCGGCCCGAAAATGCGGGTCTCATAGGCGGGATTGGCGGCTTCCAGCGCGATCGAGGCGCCGCGGCGGCGAAAACGCTTCAGCGTCGCTTCCTCGTCGTCGACCAGCGCGACGATGATGTCGCCGGGATTGGCGGTATTGCCGTTGCGGATGATCACCGTGTCGCCGTCGAGAATGCCGGCCTCGATCATCGAATCGCCCTTGACCTCAAGCGCATAATGTTCGCCGGAGCCGAGCATCTCGGCCGGCACCGCGATATCATGGGTGTTGTTCTGGATCGCCGAGATTGGCACGCCGGCGGCGATGCGGCCCATGACCGGAACGGTCGTGGCGTTCGACACATCGTCGTTGGCGACAGGTTTCGGAGGGGCGGCGACCGGCTGCGGCTTGCCAAGGCTGCCTTCGATGACGCTCGGCGAGAAGCCGCGTCGCGGCTGCATGCTCGGCGAATAGGCTTCCGGCAGTTTGATGACCTCGAGTGCGCGCGCCCGGTTGGGCAGGCGGCGGATGAAGCCGCGTTCCTCGAGCGCCGTGATCAGCCGGTGGATGCCGGACTTGGAAGCAAGGTCCAGAGCATCCTTCATTTCGTCGAATGACGGCGGGACGCCGGATTCCTTCATGCGTTCGTGAATGAACAGAAGCAATTCCTGTTGTTTGCGCGTGAGCATCTTTTGGCACCCTGAGAGTCGGAAACAAATCCAGAACGGACACTATATGTTCCATATGTGTTCTGCAAGTCCCTAAATTTCTGTGAAGTATGATGATTTTTTCTTCATAGATGCGTGCCAGATATCTGGTCTCACACCACTTGCGCGGCGCGAGCCTGCTGCCAAAGTAGCTTTGCGATTCCAATTCTGGGGGCCCTCGCGTGAACGCAAGACCGATCGATCATCTCGTGCTGCCGGTGGCGGAACTTACCGCTGCGCGCTCCCGGCTCACGGAGCTTGGTTTTACAGTTGCGCCGGACGCTTTTCATCCTTTCGGCACGGCCAATGCTTGCGTGTTCTTCTCCGATGGGACCTACCTGGAGCCGCTGGCGCTTGCCAACCGGCGCCATGCGGGTGTCGCGGCAAAGCGCGGCAATGTCTTCACGGCCCGCGATCTCGCTTTCCGCAATGCCCGCAACCGGCAGGGTTTTTCCGCGCTCGTGGTCGCCACCCGCGACGCGATGGCCGATCATGCGCGTTTCAAGATGCGCGGCATTTCGGCAGGCGAGGTGCTGGAGTTTTCGCGCGGCATGACGCTGCCTGACGGTTCGGAAACGGAAGCGAGCTTTCGGCTGGCGTTTGCCGGCGATGACCGTGCACCCGATTTCCTGCTGTTTTCCTGCCAGCGCATCAATCCGCTGCCCGCCAATCGCGGCGAACTGGAGCGGCACGCCAATACGGTCACGGGCCTCAGCGAAATCATCCTGTCGGCCTCGGTGCCGTCCGATTTCGCCCCGCTTGTCGAACAGGTGCTGCTGACGAAGGCAGCGCCGGAGGCGGCACCGCTCGAGCTTGCCGCGGCCAATGCCCGCATCCGCATCCTTGATGATCAGGAACTCCAGGCGGAATTTGCGCTTCCGTCTATGCCCGGCGCCGAAGGGCTGCGCGGCCGGGCGATCATCTTCAAGACGGCCGATCTTGCCGTGACAGAGATCACCCTTGCTGCTAATGACGTCGCATTCGTCCGCCGGGAGGGCCGCGTTCTCGTCTCGGCGGCACCCGGCCAGGGTGTTTTGTTCGGCTTCGAGGAATAGGTTCATGGACGTTACCGCAAATCCCAGCGTCTCCGTCGGCGAAGGAGACGGCAAGGTGGTTTTCGCGCAGGACGCAAAACTGTCGCTGATCGCCGGCGCCTGCGAGATGGAAAGCCGCGATCATGCCTTCATGGTCGCCGGCACCCTCAAGGAGCTTTGCAACAAGCTCGGCATGGGGCTCGTCTACAAGACCTCCTTCGACAAGGCGAACCGCTCGTCACTGTCGAGCAAGCGCGGCCTCGGCCTGGAAAAGGGCCTGGAAGTCTTCGCCGACCTCAAGAAGGAACTCGGCATTCCGGTGCTGACCGATATCCATTCGGAAGAGCAATGCGCTCTGGTTGCCGAAGTCGTCGATGTCCTGCAGATCCCGGCCTTCCTGTCCCGCCAGACGGACCTCCTTGTCGCCGCCGCCAGGACCGGTCGAGTCATCAACGTCAAAAAGGGCCAGTTTCTGGCGCCCTGGGACATGAAGAATGTTCTCGGCAAGCTGAACCAGAGCGGAAATCCGAACATCCTGCTCTGCGAGCGCGGTGCCTCCTTCGGTTACAACACGCTCGTCTCCGACATGCGCTCGCTACCGATCATGGCGGCCATGGGCGCGCCGGTCATCTTCGATGCCACCCATTCCGTGCAGCAGCCTGGCGGCCAGGGCACGACCTCGGGCGGCGAGCGCCAGTTCGTCGAGACGCTGGCCCGTGCGGCAGTCGCGGTCGGCGTCGCCGGGGTTTTCATCGAGACCCACCAGGATCCCGACAACGCTCCCTGCGACGGCCCCAACATGGTTTATCTGAAGGACATGCCGCGGCTTCTTGAAAAGCTGCTCGCGCTCGACGCCGTCGCCAAGGCCGCCTGAGCCCGACCGAAAAGGCGGGAAAACCGCCTCGATTGTAATTTTCGTGTCATTGATTATGAGACATTTTCAGTGACCTCATGACGCCTGAAACCGACGTCCAAACCCAGGGAGAGACCCTTGACCGCCATCACCGATATCATCGCCCGCGAAATCCTCGACAGCCGCGGCAATCCGACCGTCGAGGTGGATGTCTATCTGGAAGACGGCACGATGGGCCGCGCGGCCGTTCCGTCGGGCGCCTCCACCGGCGCGCACGAAGCCGTCGAGCTGCGTGACGGCGGCAAGCGTTATCACGGCAAGGGCGTCGAAAAGGCGGTCGAAGCGGTCAATACCGAGATCTTCGACGCGATCGGTGGCTTCGACGCCGAAAGCCAGATCCATATCGACAAGACGATGATCGCCCTCGACGGCACGCCGAACAAGTCGCGTCTCGGCGCCAATGCCATCCTCGGCGTCTCGCTCGCCGTCGCCAAGGCCGCGGCCGAAACCTCCGGCCTGCCGCTCTACCGTTATGTTGGCGGCCCGAACGCCCATGTTCTGCCGGTTCCGATGATGAACATCATCAACGGGGGCGCCCATGCCGACAACCCGATCGATTTCCAGGAATTTATGATCATGCCGGTCGGCGCCGAAACGCTGAAGGACGCCGTGCGCATGGGTTCGGAAATCTTCCATGTCCTCAAGAAGGAACTGGCAGCCCAGGGCCACAACACTAATGTCGGAGACGAAGGCGGTTTCGCGCCGGGCCTCAAGAGCGCGCCGGAAGCCCTCAACTTCATCATGAAGTCGGTCGAAAAGGCCGGTTACAAGCCGGGCGACGACGTATGCCTCGCGCTCGACTGCGCCTCGACCGAATTCTTCAAGAACGGCAAGTACGAGATGGAAGGCGAGGGCCGCACGCTCGAGCCGGAAGCCATGGCCGATTACCTCGCCGAACTCGCCGCCAAGTACCCGATCATCTCGATCGAGGACGGCATGGCCGAAGACGACTGGGCCGGCTGGAAGTACCTGACCGACAAGATCGGCGCCAAGTGCCAGCTCGTCGGCGACGATCTGTTCGTCACCAACTCGGCTCGCCTGCGCGACGGCATCAAGATGGGCGTCGCCAACTCCATCCTCGTCAAGGTCAACCAGATCGGTTCGCTGTCGGAAACGCTCGATGCCGTCGAGACCGCCCACAAGGCCGCCTACACGGCCGTCATGTCGCACCGATCGGGCGAAACCGAGGATTCGACGATCGCCGATCTCGCGGTCGCCACCAATTGCGGGCAGATCAAGACCGGTTCGCTGTCGCGTTCCGACCGGCTCGCCAAGTACAACCAGCTGATCCGCATCGAGGAAATGCTCGGCCCGCAGGCCGCTTATGCCGGCCGCGGCATCCTGAAGGGTTAAGGGCTGTTTGGCGAAGCCAACGAAACGATCCAGTGAATCGTTTCGAAGGACGTACGCCCTGAGCTCAAGCGAAGGGCCGGCAAAATCATTGCACCATAATTCCAAAGCCCGCGCCGAAAGACGCGGGCTTTTTTCGGACTCGATTCTGGTCAACGATTGCTTAAGCAAGTTCTGCGAATTTGATGCTCTGTTTCGGATCGATTTGAGATCCCGTAAGCGTGGCAAGGCGTTAGAGCGGCATGTGGACAAAGCATCATAAGAAAAGAAAATTTGGCCGTTTTGTCCTTCCCGCCATAACAGTCGCGTTTCTCTCCTACTTCGGCTATCATTCCATCCACGGCGATCTCGGTCTGATCGCCACGGAGGAATTCGAGCGTCAGCGGCAGGCGCGGGCGGAGGAACTCGCAAAGCTCACCGCCAAGCGCGAAACGCTGGAGCGGCAGGTTCAGCTGATGAGCGACGGTTCGCTCGACAAGGACATGCTCGACGAGATCGCCCGTTATCAGCTGAATGTCTCGCGCGGCGACGAAATCGTCATCTTCAACAACTACTTCTGAATTAACCGAAATCCGGTTAATTTCACATTTCTGTAACCTTTTCATCGTGTTACACGGAATGTGAGCCATGCGTTTATGGCATTGCTGGGGCAGCTTTTCTTGCCTATGGTATTCCCCGAAACCAGAGTGGGAATCTGGCGACACATTGTCAGGGCGTATTCTCGCTCTCAACGCAGAACTCAAAGGGAGGGATGAATGGCGCCGACCAAAACCGCGTCTGTATCCGGCCGTAAACCAGCGGCAAAGTCTGCAATCAAATCAGCCTCGAAAGCCTCCGCAAAGGAGTTCACGGGCAAGAACACCCCGGATTTCGGCAAGGACCAGGATCTTCACGCCTACCGTGAAATGCTGCTGATCCGCCGTTTCGAGGAAAAGGCCGGCCAGCTTTACGGCATGGGCTTCATCGGTGGTTTCTGTCACCTCTATATCGGCCAGGAAGCGGTCGTCGTCGGCATGCAGATGGCGCAGCAGGAGGGTGATCAGGTCATCACCGCCTATCGCGACCACGGGCACATGCTGGCAACCGGCATGAGCGCGCGCGGCGTCATGGCGGAGCTGACGGGGCGCAGGGGCGGCTATTCCAGGGGGAAGGGCGGCTCGATGCACATGTTCTCCAAGGAAAAGCATTTCTACGGCGGCCACGGCATCGTCGGCGCCCAGGTTTCGCTCGGAACCGGCCTGGCCTTCGCCAACCGCTACCGCAACAACGACAGCGTCTCCGTCGCCTATTTCGGTGACGGCGCGGCCAACCAGGGCCAGGTCTACGAGAGCTTCAACATGGCTGCTCTCTGGAAGCTGCCGATCGTCTATATCGTCGAAAACAACCGTTATGCGATGGGCACCTCGACGGCCCGCGCCACGGCGCAGTCGAACTACTCGCTGCGCGGTTCCGGCTTCGGCATTCCAGGCGTCCAGGTCGATGGCATGGACGTTCGCGCCGTGAAGGCCGCCGCCGACGAGGCGCTCGAGCATTGCCGCTCCGGCAAGGGCCCGATCATCCTCGAAATGCTCACCTACCGTTATCGCGGCCACTCCATGTCCGACCCGGCGAAATATCGCTCCAAGGACGAAGTGCAGAAGATGCGCTCCGAGCACGACCCGATCGAGCAGGTGCGCCTGCGCCTTCTCGAAAAGGGCTGGGCCACCGAGGACGAGCTGAAGGCGATCGACAAGGATATCCGCGACGTCGTTTCGGATAGCGCCGATTTCGCCCAGGCCGATCCGGAGCCGGATGCGTCCGAGCTCTACACCGACATTCTGCTCTGATCGCGGGAGGGAACCCATGCCAATCGATATCCTGATGCCCGCGCTTTCTCCGACCATGGAGGAAGGCACGCTCAGCAAGTGGCTGAAAAAAGAAGGTGACAAGGTCACCTCCGGCGACGTGATCGCCGAAATCGAGACCGACAAGGCGACCATGGAAGTGGAAGCCGTCGATGAGGGCGTGATCGGCAAGCTTCTGGTCGAAGCCGGCACCGAAAACGTCAAGGTCAACACCAAGATCGCCGTGCTTCTGGCCGATGGCGAAAGCGCCGATGCGATCGGTTCCGCCGCCCCTGCCGAGGCTCCGAAGACTGCCGCTCCGGCGGCGGCAGAAGCGCCCGCTGCAAGCGCCGCTTCCGCTCCCGTGCCGGCTCAGCCGAAGGTCGAGACCGCTGCCGATCCGGATATTCCGGCCGGCACCGAAATGGTGATGACCACGGTTCGCGAAGCGCTCCGCGACGCCATGGCCGAGGAAATGCGCCGCGACGAGGACGTCTTCGTCATGGGCGAGGAAGTCGCCGAATACCAGGGCGCCTACAAGATCACGCAAGGTCTGCTGCAGGAATTCGGCCCCCGCCGCGTCGTCGATACCCCGATTACCGAACACGGCTTTGCCGGCGTCGGCGTCGGTGCCGCCATGGCGGGCCTGAAGCCGATCGTCGAGTTCATGACCTTCAACTTCGCCATGCAGGCGATCGACCAGATCATCAACTCTGCCGCCAAGACGCTCTACATGTCCGGCGGCCAGATGGGCGCGCCGATCGTGTTCCGCGGCCCGAACGGGGCCGCTGCCCGCGTCGGCGCCCAGCACAGCCAGGATTATGCCTCCTGGTACAGCCAGATCCCGGGCCTCAAGGTCGTCATGCCGTATACGGCCGCCGACGCCAAGGGCCTGCTGAAGGCCGCCATTCGAGATCCGAACCCGGTCGTCTTCCTGGAAAACGAAATCCTCTACGGCCAGTCCTTCGAGGTTCCGAAGCTCGACGATTTCGTCCTGCCGATCGGCAAGGCGCGCATCCACCGCAAGGGCAAGGACGCTACCGTCGTTTCCTTCGGCATCGGCATGACCTATGCGACCAAGGCCGTTGCCGAACTGGAAAAGGAAGGCATCGACGTCGAACTGATCGATCTTCGCACGCTGCGCCCGATGGACCTTCCGACCGTCATCGAATCGGTCAAGAAGACCGGCCGCCTCGTCACCGTCGAGGAAGGTTATCCGCAGAACTCGGTCGGCGCCGAAATCGCCACCCGCGTCATGCAGCAGGCTTTCGATTATCTCGATGCGCCGGTGCTCACGATCGCCGGCAAGGACGTGCCCATGCCTTACGCGGCCAACCTCGAAAAGCTGGCTCTGCCGAATGTCGGCGAAGTCGTCCAGGCCGTCAAAACCGTCTGCTACAAATAAGGGGAGGGTGTCTCGATGCCGATCAACATCACCATGCCTGCCCTGTCTCCGACCATGGAAGAGGGCAATCTTTCCAAGTGGCTCGTCAAGGAAGGCGACAAGGTCAAGTCCGGCGACGTGATCGCCGAGATCGAGACCGACAAGGCGACCATGGAAGTGGAAGCCGTCGATGAAGGCACCGTCGCCAAGCTCGTCGTCCCCGCCGGCACCGAAGCCGTCAAGGTCAACGCCCTGATCGCCATCCTCGCCGCCGATGGCGAGGATGTGTCTGCCGCCGCCGCCGCTCCGGCCCCGAAGGCGGAGGCTGCACCTGCGCCGAAGGCGGAAGCCGCTCCGGCGTCCAAAGCCTCCGAACCGGCTGCGGCACCCGTTGCCCCGGCGTCCGGCGGCTTTGTCGGAAATGCTGCCCCGGCAGCCTCGGGCGGCGCCAAGACCTTCTCGTCACCGCTTGCCCGTCGCCTCGCAAAGGAAGCGGGTCTCGATCTTTCCGCCGTTGCTGGCTCAGGCCCGCATGGCCGCGTCGTCAAGGCGGATATCGAAAAGGCCGTCGCTTCCGGTGGTGCCAAGGTTGCTCCGGCCGCAGCGCCTCAGGCTGCTGCCGCGGCTCCGGCCCCGGCCCTCGCCAAGGGTCCGTCTGATGAAGCTACCCTCAAGCTCTTCCCCGAGGGCTCCTACGAGCTTCTGCCGCATGACGGCATGCGCAAGACGATCGCCTCGCGCCTCACCGAGTCGAGCCAGACGGTCCCGTCCTACTTCATCTCGATGGATTGCGAGATCGACGCACTGCTGAAGCTGCGCGGCGAGATCAATGCATCGGCGCCGGTGAAGAAGACGGAGAAGGGCGAAGTGCCGACCTTCAAGCTTTCCGTCAACGACTTCATCATCAAGGCGATGGCGCTGGCTCTGCGCGATGTCCCGATGGCCAACGCCTCCTGGACCTCGACGGCCCGCGTGCTGCACAAGAATGCGGATGTCGGCGTTGCCGTATCGATCCCGGACGGCCTGATCACCCCGATCGTCCGCAAGGCCGAGACCAAGACGTTGTCCGTCATCTCCAACGAGGTGAAGGATCTTGCCAAGCGCGCCCGCGACAAGAAGCTGAAGCCGGAAGAATACCAGGGCGGCACGACATCCGTGTCCAACCTCGGCATGTTCGGCGTCTCCAACTTCACCTCGATCATCAACCTGCCGCAGGCCTCGATCGTCTCGATCGGCGCCGGCGTCGAAAAGCCGGTCGTCCGCGGCGGCAAGATCGAAGTGGGCACGGTGATGACCGCAACCTTCGCCTTCGACCACCGCGTCATCGACGGCGCGCTCGGAGCGGAACTCGCGTCCGCCTTCAAGCGCTACATCGAAAACCCGATGGCGATGCTGGTGTAGTCCGGTCTTTCCCTCCCCCTTGCGGGGAGGGTGTCCGCGTCCGCGGACGGGTGTGGGTGTCGGAGGTGCGTTCATGAAAACCGTTCTCTGCTATGGCGATTCACTGACCTGGGGCACGGATGCCGCGACCGGCGGCCGCCATGCCTTCCAAGATCGGTGGCCGAGCGTGCTGCAGGCAGCGCTCGGTCCCGCGGTCAACGTGGTCGCCGAGGGTCTCGGCGGCCGTACCACGGCCTATGACGACAATCTCGCCGATTGTGACCGCAACGGCGCGACGTTGTTGCCGACCGTCCTTCATAGCCATGGTCCGCTCGAACTGGTGATCGTCATGCTCGGCACCAACGACCTGAAGCCGATCATCCATGGCACGGCGATGGGCGCCCGGCAGGGCGTGAAGAAGCTGGTGAGCCTGGTGCGCTTCCACGACTGGGGCCGGGAATGCGAGGCGCCGGAAATTCTCATCGTGTCGCCGCCGACCCTTTGCGAAACCGCCAATCCGATGACCGGCGCGCTGTTTCGGGGTGGCATAGAAGAATCGTCGATGCTCGCGTCGCTCTACCGGGATCTCGCCGACGAAACCGGCTGTGGTTTTTTCGATGCGGGTTCGGTCGCGAAAACGACGCCTATCGACGGCGTGCATCTGGATGCAGAAAATACCCGTGCCATTGGACGCGGCCTCGAGCCGATCGTCCGGATGATGCTGGGGCTGTGATGAGTATGGGACGGTTGACGAGGGTCAAGGAGTAGCGGGAAGGGGTGGGGTCTACCTCTCCATGTCATCAGCATGGAGTTGATAGAAATGTCGAGCACGCCACACCATCTTGCGGAAGAGTTTCCGGAATATCTCGTCCAGATGCGCTACCTGCGCGAAACGGACGGGCATTTTCACCGGATCTGCAGTGAATACGAGGATGTGAACCACGAGGTCCACAAGGCCGAGACCGGAATGCAACCATGCGACGATATTCGCATGGTCGAGCTGCGCAAGCGGCGGCTGGCCCTGAAGGACGAGATATACGGGATGCTGACGCGGGTGGAACCGGTCGTTGAAGAGACCGACGTCTGACACCGGAAGCCGGCGCTTCGCTCCCGAAGAAACAGGGCAGGGCTTGCGGTCACTCCGTGCCCGCTCAAAACCAAGGAGTGAAGCGCCTATGGCCAATGCTTACGACGTCATCGTTATCGGTTCCGGTCCGGGCGGTTATATCGCCGCCATCCGGGCATCCCAGCTCGGGCTGAAAGTCGCCGTCGTCGAGCGCGAGCATCTCGCCGGCATCTGCTCCAACTGGGGCTGCATCCCGACCAAGGCGCTGCTGCGCTCGGCCGACGTCATGCATACCGCCACCCACGCCAAGGATTACGGCCTGACGCTGGAAGGCACGATCAAGCCGGACGTCAAGGCGATCGTCGACCGCTCGCGCGGCATCGCGCAGCGCATGAACAACGGCGTCGGTTTCCTGTTCAAGAAGAACAAGGTCGACATCATCTGGGGTGAAGCCAAGATCACCAAACCCGGTGAGATCGTTGTCGGCAAGTCGACCAAGCCGGTTGTCCAGCCGCAGGGCCCGATCCCGAAGAACACGCTCGGCGAGGGCACCTATACCGCCAAGCACATCATCATCGCGACCGGCGCCCGTCCGCGCGCGCTTCCGGGCATCGAGCCGGACGGCAAGCTGATCTGGACCTATTTCGAGGCGATGAAGCCGGAAGAAATGCCCAAATCGCTGCTGGTCATGGGCTCGGGCGCCATCGGCATCGAGTTTGCGAGCTTCTACCGCACCATGGGCGTCGAGGTCACCGTCGTCGAGATCATGAGCCAGGTCATGCCGGTCGAGGATGCGGAAATCTCCGCCCTCGCCAAGAAGCAGTTCGAGCGCCAGGGCATGAAGATCCTGCTTGAGGCCAAGGTCGCCAAGGTGGTGAAGGGGGCCAACTCGGTCACCGCGACGATCGAACTCAAGGACGGCAAGACCCAGGAGATCACCGCCGACCGGATGATTTCGGCCGTCGGCGTCCAGGCCAATATCGAAGGCATCGGCCTCGAGGCCGTTGGCGTCAAGACAGACCGCGGCTTCATCGTCATCGACGGCTACGGCAAGACCAACGTGCCCGGCCTCTACGCGATCGGCGATGTCGCCGGCCCGCCGCTGCTCGCCCACAAGGCCGAACACGAGGCGGTCATCTGCGTCGAAAAGATCGCCGGCCTGCCGAACGTTCACCCGATGGAGAAGAACAAGATCCCGGGCTGCACCTATTGCAACCCGCAGGTCGCTTCCGTCGGCCTCACCGAAGCCAAGGCGAAGGAACAGGGCCGCGACATCCGCGTCGGCCGCTTCCCGTTCGTGGCCAACGGCAAGGCGATCGCGCTCGGCGAAGACCAGGGCCTAGTCAAGACCATCTTCGACAAGAAGACCGGTGAACTCATCGGCGCCCACATGGTCGGTGCGGAAGTCACCGAACTCATCCAGGGCTTCGTCGTCGCCATGAACCTGGAGACGACCGAAGAGGAGCTGATGCACACGATCTTCCCGCATCCGACCATTTCCGAAACGATGAAGGAAAGCGTGCTGGATGCCTACGGCCGGGCGTTGAATGCGTAACAGGCTCGGCTCTGCATTGCTCGCTGCCTGCGTTTGGGATGGATGGGGACGTGCCCCATCCGCCGTTATCCTCGTCCTCGGGTTTAACCCGAGGATGACCCGAGGATAACGATTTAGGTGGGGCCGGCCTGTCCGCCAATATTGCGAACGGGCGAGTGGTCGCCCATATCTTTCGAACTTGGTTTTAACGGGGGTTCTCATGGGTGTAGGTTGGATTGCGGCGATCATCATCGGCGGCCTGGCGGGTTGGCTGGCGGGCAAGCTGATGGATGTCCGCTTCGGCATTTTCATGAATATCGTGATCGGCATAGTCGGCGCGGTACTCGCCAACGGCATCTTCAACAGGCTCAACATCCATGTTGCAGACGGATGGCTGGGTTACCTGGTTGCAGGTTTCATCGGCTCCTGCATTTTGCTATTTGTTGCCAAGCTCGTCAGGCGTTGACGAAACCCGCGTTCCAAGCGGTTGAAAGCAGGTATCTATGGTCACCATTCTCGACACGATCGCATCCGGCGATGAAAAGCGCGTGCGTCACCCGGAAAAGGCCCACCGGCCCGACCAGGAAGTGATGCGCAAGCCCGAATGGATCCGCGTCCGTGCGCCGGTCTCCAAGGGCTACCAGGAAACCCGCTCGATCGTGAAGGAAAACAAGCTGGTGACGGTCTGCGAGGAAGCGGGCTGCCCCAATATCGGCGAGTGCTGGGACAAGAAGCACGCCACGTTCATGATCATGGGCGAGATCTGCACCCGCGCCTGCGCCTTCTGCAACGTCGCGACCGGCAAGCCGAACGCGCTCGACATGGAAGAGCCGGAAAACGTCGCCAAGGCCGTCAAGCAGATGGGCCTGTCCCATGTCGTCATCACCTCCGTCGACCGCGATGACCTGGCGGACGGCGGCGCCGAGCATTTCGAGAAGGTGATCTGGGCGATCCGCGCCGCGTCTCCGACGACGACGATCGAAATCCTCACCCCGGACTTCCTGAAGAAGCCAGGCGCGCTGGAGCGTGTCGTCGCCGCCAAGCCGGATGTCTTCAACCACAATATGGAAACCGTCCCCGGCAACTATCTGACGGTGCGCCCCGGCGCCCGTTATTTCCACTCCATCCGGCTGCTACAGCGGGTGAAGGAGCTGGATCCGACCATGTTCACCAAGTCGGGCATCATGGTGGGGCTCGGCGAGGAGCGCAACGAAGTGCTGCAGCTGATGGACGACCTGCGCACCGCCGACGTCGATTTCCTGACCATCGGCCAGTACCTGCAGCCGACCCGCAAGCACCATAAAGTAGAGAGCTTCGTCACGCCCGAGGAGTTCAAGTCCTACGAGACGGTTGCCTATACCAAGGGTTTTCTGATGGTGTCTTCGAGCCCGCTGACCCGGTCTTCGCATCACGCCGGAGACGATTTCGCTCGCCTCAGGGCTGCACGCGAGAAGAAAGTCCTGGCCGCCGCCGAATAGGGCGGCGAGCCTGCTTCAAGCCTCATTCGGCTGCCTGGATCTTTTCGTGCTTGTCCTGGCCACGCCGGCGTTCGCGCAGCGTGAAACGGTGTCCGCGCGCTTCACTCTTCGCCATTTCAATAAGATAGACCAGCATGGGAAGCTGGTTCATGTCTGCGAGCTGCTTTGCGGATTCGAGCAGCTTTATCATCTGCGAGAAATCGTCCATGGATGCTTCTTTCGGGTGCGCCCGGTCTGCTATCGGTTGAATAATGCCATTGTCCCACCATGGGCGGCAATAGACCATACAACCGAATGAATCCTACATTAAATCTTATTAATCTGAATGCCATCTGACATCAACAAATGACCGGCGGTTGAACCGGTCAATCCGAAGGCCCTGTCGGCGGCTTGTTACAATGGCATCCGGCGATCTCTATAACGCCGTCTGCCCGACATTGAAATCCTCCTGTCATCATCGGCGGCTACCGCCGGTCACGATACTGCGATCCTGATTCCCGGGAGATCATAATGGATATGGAATCTGGCCCGAATGCGATCCGTTACATAGAAATTGCCGAAGCCGCGGAAAAGGTCCGCCAAGCGGATCGCATCCTCGTCATCGGCTGTTCCGGCGGCGGCAAATCGACGCTGTCACAGAGGATCGCCCGCCGCTTCGGATTGACTTACGTCTCGATCGATCGCGACGTGCTCTGGCTGCCCGGCTGGGTGCAGCGCGGGAAGCCGGAACAGAATCGACTTCTCGTCGCGTTCAGTGCCGGCGAACGCTGGATCATGGACGGCACCAATACCTCGACGTTCGACATTCGCGTGCCGCGCAGCGATCTCGTCATCTGGGTGCGCATGCCGCGCTGGCTGTGCATCTGGGGCATTCTCAGCCGCTGGATCACCAACAGGGGCGGCACCCGCCCGGAAATGGCGCCCGGCTGCCCGGAAAAGATCGATCTCGATTTCATCCGCTTCGTCTGGACCTGGGAAAAGGTCTATGGCCCGCGCGTGCTTGCCGGGCTGGCGGCGCATGCGGCAGGCAAGCCGGTTCTGATGTTGAAATCGAGGGCGCAGATGCGCGATCTTCTTGATCTTCTCGGATCCCGCGCTTAACTGCGGACTATGCCCAAGTTCGAAATCCGCCGTCCCGTCAAGCACAGCGCCGAAAAGATGTACGCGCTCGTTGCCGATGTCGAAAAATATCCGCAATTCCTGCCGCTCTGCGAGGCGCTGACCGTGCGTTCCACCAAGGAGCGCGACGGCAAGATGCTGCTCGTGGCCGATATGACCGTCGGCTACAAGGCGATCCGCGAGACCTTCACCACCCAGGTCCTGCTCAATCCCGCCGAGCGGATCATCGACGTCAAATATATCGAGGGGCCGTTCAAATACCTCAACAACCGCTGGAGCTTCGAGCCGGCGGGGGAGGGTTCGCCGAACGCCTGCACGGTGCATTTCTTCATCGACTACGAGTTCAAGAGCATGATCCTCGGCGCCCTGATGGGCTCGATGTTCGACCGCGCCTTCCGCATGTTCGCCGAAGCCTTCGAGGCAAGGGCGGACAAGATCTACGCCTGAATATCGTCCCGGTCCGCCGCCTCGGCCAGCATCGCGAGCGCGGTACGCACGGTCGCCAGCCGCACCTCGGTGCGGCCGATGTCGCCATAGCGCATTTCCCGGTGCAGGATTTTTCCCGATCGGCTTTTCGCGGCCAGATGCACCAGCCCGACCGGCTTGTCGACCGAACCGCCACCGGGGCCGGCGATGCCGGTCACCGCGACCGCCATGGCCGCCTGCGAGCGAAAAAGCGCGCCATGCACCATCTGTAGCGCCGTTTCCTTCGACACCGCGCCATGCGTCGCGAGCGTGGCGTCGGTCACGCCGAGCATGTCCATCTTCGCCTTGTTCGTATAGGTGACGAAACCCCGGTCGACGACGGCCGACGAGCCGGAGATTTCCGTCAATGCGCCTGCGATCAGCCCGCCGGTGCAGGATTCGGCGGTCGCGACCATCAGCCCGCGCGCGGTGAAATCCGTGATGATCCGCTGTGCCTGCTCCACGATATCGGCCGGAAACAGGCTCATGCAGCGTCTCCGCGAAAAACGACGGTCGCCGTGGCGATCGCGGCGATCCCCTCGCGGCGGCCGATGAAGCCGATCTTCTCGTTGGTGGTCGCCTTCACCGAGCAGCGATCGAGCGAAATGCCGAGGATCTCGGAGAGGTTCTCCCGCATCGCCTGCCGGTGAGGTGCGATCTTCGGCGCTTCGGCGATCAGCGATATATCGGCATTCATGATCGTGCCGCCATGTTCGCGCACGACCTTCGCCGCATGGTCGAGGAAGATTTTCGACGGCGCACCGCGCCATTGCATGTCGGATGGCGGAAAATGGTCGCCGATATCGCCGGCGCCGCAGGTGGCGAGCAGCGCATCCGTCAGGGCGTGCAGCGCGACGTCGGCGTCCGAATGGCCGCTGAGCTTCTGGTCGTGGGGAATGAACACGCCGCACAGCGTCACCCCGTCGCCGGGCTCCAGCTGATGCACGTCGTAGCCGTTGCCGGTCCGCACGTCCGGAAGGGCGGCCGGGGACCGGTTCTGCGAGAGTTTTTCGTCGGCCATGGCGAGATCCCGCTTCACGGTGAGTTTGATATTGTCGACCGATCCCTCAACCAGTGTGACCGGCAGTCCGGCCCATTCGGCGATGGAGGCGTCGTCGGTGAAATCCTCGCGACGCAGCGCCGCAGCCTTTTCGTGCGCGGTGCGGATTTCCGAGAGAAGGAAGCTCTGCGGCGTCTGTGCGGCATAAAGCCCTGCGCGCGGCACCGTCTCGTGCACCAGCCCATCGGAACCGCCCCGCTTCAGCGTGTCGCTGACGGGAATGGCCGGCAGCACGCCATCCTGCCCCTCGTCGAGCGCCCGCGCCACCCGGTCGAGCACGCCGTGGTCGACGAAGGGCCGCGCCGCGTCATGGATCATCACATGGGTGGCCTCGGTGCCGGAAAGGGCGCGCAAACCCTCATAGACCGACCGCTGCCGCGTCTCTCCGCCGAATGTGGTGATCACGCCGGCAGCACCCCTGACGCCCGCGGTCGCCGCCGCAAACAGCGCCTCGTCGTCCGGGTGGATGACGACCACGATGGGGCCGCTTCGGGACCAGGTCAGAAACCGTTCGAGCGTATGGGCGATCACCGGTTTGGACCCGATCCGGCGATACTGCTTGGGGCCTTCCTCGGCCGAGCCGGCCCGCTCCCCGCGGCCTGCGGCGACGATGACGATACCGATTGTCCTGGAACCGATTGTCATGGATTTGTCGTCCCCGACCCGTAACTCGTTGTGGATTGACAGGCGCAGAACTATAGGACCAAAAGCCTGAATTCCAGCATGCCGCTCAAAAATAACGCAGTTCAGGAATCGCTCTTGGCAAACGCCCGAGACCTGAATAAAAATAGTGCAATAATCTCGTGTGCCCGAAAGATCATCATTTGAATTCTCAGGATCTTGCCAAGCCTTTCCAGATCGGGCCTGTCGCCATTCGTAATCGCGTCGTCCTGGCGCCGATGTCCGGCGTCACCGATCTGCCGTTCCGACAGCTCGCCTGGCGTTATGGCGCCGGGCTGGTCGTGACGGAAATGGTCGCCAGCGGCGAACTCATTCTGAACCGCGGCGAATCATGGGCGCGGCTGAAAGGCGCCGGCATCTCGCCGCATATGGTCCAGCTCGCAGGCCGCGAGGCGGCTCCCATGGCCTTGGCCGCGAAGATCGCCGCCGATAACGGCGCCGACATCATCGATATCAACATGGGATGCCCGGCCAAGAAGGTGACGGGCGGTTATTCCGGTTCCGCGCTGATGCGCGATCCCGATCACGCCCTGTCGATGATCGAGGCGACCGTTAATGCCGTCTCCGTTCCGGTGACCCTGAAGATGCGGCTCGGCTGGGACGAAAACTCCATCAACGCGCCTGAGATCGCCCGCCGCGCCGAACAGGCCGGCATCCGGCTGGTGACCATCCACGGCCGCACCCGCATGCAATTCTACGAGGGCAGGGCGGACTGGGATGCGATCCGCGCGGTGCGCGACGCGATCTCCATTCCGCTGATCGCCAACGGCGACGTCGAATCGCCCGAGGACGCCCAGGACATTCTCGCACGGTCCGGCGCCGACGCGGTCATGGTCGGCCGCGGCGCGCAAGGCAGGCCCTGGCATATCGGCTGGCTTGCCGGTCATGCCGCGCCGTCGCCGGCCGAGATACCCGCTCTGGTCGTCGAACACTATGAAGCCATGCTGGAGCTTTACGGCCGCGAGGCCGGCCTCCGCCATGCGCGAAAACAGCTCGGCTGGTATCTCGACCGCTACGCGGCCGACCTGCCGGTCGAAGACAAGGCCGCCATCATGATTTCGAAAGACCCGGCCGATGTCTCGCGCCGGATGATTGCAGCGCTCGGCGGCCAATCTGCCGATGCCCAAAAGCCCGTCGCCGCGCAGAAGGAGGCCGCATGAGCAAGTCCCAGGCGCAGGATGCGGCGATCGGCAATACGCTTGCCATGGCCGTCCTCAACTCGGTACAGAACCCGGTGATCCTGGTGGATGGTGCGGGCAAGGTCGCATTCGCCAACTGGGAGGCGGAGGCCTTCTTCGGCGCTAGCGCTCCCCATCTCGCCAAGAACAAGATCTCGACCTTCATTCCCTTCGGCAGCCCGCTGCTCGCCTTGATCGATCAGGTGCGCGAGCGCCGGGCTCCGGTCAACGAATACCGCGTCGACCTGTCGTCGCCGCGTCTCGGCCAGGACAAGCTGGTCGATCTTTATGTCGCGCCTGTCGTCAGCGAGCCGGGTTCGGTCGTCGTCGTTTTCCAGGAACGGTCGATGGCCGACAAGATCGACCGCCAGCTCACCCACCGCGCTGCCGCCCGGTCGGTCACCGGCCTTGCCTCGATGCTGGCGCATGAGATCAAGAACCCGCTGTCCGGCATCCGCGGCGCCGCCCAGCTTCTGGAAACCGTGGTGCCCGACGATGACCGGGCGCTGACACAGCTGATCTGCGACGAGACCGACCGCATCGTCTCGCTGGTCGATCGCATGGAGGTATTTTCCGACGAACGGCCGGTCGACCGGGTGCCGCTCAACATCCATTCGGTGCTCGATCACGTGAAGGCGGTCGCCAAGGCCGGTTTTGCCCGCAACATCAAGATTTCCGAAATGTACGACCCGTCGCTGCCGCCGGTCTTCGCCAACCGCGACCAGCTCGTGCAGGTCTTTTTGAACCTCATCAAGAATGCGGCCGAAGCCGTCGGCGACCAGCAGGATGGCGAGATCATGCTGACCACCGCCTATCGCCCGGGGATCAAGCTTTCGGTCGCCGGCACGCGCGACAAGATTTCCCTGCCGCTCGAATTCTGCGTCATCGACAACGGGCCAGGCGTCCCGACCGATCTCGTGCCGCATCTCTTCGACCCCTTCATCACCACCAAGACGAACGGCTCCGGCCTGGGCTTGGCCCTGGTCGCCAAGATCATCGGCGGCCATGGCGGCATCGTCGAATGCGACAGCCAGGCGCGCCGCACGATCTTCCGCGTTCTGATGCCCATGCACAAGGAAGAGGCCATGGACGGCCGCGCCTTGAACTCCACAGGAAACGTAAAATGACTGCCACGATCCTTGTCGCCGACGACGACGCGGCCATCCGCACCGTTCTGAACCAGGCCTTGACCAGGGCTGGCTACGAAGTGCGTATCACCTCCAATGCCGCCACCCTGTGGCGCTGGATCGCGGCCGGCGAGGGCGACCTCGTCGTCACCGACGTGATCATGCCCGACGAGAACGCCTTCGACCTCCTGCCGCGCATCAAGAAGGCAAGGCCGGAATTGCCGGTTCTGGTCATGAGCGCCCAGAACACCTTCATGACCGCCATCAAGGCCTCGGAAAAGGGCGCCTACGACTACCTGCCGAAGCCGTTCGACCTTACCGAACTGATCGCCATCATCGGCCGGGCGCTGGCCGAACCGAAGCGCAAGCCGGCCCGCCTTGACGACGACATGCAGGACGGCATGCCGCTGGTCGGCCGCTCCGCCGCCATGCAGGAAATCTACCGCGTGCTGGCGCGCCTGATGCAGACCGACCTGACGCTGATGATCACCGGCGAGTCCGGCACCGGCAAAGAGCTGGTCGCCCGCGCGCTGCATGACTACGGCAAGCGCCGCAACGGCCCGTTCGTGGCGATCAACATGGCCGCCATCCCGCGCGACCTGATCGAATCGGAACTGTTCGGCCACGAGAAGGGCGCCTTCACCGGCGCCCAGAACCGCTCCACCGGCCGTTTCGAGCAGGCAGAAGGCGGCACGCTGTTCCTCGACGAGATCGGCGACATGCCGATGGACGCCCAGACGCGCCTGCTGCGCGTCCTGCAGCAGGGCGAATACACGACCGTCGGCGGCCGCACGCCCATACGCACCGATGTGCGCATCGTCGCAGCCACCAACAAGGATCTCAAGCACCTGATCAACCAGGGTCTTTTCCGAGAGGACCTCTATTATCGCCTCAACGTCGTGCCGCTGCGCCTGCCGCCGCTGCGCGACCGCGCCGAGGACATTCCCGACCTCGTGCGCCATTTCATGCAGATGGCCGAAAAGGAAGGGCTCGACGGCAAGCGTTTCGACAACGAGGCGCTCGACCTGATGAAAGCCTATGCCTGGCCGGGCAACGTGCGCGAGCTGGAAAACCTCGTCCGCCGCCTGATGGCGCTTTATCCGCAGGATGTCATCAGCCGCGAGATCATCGATGCCGAACTGCGCTCCGACGTTCCCGACAGCCCGATCGACAAGATGGGCACGCGCAACGGTTCGCTCACCATCGCGCAGGCGGTGGAAGAAAACATGCGCACCTATTTCGCGAGCTTCGGCGACAACCTGCCGCCGCCCGGCCTCTACGATCGCGTCCTGACGGAGCTGGAATATCCGCTGATCCTTGCGGCGCTGACGGCCACCCGCGGCAACCAGATCAAGGCGGCCGATCTCCTCGGCCTCAACCGCAACACCCTGCGCAAGAAGATCCGCGAACTGGGGGTCTCGGTCTATCGCAGTTCGCGTGGCAACTGACACGATAGTTTGTTCCGGGCTTCTTGACACCTTCCGCTCATCGTTGCATTTTCGCCACAATGCGTTGCTTAAAGGTCACGCAGGGTTTGGTGAATGCTCGACGGAGTGGCGGCCGTCGAGGGGGTCGACCGGCCCTTTTCTGGGAAAGTGGCTGTCGCTTCGCTCGGTCTGACCGGGTTGGAATGATCTCCCGCGAGGGTTTGGGGATCGGAGTGGATTCGATGACGGAAGGCGTAACAGCGCCGATGGCCGATGACGAGCCAGCGGTGTCAGTGCAGGATCGGCGCGCGTCGTTTGCGCTCCCCGGCCTTCTGCTTGCCGGCGGAGCTTTGATCTGCGCGTCGGTGACGCTTTTCATCCTGCTCGGCCTGACACCGATCGCCCCGACCACCAATGTGGTGATCGCTTCGGCGGCGCTCAATTCGCTGTTCATCCTCGGCCTGATGTATCTGATCGGCCGCGAGATCGTCCGGCTGGTCAGGGCCCGCAACCGTGGCCGCGCGGCCGCCCGGCTGCATGTCCGCATCGTCGTCCTGTTTTCGATCGTGGCGATCACGCCGGCGGTGCTGGTGGCGATCTTCGCCAGCCTGACGCTGAATGTCGGCCTCGACCGCTGGTTCTCGCTGCGCACCCAGTCGATCGTGCAGTCGTCCCAGGATGTCGCCCGCGCCTACATGCTCGAGAATGCCAGCTACCTCCAGGGCCAGACGGTGTCGATGTCGAACGACCTCGAACGCAACCGGCCGATGTTCTATCTCGACCGCACCGGCTTCGTGGAACTGATGACCCGCCAGGCGCGCGGCCGCGGCATGCTCGGCGCCTTCCTGGTGCGCGAGGACGGCCAGGCGATCGTTCAGGCCGACATCAAGACCGAAAAACCGCTGCCGGCGATCCCGGCGGATGCGCTGAAGACGGCGGCCGCCGGCCAGCCGACGCTGATCCCGCCGGGTGTCACCAATCTCGTCGGCGCCGTGATCAAGCTCGACGCCATCCCGGGCTCCTATCTCTATACGATCCGCGCCGTCGATCCGAAGGTCATCTCGGCCATGCGGCTGATGGAGGAGAATACCGCCGAATACCAGGCGATGGAGGCCGGCCGAACCTCGCTGCAGATCGCCTTTGCCGTCCTCTATCTCGGTTTCGCCCTGATCGTGCTGCTCGCGGCGATCTGGACCGCGATCGCGGTCGCCGACCGCATCGTCCGGCCGATCCGGCTGTTGATCAGCGCCGCCGACAGCGTGGCGACCGGCAACCTCAACGTCGTGGTGCCGGTGCGTGCCGCAGATGGCGATGTCGGCAGCCTGTCGCGCACCTTCAACAAGATGATTTCAGAAATCCGGAGCCAGCGCGACGAGATCCTCGAAGCCAAGGACGAGGTGGATGACCGCCGCCGCTTCATCGAGGCGGTGCTGTCGGGCGTCACCGCCGCCGTCATCGGCGTCGAGGAGGATCGCCGCATCACCATCGTCAATCCGTCGGCGGAACATTTCCTCGGCGTTCCCGCCGAAAAGCTGATCGGCGAGAAGCTGGAGGATGTCGCACCGGAGATCGACCTCGTCCTGACCGAGGCGCGCAGCAGGGCCCGCGGCGAGTTCCGCAAGCAGGTGAACCTGATGCGCGGCGGCAAGGAGCGGACGCTGTCGGTTCAGGTCACCCGCGAGGAACAGCGTACCGCCCACGACAGCTACGTGGTGACGCTCGACGACATTACCGATCTCGTCATCGCCCAGCGTTCGACCGCCTGGGCGGATGTGGCGCGCCGCATCGCCCACGAGATCAAGAACCCGCTCACCCCGATCCAGCTGTCCGCCGAGCGCCTCAAGCGCCGTTACGGCAAGCAGATCGCCGAGGACGACCGCGCGGTCTTCGATCAGTGCACCGATACGATCGTGCGCCAGGTCGGCGATATCGGCCGCATGGTCGACGAGTTCTCCTCTTTCGCCCGCATGCCGAAACCCGCCAAGGAAGAGGCAGATCTGCGCGACATCCTGCGCGACGCGATCTTTCTGCGCGAGATGGGCACGACCCATGTGGATTTCATCCGCGAGCTCGGCGACGAGCCGCTGAAGGGCATGTTCGATGCACGCATGCTCGGCCAGGCGTTCGGCAATCTGATCAAGAACGCCGTCGAGGCGATCGAGGCGGTGGCGAGCGATCAGGAACGCGACGGCCGCAAGGTCAAGGTACGCTCGGTCTACGATGCGGCGAGCGACACCTATGTGGTGGATATCATCGACAATGGCAGCGGCCTGCCGAGCGAAAACCGGCACCGCATTCTGGAGCCCTACATGACCATGCGCGAGAAGGGCACGGGTCTGGGGCTCGCCATCGTCAAGAAGATCATCGAAGAACACGGCGGGCAGCTCGAGCTGCACGATGCTCCCGCCGATTTCGATCATGGCAAGGGCGCCATGATCAGGGTGCTGCTGCCGCATCTGGAGCGGGTGGCGGTGCCGGGAACGGATAATAACAAGGAATTGGCTTATGGCGTCTGATATTCTGGTCGTAGATGACGAGGCGGATATCCGCGATATCGTGTCTGGAATTCTGTCCGACGAGGGACACGAAACCCGCACGGCCCACGACAGCGACAGCGCGCTTGCCGCGATCTCGGACCGCGTGCCGCGACTGGTCTTCCTGGATATCTGGATGCAGGGCTCCAGGCTCGACGGCCTGGCGCTGCTCGACGAAGTCAAGAGCCGGCATCCCGATCTGCCCGTCGTGATGATCTCCGGCCACGGCAATGTCGAGACGGCGGTATCGGCGATCAAGCGCGGCGCCTTCGATTTCATCGAAAAGCCGTTCAAGGCCGACCGGCTGATTCTGATCGCCGAGCGGGCGCTCGAAAACTCCAAGCTCAAGCGCGAGGTGACGGAGCTCAAGAAACGCACCGGCGACGCGGCCGAACTGGTCGGCACCTCGGTCGCCGTCTCGCAGCTGCGCCAGACGATCGAGAAGGTGGCACCTACCAACAGCCGCGTGATGATCCTCGGCCCCTCGGGCTCGGGCAAGGAACTCGTCGCCCGTATGATCCACAAGCGCTCGTCGCGTGCCGCCGGTCCCTTCGTGGCGCTGAACGCTGCGACGATCACACCCGACCGAATGGAGATCGCGCTGTTCGGCACCGAAGGCGGCCCCGGCCAGGCCCGCAAGATCGGCGCGCTGGAGGAGGCGCATCGCGGCATCCTCTATCTCGACGAAGTCGGCGAAATGCCGCGCGAGACGCAGAACAAGATCCTTCGCGTGCTGGTCGACCAGCAGTTCGAGCGCGTCGGCGGCTCCAAGCGCGTCAAGGTCGATGTCCGCATCATCTCGTCCACCGCCTACAATCTCGAAAGCCTGATCGCCGACGGTTCGTTCCGCGAGGACCTCTATCACCGCCTGGCCGTCGTGCCGGTCAAGGTGCCGGCACTTGCCGAACGCCGCGAGGACATTCCCTTCCTGGTCGACATGTTCATGCGCCAGATTTCGGAACAGGCCGGCATCCGTCCGCGCCGGATCGGTGAGGACGCCATGGCCGTTCTCCAGGCCCATGATTGGCCCGGAAACATCCGCCAGCTGCGCAACAATATCGAGCGGCTGATGATCCTTGCCCGCTCCGACGGCCCGGATTCGCCGATTTCAGCCGACATGCTGCCGACCGACCTCGGCGACATGCTGCCCAAGGTGTCGGCCAAGGGCGACTACCACATCATGACGCTGCCGCTGCGCGAAGCCCGCGAAATGTTCGAGCGCGACTACCTGATCGCCCAGATCAACCGGTTCGGCGGCAATATTTCCCGCACCGCGGAATTCGTCGGCATGGAACGCTCGGCCCTGCACCGCAAGCTCAAGTCGCTCGGTGTTTAATCCATGAAGGTGATCATATGCGGCGCGGGGCAGGTGGGCTACGGCATCGCCGAACGGCTGTCGCAGGAGGACAATGACGTCTCGGTCATCGATACCTCCGCCGCGCTGATCGCCGCCATCACCGAGACCCTCGACGTCAAGGGCTATGTCGGCCACGGCGCCCATCCGGACATGCTGGAAAAGGCCGGCGCCGAAGACGCCGACATGATCATCGCGGTGACGCTCTACGACGAGGTCAACATCGTCGCCTGCGAGGTCGCGCATGCGCTCTTCTCGGTGCCGACCAAGATCGCCCGCATCCGCGCCCAGAGCTACCTGAAGCCGGAATATGCGGATCTCTTCAGCCGTCAGCACATGTCGATCGACGTGACGATCTCCCCGGAGATCGAGGTCGGCAAGATGGTGCTGCGGCGCATCTCCTTTCCCGGCGCCACCGACATCGTCAAATTCGCCGATGATCACATCGCCATGGTGGCGATCGAATGCATGGAGGATTGCCCGGTCGTCGCCACGCCTCTCCACCAGCTCTCGGATCTCTTCCCGGACCTGATGGCGACCGTGGTCGGCATCGTCCGCAATGGCGTCCTGACGGTCGCCCGCTCCGCCGACGAGCTCGAGGTCGGCGATCTCGCCTATGTCATCTGCCAGCGCGAGCACATCCGCCGCACGCTCGGCCTGTTCGGCCACGAGGAGCAGGAGGCGCGCCGCATCATCATCGCCGGCGGCGGCAATATCGGTTATTACGTCGCCCGCACCATCGAGGAACACCAGCCGAGAACGCGGCTGAAGATCATCGAGAGCGACCGGGAAAAGGCGCTTGCCGTTTCTGAAAAGCTGCGCAACACCATCGTGCTGCACGGCTCGGCGCTCGACCAGAATATCCTGACCCAGGCCGATATCCAGGATACCGACCTGATGATCACCCTCACCAACAACGACCAGATCAATATCCTCAGCGCGGTGCTCGCCAAATCGCTGGGCTGCAAGTCGAACCTGGTGCTGATCAACTCCACTTCCTTCCATCAGGTCACCGATGCGCTCGGCATCGACGCGCAGATCAATCCGCGCGCGGTGACGATCTCGCGCGTGCTGCAGCATGTCCGCAAGGGCCGCATCCGCTCGGTTTATGCGGTCGAGAACGGCGCCGCCGAGGTCATCGAGGCGGAGGCGCTCGAAACCTCGCCGCTGGTCGGCCGGCCGTTCCGCGAACTCGACCTGCCCGACGGCGTGCGCATAGGCGCCATCTACCGCGGCGAGGCGGTGATCCGCCCGAACGGCGATACGAAGATCAAGGCGCGAGACCGTGTGGTGCTGTTTGCAGCCGCCGAAGCCGTACGCCATGTGGAGCAGCTTTTCCGCGTTTCCATCCAGTATTTCTGACCCGATTTTCGAAAAGAGCAGGGACATCCGATGTCGAGAATTGCCTATGTGAACGGACAATATGTTCGCCATTCCGAAGCCGCGGTGCATGTGGAGGATCGCGGTTTCCAGTTCGCCGACGGCGTCTACGAAGTCTGCGAAATCCGCCACGGCATGATCGTCGACCTGACGCGCCACCTGAACCGGCTCGACCGCTCGCTGAGCGAATTGAGGATGGCCTCGCCGATGAGCCGGGCGGCGCTGACCTTCGTCATCCGCGAAGTGCTCCGCCGCAACCGGGTCAGGAACGGCATCTTCTACATGCAGGTTACCCGCGGCGCCGCCCGCCGCGACCACTACTTCCCGGCCGAGGGCACGCCGCCGACCATCACCATCACGGCCAAGAGCACCGACCCGTCGGTCGCGGCACGGAAATATGCAAGCGGCATCAAGGTCATCACTCTGCCGGAGAATCGCTGGGACCGCGTCGACATCAAGACGGTCGGCCTGCTGCCGAACGTGCTCGCCAAGCAGCAGGCGAAGGAGGCAGGCGCCCAGGACGCCATCTTCATCGACCGCAACGGCATCGTCATGGAAGGCGCGTCCTCCAACGTCTGGATCGTCACGCCGGACGGCGAACTGGTGACCCGACCGGCCGAACACGGCATCCTCAAGGGAATCACCCGCACGACGCTCATCGATGTCGCCGGAAAGCTCGGCCTCAAGGCCGTCGAGCGCGAGTTCAGGACGGAAGATATGCTGGCTGCCCGCGAGGTGTTTTTCACCTCCGCCACCGGGATCTGCGTGCCGATCGTCGAAATCGACGGAAAGCCCGTCGCCAACGGCCATCCCGGAACCGTGTCGTCAAGTATCCGCGACGCCTTTTTCGACGTTGCGGAAAAGACGGCGATTTGATAGTCAAACATCGGGGGAAGGGAAGCACGGGGCGCTTCCCTGTCGCTCTTATCAAGCTTGATCATGATTCCGGCTATCGGCCGGCAAAAAAGAAAGAAGCGGCGCTATGGCGGAACGTTCTCAGAACCTGCAGGATTTATTTCTCAATACTGTTCGCAAGCAGAAGATTTCCCTGACGATCTTCCTGATCAACGGGGTGAAGCTGACAGGTGTCGTGACATCGTTCGACAACTTCTGCGTCCTGCTTCGCCGTGACGGCCATTCTCAACTCGTGTATAAGCACGCGATCTCGACCATCATGCCGGGCCAGCCCATGCAGATGTTCGAAACCGAAGAGAACGCCGCCTAACAGGACAGAACAGATTTCAAATCGCGATACTTCCAACGAATCCCTGGTCCCGGAGGCTGAAAAGCGCCGGGACGACATGCGGGCGCTCGTCATCGTGCCGGTCCTCAAGCAGGTCAGGCCGAAAGCCGGGCAGGGCGACTCGAGCCCGGCGCCTGCACCCCAGCGCTCCAACGAGGCTCGACTCGAAGAGGCGATCGGCCTTGCCAAGGCGATCGACCTTGAGATCGTCCAGGGGCTGATCGTGCCGGTCAGCCAGCCGCGCCCGGCCACCCTGATGGGCACCGGCAAGATCGAGGAGATCAAGGCGCTGCTCGACGAGCACGATGCCGGCCTCGTCATCGTCGATCATCCGCTGACGCCGGTGCAGCAGCGCAATCTGGAGAAGGAATGGCAGGCCAAGGTCATCGACCGCACCGGCCTGATCCTCGAAATCTTCGGCCGCCGCGCCTCCACCAAGGAAGGCACGCTGCAGGTCGATCTGGCGCATCTCAACTACCAGAAGGGCCGCCTGGTCCGCAGCTGGACCCACCTTGAGCGCCAGCGCGGCGGCGCCGGCTTCATGGGCGGCCCTGGTGAAACCCAGATCGAAGCCGACCGCCGGCTCTTGCAGGAACGCATCGTCAAGCTGGAGCGCGAGCTCGAGCAGGTCGTGCGCACCCGCCAGCTCCACCGCGCCAAGCGCCGCAAGGTGCCGCATCCGATCGTGGCGCTGGTCGGCTACACCAATGCCGGCAAGTCGACGCTGTTCAACCGCATCACCGGTGCCGGCGTGCTCGCCGAGGACATGCTGTTCGCCACCCTCGACCCGACCCTGCGCCGCATGAAGCTGCCGCACGGCCGCACGGTGATCCTTTCCGATACGGTCGGTTTCATCTCCGACCTGCCGACCCATCTGGTCGCCGCCTTCCGCGCCACGCTGGAAGAGGTGCTGGAAGCCGATCTCGTCCTGCATGTGCGCGACATGTCCGATCCGGACAACGCCGCCCAGGCCGGCGACGTGATGCGCATCCTTGCCGATCTCGGCATCGACGAGAAGGAAGCCGCCAAGCGGATCATCGAGGTCTGGAACAAGATCGACCGGCTCGACCCGGAGGCCCACGAGGCGATTGCCGAACGCGCCGCCGGCCGCGAGAACGTCATGGCCGTCTCGGCGATTTCGGGCGAGGGCGTCGATGCCCTGATGGACGAGATTTCGAAGCGTCTTTCCGGCGTGCTCACCGAAACCTCGATCATCATCCCGGCCGACCAGCTTTCCATCCTCTCCTGGGTCTATAGCAACGCCATCGTCGATGGCCGCGAGGACAACGAGGACGGCTCCGTCACGCTCGACGTCCGCATGTCCGAGGCCGAGGCGGCCGAGTTCGAACGCAAGCTCGGCAACGGCCCGAAGGCCGCCAAGGAAGACTGGGAACGCTAACGGCACCCCGCCGCCTGTTTGGGCGACGGCGAGCCGCGTCATGATGTTGCCCGGTTTTTGCGTTGCAACATGGCCGACGAAAACGGCCGCGGATCCCCCATTGTCATTCCCGGCCGGCAACGATGGTGTCCGATGCTACAGAGCCCGCCGCACGAAGAGACCGGAAAGCACCTCGACTATCTGGACGGATGGCGGGGCATGGCGGTCATCTTCGTGATCGTCGGCCACTTCTGGCTGGATGATTTCAAGCCCGGGGTCAGCACGTTCGGCGTGGACCTGTTCTTCGTCCTGTCCGGCCGGCTGATGGCAGAAATCCTGTTCGTCAGGCGGGCGGAATTGCCGACCTTCTTTTTCCGGCGTTTTTCGCGCATCTATCCGGCGCTGTTCGTCTTCGTGGTCATTACCACCCTTGCTTTCCAGGGCAGCGAGATTTCTCACGGTCCGGTCGCCGCCTTGCTGGCGCTGACGTTCACGATCAACTACGCCATGGTCTACACGCATCCGGTGGCGCTGCTCGATCACCTGTGGTCGCTCTGCGTCGAGGAGCATGCCTATATTCTTCTGGCCGGCATCGCATTCCTGTCCCGGCGCAGACTGTTTCCGGTCGCCGCCCTCGTCATCGCGCTCGGCGCTGCGGCGATGCTGAACGGCATCATTCGCACGGAACTCGGCGCCAGCGTCCTCTATACCCACTGGCGCAGCGACGTCTCCGTGGCCGGGATATTTTTGGCCGGCGGCCTTTGGCTGCTGCTGCGCAATCGCCGGGCGCCGTGGTGGATATCTCCGCTGGCGCTGTTGATCGCTGTCGTGGCCAAGGGCGCGCCGTCTCAGTTTCTCTCGTTCGGCCTGTCGACCGCCATGCTGGCGCTGTCGATCACCACGATCGACAGCGCGGCCCCGATCTTCCGCAAGGTCCTGTCCGCGAAGGTCCTCACCTATGCGGGCCTGTGGTCCTTCTCGCTTTATCTGTGGCAGCAGCCCTTCTACAAGCTCTACCGCGAAGGGGCGGCGCCGACCCCTTTGCTGCTTCTGGCCGCCCTCGCGACCGCCCTCGCCAGTTTCTATCTCGTGGAAAAGCCGGCCCGAAGGGCGCTCAACCGCCTCTTCCAGAACCGGGCAGGGAAGGTCGCCGCCGCCGGCCGCGCGGTCTAGGCCGGTTTTGCGAAAAGCCGCGGCCTTGGAGACATGGGGATCGCCTGATGATGCTCACGTCGCGGCTTGTTCAGCCATCCAATCCCGGCGCTTGTAGGCCCAGTCGATGAGTTCCGCCATCGAGGGCCCCAGAGCCTTGCCCATCTCGGTCAGCGCGTATTCCACCTTCGGCGGGACCTGCGGATAAACGGTTCGCGTCACGATGCCGTCCTTCTCCAGCTCCTTGAGCTGCTGGATGAGCATCTTCTGGTTGACGCCCTCGACACGCCTCTCGAGTTCCGAAAAACGCAGCGCGTCCTTTGCCCCGAACAGCTGGCAGATGATGACGATCTTCCATTTGCCTTCCAGCACCCTCAGGGCGTCGGTGGTCGCTTCCGCCCAGATAAGATGCTGATGCGGATCGCCGCACTTCCAGTCCCGTTCCTGCGCCATACTTACCTTTTGGTGGGTAACCCACTTTTTCGTCTGTTCTTATTGCTGTCGCAGTATCCATTACTTTGGGGAGCAGAACAACAGGAGTAACAGGATGAAAATCGGCATTATCGGCATCGGCAATATCGGCGGCACGCTGGCCCGCAAGCTCGCAGCGGCCGGGCACGAGGTGAGGGTGGCGAACTCGAAGGGGGCTGAGGCCGTGCGGCCGTTCGCGGAGGAAATCGGAGCCACCGCGGCCGACACGCGCGCAGCCGTCTCCGGCGCGGATCTGGTCATCATGTCCATTCCGCCCCCGGCCATCGCGAAGCTGCCCAGGGACCTTTTCCAGGATGTGCCGGCGGGCGTTCCCGTGGTGGATACCGCCAACTACTATCCGGGCATGCGCGACCCGCAGATCGCCGAGCTTGACGCGGGCGAAGTCGAGAGCGTGTGGGTTTCCAGGCAGCTCGGCCGTCCCGTCATCAAGGCGTTCAACAACATCCTCGCCCGGTCCCTGACGCAGCTGGGTCAGCCCGAAGGTACGCCGGGGAGGCTGGCCGTGGCCGTTGCCGGAGACGATGCCGCGGCCAAGCAGCTTGTCATGGGCATCGTGAACGAGGTTGGCTTCGATCCGGTCGATGGCGGGCCGCTGACGGAGTCGTGGCGGCAACAGCCCTCCACACCGGGTTATTGGTGCGATTACGACGCGGCCACCATGCGCAAGGCACTGGCTGCCGCAGTCAAGGGCGAAGCGCCTGCCAAGCGCGACCAGCTGCTCGAAAAGATGGGAGCGCTTGGACCCAATGCCACCCATGCCGACATAGTGGCGATGAACCGCTCACTGAACCCGCTGGCATAGGGAGCGCTTAGCCGTGCCACCGTCCGCCGGGCGGCAGGTGGTGCGGCGTCAAGCCATGCAGTTCGCGACCTCATTCTCCGTCGCGCCGGGCGGCTCCTCGGCCCGGATTGTCAGCCGATCTGCCGCTCGATCGCCTTTGCCGCCTGCCAGAGCTCCTCCATGCGCTCCAGGGTTGCCTCTTCCAGCGTCTGACTCGACTTTTCAAGCGATGTCTCGATGTAGTTGAATCGTCGCCTGAATTTCGTGTTGGTGCCGCGCAGCGCCTCTTCCGGATCGGCCTTCACGTGACGGCCGATATTGACCAGCGCGAAGATCAGGTCGCCGAGTTCGTCCGAGATCTTGGCGTGGTTTCCGTCGCGCAGCGCCTCGCGCAGTTCGCCCACCTCTTCCTCGATCTTGTCGAGGATGGGCTCGGCCTCCGACCAGTCGAAACCGACCTTGGCCGCCCGCTGCTGCAGCTTCAGCGCTTCGGTCAAAGCCGGCTGGGCGCGATGCACGCTGCCGAGATATCCGAGCTTGAAGTCTTCGGTAATGCCGCGCCGCGCCCGCCGTTCGGCCCGCTCGCGCTTCTCTTCCGTCTTGATGTCGTCCCATTGCAGCTTCACCGCATCCGGCGTCGCGGCGTCCGAAACGGCAAACACATGCGGGTGCCGGCGGATCATCTTTCTGGTGATTGCCTGCACCACGTCGCCAAATGCGAATTCTCCGGCTTCCTCGGCCATGCGGGCATGAAACACGACCTGCAGCAAGAGATCGCCCAGCTCCTCGCAGAGGTCGTCCATGTCGTTGCGCTCGATCGCGTCGCCCACCTCATAGGCTTCCTCGATCGTGTAGGGCTTGATAGTCGAAAAATTCTGCTCGAGGTCCCAGGGGCAGCCGGTAACCGGTGTCCTGAGCGCCGCCATGATTTCGATCAGCCGCGAAATATCCTTCGATGCTTCCATCTGTCTTTGTCCTTCAATGCCGGAATATCAGGCGAGCGGAATGTCGTTCTTGTCCTTGCCCGACTGGTAGACGCCGGAAAGCCCGTCATAACGGGCCTTGATGCGGGCTGTTTGGGTCTGGAGGTCGGTGCGGAGCGTCTCGTCTTCGCTGCCGACCAGATCGGCAATCGCATAGGAATGCCAGAAGGCGTTGTTGCGCCGATAACCGCCGGGCTCGAGCCCGAACACCTCTTTCAGGATCTTCAGGTCATGCGGAATGGCGAAGGCGTCGCGCGAGTCCTCGTGGCTGAAAAAATAGTAGAAATTGTCGAACCCCGCCCAGGTGATCGCCGACATGCACATCGTGCACGGTTCATGAGTCGAAAGGAAAATCAAATCCTTGGTCGCAAGTTCTCGCGTAGTTTCGTAAAAGCGCTTCAGCGTGTGCACTTCGCCATGCCAAAGCGGATTCTCGAGCTCGTTATTGGTCTCGGCAATCACCAGCGACAGGTCGGATTTTTTGAGGATCGCCGCGCCGAAAACCTTGTTGCCGGCGGCAACGCCCTGTTTCGTGAGGGGCAGAATGTCGTTTTCGATGACGTCGAGAAGGCGGGCGGCGATTGTCATGGGAACTCTTTATCGTGATGTGTCTAGGCAGTTTATGGCGCGGAACGGGTCGATCGGAACAAAACATCTTAGTCTACTGAAATACTGGAGAAATATCGTCCGCGGTGGCTTTTGCTCAAGAACCGGTTGATCGTAAAACAGAAATACCCGGTCGCAACCCACTTCGCATATCCATTCCTTCAATTCCGGCGCCTTATTGTGGATATTGCTGTTATATGATTCAGGATAACCGCATGTCCCCAAGCCAACAACGCCTGTCGGTCTTCCCGGCCTTCTTCCGCGTCAGCGGACGGAGCGTTGTCGTGTTCGGCAATGGCGACGAAGCCTATGCCAAGGCCCGCCTGTTGCGCAACACCGAGGCGGATATTGTCGCCTGCGTCTCCGCACCGGAAAAGGACTATGCCGCCTGGCTGGCCTCCGAAGGCATCGAGACCGTGCAGTCGGATTTCTCGACGGACCGGATTGGAGAGCGGATCGGCGGCGCCGTCATGGTGTTCGCCGCGACCGGCGATGCCGCGCTGGACCGGGCGATCGTCACCGCCGCCCGCGCCAGAAAAATCCCCGCCAATGCGGTCGACCAGCCTGATTTCTGCGATTTCTACACGCCGGCCCTCGTCAACCGCGCGCCGGTCGCCATCGCCATCGGCACCGAAGGGGCGGGCCCGGTCCTCGCCCAGATGATCCGCGCCCGCATCGACCGGATGCTGTCGCCCTCGCTCGGCGTGCTGGCCCGCCTTGCCGCCGAGTATCGCGATGCCGCCGAACGCCTGGTGCCGCGCGGTGTATCGCGCCGCATCTTCTGGCGCCGCTTTTTCTCCGCGGATGTCGCGAGCGCCGTCGATGCCAACGACATGGCCGCGGCCCGCCGTTCCGCCAATGCACTTCTGTCCACCCCCGGCCGCGCCCAGGGCTATATCTGGCTGGTCGGCGCCGGTCCGGGCGCCGAGGACCTGTTGACGCTGCGGGCCCAGCGCGTGCTGATGGAAGCCGATGCGATCGTCTACGACGCGCTGGTGCCGCAGGCGATCGTCGACATGGGCCGCCGCGATGCCGAGCGCCTGTCGGTCGGCAAGCGCAAGAACTGCCATTCGAAATCTCAAGAAGAAATCAACAGGTTGCTCGTCAGGCTCGGCCGCGAAGGAAAGCGCGTCGTGCGGCTGAAGTCCGGCGATCCGCTTGTTTATGGCCGCGCGGGCGAGGAAATGGCCGCGCTCCGCGAAGCCGGCGTCAGTTACGAGATCGTGCCCGGCATCACGTCGGCCTTTGCCGCCGCCGCCGATTTCGACTTGCCGCTGACGCTGCGCGGCGTCGCCTCGTCGCTGATCTTCACCACCGGCCACGACCTGACCGGCGACGTCCTGCCCGACTGGGCAAGCCTTGCCATTTCCGGCGCGACGATCGCCGTCTATATGGGGCGCACGGTTGCGGCCTCGGTCGCCGGACGGTTGATGGACGCCGGCCTTGCGCCGGAAACCACGGTCGCGGTGATCGAAAATGCCAGCCGCGCCGACCGCCGGCTTTTCCACGGCGTTCTGCGGGAACTGCCGGATCTGGAAGCGCGCGACGATCTGTCCGGCCCGGTCATGGTAATCATCGGCGAAGCCGTCGCCGGTGCGAATTTCAGGAAGTCCGAACCGCTTTCCGCCGGAAAGGTTCTGGTTCGCGAGGAAGTGGGACTGTAAAAGATGACCGACAAGGTTCTGACCGCCAACCGCCTGTCCGACGGCATCGCCGTCTGGCTCGACGCGAATGGCCATTGGGTGGAAGGCCTGCAGGACGCGATCGTCGCCCGCCATGCCGAGGCCGTCGCCTCGCTGGAGGCGATCGGCAAGCGCGATTTTGCCGAGAACCGGGTGGTTGACGTGGCCGTCGTCGAGGTGGAGGAGCAGGACGGAAAGCTCTGGCCGCTGCGCCTTCGCGAACGGATCCGTGCCCAGGGCCCGACCATGGAATATGCTGCCGGATATCGCGCCGCCGATCCGGCTTTTATCGCAGTCTGATACCGAAAGTTCGGGGAAGTCATGTACCGTTACGACGAATTCGACCACGCTTTTGTTTCGAGCCGCGTGGAGCAGTTCCGCGATCAGGTCGGCCGCCGCCTCGCCGGTGAACTGGCCGAGGACGCCTTCAAGCCGCTGCGCCTGATGAACGGCGTCTACCTCCAGCTGCACGCCTACATGCTGCGCGTCGCGATCCCCTATGGAACGCTGAACGGCAAGCAGATGCGCATGCTCGCCCACATCGCCCGCAAGTACGACCGCGGTTACGGCCATTTCACCACCCGCCAGAACATCCAGTACAACTGGCCGAAACTTTCCGACACGCCGGATATCCTGGCCGAGCTCGCAAGCGTCGAGATGCACGCGCTGCAGACCTCGGGCAACTGCATCCGCAATGTCACCGCCGACCACTTTGCCGGCGCTGCCGCCGACGAGGTCGCCGATCCGCGGCCTTACGCCGAAATCCTGCGCCAGTGGTCCTCCGTCCACCCGGAATTCTCGTTCCTGCCGCGCAAATTCAAGATCGCCGTCACCGGCGCCGAGCGCGACCGTGCCGCGATCCAGGTGCACGACATCGGCCTGCACCTGAAGAAGAACGAGGAAGGCGAGATCGGTTTTGCCGTCTATGTCGGCGGCGGGCAGGGGCGCACGCCGATGATCGCCAAGAAGATCAAGGACTTTCTTCCCGAGGAGGACCTGCTGTCCTACACGACCGCGATCATGCGCGTTTATAACCTGCATGGCCGCCGCGACAACAAGTACAAGGCGCGCATCAAGATCCTTGTCCACGAGACCGGCGCCGAGGAACTGGCCCGCCAGGTGGAGGAGGAATTCTCCCACCTTCAGGGCAGCGAGCTGAAGCTGCCGGACGCCGACATCCAGGCGATCGCCGCCTATTTCGCGCCGCCGGCTTTGGCCGACCGCGCCGAAGGCTGGCCGCAGCTTGCCGGCTGGAAGAAGCAGGACGAGGCCTTCGCCCGCTGGGTGGACCAGAACGTCAAGCCGCACAAACATCCCGACTATGGCATGGTGACCATTTCCCTGAAGCCGATCGGCGGCATTCCGGGCGACGCCTCCGAGGTGCAGATGGACGCGATCGCCGACCTGGCGGAAGAGTTCGCCTTCGACGAGATCCGCATCAGCCACGAGCAGAACGTCATCCTGCCGCATGTGGCGCTGGCCGATCTTGAGCCGCTTTACCGGGCGCTGGTGGCGCAGAACCTGGCGACCGCCAATGCCGGCCTGATCACCGACATCATTGCCTGTCCCGGGCTCGACTATTGCGCGCTGGCGAACGCCCGTTCGATCCCGCTGGCGCAGGAAATCTCCTCCCGGTTCGGCGCGGCCGAGCGGCAGGCGGAAATCGGCGAGCTGAAGATCAAGATTTCCGGATGCATCAATGCCTGCGGCCACCACCATGTCGGCCATATCGGTCTCCTTGGCGTCGAGAAGAAGGGCGCCGAGCTCTATCAGATCACGCTTGGAGGCTCCGGGGATGAAAATACCTCGATCGGCGAAATCATCGGCCGCGGCTTCGAGCCGAACAAGGTGACCGACGCGGTGGAAACTATCGTCGATACCTATCTCGGCCTTCGTACGTCGAAGGAGGAAACCTTTCTCGAGGCCTATCGCCGCGTCGGGCCACAGCCTTTCAAGGAAGCGCTCTACGGCGATGCCAAGGCGGAGGCTGCGTAAATGACCCGTATCTGGAGAGAAACCGGCTTCGTCGAGAACGACCCCTGGGTGATCGAGACCGAGGAAGTGAAGGCGACCGAGGACCAGAAGGTGCTGCTGCCGCTCGACGAGATGATCGCCCGGGCCGAGGAAAGCAACGATGTCGGCCTCGGCGTGCTGATCCGCCCGGCCGACGACGTGCGCAAGCTGGAACCCTATCTCTACCGCATCGAGATCGTCGCGGTGGATTTCCCGGCCTTCAACGACGGCCGCGCCTTTTCGCATGCCTCGCTGTTGCGTGACCGGCTCGGCTACAGGAACGAGCTGCGCGCGGTCGGCGACGTGCTGATCGACCAGGTGCCGCTGATGCTGCGTTGTGGCATCGACAGCTTTTCGGTGAAGAACGCCACGGCGCTGAAACGGCTCGAAGAGGGCCGGCTGCCGGGCATCGCCGAACACTACCAGCCGACGGCCCGCCACGCCGAAAAGGGCGAGGGTTATAGCTGGCGCCGCCGGACAGTGACCGCCTGAGGCCCCGGGAAGACCGGACAAAGGTGAGTTTCCCGCACATATTTTTCCTGAAGCTCTGCGACAAAGACACGCGGATGCCTTCAAATGCGGGGCCATATGGTATATTTCGCTTTTGCGAAAAACGACGAGACGAAGAGACTTCTTAGGACGGAAAGACGGGCAGGTATGAACGCTCCAGCAAAGACCGACGACTTCGTAGTGGCTGAGAACCAGGCGGCGGCCCCGGCGGCGGCAAAGATTCCGGACGGCGTTTATGCCGAGACGGTGCTTGCCGTCGAGCATTACACCGACCGCCTATTCCGCTTCCGCATGACCCGGCCGGCCGGTTTCCGCTTCCGCTCCGGCGAGTTCGCGATGATCGGCCTGATGGTCGGCGACAAGCCGGTCTACCGCGCCTATTCGATCGCCAGCCCCGCCTGGGACGAGGAGCTGGAATTTTTCTCGATCAAGGTGCCGGACGGCCCGCTGACCTCGCATCTGCAGGCGATCAAGCCCGGTGACACGGTGCTGATGCGCAAGAAGCCGACCGGCACGCTGGTGCTCGACGCGCTGACGCCCGGCAAGCGGCTCTACATGTTCTCGACCGGCACCGGCATCGCCCCCTTCGCCAGCCTGATCCGCGACCCCGAGACCTACGAAAAGTTCGAGGAAGTCATCCTGACGCATACCTGCCGCGACGTCGCCGAGCTGAAATACGGCTTCGACCTCATGGAGGAGATCAGGAACCACGAATTCCTGGCGGACCTGGTCGGGGACAAGCTGAAGCACTACCCGACCGTGACCCGCGAGGAATTTTCCCACAAGGGCCGCATCACCGACCTGATCGAGAACGGCAAGCTGTTTTCCGACCTCGGCGTCCCGGCGCTCGACCCGGCCGTCGACCGCGGCATGATCTGCGGCTCCTCGGCGATGCTGAAGGACACCAAGGACCTGCTCGAAAAGGCGGGCCTTGTCGAAGGCTCCAACAACAAGCCCGGCGAATTCGTCATCGAAAGGGCGTTTGTGGGGTGAGAAGCGACGGCCTGCGGCCGGCAAAACGCTCCAGTGGAGCGTTTTGAGCTTCGAACGCCCTGAGCCCGAGCGAAGGGCCGGGGGGCGGTGCGTCACACTCGGCCCCGTCAAGACCTCGCCTCATCCGGCAAAACGCTCCGGTGGAGCGTTTTGAGCTTCGAACGCCGCGAGCCAAAGCGAGTGGCCGGGCAGGAACGGTCGGGCGCAGCCCGAGCAATCGATCCAGTGAATCGATTGCAGTGACGAACGCCCTGAGCCCAAGCGAAGGGCCGGGGGGCGGTGCGTCATACGCGATCCCCTTGCACCGTCCCCACGCCCGCCCACCTCAATCAGGCTCCTCCGGCGCCAGCGCCTCGCGTTTCCTGCGAAACGCATTCCAGCGCTTGCGGTCGCTCTTGTGAATCATGGTGTTGGCGATATCGAGGCCGGCGTCTTCCAGGGCGCGGCGGATGGGATAGCGGGACGCGTACATCAGCCGTTCGTTCCAGCCGCCATGATCGCGGATGCGGCGGGCCTGATCGTAGAGTTCGTCGAAGGCCCGGCGCTGCCCGGCATTCAGGTTATTCAGGCAGCAGGGCTCGCCATTCGCGTTGAAATGCCAGTAACATTCATTCCGGCGGCGGCAGTCGCGGCGCCGGCAGGCCATCTGGGGCAGGGCGAGCATTTCGGCGGTGCGGGCGGCGAGATAGGTTTCGAGGGGCGGCGGCTTTCTGTCGGACATGATGATCCCTTGGCGATCTCGATGATTTCTGTCGGACGGGGCGCTGAAAGCTGCCTCGTAAGTTAAGTTATAAGTGACACCTCTCAGCGCCCCGTTCGGCGGTTTTTATCCGCGACTCCGGTCCCTCTGCCGTGGCCTTTCCGGACGGTTCCCTGCTGCCGGACTTTCCGTCCCTGTTCTCGGGTCAGACGCGAGGACAAGGACGGACGGACTTCCATGAGCCCGGCGAAACCATCCGGTCGACCACCCTGTGTGCCGCACAGGCACGCCCGGCGCGCTCTTTCGGGCATCAAGAGACGAAGGCCCGGTCCGTTTGCCTCCGCCTCTCCCCGTGTCGCCGGAGGGAGACCATTTTCCGCGAACCCCGGATGGAAGGACTTACGTCCTTTCCTCCCACCCGGCGCCGGTCCCGCCTCGCCGCAACGCCTTGCGGTGTATCCGCGACGGAACGGGGAGATTGTAGGCATGGGTTGGGAGGGTGGGGATGAAGTGGAGGTTAAGTGTTTGACGGAGCTGAGAGGGAGGTGCCGAATATACCCGGATAGGGTGGTGCCTGGAGGGTGGATCCTCGGGTCGAGCCCGAGGATGACGACCTGAGAGCCCGAGGATCACGGAGGAAGGGGCGGAGCACACCACCCATCGGCGTCATCCTCGGGCTCGACCCGAGGATCCATCCGCCGTGCGTCTGCACGGCGAGAGACATTTTCGTGTGGGGTCGAGGCAAGTAGAGTCTTCCGCGCCGCCGACGCGGCGCTGCTGGATTCCTGTGACAAGCACAGGAATGAGGGAGGAAAGGGACCGCCAAAAGGCCGCGGAGGAAAGTTATGGCCGGAGAAAGGAGGGTGGTACCCCCGCGTAAAACCCAGCCCGCTACTGCCCCAGAAGCTCGCGAACACTCCAGGGGTCGTCGCCGGACTGGTCGGCGATGTCGTCCACCTTCCAGCCGCCGTTTTCGCGCACCAGCGTGGAATAGGGCGTCGCCGAACGGTTGCCGTTGCGGAAGGACACTTCCAGCTCGGCCATGTCGCCGAGGATGATCGGCGGGGAAAGCCGGACATTGCTGGCGACGCCATCCTGCCCGGCCAGGATCGGATCGAAATCCACCGCCTCGCCATTCGCCGTCAGGCTCTCGTTGAGCGCCTCGGAAGAATAGGCGGAATCGAACGTCTCGGCATAGAGGCAATTGATCAGCGCCTGCGGGGAGGTGTAGGTGCGGGCTTGGGCGGCGGTGGCGGCTAACAGGGCGAAGACGAGGGCGAGTCGGCGCATGGGTGAGGAGGCCCCGGTTGGATGCGAGGGGATGGTTACGCGAGGGAGGGGTGCAAGGATAGAGGGATCAGCAATTGGGGTAGGATCTTAACCGGGGTGAGCGCATGGATTCCCAGCTTCCTAAAAGTGAATATTTCACCCGCAAGGGGAGTGGGTGCTCGCAACGAACATAGTTGACACCGTTCGCTGAGGTGCTCAATATGCAGTTTATGGTTGTAGGAGGGGCGATTGAAAAGAGACTACATTAACCTTAGGCAGGGCGATATATTATCAAGCACAGACATAAGCCGAACTGGCTGGAGTTATGCGTTTGTTTTAACCGCCGACTGCGACTTATGGAACGATAAATTTGGTAAATTCCTAACTATAGTCCCGATACTTTCCGTCAAAGAATATATTGAAGACGTTTATTTCCAAGAGCAATGTCAAAGAGAAATAGAGAAGTTATGCCAGAGATTTTGTGATCTGCCTGGTTATGAGATAGACGAGGAATTCTTTCACACATATATTTTCGATACGCCTCCGGATGTATTGGAACGGCGCTATATCGGTTTGGGGACGATACCTATTTTGAAAATTCTTCAACAGTATGCTTCAGGAAATATGACTGCTATTCAGTCATTCTTGAGAATTTGCCAAATGAGAAACATTAAATTTGATAGTAAAGTCCGTCAATCGCTTACATCGATGAAGCTAGAGTACTTCTTCCTCAATGATTTGCCCGGCGCTCCGGGCTTGGGTTTCGTGGCTATGCTGAGGTTACCTCAATCCTTTCCCGTGGATTCTGTGGCGCTTAGCCGAGATGGAGTACCCGAAAAAGGTCAGTACTACCAAGCCTTCAAGACTGGATCCCTAAGCGATGCTGTCCGTTACGCTGTTGCACAAGCATTCGCAAATGTGTTTTCCCGCATAGGTTTGGCTACAAATTTCGAAGCCGATAGATCTGAGATTATTTCTATGATTTGTGACGCTTATAACCCGGACAAAGTAGATGCCTGATTTGAACATTGCCATCGAGGAAAACGCTGCTCGTATAATAGCGCGGTCACCAGTGTCTGAAGGCTTTTTCAAAAGCTTCACTCTTTACGAACCGGATTCAGGTCTAGCGTCTATCACCGTGGGAAACACGATTTTTCTTCTTTGCAGAAATTCCAAACTGGAGGGAAGGTTTATCGTAATCAACGGTGCGAGATGCGCTCTCTCTACTGCCAAGCCAAACAGTTATGACCCATTCGAACGTATAATCACGTTAGCCATAAGCAAATTTGAGAATGATGTTTCGCTGCCTGTGAAATGGGGTTTGTATACGGACGGAGGGAGACGAGGGTCTTTCTTCGCTTACACGGCTGCAAAAGGTAGTGGAGCAAGAATATTTTACGAGGACCGCTTCAATGGGGGGAATAATATTTATGTTTATAGTATAACAAGTAAAAATATTGAGTTTGATAGTGTTATAGTTGAGAAAAATACATATGAAGAGTTCAATAGTGGTATAGTTGACGCATTTATAAAATATGAATCGCTTGATTTTAAGAAGAAAGAGTTTGATGGATTGGTGGAGATCGAATCACCAAGTAATGTTATAGGTCACGGATGGTCGTTAGAGGAGTGGGTGGATCGTAGATTAACTAATGCCCAAAGAATATTTATAAACAAAGATTATTCTCAGTCGGTTCGACTCCGCGGGGCGGCTGGAACAGGTAAAACAATTTCGCTTATAGTGAAATTCCTCCGAGATTTTATGTCTTTTGAATCTGATGGCCAAAATGTTAGAATGCTTTTCCTTACTCATTCCAAGGTAACCGCGGATCTAGTTAAGGACCTTATTCATCAACTAGATAAAGAGGACGCTAGGGGAAAGGCAGTGTTCGCGTCTGCAAAAGTGGCAACTATATTCGAAATTGCGTCCGACTTCGTGCAGAGGGAGCAAAGAGGTGTCAGCCCAATCGACATTGACGCGTATTCCGGCCGAATTATGCAGAGAGAATTAGTTGAATCCATTATTATGTCGGCTCGACTTACACTTGCCACGCAGTTTGCAGATGAATCGTCGCCTGATTTCATTAACCGGATGCTGACTGACGAGCCCTCCTCAAAGGATAGATTCCTATATGAGGTTATGAATGAAATAATGGCAGTTCTGGATGCTGAAGGGATTAGGTCCGGGAATAGCAAGGCCATTGATTACATAAATGCGCCTCGTCCGGAATGGATGGTTTCGCTTGAGAAGCCTGGTGAGCGAAAGATATTACTAGATATTCATCGCCGATATCGGGAACAGCTTCGAGAAATGCGGGTCATTAGTGTCGACCAGCTCATTGCAGATTTTGTATCATTCCTAAGCTCAAACGTATGGGACAATTTGATCGAACGAGAGGGGTATGATGCTCTCTTCGTCGACGAGCTTCATCTCTTTACTCCTCTTGAGCGGATGGCCCTCAAACCTTTAATGCGACAGACTGGGGTTTTCGGCGGGCGTCAACCTATGTTTATGGCCTACGATCTGAAGCAGACAACGCGCGACTACTTTTCGAACCTCGTAACTGACGGCAAATCGACCTCTAGCTGGATAGGAAGGACGGCCGATGGGAGTGATCTTGTTGAGTTGAATGAGGTGTTCAGGTTTACGCCTCAGATTGCGCACTGTATCGCGGATATGGCGGTTTCGTTTGCCGAGGTGGAGTTTTTGGATCAAATGGATCGGCATACCGGCGAGAGCTTGGTTGATGATGGGGATGTGCCTGAACTAAGAGAATTTAACACCAATCAGAAAATGTATGAGTGGGCTTTCGCATACGCCAACGGCCGTGCTGCATCTCTAGGGAGCGGCAGGAGAGTATCTATAATTTGTATGAATGAGAACCTCTATTCTGTTTACAGGGATGCTGGCCGCCACGGTGGTTCGTTTATTTCAATTGAGAGCAGAGAGGATTTGAATGGTATTAGGTACGCTGGAAAACGTTTTATCTATAGTTCCCCCGAGTTCGTAGCTGGATTACAGTTCGATGATGTTATAGTAATTCATGCGGATCGCCGAACTGTAGATGAAAATGATCTGGGTCCCCTACGTAGGAGGCGAAATCTATCTAGGTTGTATTTGGCGGCCAGCAGAGCCTCCAAGAGGTTGACTTTCTGTGCTTCCCTCGAACTCGGTGGCATCTCACCTATTTTTACCACTGCAATTGCGAAGCATACGATCTATCTGGCCGGATGATCGTATAGGCGTGATGAAGAGGTGCTATGACTCACCGCCCCGGCCTACCGGTTTTCCCCTTCGTCCGACCCTTCCGCTTCTGCTCCCCACCATCCTCATAACTTCCCGCGCCGATCTTGCCGCGCACGAGGGGGCGGGGGTCGTCGGTGGATCCTCGGGTCGGGCCCGAGGATGACGACGGAGAGGTTGCCGATGACGGCGGCGGCGATGACGGTTTCGGCGGGAGCTTGCCGGTGACCGGTTTTTCGGTGCGGCCGACGGTCATTTCGTCGAGGTCGTTCCTGCGGAACAGCGATTTTTTCGAGGGTTCGGCGATGTCGCGGCCCATCTCGTCGAGCTGCGGCTTGCGGAACAGCGGCGTCGCGGTGTCGGTGCCCGGGCCCATGTCGTCGAGGTCGGGTTTGGCGAAGAGGGAGCCGCGAGTCGATCTCCCCCCTTGAGGGGGAGATGCCCCGGCAGGGGTAGAGGGGGGTGTAGCCGCAGCCTCGGAGGGTGAGACACCCCCCTCTGTCCTGCCGGACATCTCCCCCTCAAGGGGGGAGATCGACTCGCGGCGGGCGCTCGTTCCACCCTTGCCGTTTCCGGCTTTGCTTCCACCCCGGCCATTGCCGCCTTCGACGGCGCGAGCCTCGTCCCGCGCGATCGGGTCGTCCATAACCGCCAGTTCGGCGGCCTTGAGGCGTTTGATCTCGTCGCGCAGGCGGGCGGCCTTTTCGAAGTCGAGGTCGGCGGCGGCGTCGCGCATCGATTTTTCCAGCGCGTTGAGATGGGCCTGCAGATTGTTGCCGACCAGGTGGCCGCCATCCGCAAAACCCTTGCCGGCGGCGCCGGAAATGTCGGCGCGCACGTGGTCGCGTTCGTAGACCGAGTCGAGGATGTCGGAGATTTTTGCCTTCACCGATTCCGGCGTGATGCCGTTCTCGATATTGTAGGCCATCTGCTTTTCGCGGCGGCGGGCGGTCTCGTCCATTGCGCGCTGCATCGAGCCGGTGATCTTGTCGGCATAGAGGATGACCTTGCCATCGACGTTTCGCGCCGCACGCCCGATGGTCTGGATGAGGGACGTCTCCGAGCGCAAAAAACCTTCCTTGTCGGCATCGAGGATGGCGACGAAGCCGCATTCGGGAATGTCGAGGCCTTCGCGCAGCAGGTTGATGCCGACCAGCACGTCGAAGGCGCCCAGCCGCAGGTCGCGGATGATCTCGATGCGCTCCAGCGTGTCGATGTCCGAATGCATGTAGCGCACGCGAACACCCTGTTCATGCAGGTATTCGGTGAGGTCTTCCGCCATGCGCTTGGTGAGCACGGTGCACAGCGTGCGATAACCCTTCTGGGCGGTCTCGCGGATCTCGCCGAGCACGTCGTCGACCTGGGAACGGGCGGAGCGCACTTCCACCGGCGGGTCGATCAGGCCGGTCGGGCGGATCACCTGTTCGGCGAACACGCCGCCGGACTGTTCCATTTCCCAGGCGCCGGGGGTGGCCGAAACGGCGACGGTGAGCGGCCGCATCGCGTCCCATTCCTCGAAACGCAGCGGCCGGTTGTCCATGCAGGAGGGCAGGCGGAACCCGTATTCGGCAAGCGTCGCCTTGCGGCGGAAGTCGCCGCGATACATGCCGCCGATCTGGCTGACCGAGACATGGCTTTCGTCGATGAACAACAGGGCGTTGTCGGGGATGTATTCGAACAGGGTCGGCGGCGGCTCGCCGGGATTGCGGCCGGTGAGGTAACGCGAATAGTTCTCGATGCCGGCGCAGGAGCCGGTCGCCTCCAGCATTTCGATATCGTAGCGGGTGCGCTGTTCCAGCCGCTGCGCCTCGAGCAGGCGGCCGCCCTTTTCGAGCTCGGCGAGCCGGTGCTTCAGCTCCTCCTTGATCGCCTTGATGGCGCCGTTGAGGGTGGGGCGCGGGGTGACGTAGTGCGAATTGGCGTAGATTTTGACGGACTTGAGGTCGCCGGTCTTCTGGCCGGTGAGCGGGTCGAACTCGGTGATCGCGTCGATCTCGTCGCCGAACATCGAGATGCGCCAGGCCGCGTCCTCAAGGTGGGCCGGAAAAATCTCGATCGTATCGCCGCGGACCCGGAACGAGCCGCGCACGAAATTGATGTCCTGGCGCTTGTATTGCTGGGCGACGAGGTCGGCGAGCAGCTGGCGCTGGTCGAGGCGGTCGCCGACCGTCATCTGGAAGGTCATCGCCGTATAGGTCTCGACCGAGCCGATACCGTAGATGCAGGAGACCGAGGCGACGATGATGCAGTCGTCGCGCTCCAGCAGCGAGCGGGTGGCCGAGTGGCGCATCCGGTCGATCTGTTCGTTGATCGAACTCTCCTTCTCGATGAAGGTGTCGGAGCGCGGCACATAGGCTTCCGGCTGGTAATAGTCGTAATAGGAAACGAAATATTCGACCGCGTTGTCGGGGAAGAAGTTCTTGAACTCGGAATAGAGCTGCGCGGCCAGCGTCTTGTTCGGGGCGAGGATCACGGCGGGGCGCTGGGTCGCCTCGATCACCTTGGCCATGGTGAAGGTCTTGCCCGAGCCGGTGACGCCGAGCAGCACCTGGGAACGCTCGTTGTCGTTGATGCCGGCGACGAGATCGGCGATCGCGGTCGGCTGGTCGCCGGCGGGCTGGTAGTCGGACGCCATGCGGATCGTCACGCCGCCCTCGGATTTTTCCGGGCGGGCGGGGCGGTGCGGCGTCCACAGCTTGCCGTCCTTGAACAGCGGATTGCCGCTCTCGATCAGCGCCGACAGCGCCTCGACGGTGGCGGTGACGCCGTTCGGCGCGATCTTTTCGGCATCCTCGAGCGACACGTCGAGGCCGGCGACCGGGTTCAGCCCGGCGCGGGCGCGGGTCTTCGGATCGGAGGAGGCGCCGATCGACACGCCGCGGGCCGTCTTCGAGGCGGTCGTATTCTTCGCGGTGGTGGGAGCCGACCTGGCGGCGGCCTTGATCGCCTCCTCACGCGCCGCAATCTCGATCTTCTTGCGGTGTTTGCCGGCCTTGGAGGCGATCTCGCGCTGCGTCTCGACCCCGGACGCTTCCGCCTCCGCCTCGAGCTGCTTCACCCAGTCGGAAACGCTGCCGGCCAGGGGACCGGAGAGCGGCGCGCCTTCGAACGACGATTGCGGGGCTTCCTCGAAACCGTCGTGAGCGTGCGGGTTCGAGGCGGGAGATTTTTTCGGTGATCTGGCCATGCCGCGAATATGGAGGGAGTCATCGCGAAAGTGAAGAGGGTCAGGTCACAAAACGAGTACAAAAGGGAAACGGATTTTGGTTGCCGAGAGGGGCGGCGGTGTCAGGCCACCTGCCGTTCGGCGAGCATGCGCCGGCTTTCGATCCAGCCGGGAATGCGTTCGGCCGGCATCGGGCGGCTGAAGAAATAGCCCTGGGCGATCGCGCAGCCGAGGGCGCAAAGCGCATTGGCCTCCTCCTCGCTCTCGACGCCTTCGACCACCACTTCCATCGACAGCGCCCGGCCGAGCCCGACCATTGCGCCGACGATCTCCTGGTTCTGGCGGCTGAGATGCACGCCGCTGATGAAGCGGCGGTCGAGTTTCAGCCGGTCGACCTTCAGCGCCACCAGATAGGCGAGCGAGGAATGGCCGGCGCCGAAATCGTCGACCGCAAGCTTGTAGCCGGAGCGCTCGATGCGTTTCAGCTGCTCGCCGGCGACCAGCGTGTCGAGGATCGCCTCCTCGGTGATCTCGATCTCGAACAGGGCCGGATCGATGCGATGGGCGCTGGTGATGCGGTCGAGCACGTCGGTGACCGAATAGAGGTCGAATTCGCGCGGCGAGACGTTGATGGCGACGGTCGCGCGCGGCAGGCCGAGCGCGGGCAGGCGGGTGAGCAGCCGGCAGGCGGCTTCGGCGACGGTCGCGGTCAGCCGGTCGGCGAGATTGGCGGCCTGGGCGGCCGAGACGATTTCCGGGGGCGCGATCGGCCCGAGATAGGGATGGTGCCAGCGCACCAGGGCCTCGAAGCCGGTGATCTCCCGGGAGGCGAGATCGATCTGCGGCTGGAACCAGGCTTCGATATGGCCGGCATCCAGCGCATCGGCGAGTTCCTGCTCGATCTGGTTCTGGCGGTCGGCCTGGGAGCGGAAGGCCGGCTCGAATTCGCGCCACTGGCGGCGGCCGCCGTCCTTGGCCCGGTAGAGCGCCATGTCGGCGCTGATGAACAGGTCCTCGGCCGTGTCCGCATGCAGCGGAAAGAGGGCAAGGCCGATCGAGGTGCCGACCACGGTCGGCTGGCCCTCCAGCATGACCGGCTGGCGGCTGCGCTCGAGGATGCGCCGGGCAAGGTTACGGGCGATCTCGGCCGCATCGGTGCCGCCGAGGATGATCGCGAACTCGTCGCCGCCGAGCCGGGCGATGACGCCGGTGCCGCCGACGGCCGAGCGCAGCCGGTCGCTGACCTCGACGAGCAGGGCATCGCCGGCGCTGTGGCCGAGCGTATCGTTGACCATCTTGAAACGGTCGAGATCGAGGATCAGCAGGGCGAGTTGCTCCTCCGCGGCGCGCGCTGAGGCAATGCCCTCGTTGAGGGCGGTGTTGAAGGCGGTGCGGTTGGCGAGGCTGGTCAGCGGATCGCAGCTGGCGAGCACTTCCAGCCGGTAATTGGCGCGCAGAATGTCCGAATTTGCGGAGGAGAGGGAGTCGGCAAGCGCCGTCGCCTTCAGCTTGCCGAGCACGTTGCCGGCGAACGTGGCCGCGCTGGTGCGGCTGCTGCGGATCAGGATGATCGTCAGCGCCACGACGTTCAGCGCCAGCAGCCAGCCGCCCGGTCCGCCGCTGGAGGCCAGCGATATCATGACGGATGCGTGCGGCGGCAGGGCGAAGGCGAGTGAGCTGGGGCTGTAGCCGACGCCCATCAGCACCGCACCGGTCGCCATGCCGAGCATCATCAGGTAGAGGCCGCCATCCCTGCCGATCGCCTCGAAATCCGGCAGCGCGAAGGGAAGCGTCGCCCAGGCGAGGCCGCTGAGCAGGGCGCCGACCGTCATGGCGTCGAGCGCCGATTGCGGCGCATGCGCCACGGTTCCCCAGCGTTTCAGGAGCGATGCCATGAAGGCGCGCAGCAACAGGCTGCCGATGACCGTCAGGAACCAGATCGTCGCGGCGAAGGTGAGGCCCCGTCCGATGGTCGTGACAAACAGCGCCGAGGCCGAGACGCCGGCATTGGCGACAAGTGTCGAGGTCAGGCGGTCAAGAATCGCCGATGCCTGTGCGCGCTTCACGTCCAGTGCGAGGGCCGGGTCGGTCTGGCCAGATCTGAGTTCGGCTTCCATCGTTCCGCTCGAGGCTGGAGTTGCTGACGAATGGCCGCACTATCCAATGGCGGCGATAAGAAAGTCTTGATATCAGGCGGCTTTCTGCAACTTGCCCGGGCTATCCTAAACAAAGGGGTAATTGTCGCCCGCCGACGCCTCAATATCAGGCGAATGCCCTCGAATTGATCTTGGGCGGGCCAGCAGATCGGAAATCTTTTGCCTGGCCTGGAATGGGCCGGAACTTTCCCGCCGGCATCGAATTACAAATTGTCCATATCACGAAATGGCCGCAATTCCTGTTGGTTTCCACCACATTTGTTGGGGAATCTGAGCGGGTGAAACGAGGAGTAGTTCCATGGCTCTTCCCAACCCGACCCTGGCCGCCATCCGCTATGGTTATGGCCTTCGTCCCGGCGAAGAGCCGCCTCGCGATGTCGAGGCGCTGCTGGCCCAGATCGGACAAGGCGCTTCCGAAAGGCCCCGCTTTCCGCGCGAGGGGCTGAGCGGGCGGCTGGACACCGCCACCCGCGTCATCTCGCTGCTCGCCGCCGAGGCCAAGGCCCGCAGGGCCGGCAATCCGAACGAGGACGTCCGCAAGGCTACCCAGGGCGAGGCGCGGCGGATCTATCGCCAGGACGCCATGGCGCGGCTTGCCCAGGCGATCCATTCGCCCCTCGGCTTCTACGAACGTCTCGCGAGCTTCTGGGTCGACCATTTCTCCACCAGCGTGATGAAGTCGCTGCCGATGCGGATGATCGTGCCGCTTTACGAGGCCCAGGCGATCCGCCCCCGTATCGGCGGCTCCTTTACCGGACTGCTGTCGGCCGCCATCCTGCATCCGGCCATGCTGATCTATCTCGACCAGGACAAGAGCGTCGGACCGGATTCGGCGGTCGCGCGCAGGACCGGCCGGGGACTTAACGAAAACCTCGGCCGCGAACTGCTGGAACTCCACACGCTCGGTGCCGGCAGCGGCTATACCCAGGACGACGTGCGGGCCGCGGCGCTGATCCTGACGGGACTGTCCGTGGACAATCGCGCCATGCAGGTCGTCTACGAGCCCCGGTTCGCGGAGGCGGGGCCTGTCAGCCTGCTCGGCCGGACCTATCAGGACGACGAGGGCGACGGTCAGGACCACGTGCTGATGCTCGAGGACCTTGCCGCCAATCCGAAGACGGCGCAGCATATCTGCGGCAAGCTCGTCCGGCATTTCATCGCCGACAACGCACCGGAGGAACTGGTCGGCGCGATGGTTGCGGCCTGGACGAAGAGCCATGGCAACCTGACCGAAGTCTACCGCGCCATGCTTGGGCATCCGCGTGCCTGGTCTGATCCCGGCCGGAAGATCAAGCGGCCGTTCGAGTTCATGGTATCGGGCTTCCGGGCACTCGACCTGCCGGAGCGGAATTTCGCCAACCTTTTGCGCGACATGGACGATGGCGACGAAGACGAGAGCCCGGTCCAGAAGGCCATGGACATGGCCGGCATGGCGGCCAGGCAGGATACCAGGAAGAAGGCGGGGCGCGCCAACGCCCTGACGCTCGGCGCCCTGCAGCGCATGGGCCAGCCGGTCTGGCAGCCGCCGAGCCCCGCAGGTTTCCCGGACGAGGAAAGCGTATGGCTGACCCCGAGCCAGTTGAGCGAGCGGATTTCGTGGGCGCGCACGGTCGCGCGCATCTTCGGGCAGAAGATGGAGCCATCGGCTTTCCTTGAGGCCGCGCTTGCCGATGCCGCCCATCCGGAGACGGGCAGGGTCATCGCCCAGGCGCCCAGCAAGGTGCACGGCATCACGATGGTGCTGGCATCCCCCGAATTCAACAGGAGATAGACGATGAGCTTCGACAATGGCTTCCTGTTGTCCCGCCGCGGTTTTCTGGCCGGCGCCTGTTGCGCCGCGGCGGCGCCGATCGTGACGCCGGTGAGCTTCGCCGCCATGCCCGGCGACAACCGCTTGGTGACGATCATCCTGCGCGGTGCCATGGACGGTCTCGATCTCGTCCAGCCCTATGGCGATCCCGCATTTGCCGCGCTGAGGCCGAAGCTCGGCCTGAGGCCCGATACCGGCCTGATCGATCTCGACGGTTTCTTCGGCCTCAATCCGGCGGCCGCCGCCCTGATGCCGCTGTGGCAGGCGGGCGAACTCTCCTTCGTGCATGCGGTCTCGACGCCCTATCGCGACCAGCGCAGCCATTTCGACGGACAGGACATGCTGGAGACCGGCGGCAACGGCAAGGGTGAGCGCACCGGCTGGCTGAACCGCACGCTGGCGGTGATACCGCGCTCCGGTTCCCGCAAGGCGATCGACATCAACACGTCGATGGAACTGATCCTGAGCGGGCCGAACCAGGCGGATTCCTGGTCGTCGCAGAGCAATTTCGCGCTTGCGGAAGACGAGATCGCCTTTCTCGACCGTCTTTATGCCGGCGACCCGGCCTTTGCCAAAGCCATGGAGGAGGCGAAGAAGACCGACATGTCGGCGGACTCCCTATACGCCGACGGCAGGCGCGGCGCGGGCATAACCGACATGGCGCGGCTTGCCGGCGGCATGTTGCGCGAGGATTACCGGATCGCCAGCTTCTCGATCAACGGCTGGGACACCCATGTCGGCCAGCAGGGGCAGTTCAGGAAGGCGGTCGGAGCTCTTTCGACCGCCATCGTCACGCTGAAGGACGAGCTCGGCGAAGATGCGTGGAAGAAGACGGTGGTGCTGGCGATGACCGAATTCGGCCGCACGGCGCGCGAGAACGGCACCAACGGCACCGACCACGGAACCGGCGGGCTTGCGGTGCTCGCCGGCGGGGCGGTCCCGGGCGGCAAGGTTCTGGGCAAATGGCCGGGCCTTTCCGAAGACAAGCTGCTCGATCGCCGCGACCTGATGCCGACCGGCGACGTGCGCGAAGTGGCCGCCGCCATGCTCTACAGGCAGTTCGGCGTCGAGCCCGGCGATCTCACCGCCAAGGTCTTTCCAGGACTGGGTTTCGACAAGGGCTCGGCCTATCTGAAGGGTTAGCCGGCTGGTTGCCCCTAGGTCAGGAAGTCGTAGACGCGGAAAATCCAGTAGAGCTGGTAGACCAGCGCGAAGATGACAAAACCGGCGTGATAGCGACGGTTTGCGGTCGTCGCGGCGATAACCGCGAGCAGGAAGTAGATCGCCGTGCGGGCCGGGTATTCCACCCCGAGCGAGGCAAAATAATCCCGCCCCTTCAGCGCTGTATCGATGATGTCGGTTAAGAGCATGCCCGCCAGGAAGAGGAAGAACCATTTCCGGCGGGACAGGAAATAGTGCTCGTAACCGTCGTAATCCTGCATCGAGGTCGGAAACAGCAGGGCGCAGAGGAAGAAGAACAGCGCGCAGAAGGCGATCAGGAAGAGATAGGCCGCAAAGCCGATCACCGGCAGGGCGTGCAGACGGTATTCCCACCACCAGAAATGCACCAGAAACAGGAACATGAACGCCACCCAGCCGAGATGGACCGGGTAGATGCGCGTCGCCTGCGGATGCTGGACGATACCGGCGAGGCCGTTCAAGAGCCGCGCCAGGCTGAGGCTGACGACCATGCCCATGACAACGCGGATATGCGTGAAGGTTTCGGCGGCGGTCGCAGCGTCCATATTCGTCCTCGATCTATTCCTCGGCCGGCACCGGCACCGGACGGCCGTCCTCGTCGAGCGCGACCATGATAAAGGTTCCGGCCGTGACCTTCTCGATCATCCGGTGGCGTGCCCGTTGCGCCCAGGCTTCCACCGTCAGCGTGATCGACGAGCGTCCGACGCGGGTGATTTCCGTATAGATGTTGAGCGTGTCGCCGATCTTGACCGGCAGTTCGAACGCCATTTCCTTGACAGCGGCGGTGACCACGCGGCCCCGGGCGCGCTCGGCGGCGCGGATGCCGCTCGCCAGGTCCATCTGGGCCATCACCCACCCGCCGAAGATATCGCCGGCAGCATTGGCGTCCGCCGGCATGGCGAGCGTTCTAAGGGTCAGTTCGCCGGTTGGCTTGGCGTTTTCGGTCATGTCGTCTCTCTGGTCCTGGAACGATTCCTCCGATCCCAGAGTAGCGGCAAGCGCGGGAGAAGAAAACTCCGGGAAAAAAGCGTTTTATATCAATAATTTAGATCAGGCTAATTCACGTCAGGCGCGATTCGTAAGCGCTTCACTACCTAGTAACCAACGCCGGTTAGTATTTAAGGCGAATTGCGAATAAGGGGGTCCCATGCAACGTCTCGCCATTTCCTGGCGCCTTTATAGTCTGGTGCTGTTGTCGCTCGTCATCCTTGGCGGCGCCATGGTCTTCAGCCTCTTCCAGAGTTATGCCTCGTCGGAACGGGAGCGTAAGGCGGGCCTTGCCCAGATGAACGACGTGGCGCTGACCGTGCTCAAGAAATACCAGGCGCTGGAAGCCTCCGGCGCCATGACCCGCGAACAGGCCCAGACCGAGGCCAAGGGGGTCATTTCGGTGATGCGCTACGGCGACGGCAGCGGCTATTTCTGGATCAACGACATGCTGCCGCGGATGATCATGCATCCGATCAAGGCGGAGTTGAACGGCAAGGACCTGTCGAACGACAAGGACCCGAACGGCAAGTTCCTGTTCGTCGAGTTCGTCAACGCCGTCAAGGCAAGCCCCACGGGCAAGGGTTTCGTCGACTATTACTGGCCGAAGCCGGGCGCCGAGCAGCCGGTCGAAAAGTATTCGCACGTCGCCGGTTTCGCGCCCTGGGGCTGGATCGTCGGCACCGGCGTCTATGTCGACGACCTGCACGCCATGTTCCGGCGCGATGCGATCAACTTCGCCTCGATGTTCGGTATCGGCGCACTGGTGCTGATCGCCGGCGCCACCTTCGTCGTCAAGACCGTGACAGGCCCGATCGGCAAGATCAAGCAGGCGCTGCAGTCGATCGCCTCGGGCGAAGCGCGCGTCACCGTGCCCTGCACCGAGCAGAACAACGAGATCGGCGAGATGGCCCGGGCCCTTTCCGTGCTGCGCGACTCGGTCGAGGAACGCGCCCAGCTGCAGGCGCGCGAGGCCGAGCAGGCCCGCACGATCGCCAGCGAGCGCTCCGACAACGAGCGGACGATGACGGCGGCGGCCGAGCGGCAGGGACGGGCAATCACCGAGCTTGGCCGGGCGCTCGAGGCGCTGGCGGCAGGCGACCTTTCCGTATCGCTCGCCGACCTCGGCGAGGACTATGCGAAACTCCGCCACGACTTCAACGCGGCGGTCGGTTCGCTGCACCAGGCGATCGCGGCGATTTCCGAAACCAGCCTCGTGGTGCGCGACAGCGCCTCGGACATTTCGGGCGCGACGGGACATCTGGCCAAGCGCACCGAACAGCAGGCGGCGGCTCTTGAAGAAACCGCGGCCGCGCTCGACGAGATCACCGCGACCGTCCGCACCGCGTCGGACCGGGCGGTGGAGGCCCGCACCATGGTCAGCGAGACCAAGGACAGCGCCGGCCGTTCGGGCGAGATCGTCCGCAATGCGATCGACGCCATGGGCCGGATCGAGGAGAGCTCCAACCGCATCAACCAGATCATCTCGGTGATCGACGAAATCGCCTTCCAGACCAACCTCCTGGCGCTGAACGCCGGCGTCGAGGCGGCGCGGGCCGGCGAGGCGGGCAGGGGCTTTGCGGTCGTCGCGCAGGAAGTGCGCGAACTGGCGCAACGCTCCGCCAATGCCGCCAAGGAGATCAAGACCCTGATCGGCAATTCCGCCCGCGAGGTGGAAGGTGGCGTGGCGCTGGTGCGCTCCACCGGCGATGCGCTGGTCGAGATCGCCACGCTGGTCGAGCGGGTCAACGCCCATGTGGATACGATTGCCACGGCTGCCCGCGAACAGGCGACCGGGCTTCAGGAGATCAACTCCTCGGTCAACCACATGGACCAGATGACCCAGCAGAACGCGGCGATGGTCGAGGAAACCACCGCGGCGAGCCAGACGCTCGCCGAACAGAGCCTGCACCTGCAGGGCCTGCTTTCGGCCTTCAGGCTCGGCGACGGCGGCCGCGGCGCAGCCTCCGGTTACGGGGCCCACGCCCGCGCTGCCTGATCCGCAGGATCCATCTCCGAAACACCAGAGGCCGCCGGAGCGACAAGCCCGGCGGCCTTTTGACGCCGGTCGAATTGACGAGGGTCAAACGGGCCCGCCTCCGTTGCCTCTAACGCTCGGGCATCTTCAACGGAGAATGACGATGACGAGGATCGTGATCATCCAGGGACATCCGGACGCCGGAGAGCCGCATCTCTGTCACGCGCTGGCGGATGCCTATGCCAGGGGTGCCGGGAAAGGCGGGCATTCCGTCGAGCGCATCGAGCTTGCCCGCATCGGCGTGGCATTCCTGACCTCGCAGAAGGAACAGCAGCACGGGACGGTGAGCCCGCCGATCGTCGACGCGCAGCTGAAGATCGGCCGTGCGGACCACCTGGTTTTCGTCTACCCGCTCTGGCTCGGCTCGATGCCCGCCCTGCTGAAGGCATTCCTCGAACAGGTGGCGCGGCCGGGCTTTGCCTATGACACGTCGCTCGGACCGTTCAACAGCGGCCTTCTCGGCGGCAAGTCGGCGCGGGTGGTGATCACCATGGGCATGCCGGCCTGGTATTACCGGCTCGTTTACGGCAGCCACAGCCTCAAGGCGCTGAAAGTGGGCATCCTGCATTTCGTCGGCATCCGGCCCGTTCGCGCGGCCCTGGTGGGCGCGGTCAACGCCCGCAATTTCGGTGGCGCGAAATGGATCGCCAGGATGGAGGTTCTGGGGCGGCGGGCGTCCTGAAACGGGCTGGAATTGCACCGAAAGGTCACGAAAGAGCCTTGATTTCTCAAAGGTTCGTTTACCGACTTTGCCTAAACTCGGAGCCTGTGTCATTTCGGCACCGGAAGAGTGGCAACTGGTATGGCGTATGCTTCCTTTTCTCGGCGGGTGATCGGCTCGCTGATGATCCCGACACTGCTGGCTGCCTGTTCCGCCGGGGATCTCGTTCCGCCTGCGTCGATCGACAACGGCCGGGTCGGGGCGATCCAGCCGATGCGCGACATCCCGCGCGAACCCCTCTCGCAGCAGCCCTATCCCGCCGGCGCCGCACCGGTCTCCCAGGCGAGAGTCGACTATGTGAACACGCCGAACCTCGCCGGCACCGGTTATCCCAATACGAACGGCCGCAATTCGGCTTCGGCCTATCCCGATGACGGCGGGCACTACCTGCGGGCGCCGGCCCAGGTGCAGTCCGCGCCCCTCGATGCGCCCCGGAATACATCGTTGAATGCACCGATGGCGCAGCAGGCACCCGCCGCGCGCCAGGGCCGCCTGCCGATGATCGACAGCGACGAGGCGATGCAGCAGCAGGCCTCTCTCGGCCGGCGCAACACGACCCGCAATGCCGGGCCGATGACCATTCCGGAGGAGGGCGTCAATATCGATGCCGAGCTCGGTTTCGGCCCCGACGAGAGCGACGTGACGGGGCTTGCCGAGGAGGAGGATTCCGATATCGCCGAAGGTGTCGGCAACCAGCCCGTCGTCGACGGCATCGGCACCGACAATCCGCGCGCGCTGCAGCCGCGCCGCCAGCCGATCTCGCAGCCGATGAACGACGACCGCGTACTGGTGCCGCCGAAGCGCCAGGGCGCCGGCGTGCAGGGCGACCTTTCGAACGGCAGCATGGCCAATCGCGGCATGGCGTGGGGCAGTCAGCCGAGCATCGCGCCGCCCGGCAGCCGATCGGCCGCCGGCACCCAGCAGGTGGCGATGCTGCGGCCCAACAATCCGATGAACGACAGCGGCCCGATGAGCCAGCGCGACATGCCCTGGCAGCGTGAGGTGATGCCGCAGTCGGAAGTGAGCTGCCGCGCCGAACTGCGCCGTCTCGGCGTCGAGTTCGAAGACCGGCCGTCCATCGACGCCGGCCCGAGCTGCAGCGTGCCCTATCCGGTCAAGCTCTCGGGCTTGTCCGGCAATATCGACGTCAAGCCTTCCGTCACGCTCAATTGCCAGACGACGCTCGCCTTCGCCAAATGGGTGAAGAACGAACTCGCTCCCTCGGCGCGTTACCGTTACCTCACCGGCGTCCAGAAGATCGTGCCGATGGGTGGTTATTCCTGCCGGCGGATGAACAACAGCAACCAGCGCTACAACCCGATGTCCGAACACGCCAAGGGCAATGCCATCGACATCGGCCAGATCGTGCTCAAGGACGGCCATGAGATCGACGTGCGCAAGAAGGGCCTGTTCTCGCTGCGCGAGGGCGGCCTCCTGAAGGCGGTGCGCAGCGACAGCTGCAAGTATTTCAACACCGTCCTCGGTCCGGGCAGCAACGCAGAACACTGGAACCACTTCCACTTCGACCTGCGTTCCCGCCGGAGCGGCAAGCGCTACTGCGACTGACGCCCGGCGGCAGCCGATGCCGGCATGCTTCCTCGGATACAGCCGGCACCTGCAACTCCCGCGAGCCTGTGGACATTAAAGATCCGTAAACCATATCCGGCAACCAAACTGGAACCATAAGCGGCGGCGAAGCATGAGTGGTGACGCCGCAGTCCGTCCCCCCGACTACCCCTACTGCGGCACGAGACCCGGCATGCGCACCAAGCCCATGACGCATGCCGGGTCTCACCCCAACACCACGCGAGAACCGAGATCGCCAGGATGCCATTCCCATCGGGAAAATCTGGTGGGCCGGGTCGCTTTTCTTGATTTGTACGTCTTTTTGACGTACAAGGTTTTGCGAAAGCCATCAGGAGGCGACGATGTTTGTTTTCGAGGATGTGACGAGCGAAATCGACGAGCCGAACGATGCGCGAATGAATTTCCGCACCAAGGAGCGGATAAAGAAGACGATCCATCGCGCTGCGATTCTGTCCGGGGTGGACGATTCTGCCTTCGTGATCAATGCGGCATACCAGTCCGCCATGGCGACGATCGCGGCGCATGAGGTCACGCTTCTGCAGCCGGCCGACCACAAGGCGTTTTTCGAAGCCCTCGACAATCCCCCGGCGCCGACGCAGAAACTGCAGGAGGCATTCAGACGCCACGGCGAGACGGTCGTTTCCAAATAATGTCCGAAGATATTGTTTCGAAGCCGACAATAGAGCCGCTCGATCCGTCCAGGCACGATCGGGCGGCTTTTTCCTGCGGCATACCGCAGGTGGACAACTTCATCCAGAAGACAGCCAACAAGCTATCCCAGGCGGACAATCTGCGTGTCTATGTCATGACACGCGGCAGCGGCACGATCATCGGCTTCTATGCCATCAACAGCCACTCCGTCGATTATCGGGACCTCCCGATCACATTCTCTCGCACCCGCCCGGCACACGGTTATATCCCCGCCGCCTATATTTCGATGATCGGTCGCGATCAGCGCTTCAAGGGAAGTGGTTACGGCGGCGACCTGCTTGTGGATTGCCTGATGCGGGTTGCCCGCGTCGCCGACAGTATCGGGGTCGCCGTCGTCATGCTGGATGTCCTCGATTGTGGCGATCCGGAGCGCACTGCGCGCAGAGCCAGGCTCTACAGGGACTACGGGTTCCAATCCTTGCCATCCAACCCAATGCGGATGTTTCTCCCGGTCGCGACCATCCGGAAAATGCTGGGTGAAGCATAGGCCGCATCCCCGATCGAAGCTTTCACGAGCGATGGCCCGGCTGGCAGCGCCTGCAAAAAAGAAAGCCGGCTCAGGGAGCCGGCAAGGGCGGAGGCGGGGCTCGCGGGGATGAGCCGGACTTCCGGTTACTCAAGAACTCATACTTGAAAACACCAGGCATGCGGCAAGCGGAAATAAAAAGCGCTGAAACACGATGGTCATGACGGTCGCGCGAGGGGTTACGTGCGGCGTAAAGAGCGGGACCGTTGCTTGCCTGGTGGGACAATGCTGTACGAACGTCACGGAAAAATGACAGAAGCGGTGGATAGACATCCTTCCTGGCATGCGATGCGGGACTGCGGCGCCGGCAATGTCGTGACGATCATCCCGGTGCGACCGTTGCTGTCGATTATCCTGCGAAACCGTCAGCAATATTCTTCCATGAGGGATGGTTTCGAAGGTTTGCGTGCCTATATTCGCGGCGCATCCTGAAAATCGATTCCTTGAGAAGACCATTCCCCATGGCGTCAGTCGTTTCCATAGACAAGCTTACCAAGACCTACGAGAACGGGTTTCAGGCACTGAAGGGCGTCGATCTCGAAATCGAGGAAGGCGAGATCCTCGCGCTGCTCGGTCCGAACGGCGCCGGCAAGACCACCCTGATCTCGATCATCTGCGGCATCGTCAACCCTTCGACCGGCAAGGTGCTGGTCGGCGGCAAGGATGTCGTCAGGGATTTTCGCCAGACGCGGTCGCTGATCGGGCTGGTGCCGCAGGAACTGACGACCGACATGTTCGAGACGGTCTGGAACACGGTGAACTTTTCCCGCGGCGTCTACGGCAAAAAGCCCAATCCGGCGCTGGTCGAGGGCATCCTCAAGGACCTGTCGCTGTGGAGCAAGAAGGACAGCATGCTGCGCGAACTTTCGGGCGGCATGAAGCGTCGGGTGATGATCGCCAAGGCGCTCGCCCACGAGCCGCAGATCCTCTTCCTCGACGAGCCGACCGCCGGCGTCGATGTCAACCTGCGCCGCGAGATGTGGCAGCTGGTCGAGAAGCTGCGCGCGAGCGGCGTCACCATCATCCTCACCACCCACTATATCGAGGAGGCGGAAGAGATCGCCGACCGGGTGGGCGTCATCAACGGCGGCAAGCTGCTTTTGATCGAAGAAAAGGCGGCGCTGATGAAGAAGCTCGGCCGCAAGCAGCTCAGGCTCGAACTGTCCGAGCCGCTGAAGGCGCTGCCTGACAGCCTCGGTGCCTACAACCTGGCGCTTTCCGAAGACGGCACCGCGCTGATCCACGAATACCAGGGCGAGGAAGGGCAGGGCACGATCGCATCGCTGCTGTCGACGCTTGCCGCGCAGGACATTCATTTCCGCGATCTTTCCACGCGACAGAGCTCGCTCGAGGATATTTTCGTGGCCCTGGTGGGAGAAGACGCATGAACTTCGAAGCGATCAAGTCGATCTATGTCTTCGAGATGGCCCGGCTGCGGCGCACCCTGCTGCAGAGCGTCATTTCGCCCGTCATTACCACCTCGCTTTATTTCATCGTCTTCGGCACCGCGATCGGTTCGCGCATCCAGACGGTCGAGGGCGTATCCTACGGATCGTTCATCACGCCCGGCCTGATCATGCTGACGCTTCTGACGCAATGCATCAGCAACGGCTCGATCGGCATCTATTTCCCGAAATTCACCGGCACCATCTACGAGATCCTGTCTGCACCGGTGGCGATGACCGAGATCCTGCTCGGTTATGTCGGTGCTGCCGCCAGCAAGGGGCTGATCATCGGCCTGATCATCCTTGCGACCGCCTCGTTTTTCGTCGACATCCAGATCGCCCATCCATTCATGATGGTGCTTTTCCTGGTGCTGACGGCGATCACCTTCAGCTTGTTCGGCTTCATCATCGGCATCTGGGCGAAGAATTTCGAACAGCTCAACGTCATCCCGATGCTGGTCGTGCCGCCTTTGACCTTCCTCGGCGGCAGCTTCTATTCGATCAACATGCTGCCGCCCTTCTGGCAGACGGTCAGCCATTTCAACCCGGTCCTCTATCTCGTTTCCGGCTTCCGCTGGAGCTTCTACGAGATTGCCGACGTCAACCCGATGGTCAGCCTCGCCATGATCGGCCTGTTCCTCATAATCTGCCTGTCGATCCTCGGCTGGATCTTCAAGACGGGTTACCGGCTGCGCAACTGACCGCAGCCGATAACCGGGTTTGGCTTCAGCCCTGGCTGAGCTGGACCTGGCGTGCGCCGCGCATGACCATCACGGACGCACCGAGAACGGAGGCGATGCCGAGGAAGGTCATGACGCCGAGCGGGCCTTGGGCGTCGATCAGCAGGCCGCCGAGCACGGCGCCGCTGGATATGGCGATCTGGAAGGTCGTCAGCAGCAGGGCGCCGGCGCTTTCCGCCTCATCCTGGGCGGCCCGGGTGATATAGCTCTGGATGCTGACGGGCAGGGCGCCGAAGGCAAAACCCCAGAGCGTGATGGCGACCGCCGCGGCCGTCGTCGATGCTCCGATGGAGACGAGGATCACGGCGGAGACGGCAATCAGGCTGGAAGCGAACACGACGCCGAGCGCCGAACTGCGTTCGGTGATGATGCCGCCGACGATGTTGCCGAAGAAGCCGCCGACGCCGTAGGCAAGCAGGACGAGCGAGATCATCTCGACGTTCAGCCGGGGAACGTCTTCCAGGTAGGGGCGGATATAGGTGAAGCCCGCAAAGTGGCCGGCGACGATCAGCAGCGTCGCGATGAGGCCGATGCGGATCTTCGGGCGCTTGAGGACGGCCGCCAGCGTGCCGAGCCCGGCATGTCCGGCCGGCGGCAGCGATGGTACGGTGACCGCCTGCGAAAGGAGCGCCAGCACGCCGACGGCGCCCGCCAGCACGAAGGCCGCCCGCCAGCCGAGCGTGGAGCCGATATAGGCGCCGAGCGGGGCGGCCATGACGGTTGCCACCGAAACCCCGGTGAAGATCATCGCCATGGCGCGCGGCAGGTGATCCATGGGCACGAGCCGCATGGCGAGCGCGCCCGACATCGCCCAGAAGCCGCCAAGCCCGATGCCGAGCAGCACGCGCGACACGAGGAGCAGGGTCAGGCCGTTGGCGAAGGCGGCGAGCGCGCAGGAGAGGATGAGAAGGGCGGTCAGCCCGAACAGCGTCCAGCGGCGGTCGAGGCTGCGGGTGCCGATGACGACGCCGGGGCCGGCAAAGGCGGCGACGACGGCCGTGACCGTCACCGTCTGGCCGGCGACGCCGGAGCTGATGCCGAGGTCGGCGGAAATCGGCGTGAGAAGGCTTGCCGGCAGAAACTCCGCCGTCACGAGCCCGAAGACGCCGAGGGTAAGCGCGACGACCGCATCCCAGCGGGCCTTCGCCGATGAATCCGGGCTGGACGAATCGCGCACGACATCGTCCTCTTCGAAAGTACTGTCTGTCATGATCGTTTCCTGTCTTGGGAGGAGGAGGTACGGAGGACCGTACCGGAAGGTTGACCCAGACTTAGGCGTGACAGCCTGTACTTTCCATGCTAGAAAGTCCGATATGCTTGACCGTTCGTCCAAAGAAATCCCCCAAGACTTCTCCGATCCGCTCACCGAGATGCTGCGCGGACTGCGGCTCGACGGTGTCGAATACGGGCGCTGCCGGCTGCCGGAACCCTGGGCGACGTCCTTTCCGGCCCAGGAGGCGGCGCGTTTCCACTTCATTTCATCGGGCTCAGCATGGCTGCAGACGCCGTCGGGCGAATGGCTGGAATTGCGGGCGGGCGATGCGGCTCTTCTTCCGCGTGGCGACGCGCATGTGCTGGCAAGCGTTCCGGGCCTGACGCCGCTGCCCTTCGACCGGTTCGGGCGCAAGGAAGTCTGCCAGGGCGTGTTCGACGTGCAATGCGCCGATGCCTGCGGCGGCACCGTGGCGCTGACCGCCTCGATGCGCTTCAACATCGACAAGCTGCATCCGCTGCTGCAACTGATGCCCGAGGCGATGCTGACCAGCGATCTCGCCCGCAACGAGCCGGCCATCCCGCATCTTCTCGATGCCATGGCGCGCGAGGTGGACATGGATCGGGTCGGTGCCGGCGGCATTCTCGCCCGGCTCGCCGATGTTTTGACCGCGACGCTGATCCGCACCTGGGTCGAGCACGGCTGTGGCGACACGACCGGCTGGATCGCGGCGGTGCGCAATCCCGAAGTCGGCCGCGTGCTTGCCGCCATCCATCTGCAGCCGGACCGGGACTGGACCGTCGCGTCTCTGGCAAGACTGATGGGCGCTTCGCGATCCGGTTTTGCCGAGCGGTTCCTGCGCGTGGTCGGCGAAACGCCGGCGCGCTACGTGGCGCGGGTGCGCATGCACCAGGCGCGGCAGTGGCTGCGCGACGGCGAGCGGGTCGCGACCGTCGCCGAGCGTCTCGGTTACGATGCCGAAGCTTCCTTCAGCCGCGCCTTCAAACGCATCATCGGCACGCCGCCGAGCCAGTTCCGCAAGGGTGGCATGGGCGAAGGCATGCGGGATTTCGGCTGAAGTCAGTCCCGCAGTCTTAGCTCATCCGTCTGCATCTGCAGGGAACCGAGGGTGGAGAGGAAGCTCATGCCGAGCAGGCTTTCCCCGAGCTTTCCGTCTTCGGCGACCATCGCGCGGATGTTCTTGCGCACGATCGGGCCGATGCCGACTTCGTCGAGCCTGACCGGTGCGGCCATTGCCCGGCCGTTGGCGGTCATCACCGTGACCGTAAAATTGAGGTTTTGCGGATTGAGACCGACCCTGCGGGCGTCGTCGTAGGACAGCACCACGGTGCTGGCGCCGGTATCGACCAGCATCGCCAGCACCTTGCCCTCGACGCTGACATTGGTCTGGAAATGGCTGCCCCGGGTTTTGTGGATCACCACCTCGTCGCCGCCTTCGCTGGTCGTCATCACCACGGCCGTGCCGGGCAGCAGACCGGCGGTCACCCTTGCCGCGACATTGCGGGCATCGTCGCGATAAAGATAGGCGGTCACCAGCCCGAGGATGATCAAGAGCCAGATGGCGAGATTGCGCAGCACCTCTCCGGCATGGCCGCGCCGGCCGGCGAGAATGCCCGTGGCGAGCAGGCCGGCGATCGGCAGCAGGTAGATGACCCGGCCGAAACTATCGTTGTCGATGCCGAAGGTCTGTCCGGTATCGTGGTTGAAGATCAGGAACGCCAGGCCGACGCCAAGTACGATGAGAATGCCGGTGAGCGCGTTCATGCGGTGTCGCGTTCCTTTGCAAGACGCTGGCGGCGCGTTTCCCGCCGCGGCTTTCGCTCGACGGTTTCGAGCCGTGCGGGCAGGGCTTCCATCAGCGCGCGGCGCTCCATGTCGGTATAATCCATCCAGCCGGCGATCTCGTCGCGGGTGCGTCCGCAGCCGAAGCAATAGCCGGTCTTGAGGTCGATCGAACAGACGAGGGTACAGGGCGAAATCATGCGTCAGTATATCGGGGTTTCACGCGGCAAGAGCAAGAGTGGCGAGCATGGCGATCTCGCTCAATTGTTGGGTAGCGCCGATCGTATCGCCCGTATGGCCGCCGAGCTTGCGGGCCACGAACCGGGTGAAGCTGAACCCGGCGAGCGCCGCCGCGACCAGCGCCAACAGAACCTTCGGCAGGCCGAGAACGGGGACGAGCAGGACGAGCGCGACGGCCGCCCCGGTGAACAGCGCGACATTGCGGGCGCCGTCTTCCGGAAAGCCGGCGCCGGCCGCCACTCCGCCTTCTCGGGCTGACGGCAGTGCGCGCCAATGGGCCACCATGAGGGCACGGCTGACGGCCGCAACGGCAAGGACGGCGAGCGCCGCCGTGACGGCATCTTGCCGAAACAGCGCGGCAAGCGCTGCGGCGCGCAAGGCAAACGTCAGCACGAGCGCTACGATGCCGTAGGCGCCGACGCGGCTGTCCTTCATGATATGAAGCGCATGCTCCTTGTCCCGCCCGCCGCCAAGGCCGTCCGCCGCGTCGGCAAGTCCGTCCTCGTGCAGCGCGCCGGTCAGAAGCGTCAGCAGGGCAAGCGTCAACAGGCTGACCAGCAGCGGATCGCCGGACTGCAGGACGACGAGAACGAGCGCCGGGAGGGCCGCGACGATCAGTCCCGCGAGGGGAAAAGCCCGCACCGCCCGCGAGATCGTGCCGTCATGGCCGCGGAAGAATCGGTCCGGCACCGGCAGGCGGCTGAGGAACCCGACAGAGCGGGCGAGGTCGGCGATGAAATCCGTCGCGTTTGGCAGTTGTTCCTCCGTGCTTACCCGATTATGAGTTTGCGCACAGAAGCGCGATTTGCGGGGAAAGACAAGTTTTCCTGCCGCGATACCAGAGCGAGCTACAAGAGAGACTTTCCATGAGCGTGAGCGGCCTGCCTTTCGACGATTTCCGTGCCCTGCTGCAGAACCTTCCGGGTCCCGATCCGCGGGCGCTGGTGGCGGCGCGCGAGCGCGACGCGCAGCTCACCAAGCCGCCGGGCGCCCTTGGACGTCTCGAGGAGATCGCCTTCTGGCTGGCCGCCTGGACGGGCCGGGCGCCGGCCGTCAACCGGCCGCTGGTGGCGATCTTCGCCGGCAATCACGGCGTGACGCGGCACGGGGTCACGCCTTTCCCCTCGTCGGTGACCCAGCAGATGGTCGAGAACTTTGCGGCCGGCGGCGCTGCCATCAACCAGATCTGCGTCACCCATGATCTCGGCCTGAAGATCTTCGACCTGGCGCTCGATTACCCGACCGGCGACATCACCAGCGAGGCGGCCCTTTCCGAGCGCGACTGCGCGGCGACCATGGCCTTCGGCATGGAGGCGATCGCCGGCGGCACCGATCTTCTGTGCATCGGCGAAATGGGCATCGGCAACACGACGATCGCCGCCGCCATCAACCTCGCGCTTTATGGTGGCGAGGCGGAGGATTGGGTCGGCCCGGGCACCGGTTCGCATGGCGAATTCATGGAGCGCAAGATCGCCGCGGTGAAGGCGGCGGTCGAGTTCCACAAGGACCACCTGAACGATCCGCTGGAAATCCTGCGCCGCCTCGGCGGCCGCGAGATTGCCGCGATCGCCGGCGCCATCCTTGCCGCCCGTGTCGAAAAGATCCCGGTCCTGCTCGACGGCTATGTGGTGACGGCGGCCGCCTCGATCCTCAAGGCCGCCAACCCGGCAGCGCTCGACCACTGCCTGATCGGTCATGTCTCCGGCGAGCCGGGACACCTGCGAGCCATCGAACAGCTCGGCAAGACGCCGCTTCTGGCACTCGGCATGCGGCTCGGCGAGGGAACGGGCGCAGCACTTGCGGCCGGCATCGTCAAGGCGGCGGCAGCCTGCCATTCCGGCATGGCGACCTTCGAACAGGCCGGCGTCAGCAACAAGAGCCACTGAGCCCGAATGGAAAAGACGCCGGTCGACAGCAATATCGAAAGGGCGACCGGCATCCGCCGGGTGGTGGCCGCATTCCGCTATTCCATGCAGGGCCTGACGCGCCTGTTGCAGGAGGAGGCCTTTCGCCACGAGCTGATCGCCGGCGCGGCCGGTGTCTTGCTGTTCGCGCTGGTCGGCGCCAGCGCGCTCGACTATTTCGTGTTCGCCATCCTGATGCTGGTGCTGTTTGCGGTCGAATCGCTGAATACCGCGATCGAGGAACTGGTCGACCGCATCTCGCCGGAAATCTCCACCGTCGGCCGCCACGCCAAGGATCTCGGCTCCTTCGCGGTCTTCTGCCTGCTCTGCGCCAACGGGTTTTTCGCGCTTTATGTGGTGGTCAGGAGTGTGTGGAGCTAACCGCCCGCCGGTTGATCCGGCATCGAAGATGGATCGCGTGCCGCATGGCGGATGCCGACGACAATGATCTCATCGTCGCCGGACAGATAAAATATCAGATACGGATAGGGCGTTACGGCTACACGTCGCATCGGTTCAAGGCTGGTGAGAAGACCTGTCAGCGGATATTCCGAGAGGTTCTCCAAAACCTGCCGAATCCGCGTGCTGACGTTGCGAGCGCCTCCCGGAGAATGACTGGCTACATAGCTGAGGATATCCTCCAGCTCGACTGCGGCTTCAGGGGTGAAGCGTATGATCACTGAGCGTATTTCGACCAGATGGCCGCTACCTGCTCGGCCGGTGCAAATTCGCGTCGCGCGGCTTGGTCCAGCGATTTGGCGAAACTCACTACTTCGTCGGCGGTGAGCTGATGCACCGGCTCGCCTTTGCCCACGAGCGTTAGTACGACACGAGCGATCTCATCCTGCATTTCGGCAGGAAGTTCCCTGGCTGCTTCGATGGCGCGGTCGAGAAGTTTGGTCATGACGGCAATATGCACGCAAATCGGCCGGTGCAAAAGAGGTCGATCGCCTCAGGTAAGAGTGAGGTGACTACTGGCTTTTGCGTGCCGAGTGGAGGAAGCGGGTCACGACGACGTTGTCGCCGGTAACCCGATAGAGCATGACGTAAGGGTAGGGCGCCAGGTTAAGCCTTCGCGTGGACGGTTTGGTCGTCTTGCGGCCTGCACGCGGCTGATGACCAAGCAGGTCAATGGCCTCGGAAATTCTTTGCGAGACGCTCTCCGCGCCGGATGGTGACCGCTCGCGGATATAGGATAGGGCTTTATCGATCTGTCGGGAGGAAAGCGCGGTAAAGCGCACGCTCATCGAAGGTATTTCGCGAGAATGGTACGAACCTCTTCCTCGCCGACCACTTCCCCGCGTTCGATCTCCCGATCAGCTTCTTCGAGATCGGCTTCTTCCTCAGGCGTAAGCTGGTAGACGTCCCCATCATCCTCACCCATGAACCTGAGCAGAATCTCGGCGATCTCATCCTGCATTTCGGCAGGAAGTTCCCTGGCTGCTTCGATGGCGCGGTCGAGAAGTTTGGTCATGGCGGCAGTATGCACGCAAATCGGCCGGTGCAAAAGAGGTCGATCGCCTCAGGCAAAGCTCTTGCGGCGGCGGGCGACCGTCTGGGCGTCGGCGACGGCCGGCACGCTCTGCAGCACGCGCGTTGCCGGCAGGATGGCGATCGCCTCGGTGCCTTCGCGCAGCTTGGAGCGCAGGATGAACTGCCCGTCGTGCTTGGCAAGGATCGCCTGGACGATCGGCAGGCCAAGCCCGGTGCCCTGTTCGGCGCTCTTGATGGCGATCGAGCCCTGGCCGAAGGCCGAGAGAACGACCGGGATTTCGTCTTCCGGAATGCCCGGCCCGTTGTCCTTGATCGCCACATACTGGCCGCCGCCGGCCGTCCAGCCGACCTTGACGGTGATCTCGCCGCCCTGCGGCGTGAACTTGACGGCGTTCGACAGCAGGTTCAGGAGCACCTGGCGCATCGATTTCTCGTCCACCCAGACCTGCGGCAGCTGCGGTTCGAACTGCTGGCTGATCGAGATGTTCTTGGCGCTGGCGCGCAGCTGCACCATGCCGATGCAATCCTCGGCGATCTCCAGCAGCGACAGCGATTCCTCAGCAAGATCGTAGCGGCCGGCCTCGATGCGCGACAGGTCGAGGATCTCGTTGATGAGGTTGAGGAGATGCTGGCCGGAGCGGTGGATGTCGCCGGCATATTCCTTGTAGGTCGGGTTGGCGAGCGGCCCCAGGACCTCCGAACTCATGACTTCGGAAAAGCCGAGAATGGCGTTGAGCGGCGTGCGCAGCTCGTGCGACATCGAGGCGAGGAAGCGGGATTTGGCAAGGTTTGCCTCTTCCGCCCGGCGACGGGCCTCGTCCGACATGGATTTCGCCACTTCCAGCTCGGCGATCAGGTCGTCCTTTTCCGACTGATAGGACATCAGCGTCAGGTTGGAGCGATAGAGCCGGTCGGCGATATAATGGAAGAAGACGACCGCGACGGCGCAGATCGCGATCATGCCGATATCGAGCACGTTCCGCGTCAGGATGGCGGTGGCGAGCAGCGCCAGAATCATCGGCAGGAAGCCGAAGAGCACGCCGAGGCGCAGCATGAAGCTGCTCATCGCGGTAATCGAGATCGCGAAAAGGAGCGCTGCCCCCTTGTAGAAATAATAGCTGTCGCCGGAGCAGGCATTGCAGTTCTGCAGCGCAAACAGGGCCCAGCCGACGCCGACGATGACCTGTGCGGCAAGCAGGCGGCGGCGCCATTTCTGCACCTCGGCCGCGGTGATTTCCTTGCGGCTTGCGCGGCGGGCAAGCAGCACGTTGATGGCGTGGACGCTGAGCATCAGCAGTGCCCAGGCGAAGAGATTGGCATTCGGATTGAGATAGACGCCGATCGCCGTCACCACGACGATGAAGAGGGGCATCACGGATGCGCCCTGCAGCACGGTGTTGACGTGCATGGCGATCATGTCGCGGTCGAAGATCTGGTTGCCCTGGGAGCTGGACTGCAGGCGCTCCCGCGTGGCGCGAACGGCTTTGGAAACGGCCTTGTTGCGGTGGCCGCGCGAGCGATCAACGATGTTTTTGTCGGTCGATGTGCTGACGCCGCTACTCATGGCCACTGAACTGATACCCCGGGTGTTGAGAGAATATGTCCAAAACCTTAAGAGAGTACTGCCGGGAAAGGTTTTGTTTGCCATTTTCCTGAAGCTTCCGTTTTCCAATGAGGCTGGATTGTGGCCAGAACGTTCAGGATTTTTCGCGATGGCGCGTTTCTCGTCGCCTTCTTCATCCTTCTGGTGCTGATCGCCGCCAAGCTGGACGAGGCAGCCGACAGCGTCGTGCATGGCCCGTTCCATGTGATCGACGGCGATACGCTCTCGGCGGGCGGGGAGCGGTTGCGGCTGCAGGGCATGGATGCGCCGGAGCTCGACCAGACCTGCGAGGATGGCCGCGGCAAGCCCTGGGCCTGCGGGGACGAGGCAAGACGGTTGCTGATACGGCTCGTCGGGAATGGCGAGGTCGAGTGCCTCGGCCGCGAGCGCGACAAATATCATCGGCTTCTGGTGCGCTGCCATTCGGGTGCGACGAGCATCAACGGGGCGCTGGTAAGGCAAGGCCTCGCCATCGCCTCGGGACGCTATGCCGAGGAACAGGAGACGGCGCGGCGCGAACGGCAGGGGCTGTGGGCCGGCCGGTTCGAAAGCCCACGCGACTGGCGCGCCAGCCGCGGGATGATGGACAATACGAGTTTCGTGCAGGCGTTCGCCGACTGGATGAAGCGAGTGACCGGGTGGCAATGAGCATGGATGGCATCGTCAATGGCGAAGATATCGGCGGGCTCGCCGGCGCGATCGCGGCTTGCCGCATCTGTCGGGACGCGCCCGCGAAGGGCGAGAGCGACCGTCTGCCGCATGAGCCGCGGCCGGTCGCCGTGTTATCGAAGACGGCGAGGGTGCTGATCGCCGGGCAGGCGCCGGGGCTTCGGGTGCACGAAAGCGGGCTGCCGTTCAACGATGCCTCGGGAAACCGGCTGCGCGACTGGATGGCGGTGACCCGCGAGGAATTTTATGATCCGCAAAAGTTCGCGATCGTGCCGATGGGCTTCTGTTTTCCGGGCTATGACGCCAAGGGCAGCGACCTGCCGCCGCGGCTCGAATGTGCGCCGCTGTGGCGCGCCCGGGTGATTGCCGCGATGCCGCAGATCGAACTTGTTCTCGCCGTCGGCGGTTATGCGCAGGCCTGGCATCTGGGCCGCCGCCGCAGAAAAGGCATGACGGAGACGGTCCGGAACTGGCGCGAATATCTCCTTGCCAATCAGGGGCCACGGATCCTGCCATTGCCGCATCCCAGCTGGCGCAATACCGGCTGGCTCAAAAAGAATCCGTGGTTCGAGGCGGATTTGCTGCCGGTGCTGCGACAGCATGTGGATAGCTTGATACGTGAAACAAATTTCGGTTAACTGCCACGAATTCCGTGTATAACGAAAAATGATTTCGAAAGGGAACTGAATGGACCGCCTCGATCGCAAGATCCTTCGTATTCTGCAGGAAGATTCCACTCTGGCCGTCGCGGACCTCGCGAAGAAGGTCGGTCTCTCGACCACGCCTTGCTGGCGCCGCATCCAGAAGATGGAAGAGGATGGCGTCATCCGCCGCCGCGTGGCGCTGCTCGATCCGGTCAAGGTCAACACCAAGGTCACGGTTTTCGTTTCGATCCGCACTGCCAGCCACTCGATCGAATGGCTGAAGCGGTTTTCGGAAGTGGTGGTGGATTTCCCCGAAGTGGTCGAGTTCTACCGCATGAGCGGCGACGTGGACTACCTGCTGCGCGTCGTCGTTCCGGATATCGGCGCCTATGACGCCTTCTACAAGCGCCTGATCGCCAAGATCGAGATCCGCGACGTCTCGTCCGCCTTCGCGATGGAGCAGATCAAGTACACGACCGAACTGCCGCTCGACTACATGATGCTGGACAACCAGAAGTCCGGCGAGGAGTAATCCGCCGATTGGCGGACCGGGATCATTTTCTGGCAGGACGGGCCGAGTTGAAACCGCCCGTTTTGTCGTATCTGGGCTTCATCGAAACAGATGGAGCGCGACATGCAGGACCAGGCCAAGACCAACAAGGCGATCGTCGGCGGATATATAGAAGAGATCTGGAACCGCGGCATGACCGAACGGTTCGCGGATTTTTTCGCTGACGATTACGAAGAAGCCGTCTATTCACCGGCCAATGCGGAAGGACATTGCGCCATGTTGGCGGTGCAGAAGCGCATCATGCCGGATGCGGTCTGGACGGTCGAACGTATGACCGCCGAAGGCGATGCCGTCATCTGCGAGCTGACATTGCACGGCACGCACCAGGCGGCTTTCAAGGGCGTCGAAGCTTCCGGCAATCCCATCCGGGTCCGCGCCTACCGGACCTTCGTTTTAAAGGACGGAAAGATCGTCCGCCATTCCGCGTTGCTCGATACCGCCGAACTGCTAAAGCAGATGCGGGGACAGCAAGCGGCTTAAACAAGTCCGGCAGCGATGGCGACAATTTCTCATGCCTATTATCGGATCTTTGACGAACCTTTCGAGATCGAACGGGCCTTCGATGCCGATTACCTCCTCTATGCTTCAGCCGGCACCTTCATTCTCGATATCGGCGACCGCCGCTGGATCCTGCCGCCGCAACGGGCGGCGCTGATCGCGCGGGGAACGGTGATTGCCGTTCGTAGCAAGGGGGCGGCCACGGCGTCCTCCGTACTCTTCGGCGACGGGGAATTCGGGACGCCGCTGTCGGCCTGCCGGGTCTTCGGCCTATCGGAACTGGCGCGGCAGATGATCCTGTATGTCATGCGCTGGGATGCCGGGCGTGATGCGGCTGACGGAGCCGCGAACGCCTTCTTCAGGGCACTCGCCTCCGCTGCGGAGGAACTGGCCGCCGAGGAAGACGAGACGTGGCTGCCGAAACCGCAGTCGCCGGGCATGGCGGTCGCCGTCGACCGGATGCTGGAGCAGCTCGACCGGGATCTTGATTTCGGTGCCCTGGCGGAGGCTGCCCGCCTTTCGGAACGGACGTTGTCACGGCGCTTCGATGCGGAGCTCGGCTTGAGTTTTCGCGATTTTCGGCATCGGGCGCGGATGGTGAAGGCCAAGGAGATGCTGCTTGCCGGGCGGGAGCCGATAACGGAAATCGGCCTTGCCTGCGGGTTCGAAAGCACGAGTTCCTTCATCAAGGCGTTTCGGACGTTTGCGGGCGCGACGCCGCGTCAGTATCGGATGGGGAAAGCCGGCTAAGCCTTCAGCCGCGCCAGAAGCTTCTCGCCCGACAATTCCTTGACGGCATCCTTGCCGATCCAGCGGGCGGTCTTGTCCGGCGAGGCCGCGAGCTTTTCGGAGAGCGCCAGGGCAGGGGCGTGGCAGGCGCGGTTGCGCTTGCCGATATTGCGGAGCGCCCAGTTGACCGCCTTTTTCACGAAATTGCGCGGGTCGCCGGATTGCGCCTCGATCATTGGCAGATAGGCGATGAACGTGCCGTCCGGCTCCTGCTTGCGGTGCACGGCGGCACCGGCGATCATCGCAAACGCGGTGCGGCGGATAAATTCGCGATCGTCCGCGGCGAAATCCGCGACGAGCTGCTGCCAGAACGGCGTCTCGGTAAAAAGGTCGGCGGCCGTGTCGACGATTTCCCAGGAGACAAAATCCTCCGACCAGCCGCGTGCCTCGGCAGGCGTCAGCGATGCGGGATCGGCGGTATAGATCGCCAGCATGCGCGCCTCGCGAATGCCGGTGCGCCAGAGGTCCAGCGCCCGGCCGTGATCGCGTTTGACGATCCGGGCGATCTTCTGCAGGTCGGGATTGGAAATGCCGATCGCCCGGTCGGTGACGATGCCGAACCGGGACATGCCGGAAATATTCTCCTCCGAGCGCAACGTTTCGAGATGCGCGACGATCCCGGCGACGTCGGAGGAGGGGCCGATCATGGCCGGACTATTTCTTTTCCAGCCGCGCCAGCAGCGAGGACGTGTCCCAGCGCTTGCCGCCCATCGCCTGCACGTCGCCGTAGAACTGGTCGACGAGTGCCGTGACCGGCAGCTTAGCGCCGTTGCGGCGGGCTTCGGTCAGCACGATATCGAGATCCTTGCGCATCCAGTCGACAGCGAAGCCGAAATCGTATTTGCCGGCATTCATGGTCTTGTAGCGGTTCTCCATCTGCCAGGAACCGGCCGCGCCCTTGGAAATCACCTCGATGACCTTTTCGATGTCGAGGCCGGCCTGCTTGCCGAAATGGATCGATTCGGCCAGCCCCTGGACGAGGCCGGCAATGCAGATCTGGTTCATCATCTTGGTGAGCTGGCCGGCGCCGGCCGGGCCCATGAGGCCGACCATGCGGGCATAGGCGTCGATCACCGGCTTTGCCTTTTCGAAGGTCGCCTCGTCGCCGCCGCACATCACGGTCAGCACGCCGTTTTCGGCGCCCGCCTGGCCGCCGGAGACCGGAGCGTCGATGAAGCCGATTCCATTTTCCCGTGCCGCCGCATCGAGCTCGCGGGCGACTTCGGCGCTGGCGGTGGTGTTGTCGATCAGGATCGCGCCCGGTTTCATGCCGGCGAGAACGCCGGTTTCGGTGATTGTCACCGAGCGGAGATCGTCGTCATTGCCGACGCAGACGAACACGAAGTCGGCATCCTTGGCCGCTTCGGCCGGCGTCGCGGCGGCCTTGCCGCCGAACTTCGTCGCCCAGTCCCCGGCCTTGGCGGCGGTGCGGTTATAGACGGTCACGTCATGGCCGCCCTTGACCTTGAGATGCCCGGCCATCGGATAACCCATCACCCCGAGACCGATGAATGCCACTTTCGCCATGCTGAACCTCCACGATTTTGTTGGGCAGAGGATTAGAGCAAAGCGGCCCTGCGGAAAAGCGCAGTTCGGCGAAAAGCGCAGATTTCGATCGGCGGTTCTGTTGGCCGGACGCTGAAAATTGCCAACGACTGGGCCGGGGCTCAGAACGGCTTGATGACCGCGAGCGCGACGATGACGACCACCGAGCCGAGGACGATCGGCAGGCCGGCACGCACGAAGGCCGGCGGGTCGAGATGCGGATCGGCTTCCATGCGGCGCATCCAGGCGCCCTGCATGCCGTGCAGCGCCGACAGCATGAGGACGATCAGGAATTTGAAGCCGAACCAGCCGGACGTATAGAAGCCGTAGCCGAAGGCGAGCCAGAGGCCGAACAGCCAGGCGCCGCCGAGGGCCGCGGTGGTGACGGTACGGTCGTATTTCCTGAGCGCCGAGATCACGCCGGTGCGGATGGTCGGCGGCACCATGCCGATGACGAAGGCATTGATCAGCATGCCGCCGATCAGCAGGAAGTCGGAAAGGATGTGCAGGGCCTTGATGACGAAATAAAGCATGGTCAACTCCAGATCATGGCTTCGGTGAAGCCGAGTTCGGCAAAATCCTGTGCGCGCAGCTTTTCCTCGTCGGCGGCGAAAAACTCGTCGAGCTGCGGCGGGGCGATGGAGGTTCCGGACAGCATCGCATGCACCTGGCCGCGATGGTGGACCTGGTGCTGGAAGAGATGCAGCAATATCCGGTCGGCCCGTTCCACCTGCACATGTTCGGCGCGGGGAATGCGGATTTCCTCGGCGATGGTTTTCTCGTCCAGGCGTCGACAGTGATCGATGAGCCGACGGTCGGCGGCACGCTGCTCGGGATCGAGATCGGCAAAGGCGGGAAACGGGATTTCCGGCTCGAAGGCCGCAGCACCCACGCAATCGCCTTCGAGCGCGCTGATATAGAGCCAGTCGACGGTCAGGATATGGTTGAGCGTGTGGATGATCGACGGGAAGAAGCCGATCCGCGTCGCATCCAGCTCTTCGGGCGAAAGCTCTGCGCAGGCTTTCAGCAGCCGGTGGTTTGCCCAGGCATTGTTATAGGCCTGGGCAAGAAGATAGCGCTGCGGCGTCATCCGAATCCCTCCGTTGCGGAGCGCAAATTATCGGTGATCAACCGCAATGAGAAGATGGCTTGGACGGCTTATGATGTCGCGGCTGCGGGGCGCTTCCCGAACCGGTTGTCCAACCCGGAGATCGGCATTGCACGCCATCAGGCGGCTGATGCCGATTTCCCGTCTCTCGTCATGTTCACTGATGGCTCTGCAATTTCGCAATCACCAGATGCCCCGGCGTCGGATGGCCGTCCTGCATGCGCACGTTGATGTCGGAGATTTCGAGGATTTCGAAGCCGGTGGCGGCGAGGCGTTCGCGGACGTAGCTTTCGGCATGGGCGAAACGCTGGTGCGGGCCGACCATGTACGGGCGGCCGGCGAAGGTCTCGCCGGGCAGGGTTTCGGACGAAAAGACGAACAGGCCGCCGGGCGTCATGTTTTCCGCTGCGCCGAAGAACAGCGGCTCCAGCGCGCCGAGATAGGGCAGCACGTCGGTGGCGGTCACGAGATCGAAGGGCTCGTCGTCATTGTCTTCGAGGAAATCCTCGACTTCGGCCACGTAAAGCGTCTCGTAGAGATCCTTTTCGTGTGCGATCTCGACCATGTTCTCGGAAATGTCGATGCCGGTGATGTCGTCGACCATGTCGCGCAGCGTGCCGCCGGTGAGCCCCGTGCCGCAGCCGAGGTCGAGCATGCGCTTGAACGGTCCGAGCTTCAGCTCCTGCAGGCGCTGGCGCACGATGACCGGCACGGCATAACCGAGCTGCTCGACGAGAATGTCCTCGAAACTTTCGGCATGCTGGTCGAACAGGGTTTCCACATAGGCATCAGGCGCCCTGGGAGGCGTCTCGCCGCGACCCATGGCGGCAATACGCACGGCCGCGCCACCGTGGTCCTCGGGATCGATCTCCAGCACCTCTTCGTAGGCCTTGACCGCGGCGTCGATATCGCCCGCCTTTTCCAGCGCCAAAGCGCGGTTATAGGCCTCCGCCAATGCGTCTTCGTCGATCTTCTTCATCGCCATATCCTTCGTTTGCTGCGCCTTTAAGCCGATGGCGCCCGTTTGTCCATCAGCGGAACGTGACGCATGTTCATTCGTTGAAGGAACAGGGAAACAACCCATTGCCTTGGGAGGAACGGCATGCCAGCCGATCAGGGCCAGAACGCGCTGGAGCAGAACCTGGAACGGCGGGCGCCCTCGCTGCCGATCACCTCTGCGGAAAAAGCCAATGTGATCATCCATTACTATCGCGGCGAACTCGGGCGGATGACGAGCTGGCGCGACCGCATCGACCGGACCACCAACTGGGCGATCACCGTGGTGGCGGCGCTGTTGTCGGTATCGCTCTCGACGCCGACCTCTCACCATGGCGTGGTCGTGTTCGGCATGTTGCTGGTGTCGCTGCTCCTGCTGATCGAGGCGCGGCGCTACCGCTTCTTCGACGTCTACCGGGCAAGGGTTCGCAAGCTCGAGCGGCATTATTTCGCCCAGGCGCTCCATCCGCAGGCGGATCTCAAGCCGGATTGGGCGCAGGCGATCGCCAACAGCCTTCGCAATCCGTGTTTCCTGATCAGCTATCGCGAGGCGCTTTTCCGGCGCGTCCGGCGCAACTACGTCTGGATGTACGCCATCCTGCTGATGGCCTGGCTTCTGAAGATCTCGACGCCCAAGCTCCTGCCCAACGACACGCAGGCGGATGTCGTCTTTTCATGGACGGAGGCCGTCCACAATGCCGCGCTCGGGCCGCTGCCGGGATGGAGCGTGATTGCGCTCGTCGCCCTTCTTTATGCTGCGGTCCTCTTCGCAGCCGTCCACCGCGAGCCGGACGAAGGCGAATTCGCCCATGGCGAGGTGCATGTCTGAGCGTTTGTCTCAAGTCGCGGCGAAGGTCAGTGCAGGATGATCTCGCCCTTGACCGCCCGCCACTCGGTGGCCGAAATCAGCTTGCGATGAACGTAGCGAACGGAATGCAGCGGGCCGTCGAGCTTCTCCTGCCAGAATTTCAGAAAGCCGTTCATCTCCGGGAAATCCGGGGCGAGGTCGTAGTTCTGCCAGACATAACTTTGCAGCAGCGCCGGATGGTCCGGCAGGCGGTAGAAGATCTGGGCGGTCGTGAGACCATAACCTTTCAGCATCATTTCCATTTCAGACATGCAGCAGTTCCCGTTTGTTGTTTCGAGCTGACGTCGTTGCGTCAGCCGATAGGAGAACATGCCATGTTTAACCGAAGCTTTACAATTGCGCCTTAAGAGCACATTCGTGATAAATTACAGTACGTTAGCAGCCGTTTTCCGCGAGTGCTGCTAACGCTTCAGGTGGCGCGTCAGGCGCGCTTCGAGGAAGGCCCACAGGTGCCGCAGCGCCTCGACGATGGCGAGGTAGAAGATCGCCGCCCAGAGGTAGGTCTGGTAGTCGAACGTGCGCGAGAAGGCATAACGCGTCTCGCCCATCAGGTCGTAGACGGTGACGATCGACACGACGGCCGAGCCTTTGATCATCAGGATGATCTCGTTGCCATAAGGACGCAGTGCCACGATGAGCGCCTGCGGAAGGATGACCTTGCGGAATGCGACGTATTTCGAAAGACCGAGTGCCGCTGCACCCTCGTGCTGGCCCCGCGGTACGCTCTCGATCGCGCCGCGCAGGATCTCGGCCTGATAGGCGGCGGTATTGAGGACAAACGAGAGCAATCCGCAATACCAGGCCTCGCGGAAGAACCACCAGAGGCCAACCGATTCCAGTTCCGGCCGGAAGCTGCCGAGCCCGTAATAGATCAGGAAAAGCTGGGCGAGCAACGGCGTGCTGCGGAAGATATAGACATACGCATAAGCAACGGTGTTCAGCACGCTGCTCTTCGACATGCGCGCGAACGCGATCGGCAAAGACAAGACGGCGCCGAAGGCGATCCCCAGCACGACCAGGGAAACCGTCGTCCACAGGCCGTGCAGGTAGCGCGGACCGTAACGCAGGAATTTCTGCTCGTCCCAGCCGTTGATGACCGTCAGGACGAGCGCCAGGGCAAGCAGGGCCCAGAGCGCGAGCACGGCCAGGGCGGCGATCCGGGCGCCGGTGATCCTGCGCTTGGCGATGGCTGGCGCGGGGCGCGGCGGGATCAGCTGGCTGACGGCCGTCATCGGCGGACCTCCGAGCGTTTCGCCCAACGCTCCAGGAAGCCAAGCCCGACAGACGAGATGGTGGCAAGCGTCAGATAGAGCAGGCAGGCGATGAAATAGAAGAAGAAGGCTTCCTTGCTGACCCGTGCCGCAATGCTGGTCTGGCGCAGGATCTCCGCAAGCCCGATTGCAGATGCGTAGGACGTGTCCTTGAGGAGGATCAGCCAGAGATTGGTGAGGCCGGGCAGCGCGATGCGGATAAGCTGCGGCAGGACGACCAGGATCATGGTCCGCGAGCGGTGGAGCCCGAGCGCGTCGCCCGCCTCGTACTGGCCGCGCGGGATCGCCCGGAAGGCGGACAGCATCACTTCCGACGAATAGGAGGAGAAGACCACCGAAAGCGCGACGACGCCAGCCAGGAAGGCATTGATCTCGACGCGTTCCTGATAGCCGAACCACGCCAGCACAGCCTGGATGAGAATCTGCAGGCCGTAATAGATGATGAAAAGAGTGAGCAGCTCCGGCAGGCCGCGGAAGATCGTCGTGTATATGCCGGCGGCGAGCCTCAGCAACTTTTCCTCCGACTGCGCCGCAAGCGCAATCAGGAAGCCGATCACCAGCCCGACGGGCAGGGTGACGACCGCCAGGCCGATGGTGATCTTCACCCCGAACGCAATCTCGTCGCCCCAGCCCGCATCGCCGCAGGCGACGAGCGAGCCCGAGCCGAACAGGGAAAAAACGCCGACAGGACCGCAGAGCGGATCGAGTGCGCTGAAAAGGGCGGAAAAGAATCCGCTCATATGATGGTTTTCCCCTGCGGCTTCTGTCGGACCGCTCTTAGCTTTGCTTCATTAAAAAGAAAAACGGCGGAAGGGCAAGCCTTCCGCCGGATTGATGCACCGAACTCGTCGCTTACTTTTCGCCGTAGACGTCGAAGTCGAAGTACTTGTCCTGGATCTTCTTGTAAGTGCCGTTGGCGCGGATCGCGGCAATCGCCGCCGTGAACTTGTCGGCGAGTGCCTGTTCGCCCTTGCGAACGGCGATGCCGGCGCCTTCGCCATTGATCTCGACGTCGATCGGCAGCGCCGAGAGGATCTTGCAGCACTTGCCGGCATCGGACTTGACCCATGCCGACAGCACGACGATATCGTCCACCACGCCGTCAATACGGCCATTGGACAGGTCGAGCTTGTATTCGTCGGCGGTCGGATAGAGCTTCAGCTCGGCATCCGGCATGTGCTTTTCCGCATAGTTCGAATGGGTCGTCGAGCCCTGGGCGCCGAGCGTCTTGCCCTTCAGCGATGCAGGCGAGGCATCCTTGATCGGCGAATCCTTCGGCACGGCGATGGCCGGCGGCGTGTTGTAATATTTCTTCGAGAAGGTGACCTGTTCCTTCCGCTCGGGGGTGATCGACATGGAAGCGACGATGGCGTCGAACTTCTTCGACTGCAGCGCCGGGATGATGCCGTCCCAGTCGTTGGTGACGAAGGTGCAGGTGACCTTCATCTGGTCGCACAGAGCCTTGGCGATATCGATGTCGAAACCGGTGAGCTGGCCGTTGGCTTCGAGGTTGTTGAAGGGCGGATAGGCGCCTTCGGTGCCGATCACGAGTTTCTCCTGGGCCATTGCCGAACCGGCGAACAGAGACAGGGCGGCGATCGAGGCGGCAGCAAGGAATCGGGTGGAAATGTTCATGTTGATCCTCTCTGTTGGCAACCTGCGGGTGTTGGTCTTTTTCGGCCGCAGGGAGACGGGACGCGCGCAACCGCACGGCCCGAGTGGATTTTTAGATACCTGCTCGGGAAAAATTGCAACGGCATTTTACGTGCACGTTCAGGTGCTTTCAGTTCATGAACAACACATTCATGCGAGGTTCAGGCCGGCCGCAACAGGCTGCGCGGAACCATTTTGGTGCAATTCAGTTGAGGTGCCGCGCAAGTCCGCCGAAAAACGGCAATAAAGGACGCGCATGAAAGGGATGACACCCCTAGAAGAGGAAATGTCCATGTCGCAAAAATTCAGACTGTTCGCCAGCGTCGCAGCGCCTTTGGTGTCGCTGCCGCTGATGCTGCAGCCAGCCGGTGCCGCCCCCGTGAGACCTGTTATCGATGCCGGCCAGGCGCCGGGCGTCATCCAGGTGCAGCAACAGATCCTCCCGCCGGGCGCTCCGGGCGCCCAGGAGGGCGAGGGACAGCCGCGCCCCCGCCGCAAGCCGCAGGAGGAGCAACAGCAGGCTCCGGCGCAAGCCCAGCAGCCGCAAGCCCAGCAGCCGGCCCAGGCCGAACAGCCGCGGCGTCAGAAACCGGCGGAACCCGACGCAGCCCCTCGCGAAGCAGCACCCCGCCAGCCGCAGGCCGAGCGACCCGCCGCCGAGGCGCCCGCACAGGAGCGTCCGCGCCGTCAGCAGCAGGATGCCGGCCAGGGGCAAGGTCAGGGCGGAAACGACGCCCAGCCGCGCCGCCAGCGCGAGCAGGCCACGCCGCAGACCGAGCAGCCGGCCGCAAGGGAAGCGCAGCAGCCGAAGGCGGCTCCGGTAGAAAAGCAGGCCGAAACGCCGAAGCCGGAACGGCCGGCCACCAATCGCGCCGCCACCCCGGACGCCGCGCCGGAGGCTCCCGCTCGCCGCGATGCCCAGCAGCCGAAAGCCGCTCCGGCCGAGAAACAGGCTGAAACGCCGAAGCCGCTGCCGCCTGCGACCAACCGCGCCGCGACGCCGGAAACCGCGCCGCAGGCTCCGGCCGGCCGCAATGCGCAGGAGCGCAACGCCGCCCCGGCACAGAACCAGGCCGAAACGCCGAAGCCTTCGCAGCCGCCGGCAACCGATCGCGCCGCGACGCCCGGTGCAGCACCTGAAAATCCGGCTCGCGGCACCGCAACCGGACAAGCTCCGGCCCAGGCTCCAGGCCAGGCTCCGGGCACCGGCACCGCGCAGGACAGGCGCAACCAGCCGCCGGCCGCAACCGGCCAGGCCGCCCCGGGCCAGCAGGTTCCCGGCCAGCCGGTTCCGGGTGACGCGCCCCGCCGGCAGACGACCGAAGGACAGCCTCCGGTCGCGCCTTCCGGTCAGCAGCTCCCCGGCCAGCCCCAGGGCCAGCAGGCGACCGGCGCCCAGCCGACCGCTCCCCAGACGGCAACCACGCCCCAGCAGGTCGAACGCGCCAAGGAACTTGCCAAGGATCCGGCTGCGGCCAAGAGCGGCGAACAGGTCGTGCTGCCCGTTCAGAATGGCGCAGCCGTGCTCGACAGCGCCAAGGAAGCGCCGTCCGCCCGTCCGCCACGCGACGGAGAGCGTCCGCGCCGTCCGGCTCCCCAGCAGGCCGACCAGCAGCAGCTCGCGCCGCCGAAATCCGATGCCGAGGCCCAGGCCGGCACCCGCGCCACCCGCGAACAGCAGCAGGAATTCCGCCAGCTGTCGGAAGAGCGGGGCCAGCGCCTCGACCAGCGTCCGCAGTTCGAACGGCCTCGCGGCTGGGAATTCCGCGATGCGGCCGGCTTGAACGGCAGCCGTGACCGCAACGGAGGCCGCGACCGGGATGGCGGACGGGTGATCATCTCGATCGACAACCAGACCGTGGTTCGTCACGACGACAGCCGTCGTTTCTACGACGACCGTGGCCGGGCGCCGCAATACGAGCAGCTTCGCGACGGCCGGGTGCGCGAGGTCATCGTGCGTGACGACGGCACCCGGATCGTCACCGTCCGCAACAGCTATGGCGAGATCGTCCAGCGCTCGCGGGTCGTGAAGGGCGGTGAGGAATACGTGCTCTATTATGCGCCGGAACTGGTGGATAACCGCCGCGGCCGCGACTATGTCTGGCGCGACCCGGGCGACGATCTGCCGCCGATGCGCCTCAGCGTGCCGCTCGACGACTACATCATCGATACCTCGACCGAACCGGACCGGGATTATTACGAATTCCTGGAACAGCCGCCGGTCGAGCGGGTCGAACGGGTCTATTCGCTCGACGAAGTGCGCTACTCCGCCCGTATCCGGGACAAGGTGCCGCGTATCGACCTCGATACCATCACCTTTGCCACCGGCAGTGCCGAAATCCCGATGAACCAGGCGAGCTCGCTGCGCAAGGTCGCGGACGCGATCAACAAGGTTCTGAAGCGGGATCCTTCCGAAACCTTCCTGATCGAAGGCCATACGGATGCCGTCGGCAGCGACGACAGCAACCTCGTTCTTTCGGACGAGCGCGCCGAAAGCGTCGCCCGGGTGCTGACGGATGCGTTCAACATTCCGCCGGAAAACCTGGCGACCCAGGGTTATGGCGAGCGTTACCTCAAGGTCCGCACCGACGGCCCGGAACAGGAAAACCGCCGCGTGACCGTGCGCCGCATCACCCCGCTGGTCAAACCGGTCGCCTCGAACCGGTAAGCGGTTTCAGGCACTTCAAGCCAAGCCGCCGGAGCGATCCGGCGGCTTTTTCACGTGTCTGGAAGCCCGGTCACCGTGGCGATGAAATCGGCGATCGCGGTCGTGTCGTCGAGGTCGAAGACCGGGATGCCGGCATCCGTGACCGGGTGGTCGGCGGCGATGGCGACGATATGGGGATCGCCGGGTGCGAGCGGTTCGCGATTGTTGCTCTCGATGCGACGGGCTTCGATCTTCGGGACCGGCTCACGCTTGTAGCCTTCGATCAGCACCAGATCGCACGGGGCAAGGCGCGAGAGGATTTCCTCGAAACTCGGTTCCGGCGCGCCGCGCAGCTCGTGCATGATCGCAAAGCGGGTGCCGGAAACGATTGCCACCTCATGGGCGCCGGCTTGGCGGTGGCGGAAGGAATCGGCACCCACCTTGTCGATGTCGAAATCGTGGTGGGCGTGCTTGATCGTCGAGATCGCATAGCCGCGGCGGGTGAATTCCGCCACCAGCCGCACCGCCAGACCCGTCTTGCCGGAATTTTTCCAGCCGGAAATGCCGAAGACGCGGGGAGGGGTCATGAAAGCTCCTGAGCGAAACGGCGGGCCTCCTGAAGGTCCTCGGGCGTGTTGATGTTGAAAAAGGGGTCTAGCAATCCGTGCGGGGTCCCGATCATCGCGAACTCGACGGTCACCAGCGGGTGACGTCGGAGAAAATCCCTGATGCGGCGGTTGTCGGGGCCGGCGAGCCAGCTCCCCAGATCGTCGGCGATCGAGACCGGCCAGAGCCCGAATACCGGATGATCGCGACCGTCCGAGACGGCGATGACGATCGCGTTCGGATTGTCCGCTCCCGCTTCAAGCCGACGCACGAGATCGAGGGGGACAAAGGGGCTGTCGGAGGGGACCGTGAGGAGATGTGTTGCGCCGGGGCTGCGGGCGCGCATGTCGCGCAGGCCGGAGAACACCCCCGCGAGCGGGCCGATCTGGCCGCTGATCCGGTCGGGCAGCAGGCGCAAGCCGAGCGGATTGGGAAACTCCGCCCGCGCGTTCAGGGTGATCTCCGAGACCTGAGGGCCGAGCCGCCGCACCACATGAGCGAGGATCGTATCGCCGCCGATGGTGAGAAAAGCCTTGTCGGCACCCATGCGGCTCGATTTGCCGCCGGCAAGGATCAGGCCGGGAGGTCGGGTGGAGACGGGCGCAGCCATCAGCTGTCTTCCTTCGTCGGGATCGCACCTTCGCGCCGGTCGATCTGCCGGACATAGGCGGTGGCGAAAAGCGCGAGGACGGTGGTGACGCCCATAACGACGAGAAGCGGCATGGCGCCACCTTCTTCCTTCAGCACCGCGGCTGCAAGTGTCGAAAGCGCCGCACCGCCGCCGACGGTGATCGCCCCGCCAAGGCCGGACGCGGAGCCGGCAAGATGCGGCCGCACGCTGACGATGCCGGCATTGGAGCTGGGAAGGGTAAGGCCGTTGCCGACGCCGGTGAGCGCCAGCGGTGCGAAGAACGCAAACGGCCAGGGTGCCTCGAAGAGCAGGAAGACGGCGGTGATGGCGACACCGATCAGGCTGACCACGCTGCCGGAGATCATCATCGACATGGTGCCGAAATGACGGGTGTAGCGTCCCGAAATGAAGTTGCCGACCATGTAGCCGGCGGCGATCAGGAAGAACTGCACGCCGAGCATGGTCGGCGACAGATGGTAGATCGCGGTGCCGACGAAGGGCGCCCCGCCGAGGAACGAGAAGAAGACGCCGGAAGAGAAGGTCGAGGTGAACGTATAACCCCAGAAGCGGCGCGAGCGGAAAAGGTCCGGCCAGCTGCGGAACTGCGCGGTGAAGCTGCTGGCCGGCGCGCGGTTGGTCTCGCCGAGATCGGAAAAGACCAGCGTCAGCGTCAGCAGGCCGAGCCCGAGCATCAGGGCGAAATTCGCCTCCCAGCCGAACAAGTCGTTGAGCGCGCCGCCGATCGTCGGGCTGACCATCGGCACCAGCGACATGCCCATGGTCACGTAGGCGATCATCGAGGCGGCGCTTTCCATCGGCACGGTATCGCGGATGATGGCGCGGGGCAGGACGAAGCCGGCGACGACCGCCGTCTGCAGCAGCCGCCCGATCATGAAGACGGTGACATTGGCGGCGAACAGGCAGATCAGCGTGCCCGCCAGCATGATCAGGATGCTGCCGATCATCACGCGGCGGCGGCCGAGGAGGTCGGACAGCGGGCCGAGGATCAGTTGCAGCACGGCGGTGCCGGCGATGTAGCCGGAGACGGCGAGCTGCATGACGGCGTATTCGGTACCGAAATGGGTCGCCATGGCGGAGAGCGACGGCAGGAAGACGTTGAGCGAGAGGGCGGCAAGACCGGCGCAGACGACGAGCGTCAGAATATGGGGCGGGGTTCGTCTGTCGAGAAATCGGCTTTGCTGCACGTCGTCCTGTCCTTTCACGCCTGTCTTTCGCCCTTCCGTCCGGCGCGTCAGCTCCGGCCGCCCGTCAGGCCGGCCGTTGCCTTCTCGGCGATGCCGTTCTGGCGCTTGCGCTCGCGGTAGAAGGCATAGAGGCCGGAGCCGATGACGACCGCCGCGCCGACCAGCATATAGGCGTTCGGACGTTCGCCGAAGGCGAAAAAGCCGATGAACAGGGCCCAGAGCAGGCCGGTATAGCGGAACGGCGCGATGAAGGAGATCTCGCCTGTCCGCATCGACTGGATCACCGCCTGGTAGCCGGCAAAGACCAGCACCGAAGCGATCGCCAGGTGCCCGAGCGCATAGGTGCTGACCGGCTGCCAGCCGCCCATCGGTGCGATCAGGATCGCTCCGAGAACCGTATTGGCGAGCGACGTGAACAGGGTCAGCGTCAAACTGGGGGTGTCGGCCCTGATGCGCTTGGTGGTGAGATCGCGGCATGCCGTGCAACAGCAGGCGACGACGGCAAGCAGCGCCGCCGGCGTAAAACCTTCCGGACCGGGGCGGATGATGATCAGCACGCCGAGGAAGCCGATGCCGATCGCCGTCCAGCGCCGCCAGCCGACGGGTTCGCCGAGAAAGAGAGCCGCGCCTAACGTTACGGCAAGCGGCAATGCCTGCATGATCGAGGAGATGGCGGCGAATTCGATATGGGCCAGCGCCGAGAGAAAGGTCAGCGTCGCGCCAAGCTCGAAGACGGTGCGCAGCAGCACCAGCGGCTGCATGACCGCCTTCAGCGAGAGGGTGACGCCCATATACCGCGCCACGCAGTAGATCAGCGCCGTTGCCATGACGCCGCGCACCGCCATGATCTGGCCGATGCCGAGCTCCGGGGTGACCGACTTGACGAGCGCATCGTTGCAGGTGAAAGCCGCCATGGCGAGCGCCATGAACAGCGCGCCCCGCGAATTTTCCGACGATGCCATTCCAAGTTTCCTCCGGTACCCGGTTCTCTTAAAGCAACGGCTTACGCATCGCCAGTCCGGTTGGCCCGCAGGCGGTACTCTTTTGGGTAGAAAGAGAAAATCGTGATATGCGGCAGGATGTAGTAAATGTAAGGGTCCCGAATTAACCCTTGCTCAACCGAATTTGACGATTGTGAATGCCATTCATTCCCGCATGACGCTGGAATCGTGCCGTTGCCGTTTCGCGAATGCCGCTGACGCGAAAGCCGCATCTGGTTTGCAGTGGGGGAAAAATGTCTTTTATCGATCGTCTTCTTCAGAGCCGCAGGATCGTCACCAAGGTCCTGCTTTTCGTCATCCCGCTGGTGCTTCTGATCGCGGGTGTCGGCCTTGCCGGCTACTATACGGCCAGCATGCTGAACGGCCATATGACCGTGACGCGCGCGACGATCGAGAATATCGGCGATTTCGAAAACCTCCAGGCGGTTCTCCAGGAGTTCAACAGCAAGCCGGACAATACCTCGCTCGCGGCATTGAAGGCCGCCATCGACAAGCAGGAGAGCGGCGTGCGCACGCTTGAAGGTCTGCTGGTGACCGATGGCGACCGCGAGCGCGTTGCCGTGGTGACGGGTCTCGCGCCCAAGATGCGCGCCGCCACGGACGTGCTCTGGAAGATCAAGCAGAAGCGCGATGAGAACGCGGCAGCGGTCGACTCCAGCATCGAAGACGTGCGAACCGTGGCGACGGGGGTTTCGGACCAGGTCGCCAACGTCCGCAAGCAGTTCGAAGGCAAGGAAAAATTCGCCAAGAGCATGGTGCTGGAAGCCTATGCCTACAAGGCGATCGCCGAACAGATCGGCGAACTCCGCAATTCGGTCAAGGAGACCGGTACGGACGACGGCGCGATCGGCACCGCGGACATGTATCTCGGCATCCTGGACAAGACGTTCCAGGAGGTGCAGGCCTTCCTGACCCCGAACGGGATCAAGCAGCTGAAGCCGATCAACGACGCGATCAATGCCCTTGCGGCCACCATCAAGGGCAACAAGGATGTCGCGGAAAAGGCGAAGGCGGTGCGCGACACCGTTGCGGGCATGGAGCCGCTCCAGGCGAAAATGGAGGCGGAGGTCACCAGCAAGGCGGGCAACGCGGCGTCTCGTTTCGCCAGCATCGAAGGCGAGGTCGCGAGCCTGCGCACGCTTCTCGACCGCAGCGCCGAGGCGCTGCGGCTGATCGATGCCATGCAGCTCTATGTCGAGCGGCTGCGCGCCACGCAGACGGAGGAGGCCCGCAAGGTCGTCCTCGATGTCATGGCAAAGCTGAAGGATGCCAGCGCCGAAGTATCGGAACTGGCGAGAAATCCCGCCATGCGTGAATTCGCAACCCAGCTTCAGCCGCGCCTGAAGTCGATCGAGGACGATACCGCCCGGCTTCTGTCCATCGCAGCCGACTGGAGGAAGGCCCGGACTGCTGCCAATGAGACGCTGACGGCCGGCATGGCCGGCCTCAAAAATTTCGTGGCCCAGGCCCAGGAGGTCGGCAAGGAAGACAGCGAGCGTTCCGCCCAGCTGTCGCTCGTCGCCATGGTGGTCGGCACGCTGCTCGCCATTGCCGGCGGCCTGATGCTGGTGGAGACGCTGCGCGGCCCGCTGCGTCGCGTCACCGAAGTGATGAAACGCCTCGCCGACGGCGATCTCGAGGTCAGGATCGAGGGCCGCGAGCGCGGCGACGAAATCGGTGACATGGTCCGTTCGGTCACCGTCTTCCGCGATGCGGCAGTCGAAAACGTCCGTCTCGAACAGGATGCCGCTGCCGCCCGCGAGCTTTCGACGGCGGAAGCCGAGCGCCGTGCGGCCGAACGGGCACGCATTGCCGGCGAGCAGCGCCAGGCGCTGACCGCGCTCAACGAAGTGCTCGGCAAGCTCGCCGAGGGCGACCTCGAACGCAGCATGGACGAGAACCTGCCGGAAGACTTCATCGAAATGGCGCGCACCTATAACCAGGCCGTCGAGGCGCTGCGGGCCACGCTTGCCGACGTGCGTTCCACAGCCGAGGAGATCGACGGCGGCACCGGCAACCTGGCGTCTTCGGCCGACGATCTTGCCCGCCGCACCGAACAGCAGGCGGCAGCTCTCGAAGAAAGCTCGCGCGCCCTTCGCCATCTCAGCGACATCGTCCGCTCGACGGCCGAAAGCGCCAAGCAGACGTCGGTGTCTGTCAACGAGACCGAAGATTTCGCCGTCCGCTCCGGCGAGGTTGTGTCGCGTGCTGTCGATGCCATGGGCGAGATCAGCCGCTCCTCCGAAAAGATCGCGACGATCATCGGCGTCATCGACGAAATCGCCTTCCAGACCAACCTGCTGGCGCTGAATGCAGGCGTCGAGGCAGCCCGTGCCGGCGAGGCCGGTCGCGGTTTTGCCGTGGTCGCGCAGGAAGTCCGCGAGTTGGCGCAGCGTTGCGCCGGTGCTGCCCGCGAAATCAAGGGCCTGATCTCGGCAAGCTCGACCCAGGTCAGCAACGGCGTGCATCTCGTCGAGGAGACGGGATCGGCGCTGACCGAGATCATCACCCACATCACCGACGTCCGTAAGCTCGTCGCCCAGATTTCGGCAGCGACCGGCGAGCAGTCGACCGGCATCAACGAGGTCACCAAGGCGGTACAGGAGGTCGAGCTGATCACCCAGCGCAACGCCGCCATGGTCGAGGAAAACAACGCCGAGATCCACGGCCTGCGCCGGCGCGTGGAAATGCTGTCGGAAAAGATCGAGCGCTTCAAGACGCGCGATCCGAACGTCAGCTTTCACGCCGGCGCCACCGACCGCCGCCAGGCCCTCCGCCGCAGCAACGCGGCCTGAGACGCCGCGTCATATGCCTTCGAAAGCCGGGACGCGAGTTCCGGCTTTTTTGTTGAGCGCCAGGAAACGGGTGGCTTGAGTAGCTGAAGGCCAACTCGGCGCAGAAAATCACCCGCCGGTGACGCTCATGTGGCGGGCGACGGCGGGGCGTTTGTGGGTGCGGTCGATGATGAAGTCGTGGCCCTTGGGCTTGCGGGTGATCGCCTCGTCGATCGCGGCCGACAGGTAGTCGTCGCTCTCGGAGGCGCGCAGCGCCGTGCGCAGGTCGGCCGCGTCGTTCTGGCCGAGGCACATGTAGAGCGTGCCGGTGCAGGTCAGGCGCACGCGGTTGCAGCTCTCGCAGAAATTATGGGTCATCGGCGTGATGAAGCCGAGGCGGCCGCCGGTTTCCTTTACCTCGACATAGCGGGCGGGGCCGCCGGTCTTGTAGGGGATGTCGGTCAGCGTGAACTGTTCTTCGAGGTCGGCGCGCAGCTTGGAGAGCGGCAGGTACTGGTCGGTGCGGTCCTCGTCGATCTCGCCCATCGGCATGGTTTCGATGACCGTCATGTCCATGCCGCGGCCATGTGCGAAACGCAGCATGTCGGCGATCTCGAACTCGTTGAAATCCCTGAGCGCCACGGCGTTCAGCTTGATCTTCAGCCCGGCCCTTTGGGCGGCGTCTATGCCTTCCATGACCTTGTGGAAATCCCCCCAGCGGGTGATCGCCTTGAATTTTTCCGGGTTCAGCGTGTCGAGCGAGACGTTGATGCGGCGCACGCCGCTGTCAAAGAGCTCGTCGGCGTATCTGGCGAGCTGGGAGCCGTTGGTGGTCAGCGTCAGTTCGTCGAGCGCGCCCGCCTTCACGTGCTGGCCGAGTTCGCGCACCAGGAACATGATGTTCTTGCGCACCAGCGGCTCGCCGCCCGTCAGGCGGATCTTGCGCACGCCCTTGGAAATGAAGGTGGAACAGAGCCGGTTGAGCTCCTCCAGCGTCAGCAGGTCCTTTTTCGGCAGGAAGGTCATGTTTTCCGCCATGCAATAGGTGCAGCGGAAATCGCACCGGTCGGTGACCGAGACGCGCAGATAGGTGACGGCGCGGCCGAAGGGATCGATCATCGGCCCCTTGTCGGCGACGATCGGCGCTGCGCCTGCGACCGGTCCTGCGAAACTGTTCACGTGCTATTCTCCCTTACCTCGAAAGTGGGGGTTTCGAGCCCGCACGTCAAGTCTACGACACTCGGTCGCGCCAGGCCAGCACCGGACGCGAAACCGCTTGCGGCGAAACGCCGTAGCTCATAATCCTCCGCCATAGACATGACAATCGGGAGCCTAAAAGCATGAGCGACATCTGGCCGACGGAACTGCGGGTTTCCAAGGACCGCCACACGCTGAACGTCACCTTCAGCGACGGTACGGCTTATCCCTTGCCGGCCGAGACGATGCGCGTGCTTTCCCCTTCCGCGGAAGTGCAGGGGCATGGCCCGGGCCAGAAGGTCACCGTGCCCGGCAAGCGCGATGTCGGCATCGCGGCCATCACGCCGGCCGGCAATTATGCGGTGCGGATCCGTTTCGACGACGGCCATGACAGCGGCATCTTCACCTGGCCTTATCTGCGGGAACTCGGCGAGCGCGGCGCCGAACTGTTTGCCGACTATGAGCGGGATCTCGCCGACAAGGGCCTTTCGCGCGATCCGCCCCGACGGACCCGCTAAGCAGATCGGGATCAGGCCGGTTCGCGGCTGTCCTCTTGAATATCCGATTGCAGGGTGACGATCAGGCGCTCCATCGACTCCGCCATCGCCATGCATTGGTCCAGCGGCTCGGAGGAGAGCGTCCGCTCGATCAGGGCCGTCTGGATCGCCATTGCCCTTTCGGTCACCGAACGGCCTTCCGGGGTCAGGTAGAGGCGAAGCACGCGCTTGTCCTTCTTGTCGCCGCGCCGCTCGATCAGTCCGCGCTTTTCCATCTGCGGCAGCGCCATGCTCATGTTGGAGCGCCCCACCAGCAGCTTGTGGGCGAGCTCCTGCTGGGAGATCCCCTCGAACCGGTAGAGATTGATCAGGATGTCGAGATGCGGCGGCTTGATGTCCAGTTCGGCGAGCTCGCGGGTCAGCACGGTCTGCATCAGCTGGCAGGCGCGGGCCGTGGCAATCCAACTGCGAAAACGAGGATGATCCCAGGGGAGGGATTGATTTTTGTTCATTGCTGTACTTTATTGTTCATGATTGAACATTATTGGATTTTCCCACTATGCCACCCTTTGCACTCAAGGTCACCCGTTTCGGATTTGCCGCCTTAGGCCGGCCTTTCCCTGCCGCGGCCGCAAGGCTCGCCTTTCGGCTTTTCTGCCTGACGCCCTCGCGCCGCCCCAGGGGCGACAAGGCGCAGGCGATGGAGAAGGAGGGGCGGGATCGGCTCTCGAAGGCCCAGAAGATGCCGTTTACGGTCGGAGCGTCGACGGTGATGGCCTATCGCTTCAACGGCGACGGCAAGCCCGGCCGGCCGCGTTACCTGGTCGTGCACGGCTGGGGTTCGAGCGCCGCCTATATCGCGGCGCTGCCAGCGGGCCTTGCCGATACCGGCGCCGAGGTCGTGGTGCTCGATTTTCCAGGACACGGGCTTTCCAGCGGCCGCAGCCTCAACATGCGCCAGGCGGTCGAGTCAATCGTCGAGGCGGAAAGACGTTTCGGCCATTTCGACGCAGCCATCGGACATTCCTTCGGCGGCGCGAGCATGATGCTGGCCGCCGGCGGGGTGATGAAGGCCGTCGGCGCGATCTCGCCGTCGAAACTGGTGGTGATCGGCGCGCCGAGCCATATCCATTGGCTGTTCGACGATTTTTCGCGGATGGTCGGCCTGCCGCCGCGCGTCAAGGCGCAGCTGATCCGGCGGGCGGAGCACGTGGCCGGCGCCTCGCTCGACGATTTCGACACGGTCGCGAGCGCCGCGCGGCTTGGCACGCCTCTGCTGGTCGTGCATGCCGAGGAGGACAAGGAGGTCGCAGCCGACCACGCCCGCCGTTTCGAAGGACTTGGAACGGCGCGGCTCGAATGGGCCAACGGGCTGGGTCATCGCCGGATCGTCAGCGACCGCGGCGTGATCGCGACGATCGCCGCGTTCCTGACCGGAGATGACCGCCCGGGACGCCAGATCTCCGGAGTCGAGAGGCCGGGCGGCGACGCGGCCGCTTGATCCACGGGAACCGTCATCATACTGTCGCCCGCGCGGGTTACGGCCCGCCGAAATCGGGGGCGAATCATGACCATCATCACATCCGTCGAGCAGTTGAAGGCGATCTATGACGGCGTGTCGGAAGCCTCGATCGCCAAGGTGACGAAGACGCTGACCGCGGAATACCGGCAGATGATCGAGGCGTCTCCCTTCGTCGCGTTTGCCACAGTCGGGCCGGAAGGGCTCGACTGTTCGCCGCGCGGCGATCTCGGCGGCGCGGTGCGGATAAAGGACGAAGCGACGCTGCTTCTGCCCGACTGGCGCGGCAACAACCGCATCGATTCGCTGATCAATATCGTCCGCGACCCGCGCGTGGCGCTGATGTTCCTGATCCCCGGCTCCAACACGGCGATGCGCATCAACGGCCGCGCCGTGATTTCGGTGGAACCCGAACTGCTGCTGAGCTTCGAGATGGACGGCCGGCATCCGCGCAGCGTCACGGTCATCGCCATCAACGAGGTCTATTTCCAGTGTGCCCGCGCCCTGATGCGGGCGGAGCTCTGGAACCCGGAGCGTTTCGTCGATCCGAAGGACCTGCCGACGCCCGGCACGCTCCTGAAGGCCACCAAGGCCGATTTCGACAAGGAAACCTACGACCGCGAATGGCCGGAACGCGCCGCCAGGACCATGTGGTAGCACCGCCGGTCCATTCGCGGTCATAACGGCGTATCATTTTTGAAGAAGCAGCCGGCCGCCCGGCGTCGTCATGGACATTTGTCGCGGTCAGGGCAACAATCTAGTCGACCCGCCATAGGGGACGGGCACGGGGGATTTCATGAAGTTTGGAACCGGCTTTGCGGCGGTGATTCTGGCCGCGACGATGTTCGGCGCCCATGCGGCGCGGGCCGACCAGTTGATCGAGGAATACAACGCCTTCATCGGCGAGGATGACCTCTACAATTCCAGCAACGCGCGCCTGCAGGAGCCCTGGCAGATCATCCGCCAGGACCGCGCCAATTTTCACCGCTTCGGCGTCTCGCAGCGCGGCGACCAGAGCGACAGTTTCTTCGCTGACGCAGGCAATCGCGAGCTCGTCGAGCGCATGATCAGCCGCGGTACCATCGAGCGCAGCGCCCGCAGCGCCATCGTTCGCGGCAACGTCATGATCAACGTGCGGATTTTTCGGGGGCCGCGCGGCGATTACGTCAATGTCCTGGTGTATTGACAGGCCGTTTTTGCAAGCGGTTGCCGTGATGCCTGGGCATCACGGCCTGCGACCGAGGGGAATCTACTTCCTGTAGATCAGCCAGCTCTTGCCGACATAGTCCTTCTTCATGCCGTCCTCGAAGAACACCGACCGGTTGCGGCCGGAATTCTTGGCGGTGTAGAGGGCCGTATCGGCGTTGGCGTAGAGTTCGCCCGGGTCGCTCGCCTGCGAGCCCATCGCGAAGCCGAGGGAAATGGTGACCGGGCCGTAGTCGACGCCGGAGCGCGAATTGCGGAAGGTCCGGGTTTCCAGCGCCCGGCGGACCCGCTCGCAGATGATCATCACTTCTTCCGGCGTATTGCCCTCGACGATGATCGCGAATTCCTCGCCGCCCGAGCGGGCGACGAACACGTCCTTGCGAACGTTCGAGCGGATGACCGAGGCGACCGTCGCGAGGATCTTGTCGCCGACGGGATGGCCGTAGCTGTCGTTGATCTTCTTGAAATTGTCGATATCGGCCAGCACCAGCGCGGTGACCGGCAATACCGCCGAATTGTCGTAGGTCGCGGCAAGGCGCTCGTCGAAGGCCCGGCGGTTGGCGATGCGGGTGAGCGAATCGGTGTTGGCAATGCGCTTGTATTCGTCGAGTTCGCGGCGGACCTGGTCCATTTCTTGGCTGCGCTGGACAACGCCGCCGACGGTCTTCTCGCCATGCGCCATGGTATTGCCCGTCGCCTCGCTCAGGAGCATCAGCGCGCTGGTCAAAAGGTCGTTGGAAAAATTGCTCTTGGAGTTGATCCGCTGGGCGGTCTCTCCAAGCAGCCGGCCGTAGCTTTCGAGCGAGCTCTGTTCCTGGCGCAACAGTTTCAGGAGCGCGTCCAGTTCGCTGAGAAGCTTGCTATGGGCGTCTTCGATGACGGCCACCTGGCCCGTTCCAAGGTAGCGATGCGAAAGCGCGTCCAGCTCTTCCTGCGTCGCACGGCTGCCGAGCGCCGCCAGGTCGCGGGTCAGATCGGGATTGGAACCGATATAGGCTTCGTAGAAAAGCTGATAGTTACGAGGGATCGGCGCGACGCCCATCGATCGCACCGCATAGATGATCTGGCCGATCAGATCGCTAGATTGCGCCCTCGGCGCCGTTGCCGTCGTCATCGACGATCCCCACTAGATCCCACCCGTATGCTATGAAGCGAAGTAGTATGTGAAAAATGTTGGAAAAGAATTAAGGGGTACCAGCGGAAGAGCTTATTCTTAAATTTAACTCGCATTTCTGAATTTCCCCATTTTCCCTCAAAATTAATGGGTTTCCGGACTTTAGGGCCGAAAAGATATTCACTTTGTAAAATTTGATATATTCTCGAAATTAATCAATTGGACTGCCCTCAAGAGAAAGCCCGCCATTCGAGAGGCGGGCTTTTTCCGTTATATTATCAGATAGCTATGCTTATTTGGGGCCGATCATGTTTTCCGGGCGGACATACTGATCGAATTCCTCGTTCGTCAGGTATCCGCCGCCGACCGCCTCGTCGCGCAGGGTGGTGCCGTTCTTGTGGGCGGTCTTGGCGATCTTGGCGCAGATGTCGTAGCCCAGTCTGGTGTTAAGCGCGGTAACCAGCATCAGCGAGTTTTCCACGCCGCGTCTGATATTGTCTTCGCGCGCCTCGATGCCGACCACGCAATTGTCGGTGAAGGAAACGGCAGCGTCGCCGAGCAGCTGCACCGACTGCAGGAAATTATAGGCCATCATCGGATTGTAGACGTTGAGCTCGAAATGGCCCTGGCTGCCGGCGAAGGTCAGCGCCGCATGATTTCCGAAGATGTGGGCGCAGACCTGGGTGAGCGCCTCCGACTGGGTCGGGTTGACCTTGCCCGGCATGATCGACGAGCCCGGCTCGTTTTCCGGCAGCGACAGTTCGCCGAGGCCGGCGCGCGGGCCGGAGCCGAGGAAGCGGATGTCGTTGGCGATCTTGAAGAGCGCGGCCGCGGCGGCGTTGATCGCGCCATGCGCGAAAACCATTGAGTCGTGCGAGGCGAGCGCCTCGAACTTGTTCGGCGCGGTCACGAAGGGCAGGCCGGTGATCTTGGAGATCTCCTCGGCGACCTTTTCGGCAAAGCCGACGGGAGCGTTGAGGCCCGTGCCGACCGCTGTGCCGCCCTGGGCGAGCTTGGAAAGCGCCGGCAGCGTCAGTTCGATATTGGCGATCGCCGAGCCGACCTGCGCCGCATAGCCGGAGAATTCCTGGCCGAGCGTCAAGGGCGTGGCGTCCTGCGTGTGGGTGCGGCCGATCTTGATGATGTGCGAGAACGCCTTGACCTTCGCTTCCAGCGCTTCGTGCAGGTGCTTCAGCGAGGGGACGAGATGGCGCACGATGGTTTCGACGCAGGCGATGTGCATGGCCGTCGGATAGGTGTCGTTCGACGACTGGCTCATGTTGACGTGGTCGTTCGGATGCACGGGCTTCTTGGAGCCCATCACGCCGCCGAGCATTTCGATCGCGCGGTTGGAGATGACCTCGTTGGCGTTCATGTTCGACTGGGTGCCGGAACCGGTCTGCCATACGACGAGCGGGAAGTGATCGTTGAGCTTGCCGTCGATGACTTCCTGGGCGGCGTCGATGATTGCCTTGCCGAGCCCGGCGTCGAGACCGGCGAGTTCCATGTTGGCGCGGGCAGCGGCCTGCTTGACGATGCCGAGTGCGCGCACGACCGGAAGCGGCTGCTTTTCCCAGCCGATCTTGAAGTTGCCGAGCGAGCGCTGCGCCTGGGCGCCCCAATAACGGTCGCCTGCCACGTCGATCGGGCCAAACGTATCGGTTTCGGTGCGGGTCGATGCCATCTTCGCTGCCTCTTTTTGCTCGTGGTCGCTGCCGGTGTTTCAGAAGATCAACAACGCGTTACCGCGTCCGCGCCGGCCGGCGGCATTACTATACGATTGCGGCGCGTCCGCAAGCCGGGGAAACAGGGTTTTTGGCGTTCTTTCGCCGTGCCTTTTATGACACGGGCCGCGGAATTATACAGCAAAATCCGCCTGTCCACCCGCGGCTCGTCGATGGCCGTCAGTAAAAATTTAACGAATAGTTTCTTAACCTTCCGGCTGCGCACCGATGCTTTTTTGGCGGAGCCCGAACTGGCTGGACACACGGGCGTTTCTTTCCATCCCTCACGCGATCGGTTAGATGGCGTGATACATATTCGAGCCCGCGAATTTAAGACGCGGATGCAGGTGACGGGGACGACATTGCAATACAGACACAAGAAAACTTCGATCGCCTTGGCGCTTGTTTCGGGCATCTCGATCTTCGCCGGAGCGGCCGTTCCCGCACATGCCGTAACCCTTCTCGACATTTTGCGGGGCGGTCCCGGCGCCGACCGGGCGAGACGCGTCGATAACGGCCTGCCGGGTGTCGGCGGCAACGCGGCCCTGCCGACGGAGCGCAGCCTTGCCGATCCGGAGCCGCTGCCGAAAGTTTCCGGTCCTCGTTATTACACCTACAAGCCGGATGCCGAACGCCTCGTGAAGACGGCGGGTTTTGCGGCGATATCGGCGACGGATGGCAGCCGCCTGATCGCCGAGGCCAAGGTTTCGGCGCCCGCGGAAATCGCGACCGCCCTCGAGGCCTTCTACGCCAAGGCCGCCCAACCCGTCTGGATCTCCGGCGGCGACGTCAATGAAAAGGCGAGGGGCGTCCTGGCGCTCTTCGAACGCGCCGGCGAATACGGCCTGGAGCCCGCCGATTACATCCTGCCGGTCCCGGCGCTGACCACGGCAAGCGTCGCGGCGCCGACCGATGCGGCAACGCCGGTCAACGCTTCGGCGACGGCTATGGCTGTCGCTACGGGGGCTGCGTCGACCCCGGCTCCGGTTGCAGCCGCCGACAGCCATGACCGCGCCCTGATGCAGTTCGAACTGGCCCTGTCGGAAAAGGTGCTGGTGTTCGCGCAGGATATGATGCGCGGCCGCATCGATCCGAACAAGCTGTCGGGTTACCACGATTTCAAGCGCAAGGACGTCAAGCTTTCGCTCGTTCTGCCTTTCGCGCAGACCGGCACGGACGTCGCGGCCTACCTGCAGGGCCTCGCGCCGCAGGGCCCCCAGTTCCAGGCGCTGAAGGCCGAACTCGCAACGCTGCGTGCCGCGGCCGCCAACGACGGCCCCCGCATCTCGCTGCCCAACGACATTCTCCTGAAGCCGGGCAAGAGCAGCCCGGATATGGCAAGCATCATCGCCGCCATCCAGCACACCGGCTCCGAGGCGCTGAAGACCAAGCACGCGGCGACGTTTGCGGCCTATCAGCAGACCCCGGACTACACGCCGGAACTCGTCGAGGTGGTCAAATCCTTCCAGGCCGAAGTCGGCCTCAAGGCCGACGGCGTCATCGGCAATGCGACGGTGCGCAGGATGGTCGGCCATACCTCGAAGGACAAGATCGAGAAGGTCGAGGTCGCCATGGAACAGGCGCGCTGGCTGCCGGACGATCTCGGTCAGCGTTACGTCTTCATCAATCAGCCGGCCTTCATGGTCTATTACCACGATCGCGGCGCCGAACAGTTCTCGATGCGCGTCGTGGTCGGCGGCAAGGCCAACCAGACCTATTTCTTCCAGGACGAGATCGAGACGGTCGAGTTCAATCCCTATTGGGGCGTGCCGCAGTCGATCATCATCAACGAGATGCTGCCGAAGCTGCGCCAGGACCCGAGCTATCTCGATCGTCTGGGTTACGAGGTCTCGATCGGCGGCAAGGCCGTTCCGTCGAGCAGCGTCAACTGGTTCGGATCCACCGAGAAGGTTTCCGTCCGCCAGCCGCCGTCGAGCGACAACGCTCTCGGCGACCTGAAGATCCTCTTCCCGAACAGCCACGCGATCTACATGCATGACACGCCCTCGAAGAGCTTCTTCCAGCGCGACATGCGGGCGTTGAGCCACGGTTGCGTCCGTCTCGCGGAACCGCGCAAGATGGCGGCCGCCGTGCTCGGCACGACGATCGACGACGTCAACGGACGTATCGCCGCCGGCCAGAACGTCGCCACCAAGGTGCCGGTCAAGATCCCGGTCTACGTCTCGTACTTCACCGCCTGGCCGAACAAGGACGGCAAGGTCGAATATTTCGACGACGTCTATGGCCGCGACGACGCGACGGTGAAGGCTTTTGCCGCAACCACCAAGGTGCGTGCGGCACAGAGCTGAGTTCCGGACGGACCGAGTTTCGGATTGCGGAGTAGGGCGGCCTGGTGCCGCCCTCTTCTTATTTGGCTGCCGCCACCCGCTTCACGTCGGCGGAAATCAGGGTTTCCACCATCTCCACGGTCAGCTGGTCATAGCCGCTGATCACGCGATCGGGGTTGAGCGTCTCGACGGCGACGTCGGAATAACCGAAGGTCACGGCGACCGAGGCGATGCCCGCATTCTGCGCGGCCAGGATGTCGTTGACGCTGTCGCCGATCATGACGCTCCTCGCGGGATCGCCGCCGGCCCGTTCGATCGTGCCGAAGATATGCCGTGCATCCGGCTTGCGGACGGCGAACGTATCGCCGCAGGTCATTGCGACGAAACGATCGAGCAGGCCGAGCTTCTGGAGAAGCGGGAAGGCGAGCTGTCCGGACTTGTTGGTGCAGACGGCGAGCCGCATTCCCGCCGCCGACAGGCGGTCCAGGCAGGCGACGACGCCGTCATAGGGGCGGCTCCTGCCCGGCATCTGCGCCTCGTAATGCTCCATGTAGCGGTCGAACAGCCTTGCGGCGGTCGGTTCGTCGAGCGGCGCCCGGCGAAGTTCGAAGGCGCGGCGGATCATCACGCGCACGCCCTGGCCGACAAGATGCGTGAGGTCCTCGAAGGTGACGGGCGCAAGGTCGACCGCCGAAATCGTATGGTTGAGGCTGTCGATCAGATCCGGTGCGGTGTCGATCAGTGTGCCGTCGAGGTCGAAAATGACGAGTGGAGCGGTCAATGGAACCTCGTGAACGTCGTTCGGGAGATGTCCCGGATTAAGCAATGCTGCCGTGAAAAGCAAATATGCGAGATTCGCGACCCTTCGTAAAACCCGCTGCAAGGGGACTTTCGTTTGCCGGGAGAGGCGTGTAAACAGCGGGTCGGCAAAAACAGCGGGGAGCTTTTGGCGGATGGACGCCCGGGAAATGAAAGTCAAGGCGGCGCAAGCGGCACTGGCCTATGTCGAGGACGGCATGAGGCTTGGCATCGGCACCGGTTCGACGGCGGACGAATTCGTCAGGCTACTCGCCGAAAAGGTTGATGGGGGCTTCAAGGTCGAAGGCGTACCGACGTCGGAGCGCACCGCAAGGCTCTGCGTCGAGCTCGGTATCCCGCTGAAATCGCTCGACGAACTTCCGGAGCTCGATCTGACCATCGACGGCGCCGACGAGGTCGATGCCAACCTGACCCTGATCAAGGGCGGCGGCGGTGCATTGCTGCGCGAGAAGATCGTCGCCGCGGCCTCCGCTCGCATGATCGTGATTGCCGACGAAAGCAAGCTGGTCGGCATGCTCGGAGCCTATCCGCTGCCGATCGAGGTCAATCCCTTCGGCCTTGCGGCGACCCAGATCGCGATCGAAAAGGCTGCCTCCAGGCTGGGGCTGAGCGGCGCGCTGAATCTGCGCAAATCCGGCGCCGATATCTTCATGACGGACGGTGGCCACTACATTCTGGACGCATCTTTTGGCCGCATTCCTGATGCAGACGCTCTGTCGGCGGAGCTTAATTTCATTCCCGGTGTCGTGGAACACGGGCTGTTCATCCACATGGCGTCCTTAGCGATCATTGCCGGTGAGGCTGGAGCGCGGACGCTCGAGGCGAAATAACTAGGAGCAACACACTCATGATCAGATTCGCGGTTCTCGGCCGTGCCGCCGCTGTGGCGATCCTCTTCTCCGGCGCCTTCACGGTATCGGCTCGCGCACAGGAAGTTTCGGAAGCCCAGCTTGCCGCTGCGCGCGATGCCATCGCGGCGCTCAATGTTACCGATCGCTACGACAACATCCTGCCCAACCTCGCAGAGCGTCTGAAGGCCCAGTTCATCCAGGCCTCTCCGAACTTCCAGGGGCAGATCTCCAACGTCGTCGACGAACAGGCGCTGGTGCTTGCGCCGCGCCGCGCCGACCTGGAAAAGGAAGCCGCGACCATCTACGCCAAGAGCTTCTCGGTCGACGAGCTGAAGTCGATCTCCACCTTCTTCAACACGGAAGCCGGCAAGAAGCTGCTGACCAACCAGCCGCTCGTCAGCCGCGAACTGACCAAGGCCGCTGAAATCTGGGCAAACGGAATTTCCCGCGACCTGACCAACCAGAGCTCCGAAAAGCTGCGCGGCATCATCGACGCAAACCCGATCAAGCCGCCGGTCGTCGATCCGGCTCCCGCCGAAGCCCAGGCAGCACCCGCACCGGCAAAGCCCGCTGCGCCGCCGGCCAAGCCCGCTGCCGCGCCTGCCGCCAAGCCCGCCGCTCCCGCAGCAGCCGCGCCGGCCAAGCCTGCCGCTCCGGCCGCCAAGCCCGCTCCGGCTCCGGCTCCCGCGCCGAAGCCCTGATCGCATCCGCGACCCGCTGAATTTATGGAAGCCCGGAGCAATCCGGGCTTTTCCTTTGGGGGCTTCCGTCACTATATGTGAGCCACATCCAGCCGCCTGCTTCCAAGGAGAATGCCATGACCGCCTATGACTATGATCTCTTCGTGATTGGCGGCGGATCGGGCGGCGTGAGGGCAGGGCGCGTGGCCGCGTCGCTCGGCAAGCGGGTGGCGATCGCCGAGGAATATCGGTTCGGCGGCACCTGCGTCATCCGCGGCTGCGTGCCGAAGAAGCTGTTCGTCTATGCCTCGCAATATCACGAGCATTTCGAGGATGCCGCAGGTTACGGCTGGGAGGTCGGCGAAAGCACGTTCGACTGGAAGAAGCTGATCGCCGCCAAGGACAAGGAGATCGCCCGCCTCGAAGGCCTTTATCGCAAGGGCCTTGAGAACAACGGTGCGGAAATCCTCGAGACCCGCGCCGAACTGGTCGATGCCCATACGATCCGGCTTGTGAAGACCGGCAAGATGGTGACCGCCGAAAAGATCGTCATCGCGACGGGCGGCGCTCCCAACCCGCATGCCGCGCTGCCCGGTCACGAGTTCTGCATCTCCTCCAACGAGGCCTTCCATCTGCCTGAACTGCCGCGTTCAATCCTGATCGCCGGCGGCGGCTACATCGCGGTCGAATTCGCCAACATCTTCCATGGCCTCGGCGTCGATGTGACGCTGATCTATCGCGGCAAGGAAATCCTGTCGCGCTTCGACCACGACATGCGCCAGGGCCTGCACAAGGCGATGGTGGAAAAGGGCATCCGCATCATCCTGACGGACGTGATCGAGGAGGTGACGAAGACGGCGGCCGGCGGTCTGGTGGCGAAAACCATGTGTGGCGAAACGCTCGCCGTCGACACGGTCATGCTGGCGCTCGGCCGTGATCCGAACACGCACGGTCTCGGCCTGGAGGGCGCGGGCGTCGAGGTGAACGATAGGGGCGCCATCGTCGTCGACAAATATTCGCGCACCAGCGTGCCGCATATCTATGCGCTCGGCGATGTCACCGACCGGGTACAACTGACGCCGGTCGCGATCCACGAGGCGATGTGCTTCATCGAAACCGAATACCGGAACAACCCGACCGCTCCCGACCACGACCTGATCGCCACCGCCGTGTTCTCGCAGCCGGAGATCGGCACCGTCGGCCTGTCGGAAGAGGAGGCCGCCAAGCGCTATCCGGAACTCGAAATCTACCGCGCCGAATTCCGGCCGATGAAGGCGACGCTTTCGGGACGGTCCGAAAAGATGATCATGAAACTGGTCGTCGATGCGGCGAGCCGCAAGGTGGTCGGCGCCCACGTCCTCGGCCACGATGCCGGCGAGATGGCGCAGCTTCTCGGCATCTCGCTGAAGGCCGGCGTCACCAAGGACGATTTCGACCGCACCATGGCCGTTCATCCGACGGCGGCGGAAGAACTCGTCACCATGTACAACCCGAGCTACCGGGTGAAGAACGGCGAGCGCGTTTGACGCGCTCGCGGCTTCGGCGCGACCTCAGCTGGTGATGCGCGGAGTGCTGACAATCTTGCGGAAAAGGGTATTCATGGCTGCAGCAATACCTTCGGTCGGGCTCACCTCGAAGTAATAGCCTTCGGTGGCGCAGGCCTGCATGTTGTTCGGAATTTTAGGCTGAAACGGCGCGATCCAGCTATTGTAGAAACTGTTCTCCGGCAGAGGCAGATAGGTCGTGTATAGCACGGCGATCTTGACGCCCCGAAGCTTGATATCGTTGCAGTACTGGACGTCGATCGGTTCCATGCAGCGTGGCAGTTGTTCTGATCCCACCTTGGTATGGGTCAACTTCTCTTTGCAGTTGGCGCGCTGCGCGTCACCCACGCCATCCCCGACCAGGAAGACGATCGCCTGTCGGTCGGCAGAGCTCGTACCACCGCCAGTCGACTTGATCTTGTCGCTGATGCCGGTCAGGGCCGCGTTGTAATCTGTCTGGTTGTTTGGGTAATCGTGACTTGGGATACTCATCAGCTGAATCTTCTGCGTTGCCTTGCTGAGAGCATCGAAGTCGGTCGTGGGATTGGCGACGGTAAAGAGTTTTGCGTCCAGTGCAGTTTGCCCGAACGTGTACGCCGCCATACGGAACTGGCCGGTAACTGTTTGCGTCTCCTTGGCGGTGCTCATAAGTGCGGCAACCGCATCTGCCACCACGTCGATGCGGATTGTCGCCCCAATAGTTTTTGCGAGGTTGTAATAGCTGCCTGTATCCTCGACGCCGCTTTCGGAAACGATATGACAGGCGAAGGCGCAATCCTTGTCTTTGCCGTTGCGGCCATTGATCGTCGCCGCCCGGAGCTTGGCCACGTCTGCAGGTGTCGCCCCAACCCCCATCGAGGGCGTGTTGTCGAGCAGCATGTAGAAGTCTAGGAACGATGGTGTCTGGTATTGCGCGGTGGCCTGGCCGGACACGGTGATGTCGTCCTTGCCGAGAATGGTCATGAACGCAGTCGGCAGGGTTGCGCTGAACGATACGCGCGAGGTCAGCACGCCGTTGGTCTTCAGCACGTCTATATCGACGCTGACCGGTAGGGTGGAAAGTTCGCCGGACATCTGGCCGAGGAAGATGCCTCGGGCCTCCGCGGGATCGAGCGACACGCTGCCGTCGCCCTGCAGCTGCATCGCCTGGGCGACCGCCTTGGACTTCTCGGCGATCGCGCCGACGGCAGCCGCATCGGCTGCGCCGACGAGTTGCTGCTTGACGGTAAGGGCGTGGCCGAAATCAAGCGCCATGCCGGCGGTCCCGATCAGCGGAACCAGCAGAAAGGCAGTCATGACGCCGAAATTGCCCCGGCGATCTTTCCAGAAACGTGTTATCGGACGCATCGCCTGCTCCCCAGCAAGAAGACCTTGGGCGAAACCTCGCCCAAAATCGTGAAATTGTGGCTAAGAACGGCAATAAAATCCCGCTCATGCGCCGATTTCGTACTGCAGGCGATCGACCGGCCGCCGGAAGCATGGAGGGCCGCCGGGAAGGCCTCCGCAGCGGGGCGCCTTTTGCCCCAACGGGGGCAGCCCGCTCAAGGCGGATCGGGGCAGGCGGCGGCGCAAACCGGCTATGCAAGGCGGCTGTTAAGGTTTATAAGCCGCCTCGATTTTAAGGGCGTTTGCCCGGCAGTGGATGCCGTGGCCGAGACAGGTGAGTGAGATGGCACAGAATTGGACCCCCAGCAGTTGGCGGCAAAAACCGATCCAGCAGGTCCCGGAATTTCCGGACAAGGCCGCGCTGGCCGCGACGGAAGCTCAGCTCGCGACCTTCCCGCCGCTCGTCTTTGCCGGTGAAGCCCGCCGCCTGAAGAAGCAGCTCGCCAGCGTCGCGGAAGGCAATGCCTTCCTGCTGCAGGGCGGCGACTGTGCCGAAAGCTTCGTCGAGCACGGCGCGGACAACATCCGCGACTTCTTCCGCTCGTTCCTGCAGATGGCCGTCGTCCTGACCTATGGCGCCCAGCTTCCGGTCGTCAAGGTCGGCCGCATCGCCGGCCAGTTCGCCAAGCCCCGTTCCTCGAATATCGAAGTTCAGGGCGGCGTCGAACTGCCATCCTACCGCGGCGACATCATCAACGGCATCGAGTTCTCGCCGGAATCGCGCATTCCCGATCCGGAACGCCAGATGATGGCCTATCGCCAGTCGGCGGCGACGCTGAACCTTCTGCGCGCCTTCGCGATGGGCGGTTATGCCAATCTGGAAAACGTCCACAAGTGGATGCTCGGTTTCGTCAAGGATAGTCCCCAGGGCGAGCGTTACCGCAAGCTCGCCGACCGTATCAGCGAAACCATGGATTTCATGAAGGCGATCGGCATTACCGCGGAAAACCAGCCGAGCCTGCGCGAGACGGATTTCTTCACCAGCCATGAAGCGCTGCTGCTCGGTTACGAAGAAGCTTTCACCCGCGTCGACTCCACATCCGGCGACTGGTACGCGACCTCGGGCCACATGCTGTGGATCGGCGACCGCACCCGCCAGCTCGACCATGCGCATGTCGAATATTTCCGCGGCATCAAGAACCCGATCGGTTTGAAATGCGGCCCGTCGCTGCAGGCCGACAACCTGATCGAACTGATCGACGCGCTGAACCCGGCCAACGAAGCCGGCCGCCTGACGCTGATCTGCCGTTTCGGCCACGACAAGGTCGCCGAGAACCTGCCGAAGCTGATCCGCGCCGTCGAGCGCGAAGGCAAGAAGGTGGTCTGGTCCTGCGATCCGATGCATGGCAACACGATCACGCTCAACAACTACAAGACCCGGCCCTTCGACCGGATCCTGTCGGAAGTCGAGAGCTTCTTCCAGATCCATCGCGCGGAAGGCACCCATCCGGGCGGCATCCATATCGAGATGACCGGCAAGGACGTCACCGAATGCACCGGCGGCGCCCGCGCGGTGACGGCCGGCGACCTGCAGGACCGCTACCATACCCATTGCGACCCGCGCCTCAATGCCGACCAGGCACTGGAACTGGCCTTCCTGCTCGCCGAGCGGATGAAGAGCGGCCGCGATGAAAAGCGGATGGTCGTCAACGGCTGAACCGTGGAAGATCGTTGAGATCCAAGAAGGCTGGCGGCGACGCCGGCCTTTTTTGTTTTTGCATGGCTTTGGCTGATGCTCACCATCAGCCGAATAGATTTGACCCCGAGGCCGCAGGTCGCGACATTGAGCCATTCTTTCGTCGGAGAGTTTGCATGGATCAGAAGAACAGCGGCCGTTGCCTGTGCGGTGCGATCCGGTTTGAGACGGTGGGGCCGCTGAGGACGGTCACGGCCTGCCATTGTTCGCAATGCCGCCGGCAGACCGGGCTCTATTATGCGGCCACTAGCGTGCGTTTCGAGAACATGACGCTCGAAGGCGAGGAAATGCTGAGCTGGTATCGCGCCAGCGACGAAGCGCGGCGCGGCTTCTGCTCGAAATGCGGCTCGGCACTGTTCTGGCAGGCGGAGGGTGCGCAAGCCATTTCGATCCTGGCGGGCGCCTTCGACCAGCCGAGCGGGCTCGTCATGGGCGAGCACATCTACTGCGCCGACAAGGCGGATTTCTACGACCTGCCGCAGGACGGCGTGCCGCATTATCCGGGCGACCGTCCCGCATCTTCCTGAACGACAAAAAACTCTCGCAACGACGTTGCCGCCACCTGCGGCTGACGCTAAATCGGTACCATGACCCAGGACATAAGCCAGACTTTCCGTATCGCCGTCGCCCAGCTCAACCCGACCGTCGGCGATATCGCCGGCAATCTGGCGCTGGCCCGAGAAGCCCGAAGAGATGCTGCCCGAGAAGAGGCGGATATCGTTCTTTTCACCGAGCTTTTCCTCTCCGGTTATCCGCCGGAAGACCTCGTCCTGAAGCCGGCTTTCCTGAAGGCCTGCCTGAAGGCCGTAGAGGAGCTCGCGGCGGATACGGCCGAAGGCGGCCCGGGCGTCATCATCGGCTTCCCCCGCCAGGGCAAGGAAGGCCGCCACAATTCGATCGCCGTGCTCGACGGCGGCAAGGTGATCGCCGTGCGCGACAAGATCGACCTGCCGAACTATGGCGAGTTCGACGAGAAGCGCGTCTTCATCGCCGGCGAGATGCCGGGCCCGGTGAATTTCCGGGGCGTCCGGCTCGGCATCCCGATCTGCGAGGACATCTGGGGTGATCTCGGCGTCTGCGAGACGCTGTCGGAAAGCGGCGCGGAAATCCTGCTGGTGCCGAACGGCTCGCCCTATTATCGCGGCAAGGTGGATATCCGCCATCAGGTCGTCCTGAAACAGGTAATCGAGACCGGCCTGCCGATGATCTACGCGGCCCAGCTCGGCGGCCAGGACGAACTGGTCTTCGACGGCGCCAGCTTTGCCTTCAACACCGACAAGTCGCTCGCCTTCCAGATGAGCCAGTTCGAGCCGGCGGTCGCCGTCACCGAGTGGCGACGGATCGGCGAGACCTGGCACTGCGCCCGCGGGCCGATGGCGCGCATCCCGGAAAAGGAGGAGGCTGACTATCGCGCCTGCCTGCTCGGCTTCCGCGACTACGTCAACAAGAACGGCTTCAAGTCGGTCGTGCTCGGCCTCTCCGGCGGCATCGACAGCGCCATCTGCGCGGCGATCGCCGTCGATGCGCTCGGCGAGGAGAGGGTGCGCACCGTGATGCTGCCCTATCGCTATACGTCCGAAGACTCGCTGAAGGACGCCGCCGATTGCGCGAAAGCACTCGGCTGCCGTTACGACATCGTGCAGATCGCCGAGCCGGTGGACGGTTTCTCGTCGGCGCTGGCCGAACTGTTCGAGGGCACCGACGAGGGCATCACCGAGGAGAACCTCCAGAGCCGCGCCCGCGGCACGATCCTGATGGCGATCTCCAACAAGTTCGGCTCGATGGTGGTGACGACCGGCAACAAGTCCGAAATGTCGGTCGGTTACGCCACCCTCTACGGCGACATGAACGGCGGCTTCAATCCGATCAAGGACCTCTACAAGATGCAGGTCTATGCGCTGGCCGCCTGGCGCAACGAACATCTGCCGCCGACTGCTCTCGGCCCGAGCGGCGAGGTGATCCCGAAGAACATCATCTCCAAGGCGCCCTCCGCGGAACTCAGGCCCAACCAGACCGACCAGGATTCGCTGCCGCCCTATCCGGTCCTCGACGACATTCTCGAATGCCTCGTCGAGCTGGAAATGGGTACGGAAGAGATCGTCGCACGCGGCCACGACATCGCCACCGTGCACCGGATCGAGCACCTGCTTTATCTTGCCGAATACAAGCGGCGGCAGTCGGCGCCCGGCGTCAAGATCACCAAGAAGAATTTCGGCCGCGACCGGCGTTACCCGATCACCAACCGTTTCCGCGACCGGTAGGAGGGGATCATGGCCCTGCGCAGCTCGGTCGAGATCTTCAACATCCGCACCCGGCACAACCGGGTGGTCTGGCAGACGGAGGCGCTGTTCGAGGCGCCGAACTGGTCGCCGGACGGCCGATACCTGATGCTGAACAGCGACGGCCTGATCTATCGGCTGTCGCCGGATGGTGACGGCGGTCCACAGCTTGTCGATACGGGCTTTGCCCAGCAATGCAACAACGACCACGGTATTTCGCCGGACGGATCGCTGATCGCGATTTCCGACAAAGCGGAGTTCGGCAAGTCGGCGATCTATGTTCTTCCCGCAGGTGGAGCTACGCCGAGGCTGGTGACGCGGAACCTGCCATCCTACTGGCACGGCTGGTCGCCGGACGGAAAAAGCTTCGCCTATTGCGGCATCCGCGGCGACGAGTTCGACGTCTATACGATCGGTATCGAAGGCGGCGAGGAAACCCGGCTGACTTTTGGCGAAGGCCGCAATGACGGGCCGGATTATTCGCCGGACGGCCAGTGGATCTATTTCAACTCCAGCCGCACGGGTGTGATGCAGATCTGGCGCGTTCCGGCATCAGGCGGCCCGGCCGAGCGGATCACCGACAGCGGTTACGGCGACTGGTTTCCGCATCCGTCACCGAAGGGTGACAAGATCGTTTTCGTCTCCTACGACGCCGATGTCTTCGACCATCCGCGCGATCTGAATGTTCGCGTCCGGCTGATGGACATGGACGGCGGCAATGTCGAGACGCTGTTCGACCTCTTCGGCGGACAGGGCACGATGAATTCGCCCAACTGGTCTCCGCAAGGCGACAAATTCTCCTATGTGCGCTATTTCCCTGTCGCATGATGACCTTGCCGATGCCGGCGCACCGGCATAAAACCGATCCTGTCAGGTGCCGGCGGCAAGCCGGAGAATCGGGAATCCGGGGCAGATCCGGAACGTGCCCAGCGCTGTGAGGTGGACGCTCGGCCGCAGGAGTTTTAGCCACTGGGAAACCGGGAAGGCGGCGGCAGGAAGCGGATGAAGCCAAGTCAGAAGACCGGCCTGACACGATAGACCGACCCGCGCGGACGGCGGAAGGTTTCGGACCTCTCCTTGCTTCTGAAAGGCTCAGCCTAGGAAGGAAGGGAAGCGACGGCATTGTTGGGGATAAACGATGCAGCCTGACCCTTTTGCGCATGCCTTGCTGCCTGCCGGTGAGTTTTCGAAAGTCGAACGCGCGGCCGTCTACAGGGCGATCGAGACGCGCCGCGACGTGCGCGACCAGTTCCTGCCCGATCCGCTGCCGGACGACCTGGTGATGCGCCTGCTCGGCGCCGCGCATTCCGCGCCCTCGGTCGGCTTCATGCAGCCGTGGAATTTCATCCTTGTCCGCGATCCGGCGGTGCGGGCGGCGGCACGGGCCGCCTTTTCGAGCGCCAATGAAGAGGCCGCGGAAATGTTCGGCGGGGAGCGCGGCGACCTCTACCGCAGCCTGAAACTCGAGGGCATCGTCAAGGCGCCGCTGTCGGTCTGCGTCACCTGCGATCCGGATCGTGCGGGACCGGTCGTGCTCGGCCGCACCCACAATCCGCGCATGGACGCCTATTCGACGGTCTGCGCCGTGCAGAACCTCTGGCTCGCGGCACGGGCCGAAGGCGTCGGTGTCGGCTGGGTCAGCATTTTTCATGACGAGGACGTGCGGGCGCTGCTCGGCATTCCGGATCGCATCGAGATCGTCGCCTGGCTCTGCCTCGGTTATGTCGACCAGCTTTACAGCGAGCCGGAGCTGGCCCTCAAGGGCTGGCGCCAGCGCCTGGCCCTGGACGAGCTGATCTTTCAGGACCGGTGGGACAGCCGCTGACTATTGCTGCGGCTGCGGTCCGGCCGATTTCGGATGGGCGAGATCGATACTCTCGTTGGGCAGGAAGGTCGGCCCGACGGTGCGCACCTTGTTGTTCGGGTCGTATGGCCGCTCCGGTGGCGGGGTGAGCACCGGCGGCTGGACGGCGGCCGCCTGCGGCTTTTGCGGCGGGCGGGTGCGCAGGTTGGTGATCCCGGAATAGGGCTGCTCTTCCTTCGGAAGTTCGATCCCCGGCACTTTTCGACGGTCGTCCACGACAGGCGGCAGCGGCTCGAAGGAGGGGATGCAGCGCTGTTCGCGGATGGCGGCGAGAATGGTGGTCCGCTCCTCCGAGGGCAGGATCATCTGCCGCGAACTGTTGCGTTCGGCGGTCAGCGCATCGCGGCTCTGCTCCATTCCGTCCAGCGCCTCCCGCATCTGGCGGCAGACGTCGGCATTGGGGCCGCCGAGGACGACGACGCTGCCGTTGCCGCAGCCGGCCCGGCGCATGTCGATCCTGAGTTCGCGGATATCGGCATTGTATTCGCCGAGCTGCTGGGCGTAGCTGCGCGCCGCGGACGTGCTGCCGATGATCTCCGCGCTGTTGCCAAGTTTCCGGTAAAGCGCCGCGCAAACGGCAGGATCCCCCGCAAGCGCTGCGGCAGGCAGAAAAAACAGCGGTACGGTCAGCAGGCCGCGAAGCGGTATCGGCAATTCCGGAATCCTCTCCAGAGTGGAGATTGCATCATGGAACGTGCCGGTTGACAATTTTATAAAACCGCGGGCATCGCCGTCAAAATTGGCCAATATCCGGCGCAGGTCATTTCGACGACAGGGGTTTGAGCCCCTGTTTCAGGGCTCAAACCGGGTCTCTAATAGATCTGCAACTCAGGATTGAAATTGCAGATTGGGCTGCGATGCTTCGACGACGGCGAGCGCCGCCATGTTCACCACGCCGCGTGACGTGACCGAGGACGACAGGATATGCGCCGGCTGGGCCGCGCCGAGCAGGATCGGCCCGACATGCAGCGCGTCCGTCATGTTGCGGACGATACCGAGCGATATGTTTGCCGCGTCGAGATTCGGGAAGACGAGCAGGTTGGCTTCGCCGGTGAGCGAGCTGTTCGGCATGGCCCGCTTGCGCACGATTTCCGACAGCGCCGAACCGCCCTGCATTTCGCCGTCCACTTCCAGCTCCGGCGCCCGCTGGCGTACCAGCTTCAAGGCGGCCCGCATCTTCTGGGCACTTTCCGAATCGCGCGAGCCGAAGTTCGAATGGCAGATCAGCGCCGCCTTCGGGGTAATGCCGAATCGGCGGATTTCCTCGGCCGCCAGGACCGTGATCTCGGCGATCTCCTGCGCGGACGGATTGTAGTTCACGAAGGTGTCGGTGAAGAACATCGCGCCGCGCTGGGAAATGACAAGGCTGAGGCCCGAGAAGGCGCAGACGTCCGGGCGCTTGCCGATGATCTGGTTCACGTCGTTGAGATGTTTGTCGTAACGGCCTTCGACGCCGCAGATCAGCGCGTCCGCATCGCCGCGCTTGACCGCCAGCGCGCCGATCACCGTGTTGTTGGTGCGCACGATGGTGCGCGCCGCTTCCGGATTGATGCCTTCGCGGCCGACCAGTGCGAAATATTCGTCGACATAGTCGCGGTAGCGCGGATCGTCTTCCGGGTTGACCACGGCGAAGTCGACATTCGGGCGAATGCGGATGCCGAAGCGGGCAAGCCGCGCCTCGATGACCGAGGGACGGCCGATCAGGATCGGGGTTGCGGTCTTTTCCTCGAGCAGGACCTGGGCGGCGCGCAGCACGCGCTCGTCCTCGCCTTCCGCGAAGATCACCCGGTTCCTTTCCGAAACCTTGGCGGCGCTGAAGATCGGCTTCATCACGAAACCGGAACGCCAGACGAAGCGGTTCAGCTGGTCGAGATAAGCCTCGAAATCATGGATCGGCCGCGAGGCGACACCGGTTTCGGCGGCAGCCCTGGCAACCGCCGGCGCGATGCGCAGGATGAGGCGCGGATCGAAGGGCGAGGGGATCAGGTAGTCGGCGCCGAAAATCGGCGTCTCGCCGGAATAGGCCCGCGCCGCGACGTCGGAAACTTCCTCGCGGGCCAAAGCTGCGATCGCCTTGACCGCTGCCATCTTCATTTCCTCGTTGATCGTCCGGGCACCGCAATCGAGCGCGCCGCGGAAGATGTAGGGGAAACACAGCACGTTGTTGACCTGGTTCGGGAAGTCCGAACGGCCGGTGCAGATCATCGCGTCCGGGCGCGCGGCGCGGGCGAGCTCCGGCATGATTTCCGGCGTCGGGTTGGCAAGCGCCATGATCAGCGGCTTTTCGGCCATCTGGACCAGCAGTTCGGGCTTCAGCACGCCGGCGGCGGACAGGCCGAGGAACACGTCGGCACCGCCGATGCTGTCGGCAAGCACCCGCTTGTCGCTCTTCTGGGCGTAGATTTCCTTCCACTCGTCCATCAGCGTGTTGCGCCCGTCATAAACGAGGCCTTCGATGTCGTGGACCCAGATATTCTCCTTCTTCGCGCCGAGCGAGACGAGGAGATGCAGGCAGGCGAGCGCCGCGGCACCCGCGCCCGACGTGACGATCTTGACGTCGGATATGTTCTTGCCGGCAAGTTCCAGCCCGTTCAGGATCGCGGCGGCGACGATGATCGCGGTGCCGTGCTGGTCGTCGTGGAAGACCGGGATGTTCATCTTTTCGCGCAGCCGGCGCTCGACTTCGAAACATTCCGGCGACTTGATGTCTTCGAGGTTGATGCCGCCGAAGGTGGGTTCCAGCGCCGAGACGGTCGAAACCATCGCCTCGATGCCGGGCGCCTCGATCTCGATATCGAACACGTCGATGCCGGCGAATTTCTTGAAGAGGACCGCCTTGCCTTCCATGACCGGCTTGGAGGCCAGCGGACCGATATTGCCGAGACCGAGCACGGCCGAGCCGTTGGAAATGACGGCGACGAGATTGGCGCGGGCGGTATAATCCGCCGCCATGTCCGGATTGTCGCGGATCGCCAGGCAGGGCGCTGCAACGCCCGGGGAATAGGCGAGCGCCAGGTCGCGCTGGTTGCCGAGCGGCTTGGTCGCCTGGATCTCCAGCTTGCCGGGACGTGGGTAGCGGTGGAAGAACAGCGCCTGTTCGTCGAGATCGGCATTGACCGGCATGGTCGGCGCCTTCGGTTTGTCCTGCGCGTTCATCGTTCCTCCTGGCTTGCTTGTTTTGTCTTTGAGGGGTCGAAAGGAGAGACCTCTCATTACATCAATCGACCAGAAGCGACAGCAGGTAATTTGCGGTCATGGCGGAAATTGGAACATGGCCGGTCGGGCGTCGTGATCCGCCTTTCCCGGCCCCTGTCATCATCCTGAAACACGAGTCTGGTTTTGAAGCCCCTAGAAGCGGCAGCGAAAGGACGACTTCGTGACCGGTGAGATGGATACACGGCATTTCAGAACGCTCTTCATTTCGGACGTTCACCTGGGCTCCAAGGCGGCCCGAACGGATTTTCTCCTGGATTTCCTGCGCTATCATGAAGCGGAGACCATCTTCCTGGTCGGCGACATCGTCGATGGCTGGCGGCTGAAGCGCAACTGGTACTGGCCGCAGGGCTGCAACGACGTGGTCCAGAAGCTGCTGCGCAAGGCGCGCAAGGGCACCCGCATCGTCTACATCCCCGGCAACCACGACGAATTCCTGCGTTCCTTCCCCGGCACCCATTTCGGTGGCATCGAAGTTGCCGAGCGCGAAATCTACGAAATGGCCGACGGCAAGAAATACCTGATCCTGCATGGCGACGAATTCGACGTCGTGGTCCGCAATGCGCGCCTGCTCGCCTATCTCGGCGACTGGGCCTATGACGCGGCCATCGTCATCAATATCGGCCTTGCCGCCATCCGCCGTCGCCTCGGCATGCCCTACTGGTCGTTCTCGGCCTGGGCCAAGCTGCAGGTCAAGCACGCCGTGAACTTCATCGGCGAGTTCCAGCGGGTCGTCGCCGACGAAGCCCGCCGTAACAATGTCGATGGCGTCATCTGCGGCCACATCCATCACGCCGTGATGGAAGACATCGACGGCATCCACTACGTCAATACCGGCGACTGGGTGGAAAGCTGCACGGCGATCGCCGAGAACTTCGACGGCACGCTGGAGATGATCTCCTGGCAGAACATCACGGCCACGGCCGAGATCAAGTCCCTGCCGGCGCCGAAATCCCTTGAGGACATGCAGGCCGCCTGAGCGGCCTGCGATGGCGGGCCGGCGGTCAAGAGGCCATTTCTTGCCATAGGCAGGCACCGGGGTGTGTGTTAGGTAAGCTGAAACTTCAGCAACCCACCCGTGAAATCGTGATTCCCTCAAATACGGCGCAATCCGCGCCCCGGTTCTTCCAGTTGCGCTGCGCGATTGCCTATGGGGCGCCGCTCGGGGTGAATGGCGTGATTCTGCCCTATCTGCCCGTCTGGCTGGACGGGCTGGCTTTCACCGAGTTCGAAATCGGCATTGTGCTCGCAGCCCAGCTTTTCCTGCGCGTGGCCGCCGCTCCGGTTGCCGGTCTGCTGGCCGACCGCATGACGGAACGAACGCTGATGCTCGCCTGGTCCGGTGCCCTGTCGCTGCTGACGGCGTTCGCCATGTTCTTCATCCGCGACTTCTGGCCGGTTCTGATCGTCGTTGCCGTTCAGGCGGCGGTTTTTGCGCCCTATGCGCCGATCGTCGAATCAATCGCCGTCAGCGGGGTCCGGCGCTGGGGTTTCCAATATGGCTCGATGCGGGTGTGGGGATCGGTCGGCTTCGTGGCCGTGACGCTTTTGGTCGGCGAACTGCGCGGCTTCTGGGGCTTCCAGGCCATCCCTTCGGCGATGGCGGTCGGCTTTCTGCTGACCGTCGGCGTCGCCTTCGCCGCGCCCAGGCTCGGCAGGGCGGTGTTGCGGCCGGACGTCGACCGGATGCCTCAGCCGAGCTCGCTCAGGCGCCTCGATCTGCATGTGCTGATGATCGGCGCATCGGTCGCGCAGGCGGGCCACGGCATGTTCTATACGTTCGGCACGATCCACTGGCAGCAGATCGGCTTTTCGAACGGTTCGATCGGCGTGCTTTGGAGTGCCGCAGTCGTGTCGGAGATCCTGGTCTTCTTTGCGGCAGGCTGGATCGCCCGCAGGGTTTCGCCCTGGACGCTGATGCGGATAGGGTGTGCCGTGGCGGTGCTGCGCTGGACGCTGTTTCCGATGCCGCTCGATTTCTGGGGATATCTGGCGCTGCAGGCCACCCATGCCTTCACCTTCGCCTTCGTGCATATCGGCATCCAGCATCGGCTGGTCGAGGCGGTGCGCGAGGACCAGGAAGCCTCGATGCAGGGCGCCTATGTGTTTTACAACGGCGTTTTCCTGGCGCTGTCGACGGTGCTTTCCGGAATGCTCTACCGCCAGTTCGGCCTGACGAGCTACGTCGCCATGTCCGTCCTGGCACTTGTCGGCCTGGCGATCATCGCGCTTGCGGCAAGACTTCAGCCCCAGAGGGTCGCATCCGGCGGATAGACGAGGGATCCTTCGTAACGCAGCCTGTCCGGCCGGTCGCGGGCAAGCAGCAGCGGCCCGTCGAGATCCGCATAATCCGCGTCCTGGGCAAGCAGCGCGGCCGGCGCCATGGCAAGCGAAGAGCCGACCATGCAGCCGATCATCACCGCAAATCCCATCAGCGGCCGGAGCGATCATAGTTTAATCCTTTCAGACCAGGCGAGCAAAAGTAGCGCGAATATCGTTCACCAACACCTGCGGCCGCTCTAGCGCCGCGAAGTGGCCACCGTCGCTCTCGCCGTTAAAATAGATCATCTGCGAATAACGGCGTTCAGCCCAACGCCGAGAGATGCGGACATGTTCGCCCTTCAGCATCGTGAAGCCTGTCGGCACGGTGATCGGACCTTTAGGCTGTCCGCCTGCCGGGCCGCCCGCCTTTGAGAGTTCCCAGTAGAGCCGGGCCGCGGACGCGCCGGTGTTGGGAAGCCAATAAAGCATGATGTCGTCTAGAATCTCGTCAATAGAGAAAGACGCCTCAGCGTCCCCGCGCGTGCCGCCGGTGTCCTGGAACATGGCGTAGATCCAGGCCGCCAGGCCGGACGGCGAGTCCGCCAGCGAGTAGCCGATTGTTTGCGGACGCGTGGATTGTTGCTTGGCGTAACCGGAAAGGTCGTCCCAGAAGTGCTTGGCGTCGCCGAGCATCGCCTTTTCTTCAAGTGAGGCTTCCGTCATTTCCTCAGGCGTCGGCATGACCATCGCGAAGTTCATGTGGGTGCCGACCAAACCGGCGGGCTTCTTGCGCGCAATGGCGTCAGCGACGCCGGCACCCAGGTCGCCGCCTTGCATGCCCCAGCGGTTGTAACCGAGCTCCGCCATCAGTTTGATGTAAAGGTCGGCGATCTGGGGCAGACCACAACCGGTCGAGGCGGGCTTACCCGAGAATCCGAAGCCTGGCATCGAAGGAGCGATAACGTGAAAGGCGCGGCGCGGGTCTCCGCCATGCGCGGCCGGATCGGTCAGAGGACCGATCACCTTGCGAAACTCCAGCACCGATCCCGGCCAGCCGTGCATCATCAAGAGCGGCAGAGCGTCTGGCTCGGGCGAGCGGATATGAAGAAAGTGGAGTTCTTGCCCGTCGATCATCGCCATGTATTGGCCAAAGCTATTGAGCAGGGCCTCGCAGGCGCGCCAGTCATAGTGGGTGCGCCAATGTTCGCAGAGCGCCTGTATCTTCGCCAGCTGAGCCCCCTGGCTGTTGTCTTCGACCGTCTCGCGATCGGGCCATCGGGTTTTGGACAAGCGCTCGCGCAAACTTTCGAGCGCGCTGTCTGGAATAGCCAGATGGAAGGGCTTGATCGTTTCGGTCATGGTCATTTCTCCTGAAGCAGGGGCGGCGGCAGGCATCGCGAGGGCGGCTGCAAGCGCAATGAACGTGCGGCAATCCAGTTCGCCGAATTTGAGCGTGAGGTCAGAGGTTGGCGGCATGGTGATCCTTTCGCCGCTCCTAAGTAGACTGTTCCAGCCGAAAGGATTAGGCTAGGAAAGTGGCGCACAGCGTTCCACTGGAGGAACGAGCGATGAACTTTGATGATGTTCGAGTGTTTGACCGGATCGCGGAGCTGAAGGGCATATCAGCGACGGCGCGAGCGCTTGGCCTTCCCAAATCATCGGTAAGCCGGGCGTTGGCGCGAATGGAAGCCGTTGCCGGATCCGCCTTGGTCGAACGGTCCACACGGCATGTTCGGCTAACCGACGCAGGGGTCCTGCTTCACGCTCACGCCGTGCGCATTCTCGCTGACATCGCTGACGCGGAAACGGCACTGGAGGGACTGGCGGGCGTGCCGCGCGGACGCCTGCGTGTGAACGCCACCCATGCCTTCGGCGTTGGCGTGATAGCCCCGATGCTGCCTGCATTCTTGGCTCGCTACAGCCAGGTGCAGGTGGCGCTGGATGCTGACGATCGCCGCATCGACCTGGCAGCGAGAGACACGGATCTGGCGATCCGTATCGGCTCGATGGCGGACTCCGCGCTGATCGCTCGTCGGCTGCCTTCGGTGGACTTGTGGCTTTGCGCCAGTCCGGCGTACCTGGCGGCGCAGGGGACACCAAGGACCGTGGCGGAACTGGCTGCTCACCGCCTGGTTGATCGCCAGGATCGCACCGATTGGCGCTTTGCCGACGCCGGCGCGATCGACGTGGAGCCGCGAGTCATCATACCGGACGCAAGCGCACAAAAGGTTGTGGTGGAGGGCGGAGCAGGGATCGGTAACCTACCTGATTATCTCGTGCGCCCAGCGGTCGCCAGCGGGCATCTCGTTCGTGTATTGCCAGATGTGATCGCCGCCACGATCGAGGTCCATGCGCTCTATCCCAGCCACCGCAGCCTCTCGGCCAAGGTACGGGTATTCATCGATGCGCTCGCCGAACACATGCGAGTCACCGCTAGTTTGGCGGGAGGTCGCTGACCTGGAAAGGGGTCGGGAGCGGTCAAAAGCTATTCGCCGTGACGCAGACTCTGGATCGCCGTGCACGCCCGCTCGATTGCCGGCGTTTTCCCACAGCGTGATTCGCCACGCCCGGAAAGGCCGTTTTCGCTGATCGTGCAGGTAATGGCTTCGGCTTCGGTCTTGGAACCGGCGATCGGAAAGGTTTCTATTGTGGCTTGGAGGTGACGGCACATGGTTTTACGCGTCCCGTTTATGGCAAATCCCGGTGAGGTGGCTATATTGCCGGTCTCGAAAGTGCGATCAACCGCATGATATTGAATCTTCTGAGAAGCTTGAAGCGCGAAAGAAACCCGTGACGTTCCAGCCAGCCGAAATCAAGGCCGAATCCATGCCCGGCGACGGCGGCGAACGGTATGTGCTGGCCGGAGAATGGCGCGGCCCGACGATCGGGCCGATGCTCAAGGAATTCGAACGCCTGGAGCGGGCCGGGAGCCGGGGCAAGGTCGAGATCGATCTTTCCGGCATAACCGGCGTCGATACGGCCGGCGCCTGGCTGATCCGCCGGCTGATGACCGCCAAGGGCGGCGAGGGCGGGGAAACGGCCCTGGTCGGCGGCGAAGGCCCGATCCGCGAGCTGATCGGCGTGTTGCCCGAACACACGCCCGCGCCGCCTGCGGGCAACGGCGCCAGGGGAAGCCTGTTCGAGCGGCTGTTTGCGCCGGTAGGCGAAGTGATGGTTTCGCTCGGCGGCGATTTTTATGCGGCCATGCACATCCTTGGATCGGCGGTCCGCGGCGCGCAGATGAAACTCGGCCGCGGCGCCGGCGTCTCGCCCGCTTCGGTCGTCACCCATATCGACCGCATGGGCGTGCGTGCGGTGCCGATCATCGTGCTGATGTCCTTCCTGATCGGAGCGATCATCGCCCAGCAGGGTGCCTTCCAGCTGCGTTACTTCGGGGCCGAAATCTTCGTGGTCGACCTCGTCGGCATCCTGCAGCTGCGCGAGATCGGCGTGCTTCTGACCGCGATCATGATCGCCGGCCGTTCGGGCAGCGCGATTACCGCCGAAATCGGTTCGATGAAGATGCGCGAGGAGATCGACGCCTTGACGGTGATCGGCCTCAACCCGGTCGGCGTGCTGATCTTCCCGCGGCTCGTGGCCCTCACCGTCGCGCTGCCGCTGTTGACGATCATCGCCAATTTTTCGGCGCTGTTCGGCGCGGCCGTCGTCGCATTTGCCTATTCCGGCATCACCTTCGACACCTATCTCTCGCGTCTCCATGAGGCGATCGACCACACATCCGTCGCCTCGGGCATGATCAAGGCGCCGTTCATGGCGCTTGCGATCGGTATCGTTGCCGCCGTCGAGGGCATGAAGGTCGGCGGCAGCGCCGAATCGCTCGGCCAGCACGTCACCACCTCGGTTGTTAAATCGATCTTCGCCGTGATCTTCATGGATGCGATGTTCGCCCTTTTCTATTCCGCGATCGATTTCTGATGGAGAACGGTTTGGACGACGCCCCGCGGACCGCGATCAAGGACAAGGCTGACGGCCGGCAGGTGGTGCTGTCGGTGCGCGACCTGACGGTCGGATTCGGCGAAAAGCTGGTGCTCGACCACCTGAACCTCGATATCTATCGCGGCGAGATCCTGGGCTTTGTCGGTGCCTCGGGCACGGGCAAGTCGGTGCTGATGCGCACCGTGCTCGGCCTCCTGCCGCACCGTTCCGGCACGATCCACATTCTCGGCGCCGACTATGATGCGGTCTCGGAAAACGAACGCATGGGGCTCGATACCCGCCTCGGCGTGCTCTTCCAGCACGGAGCGCTGTTTTCCGCGCTGACGGTGAAGGAGAACATCCAGCTGCCGATGCGGGAATATCTCGACCTGCCGCAGTCGCTGATGGACGAGCTCGCCTATCTGAAGATCGAGATGGTCGGCCTGCCGCCGGACGCTGCCGACAAATATCCGTCCGAACTGTCAGGCGGCATGATCAAGCGCGCCGCTTTGGCGCGCGCCCTGTCGCTCGATCCCGACCTGGTCTTCCTGGACGAACCGACCTCCGGCCTCGACCCGATCGGCGCTGCCGATTTCGATGCGCTGATCGCCAGGCTGCGCGATACGCTCGGCCTGACGGTCTACATGGTGACACACGACCTCGACAGCCTTTTCTCGGTTTGCGACAGAATAGCTGTGCTCGGCGAGAAACGGGTCTTGGTGGAGGGTACGCTTGAGGATATGTTTGCCTGTGACGATCCATGGGTGCAGTCCTATTTCCGCGGCAAGCGGGCGCGGTCAGTCGTGGTCCAAGAAAAGCAGCCTGCGGCAGAAGTAGAAGAGTGACCTGATCTATGGAAACCAGAGCCAATTACGCCCTTGTCGGTTTCTTCACCTTGCTGGTGATCGCTGCGGCCTTCGGCTTCGTCTATTGGATGGCGCAATCGGGCCGCGGTGGGCCGACGGCCGAACTGGCGATCCGCATCCCCGGTTCGGCGAACGGCTTGTCCGTCGGTTCTCCGGTTCGTTTCAACGGTATCGCGGTCGGTTCCGTCCGCAGCCTCACCATCGATCCCGACGATCCGCGTTATTCGATCGCCTTCACCGAGGTGCGGGCCGATGCGCCGGTCTATCAATCCACCCAGGCGGCGCTCGAAGTGCAGGGCCTGACGGGTGCGGCCTATATCGAGCTTTCCGGCGGCGCCAAGGGCGAGGAGAACATTCTCCAGAAATCGATCGAGAACGGCCGGCCGGCGGTGCTGATCGCCGAACAGTCGAGCGTCACCAACCTGCTTGCCACCGCCGACAAGATCCTCGACCGGGCCGACGATGCGATCGGCGACATCCAGGGCTTCGTCGCCGATGCGCGCGGTCCGCTGACCCAGACCATCCGCAATGTCGAGACGTTCACCTCGGCGCTCGCCCAGAATTCCGACAGCATCGACAAGTTCCTGAACAGCCTCTCGACGCTTTCTGCGACGATCGACCGGGTCTCCGGAACGCTCAACTCGACCCTTGCCGCAGCCGAGCGGCTGGTGAAGGCGATCGATGCGGAAAAGATCAACGCCGTTGTCTCCAATACCGAGCGCGCCACCCGCAATGTCGCCATCGCTTCGGATAAGTTCGACGACGTGGTCACCAATGTCAGAAATGCAGCCGCCAACTTCGAAAAGGTGGGTTCGGACGCCCAGACCCTTATCTGGCGTGCCGATAGCGTGCTGAGCGCGGTCAATACCGATCAGGTCGCGACGACGATCCGCAATATCACCGCGGCTTCCGAAGATGCCCGCCAGACCATCGGCTCGGCCCGCAGCGTGGTCGACAATTTCGCGCATCGCAAGGACGATATCGACCGCGCGATCGGCGATTTCACGGATCTGGCAAAGAAGCTCAACGACGCGTCGAGCCGTGTCGACGGCATCCTTGCCAAGGTGGACGGACTTGTGTCGAGCGACGACTCGCAGGGGCTGTTTGCCGAGGCGCGCAAGACGCTGGAATCCTTCCGCACCGTGGCCGACAACATCAATGCACGGGTCGGGCCGATCGCCGACAACCTGTCGCGGTTCTCGGCAAGCGGCCTGAGGGACATCCAGACGCTGGTCAACGATGCGCGCCGCACGGTGCAGTCGCTCGACCAGACGATCAACAATTTCGACCAGAATCCGCAGCGGCTGATCTTCGGCGGCGAGACGGTGAAGGAATATGACGGCAGGACGCGGCGCTAGGCTGGGCGTTTCCAGTGTTGGAGAGTGGGGTTTGATGAGCGGTTCGGAGTTCCTGATGCGACGTGCGGCGGCCCGTGCCCCGGTTCTGCTGGCGCTGCCGCTGGTGGCGGCGCTGGTGAGCGGTTGCGGCAGCAAGGCGAACAGCGACACGTTCGACCTGTCGATCACGCCGTCCAGCCAGGGCGTTTCCGCCCGCAACCGGCAGATCCTCGTGCCGGAACCGACGGCGCTGAAATTGCTCAACAGCGAACAGGTCGTGGTGCGCGTCTCGCCTTCCGAAATCCAGTATCTCGCCGATTCCCGCTGGGGTGACCGCCTGCCGGCCCTCGTCCAGTCGAAGCTGGTCGAAGCCTTCGAAAATTCCGGCCGCCTCGGCGGCGTCGGCAAGCCGGGGCAGGGCCTTGCGATCGACTACCAGGTCGTGACCGATATCCGCGCCTTCGAGGTGACCGCCGGCAGCCCGCGGCTCGCCAATGTCGAGATCTCGGCAAAAATCCTCAACGACCGCAACGGCACGGTGCGCGCCCAGAGCGTGTTCAAGGCGACGGCTGCGGTGTCGGGCGCCGAGAACCGCGACTTCATCGAGGCGCTGGATCGCGCTTTCGCCAAGGTCGGCGCCCAGATCGTCGACTGGTCGCTGAAGTCGATGTGATTGCCGGATCGACTTCGTGAACTGGTGGCTGCCCGCTATTTTCTGCTTGCGAAAAGTAAGCGTTGCGCTTCGTTAATGCAGCTGGCCGCCCAGTCTATTTCACGTTTTGTATCAGGCAAATACTGCCTTCGGCCGGCATAGTCGAAAAAAAGAGTGCCGTGAATGCCGGCCACATCGCGCTTCAGGATCGGACGGTTCCATATAGCATGAAGTACTGATGCGGCTTTCTCGTCGGTGACGCGGTCACTGAAGTCTTCGATGACTTCCATATCCTGCCCAGGCTCAGGGAATATTTCCAGAAATTCCTCTTCCGAGGCCTGAAAGACGCTGAAAGTGGCATTTTCCGCGCCGTCTATGATCTGAATGTTTTTCATATCTCATCCCCCAGCGTCACCGTGCTTTTAGATATGAAAAAGGCCGCCCCGAAAGGCGGCCTTTTTGTTTTCGTATTCCCGATCCGGCTCTTAGTTGAACCGGCCGGCGGCGTGGGCCAGCATCGTATAGACCTTGCCCGTGTCCGACGTGAGGTAGCTCTGGGTCACCGTTTTGTCGCGGTCGGTGCGGGCGACGTCGGCGAGCAGCTTTTCGAAATCGGCGATATAGCGGTCGACGGCGGTGCGGAATTCCGGTTCGCGGTCGTACTTGCGCTTGATCTCGTCGAAGGTCTGCTGGCCCTTCAGCGTATAGAGGCGACGGGTGAAGACGTCGCGCTCGCCGCGCTGGTAGCGCCGCCACAGGTCGACCGAGGCGTCATGATCGATGGCGCGGGCGATATCGACCGACAGCGAGTTCAGAGATTCCACCATATGGCGCGGGTTGCGGTTGTCACCGTTGCCGCTGCGCGGAGCGGGGGCCGGTTCTGCCGCACGCGGTGCCGGCTGCGGCTGCTGGCGCGGTGCGGCTGCCGGTGCTTCGGCAAACTCGTCGCGCGAGGCGCCGCGCAGCAGGTCGCTGATCCAGCCGCCGTCCGTGCCGCCGCGCTGTGCCGGTTCCGGTGCGCGGGCGGCGGGCGCCTGTGCCGGACGGTCGAGCGGCAGCGTGCCGCGCAGCGCGTTTCCGGCATAGGGATCGTTGCGGGGCGCAGGCGGAGCCGGCTGCGGGATGGCAACGGCTGCGGGCTGCGGCTGCGGGCGCGGCGGGGCCGGCTGCGGAGCGGGAGCCGGGGCCTGGCGCGGTGCCGAAGCCTCGGAGATCTCGAAGTTCTGCGTCGAACGTCCGACCAGGGTCGAGATATCCTGCAGCGCCTTGATCTGTTCGGCGACGGCACGCCGCATCGCGGCAGCACTTTCCTTGGCTTCTTCCGGCAGGTCGAAGGCGCCGCGCTTCAGTTCGGTGCGGGTCGTATCCAGCTCGTGGCGGATATCCTGTGCCGAGCGGCGGATTTCGTCGGTTGCGCCGGAGAAGCGGTTGATCGCTTCCTCCACCGATTCCCTCAGCGTATCGCGCAGCTGCTCGGCAGCACTGCCCGAACGGCTGGTCGCATCCGACAGCAGCTGCTCGACGTCGCTCAGCGACTGCGAAATGCTACCGCGCATCCGCTCGGAGAGATCGCGGGTACGCTTTTCGGCATCGGAAAGCGTCGTCTCGATCGCGTGGTTGGCGTCGCTGCCGGCGCTGATCAGAGCCTCGCGCATCGCATCGGCGGTGACTTCGGCGCGGTGCTGGGTTTCCCCGAGCGTGCGGCCGATATCGGCGAACGAGGCGTGCAGGCTTTCGCGAAGCCGTGAGCCGACCTGCAGCGAACGTTCTTCCGCCCGTTCGAAAGCGCCGTCGACGAGGGTCGTCAGGCTGCGCATCGTCGTCTCGATTTCTTCGGACCGCTTGACGAGGCCGCTGGAGAGGTTGCGCAGCGCGTTCTGGCGTTCGTCGAGCGTGCTGACGAGATTGGACTGGGCGGCACCGAGGAGTTCCGCTGCCTCGGCCAGGACGCGCGAATGGTCGTCGAAACGGCCGACGAGGCTGCTGACCTGATCGAGCGTATTGCCGAAGACATCGGACATGCGGCCGATATTGTCCTCGAGCATGCGTGTCGAGCCGGAAACGATATCGGCGGAATGGGTTGCCGACTGCACGAACCGGTTGGCGGTGGCGCCGAGCTTGCGGTCGGCCTCGGAAAGATGGTGGGCGACGGCATCGGCCGTGCTGCCGAGTTCCTTCGCCGCTTCCTGGACCGTCGCGGAAATGCTCGAATTGCTTTCCGCCAGCTTGTCGATCAGGCTGTTGACGCTGACCGACAGGCCCTGTTCGACATGACGCATCATGCCGGCAGCGTTTTCGGTCCGCTGGGTGATGGCGGCGAGCGTTTCGTTGGTCCGCGCGGCGATCGCATCGACAAGTGCCGAATTCTCGTTGCGGATCCGCGCCGTCGATTCTTCCGTCGCCGAGGTGAGCCGTGTGGTGGTCTCTTCGGCTGCGGAAGAAAGCCGTGTGGTTGTCTCTTCGGCCGCGGAAGAAAGCCGCGCGGTCGTCTCGTCTGCGGCGGAGGAAAGCCGCGCAGTCGTTTCCTGCGCCACGGCGGAGAGCCGTTCTGCACCCTGCTGGGCGGCGGTCGTCATCAGCTCGATGGCGGTGCGGCCGGCCGCGGCATATTCCTCGACCATCGGCTTTGCCTTTTCATCGAGAAGGCGCGTCAGTTCGGTCGAGCGGCCGGCGAGCATGGAATTCAGATCGCGGGCGCGGGCCTCGAGGGCTGAGTGGATGGCTTCGCCGCGAGCTGCGAGCGCACGGTCGACGGCGTCCATCGCGGTGTCGAGCTGCGTTGCGGTATCGGCGAGCGTGGTGCGGATGCCGTCGCCGCGCGAGTCGAGAGCCTTCTGCGCCTCGTCCAGCGCCTCGGAAATTGCCGTGACCTGGCGCTTCACCAGGCTGTCGGCTTCCGCGACCTTGTGGACGATCGCGTTGCCGGCTTCCGAGAAGGCGAGTGCCACGGTTGCGGCCTGGCCGGCGAGTCGGTTCTGGGTTTCCGAAATCCGGCCGACGATCTGGGTCGAGCGTTCCTCGATCGCCTTGGTGAACTCGGCGTTGCGATTGGTGAGTTCCTCGGTGAACTCGGCACCGGCGCGCGCCAGCACTTCGGCGGAGCGGGTGGCTTCGCTGTCCATGCTCTGGGCCGCGGCGCCGACGGCTTCTCGCAGCGTCGAGGCGAGGCCGACGGCCTTGCTTTCGATCGTCTTGGTGACGTTGTCGAGGCCGATCGTCAGCGCGCGGTCGATCGTGCCGAGGCGTTCCTCGATCCGGGCGGTGCGGCCGTCCATGGTCTCGGTGATACGGTCCGAAGCCTCGACCGCGACCCGTTCCAGGTCGGCCGTGCGGTTGGTGAGCGTGGCGGAAAGATTGGTGCCGGCCTCGTCGACGAGCTGGGCCGCTTCGAGGATCTCGCCGCGGATACGGCCTTCGAGACCGCCGAACGTCGATTCGATGCGGCTGCCGGTTTCCTCGAGCGCGCCCTGGACGCCGCCGACGGTCTGGCGGATGCGGTTGGAGAAGGCGTCGGCCGAACGGCCGATCTCGCTGGCGGCATCGGAAAGCCTGACGGCAAGCGTGCCGACATTGTCGCGCAGACGGTCTTCGAGGGACTGGCCCGCCGTGTCGATCGCGCCGCGCAGAGCGCTTTGCTGGGTCTCGAGAGACATTTCCAGCATGCCGGCGCTTGCGGCGATCGAGGTGCCGAGCGACGTCACCTGATCTTCCATCAAGGTGCCGATCCGGCTCTGGGCATCACCGAGCGTGGTGGCGATGACATTCGTGCGTTCTTCCAGCGTGTCGCGGATCTGCTCGTAACCGGAGCCGAGGGTCGTCTCAAGCTGCTGATGGCCGAGGCCGATGGTCGCCGCGATCCGCTCCTGCGTCGAGCCGAGAACGGTTTCCACGCGCTCCAGCCCGTCCGCCATGCCCGTTTCGAAACGCTGTGCGCCGCTCGTGAGCACGGTTTCGATGCGGCCGCTTGCGCCACCGACGGCCTGCTCGAGACGGTCGCCGCCACTTTCGAGAATGCGGGCAAGCTCGGCCGTGCGGTTCTCCAGCGACAGGTCGAGATTGAGCTGGTTGTCGGCATAGGCGCTGCGGATCGCTTCCGCCCGGGCCGCGAAGGACTGCTCGATGCGGACGTCGGCATCGATGAAGGTGTTGGCGATCGCGGTCGACTTCTCGTCCAGCATGCCGGCGAGGCGGTCTTCGCCAAGCGCGAAGGAGGTGGCGATCTCCATCGACTTGTCGTCGAGGATTTCCGCGAGCCTGTCGCGGTTGACGCCCAGCGCCTCGTTGATTTCCACGGTGCGGCGGGCGAGGTCGCCGCTCATGCGCTGTTCGGTTTCCGAAAGCGCGCGGGTGATGGAGTCCGACTTTTCCTCCAGCATGCCAGCGAGGCGGTCCTCGCCGAGCGCGAAGGACGTGGCGATTTCCATCGACTTGTCCTCGAGGATTTCGGAGATCCGCTCGCGATTGGCATCCAGCGACGTTTCCATTTCGGAAGCGCGCCGGCCGAGCTCGGCGCCGATCCGCTGTTCGCTGGCAGCGAGCGTGCGGGAGATCTGCTCCGACTTCTCGTCGAACATGCCCGCAAGCCGCTCCGGCGCACCCGCCATCAGCGTTTCGATCGCGGTGGATTTCTGGCTCAGCACCTCGGTCAGATGATCGTGGCTGCCGGACAGCGCGGCGATGATGGCGCCAGAACGGATCGCCAGGCTCTGTTCGAACTTGGACTGGTTTTCCGAGAGCGTGCTGAGCAGGCTGCTGCTGCGCTCGGCGAGCGTCGTTTCGATGTTCTGGTGTGCATTCGCGAAACCGGCATGGAGTTCGCCGGTGCCGGAGGCGAACACGTCCTTGAGTTCCCCGGTGCGCGATGCAAGCGCGTCCTGAAGCTCGACGGTGCGGGCGCCGATGACGTCCTGGAGTTCGCCGCTACCCGAAGCAAGCACGTTCTGGAGCTCGCCGGTACGGGTGGTGAGCACGTCCTGGAGTTCGGTGGTCCGGGCTCCGAGCGTTTCGTGAAGCGAGCCGGTGCCCGAGGCAAGCACGGTCTGGAGTTCGCCGGTGCGCGTTTCGAGCGCTTCGTGAAGTTCGCCGGTGCGTGTGGTCAACACTTCCTGGAGCTCGCCGGTGCGTGCGCCGAGCGCTTCCTGAAGTTCCTCGGTCCGCGAGACGAGCATGGACTGCAGTTCGCCGGCGCGTGTTCCGAGCACGTCCCGAAGCTGGCTGGTCCGCGACCCGAGGACGTCCTGAAGTTCGCCGGTGCGGGTGACGAGCGCGTCCTGGATTTCGGTGGCGCGGGATGCCAGGGTGTCCTGAATTTCGCTGCTGCGGGCAGACAGGGCGTCGGACAGTTCGCGCGAGCGGCTGCCGAGCATGGCGTCCAGCATTTCCTGGCCGGTGCCGAGCGTCGTCTCGAGCGCGAGCGACTGGTCGGTGAGCGAGGAGCTGATGCGCTCGACGCTGGACGAGAGAATGTTCTCGATCGCATCCGAACCGCTCGCCACCGTCTCGTTGATGCGGGCGAGGCTGTCCATCAGCTTGCTGTCGAGCGTGCCGGCGCGCTGGTCGAACGCGGAGGTGAACTGCGAGATGCTGTCGTCGAAGGTCGTGCTGAGCAGGCCGACGGTCGTCTGCAGCCGTTCCTCGAAGAAGCCGGAGCGCATGTCGAGGTCGAGGACCACGTCTTCGACCGTGCTCTGCAGGCTCTGGCGGAAGGACGAGCTCTTTTCTTCGAGCGAGCTGTTGAGGGCCGCAAGGATGCCGCCGAGCGAACCGGTGAGCGTCTGTTCGCTTTCGGCAAGTCCGTCGGTGATTTCCCGGGTCCGGGCAAGCAGCGTCTCGTTCAGCTGGCGGGTGCGGTCGGCAAGGGCCGCGTTGAGCTTTTCGGTATTGGCGTCGAGCGAGGAGGCGCGCGTCTGGAATTCGTTGAGAAGTGCCTGGCCGCGCTGCGACAGCACGGTGTTGATCGCCTCCATCCGCTCGTCGAACTCGTGGGCGAGCGCGAAGCCGGAGGAGTTGAGCGTCTGCAGCAGGTTCTCGGTCTTGGTCGTCAGCAGGCTGCCGAGCGCTTCGCCGGCGGCGTTGGACTTCTCCATCAGCGCCGCGCCGCGCGTCTCGATCATCGAGGCGAAGGCTTCGCCCGACGTCGCCAGGCGGATGGAGATTTCTTCGGTCGCGAGCGAGAGCTCTTCCTTGAGCTGGTCATGGGCCCCGGCGATCGACGAGCGGATACGCTCGGCATGGTTGACGATCGCATCCCGCTCGGCGCCCAGTTCGTGGACGAGGCCGCGAACGCGCAGTTCGTTGTCGGTGAAGCTCCGCTCCAGCGCATTCACTTCGGAATGCACGAGCGTTTCGAGCTCGGCGGCGCGGGCAATGGTGCGCTCGATGCCTTCGTTCATCGCCGAGACTTCGCGGCGCACGGCCTGGCCGACGCTCATGATGCGCTCGGAGGCGACGGTTTCCGGATCGGACAGGCGAAGCGCCACCTCGGCCATCGAGCGGGCGGCGGTTCTGAGATCCTGGGCGCGCGCCATCATGATCGCGAAGGCGAAGAACAGCATGATGGGGATGAGGATGCAGACCGCGAGCGCGACGATGCCGGGCGCGGCAAGGACGCCTTCGACCGAGGTGATCTGCCAGAGCTGGTTGCCGTAGATCATCTGCCCGAGCGCGATGCCGCCCACCGCCCAGAGGATCGAGACGATCACCGCATTGCGGATCGACGAGCGCATCGCGCCGCCTTCCAGCGTGCGAAGGATCGCCGTCGAACTGCGTTTGCCCGCATCGTTGGCGGGCTGGAATGTCGGGGACTTGGCAGCGGTTTCGGTGGCGGCCGATCTGTATGATTCGGCGGCATCGTCCTGATATTGGGTCTGACGCGATTTGGTAGTGTCTGACACTCTTGCCTCCGAGGCATGGGGCACTGATCTGGGGCGCGACTGCTCATCGTTGAAATTGATTTTTAGGGCATCTTCCAACGCCTGGAACGCAGTCTCATCGACCGACTCGCTGCTAGGGTTCTTTGCCATGCGGTTACGCCTCGTTACATACTCGCCCGGCAAATCCCATCTGACGCGCTGCCGCCCGCAGACCGACAGATGGAACGCTGCCTGCCGGAAACCCCGGATCCACAAAACGGACCTTGAGTTTCCTATTCATTTTTAAGTCGGACGGCCGTTCTTTCAAACGGATGATAATGAAAGCTTACCAACCTACCATCCGGGGCAAAAGGACGATATTCCCCGCCACCTTAGGCGTATTGTAGTGGCACATTCGGCCACTCTGCACAATTATGACGCCTGCCTTCGAATGATGCTGCGGAATGTTGTTAACAGAATTTAAACCATGCGAAGATGCAAAAGTCCTAAAATCCCGGGAGCTTAGCAGAAATTAACCATATGGGAAGAAACCGGCCCAGATTGTGCCGGAATTTAACGGGATAGCTGCGATTGGCCCGCACAATTCGGGACATTATCAGAAGAACAACAGGGAAAACAGGTTCATGGCAATGGCAGCCGTCAGTATTGCGTTCGAAGCCCCCGAAACGCTGCGGGGCGCTTGCCCTTCGCAGTCCCGTCCGATCGATCTCGTCCATCTCGCGACCCAGACCATGGGCGACAAGACCCTGGAAGTCGAAGTGCTCCAGATGTTCGCGCGCCAGGCGCGCCGGGCCCTGCACGACATGGCGAACGTCGATAGCGCCCAGGTCTCCGCAGCCGCGCATCGCCTCAAGGGGGCGGCCGCTGCCGTCGGCGCCTTCAAGGTTTCGGCTGCCGCCGAGCGCGTAGAGGACAACGGCTCCGACGCTTCTTTGCGGGCTGCTGTCGCCGCTGCGGTCGTCGAGGCCGAAAACTTCATCAACAAGCTCTGCCGCTGAAGCGATTCGGCGAATCAGCGTTGCGCGGCGCCGATGGAATAGTCGGCGGCGCCCGAAAATGTTGACTGTGCCGGGGTTTTATCGGAAGACAGCGCGCTTAAATAGTGTGCCCTGACCCTTCAACATCCCGGATTTCCCTATCATGACGAAACTGACCATCGTTGCCTTCGACGGAACGCGCTTCGATATCGAAGCCGAGCCAGGCTCCACAGTCATGGAGAATGCGGTTCGCAATTCCGTCCCCGGCATCGAGGCCGAATGCGGCGGCGCCTGCGCCTGTGCCACCTGTCATGTCTATGTCGACGAGGCCTGGACCGAAAAGGTCGGCCCGCCGGCGCCCATGGAAGAAGACATGCTGGACTTCGCCTTCGAGGTGAAGCCGAACTCGCGCCTTTCCTGTCAGATCAAGGTCAAGGCGGATCTCGACGGGCTCGTGGTCAACGTACCCGAGCGCCAGGCCTGATCACCGCCTGATCGTCCGTTCCAACGCAAAAAAAAGCCTCGCCCCGCAAAAGCGGCAAGCGAGGCAAGGCGGGCGCATCACCAGCAGGGGAGGGAGGAAACACCTGCGGCTTGAAGACGCGCCAGGAGAACTGAACACTGGAACCAAAACTCAGGAACACCTGAACTACCGCGTCCGACACATCGGTCCGAAAACCGGAAAGGTACGCTGATCCTGCGGCTATCTACCTCATCGGCTTCGTTTTTCGAAACGTTGGTAGGTAAGCTATGTCTTAGGTTATATCCGAGATTCGTATTTTAGACTATCACCATAAATCACCCGTCATTGACGGGGGATGACGCAAGCCTGGCAAAAGCTTCGCGGCGGTAGGCCGAACTGATTCACGAGAAAATGGCGGGGTTAGTCGCCGGATTTTTTCATCCGGTACTGCAGCAGCCGCATCATCCGGGCGTCGAAATTGGCCGCCTCGATCTGGTCGAATCGCAGCTGCTCGCGGTCGTGCGCCTCTAGGACCCGGCGGGTTGTCTCCGCTACCTGTTTTTCCAGCGAGTCGCAGCTCCTGCCGGGGGCAAGGCCGAGCAGTTCCCGTTCGAGCTGACGCGCATGGTTGCGGGCGATTTCCGCGTGTCGCTCCTCGTGGCGCTTGATGTCCTTCGACAGCGTATCCCAGATGAAGCCGAGATCGGCGGTGGCGCGGCCGCGATTGCCCCAGCGGGGCAGGATGATGTGGGTGCGAAGCGTCACCCGCACGCCGCCGACCGAGCAGCGGCCGCCGCTTTCCACATAGGTGACGTCGCCGCCGAACTTGATTTCGGTGGCGCCGGGGTGGCGATGGCCGCTCCCGCGGGTAAGGGGGCCGCGATTCTCCAGTTCCCGGTCGAGGTCTTCGGCCGTGCGCCCGCCGATCCGGAAATAGGAATAGGTCTTGTTGATGACCGGTTCCGCCATGGCCGTTGCAGGGATCGCGCAAAGGAGAAGAAAGACACCGAAAAGCCGGTGGACTCTGCGCATGGAGAACATTCTATGGCCTGCGACGTTGAACTTATGGGGACCTTGGGGCATAGCCAGCCTGAGCGCAACACAAAGGCATCAAATTTTGCGTTACCCTTCGACAGATGGCCGGCCGGTGATATCGCAGCGCAACAGCACCTGGCGTGTCGGGCGCGGCCGTGCCGTTGAACTCGGCCGCAAAGGCCAGATTATGGCGATCATCAACATCACGCCTGATTCCTTTTCCGACGGCGGAAAATACGGAAATGTCGATGCGGCGGTGGCTCACGCCCTTTCCTGCGTCCGCGACGGCGCCGACATCCTCGATATCGGCGGCGAATCGACGAGGCCGGGTGCTGCCGAGGTGACGGGGGCGGAAGAGCAGGATCGCGTCCTGCCGGTGATCGAAAAGCTCGCCGCCGAGACGGATGCGCTGATCTCGATCGATACCTATCGGGCCGAAACCGCCCGCCTGGCGGTGGCGGCGGGTGCCCATATCATCAACGACGTCCACGGGCTGCAGCGCGAGCCGGAGATCGCAACCGTTGCGGCTCAGACGTCTGCCGGCATCTGCATCATGCATACCGGCCGGGGTCGTGAAAAGCGCGCCGACCGGATCGCCGACCAGGAATTCTTCCTCCAGCAATCACTCGAGATCGCCCGCGCCGCCGGTATTCCCGACGAGGCGATCGTGCTCGATCCGGGATTCGGCTTCGCCAAGGACCGTGACGACGACCTGGAACTGATCGCCCGCTTCGCCGAACTGCATCGGCTGGGCTTCCCGTTGCTGGCCGGAACCTCGCGAAAACGCTTCATAGGGGCGGTGACCGGTCGCGAGAAGGCTAACGAGCGCGACGTTGGTACTGCGGCGACCACGGTGATCCTGCGGCTTGCGGGCGCATCGATCTTCCGCGTTCACAATGTCGCCGCCAATCGCGATGCGCTGGCGATCGCCGACGCGGTTCTCGCCGCAGCCGCCGCTGACGACCAGAGAAAGGGCCCGTGATGGCGACCTACACGATCACGCTGAAGAATTGTGCCTTCTACGCCAGGCATGGCGCCTTCGAGCAGGAGGCGACGCTCGGCCAGCGGTTCTTCATCGACGTCATCATGGATGTGGAGGCCGACGAGGCGCTCGAAAACGACGATGTCGCCAGCACGGTGCATTACGGCATCGCCTACGAGATCGTCGAGAAGGTGGTGACCGGACACCGGCGCAATCTCATCGAGACGCTTGCCAAGGACATCGCCAAGGCGCTCTGCGCCTGGACGCCGCAGATCCGCCGCGCGGAGATCGCCGTGCGCAAGCCGAGCGTACCGATCCCCGGTATCCTGGACTATGCGGAGGTTCGCGTTGAGCATTTCGCCTGAAAAGACGTTCGAGATCGCCGCGCTCGGGCTCGGCGGCAATATCGGCTATCCGCCGTCTTCCATGGCCGAAGCCCTCAGGCAGCTCGATGCGCGCGAGGACTGTCGGATCGTCGCCGTCTCGAAACTTTATTCGACCCCGCCCTGGGGCAAGACCGACCAGGCCGATTTCTTCAACTGCTGCGTTCTGGTGGAGACCTCGCTGGAGCCCGAAGACCTGCTGGATGTCTGTCTGTCGATCGAGCGGGGCATGAAGCGTGTCCGCCTGGAGCGCTGGGGACCGCGCACCATCGACATCGATATCCTGACCTACGGCACCCGCGAGCGGAGAAGCGAAAAGCTGGAAGTGCCGCATCCGCGCATGACCGACCGCGGCTTCGTGATGATGCCGCTGGCCGACATCGCGCCGGATCTGCTGGTGAAGGGAAGGGCAGTGCGCGACTGGCTTCTGGAAGCCGATACGGCTGGCATCAGAGTCGCGCGGGAGAGCCAGGACTGGTGGCGGGGCGCCTGAGCGCCCGGCGCTGTTACTGCTGGATCGAGCCGACGGCGATCGAATCCATGTCGCGGTCGAGGCTGAGGCCGATCACCGGGACCATCTGGTCCTCGACCTTGATCGAGATGGTGATGTTCATCTTGTTTTCGCCGCGCAGGCTCGCCACCATCGCGCCGTTGAGCTGATTGCGGTTGATGCCCATGACGACCTTGTCGCCGCTGACCGAGCCGGAAATGATATCGAGGCCCTTGCCTTCGGCGCCGTCCAGGAACTTGCCGGTATAACCGCGGCCGCTCTGGGTTATCGTGGCCGACATCGGCTGCTGGAACACGCCGACGCGGCAGGTGCCGTCGAGCTTGATGCCGACATTGCTGTCCGCGACGGCGGCGCCGGTCAGGTTGCAGCTGAATTTCGTACCCTTGTATTTGCCGGCGACGATTTCGCCAGGGCCTTTCCAGACGCCGGCGACCGACTGGAAGAAAGCCTTGTCGCGTGGAGCAGCTTCAGCCTGCGGCGCCATGGCGGAGGTCGCTGCGACTGTCAGAATGGCGAACCCGCCGAGAAGCGAAAAGAAGCGCGAATACATGAACTTTCCCCTGACGAGCGGCTACTTTAAGTGTCACGTAATTTAAGTGGGAATGGTTAACGACTGGTGACTGTGGCCGGATCGGGGCGGCAGGGCGACCCTCTATTATTCGTCTTTCCGCCCGCCGACGCTCGCGATGTCCGAGATGAAGTCGCCGATCCCGGGCCTTTTGACCGCCCGGAAGGGCAGCGGCCGGCAGAGATCCATGGCGGCGATGCCGATTCGCGCCGTCAGCAGGCCGTTGATCACGCCTTCGCCGAGACGCTTGGACAGTTTCGAGGCAAGGCCGTGGCCGAGAACCTGTTGCGCAAGGCCGTCGCCGACCGCGATCGAGCCGGTGACGGCAAGATGGGCGATGACATCCCGCATCAGCCGCAGCAGTCCGAGCGTGCCCGGGCGGCCGCCATAGAGTTCGGCCATGGCCCGGATCAGCCGGGTGACTTCGAAGAGCACATAGGCGAGGTCGACGATGGCGCGCGGACTGACGGCGGTGACCACCGAGACACGCTTCGACGAGCCGAGAATGAGCGCCCGGGCCTTGCGGTCGAGCGGCGCCAGAAGCTCCCGTTCGGCAAGCTCGATAAGCTGTGGTCCGTCGATGATCTCGTCCTTCGTGGCGTCCAGGTTCGCGCGACCCCTGGCGGTCTCTGCCCGGTGACCGAGGATCTTTGTGAGCGCGGCGACGACGGCGCGCGCGGCGGTCGGGCGAGGGGAAAGGGCCGCCTCTTCCGCCTGGGCCTTCAGCGTCTGGACCGCGGAAAGCCGCATCATGCCGAAAATCTCGCGGCCGACGATAACGGCGACGGCCAGGAGCCCGACGGCAAGAGCGGTGAGGGCGGCATATCCCAGCCAGTCGGCACGGGTAAACAGGTCTCGGACGACGCTATCGGCCCAGAGCCCGAAAGCGAGCGACAGGAAGGTGCCGAAGGCGGCCGCCGCCAGGTTGACGAACGAGAATTTTTTGCGCGGCCGCGGTTCGGCGACGGGAATCGCCTCCGCCGCCAGTTCGGGCGGCGTCACGAATGGATCCTGTTCGTCGGGCGTCACCACGACGCCGTCCTCGAAGCTGCGCGGGCTGCGGCGAGCGACGGGCAGGGACTGGTTTGCGGACACGCTCTCCTCTTCGACCGAAAAGGAGGCGGGACGGCGCTTGCCGTTCGGGGATGATTCGGGCGGTCTCATGCGAGGCGGTCTCCGAACAGGAACTGCATGGCGCGGTCGAGCCGGATATGCGGCACGGAGAGCTTCATCCCGCCATTCGCCTCTTCGAGCGCCGGCGGGCGGAAACGCACCACATTGATCTCCGGCAGCTCCGCGTCGACGGAATCAAGTTGCTGAAAGAATGCTTCAGGATCATCCGGCAAGTCACCGGGAAATATGGCAGTTTTCTTAATGCCGTCGAAGCGTTCGCCATTGATCGTTTCGCCCGAAATCGGTGTGCCGACGATGACCGGCAGGAGATGGCCGTCTTCCTTGACGGTCGCCTCCCGGGTGGCGCGCACCGATGCGATCGCCATCACCTCGATGCCGGCGCCGGCCATGCCTATACGCTGGACGGCGCGATCGACCAGCCGGCCGGTGAGCCGTTCCAGCCGGTCGTGGCTTTCGTGATGCAGGTGATCCGCCTTGGTGGCCGCCACCAGGACCCTGTCGATCCGGCGGCCGATCAGGGACGAGAAGAAACTATTATGGCCGGGCCGGAAACAGGCGAGCACGTCGGTCAGCGCCCGTTCCAGATCCTGCACCGCTTCGGGACCGCGGTTGATCGCCTGCAGCGCGTCGATCAGCACGATCTGGCGGTCGAGCCGGGCAAAATGCTCACGGAAGAACGGTTTGACGACGACGTTCTTGTAGGCCTCGTAGCGGCGCTCCATCATCGCCCGCAGCGAACCTTTTGGCGCTTTGGTGTCGGGCATGTCCGGCAGCGGCGTGAAAGTGAGCGCCGGCGAGCCTTCGAGATCGCCGGGCATCAGGAAGCGGCCGGGCGGCAGGGTCGAAAGCGAGCGCTCATCCGCCTTGCAGGCCCTGAGATAGGCGGCAAAGGCTTCCGCCAGCCGCCGGGCCGTCATTTCGTCGGCCGGCGCGTCCGCGTCGATGCCGCGCGCAAGCGCCAGCCATTCGCGCGCCAGTTCCTCGCGGATGCCGGTCCCGGCAAGGGCGACGGTATTGTCGCTGAATGTGCGGAAATCCTGGGCCAGCAGCGGCAGGTCGAGCAGCCATTCGCCGGGATAATCGACGATGTCGATCGACAATCTGCCGCGCGAGAACATCCGGCCCCAGCCGCTGGCACTCTGGTAGTCGAGGGTGATCCGCAGCTCGGAGATGGCACGGGTCGAATCCGGCCAGATGCGGTCGCGGACCAGGGCCTGGATATGGTCTTCGTATTGGAAGCGCGGGATGGCGTCGTCCGGCTGCGGCTCGAGCCGCACCGCGGAGACCCGGCCGGAGCGCAAGGCTTCGAAAAGCGGCAACCGCCCGCCGTTCAGGAGATTATGGACGAGCGACGAGATGAACACGGTCTTGCCGGCACGCGACAGCCCGGTCACGCCGAGCCTGATCGTCGGATGCACGAGGCCCGAAGCACGGTCTGCGATATTGTCGAGCGCGATGCGCGCATCATCCGAGAAGCTGGTAAGCGAAGGCGGCAAGGCGTCGTTCCGGGTCCAGTGTTTACGCCTATATAGGAAGCCGTCGCGCGGCCGCAAAGTGCAAGAATCCGGCGGCGGGCGGCCAGGCCGTTACGGCATCCGGTTCAGGCAGTCAGGAAGTCGGTCAGCACCCAGGCGGCATCCGAGCCGGCGACGAAACCGCGATAGTCGAGCACCGCAAGGCCGGCGGGAGGGTAGCCGCCCGGAACCGCCGCCACCATCTGGTCGGCGCCGATCAACCCCTCCAGGACTTCCTCCATGGTCGGGTTGTGGCCGACGAGCATGACCGAACCGCTGTCCCTCTGGCCCGCAAGGATGGCGAGATAGGTGCCGAGCGAGCCGTTATAGAGCTCGTCGACGAAGAGCGGCTCGATTTCCTCGCTGATCGCGCGGCGGACGGCTTCGGCCGTCTGGCGGCACCGCATGGCGGTGGAGCTGATCAGGATATCGGGGCGGTAGCTGCGGTCGGCCGCCTTGTCGGCAACGATCTCGGCCTGGGCAAAACCCTGGTTGTCGAGGGGACGGTCGAAATCGTGCTGTCCGGGCTCCGCCCAGCCGGATTTGGCATGGCGCAGGAGGTAGATGCGGGAAGGAGGAGGAGTGATCGTCGTCATGCCCGGCACCGCTGTTAGGAGGATGGAAGGCATGGGTAGCCTTTCGGCACGAGGCTCGTCAACTGCCGCAGATGTTTCGAAATAGCGAGGTCAGGCAGATCCGGTTGTGGAGAAGAGTTTTGGGGGCTTCGAATAAAAGCTTAAAAAATAGCCGTTTAGCGGATTTTTATGACAGTTTTAAAAATGCCTTAATACTGAGCGCGAGGCTTGAATCCGGATAGCGGGATAGGATATAGAGCGCCGCATGAGATGTTCTTCAGGAGAATCGCGTTGAGTGAGAAGATCGATCTTAGCAACTATGTGCTCTCGGAAAACGATGAGTTCATGAATGCAAATCAGAAGGCATACTTCCGGGCAAAGCTGATCGCCTGGAAAAATGACATCCTGAGAGAAGCGCGCGAAACGCTGGGCCACCTGGCCGAAGAAAGCGCCAACCACCCCGATCTCGCCGATCGGGCTTCCTCCGAAACCGACAGAGCCATCGAACTTCGAGCCCGTGACCGTCAGCGCAAGCTGATTTCCAAAATCGATGCCGCCTTGCAGCGCATCGAGGACGGTACCTACGGTTACTGCGAGGAAACGGGCGAACCGATCGGCCTCAAGCGTCTCGACGCTCGCCCGATCGCCACGCTGTCGATCGAAGCGCAGGAACGCCACGAGCGTCGTGAAAAGGTCTATCGGGACGAATAACTCGCCCGATCAACGGCAAACGAATTCAAGGCACGGTTTTCCGTGCCTTTTTTCTTTGCCGAAGTTCCAGCGACGGAGGCATCCGCTCACTTGTCGCGGGTGACGGACATTTCCCCGAATATCCGCGCGACTTCCGACTGCAGGCTCGGTTCCGGCGTGGCGCCGGTGACAGGCGGCACGCCGGGGTTCCGCGGCTGTGTCTGGCGGTTCGGCTGCGGGATGACCACCGGCTCGCGGGCCGCGAGGTTATTGGCCATTTCCTCTTCGAGGATCCGTTCGAAATCGCTGCCGAGCTGCTTCGGCTTCTCGGCGGCAGATTGAACGGCGGGAGGTACGATCGCGGCGCTGACCGGCACGACGCGGGGCTCGGGCGTCTCCTGGAAGACGCGTCCGCGGGCTGCATCGAGAACATCCACCGCATCGTCAAAGGCCGGAACCTGAGGAGGAGCGGGAGCGGGCGCAGGCGTCACCGGTGTCGCGGCCGCCGCCAGTGCCGCGATCGGCCGCAGCGGCTCCGGTTTTACCTCCGGGGCCTGGCGGGCCGGCGGTTCCGGCCGGAGGGTGGCGACCGGCTCGGGAGCGGCGTTGGCAGCCGGTGCGGGTGAAGCGGCCGGTGCGGGGCGGGGTGCGAGCGTACCGCTCATGGGGATCGGCGCCCCGAGAGCAGGCGCTGCCGTCGGCGCCTCGGCCGGAGCGGCACGAGGCGTCTCGCGCGGCAAGGACGCGCTTTCGCGGACCGGCTCCGGGCGCGTCTCCGGCATCGCCGGGCGTGGAACGGGCGCTGGCCGGAGCTCGGCAACGGCCGCCGGCCGCGGTTCGGCAATCGCGGGCGGTCGGGGTTCCATGGCCTGTACCGCCTGAAGCGGCACGGTCATGTCCAGCGGCTGGAACCGGCTGGCCGCAGCGGCCGCGATGGCCGGCGTTGCGGATGCCGACGTGGTGATTCCGCTTTCGATGACGATGTCGGTCGGACCGCCGATCATGATCAGATGTTCCACGCCGTCGCGACGGATGAGAACCAGGCGACGCCGGGTATCGACGGCTGCCGCATCCAGCACCTGCAGCCGCGGCTGGCGGTTCTTGCCGCCGCGCACGAAGGGCGAGGGGCCGCTGCGGCTGCGGATCAGCCACAACACGCCGATGAGAACGAGAAGGCCAATGCCGACGCCGACGACTGCGATCACCAGGCGGCCCCCATAGGCCCCCATCAGGTCTTCGAACATCTCTTGCCACTCCTCATGTAAACGCCGCGGTAAAAAACGACTTTTTTCCTACCGAAGCAAGCTGCTAACTGTCATTGTCCCGCGCTGAAAGACAGCGCAGAAAAGCAAAGATAGGTCACTACGCCGAACTGTCCCGGCTTTTGTGGCCTTGCGGAGCTTTTTGCTGAACCTGCAACTTGCTAATAAGGAATCACGGGAACCCCGATCCCTGAATGTTCATGGCCGCAGCGCCGGTCGAAATGCGAGGAATTGATGACGAAGTTGCAGCAAAGCGGCAACTACGAGGCGCCCCTGGTGGAAAAAGGGACGCGTGGCGGTACCATCATCCGGATCGTTCTCCTGGCGCTCGTTCTCTGTGGTGTGGCCGCCGGTTTCGTGTTGTTCCAGCATGCGCTCGACAACGAGCTGGTGCTCGGCCTGCTCGGCATCCTCGCCATGGTCGGGATATTCTTCCTGGTGTCGTCGATCATCGGCCTCGTCGAGGTGATGCCGCAATCGCGTTCCGACGAACTGGCCCGCGGTTTCCTCGCCAATCATCCCGACGGCATTCTGATCACCGACGTCAAGGGTCGCATCCTCTACGCCAATGCCGCCTATGGCCGGATGACCGGCGCGACCAGGGCAAGCAATGTTCAGTCGCTCGAAGCGCTTTTGTCCAAGACCCGCGAATCGACCGAGGCGCTCTACCGGCTGACCACGGCGCTGCGCGAAGGCCGCGAAGGCCACGAGGAGTTCCGGCTTCTCCAGCCGATCGGACGCCCGACCGGAAACGGTTCCGGCGCCCACTGGTACCGCCTCAAGGCGAGGCTGCTGACCCCCGCCGACAGCCGCAAGGGCCAGCTTGATATCTGGCAGATCACCGACATCACCTCGGAACGCGACGACCAGGAGCGGTTCTTCCGCGAGCTGCAGAACGCCATCGACTATCTCGACCATGCGCCGGCCGGTTTCTTCTCCGCCGGCAAGAAGGGCGAGATCTTCTATCTGAACGCCACGCTCGCCGAATGGCTCGGCATCGACCTCACCAAATTCGCTCCGCGCTCGCTGACGATTGCCGATCTGGTGGCGGGCGAGGGCATGGCGCTGATCCAGTCGGTGCAGGCGGCCCCCGGCCTCAAGCGCACCGAAACGCTCGACCTCGACCTGCGCCGCGCCAACGGCCAGAGCCTGCCCGTGCGCCTGGTGCATAATGTCAGCGCCACCCGCGATGGCGCGCCGGGCGAAAGCCGCACCATCGTGCTGGCGCGGCCGAAGGGCGGCGAGGGCGACCAGTCGGCCTCCGCGATGCGCTTCACGCGTTTCTTCAACAACACCCCGATGGCGATAGCTTCGGTCGACGGCGAAGGCCGGATCCTGCGCATCAATGCGCCGTTCCTCAAGCTGTTTGCCGGTGTGGTTTCCCGCGACGATGTGGATGCCGGCATCGAACTCGACAGGATCGTCCACGACAATTCCCGCCAGCCGCTGATGCAGGCGATCGCCGCCGCCAAGGACGGCCAGGGCGATATCGCCCCGATCGATTCGCGTCATCCGGGCGACGAGAACCGTTACGTACGCTTCTATGTGAATGCCGTGATCGACGAGAGCGACGAGGCGCCGGAAGAGGCGGCGATCGTTTATGCCGTCGAGACGACCGAGCAGAAGGCGCTCGAAACCCAGATGGCCCAGACCCAGAAGCTCAATGCGGTTGGCACGCTGGCGGGCGGCATCGCGCACGACTTCAACAACGTGCTGACCGCGATCCTTCTGTCCTCCGACCATCTCCTGCTGCAGGCGCGCCCCTCCGACGCAAGCTTTGCGGACCTGATGGAGATCAAGCGCAACGCCAACCGCGCCGCGGTTCTGGTGCGCCAGCTGCTTGCCTTCTCGCGCAAGCAGACCATGCGGCCGGCGGTGCTGAATTTGACCGATGTCGTCGGCGACCTGCGCATGCTCGTCGACCGGCTGATCTCCGGCACCAATGTGAAGCTCGAAGTGGATTACGGCCGCGATCTCTGGCCGGTTCGTACCGACCTGTCGCAGTTCGAGCAGGTGCTGATCAATCTCTGCGTCAACGCACGCGACGCCATGCCCCAGGGCGGCACGATCCTGATCAAGACCCGCAACGTCTCCGCCGAGGATGCAGGCGGCTTCCACCAGGCGGATCTGCCGGCCGAGGATTTCGTCATGGTCGAGGTGTCCGACACCGGCTCTGGCATTCCGCCCGAAATCATGGACAAGATCTTCGAGCCGTTCTTCACCACCAAGGAAGTGGGCAAGGGCACCGGCCTCGGCCTCTCCATGGTCTACGGCATCGTCAAGCAGTCCGGCGGCTATATCTATCCCGAATCGGAAGTCGGCCGCGGTACCAGTTTCCGCATCTTCCTGCCGCGCCACATTCCCGAAGCGCCGGTCATCGTGCAGGAGGCCGTTTCGGCAGACGCAACCGCCGTGTCTGCCCAGCCGGCCGTTGTGGCACCCGTCGTGTCGACGCCCGCCTCCGACGATCTGGACCTTACCGGAAAATCGGCGGTCGTCCTGCTCGTCGAGGACGAGGAGGCCGTCCGCCGCGGCGGCAAGCGCATGCTGGAAACGCGTGGCTATACCGTGCATGAGGCGGGCTCCGGCACCGAGGCGCTCGATATCATGGAAGAGCTTCAGGGCCAGGTGGATATCGTCGTCTCCGACGTCGTCATGCCGGAAATGGATGGGCCGACGCTTCTGACCGAGCTGCGCAAGACTTATCCGGATCTGAAGTTCATCTTCGTCTCCGGTTATGCCGAGGATGCTTTTGCCCGCAACCTGCCCGCCGACGCCAAGTTCGGCTTCCTGCCGAAGCCGTTTTCGCTGAAGCAGCTCGCGGTCGCGGTCCGGGAAATGCTCGATTCGGAGTGAGAATCGGACAGACCCTCATGAAATTTCAAACGTCGCGATTCGTCGCGCGAGCGTTGCGCGATGTTGATTTCAAACGCGAATTTTCCACACCTCAACAGGCGTGAACATCCTGGGAACGGAACGGAAATATCTATTTCGAGTCAATCTCTTGTCTGGCTCTTGCCAAATGAGAACAAAATAGGTACATCACCTTTATCGGCTGCTTCATTGCTTGCGCGGCGGCAATAACCTAAAGGTGGGATCAACATGGCACAGAACTCGTTGCGGCTGGTAGAGGATAAAGGCGTGGACAAGAGCAAGGCGCTGGAAGCAGCACTGTCACAGATCGAACGATCCTTCGGTAAGGGATCGATCATGAAGCTCGGTTCGAACGAGAATATCGTTGAGATCGAGACGGTTTCGACCGGCTCTCTCAGCCTCGACATCGCGCTTGGCATCGGTGGCCTGCCGAAGGGCCGCATCATCGAAATCTACGGTCCGGAAAGCTCCGGCAAGACGACGCTCGCGCTGCAGACGATCGCCGAAGCCCAGAAGAAGGGCGGCATCTGCGCCTTCGTCGATGCCGAACATGCGCTCGATCCGGTCTATGCCCGCAAGCTCGGCGTCGATCTCCAGAACCTGCTGATCTCGCAGCCGGATACCGGTGAACAGGCGCTCGAAATCACCGACACGCTGGTCCGGTCCGGCGCAGTCGACGTCCTCGTCGTCGACTCGGTCGCCGCATTGACCCCGCGCGCCGAAATCGAAGGCGAGATGGGCGACAGCCTGCCGGGTCTCCAGGCCCGCCTGATGAGCCAGGCGCTGCGCAAGCTGACCGCTTCGATCTCCAAGTCGAACTGCATGGTGATCTTCATCAACCAGATCCGCATGAAGATCGGCGTGATGTTCGGTTCTCCGGAAACCACCACCGGCGGCAACGCCCTGAAGTTCTACGCCTCGGTTCGCCTCGATATCCGCCGTATCGGCCAGGTCAAGGAGCGCGAGGAAGTGGTCGGCAACCAGACCCGCGTCAAGGTCGTCAAGAACAAGATGGCGCCTCCCTTCAAGCAGGTCGAATTCGACATCATGTATGGCGAAGGCGTTTCCAAGACCGGCGAACTGATCGATCTCGGCGTCAAGGCCGGCATCGTCGAGAAGTCCGGCGCCTGGTTCTCCTATAACAGCCAGCGCCTCGGCCAGGGCCGCGAGAACGCCAAGACCTTCCTGCGCGACAATCCTGAACTTGCCCGCGAGATCGAGACGTCGCTCCGCCAGAATGCCGGCCTCATCGCCGACCGCTTCCTGCAGAACGGTGGTCCCGACGCTGACGACGGCGACGCGGCTGCGGATATGTAAGCGGTCCCGCCGCACTCGGAGTTTTCTCCGGCCGCTTGCAATCGACCGGTCGCCATCGAAAGATGAGCGGCCGGTTTCTCGTTTGGCCAGGCGGCGGGCGGCTGGACAGTTGTGGGCGTGGACGATACAAGCCTTTGGTTTTCGAATAATAGGACCGCATCCGGCGGTAAAAAGGGCGTAGCATGAGCGGCGTGAATGAAATCCGGTCGACCTTCCTCGACTATTTCCGAAAGAACGGCCACGAGGTCGTTTCCTCCAGTCCGCTGGTACCGCGCAACGATCCGACGCTGATGTTCACCAATGCCGGCATGGTGCAGTTCAAGAACGTGTTCACCGGTCTTGAGACGCGCTCCTATTCGACCGCGACAACCTCGCAGAAATGCGTGCGCGCCGGCGGCAAGCACAACGATCTCGACAATGTCGGCTACACCGCGCGCCATCTCACCTTTTTCGAAATGCTCGGCAATTTCTCGTTCGGCGACTATTTCAAGGAGCGCGCCATCGAGCTTGCCTGGAAGCTGGTCACGGAAGGGTTCGACCTGCCGAAGCACCGGCTGCTGGTGACGGTCTATTCCGAGGACGAAGAGGCGGCAACGCTCTGGAAGAAGATCGCCGGCTTTTCCGACGACAAGATCATCCGCATCCCGACCTCCGACAATTTCTGGCAGATGGGCGATACCGGCCCCTGCGGTCCGTGCTCGGAAATCTTCATCGACCAGGGTGAAAACGTCTGGGGCGGACCGCCCGGTTCGCCGGAAGAGGATGGTGACCGTTTCCTCGAATTCTGGAACCTCGTTTTCATGCAGTTCGAGCAGACGGCGCCGGGCGAACGTTCGCTCCTGCCGCGCCCGTCGATCGATACCGGCATGGGTCTCGAGCGCATGGCCTGCGTCCTGCAGGGCAAGCAGAGCGTCTTCGATACGGACCTGTTCCGCACGTTGACCGCCACGATCGAGGACGTCATGAGCGTCAAGGCGGAAGGCAGCGCCAGCCACCGCGTCATTGCCGACCATCTCCGGTCCTCCGCCTTCCTGATCGCCGATGGCGTTCTTCCGTCGAACGAAGGGCGTGGTTACGTTCTGCGCCGCATCATGCGCCGCGCCATGCGCCATGCGCAGCTGCTGGGCGCCAGGGAGCCGGTCATGTACAGGCTCCTGCCCACGCTGGTGCAGGAAATGGGTCGCGCCTATCCGGAACTGGTCCGCGCCGAGGCTCTGATCTCCGAAACGCTGAAGCTCGAGGAAACCCGCTTCCGCAAGACGCTGGAACGCGGCCTTTCGCTGCTCTCCGACGCGACCGGCACGCTTGGCAAGGGCGACATGCTGGATGGCGAGACGGCCTTCAAGCTTTATGACACCTACGGTTTTCCGCTCGACCTGACCCAGGACGCCCTGCGTGCCCGCGAGATCGGCGTCGATATCGCCGGTTTTACCGATGCGATGGAACGCCAGAAGGCGGAAGCCCGCTCCCATTGGGCTGGCTCCGGCGACAAGGCGACCGAGACGATCTGGTTCGAGCTCAAGGAAAAGCACGGCGCGACCGAGTTTCTGGGTTACGACACCGAGACCGCCGAAGGCGTGGTGCAGGCGATCGTGCGCGACGGCAAGGCGGTCGACAGCGCGTCGGCCGGCGAGCAGGTCCAGATCGTCGTCAACCAGACGCCGTTCTACGGCGAATCCGGCGGCCAGATGGGCGATACCGGCGTGATCTCGACGGATCACGCCAGGCTCACGGTCGCGGATACGCAGAAGAGGGGCGAGGGCCTGTTCGTCCACATCGCGACCGTCGCCGAGGGCACGCTGAAGGTCGGCGATGCGGTGGCGCTGACAGTCGATCACGCCCGCCGTTCGCGCCTGCGCTCGAACCATTCCGCCACCCATCTCCTGCATGAGGCGCTTCGCGAAGTGCTCGGCACCCACGTCGCCCAGAAGGGCTCGCTGGTGGCGCCCGAGCGCCTGCGTTTCGACGTCTCGCATCCGAAGCCGATGTCGGCCGAGGAGCTGCAGAAGGTCGAGGACATGGCCAATGCCATCATCCTGCAGAACGCGCCCGTCACGACCCGCCTGATGAGCGTCGACGACGCGATCGCGGAAGGCGCAATGGCGCTGTTCGGCGAAAAATACGGTGATGAAGTCCGCGTCGTTGCGATGGGCAAGGCGGTGGAGGGTCCGAAGACCGGCAAGCCCTATTCGATCGAGCTCTGCGGCGGCACGCATGTGAACGCCACCGGCGATATCGGCCTTGTCCGCGTTCTCGGCGAAAGCGCCGTCGGCGCCGGCGTTCGCCGCGTCGAGGCGGTGACGGGCGAGGCGGCGCGCGCCTATCTCGCCGAACAGGACGATCGCGTGAAAACGCTCGCGGGCGCCCTCAAGGTGCAGCCGGCGGACGTCGTTTCGCGCGTCGAGGCGCTGCTGGACGAGCGCCGCAAGCTCGAAAAGGAACTGGCGGATGCCAAGCGCCGGCTTGCCATGGGCGGCGGGCAGGGCGGTTCGACCGGTGATGTCAGGGAGGTCGGCGGCGTCAAGTTCATGGGCAAGGCGCTCACCGGCATCGATGCCAAGGATTTGAAGGGCCTGGCGGATGAAGGCAAGGCGAGCCTCGGCTCCGGCGTCGTCACGCTGATCGGCGTTTCGGAAGACGGCAAGGCCAGTGCCGTTGTTGCGGTGACGCCTGATCTGGTGGACCGCTTCAGCGCAGTGGACCTGGTTCGCGTCGCCTCCGTGGCGCTCGGCGGCAAGGGCGGCGGCGGCCGGCCGGACATGGCCCAGGCTGGCGGCCCGGATGGCGCCAAGGCCAATGAGGCGCTCGACGCGGTGGCAGCCGTTCTCGGCGCCTGATATTCGGTTGAGAAAAGCGGGCCTTTGCCCGCTTTTCGATCTCAAGGAAAGACCAATGGGCGTGACGGCCAAAATCGACGATGACCTGGACGATGCCGTCGACGGTCTCGTGCCCGCCCTGTTTCGGGAGGCGCCGAGCTCGGTCTCGTTCAACAAGCTGCGCAAGCGCCTGCTGCGGCAGGTGCGCCAGGCCTTCGATGATTTCGGCATGCTGGGCGGCCAGAAACGCTGGCTCGTCGGTCTCTCCGGCGGCAAGGATTCCTACTCGCTGCTGGCGGTGCTGCTCGATCTTCAATGGCGCGGCCTGCTGCCGGTCGAGCTGATTGCCTGCAATCTCGACCAGGGCCAGCCGAACTTCCCCAAGCATATATTGCCGGAATATCTCGCCTCCATCGGCGTCAAGCACCGGATCGAATATCGCGATACCTATTCGATCGTGAAGGAAAAGGTGCCGGAAGGCGCCACCTATTGCTCTCTCTGTTCCAGGCTTCGGCGCGGCAATCTTTACCGGATCGCCCGCGAAGAGGGTTGCGATGCGCTGGTGCTCGGTCATCACCGCGAAGACATTCTCGAAACCTTCTTCATGAATTTTTTCCACGGCGGAAGGCTTGCCGGCATGCCGGCAAAGCTCTTGAACGACGAAGGCGACATGATGGTGCTGAGGCCGCTCGCCTATTGCGCCGAGGACGACCTGGCCAAATTCGCCGCCGCCATGCAGTTCCCGATCATCCCCTGCGATCTCTGCGGCTCGCAGGACGGCCTGCAGCGCAATTCCATGAAGGCGATGCTTGCCGATATCGAGGCCCGCATGCCGGGCCGCAAGGACACGATGCTGCGCGCGCTCGCCCATGTGAACCCGTCCCACCTGCTCGATCCGAAACTTTTCGATTTCTCCGGCCTCCAGGCCGCTCAAAACCTCTGAACTCCTCCCGACCAAGACCCCAAGAGACCGTAGTCATGACCCTCCCGCTCGACATCACGAAGCTTGCCGATCTTCTGCGCCTTGCCGCCAAGGCCGAAATCCTGCCGCGTTTCCGGCGGCTTGGCAGCGGTGACGTCCGCTCCAAGAGCGAGCCGGCCGACCTGGTGACGGAGGCCGACGAGGCGGCCGAGCGGATGATCCGCCGCGAGCTGGAGGCCTTTGCGCCCGGCGCGCTTTTCGTCGGAGAGGAATCGGTGGCGGCCGATCCCTCGCTGCTCGCCAAGCTCGCGGATGCGGAATTCGCGGTGGTCGTCGATCCGGTCGACGGCACGTTCAATTTCGCCTCCGGCATCCCAGCCTTCGGCGTGATGGCCTCGGTCGTCTGGAAGGGCGAGACGGTCGCCGGCATCATCTACGATCCGATGGGCGACGACTGGGTCATGGCGGAAAAGGGCGCCGGTGCTTTCCTGCGGCGTCCGGACGGCGAGGCGATCCGGCTTGCGGTCGCGCAATCCCGGCCGATCGACGCGATGATCGGCATGGCCTCGCCCGGATATTTCTTCGGCGGCGAGCGCGAGCGGATCCTCGGCAATCTCGCCAAGGTTCGTTTCTTCGCCAACTATCGCTGCTCGGCCCATGAATACCGCACGTTTGCCGGCGGCCACGTGCAGTTCGTGCTCTATAACAAGCTGATGCCCTGGGATCATCTGGCCGGCACGCTGATCGGGACGGAGGCCGGCGGTTACGTTGCGCGCTTCGACGGTTCTCCCTACCTGCCGCATCACCTCGACGGCGGGCTGCTGCTGACCACCGACAGGGAAAGCTGGCAGATGCTCCGCAACGAGATCATCGGCCATTGAAGCAGCGCATACAAAAAAGGCCGGAGCAATCCGGCCTTTTTTTGTTGGGTGAGATATTTCAGATCTTCGGATTGTGCGGCTGGAAGAGTTTTCCCTTCTCGCCGATCAGCACGAAGATCAGTCCGATGATCGACACGATAAAAAATCCGGCCACCAGCGGCAATGCCGTGCCGTTGAAGGATTGGCCGATCGCAACGCCGATCAGCGCCCCGCCGACGGTACTCATGAAACCGAGTACCGAGGAGGCCGTGCCCGCGACGTGACCGAGCGGTTCCATGGCCAGCGAATTGAAGTTCGCACCGATCCAGCCGAACTGGAACATTGCCAGCGAGAAGAAGGTCAGGAACAGCATGAAAGGCATGGGCTGCGGACCCAAAACCTGCACGAGCATCCAGACCGTCGTAATCGCGATGAAGCCGACAAGCGAGCCATGCGAGAGACGACGCATGCCGAAACGACCGACGAAGCGGGAGTTGAGAAAGGAGGCCGCCGACATGAAGACCGCCACGGCTGCGAACGCGACGGGGAATAGGGATCCGAGACCGTAGATACCCACATAGATCTGCTGCGCCGAGTTGATGAAGCCGAACATCGCGCCGAAAATGAAGGTGCTGGCGATTGTGTAGCAAAGCGCCAGGCGATTGGTCAGCACCATCTTGAAGCCCGACAGGATCGACGAAACGGTGAACGGGCGCACGTCGGCGGGGTCAAGCGTTTCCGGCAGCCTGAAATACATCCAGCTTCCGATGCAGAGCGAAATGATCGCGATGAAGAGGAAGATCAGATGCCAGTTGCCGGCAAGCAGAATAAGCTGGCCGGTGCCCGGTGCGATGATCGGCACGACCATGAAGACCATCATGATCAGCGACATGACCTCAGCCATCGCGCGGCCGCCATAAACGTCGCGGACGATGGAAATGGTGATGACCCGGGTCGCGGCAGCGCCGGCGCCCTGGATAAAGCGAAGGACAAGAAGAGCGCCAAAGGAGGGCACGACGACGATGGCGACGGCGCAGATGAAATAGATGCCGATGCCGAACAGCATCGGGTTGCGCCGGCCGAAACGGTCCGAGAGAGGGCCATAGAGGACCTGGGCGATGCCAAGGCCGAATATGTAGGACGAGACCACATACTGCCGGTGGTTCTCATTCAAGACCCCAAGCGCAGCGCCGATCTGTTGAAGGCCCGGGAGCATGATGTCGATGGCGAATGCATTGAGTGCCATCAGCATCGCCATCATCGCGATAAATTCGGCGCGCCCCATGCCGCGCAGGCGGTCCTGAGGCGTTTGCAAAGGATTTGTCACAAGCAGTTTCCTAAACAACGTGAAGGCGCCGTTGGGAGCGGCGCCTTGAAAATATCTTTATAATGTCCCGGACCTTGGCCCGGAAAATCTCAAGCCGCGCCGCGGACGCTGATGCCTTGCTCCTGCAGGTGAGTCTGCAGCTCTCCGGATTGGAACATCTCGCGGACGATATCGCAACCGCCGATGAATTCGCCCTTGACGTAAAGCTGCGGAATGGTTGGCCAGTTGGAGTAGTCCTTGATGCCCTGGCGGATTTCCGCATCGGCGAGCACGTTGACGCCCTTGTAGTCGAGGCCGAGATAGTCGAGAATCTGCACGACCTGGCCGGAGAAACCGCATTGCGGGAACTGCGGGGTGCCCTTCATGAAGAGAACCACGTCATTGGTCTTCACTTCGTTGGCGATAAAATCGGTAATTCCGCTCATGTCCTATCCTTTCACATGCGGTTTCAAGGGCCGCTGCGCTGCGTCATTAGCCTTAAATAGCAATGTGGCAGCTGGAATTCCAGCGGAATAGTCCATTGGGTGGGGTTATTCCGCGGCTCGCCGCCGTTTAAAACGTCAGGCGAGCCACGACCGTGCTGGCGGCTGTGCCGCTTGCTGCGACTGCCGAGGAGCTCCGGTGACGATCTCCTCGATCAGGCGGGGCGTCGTCATCTCACTCCGCCGGAGCGGAGGTCTGCAGCGCCAGCGCATGCAGTACGCCGCCCATATTGCCCTTCAGAGCCTCGTAGACCATCTGATGCTGCTGGACGCGGCTCTTTCCGCGAAAAGCCTCCGCCACCACTTCGGCAGCGTAGTGGTCGCCGTCGCCGGCGAGATCCCGGATGGTAACCTTGGCACCGGGAATGCCGGCCTTGATCAGGTCTTCGATTTCACCGGGTCTCATAGCCATGATGTCACGCCTTTTCTTCTCCGCAGACTCAACCGCGAAACCTTTTGTCGAGATACACTGCCTCAAAGCTGCTCTGCGGTCAAAGCGGGATCGAGCGGCTCAGCTGCAATGATGCAAGAATGCATGCTTCATCTTGTGGAGGCTGGCCCTGGCGCGGAACCTCAGTGGCGGAAGATGCTGGGCGCGGGAGAAACGAAAGAGCCATAAGGAGCTCATCGTCAGGATCATGAAGCCGTAGGACTCGAGGCTTTCCTCCATCATGACGATATCGAAATGCTCGGCGAGCTGGCTGGCACCGAGCACCGCGGCAATCAGGCCCAGCGGCCAGGACAGGCGCGGATGGATAGCGCGCAGGAAGCCGCCTCTGTGCCGATATTCGAACACGATCGTCGCAATCAGCAGGATCAGGGCGGCAATGCCGATAATAATTGGCAGCCAGGTCTTCGACACACAATAAACTGTCACACTTCCACGGCATATTGGCATCTCGCGCATGAAGAAGACGACGGAGATGCAAGCCGTCGTGACTGCGACGAAGCGTGCCAATATCCTCGTTCCGAGGGCGGCCATGATGGCAAAAACGGCGGTGATGGCGAGCGACGCGGACTGAAGGTCTTCGATGGGGCCGTCTTCATCGAAGATATCGTGGGTGGTCATTCCCATCTTCGAAAAAATCATCCAGGCCAGAACATTCAGGCAAAGGGTGACGATCAGTGCATCGAGCCAGATCCGTCTGTAGTGCCAGGTCGGGCCCGATGACCTCAACCAGGTCAAAATCGGTTTCAGCATTTCTCTACGCTTGTTCTCATATCAGAAAACCCGAATGGTTATCCGGATGAGACGAGTCCAGCAATCCCTTCGGCTTCAAATTTGCTCACGTGTGCAGAAAAGCCGCAGTCCCAAACCGCGGCTTTTCGCACTGGCGTAGCTTTCCTGACGCGTGGAGCGGCTGGAGTTCAGGCCATGAAGGCCGGGAACCAGCTCTCATGCGCTTCCGTCAGCTGCGGGATCCCGATCTCGATCAGGTCGTCGATCACCAAGCTGCCGCCTGCGACTGTGCCAAGCGTGCGGAAGGGAACGGCCGCACCTTCGGCATTGGCCTGCACGAAATTGGCGAGATCCGCAGGCACTGCGATGACATAACGGGCCTGATCTTCGCCGAACAGCAGCGCATGGGCCGGGCCGCGCTGTTCCTTGAGGCTGATTTTCATTCCCTTGGCTGATGCCATTGCCATCTCGGCAAGCGCCACCGCAAGGCCGCCCGAAGAAATGTCGTGGCAGGCCGTGACTTGGCCGTTGCGGATGAGCGAGCGGACGAAATCGCCGTTGCGGCGCTCGGCCTTCAGGTCGACTTCCGGCGGCGGACCGTCGATCGTGTCGAGAATGTCGCGCAGATAGACCGAAGAGCCGAGATGGCTGCCGTCCGTTCCGATCATGATCAGCTTGTCGCCGTCGTTCGCCGAACCGATCTTCGCCATTTTCTGCCAGTCCGGCAGCAGGCCGACACCGGCTATCGTCGGGGTCGGCAGAATGGCGATGCCGTTGGTCTCGTTGTAGAGCGAGACATTGCCGGAGACGATCGGGAAATCGAGCGCCTTGCAGGCTTCGCCGATGCCCTTGATGGCGCCGACGAGCTGACCCATGATTTCCGGTTTTTCCGGATTGCCGAAATTGAGGTTGTCGGTGGCGGCGAGCGGTTCGGCACCGGTGGCGACGATATTGCGCCAGCATTCCGCGACCGCCTGCTTGCCGCCTTCGAACGGATCGGCCTCGACGTAGCGCGGCGTGACGTCGGAAGAGAAGGCGAGTGCCTTGGTGGGATGGGTGTCGATACGCACGACGCCGGCATCGCCGCCCGGGCGCTGCAGCGAATTGCCCTGGATCAGCGTGTCATACTGTTCCCAGACCCAGCGGCGGCTGGACTGGTTGGCCGAGCCGACGAGCTTCAGCAAAGCCTGATTATAGTCGGCGGGTGCGGCAACCTGCGAGGCGGGCAGGGGCGGGCGTGCCTTTGACGGCACCCAGGGACGGTCGTATTCCGGAGCCTGGTCGCCGAGATCCTTGATCGGCAGGTTGGCGACTTCCTCGCCCTGATGCAGGACGCGGAAACGCAGGTCGTCGGTCGTCTTGCCGACGATCGCGAAATCGAGGCCCCATTTGACGAAGATCGCCTTGGCCTGGTCTTCCTTTTCCGGCTGCAGCACCATGAGCATGCGCTCCTGGCTTTCCGACAGCATCATTTCATAGGCCGTCATCCGGTCTTCGCGCACCGGGACCTGGTCGAGGTCGAGCTCGATGCCGAGGTCACCCTTGGCGCCCATCTCGACGGCCGAGCAGGTAAGGCCAGCCGCACCCATGTCCTGGATGGCGATCACCGCGCCGGTCGCCATCAGTTCGAGGCAGGCTTCGAGCAGGCATTTTTCGGTGAAGGGGTCGCCGACCTGGACGGTCGGGCGCTTTTCTTCGATGGATTCGTCGAATTCGGCAGATGCCATCGTTGCCCCGCCGACGCCGTCACGGCCGGTCTTGGCACCGAGGTAAACGACCGGCAAGCCGACGCCTTTGGCTTCCGACAGGAAGATCGCATTCGACTTGGCAAGCCCGGCTGCAAAGGCATTGACCAGGATGTTGCCGTTGTATCGCGGATCGAACTCCACTTCGCCGCCGACGGTCGGCACGCCGAAGGAATTGCCGTACCCGCCGACGCCGGCAACGACGCCGGACACCAGATGTTTGGTCTTCGGATGGTCGGGCGCCCCGAAGCGCAGCGCGTTCATCGCTGCGATCGGGCGAGCGCCCATGGTGAAGACGTCGCGCAGAATGCCGCCGACGCCGGTCGCCGCACCCTGGTAGGGTTCGATATAGGATGGATGGTTGTGGCTCTCCATCTTGAAGACGACGCAGTCGCCATCGTCGATATCCACCACGCCGGCATTTTCGCCGGGCCCCTGGATGACGCGCGGCCCCTTGGTCGGCAGGGTGCGCAGCCATTTCTTGGAGGATTTGTAGGAGCAGTGCTCGTTCCACATCGCCGAGAAGATGCCGAGTTCCGTGAAGCTTGGCTCGCGTCCGATCAGATCGAGAATCCGCTGATATTCGTCGGGCTTCAGGCCATGCGAGGCGACGAGTTCGGGAGTGATCGCGATGCTGTTCGGAATGGTCATGATCTTCTCTGGATTGGGGAGCCTGACAAGGCCGCTCTTTAACCTATGTGGCGGCGGCGCGCGACAGGAAAATGCTGCCATGCGATGGCATGATGTGGAAGGCCGGAAAACAAAAAGCGCCGGAAACCCGGCGCCTCTTTCAGACCATATCGGCTGTGGATCAGAACTTGTAGCCGACCGCGATGCCCGCGTAGGAAAGGCCGGCATTGTAGTCGCAGAGGTTGGCATTCGAGGAGTGCTCGACGGTCGCCAGAACACGCCAGTTGTTGGTGATGTTGTAACCGAGGCCGAGCGACTCGTGGAAGAGCGCATGGCAACCGACCTTCGGGCCGTCATTCGGCTTGTCGAGATTGCCGTTGTTGAACGCGCCGCCGAAGCCGAGATCGACGAAGATCTTGTCGGTGATCGGTGCCGTCCAGGTGAAGCCGGCAAACACCTGGCTTGCCTCGCCGGCCGTCGAGACGATCGCGCCGACATGGACGCGCGGACGCAGCATGTGGTCCATGAAGCTCTGGGCGTGACGCTGGTCGAAGGGGTCGAAGAAGACGGTGGCGGAAGGGAATGCGCCCTTTTCGAAGGTGCTCTTGCTCTGGATCGAACCGGAAACGCCGATACGCACTTCATCGAACAGACGTTCCTGGGCAGATGCCGAGGAGGAGATGCCCGAAGCCAGGATGACGGCTCCGATTGCAGATGCGAAAAATGTCTTGTTCATTCCACCGCCCTCATAAGCGCCGCCATGCTGGCGGCCGGTGCGATTCGCACTCGGTACGCTCGCCCACTCTTCAAGATCGAAGTGGTACAATGGCAGTTTGAAGCCGTCCAGCGCCGTTCACACTGTGTTATCACTTGTGGCGAGAAAATGTGACGATTTGGGCAGGCCGGTGCAGGCGTGCAACAGATTGTATATTAATGCGTAAATACAGATGGTTAATATCAGCAGCCCGTCGCGCCGCCAGCCCAGCGCAGCACGTCGCGTTTGATCCGCTCTCCGTCGGGTCCGCTCATCATCGGGCCGAAGGCGTCAAGGCGGGCAGGGTTGCCCTCCGCCTGGACGACCAGCATCGGGCGCGACTCGGGACTGTTGCGCGGCACGGCGAGGATGCGCGGCCGGCCGGAGAAGGAATTGAGTTCCGGCGCCAGCCGATAGGGTTTGAAGGCCGCATCGCCCGATTTGAACCAGCAGCTGTTGGCGGCGAGCGCCACGCGTTCCATGGTCGGCAGCGCCGCACGGTTCGCCGTCACCGCCGCCGGACGCTCGGATTGGCAGGCGGCGAGCGCCACGCCAAGGATGACGAGGGACGATAGGGCGGGCAGGCGATGGAAGAACGGCATCAAAACGTCCTGACGTGGTTTCGGTCGTTCCAGGGGCGATCCGGATGGCGTGGAGGTTCAGGCGGTCGCGGCGATCACATCGAGCGCCGAGGCGAAAATTCCGCGCCCATCGTTGCCGCCATGGGCGGCCTCGATCAGGTTTTCCGGATGCGGCATCATGCCGAGCACGTTGCCGCGGCTGTTGATGACGCCGGCGATATCGTTCAGCGAACCGTTCGGATTGGTGCCTTCCGCATAACGGAAGACGATCTCGCCGCGATCTTCCATGCCGGACAGCGTTTCGGCGTCGACGAAATAGTTGCCGTCGTGATGAGCGACCGGGCAGCGGAGCACCTGGCCCTTTTCATAGGCCCGGGTGAAATCCGTTTCGGCATTGACCACTTCGAGCTTCACTTCCTTGCAGACGAATTTCAGCGACGAATTGCGCATCAATGCGCCGGGAAGCATGCCGGCTTCGACGAGGATCTGGAAACCGTTGCAGACGCCGAGCACCTTCACGCCCTTATCCGCCTTGTCCTTGATCGCCTGCATCACTGGCATGCGGGCGGCAATTGCACCGCAGCGCAGGTAGTCGCCATAGGAGAAGCCGCCGGGGATCACGATCAGGTCGATATCGTCCGCGATCTCGGTCTCGGTCTGCCAGATGGTGATCGGCGCCTTGCCGGAAATCTTGGTGAGGGCGGCAATCATGTCGCGATCGCGATTGAGACCGGGAAGCTGAACGACGGCGGATTTCATGGGTGCGGTTCAAACCTTGCCTGGGCCTCGGCGAGCTCGCGCAGCTCGAGGCGGTTTTCGATACGATCGAGTCGGTTTTCGATATGACCAACCGTGACGCGAAGATTGTTCACATCCCCTTGGAGAACGTGGAGTTGTCCTCTCAAGGTCATGTGGTCGGCCCGCAACTCACCAATTGATAGTTCGACCTTGTCAAATCGCTGATGAATCTTCTTGAGAAGCTCAGACATCAACTCACTTGTGATCTCAGCCATCCCGCGCTTCCCGCAACCTTCAGTCGAGGGCGATAGTATAGTTCTCAATCACAGTGTTTGCCAGCAGCTTCTCGCACATGGCTTTCAGGTCCGCCTCGGCCTTCGCCTTGTCGGTACCCTCGAGTTCGAGGTCGAAGACCTTGCCCTGGCGCACATGACCGACGCCCGAAAAGCCGAGGCTGCCGAGCGCGCCTTCGATGGCCTTGCCCTGCGGATCGAGAACGCCGTTCTTGAGCGTGACGGTCACGCGTGCCTTGATCACTGATCCAACCCCCAGATTACTTGACGAGAACCGGTCCGGTGCCGCGGACGGGTTCGTTCTCATTGATGATGCCGAGACGGCGCGCCACTTCCGAGTAAGCTTCCACAAGGCCGCCCAGGTCCTGCCTGAAACGGTCCTTGTCCATTTTTTCCCTGGTCTCGATATCCCAGAGGCGGCAGCTGTCCGGCGAGATCTCGTCGGCAAGGATGATGCGCATCATGTCGCCTTCGAACAGGCGGCCGCATTCGATCTTGAAGTCGACGAGCTGGATGCCGACGCCGAGGAACAGTCCCGAGAGGAAGTCGTTGACGCGGATGGCGAGCGCCATGATGTCGTCGAGTTCGGCAGGGTTCGCCCAGCCGAAAGCGGTGATGTGTTCCTCGGAGACCATCGGGTCGGCGAGCGCATCGGACTTGTAATAGAATTCGATGATCGAGCGCGGCAGGACCATGCCTTCCTCGATGCCGAGACGCGTCGAGAGCGATCCCGCGGCGACGTTGCGCACCACGATCTCGAGCGGAATCATCTCCACTTCCTTGATCAGCTGTTCGCGCATGTTCAGCCGGCGGATGAAATGCGTCGGGATGCCGATCTTGTTCAGATGGGTGAAGAGGTATTCCGAGATGCGGTTGTTGAGGACACCCTTGCCGTCGATGACGTCATGTTTCTTCTTGTTGAAGGCGGTGGCGTCGTCCTTGAAGAACTGGATCAGCGTGCCGGGCTCCGGGCCTTCATAGAGGATCTTGGCCTTGCCTTCGTAGATACGGCGGCGACGGTTCATGATTCTTGTCTCGTTGTTGGCGCCCTTGCCGGGCGCAATGGATGATGTTTGAGCGGTCCCTTAACGGAAAAGAACAGGTTTCACAATGCGGGCCTCCGAAACCTTTGTGGGTGAGGGGTCTATGAAGCGCAATCGGGAATCATTGAGCTTCAGATTACACGGCTTTTCAAAGGTTTTGCTCCGGCAATCGGGATGTCCGGACCGAAAGGGAGGTAATGAACAGGAAAAGCCGGAACCATCATATGTCTACGCTCTTCGTGACCGGACCAGAGCCCTCAAGGGTAAATTTGGCTATGACAAGAGCTCGCCGTTCCGGGGGGCACTCCCGTCGCAACAGGCTGATGGAACGCAGAGCCGCATCCAGCCGGGCATTGCCGTTTCAAGCGCCCATGCACAGAATCTGGTGCTTTCCAGCTTCGACGGCAAGGTCCGCACGGCATAATCACCAAATGCGTCATGATTTCGGCGCCGTCGGCGTCGACGCTTCGCTTCATGGGCGGGGCGCGACCGGCCGGGGCGCTGCAGCCTGCGGCGATGGAACTTGCATCCGTCAAGTACCCGCCGGGAATCCGCGTCCGCCAGTGCCGGAATCGACAGCTCGCCGATTGCGCTTCGCTCCTCTTTTGATTATGGGGGTCCCGTATAAGTTCACTTTGGGAGACCCGAGATGAGTGGCCTCAGCGATCGCGAAAAAGCCTTTGAAAACAAGTTTGCCCTGGACCAGGAATTGAAGTTCAAGGCGCTCGCCCGCCGCAACAGGCTCGTCGGCCTCTGGGCGGCCGGTCTGCTCGGCAAGGCGGATGCCGACGCCGACGCTTATGCGAAGGAAGTCGTCGTTGCCGACTTCGAGGAAGCGGGCGACGAGGACGTGTTCCGCAAGCTGCGCAGCGATCTCGATGCCGCCGGCGTCTCCGTCTCCGACCAGGATGTCCGTGCCAAGATGGTGGAGCTTCTGGCCCAGGCGATCGATCAGATCGAAAACCAGTAAGCTGTATTTCACCAGCCTGATACGAGAGCTGCGTCCGGTTGGGCGCGGCTTTTCCGTATTCCGATGAATCGAACGCCGATCCAGGCGGATGGGCGCTGCGGTTGTTGGCCTACAGGCTTTCGGATGGCCGCCAGCGGCCGGAGCGTATGAAGTCCGGGATGCTCGCGCGTGGCATCGGCCTTGCAAGCGCATACCCCTGCAGGACGTCGCAGCCGAGGTCGCGCAGGATACGGATCTGTTCCGTGGTCTCGACGCCTTCGGCGACCACCTCGATATTCAGCGACTTGCCGATCTCTATGATCGACCCGACCATCTTCCGTTGCTTCTGCGACTGCGAGACGAGACGGACGAGTTCGCGGTCGATCTTCAGCGCCCGCGGATTGAGCCGCAGGAGGCTGATGATCGAGGCGTGGCCGGTGCCGAAATCGTCGATTTCGATATCGATGCCAAGCTTCCTGATCCGCGCGAGGTTCTTCAGCACATCGCCATCGCAATTGTCGAGGAAGATCGATTCCAGAAGCTCGAAGGACACCGTACCCGGCTCGATCCTGAGTTTCTTGAGCTTGCGCGACAGCGAAGCATCGTGCAGCCGCCGGTAGGAAACGTTGACCGAGAGTTTCGGGATCGAAAGGCCATGCGCCCGCCAATCGCGAAAATCGGCCAGCGCCTTGTCGAGAATGATTCCGTCGATCACCGAGACGGCGTCGAGCTCCTCGGCCATTTCGAGGAACTGGTCGGGAGACAGCATGCCGCGTTCCGGATGCATCCACCGCGCCAGCGTTTCGACCCCGGCGATCTCGAGCGTCGCCGCGTCGAACTGAAGCTGATAATATGGAATGAATTCGTCGCGCTCGAGCGCAAGAAGGATTTCGTCCGATATCCGCTTGGTGCTGATAATCGCGTTGTGGGTGTCGGCCGAGAAGAATTCATGCCGGTTGCGGCCGCGGTTCTTGGCCCGGTAAAGCGCGATGTCGGCGTTGAGGAGAAGCTGGCGCGCGTCGACCTCCGCGCCGGTATGGCAGGCGATGCCGATGCTGGCGCCGAAACGGCAGTCGTTGCCCTCGTAGGACACCGGCTTGCGCAGCTCCCCGATGATCCGGTCGGCCAGATGCGAGAGCTTTCGCGGCGAGCCCTCGAATTTCGACAGGATGACGAATTCGTCCCCGCCGATGCGGGCGACGAAATCGCCCTTTCGGATCGTGCCCCTGAGCACTTTCGCCGCATGCTTCAGCATCATGTCGCCGGCACTGTGACCGAGCGTGTCGTTGATCTGCTTGAAGCGGTCGAGGTCGATATGGAGGATCGCGATGCCGTGCCTGTCGCGGGCGCATTCGGCCGCGACGCGGTCCAGCATCTCGTCGAGATAACGCCGGTTGGGGAGGTCGGTCAGGTAGTCGTGCATCGCATTGTGCTCGATGCTGCTGCGGGCGGCCTCGAGATCGCGATTGCGCGCTTCCGCGAGGGTTTTTGCCCGTTCGAGTTCGCGGTGAAGGGCAACGTCCGCCGTGACATCCCAGTTGGCGCCGACCATTTTCGGGTGGCCGTTGCCATCGATGAAAGACATGGTGCGTGTGCGTACGACGCGTTCGGAGCCGTCCCGCAATATCACCCGGTATTGGTCCGAGAAGCGCTTGCCCTCTTCGATATGGTCGAGGACGTTTGCCTGAACGCGCGCGGCGTCGTCGGGATGCAGAAAACTCTCCCAGAGCCCGCCGATCTTCACTTCTTCGCTTTTTGCCAGCCCATAGATCCGGAACATGCGTTCGTCCCAGTCGACTTCGCCGGTGGAGAAGTCGGATTCGTAGACGCCGATGCCGGATATTTCGAGCGCCATGTCGAGCCGCCGCGACATCTGCGCGGTCTTCTCGTCTGCGGCCTTGCGTGCGGTAATGTCCGTGTCCGTGCCGACCACACGGGTCGCCTTGCCGGTCGCGTCCCACTCGACGCAGGCACCCCGGCATTCGATCCAGACCCAATGCCCCTGTTTGTGGCGTTCGCGATAATCGAAGACGGCATAGGCCGGGTCGCCGGCATTCTGCCGCGCCATGGCATGGATGACGCGGTCCCGGTCGTCCGGATGCACCAGCTTTAGCCATTCCTCGGTGCTGGCTGCCAGCGGATCCTCCGGTGACATTCCCCGGATCTGCCGCCACACCGGCGAATAGTATTTCTGGCCGGTTGCGTAGTTATGGTCCCAGACGCCCGATACGGAGCTGACCAGCGCGTTGTCCCAGCGGCTTTCGCGTTCGGCAAGTTCTTCGATCTGCAGTCTCTGGTCGGTGACGTCGGCCAGATGCACCGCAAACAGAAACTGGCCTTTGAGATTCTTGCCGAGCGGCGCGAAAGTGGTCACCGCCCATCGCGGCGAACCGGACGGGTCCAGGAACCGCAGTTCCAGGCGTTCTGAAGCGGAACCGATGTCCAGGCCTTCGATCGCCCGATGGAACCTGGCCTGATCCTGGACATGAAGAAGGGTCGACAGGGTCGCCGGCCGCTGGTTTTCCCCAAGCCACTCGCGTTTGAATGTGCCGTTTGCAAACAACAGCGCTGCGGCATGGTCGATGATGGCGATCGGGAAAGGGGCTGCCTCGAACACCGTCTCAAGAACGCCGATCTCGTCTCCGGGGCCGGAGTCCAAAGGGCGTGGGAGAACACTTGACGGCATCGGCACAGCCTGGCTCGCAACAAAATGAGCGGGCACTTTAGCAAGTGTCAATTAAATCCAGCTTAAAATTGCCGTTCGAATTGATGCACCCGGAAATTACGGGAGAATGCCAATTCCGTCGTGTTTTCAAGGCCTCAGGCGGCTGATGAATTGGGCAAAAACCATCGTGCCCTCCGGCCATGGCCCATGGCCGGATTCCTGGTTGATGTGGCCGGCCTCGCCGGCATCGACCAGCATCGAACCCCAGGCGGACGCCATGTCGTCCGCATGTTCATAGGAGCCGAAGGGATCGTTGCGGCTTGCGACCGTCAGCGACGGGAAGGGCAGCGGATCCCGGGGATAAGGGCCGAAGGTCAAAAGGTGCTTCGGCCGGATGGACGGATTGTCCACTTCCGGCGGCGCCACGAAAAAGGCGCCGGCCACCGGCTTCGTGAACAGCGGGACGGCGTGGACGACCGTCGGGATGCCGAGCGAGTGGGCGACGATGACGACGGGGCGCGTCGCGCGGTTCACCTCTTCGGCGACGCGGGCGATCCAGTCCTCGCGGACCGGCTTCGACCATTCGTCCTGCTCGACCCGACGGGCCGTCGTGAGCTTCTGCTCCCAACGGGTCTGCCAGTGATGCGGCCCGGAATTGGTGTAGCCGGGGACGATCAGTATATCTGCTTCGGATGCCTTCATGGCGCCTATCTGTGTTCGCCGACGGTCAAGATCAAGCCTCGCCGAAAACGCGACGGAAGATCGTGTCCACGTGCTTGGTGTGATAGCCGAGGTCGAATTTCTCGCGCAGGTCCTCTTCGGAAAGGGCGGCGCGGACTTCCTGGTCGGCGAGCAGCTCCTCGAGGAAATCCTTGCCTTCTTCCCAGACCTTCATGGCGTTGCGCTGCACGAGGCGGTAGGCGTCCTCGCGGGAAGTGCCGGCCTGCGTAAGGGCAAGCAGAACCCGCTGCGAGTGAACAAGTCCCCGGAACTTGTTCATGTTCTTCATCATGTTCTCAGGATAGACGAGCAGCTTGTCGATCACGCTGGTCATGCGTGCCAGCGCGAAGTCGAGCGTCACGGTCGCATCCGGGCCGATCATGCGTTCGACCGAGGAGTGCGAAATGTCGCGCTCGTGCCAGAGCGCCACGTTTTCCATGGCCGGCAGCGCGTAGGAGCGCACCATGCGGGCAAGGCCCGTCAGGTTTTCGGTCAGCACCGGGTTGCGCTTGTGCGGCATCGCCGAGGAACCCTTCTGGCCCGGCGAGAAATATTCCTCCGCTTCGAGCACTTCGGTGCGCTGCAGGTGGCGCACCTCGATCGCAAGGCGCTCGATCGACGAGGCGATGACGCCGAGGATGGCGAAATACATGGCGTGACGGTCGCGCGGGATGACCTGGGTGGAGACCGGTTCCGGCTTCAGGCCCATGGCGGCGGCGACGTGTTCCTCCACGCGCGGGTCGATATTGGCGAAGGTGCCGACGGCGCCCGATATCGCGCAGGTGGCGATCTCGTCGCGGGCTTCAAGCAGACGCGTCTTGTTGCGGTCGAATTCCGCATAGGCCTGGGCGAGCTTGACGCCGAACGTGGTCGGTTCGGCGTGGATGCCGTGGCTGCGGCCGATCGTGACCGTGTCCTTGTGCTCGAAGGCGCGACGCTTCAGTGCTTCGAGCAGCTTGTCGATATCGGCGATCAGCAGGTCGGTGGCGCGCACCAGCTGGACGCTGAAACAGGTGTCGAGCACGTCGGACGAGGTCATGCCCTGGTGGATGAAGCGGCTGTCGGGACCGACGAATTCGGCAAGGTGGGTCAGGAAGGCGATGACGTCATGCTTGGTGACGGCTTCGATCTCGTCGATGCGCGCGACGTCGAAGGTGGCGCTGCCGCCCTTTTCCCAGATCGTCTCCGCCGCCGATTTCGGGATCACGCCGATTGCCGCCAGCGCATCGCAGGCATGGGCCTCGATCTCGAACCAGATGCGGAACTTGGTTTCGGGCGACCAGATGGCGACCATTTCGGGCCGCGAGTAACGGGGGATCATGGGCTTGTCGTTTCCTTCACGAGTGTCGGCTGCGCTGTAGCAAGAAGCGCGGCGAAGCTCAAGTTTTTGAGGCGATCAAACGGGATCAGGGTGCCGTCTTGAGCGGAATGGCGATCCAGCGTCCGTTCTGGCCCTCGAAACCGGCGCTGAGGACCATGACCAGAGCGACTTCCACCGCTGCGCCTTCAAGCGATGCGCCGCTGACGACGCCGGCGAGCCGGTATCCGGTCACGCAGCCGCGCGAGGGGGGGATGCGCTGGTCCTCGTGGACCACGTCGTCGACCGGTTTTCCGTCGCGCTCGGTAAAGCGCAGGCGGAAGGAAACCATCTTGTCGACAATGCCCTCGCATTGCGGGCCGAGCGGCTGCGAGACCTCTTCGAGGACGAGCGTGTTGGCTTCCCCGACGGGCGGCATGGCCGGCACGCTGCGATACCGAAGCTGATGCGGGTCGGTGCCGATTTCGGTGATCGGGTTGAAGGCGACGAGCTCGCCCGGATGATTGGTGAGCTCATGGGTCTCGACCACCACATCCGCAGCGTTGTGGACCTGCCAGCGGGCCTTAGCGACCGTTGCGCCATCCTCTTCCAGCCGGACCCGGAACGGCGTGCCGGGCAGATAGGTGTCCTTGTTGAGGTCGAGCGCGTAGATGTTCGCATAGGGGAAACCGGATCCGTCCTGGATGCCGTATTCCTCGAAGGCGAAGACGGCGCCGTCGGCGGAAAAGCCGATGGGGCGCACGCTTGCGATATCGGCAGCGGATGTGGAACCGGCAAACAGCATTGCCGCAAATGCAGGAACCGAAGATCGCAAGCGTGGTATCATCTGCGTCCGTCCTCCGCCGCAGCTTTCAGCCGCGCGATATTCTCACGATAGGCCGCGATTCCATCACCTTTGTAAACTGCGGATCCGGCAACGAAGACATTGGCCCCCGCGGCCGTCGCCGCACCGATCGTGTCTGCGGTAATGCCGCCGTCGACTTCCAGTTCGATCGGCCGGCTGCCGATCATCGCCTTGGCGGCGCGGATCTTGTCCACCATCGCCGGAATGAACTTCTGGCCGCCGAAACCCGGGTTGACGCTCATGATCAGGATCAGGTCGATGTCGTCGAGCACGTTTTCGATGGCGGAAAGCGGCGTTGCCGGGTTGAGGGTGACGCCGACCTTCTTGCCGAGCGAACGGATGGTCTGCAGCGAACGGTGCAGGTGCGGCCCGGCCTCGACATGGACGGTGATACTGTCGCAGCCGGCCTTGGCGAAGGCTTCGAGATAGGGATCGGCCGGGGAGATCATCAGGTGGCAGTCGAAAAAGGCCGTGGTGTAGGACCGCAAGGACTTGATGACGTCGGGTCCGAAAGAGATGTTCGGCACGAAATGCCCGTCCATCACGTCGAGATGGACCCATTCGGCCCCCGCATCGACGGCGTCGCGAACTTCCTGGCCGAGCTTGGAAAAGTCGGCGGCGAGAATGGAGGGAGCGATGCGGATCGGCAGGTGCGGGGCGAGCGTCATGGGTCGAAAATCTCCGGTTGTCGGCGCTCCCTCTAACATTGCGGCGCGGGCGGAACAATCGTCAGTCGGTCGCCGGGCGTGAGAGCATGAACGTCGATCCACGCCATTCCAGCAGGCGGAACGGATTGTCCTTCAGTTCATGGCCGCGATCGAAGGCGATCGGGCCGATCACGGTATTGAAGGAGCGGCTGCCGATCGTCTGCACCAGCGGCTGGCCCGCGGCCGCGGTCACCGCCTGGTGAACGAGTTCGGCAGCGGCATAGGCGGGCAGCATATAGCCGTCGGCATCGATGTTTTTCGCACGCAGCGCGGCGACGGCGGCAGACGCCGAGGGCAGGGCGGCATAATCGGGAAGCGCGACGGCCAGAACACCGTCGCGCAACGGAACCGGGCGGTTGGCCGCACGCAGGTTGTCACCGCCAAGCAAGGTCAGCGGAATGTTTTCGGAAGCGCCGTCGCGGGCGATGATCGCCATGTCGTTGCGGTCGCCGCCGACGAAGACATGGCTCGCGCCTGCCTTGGCGAGGCGGCGCACCAGCGCCACCTGTTGTTCCTGGCCCGGCCGGAACGTGTCGGTGAAGATCGGGGTTATGCCCATCGGCTCGAGACGTTGGCGGATGGCGCTCGCAAGCTCGCGGCCGTAGATCGTGCCGTCCTCGACCAGCGCGATCGGTTCCGCCTTCCAGATGCTCAGAATGGTCTCGGACAGTTTTTCCGCCTCGTCGCCTTCGGCCGGCGCCATGCGGAAGAACGGCCAGCCGTTGCGCAACGTGTCTTCCATCAGGATCTTCGAACGCACTGAGATCGTGAGGGCCGGGATCTGGGACGCCTTGAGCATCGGCAGTGCCGTAGACAGCGTCTCGACACAGAGGAAACCGATGGCGGCGGACACTTTCGCATCGGTGAGGGTTTTGGCGGCGGCAGCGCCGCCATTCTCGTCGCAGCTCTCGTCGATCTCGACGATCGTATCGCCGCCCGCCTCCGCCGCCGCGCGCGCGCCTGTAAAGACCTGGGTGCCGAGCGGCGCATATGGACCGGAGCGTGGCGCCACGACGCCGATCACTGCCGCCGATGCCGGTCCGCATCCGAGAAACGAAGCCAGCAGTCCGGCGATGATGAAACGTCGTGCTGTCATGTTTTCCCTGGGATTCTTCTTCGAACTGACATTTAGCTTTCTGATCGCAGCCGTCAAAGAGAATCGGCTTTTGAAGGTAAAAAGCCGCAACTCCGATGGACAACTAGCGCCTTTGCCACCATATCTCGCAGAGTAATGCGGGACTGACATCAGCCCCCGGATGCCTTTCAAGAGATGCCTTTGACGGACCAGCCTCTTCTCGATCCCGTCCACTACCGAAACGGCATGGCGCGATACGCTGGCCATGTCCAGGTTGTGACGACGGAGTTCGAAGGCGTGCGCCGCGGCGTGACGGTGACGGCAGCCTGCTCGGTTTCGGACAATCCACCGACCGTGCTTGTCTGCCTCAACGGCAGCAACGTCAACAATGCCATATTCGAGAGGAGCGGCATTTTTGCGTTGAATTCGCTGGCGGCGCATCATCAGGCCCTGGCGACGGGTTTTGCGGGGTTGAGCGGCGTGCCGGCCGACGAGCGGTTTGCGCTCGGGGACTGGAAGACATTGGTGACCGGTGCCCCGGTGCTTGCAGACGCGGTCGTCAGCTTCGATTGCCGGCTGACCGACATAAAGCGGGTTTCGACCCATTTCGTCATGTTCGGCGAAGTGAAGGCCATGCATCTCGGCGAGGCGAACCCCTCGCTCATCTATCTGGACCGCGGCTTTCGTACATTGTAGAACGCCGTTTGAAAGGGCTTAATTATGGCGCAAGGAAAAACGGGCAGTCTGTCCACCTCCATCCCGAGCTCCATCGACGAGACGATCGCGCTTCTGGGCGCTGAGGATTATCTTGCCGGCCGCTCGCTCGGCACGGTGATTTTCCTGGCGCTGAAGATGAAACGCCCGCTCTTCCTCGAAGGTGAGGCGGGCGTTGGCAAGACCGAGATCGCCAAGGCGCTGGCCAAGGGCCTGGACCGGCCGCTGATCCGGCTGCAGTGTTATGAAGGCCTCGACATTTCCTCGGCCGTCTACGAATGGAACTACCCGGCCCAGATGCTCGACATCCGGCTTTCGGAGGCGTCCGGCATCAAGGACCGCACGCGCATCGAAGCGGACCTTTTCTCCGAACGCCATCTGATCCGCCGGCCGGTGCTGCAGGCGCTCGGCCAGCCCGGAGGCCCGGCGCCGGTCTTCCTGATCGATGAACTCGACCGCACCGACGAGGCGTTCGAAGCCTTCCTGCTGGAAGTGCTGTCGGACTTCCAGGTGACGATCCCCGAACTCGGCACGATAAAGGCGCAAGAACCGCCGATCGTCATCATCACCACCAACCGCACCCGCGAGATCCACGACGCGCTGAAGCGGCGCTGCCTGTATCACTGGGTCGATTATCCGGATGCGGCCCGGGAGCTGGAGATCATTCGCCGCAAGGTGCCGCAATGTTCGGAAACCCTGTCGCGGCAGGTGGTCGCCTATGTGCAGAAGCTGAGGACGATCGATCTCTTCAAGAACCCGGGCGTCGCCGAAACCATCGACTGGGCGACGGCGCTGACCGAACTCGACCGGATCGCGCTCGATCCGGAAACGATCGCCGACACGCTCGGCACGCTTCTGAAATACCAGGACGACATCGCCCGTATCAGGGGCGGCGAGGGCGAAAGGGTGCTTTCCGAAGTCAAGGCAGAACTTCTGGCGGCGGGATAGGGATCATGGCGGCTGGCTTCGGCAACGACGGATTGATCGTCCCGCCGGTCCCGGCCGGCGCGGGGAGGCGCGACGATGGCCGGCTTGCGGACAATCTCGTCTATTTTTCCCGCGTGCTGCGCCGCGCCGGGTTGAAGACCGGGCCCGCCGCTGCCGCCGATGCGATTGCCGCGGTCGACGCGATCGGCATCGGTTCCCGCGAGGAGTTCCACGCGGCGTTGTCGGCCGTGTTCGTCAAGCGGCACGAGGATCAGCCGGTCTTCGACGAGGCGTTCCGCCTGTTCTGGCGCTCACGCGACCTGGTCGGCAAGATGATAGCGATGATGTCGCCGAAGGCCGCCGACAATCGCGAACGGGAAAAACAGAAGGCAGGCGCCGCCCGCGTCAGCGAGGCGCTCACCGCCGATCAGCCGGAAACCCCAAACCGCAGGAAGCCGCCAGAGATCGAAGTGGACTCCCGCTTCACGACCTCAGCAAGCGAAATCCTCAAGCGCATGGATTTCGCCCAGATGAGCGCGGCGGAACTGGTCCAGGCGCGCCGCGAAATGGTCAGGCTCGCCCTGCCGCTCGACAAGGTGGCGACCCGCCGTTTCCGTCCGTCCAATCACCCGCCAAAAATCGATCCGCGCGCCACCATGCGCCAGGCGATGAAGAGCGGCGGGGATCTGATCCTGCCACGGTTTCGCGAGCGCAAAACCGAACCGCCGCCGCTGGTCGTGCTTGCCGACATTTCCGGCTCGATGAGCCAATATACCCGCATCTTCCTGCATTTCCTGCATGCGCTCACCGAAAAGCGCACCCGGGTGCATACCTTCCTGTTCGGCACGCGGCTGACCAACGTCACCCGCCAGATGCGCCGCCGCGATCCGGACGAGGCTTTGTCCGGCTGCACCGATGCGGTGCGCGACTGGTCGGGCGGAACCCGGATCGGTGCGACGCTTGCGGAATTCAACCGGCTCTGGTCGCGCCGCGTGCTGGGGCAGGGCGCGGTCGTGCTCCTCATCACAGACGGCCTGGAGCGCGAGGGCGTCGAGGAGCTGGAACGGGAAATGGACCGGCTGCACCGTTCCTGCCGCCGCCTGGTCTGGCTGAATCCGCTGCTGCGCTTCGACGGGTTCGAGGCGCGGGCGCGCGGCGTGCGCGCCATGCTGCCGCATGTGGACGAGTTTCGCGCCGTCCACAATTTACAATCGCTTGCCGATCTCGCCGCCGCGCTGTCGGATGACCATACGAAGGCCGCGGACCCGCGGCGCTACTTGAAGATGAGGAGGGTCGCATGACTGTTTCCGAAATTCTGGACCCGCTGCTGACCGCCGAGAGCTGGAAGCATGCCGGCCGCGACGTGGCGATTGCAACGGTGATCGAAACCTGGGGTTCGGCGCCGCGGCCGACCGGCAGCCATCTCGTCATCGACGGCGAAGGCAATTTCGAAGGTTCCGTCTCGGGCGGCTGCGTCGAAGGTGCGGTCATCACCGAAGCGCTCGAGGTGATCGAGAGCGGCACCCCCAAGATGCTGGAATTCGGCGTCGCCGACGAAACCGCCTGGCGGGTCGGCCTGTCCTGCGGCGGCCGCATCCGGGTCTATGTGGAAAGGCTCGGCTGATGCAGCTCGAAACACTGACGAAGCTCAACGCCGCCAGGCGTTCCCGCAGGGCTGCCGTGGTCGTGACCGATCTCGCCAGCGACGCGGTGATGGTGATCCTCGAAGGCGAGGCCGCCTCCGGTCCGCTTGGCGAGGAGATCGCCAAGGCATTTCGCAGCGGCAAGGCCGGCACCGTCGAGATCGAAGGACAGTCCCTGTTCCTCAATGTCCACCTGCCGCCGCCGCGCATCGTGGTGATCGGCGCCGTGCATATCAGCCAGGCGCTCGCCAGGCTGGCTCCGGTTGCCGGATATGACCTGACGATCATCGATCCGCGCACGGCCTTTGCGACGGAAGAACGTTTCGAGGGCGTCGAACTGATCGCCGATTGGCCTGAAGACGTGCTGAAGGTTCGCCCGCTCGACGCCTACACGGCGCTGGCCGCCGTTACCCACGACCCGAAGATCGACGATTTCGCGCTGTCGGAAGCGTTGAGGGTGGGGTGCTTCTATGTCGGCGCTCTCGGCAGTCGCAAGACCCATGCAAAGCGCGTCGAGCGGCTGAAGGAGATGGGCCGCACCGAAAACGAGATCGGCCGTATCGCAGCCCCGATCGGGCTCGATATCGGTGCCGCGAGCCCCGCCGAAATCGCGCTCGCGACGCTTGCCCAGATCGTCCAGGCGTTTCGCCGGCGCGATCTCGTCACTGCGGGGTGACGCGCATGCGATACGGGACGTTCGAACTTGGCGAGGCGGAAGGCGTGGTTCTCGCCCACAGCATAAGGCTCCCCGCGGGCCGCATGCCGAAAGGGCAGATGTTGTCGGCGGATGATATCGCGCGGCTTTCGGAAGAAGGCGTCCAATCCGTGGTCGCAGTCCGGCTCGAACCGGGCGACATGCTGGAGGACGACGCGGCGCAGGCGATTGTCGAGGCGATCGCGCCGGACAATCTGCGTTTCTCGGAGGCGACCACCGGCCGCGTCAACATTTATGCCAAGGTTGATGGGCTGTTCATCGCCGACAAGTCGGTGGTCGATGCGCTGAACCGCATTGACCCGGCGATCACGCTTGCCTGTCTTGCCGACCATGTGGCCGTGCGCGCCGGCGACATGGTGGCGACCGTCAAGATCATTCCGCTTGCCGTGAGCGGCGCAAAGGTCACTGCGGCGGCGGCGCTGCTGGCGGAATCGGTCGCTTTCGAGGTAAAGGCCTTCCGTCCCCGCGCGGTGACGCTGATCGCGACCGAACTTCCTTCGCTGAAGGTGTCGGTCATGGACCGCACCGCCAAACTGCTGGAGCAGAGGCTGGCGCCATCCGGTAGCCGGCTAATCAAAGAGATCCGGATTCCGCATTCCGCGACCCGGCTCACTGAGGTTCTTCAACGCCTTAACCTCGACGAAACTGATGAGCCGGCTATGATTATCGTATTCGGCGCTTCGGCGGTGGCCGATCCGGAAGATGTCATTCCCGCCGCCATCCGCGGCGCGGGCGGCGAGGTGGATCACGTCGGCATGCCTGTCGATCCGGGCAATCTCCTGGTGCTCGGACGGATCGGCAATGTCCCGGTGCTGGGCGCGCCCGGCTGTGCCCGCTCGCCGAAGGAAAACGGTTTCGACTGGGTGCTGAACCGGCTGATGGCCGGCGAGACGCCGACCTCCTTCGACATTACCGGCATGGGCGTCGGGGGATTGCTGATGGAAATCCCGACCCGGCCAAGGCCGCGCGATGCCATGGGCGGAAAAGCGGCGACGCTGTCGGTCGGCGCGCTGATGCTCGCGGCCGGCCAGGCGCGGCGCATGGGCAAGGACGGGCCGCACAAGCTGCTCGCCGAGTTCGGCGGCGTTCCGCTCGTCCGCCGCACCGCCGGAATACTGCTGGCATCCGAGGCCTCGCCTGTCGTCGCGGTGATCGGCCATCGCCGCGACGAGATCGAGATGGCGTTGTCCGGCTTGGGGCTGCGCTCCCGTTTCAATCCGGACTACGGCTCCGGCATGGCAAGTTCGCTGGTTTCCGGCTTTTCAAGCCCTGAACTGGCCGGGAAGGACGGCATTCTGGTCATGCTGGCCGACATGCCGGGCGTCACCACGGAGCACCTGAACATGCTGATCGCGGCCTTTCGCCAGGCCGGTGGCGGTGTCGTGGTCCGTTCTGTCTCGGATGGAAAACGCGGCAACCCGATCATCCTTCCACGCATAGCTTACGATGCCGTATTGCGGCTGGAAGGCGATGTCGGTGCCCGCGCGATCATCGAAAACTCGGGGCTTTCGGTGATTGACGTGGACATCGGGCCTGCCGCGCATCTGGATGTCGATACACCCGAGGCGGTGACGGCCGCAGGCGGCGTTTTGAGAAGGTAGGCGAATGGACAATCGCGACATCGAGGAAATGTTCGAAGGGCTTGGGCCCGTTTCGATCCGCCGCATGTTCGGCGGCAAAGGCATCTATTACGATGGTTTGATCGTCGCCATCGACCTGCGCGGCGAGATCATGCTGAAGGCCGATGCGGTGAGCGCGCCGGAATTCGAAGGCGCCGGCGCCAAGCAATGGTTTTACGAGGGAAAGAAGGGCAAACCCGTGCTGATGCCCTACTGGTCGGTGCCGGAGGACGCGTTTGACGATCCCGACGAGATGCGGAAATGGGTGCGACTCGCCTTCGAGGCCGCCGTCCGTTTCAACGCGAAGTCCTGAGTTCGTCCTCAAGTACTAGATTTAGCATCTTGATTGGCAGGCTATGAAGCGCCTACCGTCCGCTTCGTATTGAGGGACGTGGACTGCCTTATCTTTCGATCGGGGGCCCGTCCGGAAATTCTGTCAAAATGATTTCATCAAGTCGGCCGCTTCGGTTCTCCGAAGCGGCTTTCGTTTGATTTCACCTTGGAAGATGGGCAAAGGCTCTGGCGGAAAAGGCCGAAAGCGGCTGCGGCGGATCGTTCGGATCGAACCAGCCGATGTCGGACAATTTGTCCGGCTCCGTGAGCGAAGGCTCGCCGGTGAAATCACGGGTCATATAAATCAGCGAGACCCAGTGCTGCCGGTCGGCCTCGATGATTTCCTCCGCCATGCAGAGAAAGTCGACCTTGCCGATCTTGAGGCCGGTTTCCTCCTCCGCCTCGCGGCGGGCGGCCTCGGACGAAGGCTCCATCGGATCGACCTTGCCGCCGACAATGTTCCAGAAGCCCGCTTCCGGCGCCTTCAGCCGACGGCAAAGCAAAACCTTGCCGTCGTCGCGCAGGATAACGAGCCCGGCGCCGACGCCGGGGAAATCAATGCCGGGTTTTGCCACGGACGTTTTTTCAGGCTTTCGCGGCGTTCGCGACGATCAGCATGAAAGCCGGGATGTCGTCGCCGAAGCCGACCGGGGTCGGGCCGTCATCATGGTCGCGGTGGTAGCGCTGGCGACGCTCGCGGTTGTCGTCGTTGGCGGGTGCCGGGCTTGGCCGCGTGTGCCGGTTGCCACCATTGTTCTGGGGCTTCCTGTCTGCCTTGCGCTCCGGTTTCACGTTTTCCACCCTAGCTTCCACAAATGCCTCTTCGACTGCTTCAATCGGATTATCTTGGATCTTCGTGTCAGCCTTGTGACTCGAATCCCCGCGTCCAGAATCGGCACGTGCCGAATCGCTTCGTCTGCCGCGGCCGCGCTCCTTATCACGATCGCGACCCTTGCGGCCACCACGTTCGTTGTCATGGCTTTCCATGGGGGCGGGCAGGGCGGAGATGTCGCCGTTCAGCCATTCGATCTTCTCGTTGATGAGCTTTTCGATGGCGTCGAGATATTTGGTGTCGGAGCGGGTGACGAGGGTGAATGCCCGGCCCGAGCGGCCGGCGCGTCCGGTCCGGCCGATGCGGTGGACATAGTCTTCCGCATGGATCGGTACGTCGAAGTTGAAGACATGGCCGACATCCGGCAGATCGAGGCCGCGCGCGGCGACGTCGGACGCGACCAGAAGCTGGATATTGCCGTCGCGGAAATTCTGCAGCATCGTCGTACGGGAGCGCTGGTCCATGTCGCCATGCAGCGCGCCGACCGAGAAGCCGTGCCGTTCGAGCGAACGGAAAAGATCCGCCACGTCGACCTTGCGATTGCAGAAGATGATCGCGTTCTTGAGGTCTTCCTGGGCCTTGATGAGATCGCGCAGCACGGCGCGCTTCTCGTAATCCTTGTTGTGCGAAGCCACGAGCCGCTGCGTCACCGTCTTGGCGGTCGAGGAGGGCTTGGCGACCTCGATCCGTTCCGGGTTCTGCAGGAAGCGGTCGGCGAGCTTCTGGATTTCCGGCGGCATGGTCGCGGAGAAGAACAGCGTCTGGCGGGTGAACGGGATCATCTTGGCGATCCGTTCGATATCCGGAATGAAGCCCATGTCGAGCATGCGGTCGGCTTCGTCGATGACGAGGATTTCGACGCCGGTCATCAGAAGCTTGCCGCGTTCGCAATGGTCGAGCAGCCGGCCGGGCGTGCAGATCAGCACGTCGGCGCCGCGCTCGAGCTTGCGGTCCTGCTCCTCGAACGATACGCCGCCGATCAGGAGCGCGACGTTGAGCTTGTGGTTCTTGCCGTATTTCTCGAAGTTTTCGGCGACCTGGGCTGCGAGTTCGCGGGTGGGCTCGAGGATCAGGGTGCGCGGCATGCGGGCGCGGGCGCGGCCCTTTTCCAGAAGCGTCAGCATCGGGAGAACGAAGGAGGCCGTCTTGCCCGTGCCGGTCTGCGCGATGCCGCAGATATCGCGGCGCTGCAGCGCATGCGGGATTGCTCCCGCCTGGATCGGCGTGGGGATCGTATAACCCGCGTCTGTGACAGCGGAGAGGACTTTCTGGCTCAGGCCAAGATCAGCAAATGTGGTCAAAGGGAATTCTGTTTCCGTTCCGGTTCTTCGCGAACACTATGGGAGTCGGCGCATGCCGGCCGACAACTGGCCCGCGACATAGGACCAAAATGTCCAAAAGTCAAGGAAAGCAAGGCGATTGGCCGCCGGATTGGTGAATGAAGATATTCACCGGCCAAGCCGGCTACCGGTCAGCCGGCGCCGGATTGCCTTTTGGCAGGGAACCCACCTCAATTGAGGTAGGACGTGAGCTTCATGCCGGCATTGAGGAAGTGGACCGGATCGATCGGGTTTCCGTCGCGGCGAACCTCGTAATGGACATGTGGGCCGGTCGAGCGGCCGGTGGAGCCCGCCCTTCCGATGACGTCTCCGGCGGCGATCTCGTCGCCCTCCTTCACCAGGATCCTCGACATGTGGCCGTAGCGGGTGGTGATGCCCTGGCCATGGTCGATCTCGACCATGTTGCCGTAGCCGCTCGTGGGGCCGGCGGCGATGACCTTGCCGGCGCCCGTGCTTTTCACGTCGTCGCCGGTGGACGCCTGGAAATCGATGCCGGCATGCAGCGCAAGGCGGCCGAGGAAAGGATCGATGCGGTTGCCGTACCGGCTGGTGACCGGGCGGCCGGGCGCGGGATTGCCGAAGGGCAGGTCGCGCGCCGTCTCCCGCATGTTTTCCAGCCGGCTGAGCGCGGCGTCGAGCTCGTCGAGCGATGCATCGAAGGCGCCGACATTGGTCTGCGGCGCGACATAGGGTCCGCCGACCCCCTCGGCCGCTGGGTCAGCTGCCTTGTCGAGCGAGGCGACCTCGACACCGGTCCGCTTCAGGATCGCGGCGATCGCGTCCGCGGTTTCCGAAGCCCCCGTCGTCAGGTTGGCGATCTTGGCCAGCTGTTCGTTCTCGATGGTCTTCAGAGACAGTGTCACCTTGGAGAAGACCCGGTCGGCGCGATCGGCGATGTTTTCCCGCAGCGGCGCATAACCGAGCGCAGCGGGCGCCTGGAGCGGTGCGGCGGAAGTCTCGCCGGAGAGCAGCTTCTCGATCGCCTGGATGCCGCCGCCGCCACCGCTAAGCGAAGCCTGGCGTTCCCTGGCCGGTGGCTGAAGTGCCGTCGGTGCCGGTGTTTCCGGAGCGGTAAGGCCGGATTCCTCGGCGCGGTTCAGAAGCGAACCCAGCTTGCCATGGCGGGAAAAGAGGGCGTTCTGCTGTTCCAGCAGCTTTTCGACCTTCTGTTCGACCACCTGCTGGTCGAGCAGCTGGCGCGACGTGATGCGATCGAGCTGCGCGCGCAAGGCCGCGATCCGGTCTTCGTAGTCGTATTGCATGCGGGCCTGTCGCGCCATGGTCGCACCGATCAGGTCGTCCCGGATCACCAGATAGGAGGTGGCGCCGAGATAGCCGATCGCGAAAACGCCGAGAAAGCAGAAGGCCAGTGCCGCCATCCAGGGCCGCACCGTCATGTGGCGGATCTTCTCACCGCTGGCGAAAATGAGAACGTGCTGAGGCGCCCGCTTCCCAAATACCCGGTTTTCGGTTCCCTTCGCCACGCGGATCTCCCGGAGATGCGACTCGTTCAGCCGCTGTTCCATTGGCGGGATTACACATGGATATGGTTAACGAACGCTTTAATTCGGGGCGCTCAGGCGTAGCTGGTCGAGGTCAGCGACCGGTAGAACGACGGCGTCAAACCGGCTTCCGCGCGGGCGATATCGTTGAACGGCGCCTTCAGCGCGCCGCGGAAATTGGCTCGGACCAGCTGCTGGAACGTCGCCGCCGGATCCTTGCGCTCGCGGGCGCAGAGGAAGCGGAACCATTTGGCGCCGATCGCCACATGGCCTTTCTCGTCATTGTAGATGACGTCGAGGATGTCAGCGCTTTCGAGGTCGCCGGTCTCGCGCATCTTGGCCTGCAGCGACGGCGTCACGTCGAGCCCGCGCGCCTCCAGAATGAGCGGCACGACGGCGAGCCGGGCGGTGAGGTCGTTGCGGGTCGAATGGGCGGCCTGCCACAGCCCGTCATGGGCTGGCATGTCGCCATAGTCGGCGCCCATGTCGTTCAGCCGGGCGCGTACCATGCGAAAATGTTTCGCCTCCTCGAAGGCCACCTGCATCCAGCCGTCGAAGAAGGAGTTCGGCACCGGCTCCGTCGCAAACCGGGCGACGATGTCGAGCGCCAGGTCGACCGCATTGAGCTCGATATGGGCAATCGCATGCAGCGTCGCGATCCGGCCGCTGGCAGTGTGCAGCGACCGCTTGCCGACCGCCTTGGGCGGCACCAGCTCGGGCTTTGCCGGCCGGCCGGGACGCTCGGGCAGGGGCGGATCGAGCGGAGAGCGCAGCGAGAGCCGCCGCTCGAACCAGCGGGTGGCGGTCTCCTGCGCGAGCCGCGTCTTGATGTCGAGATCGGCCGACAGGATCGCCGTCGTGGCGCCGCCCCGAAGCGACGTGATCGAAAACTCGCCCGACATGGATTGTCTCCCGCTTACAGCGCCTTGAGGCTTTCGAGCACCTCCTCGGCATGGCCCGCGACTTTCACCTTCGGCCAGATCCGGGCGATGCGTCCGTCCGCGCCGATCAGGAAGGTCGTGCGTTCCACGCCCATATAGGTGCGGCCATACATGCTCTTCTCCTTCCAGACCCCGTAGAGATTGGCAAGGGCAGTGTCCTCGTCGGCCGCAAGGATCACCGAAAGGGCATGCTTCATGGCGAACTTGTCATGTTTCTTGACGCTGTCGGGCGACACGCCGATCACCGAAGCGCCAGCCTTTTCGAATTCCGGCAAAAGGCCCGTGAACGCGATCGCCTCCTTGGTGCAGGCCTCGGTATCGTCCTTGGGATAGAAATAGAGGACGACGGGTTTTCCCGAAAACGTCTTGAGGGAAACGGTGCCGCCGCCGTCGCGGGGCAGTTCAAAGTCCGGTGCGATATTGCCGATCGTCAAGTCGCCCATGGATTTCCTTTCTTTCGCCGGTATCTTGAGTGATATTCGCCGCAATCGGTATATAGTCGCCCGGGCGACGTCCAGAGCCGTCGCGCCCGGCACCAATGCGAATGCAGAAAGATGAGTTCTCAGCCTGATGTCGGAAATTCGTGGAGAAAGGGTCAGTTTCAGCCGGAAAGAAATCACTCCGCTGCATGAATTGCCCTCCGCGCAGGTCGAGGATCCGATCATCGTGAGCTGCCCGCCGCCAGGCCGGCGCGGCAGACGATTCGGCAAGAGCGTCCTGTTTTTCCTTCTATTGGTGTTTTTTGCGATCGGCAGCGCGGTTTTCGCGATCGAAGGCGGCATGGTCGACAGCACGCTGTCGTCGCGTGCCCAGAACGCGATCAACGATGCGATCGGTCCGCGCTACGTGGCAAGCGTCGGCTCGACCGCCATCCGTTTCGATTCGGGCTTGCGTCTTGCGCTGGAGGCCCGTGACGTCGATATCGTCGAACAGGCGACCGGCGAACACTTGAGCCGCGCGGGCGCCATGCGCATGGCGATCGATCCGCTGGCGCTGCTCGGCGGGCGCATCTCGATCAAACATATGGAGGCGGAGCATATCCGTCTCGACACGGCGCAATTACCCTCCGGCGATCCGTTGCCGATTTCGGAAGTTCGCATCGATGCCATGCCGGCGCTGCTGGAAGAGATCTTCCAGCGCCTCGACGAAGCCCGGGCGCTGATCGAACGAACCGGGACCGGTTCCGTCAGCATAGCCGGTATCGAAATCCTGCTGCCGGCGGCACCCGGACGCAAGCCGATCGTGCTGGTCGTCGACGATATCGATCTGACGCGCAGCGCCGAAGGCGAGGTCGTGATCAACGGCGCGATCAGCCTCAATGGCCGCAAAGCCGTTCTCGTGGCAGCGTCCAAGACCGTCGAAGGCGTCACGTCGTCGCTTTCGGCGAAGCTGACGGGCCTCGAAGTGACGTCCTTCATGCTGCAGAAAACCGAGGACGGCCAGCCGCGCGAGGGGATCGAAGGTTCCCTCGATCTCGATCTTTCGGCGGTCCGCTCACGCGAGACCGTCAAGCCGGCGATCACGGCGACGCTTCGCCAGTCACCCGGCCATTTCTATTTCGACGGCATCCAGCAGCCCTTGAGCGGCGCCAATATCAACATTGCCTACGACTTCTCGAAGAACTCGATCGAGCTGCGGAAATCCGAAGTGCGTTTCGGACCGACGATCCTGCCGTTCACGGGCGCGATGATCGATCTCAACCGGCTCAACGCGGACGACAAGCGTCCGGGTTTCGGCGTCGATGTCCTGATCAGCGGCGGAACGGCCGTCGGCGCCTCGGCAAGCGAGCAGCCGGCGCGTTTCGACCTCAAGGCGAACGGGCGTTACCTCTCGGCCGACCGCGAGCTTCAGTTCGATGAAATGGCCGTTTCCAGCCCTCTCGGCCGCATGGCCGGTGCCCTGAAGGTGCGGTTCGGCAACCAGTCTCCCGAGATCAGCTTCGGCGCGCAACTGCCGCATATGGAAGTGACCGGCGTCAAGCAGCTCTGGCCGTTCTGGATGGCCCGCAAGCCGCGCGACTGGGTGATGGACAACATGTTCGGCGGCACCATCACCAACGGTTCGATCGCCGTTTTCATTCCGGCCGGCCGGATGAAGGGACCCGGCATTCCGATGGAGCTCGACAAGAACGAGCTGCAGATCGGCTTCGACCTTGCCAATGCCCGCATCAACCTGCCCGGCGACGTCCCCCCCTTGCGCGATATCGACGGGCGCTTCGATTTGAAGGGCGAGGTGATGCAGGTCGATGTCGCGCGCGCCTCCTCCTTCTTCCCGTCGGGCCGGTTCGTCGCCGTTGAAGGCGGACGGTTCTCGATACCGTCGACCTATGCCAAGCCGCTGATGGCCGATCTTTCGCTCAAGATCGCGGGACCGGCCGATGCGGTGACGGAGCTTGCGAACTTCAAGCCGATCAATGCGTTGAAGGGAACGGAGTTCAAGCCGGAGGATTTTTCGGGCCAGGCCCGCGTCGACCTCAAGGCCCGCATGGGTCTGATCCTGGCCCACAAGCCGCCGAAGCCGACCTGGTCGGCCCATATCGAGCTCGACGATGTCGGTCTTGGCCCGCAGTTTTCCGGCCGCAGGATCGCCGGCCTGGACGGCACGCTCGATATCGACACCCAGACGGCGCGGCTTGCCGCCAAGGGGACGATCGACGACGTGCCGGCCGACATCACGCTGGTTGAACCGGTCGATCCGGCGTCCCCGACAAAGCGCGAGCGGATCATCAAGACCGTGCTGAACAACGATCAGCGCGAAAAGCTCGCTCCCGGTCTGTCCGACGTGATCGACGGAACTGTGACGGCGCAACTGACCCGTATCGATGAGGCCCGCCAGGCGGTTTCGCTCGATCTCAGCCGTGCGACCCTTTCCGTGCCGTGGCTCGGCTGGACGAAGGGAGGCGGCATTCCGGCCAAGGCGCAATTCGAGCTCGCGGGCACGGGCGAACATACCGATATCCGCAATTTCGAACTCTCCGGCGACGGTTTTGGTGCACGCGGCAGCCTGGCGCTCAACGGCGGCAGCCTGACGTCGGCGGACTTCTCGCATATGCAGCTCTCGCCCGCCGACAATTATGCCGTGAACGTCAAACGCACCAAGGGTAGTTTCGACGTTTCGATCAGCGGCGGCGTCGTCGATATGCGCCCCGTCGTCACCAAGATCCGCGCGGGCGGAAAAAGCGGCGGCGGAGCCAAGCGCGGTAACGACGACACGAGCAACGCCACGGTGCGCGGCAAGCTCGAACGCATGATCGGGTTCAACGACCAGACGCTCTCAAACGTGTCGTTCCTGTTCTCGAGCCGCGGCGGCACTATTTCGGCGGCCGATTTTTCCGGCTCGACGGAAAGCGGCCAGGCTGTCGTCAGCGAGATGAATGCGGGTGACACGATCTCGATCACCAGCGGCGACGCCGGCGCGATCATCCGCTTCATGAATCTCTACGAAAACATGCGTGGCGGGCTCTTGAACCTGCGCCTGAAGGCGCAGGGCGACGCCTGGAGCGGCGCGATCGATCTGCGCAACTTCTCGCTGGTCAACGAAGCCAAGCTTCAATCGCTTGTCGCGACGACGGACCAGGAGGGGCGCAGCCTGAACACCGCGACGAAGAAGAATATCGACGTCAATTCCGCAAAGTTCCAGCGAGGCTTCGCGAGCCTGCTTTACCGCAACGGCTCGTTTGCGGTGGAAAACGGCGTGCTGCGGGGAGAACAGATCGGGGCGACCTTCCAGGGCCTGGTGCGCGACGCCAAGGGCAATATGGAAATGACCGGCACCTTCATGCCGGCCTATGGTTTGAACAGGCTCTTCGGCGAACTGCCGCTGATCGGCGCCATTCTCGGCAACGGCCGCGACCGCGGCCTGCTCGGCATCACCTTCAAGCTCGAAGGTCCCTTCGAGAAGCCGAGACTCACCGTCAACCCGCTGTCGCTGATCGCCCCCGGCATCTTCCGCCAGATCTTCGAGTTCCAATAAAAAGGGCCGCTCGCGGCGGCCCTTTTCGATGTGCTATCGACGCGCCCGGTTCAGGCCGGGCGAACGAGGATGTGCTTCTTCTTGCCGAGCGAGAGCTTGATCACGCCGTCGCCGGTGATCTCGCCGGTGCCGATCATCATGCGCTCGTCGCTGACCGGCTGGTCGTTGATCCGCACGGCCCCGCCCTGGACGTGACGGCGCGCTTCGCCGTTCGAGCCGGCAAGGCCGGCGCGCACGACGAGCGACAGCAGGCCGATCCCGGCTTCGAGATCCGCAGTCGGCACATCGACCGACGGCAGGTTGTCGGAAAGCCTGCCTTCCTCGAACGTCGTCCTGGCAGTCTCGGCCGCGGCGTCCGCCGCTTCCCGGCCATGCACGATGGCGGTCGCCTCGGTGGCGAGGATCTTCTTCGCCTCGTTGATTTCCGAGCCGCCGAGTGCGCCCAGCTGGGCGATCTCGTCGAGCGGCAGGCGGGTGAAGATCTTCAGGAAGCGGGTGACGTCCGCGTCTTCGGTGTTGCGCCAGTACTGCCAGAAATCATAGGGGCTGAAGACGTCTTCGTTGAGCCAGACGGCGCCCGAGGCGGTCTTGCCCATTTTAGCGCCCGAACTGGTCGTCAGAAGCGGTGTCGTCAGGGCGTAGAGCTGCGGCGTTCCCATCCGGTGGCCGAGATCGACGCCGTTGATGATATTGCCCCATTGATCCGAACCGCCCATCTGCAGCCGGCAGTCGTAACGCCGATTGAGTTCGACGAAGTCGTAGCCCTGCATGATCATGTAGTTGAATTCGAGGAAGGAGAGCGACTGCTCCCGGTCGAGCCTCAGCTTGACGCTGTCGAAGGACAGCATCCGGTTGACCGAGAAATGGCGGCCGACATCCCGCAGGAACTCGACATAGTTCAGCTTCAGAAGCCAGTCGGCGTTGTTGACCATCAGGGCATCGTTCTCGCCTTCGCCGAAGCGCAGGATACGCGAGAAGATCTTCTTGATGCCTTCGATATTGGTGTTGATCGCCTCCGGCGTCAGCAGCCTGCGCTGTTCGTCCCGAAACGACGGGTCGCCGACCATCGAGGTGCCGCCGCCCATCAGCGCGATCGGCCGGTGACCGGTCTCCTGCAGCCAGTGCAGCATGGTGGCCGAAATCAGGTTGCCGATATGAAGGCTGGTCGCGGTCGCGTCGTAGCCGACATAGGTGGTGACGATTTCCTTCGAAAACAGCTCGTCGAGACCGGTCTCGTCGGAGACCTGGTGGATGAAACCGCGCTCGTCGAGCGTGCGGAGGAAATCGGACTTGAACCTGGACATGATCTAACTCTGGCAGGGTGAGGTTTGGGATATGTGGCCGCGCCTCTAGCACTGTTTTTGCCGGTAATCACTTCAAAAGTGATGCTGGCTGCTATCAACGTGCCGAATGCGCCGCGGCGGATCGCGGCGTTCTGCAATTTTCGCGCGATAAACCAGGCTGGCACGCCACCAATGTTTTAGGCATTAACGATTTCTTGTTTCGTGGGCTTTTAACATCCGGCCCGGGACACGGTAACCGGGTGGCGTGCAGGTCTGCTGCATTGATGGGCTGATGAACGGGGCTGCCTTTTTTCTCGCGGTGAATTTTATCATCGCCATTTGCTTCGGCGCGGTTTTCGCTGTGGTTTCGACGCGCAGCCGCTCGCGAACGGCTGCGCTCTGGTTTGCCGCCGCCTTTACCGTCGCTTCGCTGTCGGCAGTCTGCGAACTACTGGTCGCCTATACCAGTCTGACGAAATTCTGGGCGATCGGCGCCTTCGCATCGGTGCTCGGCGGCATGATCCTGCTGAGGATCGGCATCGGAGAACTCTACGGCCGGAAGGTCGCGCCCGGCCGGGCCGGCTGTTTCCTGCTGGCGAGCATCGTTGTCGACCTGCTGATCTACGATCTGCCGCGCGGAACGGCGGCGCATGCCTTTTCCTACCAGACGCCATTTGCCCTGATGCTGCTGACGAGCGCCGCGGCCGTGTTTTCGTCCACCCGCCGGCTGGCGATCGACAGGGCGCTCGGCTATCTGCTGGTGGCGACGGGCCTGCATTTTTTCGCCAAGGCGAGCCTTGCGGTGATTGCCGGGGCCGGCACGACCGCCAAGGATTACATCGGCACCAATTACGCGCTGATCTCGCAGAGTTCGACGGCCGTTCTCGTGGTCGCCGTCGGGTTGACGCTGCTGTCGGTTCTGGTCCTGGAGATCATGGCGGACGAGCGCAGCAATTCCGAAAAGGATACGCTTTCCGGTCTCGCCAACCGTCGCGGCTTCGAGAATGGCGTCAAGGCCGCGATGGCACTGGCGCCCAAGGGCGGGCACGCGGTGATCATCTGCGATCTCGACCATTTCAAGCGCATCAACGATACCTATGGCCATCACGGCGGCGATCTGGTGATCCAGGCCTTCGGCGATCTGTTGCGGACACGCGCCGCCAAGAACGCCGTGGTCGGCCGTATCGGTGGCGAGGAATTCGCCATCTTCCTGCCCAATACGACGCTCGACATGGCGACGCTGTTTGCGCAGGCATTGCGGGGTGGGACGATGGAGATAACCGTGAGCGCGCTCCCGTCTTCCTTCGCGGTCACCGCGAGTTTCGGCGTGGCGGAGCTTGCGCCGGGAGACGCTCTTGCGGGCGCCATGCGGGACGCCGATGCGGCTCTCTACCAGGCCAAGCGCTCCGGCCGCAATCGCGTCAAGCAGGCACGGCCCGCCGGCTATCCGGAGCCGGCAGCGATCAACGCCCACAAATAAAAAAAAGGCCGCCGAAGCGGCCGTTTCCAACTGTCTTTCGAAAAGCTCAGCGAATGCGCTTCGCGGCCGGTTCCGGCACCAGTTCGCCATTGAGGCGGCGATCGAGGTAATCCTCGCATTCGGCCATCAGCGTTTCCACCTGGCCGTTGAAGAAGTGATTGGCGCCCTCGACCGTCCGGTGGGTGATCAGGATGCCCTTCTGGGTCTTCAGCTTTTCCACGAGGCCGTTGACGTCCTTTTCGGGCGCGACCTTGTCGCTGTCGCCGTTGATGATCAGGCCGGATGACGGACAGGGGGCGAGGAACGAGAAGTCGTAGATATTCGGTTGCGGCGCGATCGACATGAAACCCTCGATCTCTGGCCGGCGCATCAGAAGCTGCATGCCGATCCAGGCGCCGAAGGAATAACCGGCGACCCAGCAGCTCTTCGAATCGGGATGCAGGCTCTGGACCCAGTCGAGCGCCGACGCGGCATCCGAAAGTTCGCCTGCGCCGTGGTCGAATTCACCCTGGCTGCGACCGATGCTGCGGAAATTGAACCGGAGTGTTGTGAAACCGCGCTTCTGGAACATGTAGAAGAGCTGGTAGACGATCTGGTTGTTCATCGTGCCGCCGAACTGCGGATGCGGGTGCAGAACGATGGCGATCGGGGCGCTCTTTTCCTTGGATGGCTGATAACGACCTTCAAGGCGGCCGGCTGGGCCGTTGAAAATGACTTCGGGCATCGGTACTCCGGTCAATATGTTCAGGTTCAAACGAGTTCGCGTCGAGTTTGACTTGACGAATGCGCTCAGCTTTTCTAAAACTCAGTTTAGAACCATTCGAAACTTTGGGCGGCATCCAAATGCGCGCCCGATGCGATGTCTCATAAGGCAAGGCTGACGGAAATTTCAAGGAAAATGCGGGTCCCCCGTCCGCCTATGTGTAATTCAACATCTATCTAGAAACGGAAGCCGATCAGGCAATGGCGCTGAACCGCACATATCTGGACTGGAACGCGACGGCGCCCTTGAGCGCGCCGGCCCGCGCGGCCATGCTGGAAGCGCTGCAATTGCCCGGAAACGCCTCGTCGGTGCATGGCGAGGGCAGGGCGGCGCGCGCGGCAGTCGACAAGGCGCGCCGGCAGGTGGCGGCGCTGGTTGGCGCCGATCCGGCGCATGTGACCTTCGTCAGCGGTGCGACGGAAGCCGCCAATCACGTGCTGACCGCTGATTTTCGGATGGGCCGGGCGCCGTTGGCGGTCAGCCGCCTCTTTGTTTCCGCAATCGAGCATCCGGCGATCCGGGAGGGTGGCCGTTTCGATCCGGTTCAGGTGACCGAAGTGCCGGTGACGCCGGCCGGTATCGTCGATCTGTCGGCGCTCGAAGCGCTGCTGGCTGCGCATGATCGCAGCACCGGCATGCCGATGGTTGCCGTCATGCTGGTCAACAACGAGACCGGCATCATCCAGCCCGTGTCGGAGGCGGCCGCCATCGCCCACGCGCATGGCGGCCTGATGGTCGTGGATGTCGTTCAGGCTGTCGGACGCATTCCGGTGGATATCAATGTCCTCGACGCCGATTTCCTGATCCTGTCGTCGCACAAGATCGGCGGTCCGAAAGGCGTCGGAGCGCTGGTCTCGCGCGGCGAGGTGCTGATGCCCAAACCCCTGATCCGCGGCGGCGGTCAGGAAAAGGGGCACCGCTCGGGCACCGAGAATTTCCACGCGGTGGTCGGTTTTGGCGCTGCGGCCGAGGCGGTGCGCGAAAATCTCCGCGAGCGCAACGCGTCGATCGAAGAGCTTCGCAACCGGCTGGAAGCGGGAATGCACCAGGCCGCCCCCGATGCCATCATCCATGGCGAAACAGTTTTGCGCGTGGCGAATACCTGCTTTTTCACTTTGCCGGGGCTGAAGTCGGAAACCGGCCAGATCGCTTTCGATCTCGAAGGTATCGCGCTCTCTGCCGGCTCCGCGTGTTCCGCGGGAAAAGTTGGCGAAAGCCATGTTTTGACGGCCATGGGGCAGGATCCCAGGCTCGGGGCGCTAAGGATTTCGCTCGGGACCGACACGACACAGGACGACATCGCGCGGGCGCTTGCCGCCTTCGCCAAAATAGCCGGCCGGCGAAAACCGGCGGGCGAGGCGGCATGACCGCTTCCAAAATTGCGCAAGTGCAAATTTCCGCTTGCCAAAAGGTGTGAAAACCGCCTTCTGGCGCCTACATGAGGGTGACGACTGTCCCCCCGGAATGATGACAAGAATTGCCGGAATTTGAACCGGCAAGATTTGGAGTAAGAACATGGCTGCCGTGCAGGAAACAATCGATCAGGTTCGCCAGATCGATGTGGACCAGTACAAATACGGTTTCGAAACCGTCATCGAAGTGGACAAGGCGCCAAAAGGTCTTTCGGAAGAGATCATCCGTTTCATCTCGGCCAAGAAGCAGGAGCCGGATTGGATGCTGGAATGGCGTCTCGACGCCTATCGCCGCTGGCTGACCATGGAAGAGCCCACCTGGGCGCGCGTCGAATATCCGAAGATCGATTTCAACGACCTCCATTATTACGCCGCGCCGAAAAGCAGCGCCGGCCCGAAGTCGCTTGAAGAAGTCGACCCGGAGCTGTTGAAGGTCTACGAGAAGCTCGGAATTCCGCTGCGCGAACAGGAAATTCTCGCCGGCGTCGAGACGCCGCGGGTTGCCGTCGACGCCGTCTTCGACTCGGTCTCGGTCGTCACCACCTTCAAGAAGGAGCTCCAGAAGGCCGGCGTGATCTTCATGTCGATCTCCGAAGCGATCCGCGAATATCCGGAGCTCGTGAGGAAATATCTGGGCTCGGTCGTTCCGCAGTCGGACAATTTCTACGCCACGCTGAACTCTGCCGTCTTCACCGACGGGTCCTTCGTCTTCGTGCCGAAGGGCGTGCGGTGCCCGATGGAACTGTCCACCTATTTCCGCATCAATGAGAAGAACACCGGCCAGTTCGAGCGCACGCTGATCATTGCCGAGGAAGGCGCCTACGTATCCTACCTCGAAGGCTGCACGGCGCCGCAGCGCGACGAGAACCAGCTTCACGCCGCCGTCGTCGAACTCGTCGCGCTCGACGATGCCGAGATCAAGTATTCGACGGTGCAGAACTGGTATCCGGGCGATGCGCAGGGCAAGGGCGGCATCTACAATTTCGTCACCAAGCGCGGCGATTGCCGCGGCGCCCGTTCGAAGATCTCCTGGACCCAGGTCGAGACCGGTTCGGCGATCACCTGGAAATATCCGAGCTGCATCCTGCGCGGCGACGATTCTCGGGGCGAGTTCTATTCGATCGCCGTGTCCAACGGCTACCAGCAGATCGACTCGGGCACCAAGATGATCCATCTCGGCAAGAACACGTCGAGCCGCATCATCTCCAAGGGCATTTCCGCCGGCAATTCGAATAATACCTATCGCGGTCAGGTCTCGATCAACCGCCGGGCCGCGAATGCGCGCAACTTCACCAATTGCGATAGTCTTCTGATCGGCGACCAGTGCGGTGCCCATACGGTGCCCTATATCGACGTAAAGAACGCATCGGCGCAGATCGAGCACGAGGCGACGACGTCGAAGATCTCCGAGGACCAGAAGTTCTACGTCATGCAGCGCGGCATTCCCGAAGAGGAAGCCATTGCGCTGATCGTCAACGGCTTCGTCAAGGACGTCATCCAGCAGCTGCCGATGGAATTCGCCGTCGAGGCCCAGAAGCTGATCGGCATCTCGCTCGAAGGCTCCGTGGGCTGATGGCCCGCTGTCCGAATATCGCGCTCTGACGCGTCACCGAATAAATCCGGAAGGATAAGAATTATGCTTGAGATCAAGAACCTGCACGCCCGTATCGCCGAAGACGGCACCGAAATCATCCGCGGCCTGAACCTGACCGTGAAGGCCGGCGAAATCGCTGCCATCATGGGCCCGAACGGCTCTGGTAAGTCGACGCTCTCCTATATCCTGTCGGGCCGCCAGGATTACGAAGTCACCGAGGGCGACATCCTCTATAACGGCGAGAGCATTCTGGAACTCGACCCGGCCGAGCGCGCCTCCAAGGGCATCTTCCTCGCCTTCCAGTACCCGCTCGAAATTCCGGGCGTCGCCACCATGCAGTTCCTGAAGGTCGCGATGAACGAGCAGCGCAAGGCGCGCGGCGAGGCGGAACTGACGACGCCGGACTTCATGCGCCGCGTCAAGGACGCTGCCGAAAAGCTGAAGATCGACCAGGCCATGCTGCGCCGTCCGCTGAACGTCGGTTTCTCCGGCGGCGAAAAGAAGCGGGCCGAGATCCTGCAGATGGCGCTGCTCGAGCCGAAGCTCTGCATCCTCGACGAAACCGATAGCGGCCTTGACATCGACGCGCTGAAGATCGTTGCCGACGGCGTCAACGCGCTGAAGTCGCCGGATCGCGCCACGATCGTCATCACCCACTATCAGCGCCTGCTCGATTACATCGTGCCGGACACGGTCCACGTTCTCTACAAGGGCCAGATCATCCGCTCCGGCGACAAGGCGCTCGCGCTCGAGCTGGAAGAGAACGGCTATGCCGACATCATCGGAGAAGCGGCTTAAGCGGCCTGAAGGGAAGGATGTTGTCATGAACATGCAGACGACAAGCCGTCTCACGGCTGCCGAAACCGCGTTGGTGGAAGCCTTCGGCGCCCAGATCGGCGAACTGCCCGGCAATGGCGCCGTCATCGGCACGCGTGACCGGCTGCTGGACGAGCTCAAGAAGGCCGGCCTGCCGACCCGCCGCATCGAGGCCTGGCATTATACCGACCTCAAGAACCTGATGCGCAGCGTCCCGGACGCGGCGCAGGTTTCGGCCATCGATCCGATCGCGCCGCTGGTCGAGGGATCGAAGGTCCTCTCGATCCTTCAGGGCGAGGCAGATGCGAAGGCCGCCGTGGACGGCGTCGAGATCGAACTCTTCAAGGACAGGCTCGCCGACGGTTCGGCCGCTGCCGGCCTGACGGCGCTCGACAAGGACGATGCGATCGGCCGTATCAACGGCAGCTTCGTGCGCGATGGTTATGCGCTCACCGTTCCGGCCGATACGGAATTGGACGCGCCGATCGAACTGCAGGCCCTGCATGCCGCGGGTCAGGTGCATACGCGCTTCCCGGTCTCGTTCGGTGCCGCATCCAGGGCGACGATCATCGAACGTCACCGGTCGGTGACGGAGGGTGCGGCGCTGGTGTCCTCGATCAGTGACATCACGCTGGAGGACGGCGCCGACATCACATGGATCATCCTGCAGCAGCAGGCTTCGGAGGATACCCATCTCGGCCAGATCCGGGTAAAGCTCGGCACCAAGGCCAAGCTGCGTTTGTTCGTCATCAATGCCGGCGGCAAGCTGGTGCGCCAGGAACTGCGCATCGACGTGGTCGGAGAAGGTGCGGAACTGATGCTGCGCGGCGTCAACCTGCTCGGCGCCGAAAGCCACACGGATGTCACGCTGGTGCTCGGCCACAACGTGCCGCACACCAATTCGACGGAGATCATCCGCAACGTCGTGTTCGACCGCGCCAACGGCGTGTTCCAGGGCATGATCCGGGTCGCTCCGGATGCCCAGAAGACCGACGCCAAGATGTCCTGCAACACGCTTCTGCTGACCGACGACGGCGGGTTCTCGGCCAAGCCCGAACTCGAAATCTTCGCCGACGACGTGGTCTGCGGCCATGGCGCGACGGTTGCCGATATCGAGAGCAGCCATCTCTTCTACCTGATGGCCCGCGGCGTTCCGGAAAAGAAGGCCCGTGCCATGCTGGTCAACGCTTTCGTCGCCGAGATCGTCGAGGAGCTTGAAGAAGAAAAGCTGGTCGAGGCACTGGAAGGCGTCATTTCGGCCTGGCTTGAAAAGCACGCCTGAGGGAATGATCACAGTGTCCCCGGCAAGTTGGGGCCGCTGACTGACTAAGGCCATGCCACTTCGCGTCATCCTCGGGCTTGTCCCGAGGGTCCCAGCCGGTTCAAAAAGGTAGGCGCGGATAGATCCTCGGGACAAGCCCGAGGATGACGTGGAGCAAGCGGCAAGGCTGCGATAAACCTTCTGCGGTAGCTCCTTGAGAGCGACATGAAAGGGTCTGAAATGGACCAGACGACACCGGTTACTGCCTACGACGTCGAAGCCATCCGGCGGGATTTCCCGATCCTGTCGACCATGGTGCACGGCAACAAACCGCTCGTGTACCTGGACAATGGCGCCTCGGCCCAGAAGCCGCAGGTGGTGATCGACGCGATCAGCCACGCCTATTCCAACGAATATGCGAACGTCCATCGCGGCCTGCATTTCCTCTCGAATGCCGCGACCGACGCCTATGAGGCGGCGCGCGAAAAGGTGCGCCGGTTCCTGAACGCCGGTTCGGTCGACGAGATCGTCTTCACCAAGAACTCGACCGAGGCGATCAACACGGTCGCTTATGGCTGGGGCATGCCGAACATCGGCGAGGGCGATGAGATCGTCGTGACGATCATGGAGCACCATTCCAACATCGTGCCCTGGCATTTCATCCGCGAGCGGCAGGGCGCCAAGCTGGTCTGGGTGCCGGTCGACGACGATGGCGCTTTCCATATCGAGGATTTCGAAAAGAGCTTGACGGAGAAGACCAAGCTCGTCGCGATCACCCATATGTCGAACGCGCTCGGCACCGTGGTCCCGGTCAAGGAAGTCTGCCGCATCGCCCATGAGCGCGGCATTCCGGTCCTCATCGACGGCAGCCAGGGGGCCGTGCACATGCCGGTCGATGTCCGCGACATCGATTGCGACTGGTACGTGATGACCGGACACAAGCTCTACGGCCCGTCCGGCATCGGCGTGCTTTACGGCAAGTCGGATCGTTTGCGCGAGATGCGCCCGTTCCAGGGCGGCGGAGAGATGATCGTCGAGGTCGCCGAGGATATCGTCACCTATAACGACCCGCCGCACCGTTTCGAGGCCGGCACGCCGCCGATCGTCCAGGCAATCGGGCTCGGTTATGCGCTCGATTACATGGAGAAGGTCGGCCGCGCGGCGATCGCCCGCCACGAGGCGGATCTGGCGGCCTATGCAGCAGAACGCCTGCGCGCCATCAACTCGCTGCGCATCATCGGCAACGCGCCGGGCAAGGGCGGCATCTTCTCCTTCGAGCTTGCCGGCATCCACGCCCACGACGTGTCGATGGTGATCGACCGCAAGGGCGTTGCGGTGCGCGCCGGCACCCATTGCGCCATGCCGCTCTTGAAGCGCTTCGGCGTTACCTCCACATGCAGAGCATCGTTCGGCATGTATAATACCCGTGCCGAAGTGGATGCGCTGGCCGACGCGCTCGACTACGCCCGCAATTTCTTTGGCTAATTTCTTGTTGAGGGAGCCTTGTCATGGCTGTCGACGAAACGGAACTGAAGTGGGATGCCCGGGAAGGGATCATCCAGTCCGCAATCCCGGCCGATGAACTGGCGCGCCTGAGCGACGACATCATCGGAGCGCTGAAAACGGTCTACGACCCGGAAATCCCGGCCGACATTTTCGAACTCGGCCTGATCTACAAGATCGACATCGAGGACGACCGCATGGTCAAGATCGTCATGACGCTGACCGCACCCGGCTGCCCGGTTGCCGGCGAAATGCCGGGCTGGGTGGAAAACGCCGTCGGCGCCATCGAAGGCGTGTCCGGCGTCGAAGTCGAGATGACCTTCGATCCGCCGTGGACGCCGGAGCGCATGTCGGAAGAAGCGCAGGTCGCCGTCGGCTGGTATTGATCCAGATTCGGCGGTAGGATGGCTGATCGGTGATTGGCAGGTACCGCATGGGCAAGATGGAAAAGATCAGCGTGGAGCTTACGCCGGAACTGGGCGATATGGTTCAGGGCATGGTGGAATCCGGCGAGTTCTCATCTGTCGACGAGGTCGTGATCTCAGCTCTGACCGAATGGCAATCAAAGCGCTTGATCCACGGTTTTGCCGCCGAGGAGTTGGGTATGCTCTGGGACGAAGGTTTAGCCAGCGGTGAACCGATCGATGGCGAGGAAGCCTTTCGCCGGATAGCTTCAGAGCTTGAACAGGAAATCGCGCGGCGGGAGCCATGAGTTTTCGTCTTCTGCCGGCCGCTCGCAGGGATATTTCGTCTATCGCGCTTCACATTTCTCTCGAAAATCCGAATGCCGCCCGCAAATGGGTTGCCGGCGTACTGGAGCGTTCTCGAAGGCTCGGCGAGTTTCCGGGGACCGGGGTTTCGGTCGAGTATGTACGCCAGGGATTGCGGATGTTTCCGTTCGGGAAATATGTCATTCTTTTCAGGCAAGTAGGGGACGATGCGGAAATCGTACGTGTTGTCCATGGTGCGCGCGATTGGCGAAAACTCGTCAGGTGAACGGGTCTTCGGGGTATTGAAGCGTTAAGCGGCACCGCTTAAGTTAGTGATGTGAAACACCGGACCTTGAATCCGTGTGCGGAAGGAGAATGAGCCCATGGGCTTTGCCATTATGACCATGACCGATGCCGCAGCGGCCCGCGTCAAGCAGATCGTCGCCAATTCCGGACCGGAGGCCAAGGGCCTGCGGGTCGGGATCAAGAAGGGCGGTTGTGCCGGCATGGAATATTCCGTCGATCTCGTCACCGAGCCGAACGCCAAGGACGACAGGATCGAGCATGACGGCGCAGCCGTCTGGATCGAGCCTTCGGCGGTCCTCTATCTCCTCGGCACCCAGATGGATTTCGAGGTGACGCAGATGCGTTCCGGCTTCACCTTCGTCAATCCCAACCAGACGTCCGCCTGCGGCTGCGGCGAGTCGGTCGAGTTGAAGCCTGCCGATCTCGCAGCGCTTGCCAAACAGCGCGAAGCCGAAGCCCGCGTCTGATCTCCCTCATGAATCGGTAAGATAGGCGAGGAGAGTTTCCATCGCTCTTCGCGTGGCCTCCGCGTCGCCTGATCTGATGGCCCGGATGACGGCGACATGCTGCGTAACCGCCTGATCCATCCGTTCGACTGAAGCGGTCGAGAACCACCGCCGCCGGGAATGGGTCTGGAGCGGCGCCAGCGCCGACATGAGGAACCGGTTGGGGCAGGCGTCTTCGAGGATCTCGTCGAAACGTTTGTCGGCTTCCAGAAAGCCGGCGATGTCGCCGGTCGCCGTTGCGGTGCCCATTGCCTTGGCGCAGTCGAGCAGGGCGCTGCGCTGTTCCTCGCCGGCGTGTTCCGCAACCAGCATCGCGGCAACCGGTTCGAGCTGGCGCCGCACCTGCATGATGTTTTCGTGGTCGCTCTCGACGAGCTCGGTGATCTGCAGGCCGACGCGCGGGCGCACCCGCATCAGGCCTTGCCATTCGAGTTTCTGGATCGCCTCGCGCACCGGCGTGCGGCCCTGGCCCGCGAGGCCGATCAGCTGCTTTTCCGTAACCAGCGCGCCGGGTTGCAGCTCCATGGTGACGATCAGGTTTTCGAGCCGGCGAAACGCCTGCCTGCTGAGCGGTTCCGCCTCGGATGCCATGCAACTGCCCTCCCTGATATATCACAAAGTGCCATGTCGTCTTCGGAATAGCAAGCAAAGCTGATATATCAGCGAGACGTATGCACTGTTGCGGACGGGGCGATGGGAGGCCCGCGCGCCCCGGCTCATTCGTGGCGGAGCGCCTCGATCGGGTTGAGCTGAGCCGCACGCCTGGCCGGGAAATAACCGAACACCATGCCGATTGCCGCGGAAAAGGCGAAGGCGAGCAGGATGATCGTCGGGCTGGCGACGAAGGGCACGCCGAGGACGCTCACGACGCCATAGGCAAGCGCCAGGCCGGTCACGATGCCGCTGACACCCCCGAAGATCGACAGCATCACCGCCTCGACGAGGAACTGCGTCAGCACCTGCCGTTCCAGCGCGCCGATCGCCAGCCGAATGCCGATCTCGCGGGTACGTTCGGTCACCGAAACCAGCATGATGTTCATGATGCCGATGCCGCCGACCAGCAGGCTGACGGCCGCGACCGCCCCGAGCAGGCCGGTCAGCAGCACGGTCGTGCCGGTCATCGCGGCAGCGATCTGCGACATGTCGTTGACCGAGAAGTCGTCGTCGCGGCCGATGGCGATCCTGCGCCGCTCGCGCAGCAGGCTTTCGACGTCCGACTGGATCTTGCTGGTCGCCACGCCGCCCTGTGCCGAGAGGATGATGCTGCTGATCGTCGTCGTCCCTCCGATTCGCCGCTGGTGCAGCTTCAGCGGCATGATGACGGTATCGTCCTGGTCGTCGCCCATGCCGGACTGGCCCTTGGCGGCGAGCACGCCCACGACCGGGCAGGCGACATTGCTGACGCGAATGTTCTGTCCGATGGGATTTCCCGCCCCGAACAGCTCCTTGCGCAGGGTCTCGCCGATAATACAGGCGGCCTGACTGCCGCGGTCCTCGTTGGCGAGGAACGACCGACCGAGCGAAAGGTCCCAGTCCTGGGCGATCAGATAGTCGTTGTTGGTGCCGATCACGCTCGACGAGTGGTTGGCGCCGCCGGCGATCACCGTCGCCGTGCCGCGGTTCACGGGCGCCACGGCGCGAAGCCCTGTCACCTGTTCCCGGATCGCCAGCACATCCTTGTCGTTGAACCGCTTGGCCTCGCTGCTGGCGCGTCCCGGCCCCCATTGGCCGGGGCGGACGAAGAGCGTGTTGGTGCCGAGGCGCGACAGCTCCGCCTGAACCTTTGCCGTCGTGCCGTTGCCGACGGTGACCATGGCGATCACTGCCGCGACGCCGATCACCACGCCGAGCACCGTCAGGAAGGAGCGCAGCATGTTGCGGCTGATCGCCCGCCAGGCCAGTTTGGCGGTCTCAAAGAACATGGTCGTGCTCCTTCCCCTGCGCCTGATCGGAGGCGAGATGGCCGTCGACGAAGCGCAAGAGCCGCTTGCCGTAGGCGGCGATGTCCTCCTCGTGGGTGACCATGATGACGGTGATGCCGTTGTCCCGGTTGAGCCGGCTGATCAGTTCCATGATCTCGATGCTGGTCCTGGTGTCGAGATTGCCGGTCGGTTCGTCGGCGAGCAGAACGGCGGGATCGGTGACGATGGCGCGCGCGATCGCCACGCGCTGCTGCTGGCCGCCGGACAGTTCCTGGGTCGTATGGCCTTCGCGACCCTTGAGGCCCACCTGTTCCAGCGCGACGAGCGCACGCTTGCGCCGCTCGCGCTGATCCATGCCGCGATAGACGAGCGGCAGCTCGACATTCTCGACCGCCGATGTGCGGGCAAGCAGGTTGAACCCCTGGAACACGAAGCCGAGCATGTGGCGCCGCATCAGCGTCAGCTGCGCGCGGTCGAAACCGCTGGTCGGGATGCCCTGGAACAGGTATTCGCCGGAGGAGGGGATATCGAGCCCGCCGATGATGTTCATCGCCGTGGATTTTCCCGAGCCGGACGGCCCCATGATCGAGACGAATTCGCCGCCCGCGATCGACAGGTCGACACGGTCGAGGGCTCGGATCGTCGCTTCGCCGTGGCCGTAGAATTTCGAGACCTGCCTGAAGGCGATGATGGGAGGAAGTGTCACCGGAGCCGTCCTCAGGTCGCCCGGGCGACGGCATCGGTGATCAGGAGATCGCCATCCTTTATCTCGCCGGATTTCAGCACCGTGAACTGGCCGTCGGTCGGACCGGTCTCGACCTGTACCCGCGTCGGCACGCCCGCACGCAGAACCCAGACGGCGCGGGCCGCACCAGAGGCATCTTCGCTGCCGCGATTGCTGCGCGGACGTGGCGGCGCAAACAGCCGGGTGAGGAAATTCCCGCGGCTGCGCGCCGTGGCCGGCGGCGCATATCGCAGCGCCGCGTTCGGTATCAGCAGCGAGTCGGTGACTGACTGGACGGTGATGTCGGCGGTTGCCGTCATGCCTGGGCGCAGCAGCAGGTCGGCATTGTCGACCGTCAGGATCGCCTTGTAGGTGACGACATTGGAGACGGTTTCGGACGCGAACCGCACCGCCTCGATGGTTGCCGGGAAATTGCGCTCGGGATAGGCATCGACCGAGAATTTCGCCGTCTGGCCTTCCTGGACATGCCCGACATCCGCCTCGTCGACGGCCACCTGCAGCTCCATGCGCTTGAGGTCGCCGGCAATGGTGAACAGCACCGGCGCATTGAGCGAGGAGGCGACGGTCGCGCCCGGATCCACGTCGCGGGTGAGCACGATGCCGTCGATTGGCGAAACGATCCTGAGCTTCGAAAGATTGACCTCCGCCAGTCGCAGGTTGGCCTCCGCCGACAATACGGCAGCCTCGTTGATGGCCTTGGTCGCGAGCGCCGAATCGTATGCGTATTTCGCCGCATCGAGTTCCTGCTGGGTCGAAATGCGATTGCTGACGAGGCCTGTCAGGCGGTCGAAGGAGTTTTTGGCCGAGGCAGCCTCGGCTTCCGCCTTCAATACGTTGGCGCGTGCCGAAGCCAGCTGGGCGCGGGCGCTCTGCACATCCGCTTCCTGTTTGTTGGTATCGAGTTCGGCAAGGACATCGCCCTGCTTGACCGTGCTGTTGTAGCTGACATTGACCTTACGGACGGTCCCGGACAATTCGCTGGATATGTCCACCTGATCGGTCGGCTGAACCGAGCCCGTCGCGGTGACGATGACCGACAGTCCGCCGCGCTTGGTCGGCTGCGTCGTGTAGTCGTAGCGCGGTCCGCTGCCGCCGGAATAGCTGTATGCGCCGACGGCGGCGGCAACGAGCGCGATAAAGACCGTCGGCCAGATCCAGCGACGCTTTTTGCGCCCGGCTCCCGACGTGGCCAGGATCGCGGCGAGGTCGGGCGCGTCGCCGGTCTTTGCTGCCGGGTCGGGTGTGTTCTGCACGTTCAACGGTCTGTCCTTTGCTGGATAGGGATGCAACCGGGGCTAAATCTCCCGCTTCGCCGTGATGTGGCGCAAATCCGCCGGAAGCATGGTCGGCGGATGAGATTCTTCAAGTCTCTCAATCACATGAAACCCGATCGCATGAAACTTAAATATCGGTAACCTGCATCGTCGCAAGAATACGCGAAGCTTCATCATGATTTAATGGCCGGCCTGTAGTAGTACTACACCCAATCAAGGGTAGAGGGGCTGTGTCATGGTTAAGAAATTTTGCGGATTAGCCGCCGCTGTTGTGGCTATTCTGGTGTCAGCGGGTGCCTCCCACGCCGCGGACGATCTTGTGTTCACCCTGATCAACAAGACAAAGGGTACGCTCGAGCGCTTTTATACCTCTCCGGAAGGCGTGGATAACTGGGAGGAAGACGTTTTCGGCGATGACGTGCTGGAGCCGGGCCAGAGCGTCAAGATCACCATCCGCGATGGCCGCCGCGCCTGCAAATACGACTTGCGCTTCGAATTCTCCGAGGATTCCAAACTCGAAGACATGGAAGACACGCAGGACATCTGCAAGATGGACACCTACACCCTGCATCAGTAATCGATAAGGTAGCGGGCGTTTAACGAAGAGCATGCATCGATATCTCCAGTCATGCGTTGTCGGAACGCAGAAAAGGAGATTTCCCATGATCGATGCTGCGAAAATCAAGGAACATGCCGAAGTCATCGGCGCGGACGGTGTTCATGTCGGAACGGTCGACCGCGTCGAAGGCAGCCGTATCAAGCTGACCAGGAAGGACAGCGGTGAGGGCGGCCATCGGGGCCACCATCACTTCGTCCCGCTTGAACTTGTCGCCGATATCGAAGGCAACAGGGTTCGCCTGTCGGCCGATGGCAATGTCGCGGTGACATTCGAAGAGGAAGAGGGCGGCAAGGCCGTTCATTGATTGGCTGGACACAAAAAGCCGGTGCCTCTTAAGGGGCGCCGGCTTTCCGTTTCAGATCACACCTTGAGGTGTCCGGCTTATTGAATGGTACCGGGAACGCCGAAACGTTCCGGCAGGAAGGCGGTTTCAGCCGGAGAACCGCTGAGCCGGTCTGATTTCGCAGCCACGCTGGGGCCGGCCGGATGCATCAGAAGGGCGACGACCAACCCGCCTGCGATGGCGGATCCCAAGGCAATCAGGACATTTTGGGTGCGCATGGCAACACTCCTCTATTGCCTGACAACACCCGGGAGATGGGAAGGTTCCGGCTTGCGCCGGAACCCTGAAATCAATGCTGCGTGAACAGCAGTCAGGCCTTTTCGCGCGCCGTCTTGAGCGCCGTCGCCCACCACGAAAGATCGTCGAGCATTGTCTTCACGCCGGGTTCCAGATGGGTGAGTTCCGAAAGCGCCTTGCCCTGCTGCCAGACCGCGAAGAAATCGGCGCCCTGAATGTGGACGCCCGGGCGCGTGGGGACCATCTGGAGCTCGACCGCGATCGTGCGGAAATGTTCGACCGCGCGTGCGCCGCCGACGCTGCCGTATCCAACTGCCGCTGCCGGCTTGCGGTTCCATTCCGGATAGGAATAGTCGAGCGCGTTCTTCAGCGCCGCCGTGATCGAGCGGTTGTATTCGGCGACGACGAAGATATAGCCGTCGAACTCGGCGACCTTCTTCTGCCAGCGGCGGCCGACTTCGCTTTCGGTGGGAACCCAGGCGTTCGACGCCTTTTCGTTGAAGAACGGCAGCGGGAAATCGCGCAGGTCGACGATCTCGAAATCCATGTCGTCGCGCTTCGATGCGGTGTCGTAAATCCACTGTGCCGGCTTGTCGCCGAAACGGACGTCGCGCGTGCTGCCGATGATGATCGCAATCTTTGGCTTGGCCATGAAAACCTCTCGTAGTGGGAAATTGTATTTGGACGGGACCGCAGGATTATGGCGGCGAGGCCGGAACGGTCAAGCGGCTCCGAAGGCCGCCGTCAAGAGATCGACCGCGTCATGCACTCTTCAGTTCCGGGCCGAGAGTTCCATGGGAGAAGCCATGATTTCGCCGCCGCCGAGTGACTGGTCGGCATATTTGAAAGCCAGGATGCTGAGCACCGAAACGATCATGACGATGAATATAATGCGCATATGGATGCTCCTTCGGCCGAGCAAACGTCTTTGCACTCGTTAAGGTTCCGGCAGTGATTTCATGAGTCTGAGCTAATTCATCCCTGGGTTTTGGTTAAAATGAGATTGACTCTACCGTCATCGCTCGCCTGACTTTCGAAAGGCCTCTCCCATCTAAGGCGGCATGACTGAATCTCAAAGGACGTGGATCAAGGCAGCCGCCGAAGCCAGCAGCTATCGGCGGATGTATTTTCTCGCGGCCGAAATCGCGGTCGGCGAGACGGCGTCCCGCGAGTCGAGAGCCGCCGCGCGCCGGGTTGTCCGGGTGCTTGAGGATGTGGTGGACAGGCCGATCGCCGACGCGCTCGTTCTGGCTCGGGCGAGGAAAAGGTTTGCCGAACTGGTCGCTGCTTTGGAATGCGTCTCGCAAGGCGAGCGGCCAGCCGCGAACCAGGAACGCCGCCCGGTCGCGAAAACGGGGCGGCGTTGATGGACGAAGAAGGGGCAGAGCTCAACCGATCGAGAAGGGAACCGCGACGAAGGTCTGGTTCTCGCCGCGCTGGATGAGCAAGAGGACCGACTTGCGCCCCGACTTGCCGGCTTCGGCAACCGCCGCCTTGGCTTCCTTGGCGGATTTTACCGGCTGCTGGTTGATCGAGACGATGATGTCTCCGGGCTGCAGGCCTGCGTCGGCGGCCGGCTTGTCGGGAGCGACGCTTTCGATCACGGCCCCGTTTTCCCGGCGCGGCAGGTTGAGGGCCTGGCGGATGTCGGGGGTGATGTCGGCAAGGCCGATGCCGATGGTCGGCACCCGCTGGGCGCCCTGCATGGACTTGTCGCCCTTGTCGGCGGACGCCTGCTGCTGGTCGGGCTGGTTGCCGCCGACGGTGATGCTGAGATTGCGGCTTTCACCCTGGCGCCAGACGGTCAGGCCCTCCTTGGCGCCGGGCGTCAGGTCGGCCACCATGCGCGACAGGTCGCGCGGGGATTTGATCGCCTGGCCACCGAGCGCGGTGATGACGTCGCCCGTCTGGACGCCGGCCTTGGCAGCCGGCGTGTCGTCGTTGACATTGGCGACCAGCGCGCCTTCCGGCTTGTCGAGGCCGATGGCGCCCGCCACATCCGCCGTCACCGGCTGGATCTGCACGCCGATGAAGCCGTGTTCGATCGAGCCGTCCTTCATCAGCTTGGCGACGACCTTCTGGGCCTGATCGGAAGGGATGGCGAAGCCGACCCCGACGCTGCCGCCATTCGGCGAGTAGATCGCGGTGTTGATGCCGACCACCTTGCCTTCGAGATCGACCAGCGGGCCGCCGGAATTGCCATGGTTGATCGGCGCGTCGATCTGGATGAAGTCGTCGTATGGACCGCTGTGCAGATCGCGTCCGCGGGCCGAAACGATGCCGGCCGTGACAGTCGTGCCGATGCCGAAGGGATTGCCGATCGCGAGAATCTGGTCGCCGGCATTGAGCTTGTCCGAATCACCCCAGGCGATGGTCGCGAGCGGCTTGGGCGCCTTGATCTTGATGACGGCGAGATCGGATTTCGGATCGGCGCCGATCAGCTTGGCCGGAACGTCGGTGCCGTCGTCGAGCGTCACCTTGATGTCGATCGCGTTGTCGATCACGTGGTTGTTGGTGACGATGTAGCCGTCAGCCGTGACCACGAAGCCGGAGCCGAGAGCCTCCGCGCGCGGCGCCTGCCGCTGCTGCGGCATCTGGCGAGGCACGGGGATGCCCTGCTGGCCGAAGAACTGCCGGAACTGCTCGTCGAACGGCGAATCGTCGCCGAAGGGCGAACCGTCGTCGGAAGCGACGTTCTGCGCCTTCATCGTGGTGGTAATGGTGACGACCGCCGGCTTGTCGGCCGAAACGATCGGCGCAAACGAGCCGCCCGGAGCGACGACGCCGGAAACGGAGCCGGCAGCGGCCGTTGCCATCGTTGCCGCATGCGCCGCATTGGTGCCCTGGATGACCGGAATGGCGAGCGGGACCGCAACGATGGCGGCGCCGAGAAGTACTGCGATCCGATGTCTGCGAAGGATATTGGACATGAAGGTCTTCCTTTCTGCTTTTGTCTGCATGTCCCGGCGCCGGGAGGCGGGCGCATTCAGGGCATGAGGAATCGACGCCGCCCGAGAGGCGGGCGACTGATCGGTTGGATTTTGAAGGTTGCGAGGCTGAAAGCGGTTTCAGAGCAAAGCCGCTGCTTCAGAAGGCCGGATCACCGGGAGACAGGCGAAACAACCCGGGCTCCATACGATCGAAAGCGATCGCCGGGCGGTCCGGTGAGGTGCCAGACCGGGCAGGGCGCCGACGGCACCGTGGAATACTGGTTTGTCGGAACAGTTGAGCGCATGTGAGAGCTCCACCTTTGGTGAACGGTCCTGGAACTGCCCCTGCCGTCGCGACATCAACTGGTCGCCGGCAGCATTCAGTCTTGCAGATAGAAATACGCCCCGAAGCGGCGCAGGTCAGCTTAATAATAAATAAGGTTCCAGCGCCGCGCTTTGCCGAATTTTGGGCCCAATCCTGCGCTCCAGGCTGTGGCGTTGCTTGCGCAGATGTTGTTTTTCAATGACTTGCGGGAATTCGGGTTACTTCAACGCAATCGCGGGATCGCTGGAGAAACGTGACGCGATTGTAATGAAAGACCACGTCGGTGGAGATGAAGAAAGTTTAACGCTGAATTGTCGCGACCTTCGCCGACGACGACAAGTTCGCATGTCCCAACCCTAGCTACGGCCCGGGTGGGAATCGAGTTCATCTGGGAGGTTTATTACTGCAAGAGATGAAATCGTTGATCTCCGAAAGCCTTGACTTCAGGCAGGTTGACAGCGAAGTATTTTCTACTCTAGGTTTATCGACGGGATTTGCGTTTCCTTGAGGGCAAGAGCATGCGATACTTCCTAATTCCCGCGTTTTTACTTACTTCTGCAGTTCAGGCGTATGCCTGTCCGAACGGCCAGCACGAGGAATGCGTAGGCTTTCTCGTAAAGGTTTGCGGCTGCGTTCCAGATATTGTGCCGCGAGTGCCAACGATCCCATCACCTGTTCCGCCGGTAAGAGTGCCTACGCAAGAGGAGGTGATAAAGGTGATCGCGCCGGTGGCCGAAGGTGCCTTCAAGGAGTTGATTAAGGCTGGCGATACCGTCGCCGTACAGTCGGTCGTCAATGTGGTGACAGCAGCTGGGCAGGCGGCCGAGGATTTGCGGAAGTCGGTGAACGACTCGTTGGAAAGCACCAACAAAGCTATAGCCGACACGGCCGACAATCTGAGTAAGACGGCCAACGACATCGTCGATGCCGCGCATGCGGCCTATAATTTTGCCGAACGGGAAACTAAGGGCGCTGGCGACATCCTGTCGGCTGCGGAAAAGCGGGTCCGCGAGGGCAAGGTCGTCGATGCAATGTGGCATATCGGCACGGACAGGCTGAAAGCCACGAATGACAACGCGGCCCAGGCAGTGCGTGAAAACGAGATCCTCAGTCAGGCTGCACAAGCTGCCGCGACGGCCTACGGTGGTCCGGCGGGTGCGGCCGCCTACGCCGCCTGGAAGGCCTATAACGACAGCGACGGTAATGTCGAACTGGCTCTAGCTGCAGGGACGCAGGCATATGTTATGTCGATCGGCGGGGCTAACGCCTCGGCCCTGCCGCAGGACACCGCGGGAGAAATTCTGAAGAAGGCAGCTGTCACCGGTGCGATGGGCGGTGTCGCGGTTGCCGCCTCCGGCGGATCGACGCAAGACAGCCTGAATGAATTTGTCCGCAGCGGCGGTGCGGTCATAGTTCAGGCGGGGCAAACCTATGTCGATAAAAACTATGTCGATCCCGCTAAAACCAGGCTCGATACCTTCTGTACCACGCAGACGGGCATGACCTGCGCCGATGCAAAACAATGGGCCGAAAAGTCGGCCAAAAGGATCGACGAGTTGAAGAACTTGAAGGAGGTGCGCCCGACGATCGCGCTCACCAAGGGCGGTGATTGGGCGATCAGCTGGGATACCGAACGGGTGAAAGCGCTTCAGCCAAACGAACCGGCTGTCGTTCTCACCTACGTCGGACCAGGGTCCCCTTATCGGCAGACGCTCAACCAGATTGCCGCACTAAGCAATCCGCGCTTTGCAAGTCCGCCAGGCGTGAAGCCCCAGGATAGCAAGCCTCAAGGCGGCAATTCCCAGCCGGGTAACACTCAGCATAGCAATCCGCAGGCGAACATTCCTCAGACAGTTAATCCCAATGTCACTCACACCCCAGGAGGTAGTTCTGAGATCGCCAACACCTGGGTCGCGTTCCGCGATGTCGGTGACAAGACTTCGTTCTTCAACGATCCTGCAACTGGCCGGTACCAGGCCGCCCCGGTGGTCGGCGACGTGCTGATCGCCAACCGTGACATCAACGCCCGTGCTCGACCGGCAGACTGGACCGGCGTGCGGTCAATTTTGAAATCGGGGCAACGTGTTGCCATCCTTGAAATCAAGTTGCTTCCTGCCGGCCAATACAAACAAGAATGGGTACGCATCGGCATCCGTTAACCCCGACCCAGCTAGCCTCACAGCTAAGATAGCCCGCCGTTCGAGCCGGGGGCCGCCCCCCCGGTATTGGCCACCGGGCTCAGCACCTTGTCGCTGAAGTAGGGTATCAGGGGATTCTCCAGCGTGGCCTTATGGTCCTTCACGTAGCGAGCATCCCGTTCCCCTGGTGATTGCCTCGTACTCCAGAAAAAAACCTGCTTGGCGGCATCGACAAAGGTCTTTTCCCTCTTCAGACCTCCGGCGCGGCTTTTGCCCTTAAGTTCAAAATACCAAGTCTTTAGCAAATTCCTTGGCTTGGGCGAGACTGTCGGTCTTGGTGCTGACCCGCCATTTCTTTCCTTCAAGATAAGTGGAGCACTGCCATACTGAACTGTTCGGGCGACGGTACACACGAACCTTGCCACCAAGCACTTTGTGGGATGCCGTTTGCCCATCAAAACTGTGCGAGCATAGTGTACCTGAGGAGGGGGCTACCGGTACGGTTACCTTGGCGACCCTCACGTAACTGAAAATGGGACGACGCGACTCATTGGTTTGATAAGTCGGCTTGCGAGGACCAAGACTGGTCCTCGCAAGCTTCTGATATCACGTATTAGGAGCGTAGAATTCAACTTTCCAATCTACTGCGCCGGTATTGTCAATTTCCAGGTCGAGGACGGTGCAAGTGGGAGACCCGATATATCTGGACCAAGAGTAAGAGGAAATGCCGGTCACTGCCCCGGCCGCATTCAATTCAACAACAATCTCTGCCCTGCAACCTCGCTCAATGAAACTCGGGCCGAAATAGGCAGAGTAATCGATGCTGTAGGTCATGGTAGCAGCGCCGGGGTTTGCCGTTGCGTATGTCGTGCCAACCCCCTGGATTGATGTCGTCGTCGATGTCGTGCAGTTAATGCAGCTCGGAATTGCGTCTACGTTAATCGTTTTCGCTGAAGAGTTGTATATCTTCAACTTCACGGTTGCCGCATTGGCGGCCGCCACACCACAACCCATGAGGGATGCGGTAAGAAATAGTGCTTTCAAGAACTTTTGCATAAATAACCTCTCACAAATGCCGCCGGTTGCGCGGCGGGCGGAAATCTGCGCACAAAAATTGCATTATACAACTCAAAGAAGGAAATTATCTCATCGGCAATCCGATCAACAGTTCGTGATCGTGATAGATGGTCATGTTTTAGCAAAACCGCAGGTAGAGTTTAATGAAATCTTAAGGAGTGCGCGATAATGAATAGTCAGGCATGATGCTTTTCCAGCCGCATGAAGCTTTCCGCCCGGATGCTGGGGAAATTTCCACAACCCGTTCATTCGAGGAAGCAAATCATGGTCTCCGGCATCAACTCCATTTCCGCTAGCTCCGTTTCGCTTCTTTTTGGCGTCGGCAGCGCTTCAGCTACTGATCCGGCATCGAGCGCGGTGAAGCTGCTCCAAGACGCCACCGGGCATACCGATGACGTGATGAGGACGGGTAATGCGATCGGCACGATCATTGCGCTCGCATCGGAGCCAGACAAAAAAGCCACGCTGTTCCAGATGAAAAACGCGGTGCGGGAATATACAGCAAATGGCGAATACACAGAGACGGCAACTGGGGAGGGGGCTTTCTCTTCTGATGAGCAGATGGCCTTGAAAACGGTATTGAATGAACAGGAAGAGGCCAAGGGAAGTGGGCCCAACGCGGTGCGTGCGCAGGCTTATTTGAAAGCGTTAGAAGACGGTACGCTCCAGTCTTATAACATGTCCGACATGGGGGTGACCTCGACCTTGACCAAAACCATGATGTACTACGCTGATGGCAGGGTAAGAGGCGAAGCAGGCACGTTCGACACCAAAGGGAAAGACAAGTTCATCGCAGACTACATTACCATCGATACCGATGGCATGATGCGTGACAAGAAAACCGGTAAGTATGCCAGTATTCAGCAGAACGGCACAGAGTTCACCTATCTCGTGTATTGAGGGCTGCGGAATTTTACTAAGGCCCAAAGCCCAGGGTGGGGTTTGGGGCGCTTACTAGCGTAATGCAAAGACATTTGATTGTGGATTTTTATGGGCTGCCCGTTGAGGCTGAGTAATCGTTTTAGGGGGCGGCATGCTCGCACTTAAAGCCGTCAGCAAAACATATGGGGGACGCAACACTGTTTCTGTTCTTGAGAATGTCACGCTGACTGTGCAACGCGGGGACTTCTGTGCTCTGACCGGAGCATCCGGGTCAGGCAAGACGACGCTTATGAACCTGATCGGACTGCTCGATCGGCCCACAAATGGGGAGATTGAAATTGACGGTATAAAGACCAGCGGTCTCACCCCAGAGTCCACTGCTCGCCTTCGTAACGAAACGATTGGCTTCGTGTTTCAGGCGTTTCATCTCCTGCCGCGGTACTCATCGCTCGATAATGTCGCACTTCCGTTGCTGTATCGGGGGACGGGGAAGGGTAGGCGGCGCATATTGGCGGCAGGTGCTTTGGATCTGGTTGGGCTGGCGGGCCGATCTGCCCATCGCCCCGAAGAGCTATCTGGCGGCCAGCGCCAGCGTGTTGCAATCGCTCGGGCGTTGGTGGGCAATCCATCGATTTTGCTCGCGGATGAGCCGACAGGAAACCTCGACAGCGGAACGGCCGATGAGATCATGTCCCTGTTCCTGAAACTGAATGTCGAGTTCGGAATGACCGTCATCCTCGTAACCCATGACCCAACGATCGCGGCACGCTGTCCACGCCGGATCGTGATGCGCGACGGCCGGGTGCTGGATGAAAATTCCTCGACGCCCAAAAGCGTTTCAGCATGACCGGAACAGGCATCGCGGTTGAAATCATGCGGGAGACCCTGGGTGACATCCGTCTGGTGAAAGGCCGCGGCATATTGGCGTTGATGGGGGTCGCGATCGGCACGGCCGCAGTGATTGCTATGCTTCACGTCGGCCACAATGCCCGCAAAGCCGCATTGAGTCAGTTCGAAACTCTCGGAACCGATTTGGTGATGATTCAGCCGCAAGCTACCGGTACCGAGGCCGTGCCACAGGTGCCGATTGGTATGGTTCTCGATCTTCCGAAACAGGGTCTTGGCGTATCTGAAGTTTCCGCAATTGTGCAGACGGGAGGAAAGGTGCGATCTGGCCGGATCGATATTCAGGCAACGATTATCGCCGCAACGGATGGGCTTTACACGCTCGGCAAAGCTCGCATTGACCAAGGTCGTGCCACATCGGATCTCGATCGCTTTTCCCCCTTCGCTGTCATCGGCTCAGAAATTGCCGCCCGAATTGACAGGGCGAGCGGAAGACCGGTAGCCGCGGGCGATCAGATCAGCTTTGGGGGACAGGTTCTGACTGTAATCGGCACCTTGAAGGATACGCCTTCGAATTTCATCCTGAACATCGAATTCAACCGCTCGATCGTAGTCCCCTTTGCGGCCGCCCGGCGGCTCATCTCCAACCCAGTCATTGGCAACATTGCCGCCCGATTGGCGCCAGGCGCAAGCGATCAGGCAACGGCGGAAGCCTTGCGCAACTATTTCACGAAGCGCATGCCGAATGGTTTCATGCAGGTAACGACGGCGCGGGAGATGATCGCCAGCATCGAGGAGCAGATGCGCATCTACGCCACGCTCATTCTTGGGATCGGGGCGGTCTCGTTGGTTGTCGGGGGTGTCGGTATTATGAACGTTATGCTGATGAGTGTCATGGAGCGTCGGCAGGAAATCGGCCTGCGATTGGCAGTCGGCGCGCGTCGCAAGGATATCAGGCTGATGTTTCTCTGCGAGACCCTGATCCTGTCATTGATCGGTAGTGGGGTTGGGACGTGCCTCGGCTACGTGGCGGGTTGGATCTTCACGGATAGCTCCGGATGGCAATTCGAGGCGGCGCCGCTTGCGCTTCCCCTTGGGGCCGGCATGGCACTGGTCGTGGGCCTGTTCTTCGGCATCTATCCCGCGGCGCGGGCTGCGCGCCTTGACCCTGTGACGGCTCTGAGGAGCGAGTGATGAAATTACCCGGCGCAGGCTCGGCGATCATCATTGGCCTCGGCATTGCCTCGCCAGCTTTGGGTGGATCGAAGATCCCGATCCCCATTCCACGCCCTGATTATGACCCTGGGACAATGGTAGTGGCAACGCCGGACAAAGCGGCAAGCCTGACCGAGTCGAAACGCACGGTTCTTAGAGGGGCTCCCTTGACCCTTGCGGACGCTGTCTTCCTCGGGCTGCGCAACAATCGGTCGATCAAAAGCGCGTATATCGATCGGATCGCCCAGAAATTTGATCTTCGGGTAGCGGAGGATCGCTTCACGCCGCAGTTTTCAGTGCAAGGCGAGGTTGCTCGCCAGAGGATCGGCGACGTGAAAAGCACGACACTGGGTGTTGCTCCTGGCGTAACCTTTCTGACTCCGACCGGTGCGACGTTCGACTTTGCCTGGAACAACTCAGCGACTTGGAATGAAGGGGGACGCACAGCAAGCTCGGCGGCGGAAATCAACGTGGAGCAACCACTTCTGCGCGGCGCCGGCGTTGAGGTGAACATGGCACCCGTCCAGCAAGCTCGGTTGCGAGAAAGCATCAATCGCTTGCGGCTGCGAGCAACCGTGTCGGAGACAATCGGCAGCATTATCTTCGCCCATCGGGATTTGCTTCTGACGCAGGAGGAATTGAAGCTCGCCGATGATGCTGTGGTGCGGGCAGAGGATCTCCTGGGGATCAACCAAGCCCTGATCATATCCGGCCGTATGGCGGAAATGGACGCCGTACAAACCGAGGCCGATCTCGAAACCCAGAAGCTTCGCGTCCTTCAGGCAAGGCAAAGCGTTGAAACTGCACGCTTGGCGCTCCTCAATCTTCTTGGCCTTGATCTATCGACGAGAATTGTCGCGCGGGAAACGATCTCCTTAAAGACGGTGGACACCCGGGTCGACAACCTGATCCGGGTGGCGCTCACAGAGCGACAGGACTATCAAGGCCAGCTCTACGTGATCGAGCAGAGCAGGCTCGGAATCGTCGTGGCCAAGAACGAGCAGCTTTGGGATATTTCGCTCTTTGCCCGCGGCCGATTCGGCGGTGAGTTCGCGAGCGGCAGTCCGACCCGGAATGTCACTGAGATCATGGGTGGCTTGCGCTTCAATTTTCCGATCAATGATCTCGCCAAGCAGCAACAGCTCGTGCAGGCCGATACCGGTTATCGCGGGGCTGAGTTGCAATTGGCCGATATTCGCGCCGGAATCGAGATGCAGATCCGTGGCAGTGTCTCCGAAGTGGACCTCCTGTGGCAGCAGCTCACCGTTGCGGATCGCTCGCGAGAGCTTGCCGCCCGCGCCATCGAAATTGAGAAGGTCAAGCTAAACGCCGGCCGTTCGACGACATTCCAGGTCCGCTCTCTGGAAGACAGCCTGAGATCGGCGGAAAACCAACTGTTGGCAGCACGGATCGGATATCTGAATGCCCTGACTCGCCTTGACCTGCAATTGGGCACGACGCTGGACACATGGCAGATCAGTTTGAAAGAATGAAGTCATGACAAACTTAAACTCCGAGCGCGGGCCCATGGCCATCAACACAGAGCAACGGCAGCAGCCGTGCACTGAGGCGACAGCTATGCCAATCCGCGTCAGCGGCACGGATGCCCGGCGGTCAAGCGCCCGTCTCTGGTCGGTTCTTGCCGCTGGGAGTGCGATCATCGTTCTCGGCAGCGCTGCCTGGTTCTGGCAGTCTGGAAATTACGAATCGGCGCTTACGGTGAAAAGTTCGAAAGGTGTTCAGCCTGAGCAAGCCATCACCGTCAAACCGCAAGCGGTGTCTTCCAACCTGAACATTGCCGGCACAATCGCAGCCGGCAAAGCCGTCGCAATCGTTGCGCCATTCGACGGTTTGATCCGCGAAAAGCGTGTGCAGCTTGGCGATCATGTCCAGGCCGGTGATGTGCTCCTTGTGATGGACACGAGCGAAATCGCAAATCGTTACCGCGATGCCCAATCCGCTTATCTCAAAGCGGCCATGGCGGCTCAGGCGATGGAGAAATGGGACAGCGGTCCCGATGTGCTGCGCGCGAAACGCGCCTTGGAATCAGCGCAGACATCGCTCGCTGCATTGGAGCGACAGCTGACAGAACTGAAAGGCTTGTTGGACCAGGGCATCATCTCGCGCAACGAATATGACGGGACAGTCCAGCAGCGGAACGCGCAGCAGAGTACGGTCGCCAGCGCGAAAGAAGAGCTTGAGTCAACACTGCAGCGCGGCAATGCCGATAATCGGCAACTTCTGGCGCTCGATCTCGAAAACGCACAAAGTCGACTTCGCGATTTGAAGGCGCAAATGGCAGGCGCGAATGTTGCGACTGCTGTGTCGGGGATCCTCACGCGGCCGCCTGCCACCGGCAACAATCAAGACCCCCCCTCACTTGAGCCGGGAGCGAACACCACGCGGGGAACTGCTCTGTTTTCGATTGCAGACATCAGCAGCTTCACCGTAACCGGCGCTGTCGATGAGGTTGACGTCAACCGCGTTCAGATCGGTCAGCCGGTAGACATCATCAGCGATGCCTTTCCCGGCACAACGCTCTTAGGGCGGATCGTAAATGTCAGCGCCGAGGCAACCGTCAGCCGGACGAACGCAGCTGTCTTCGACGTCCGCGCCCAGTTCGTGATCGATGACGACACGCTCCGCAAGGCGGTACGGCTCGGAATGTCGGCTCGTATGACGGTCAAGACGTACTTCAACTCCGCCGCGCTGATAGTGCCTCCCTTGGCCGTTCTCAATGCCGGTGCAGCTCCTCAAATCCGGATTCGTCGAGCCGGCAAAGACACCATGGTTCCGGTGCTGCTCGGATCGACCTTTCCAGACGGCGTCGAGGTCGTTTCCGGACTGAACCCTGGAGACATCGTCCTCCTCCCTTAGGTCACCGAAGAGCGGCTTGCTATGTTGCCTGGTCTGCATAAGGTCAGCTTGTGTGTGGCTCGGCGGCGCCCGGTTGAAGCGTGACTGCTGCCGGACAGTCTTTCAGCCAGACGTGCATTCCGCAATTGGAGCGTTTGATTCACACCCGGGTAGCAGCCGCGGCGCATGACGCTGCGAGACGGTCTTCATGCCATTAGCGGGCGTAGCCCTGTGGATCGCTTGCCTGCTTGCGATCCACAGGGCGGAAGGGTGTGGGAGGTCAAGATATCTCCCGCTGCGGCCTTTAGAGCCGCACGAGCAGGGGGGCGGGGGTTGCCAAGTCCCCCGGCTAGGACGCTGGGTGGCCGGAGGCCTTAAGCGGCCCAAGGCGAGGGTTTGGGAGGTGCGCCTCCCACTCGAACATGCGATGTCCGACAAGGCCGACGTCAGGCGGACCGTCACTCGCCAATCCGTTGGGGAGTGACGGACCCGCCACATCCCCACAGTTTCAGCTGTTTCCGCCAAAGGATGCCACATGACATCGAAATGAAGCTGCCGCTTCGTCTCGCTCAATCGATCATTTTGGAAGCAATGGGCTGGCCATTCCTAGACGGCTCCGTCCACAATCTCCTCAGATCACGCAAAAGCCTGATCCATCTCACCCACCGTTTTCCCAACCAACAGGAGAGAGCTATGCACGCTCACTTTATCCGCGCGCCGCCATGGCGGCGGCCCCTGTCGGCATGCCCGCAAGGTCATGCCGACCGCCCAACAGGGCAAACCAATCAGGCCAGCCTCCAGGCTGGCTCGGGCGGCTCTTACCGCAAAGGAGACTAATCCAGCATTCCGGCCCCCGGCCGCGGATACTTCGCGGGGTGACCTGATCTACGGACAGGCATCGGCCATCAACACTCACCGCAAAATGGACTTGAGCAAGATGGACGATCTCACCATGGACCTGGTACGGCTGTGCCGCCGTAACCGTGACGGCTCTTACGGCACGCAAACCAACCGCAAGCGCGGCCTTGCCGCGATGGCCGCAGAACTGGCCGATCTCGGCTACCAACTCCCTAATACCGCCTCGCTGAAGCCGAAACACGCCGAAGCATTGGTCGAGAAATGGCTCAACGAAGACAAGACCGATGCCACCATCCGCAATCGCCTGACCTTCCTGCGCTGGTGGGCGGAAAAGGTCGGCAAGGCCAACGTCATCCACCGCGATAACCGGACCTACGGCGTCGGCGAACGCGGCGAAGCCGTGCGCAATCGCGCCCAGACCCTCGATATGGCCAAATTCCGCGCCATCGAATGCCCCTACATCCGGGCCTCGGTCCTGCTTCAGGTCGCCTTCGGCCTGCGCCGCGAGGAGGCTCTGAAATTCCAGCCGCAAACGGCGGTCCGCGCCCATCAGGTTGCCCTGAACGCCAGCTGGACCAAGGGCGGCCGCGCCCGCACCGTGCCGATCACGACGCTGGAGCAGCGCCAGGTGCTGGAGCACGTGATCACGCTGATCAAGGGCAAAAGCTCGATGATCCCCGACCACCTGACCTATATCGAACAGCTCAAGCGGTTCGAGTACCATACCCTCAAGGCCGGGCTGCGGAATACTCATGGCTTCCGCCATGGTTACGCCCAGCACCGCTACGAGGCGCTCACCGGCACTAAATGTCCCTTCGCGGGCGGGAAGCGCTGGATCGACATGAGCCCAGCCGAACAACAGGCCGACCGATCTGCGCGGCGCCAGATATCGGCCGAACTCGGACATGGCCGCCTCAAGATTACCGACACCTATCTGGGGAGTGCCTTCTGATGAAACGCGCCGAAGGAAACTACCTCATGGCAGAACGTAAACGAACCGCCTACGCCAACCAGATATTCAAGCCAGCCACTGTCGCCGCCGCCATCGATGCGGCGGCATTCGAAGGCCATCGCCACTATCGTATCGTCCAGGAATGGCCGTTTGATCTATCTGAGACAGAAGCTGCCAGGGCTCTGGAGGAATGGCTGGATAGGGAGCAGTTCCACTACATATGGCGTCCGACGTATATTCGGCCGGACGATTTCCGCCCTCCGCTAGTGACTGAATACCCCGAGCTGGTGATCTCGTGGTGACCACCTGTTTGCATTTGGCCCGGTCTCTATCTGCCCGTTCAAATTAGAATCCGCTCAATCTCGTCCAGGCTCACGTCGTCGCTCCGGCGATCGTAGAGCTGGGTCGTGCGGATCGACGAGTGATTGGCCATGTCGGCTGCTTTTTCTAGCGTGCCGCCGTTCTTAAGATAAGCCTTGATCCCCGTGGCGCGGAACGTGTGATTGCACACCGCCGTCGAAATCCCAGCCGCGATGGCCCGCCGCTGAATCATGGCGTAGGCATCCTGTTGGGGCAGGGGGCGCCCAGAGAGGATCTTTGTGCCTCGGCTGACGGTCTGGAACAATGGCGCTCTGGGCGCATATCTCAGCCCGGCTGCCTCCATGTAATGGTCCAGGTAGGTTTCTAGGGAATGATGGCAGGGCAACTCAACCTGCTTACCGCCCTTTTCGTGCAGACGCACCCATAGCCGGCGGTTCTGCTGGTAGAGGTCGCGCACTTCCATGCCGGTGGCCGCGCCGATCCGTGCAAAGGTATAGGTCATGAGCCCGATCAGGGCGCGGTCACGCTTGCCAATTAGGGTATCGGTGGGAATGCTGTCGAGCAGCTGCCGCGCCTCCTCGGGCGCAAGCACTGGGGTCTTACCCCGCTTGCGGGAGTGTTTGGGGCCACGCACCGAATGCGCCGGGTTCGCCTGCATGACATGGCCGACCACCAGCCAGTCAAACAGGTGCCGCACGGCCGCCAAGCGCTGCTTGACCGTCGGCGCCGAATGCGTGCCGGTTATTTCCTCAATCCAGCCGGCGACGTGAATCGGCGTGATGGCGTCTAACAACCGCGTACCTCGCGCCCCGCATCCGGGCGAGGAATCCGACCGCTGCCTTCATGTAAGAGCAGCGGGTGTTGGGGTTGTGGATCTGCGCCGTGAAGAATTCCAAAAATTTCAGCCGGCCGGTTTCCGGCAAGGCCTCCACCATGGCTGGAAGCAGAAACCCTGAGGAACGAATGACGAGGTGGTTCATAGGGCGTCGTCTGAATCTATGGGCCGATTGACCCACTCCGACTCGAACGCTGGCGCCGGGCCGTTCCCTTGGCAAAGGATATTGAGGTTCAAGGTCCTCATGCGGAGAAACGTTGCATCATCGCCCAGGTGCGGAATGAACCGCCGGCGGACAAAGTTGCGGTCCTCGACGGGTGTTATATCGACGAGCTCTCCATGAGGATCGCGCAAAACGGAATGGGCGGTGTAGCCATGAAGATCGGCGCCGCTCGGGAGTCGGACGACATTGCGTTTTCGCAATCTCGCCTGTTCCCGGGCAATTTTCTCAAGCTCCGGGCCGGTCATTGTTTGAAAAGAGTGATCCACAATAAACCACTCGTCCCACGGCTCCGGCTCATGGGCCGTGATCGTATACCCGGGCAAAAGTTCGCTGACCGCGTTCCGAACGTCTTTCGCGTCGGGATCTTGTAGCCAGTGCCGTCCGACAGCTTTCAGGTCACCAACGGCAGCCTCTATCATCGCCGCTCGTTCTCCTTCGGTCATTCATCGACTCCTATCTGTGATAAGGACATTATCACAGATGACCGTGATCTGCGGTCAGGGCGGCGGATCGAATTGCTGTGTAGCCCCCGATTTGCTGATCCGCTTTGCCCACCGGGCAATTTGGACTGTGAGGGGCGCCAGTAGCATAGCGAATACCCTAACGACTCGATCTGAAGCAACATATACCCTTACCGAAGAACAGGAGCTGGCCTCATCCGGTGTTCGACATAGGTGATATCCTCAGCAGAACGGATCAAAGCGCTCTGCTCCCTGGGTGATTGCGGACGTACTAGCAACGGATCATGGGAGGTACTTACGAATGCTTCATCAGTATCGATCGATGTGCTGGCTCCCGTACCGAGCAGAGATGTTTGTGGGCGGTTCAGCATTTCCGTCAAGGCGGCGCGCTCCACATCGATGAGGCCTGCCACTTCGGGGGCAATGCGTGAAGTTCCAATAAAAAAGAATGTCAGCGAGGTGATTGACTTAAGGTGTTGCTGAATGCCGTCGATCCTGAGGCGCCAGAGCCCGAAAGGTGACACATCAACCGTGGTTTCAATGGCGTCGTTGAGGTTGTTACTATTCCGGACGACATCGAGATCTAGCGCTGTCGAAGCCGTTACGGCTGCACCACGGCTCGGAACAGGTATCGAAAAGAGTACTCCGCCCTGCCTCTTGAACCAAGACACGCCGCAATTGATCATCGTTGCGCTCAGTTCGATGCGCGTGCCCTTCTTCGCACTAATGCCAGCGATCTGGATTCCAACAGAATGGGCTCGTTCGTCCCACCTCCGTTTTTGCGGACCGGCTACATGCTCAGGCATAAGTGAAACGACGGCTTCCCCGGTTTTCAACGCCTTAAACACCTCGGGGTGGGATTTATCGGTTATGACAATCATAGATTCAGTTTTGGCGGCTTGGATCGTCGGTCTAAAGTTTTCCCCTCTAAGGGCTATGTATTGGTTCTCAAGGTGATCCCCCCGTACGCTGGAAAGGTCAATCTGCCTGTTGGTCAGAGTCATATGTTCGTAGGCGAGGTTGGCTGACACCAAGGCTGCCATGAGCACCTTTCCAGTTTCGAGATCTGCCCACAACGCTGATTCATAGGCGTCGATGGAGTTGGCCAGGAGCGCTGCCCCGTCAGTGCGGACGAGCTCGTCAAGTTGGCGCTTGGCAGCAGCAGCCTGGGCCTTGATTGAGGCAGCCTCGACAACAAGGTGATCGTGCTCAAGTAGGAGATTGTTGCGGGTCTCGGTCATGGAGAAAAACTTGTCCATGAGGCCGCGTAGCCGTTCAGTGCTGGCAAGACCACGATACGGCTGCACCATCTTGTCGAAGTCCTCACGTGACATGCCAACACGAACGAGGTCCTGAGGTGGTGTCATTTCATCTCCGCCAAGGAACTCCTTGAGGCGCTCAGCTTGAGCGATCAATTCGCCGACGTCTTTCGCGTAGCCCGCAAGGCGCGATTTGACACCGCCCGACTCCTCGATAACTTTGTCAAAGGCAGCTTGGGACTTTTCGTCCTTCTTCACGGCTTTCAAGACTTCCGCACCCGCAGCTACCACCGCTGCTGTCGCGGAGCCGGCGGAAATGACAGTTACCGCTACTGTCGCAACCAGGATCACGGCATTCAAGAAATTTCCACAGGGATTCTTCCTACTTACTTCTTCCCGGAAATCTTTGTCAGCTTGCTGGACTTCCAGCCAGACGTCCCAATACGCCCCCGAGATCGTGTCGATGGTTTGGACGATAGTATTCCGGCGTTTGACAATTTCTTTAAGCTTCGATTCGGCATCGGTAATAATCCGGCCACCAACCGCAATCGTCGCATTAACCGTTTTTCGTATAGCAACTTCGTTGCGGTAGTCTTGTTTGAGGTCATCGGCGTAGCCGTTAGCGCGCGAGCGGCTGGCAAGCATATTCTCAATCCTGCCGAGGAGAACCTCAAAGGGCGTTAAGGGCGCATACAGGCCTTGAATACCCGCCGGAGGTGCTCCTACTGCTATCCGCCAGATCAAGGCCGCGCATCGCAATGCGATGTCGTCCGTACGCCCCGGCCCAGCGGCCGTACACAGCACAAACAACCAGCCAGCTAATTCTACCGCCTCGGCTAACTTGCCCTTGATATGCAGGGTTTCCGCTTCGATGGTTAAGAGCCGCAATCCACGATACGAAAGGGGAACCGTGTGCTGAGCTGGGAAGGCATCGATGACGCGCCCTTGCTCCCCGGCTTTGCCCTTGCGGGCCTTGGCGGCAATAACAGTTTGGACCCCGCCAAGCCCATTCGGATGGCGGTTTTCTGTCCAGTAGCAAGTCATAGGTCGAGCATAAATCCCGCGATTGTTTGTGACGCCGGGGTCGGGCGTTAGATCTTCCTCGCAGTGCTTAATCCTGCCTCCTCGGCCGGCTCCGCCTGGTTGTCCGGGTGTACCGTTTGCCGCTTCGGCGACTTCTAAACCGCCCGTGACCTCAACACTTAGATTGTCTCGCCCTTGATCGACAAATGCGAGGATCGCCCCGCCGTTCCCCGAGTTGCCGCTATCCCCGCCTTTACCTGGCGTCCCTGAAGCACCACCGTTGCCGCCTACTTCGCCGTCAATGTCATGAGGCCAGCCATGGGCTCCGTCGGCGCCTTCGCCACCTGGTTGTCCGGATCCACCCCGACCGCCAGCGGCTCGCAAGGTGAGCCTGCCGATAACATTATGAGCAACGAAGCCAATCGAACCGCCTGATGCCGCATCCGTACCTGAAGCGCCGTCCGGAGGTGGCGCGTTCGGATCGACCGGCTTTGGCTTGGCCGTTGATGATGCGCTGGTGCCATCCGCACCGTTCACGTTGACCTCTGCTTGATCCCCACCGTACACAATTCGCGCCACGATGTGGACATTTGCTCCGGGGGCGATCAATGGGGCATTGAGGTGCAAAGTGTCGGCCGTGATGCTGATTTGCTTTCGACCCCCTATCGCCTGGTTTATTTCAGAAGCGGATAGAACCCGCCCGCTGACCTCCAAAAAATCAGGCGTATCAAACACCACGGTATTTTCTGAAATCGTAATCATAGCCTGCCCCACCATCCAATATCTATGGTTGTATACGTAGTCGGTAGGCCCCATGCTCGGCAAGTAATAAATTCAACCAGTGAAGTGCAGTGTCGCGGAACTTCCCGATATTCACGGACTTCGTCCGGGTCTTCGAGGTATAAGGTGATTAGGCGGATGCATGTCATTGTGCGTGGAGGGTATCATCGGGCGAAGTGGGCCGCCTTCTCTGCCAGCTCTCCATCACCCCGCCTTGGGACACGTTTGCGGTGCATCTTCATCAGTCTGACCCAGTCAGACGCCATTAGGGCGAAAGCGCCTTCATTTCAGCATAGGATGGTGGCTTTACCCTGCGCCTTTGCGAAGCGTCGCTTGACCGAGATCCCCTTGATGATGTCCGGATCGGCAACACCACATTTGCCAATCATCAACGGGCGGGAGGAGAGTGCGAGGGGAGGGCTTGGGGCTCTCCTCGCGCTGACGCGGCGCGGGTCGAACCCGGCCAAGTCAGCCTTTAGCTGTCATGCAAAAAGCCCGGAACCAATGTCCGGGCTATTCTGTGCATGTCTGGCCTCGTTCACTCGGCGGTTTCACCCCCGGCAACACGCAACTGGGTAGGAAGCCAGCCCTTACCCTGTAATTGCTTTTCGGCCTCCGCCACGGCCTGGGCTTTCGGGCTCTTTTCAATCATCCGCACCACTTGCGGGGCGCATCCGACTTCCGCCAGCACCTCGGCAATGCCTGTCTTGGACAGGCGGTTGAGGAAGGCCGCGTCTGCCGTCCAGTGATCCCCCATGTCGAGACTCACCGCCATGGCGATCTGGTCGGCATTTGCCAGTCGCCCCTTGCTCTGGTCGTGCTTGGCCTTCACCCCGTTCAGGTTGGCGGCAGTGACGAACGCCAGCAGTTCGAGCAACCTGTCTGTCGGCTGTTCGAGCAACCATACCCACGGTCGGCAGGTTGGCCGGGGAGGGTGTCACCCCATGCCTCCTTCATCGCCTGCCATGCCGCAGGGGCACGGGTCTCGCCCGGCTCCTTGACCGAGGCAGCGAGGTTCTTCCGCTGTCCGCTCACTTCCACCGCTGCATTAAAGGACGTGTAGCCGCTATGGAAGATGTGGCCCGCCATCGGATAGAGCAGGGGGGCAAGGGCAACGGGGGGACGGTTCGCCAGTTCCACCCGCAATGGCAGCGGTGCAGATGGCGGTGAGTTCCTCCACCAGCGCGGCGGAGTATCCCGTTTCCGGCTCAGGTACCGACAAGACAGGGGCCCCGTCCTCCCTATCCGCGCTTTCGCCTCGCCGAAGCTGCTCCAGCGCCGTCTTATCTTCGGCCTTCACGTAACCCCGGCCGACCTGCAATGCGCCGTAATGGTCAACATACACGATGCACCCCGCCAACGCCTGTTCCTGCGGATCGTCGGTTTTGGTGGCGTGCTGGATGGCTGCGATGCGCTGCTCGATCTCGGCCAGCCGTGCCTCGTCGGCCTCCACGGCGGGGTCACCCTCGGTGTAGGCTTCCATCCGCGCCTGCACCTCGTCGAAATTCTCCCCAAGCGCCGAAAGCTCGGCCTGCTCGTCCCCCGTCAGCTCCCTCGTCTGCGGATATGCGCCCGTAGTCCCCGCTGTAGAAGGGGGATGCATCAAGGCTCGTTTCGACCCATTTCCAGCCCTCGATTTTCAGGGGTTCCGTCGCCTGTTCCAAAGCGTCCATGGCAAGCCGCGTGAGCAAGGGCTGGTCGGTCAGGAACGTGCTTGCGTCTTCGCCGAACAGGTCGCGGAGGGTGCCACCACCTGCGGCCTCGTAGGCTTCCAGCCCCACGAACCGCGCCAGCCGGTCGCTACCGCGCACATGGTCTCGGGTCAGCATGGCCCGTAAGCTGCGTGGGTCCCGGTTGTATGAGAGCGATTCAAACCAAACCCGCTCCTGCTCCTCGTGGCTGTCGCTGAGGGCAAGGGCGCGGGCCTGCTCGATACTCATGCCGTCCTCGCGCAACACCTTCAGCACCCTCGGCGAAAGCCCCGCCAGCTTCAAACGCTGGCGCACGGTGATGACCGATTGCCCGAACCGCGTCGCGATGGTCTCGGGGGCCATGCCGGTTTCGACAAGCTCGCGGTAGGCGAGGATTTCATCGACGACGTGCATCGGTTCCCGCTGCACGTTCTCCGCCAGCGACAATTCAGTGTCGTTCTCGGCATCCCTCACGTTGCAGGGGATTTCGGCGTCCTCGCCCAAACGCCCCTCCTGGGCCAGCAGGCGCAAGGCGGCCAGACGGCGGGAACCCGCAACGACCTCATACCTGCCTTTCTTGGCCTTGCGCACGGTCAGGTTATGGATGAGGCCATGGGCCTCGATGCTGTCCGCCAGCTCCGACACGCCCACGGCGGCGTTGACGCGCCGGACATTGGCCTTGCTCGGCGCCAGACGGTTGAGGGGGATGGCTTCGACGGAGTGCCGGATATCGACGGCAGCCATGGGGATGTTCGGCTGCGGCTCCGGCAGCCAGAGTGACAGTGTTCATAGGTGTGTTCCTTGTTTGTTGAATAAGGACTGCGATGCAGGACCGCGTCCTGCTTCCCGGGGCCGCGTGAGTGGTGGGGCTGGAAGGGGACAACAGCCTTCGCGGGGAACCGGCTGCACGGAACAAAGCATAGCGGAGTGGAGGAAGCTGGGCGGAAGGCCTGTTTGGGGGAGAGAAGGGGCAAAGCCCCTCGGCCCCCACGAAAGCAAGCACGGTCACCGGCCAGTTCCGGTTGATTTTACGCGCTGACGGTTAAGACCGTTGGAAAACCGATAGTGCCGCCGCAGGCGGGATTTCAGAATTCTCGACAAGTCGAGGCAGAGAGGAAGGGCGTCACTGGAATAAGGTGGGTCCGAACGGATTCGTATTCATTGGGAAAACGCAATTGCAATATGGTAGGCAACTAGAGAGCGAGAATATCTTTTAAGGGTGTATTTCATTGAGACGACATTTTTGCCTCGCAGTCTTTATCCTTGCCAGCATTGTCACACGATCCGCCTGGGCAGAGGTGACGGATATGAGGGGGATGATTACCCCTCCCGATCCGTCCGGTTGCCAGGAGGTGGACGGAACGCTCTTAACGACTCTTGGAAATGAGCAACAAGGAAAGCCGGTTTATGTCACGGCGACACTTAAGTGCGGTGAGAAGTATTTTATACTTCTGCAACGAAAAATGGCGGTGAATGAACGCGATACGACCTGGAAGGTGGTGGACCAGGTCACTGTATCGAAATTGAAGCGCGGGTATCAAATATTTCCGCCCGTTATCTGTGAGTCGAATAACTTTCCAGGAAATCCCACGACGGCAGTGGGTAAATTCGTCAAACAACCCGATAACTCCTTCGAGTCCAGGAATATAACCGATGCTTGGCGATTTGACCTGGATAACGGGAGGATCGAGCCAATCCCGGTGTCGGGTATCCTTTGTTCTGTTGATGCGGTTGACTGAAACCGTTGTCGGCCGGGATTCGCATGCTTCTCACCAAGCGAGGGTGTGCCCTCGAGATTTCCACTGGTTGTATTTTCACTTGATAATGCAATCTTAGTTGTTGTGCTCGCCCTGGTTGGATCGGGGGCGACGACATGTCCAATAAGTTTGATCCGCTGGGTGATCTTGGACGCGATTTATCGCGGGGCCTGAAATGGGGTCATTGGGCGGTTAAGGCCGGAAGGAACCTGAAAGCGCGCTCGGCACGCCGACAGGTCGAAGAGGTTTACGGCCCGGAAGTTGCGGATGCGGTGGAAGCCGCCATCTGCTCGGGCCGCGATCCAGGACAGATCATCGAACGCGCCAAACGTGACCTGGAGGCCCGCCAGGAACGCGAGCGCCAGCTCGCCGATCCGCCGCCGCTGTACGGCTCGGCCCGATGGCCGACCTCGGAGACCTGAAGTCCCATCTGCGTGATAGAGGCGCTTTTGACGATCCATGTTCGCTTCTCCTCGGCACCTTCAGCGACGAAGGCCAGGCGACGCCCGCCGGGTTCGTCCACTGGGACGGTGACGGCCATTTGCTGACCATTGCTCCGACACGGTCGGGCAAGGGCAAAACCGCGATCATTCCGAACCTGCTTCGCTACCAGGGGAGCTGTGTCGTCCTCGATCCCAAGGGGGAACTGTTCGAGGCAACATCCAAGTGGCGAAGCGAACTTGGACCGGTTTACCGCATTGCACCCTTGGATGGCGATTCCGGCAAACCCGTCCACCGTTTCGATCCGGTCAGCCGGGTGTGCAACGAGGCGGATGCCCGCTCCATCGCCCAGCAGATGTTTCCGGTCGATCCGAAGCTGTCGTCGTTCTTCGCGGACGATGTGGTCGGCTTCATGACCGCTGTCATTTTGTACGTCCGCTACAAGGCGCCGCTACATCGTTGCACACTCGCAACCGCGTGCCAGATGGCCTCATTGAAGGGCGCCAGCCTGCTGCGGGTGGCCCAGGAGATGGAGACCTTTCCGCTATCCGCCGACGCGGCGCGCGCCATCCGCGAAAAGGATGCCCAGCGGGGGCTAAAAGTGCTGGAAGACACGCTGACCAGCAAGCTCAGCGCCTGGCGCGACGGCAATCTCCAAAGCAGCCTCAGCGGCAGCGATGTCAGCTTCGAGAAGTCGTGCAACTGCTCGGCCGCATGCTGCCAGTTCAGCTTGAATGCCGATTTCGCGCGGTCGCGGGTATGGGAATATAGCTGCTTGTATTCCTCGGGCGAAAACCAGGCCCGGTGGTTGATCTTGCTGGACGCCCGATAGGGCGCCGAGAAGTCGGGGAGGTGGCTTATCCAGCCGTGCCGGAGGGCGGTTTTCATGACCTGGCGGAGGGTCACCGTCTCGTGGTGTAGGGTGCTGCGGGAAGGGGACTTGCCGTTCCGGCCCTTCGTCTGCAACCGCATCACCCGATATTCCTGCAGCAATCCGGTAGTGACGGCGGTCAACGCCTTGTCGCCGAAGTACGGTGTCAGATGATTCTCTAGCCGGGCCTCATGGTCCTTCACGTAACGGGGATTGCGCTCGCCGTTGGTGAGGGCCTCATATTCTAGAAAAAATTGCTTGGCGGCATCCGCGAAGGTTTTTTCCTTCTTCAGACCCCCTGCACGGGTTTTGCCCTTCAGCTCGAAATACCAGTCTTCCGCAAACTCCTTGGCTTCGGCGAGACTGTCGGTCTTGGTGCTGACCCGCCACTCCTTTCCTTCCAGATAGGTGGAGCACTGCCAGACGGAACTGTTCGGGCGACGGTACACACGGACCTTGTCACCAAGCACTTTGTGGGATGCCGTTTGCCAATCAAAACTGTGCGAGCATAGTGTAAGGGTATTTTAGCTTGTTTTGGGTTGAGTTTTAACGCATTAAGCCATTGAATTTATTGGTGAGAGCGCAGGGATTCGAACCCTGGACCTACTGATTAAAAGTCAGTTGCTCTACCGACTGAGCTACGCTCTCCCGTGGCCGCGGTGAGCGCGTCCTTGAAAGTGCGCGGAACATAGGCAGGTGACCTCTTGCGGTCAACCCGCAAAAACAGCAAAAATGCGGCTATCTGACGCTTTTCCATGGCCGTGCGAAAAGGTGATTGGCATTCGCAGCGTCAGGCCATTACCTCAAGTGCCAAGACGCGGGCTTCCGGAAAGGCCCGCCTTCCGGAGCCAGACGTGTCGATTGCCGAAATATCACTGCTGAGTGCGCTTCTTGCCGGCGCATTGTCGTTTCTCTCCCCTTGCGTGTTGCCGCTCGTGCCGCCCTATCTCTGTTACATGGCCGGCATTTCGGTCGACCAGTTTCGCGGCGGAGGGGCGGCGGTCGTCGATTCGGGAGGCGGGACACGCCGCGCGGTGCTGAAATCGGCGCTGTTCTTCACGCTCGGCTTTGCGACCGTCTTCGTGGCGCTCGGGGCCGGCGCCTCGACGATCGGCGTGCTCTTGCGCCAGCATCTCGATCTCCTGTCCAAGCTCGGTGGCCTGATCATCATCGTCATGGGCCTGAATTTCCTGGGCGTCTTCCGGATCGGTCTTCTTGCACGCGAGGCGCGCTTCCAGGGTGGCGGGCAGCCGGCAACGCTTTCCGGCGCCTATGTCATGGGGCTTGCCTTCGCCTTCGGCTGGACCCCCTGCATCGGTCCGGTGCTGGGCGCGATCCTCGGCGTTGCCGCATCCCGCGATACAGTTGGGGAAGGGGCGGCGCTGCTCGCCATCTATTCGCTCGGCCTTGCCGTGCCGTTCTGGATCGCCGCCGGTTTTTCCGGCGCCTTCATGCGCTTCCTCACCCGCTTCCGCCGCCATCTCGGCGTGGTCGAGAAGGTCATGGGCGTCTTCCTGATTCTGACCGGGCTCGCCTTCATCTTCGGTTTCGTCACATCTGCCGCGATCTGGTTCCAGCAGACCTTTCCAATCCTCATGCAAATCGGCTAACGGAAAACGTCTTCTCATACACCCGGTCAGCGGGCAGGAAACCGATGGCCGACATCATTGCATTGCTGCTGCCTTTCTTCGGTCTGATCTTCATCGGATATCTTGCCGCGAGAGTGACGAAACAGCCGGCCGAAGCGCTCGGCTGGATGAATACGTTCATCATCTACGCGGCCCTGCCGGCGTTGTTCTTCAAGCTCGTGTCGCGCACCCCGGTCGAACAGCTGACCCGCGCCGACTTCATCTTCGGTGAAATCGGCGCGACCTACCTCGTCTTCCTCGTCGTCTTCCTGATCGGCTTCTTCATCCGCCGCAATTCCTTTGCCGATTGCACCATCCAGTCCTTTGCCGGCGCCTACGGCAATATCGGCTATATGGGGCCGGGCCTGGCGCTGCTCGCGTTCGGCGAGGCGGCGGCGGTGCCGGTGGCGTTGATCGTCTGCTTCGAGAACGCCGCCCATTTCATCGTCGCACCGGCAATGATGGCGGTTGCCGGTGGCGACAAGCGCCCCGCCGGAGAGGTCGTTGCCGATATCGTGCGAAAAGTCGTGCTGCACCCGTTCATCATCTCGACGGTGCTCGGCTTCTGCTTCGCGGCATTTGCAGTGCAGCCGCCGGCTGCCTTCCAGCGTCTCATCGACTACCTCGCCCAGGCGGCCGCACCCTGCGCGCTGTTTGCCATGGGGGTGACGCTGGCGCTGAGGCCGATCAAACGGGTGCCGGTGGAGATCGGCTATATCACCGTCTTCAAGCTGATATTCCTGCCGATGACCACCTATATCGTCCTGTCGCTGATCGGCAATTTCGATCCCGTCTGGATCTATTCGGCGACGCTGCTGTCGGCGCTGCCGACGGCGACCAATGTTTTCGTCATCAGCCAGCAATACGGCGTCTGGCAGGAAAGGGCATCCGCCAGCATCCTGATCATCACCGTCGCGTCGGTGGCAACGCTGCCGGTGCTGCTCTACCTCATCAACTCCGGCACCTTAGCGCCGGATCTCTTTCCGTAAGGCGTCGACGACGGCGCGCAGGCCCCGGCCGGGCTCGATGCCTTCCCGCATCAACAGGTTCCGCAGCGGCGGCGCGCTGGTGAGGATATGCAGGCCGGCGGCGCGCAGCATCTGCACGGGCAGGAAATCCGACAGCAGCGATCGATTGAGAAGATCGACGCCGACGGTGCGGCTGACGATGTCCGGCCCGCGGCGCCGGTTGAAGCGGTCGCCGGCATCGCCCGGGATCGGACGTTCGTCGGTGGCAACGAGCAGGTCCGAAAGCGCGATGATGTCGCGCAGCGACAGGTTGAGGCCCTGCGCTCCGATCGGCGGAAAGGCATGCGCAGCCTCGCCGATCAGCGCCAGCCGGCCCTTGCCGAACCGCTCGGCCATCAGGCTGGAAAGCGGCCAGGCCTGCGGCATGCCTTCGACCGTCACCTTGCCAAGCATCGACTGCATGCGGTCCTCGACGAGCCGCGAGAGTTCTGCGACGGGAAGCCCGAGCATTCGCTGCGCCTCGTCCGGCTTCACCACCCAGACGAGACTGGAGCGCAGGCCGGGCAGGGGAACCTGGGTGAACGGTCCACTTTCGGTGTGGAATTCCGTGGAGACATTGCCGTGCGGCAGGGTATGGGTGAAATTCAGCACCAGTGCCGACTGCGGATAGGACCAGCGGCGCACGCCGATGCCGGCGGTTTCGCGTGCCTTCGACTGGCGGCCGTCCGCACCCACCACGAAATCGGCGCTGGCGATCGTGCCGTCCGACAAGGTCAGCATCACTCTTTCGGCCGAGAAATCGAAGGTTTCGACGGTCTGCGCCACCTTGGTGATATTAGGCTCGGCGGCCACCGCAGCATCGAGCGTTTCCGAGAGTGCCCTGTTTGGAATGTTGTAGCCGAAGGCGTAGAGGCCGACATCCTGCGCCCGGAACTGCGCCGTCGGGGCGCGCAGCAGCCTCTTGGTGCCATCGATGATCTGCATGACGGAGAGCGGCGCCGCCGACGGCGCGATAGTCTCCCAGAGACCGAGCCGTTCGAGGAAGCGGATCGAATGATCCATCAGCGCAGTGGTGCGTTCGTCGGTTTTTTCGGAAAGGGGCGCGATCATCGCCACCTTGCGTCCCGCCCGTGCGAGCGCCAGCGCGGCAACCGATCCGGCAAGCCCCCCGCCCACCACGGCGATCTCGAAATGCTCCATGTCCGTCGTCCTGCTCTGCAAATGTCCTTACCGATTATCTAGAACGTCAGCCGACGGATATCCATGGGACACGGCGGCGCAGCATAGAAAAAGCAAGGCTTTATCCCGGCCGGCAGGGCGAAGTTGGTTGCAATGCGCGAGGAATGGCCGCATATCTCGCCGAATGTGGGAAAGGCGGGACTGACGCGTGATCAGACGAATCTTCAATTACAGAAAAGTCCCGTACGCTGAAATCCGCGCCTTTTCGGTCCATCTCCTGACGGCATCCGGATCGTTCCTGGCCTTCCTCGGCGTGGTCGCAGCGGCCGAGCATCGTTTCGTCGACATGTTCTGGTGGCTGGGTCTGGCGCTTCTGGTCGACGGCATCGACGGGCCGATCGCGCGCAAGGTGCGGGTCAAGGAAGTGCTGCCCAACTGGTCGGGCGATACGCTCGACAATATCATCGACTACGTGACTTACGTGTTGCTGCCGGCGTTCGCGCTCTACCAGAGCGGCATGATCGGCGAGCCATGGTCCTTTGTGGCCGCGGGCGCGATCGTCGTATCGAGCGCGGTCTATTATGCGGACATGGGCATGAAGACGGACGAGTATTTTTTCTCCGGCTTTCCGGTCGTGTGGAACATGGTGGTCTTCACGCTTTTCGTCATCGATGCGAGCGCCACTGCGGCTCTGGTAGTGATCTCGGTCTCGGTCATTCTGACCTTCCTGCCGATCAACTTTCTGCATCCGGTGCGCGTCAAGCGGCTGCGTCCGCTCAATCTGGCGGTCTGCCTCGTCTGGTGCGCACTCGGCGGCTATTCATTGCTGCTTCATTTCGCGACGCCGGCCTGGGTCGTCTACGGGGTCGTTCTGAGCGGCATCTATCTCTATTGCATCGGCGGCGTGCTCCAGCTTTTCCCCAGTCTGGGAAAATAGTTGGACGTTCCCGGACCCCCATGTCTTTACTGTTGTGCGAAGCAACAAAAAAGGTATCAATATCAGTCGAATGTCCGGGGTGATCGCCGGATGTCGGCTAAATCAATACACTGTGCAGCCGTGAAAACCTCGCAGAAGGTGAGGCCCGCAGTGAACGAGGGGGTTCAGTGACGTTATCCGAAGGTCCGGCGGCCGTTCCGCTTCTGTCGGTTCGAGGTTTGACCAAGCTTTTCGGCAGCTTCGCGGCTTGCAACGCGATCGATTTGGATATTGCACCCGGTGAAATCCACGCATTGCTCGGTGAGAACGGCGCCGGCAAGTCGACGCTGGTGAAAATGCTGTTCGGCGTGCTGCAGCCGAGTGCCGGCCAGATCCTCTGGGAGGGCGCACCGGTGACGATAGGCTCGCCCGGCGAAGCCCGCCATCTCGGCATCGGCATGGTCTTCCAGCATTTCTCGCTGTTCGAGGCTCTGACGGTTGCCGAAAACATCGCACTGTCGCTCGATCCGAAGATTTCGCTGGCAAGGATCTCGGACGAAGCGGCGTCTCTCTCGAAAGCTTATGGCCTGCCGCTCGATCCCAAGGCGCATGTGGCGGACCTGTCGGTCGGCGAACGCCAGCGCATCGAGATCGTCCGGGCGCTGTTGCAGAACCCCAAGCTGATCATCCTTGACGAGCCCACGTCGGTCCTGACCCCGCAGGAGGCGGACCGGCTGTTCGAGACGCTGTTCAAGCTGAAGGCCGAGGGCCGTTCGGTCCTCTATATCAGCCATCGGCTGGAGGAAGTGCGCCGCATCTGCGACCGCGCCACCGTTCTGCGCCATGGCAAGGTCACCGGCGCCTGCGATCCGAAGCAGGAGACGCCGGCCTCGCTCGCTCGCATGATGGTCGGTTCTGATGTCGCCGAAGTGCATCGCGATGCCGGAACCGTACTCGGCGACATCCGTCTTGAAGTCGGCAATCTCTCGGTGCCGGCCCGCACGCCCTTTGCCGTCGCGCTCAGGAACGTGTCGATGAAGGTCCGCGCCGGCGAGGTGCTGGCGATTGCCGGTGTGGCCGGCAACGGCCAGGGCGAGCTATTCGACGTGCTTTCCGGCGAATATCCGGTCGCCGAGGACGAGGCGATCCGCATCCGCGGCAAGGCGGTCGGACGCACCGGCATCAACGGCCGCAGGCTGCTCGGGGCCGGTTTCGTGCCGGAAGAGCGCCACGGCCATGCCGCGGTCTCCGCCATGGCGCTGTCGGACAATCTTCTCCTTGCCCGCAGCCAGTCGGACAGGAAGGCCTTTCTTTCGGGCGGTGCATTTTCAGTCATCCGCTTCGACGCGATCCGCTCCGCCACGCGCCGCATCTGCGAGGCGATGGATGTCCGCAAAAGCGGCGAGGACCCACAGGCGAGCTCGCTCTCCGGCGGCAATCTGCAGAAATTCATCGTCGGACGCGAGCTCGACCGGCAGCCCGCCGTGCTCGTCGTCAACCAGCCGACCTGGGGCGTCGATGCCGGTGCCGCGAGCCGTATCCGCCAGGCGCTGATCGACCTTGCGAAAGCGGGCTCGGCAGTCGTGGTGATCAGCCAGGATCTCGACGAGATCTTCGAGGTGGCGACCAATATCGCCGTTATCTCCGAAGGCCGTCTTTCCGAGCCGCATCCGGCCGGCACGCTGACGCTGGAGCGCATCGGCCTCCTGATGGGCGGTATCCACGAAAGCCATTCCATTCCGGAGGCGGCGCATGCGCATTGAACTCCAGAAGCGCGCCAACGTCTCGACGCTGTTCTCGATCATTTCGCCGCTGCTGGCGCTTCTGCTGACGCTCGTGTTCGGCGCCATCATGTTCTGGCTGCTCGGCAAGAGCCCGCTTGGCTCGCTGTACATCTATTTCGTCGAGCCTTTGCTGGAGGTGTGGTCACTGCATGAGCTGGCGGTGAAGGCGGCTCCGCTGATCCTCATCGCGGTGGGCCTTGCGGTTTGTTATCGCTCCAACAACTGGAACATCGGCGCGGAAGGCCAGTTCACCATCGGGGCGATCACCGGTTCGATCCTGCCGGTCCTTTATCCCGAGTGGCATTCCTGGGCGATCCTGCCGTTGATGATGGTCATGGGGGTGATCGGCGGCGCGCTCTACGCGGCGATCCCGGCACTGCTGAAGACCCGTTTCAACACCAACGAAATCCTGACCAGCCTGATGCTCGTCTATATTGCGGGGCTGTTTCTCGACTGGTTGGTACGCGGGCCGTGGCGGGATCCCAAAGGTTATAACTTCCCGGTCACCAAGAGCTTCCAGGTCGAGGCGGTGCTGCCGGAAATACTCGACTCGGGCCGGGCCCATTGGGCCTTCATCTTCGCGATCGTCGCGGCCATGGCGCTTTGGTTCATGATGCGCTTCATGCTCAAGGGCTTCGAGGTTTCCGTGCTCGGCCAGTCGGAGCGGGCAGGGCGTTTTGCCGGCTTCTCCGCACGTCGGATGGCGTGGTTCTCCATGCTTCTTTCCGGCGGGCTCGCGGGCCTTGCCGGTATTTCGGAGGTCTCCGGTTCGATCGGCCATCTGCAGCCTTCGATCTCGCCCGGTTATGGCTTTACGGCGATCATCGTCGCCTTCCTCGGTCGCCTCAACCCGCTCGGCATCATCGCCTCCGGCCTGGTACTGGCGCTGACCTACCTGGGCGGCGAGGCGGCCCAGGCGGCACTGCAGATCTCCGACAAGGCGGCGAGGGTGTTCCAGGGCATGCTGCTCTTCTTCGTGCTCTCCTGCGATACGCTGATCCACTACAGGATCCGGCTGATCCTTGCGGGCGCGAAAACCGCGGAGGCCGGGGCCTGATGTTCGAGGCGATCCTTCTTACCGTCATCACCGCGTCGACGCCGCTCGTCGTTGCCGCACTCGGCGAACTGGTGACCGAGCGCTCGGGCGTGCTCAACCTCGGCGTCGAGGGCATGATGATCATGGGCGCGGTGTGCGCCTTCGCCGCCGCGCAGCTGAGCGGGTCCCCCTATGTCGGCATCCTCGCGGGCATTTTCGGTGGCGGGCTGTTCTCGCTGCTCTTCGGCTTCCTGACGCTGACCCTGGTCGCCAACCAGGTCGCGACCGGCCTTGCGCTGACTATCCTTGGCCTCGGGCTGTCCGGCCAGATCGGCGAAGTTTTCGTCGGCCAGCCGGGCATCAAGCTGCAGCCGATCGTCTTTCCGCTTCTCTCGGACATTCCGTTCTTCGGCCGCGTCCTTTTCAGCCAGGACCTGATCTTCTACCTGTCGGTCGCGCTCGTCGTCGGCATCAACTGGTTCCTGTTCAGGAGCCGCGCCGGCCTCAAGCTGCGGGCGATCGGCGACAGCCATTCTTCCGCCCATGCGCTCGGCATCAACGTCATCCGCACCCGTTATCTGGCCGTCATGTTCGGTGGCGCCTGTGCCGGGCTGGCGGGCGCGCAGCTTTCGCTCGTCTACACGCCGCAATGGGTGGAAAACATGTCGGCCGGTCGCGGCTGGATTGCGCTCGCCCTCGTCGTTTTCGCCTCCTGGCGGCCGTGGCGGATTCTCGCAGGCGGCTACCTGTTCGGCGCCGTCGGCATCGGGCAACTGCATGCGCAGATCGTGGCGCAAAATCTCGGCATCGTCATCCCGTCGCAATTCCTGTCCGCACTTCCATATGCGGCGACTATTGTCGTGCTGATCATCATTTCGCATAATCGTCGCACGACGCTCATCAATACGCCGGCTTCGCTCGGGAAACCCTTCGTCCCCGACCGGTGACCGCGGAACCAAAAACAAAACGTCTTCAAGCCAATAGAGGTTAGGAAATGAAGAAACTGATTATCGCCCTTGCCGCATCGGCCGCCCTGATGGGCGGGTTCTCGACCGGCGCCCAGGCCCAGGAGAAGAAGAAGGTCTGCTTCATCTACGTCGGTTCGAAGACGGATGGTGGCTGGACGCAGGCGCATGACCTCGGACGCCAGCAGCTCGACAAGGCGCTTGGCGACAAGGTTGAAACGAAGTTCCTCGAAAACGTTCCGGAAGGCCCGGATGCGGAGCGCGCCATCGAGCGGTTCGCCCGCGAGAAGTGCAGCCTGATCTTCACGACCTCGTTCGGCTTCATGGATGCGACCGTCAAGGTTGCGGCGAAATTCCCGGACGTGAAGTTCGAGCATGCGACCGGCTTCAAATCCGCTCCCAACCTCGCCACCTACAATTCCCGCTTCTATGAAGGCCGCTACATCCAGGGCCAGATTGCCGCCAAGATGTCCAAGAAGGGCGTCGCCGGCTACATCGCCTCGTTCCCGATTCCGGAAGTGGTGATGGGCATCAACGCCTTTGAACTCGGCGCCAAGTCGATCAACCCGAACTTCAAGCTGAAGGTCGTCTGGGCCAATACCTGGTTCGACCCGGGCAAGGAAGCCGACGCCGCCAAGGCGCTGATCGACCAGGGCGTCGATATCCTGACCCAGCACACCGATACGACCGCTCCGATGCAGGTCGCCTCCGAACGCGGCATCCTCGCCTTCGGCCAGGCCTCCGACATGATCGCCGCCGGCCCGAAGACGCAGCTGACCGCGATCGTCGATACCTGGGGCGCCTATTACATCAAGCGCACCAAGGCGCTGCTCGACGGCACCTGGAAGTCGGAGCAGATCTGGGACGGCCTGAAGGACGGCATCCTCACCATGGCGCCCTATACCAACATGCCGGACGACGTGAAGGCGATGGCCGAAGAGACCGAAGCCAAGATCAAGTCGGGCGAACTGCATCCGTTCACCGGCCCGATCAACAAGCAGGACGGTTCGGCCTGGCTGAAGGCCGGCGAAAAGTCGGACGACGGCACGCTGCTCGGCATGAACTTCTATGTCGAAGGCGTGGACGACAAGCTGCCGCAGTGAGGAGTGGTCGGCGTAGCCGACGAAACGATCCAGGGGATCGTTTCGAACGACGAACGCCCGGAGCCTGAAGCGACGGGCAGCGATCGGGTAAAAGGAAATCAAGGGCGCTTTCGGGCGCCCTTTTTGTTTCGGCCAAACATAAGGCGTTTATCGCACTTCAATCACCTTGCTGATATGAAGCGGCAAATTGCCTGAGAAGGAGAATCCCGATGAGCCGTTCCTGCCTTGCCGTCATCCTCGCCGCTGGCGACAGCACGCGGATGAAATCGTCGATGTCGAAAGTGCTGCATCCGATCGCGGGCCGGCCGATGATCGCCCATGTGATGGCGGCCGTGGCATCGACGGGCGTCACCGAAGCGGCGCTGGTCGTCGGTCGCGACGCGGATGGGGTTGCCAGGGCCGGCGCTGTCGAGGGCGTTTCCGTGGAAGCCTTCCTGCAGACGGAGCGCCGCGGCACCGGCCACGCCGTGCTGGCGGCGAAGGACGCGATCGCGCGGGGTTACGACGACATTCTGGTCGCTTATGGCGACGTGCCCCTGGTCACCTCCGCTCCCTTCGCCGAGGCGCGGGAAAGGCTGGCGGCCGGTGCCGATGTCGTGGTGATCGGTTTTCATACCGACAAGCCGACCGGCTACGGCCGGCTCCTGGTCGAGAACGGCGAACTGACCGCCATCCGCGAGGAGAAGGACGCGACCGAGGAGGAGCGCAAGGTCACCTGGTGCAATAGCGGCCTGATGGCGATCGACGGCCGCAAGGCACTGTCGCTGCTGGAAAGCATCGCCAACCACAATGCGAAGGGCGAATATTACCTGACCGACGTCGTCGAGATCGCCCGTGCTCGCGGCGGCAAGGTCGTGGCGGTCGATGCGCCGGAAACGGAGGTCGCGGGCTGCAACAATCGCGCCGAACTGGCCGTGCTCGAAAGGCTCTGGCAGGAGCGCCGCCGCCACGAACTGATGGTCTCGGGCGTCAGCATGATCGCCCCGGAAACCGTCTTCCTTTCCTATGATACGCAGATCGGCCAGGACGCGCTGATCGAGCCGAACGTCGTCTTCGGCCCGGGCGTGACGATCGACAGCGGCGCGGTGATCCACGCGTTCTCGCATATCGAAGGCGCCCATGTGAGCGGCGGTGCGACCGTCGGGCCTTTCGCGAGGCTCCGCCCCGGTGCCGATCTTGCCACGAGCTCCAAGGTGGGCAATTTCTGCGAGGTCAAGAATGCCCGGATCGACGAGGGCGCCAAGGTCAACCACCTGACCTATATCGGCGACGCCTTTGTCGGCGCCCATGCCAATATCGGCGCCGGCACGATCACCTGCAATTATGACGGCGTCAACAAACACGAAACGCGAATCGGAGCCAACGCCTTCATCGGTTCCAATTCGTCGCTCGTCGCCCCCGTCGCGATCGGCGACGGTGCCTATGTCGCATCGGGAAGCGTCATCACCGAAAACGTCCCCTCCGACGCGCTGGCGCTTGGCCGTGCCCGCCAGGAAGTGAAGCCGGAGCGGGCGAAAATCCTCCGCGAGCGGGCGCTCGCCTTCAAGGCGGCCAAGAAAGCCCGGAAGGAACCCGGCCATTAACGTTTGCGCGTTACTTTTCGACATCGAAAGTGACCGGCGGGCCGATTGCGCAAAACCCGCAATCGGCTAGGAATTCGCCCGGGTTTCAGGAAGCGTTCAACGAAGCGAAGAGGGTCGTTCATGTGCGGGATTGTCGGGATCGTCGGAAATTCGCCGGTGGCGGCGCGTCTGGTCGATGCGCTGCGAAGGCTCGAATACCGCGGTTATGATTCCGCCGGCGTCGCGACCGTCCACGAGGGCCGGATGGATCGCCGCCGCGCCGAGGGCAAGCTCTTCAATCTCGAAAAGAAGCTGGACGCCGAGCCGTTGCCCGGCACGATCGGTATCGCCCATACCCGTTGGGCGACCCATGGCGTCCCGAACGAGACCAACGCCCATCCGCATTTCGTCGATGGCGTTGCGGTCGTCCACAACGGCATTATCGAGAATTTTTCCGAGCTGAAGGACGAGCTGCTCGCCGAAGGCGCGCTCTTCGAAAGCCAGACCGACACCGAAGTCGTCGCGCATCTGCTCGCCAAATATACCCGCCAGGGCCTCGACCACCGCGCCGCCATGCTGGCGACGCTGAACCGCGTTTCCGGCGCCTATGCGCTGGTGGTGATGTTCGAGGACGACCCGGGCAGGATCATGGCCGCCCGTTTCGGACCGCCGCTGGCGATCGGCCATGGCCGCGGCGAAATGTTCCTGGGGTCCGACGCGATTGCCTTGTCGCCCTTCACCAACGAGATTACCTATCTGGTCGACGGCGACTGCGCGATCATGACCCACAGGGGCGCCGAGATCATCGACTATGATGGCAAGCCGGTGAAGCGGCAGAGCCAGATCTCCCAGGCCGCGGCTTTCATGGTCGACAAGGGCAATCACCGCCATTTCATGGAGAAAGAGATCTACGAGCAGCCGGAGATCATCTCCCATGCGCTCAGCCATTATATCGATTTCGCGGCCCATACGGTGAAAGCGAACGATACGGCGATCGATTTCGGAAAGCTCTCTGGCCTCGCAATCGCCGCCTGCGGCACCGCCTATCTGTCCGGCCTGGTCGGCAAATACTGGTTCGAGCGGTATGCGCGCCTGCCGGTCGAGATCGACGTCGCCTCCGAGTTCCGTTACCGCGAACTGCCGCTGTCGCCATCCCAGGCAGCGCTGTTCATTTCCCAGTCGGGCGAGACCGCCGATACGCTGGCCTCGCTGCGTTACTGCAAGGACAATGGGCTGAAGATCGGCGCTGTCGTCAATGTAAAGGAATCGACCATCGCCCGCGAATCGGATGCGATTTTCCCTATCCTCGCCGGCCCGGAAATCGGCGTCGCCTCCACCAAGGCGTTTACCTGCCAGCTGGCAGTGCTCGCCGCACTCGCGATCGGCGCCGGCCGCGCCCGCGGCACGGTGACGGCGGGCGACGAGAAGGCGATGGTCAGGCACCTCGCCGAAATGCCGCGGATCATGAGCCGGGTGCTGAACGACATCCAGCCGCAGATCGAGTCGCTGTCGCGCGAGCTGTCGCGCTTCAAGGACGTGCTCTATCTCGGCCGCGGCACCAGCTTCCCGCTTGCCATGGAAGGCGCGCTGAAGCTCAAGGAAATTTCGTATATCCACGCGGAAGGTTATGCCGCCGGCGAACTCAAGCACGGGCCGATCGCGCTGATCGACGAGCATATGCCGGTAATCGTCATCGCACCGCATGACCGCTTCTTCGAAAAGACCGTTTCCAACATGCAGGAAGTGGCGGCGCGGGGCGGCAAGATCATCTTTATCACCGATGAAAAGGGGGCGGCGGCCTCCAAGCTTCCGACCATGGCGACGATAGCACTGCCGAATGTCGACGAGATCATCGCGCCGATGATCTTCTCGCTGCCGATCCAGCTTCTGGCCTATCATACGGCTGTCTTCATGGGCACCGATGTCGATCAGCCGCGCAATCTGGCGAAATCCGTCACGGTGGAGTGATATCCACCGGCTTTTCCTTGCATCGCAACATCGCATCCGGCATTGTCGCAACAGATGATTGCGGCAATGCTTAGGGTGTGCAGGGAAATCGAATGAGCGACAGTCCAGAGCGAATATCGCTGGCCGGCCGCCTCAGGAACAACTTCCTAACCGGCCTGATCATCTGCGCACCGCTCGCCATCACCATCTGGCTCACCTTTACCTTCATCGACTGGGCCGATAGCTGGGTCACGCCCTACATTCCGCAGCGCTACGACCCGCAGTATTATTTCAACATCACCATTCCGGGCACCGGCCTTCTGATCGCGGTGGTGTTCATCACCATCATCGGCTTTCTCGGCAAGAACCTGATCGGCCGTTCGATCGTCAATGTCGGCGAATCGGTCCTGCACCGCATGCCGCTGGTGCGCACCGTCTACAAAAGCCTGAAGCAGATTTTCGAGACGGTGCTGAAGGAACAGTCGACCTCTTTCAAGAAATGCGGGCTGATCGAGTTCCCGAGCCCCGGCATGTGGGCGCTGGTGTTCATTTCCGGCGACGCGCAGGGCGAGATCGCCGCCAAGCTCAATGCCGATGGCGAGGAAATGGTTGGCGTCTTCCTGCCGCCGACGCCGGTCCCGACGGCGGGTTTCCTGATGTTCGTGCCGAAGAGCAAGATCGTCATGCTCGACATGACGCCGGAAGAAGGCGCCAAGCTGTTGATCTCCGGCGGCCTGATCGCACCCGACTACAAGCCCGTTCCCGGCGCACCGACCGCGGTCCTGCCGGCGCCGAAAATGCAGGCCTGATCTATCCGGCTCTCAGGAAACGGATCGCCTCGTCGCGACGATGCAGGTAGAGCAGCACACGCATGTTCTGCCCCCGTTCGCTGGTCAGTTCCGGGTCCCGCTCCAGCAGATAGGCCGCATCCTTGCGGGCGATCTCCAGCAGGTCCGCATGCGCCTCCAGGCTGGCGATCCTAAAACCCGGCGTGCCGGACTGACGGGTGCCGAGCAGCTCGCCTTCGCCGCGCAGTTTCAGGTCTTCCTCGGCGATCAAAAATCCGTCCTCACTGTCGCGCAGGATCGAAAGCCGTGCCCGGCCGGTCTCGCTCAAGGGGCCTTTGTAGAGCAGGATGCAGGTCGAGGCCTCGTCGCCGCGCCCGACGCGGCCGCGCAACTGGTGGAGCTGGGCAAGCCCGAATCGCTCCGCATGCTCGATCACCATGATCGTCGCATCCGGCACGTCGACGCCCACCTCGACGACGGTGGTGGCGACCAGCAGCCGCAACTCGCCGGCCTTGAAGGCGCCCATCACCGCATCTTTCTCCGGCCCGCTCATGCGGCCATGGATGAGGCCGACGTCGCGCCCAAGCTCCTTGGCGAGCACCGCATAACGCTCTTCCGCCGACATCAGGTCGGAAACTTCGGATTCCTCGACGAGCGGGCAGATCCAATAGGCTTTTTTTCCTTCGCCGATCGCGCCCCTCAGCCGGGCAACGATATCGCCGATCCGCTCGGTCGGGATGGTGACCGTCTGGATCGGCTTGCGGCCGGCCGGTTTTTCTGTGAGCTTGGAGACGTCCATGTCGCCGAAGGCCGCGAGTACCAGCGTGCGGGGAATGGGCGTCGCCGTCATCACCAGCATATGCGGGGAAATGCCCTTGGCGGTGAGCCGCAGGCGCTGGTGCACGCCGAACCGATGCTGCTCGTCCACCACGGCGAGCATCAGATTGTGATAGTTGATCGCATCTTGGAACAGCGCATGGGTGCCGATGACGATCTGCGCTTCACCGGAGGCGATCCGCTCGATGATCTGGTCGCGCTCGCGGCCCTTGGTGCGGCCGGTCAGCACCTCGACCGTCACGCCGGCAGCACCGGCAAGCTTCGAGATCGTCGCAAAATGCTGGCGGGCGAGGATTTCGGTCGGCGCCATCAGCACCGCCTGGCCGCCGGCCTCGACGGCCGCGGACATGGCGAGCAGCGCCACCAGCGTCTTGCCGGCCCCGACATCGCCCTGCAGCAGGCGCAGCATCCGGTCTTCGGCGGCCATGTCCCTGATGATATCCCCGACGGCCACTTTCTGGCTCGGCGTCAGCGAGAAGGGCAGGCCTGCGATGATCCTTGCGGCCAGATCGCCCTTCACCCGGATCGGCTGGCCCGGAACCTTGCGCACCTTCTGGCGCACCAGCGACAAGGACACCTGGCCGGCGAGGAATTCGTCATAGGCGAGCCGGCGGCGGGCAGGGGATTGCGGATCGATATCCGCGGCGTCGCGCGGATCGTGAAGCCCGCGAAAGGCCTCCGCCACCGACGGGAAACCCTGGCGAGCTGTCAGCGCCGCATCGGCCCATTCCGGCAGTTCCGGCAGCCGGGCGACCGCGCCGTCGATCGCCCGGCGCAGCACTTTCGGCGACAAGCCGGCCGTCATCGGATAGACCGGTTCGACCAGCGGCAGGTTCTCCGCTTCGGAGGCTTTCACAATGAAATCCGGATGCACCATCGAAGGCCGGCCGTTGAACCAGTCGACCTTGCCGCTCACCATCACCATCTCGTCGACCGGCAGCGATTTTTCCAGCCAGTTGCCCTTGGCGCGGAAGAAGGTGAGCGCCAGTTCCCCGGTATCGTCATGCAGGAAGACTCGATAGGGCATGTTGGATTTGCCGGGCGGCGGCGGCTGATGCCGGTCGACCCGGCCCTCGATCGTCACGATGGCCCCTTGCGGCGCAAGCGCGATGCCAGGCCGGTGGCGCCGGTCGATCAGCGAGGAGGGGGCATGGAACAGCAGATCAACGACGCGGCAATCGTCCGGGTCATCGCGGCCGGTGACGCGGGCGATCAGTTCGGCGAGCTTCGGCCCGACGCCGGCAAGCGAGGCGACGGGCGAGAACAGCGGATCGAGTATGGCGGGACGCATGGCGCGCAAAATGCGATGGATTTTGCCCATTTGGCAAGGTGACGAGGGCGGAAAAGCGTCCTATATGAACGGCAAAACAAGGACACCGCCATGACAGGACTATCCCGCACCAGCGCGGATCTCGACCCGCGCCGCCGGCGCATCCTCTACCGCTGCTGGCATCGCGGCATAAGGGAGATGGACCTGGTTTTCGGCAGCTTCGCGGAGGCCGAGATCGCCGCGTTAGGCGACGCGGAACTCGACGAGTTCGAAGCGATCATGGGCGAGGACGACCACGATCTGCATGCCTGGATCACCGGCGCGCAAGCCTTGCCGGAGCGCATGAAGACGCCGCTTTTCGCGCGCGTCGCCGCCTATACGCCGGATTTCGATCCCGTCACCAAGGCCTCCCTGGAGGCAAGGCTCGGAAACAAGATATGAATTCTGGCCCGATGATTCCCGGTTTCGACGCGAAGAAGATCGCGGCGGCCCAGAGCCCGCTGACCATCGGCAATGTGCCGCCCGGCATGGAACCGCTGGTTCTCGCCGAGTTGGCGCGCGCCGGCCAGGCGGTCGCCTATGTCATGTCGGATGGGCAGCGGATGCCCGATCTGGAGCAGATGCTCTCCTTCGTGGCGCCGGAAATCCCGGTCCTGACGCTGCCCGCCTGGGACTGCCTTCCCTATGACCGCGTGTCGCCCAGCGCCGATGTCTCCGCCCGCAGACTTGCGGCGCTATCGGGCCTGATCTCCCATCGCAAAAAGCCGCATGCGGCGATCGTGCTCGTCACGGTCAATGCGATGCTGCAGAAGATCGCGCCGGCCGAGATCATCGAGAGCCTGGCGTTCTCGGCCAAGCCCGGCAACCAGATCCGCATGGACGACATTGCCGCGCGGCTGGAGCGCAACGGCTTCGAGCGCGTCGCGACGGTCCGCGAAGTCGGTGAATTTGCCGTGCGCGGCGGCATTCTCGATGTCTTCGTACCGGGCACCGAAGAACCGGTGCGGCTGGATTTCTTCGGCGACACGCTGGAATCGATCCGCTCGTTCGATCCAGCGAGCCAGCGCACGACCGGCCAGGCACGCGTCCTCGACCTCAATCCGATGAGCGAAGTGACGCTGACGCCGGATACGATCAGCCGTTTCCGCAAGAACTATCTTTCCCTGTTCGGCGCCGCGACCCGCGACGACGCGCTTTATCAGGCGGTTTCCGAAGGCCGCCGTTATCCCGGCATGGAGCACTGGCTGCCGCTGTTCTACGACGGGCTCGAAACCGCCTTCGACTATCTCAAAGGGTTCCGGATCGTCACCGACCATACCGCGCGCGAAGCGGCGAACGAGCGTTCGAAACTCGTCGCGGACTATTACGACGCCCGGCGGGATTCCGGCACTCAGGGCAAGGGCGCTGCCGCACAGGCTGCCCCCTACAAGCCGGTTTCCCCGGGCCAGCTTTATCTCGACGGCAAATCGTTTGCCGCAGCGCTCGACGCCGTCAACGCGTTGCGTCTGACGCCGTTCAACGAGATGGATGCAGAAGGTCGCCGGGTAGTGACTTTGGATGCGCATGCCGGTCCGCGCTGGGCGAAAAACCAGACGGAAGACAAGGACCGCGACGAACGCGTCAACGTCTTCGATCTCGTGGTCAAGCATATCGCCGACAAGCGTGCAGAGGGCATCAAGGTTCTGGTCACCGGCTGGTCCGCCGGTTCGCTCGACCGTCTTTTGCAGGTGCTGGACGAGCGTGGCCTGAAGCGTATCCGCCAGATCGACAAGCTCGCCGATCTCGATACGCTGGAAAAAGGCGAGGCGGCGTCGGCGGTTCTGAGCCTCGAGGCCGGTTTCGAGACGGACAGGATCGCCGTCATCGGCGAGCAGGACATTCTGGGCGACCGCATGGTCCGCCGCGGCAAGCGCCGCAAGCGTGGTGCGGATTTCCTCACCGAAGTCGCCGGCCTCGACGAAGGTTCGCTGGTTGTCCATGCGGAACACGGTATCGGCCGCTTCGTCGGCTTGGTGACGATCGAGGCGGCTGGCGCACCGCGCGCCTGCCTCGAACTGCATTACGCTGATCAGGCAAAGCTTTTCCTGCCGGTCGAAAACATCGATCTTCTGTCGCGCTACGGCTCGGATGCGGCGGAAGCCCAGCTCGACAAGCTCGGCGGCGGCGCCTGGCAGGCCCGCAAGGCCAAGCTCAAGAAACGCCTGCTCGACATGGCGGATGCGCTGATCCGCATCGCCGCCACCCGCATCACCCGCCGCGCACCGGTCCTGACCACGCCGGAAGGGCTTTACGACGAATTCGCTGCCCGTTTCCCCTATGACGAAACCGAGGATCAGGCGAACGCCATCGATTCCGTGCGCGACGATCTCGGCGCCGGCCGGCCGATGGACCGCCTCGTCTGCGGCGACGTCGGTTTCGGCAAGACGGAAGTGGCGCTGCGCGCGGCCTTCTTCGCCGCCATGAACGGTGCACAGGTGGCGGTCGTCGTACCGACCACGCTGCTTTCCCGCCAGCATTTCAAGACTTTTCGCGAACGTTTCCGCGGACTGCCGATCAAGGTCGAGCAGGCTTCGCGGCTGGTGCCCGCCAAGGAACTCGCCCAGACCAAGAAGGATCTCGCCGAAGGCAAGGTCGATATCGTCGTCGGCACCCATGCGCTGCTCGGCGCCGGCATCCAGTTCGCCAATCTCGGGCTGCTGATCATCGACGAGGAGCAGCATTTCGGCGTCAAGCACAAGGAGCGGCTGAAGGAGCTGAAGAGCGACGTCCACGTTCTGACGCTGTCGGCGACGCCGATCCCGCGCACGCTGCAGCTCGCCATGACCGGCGTGCGCGAACTGTCGCTGATCACCACGCCGCCGGTCGACCGCATGGCGGTCCGCACCTTCATCTCGCCCTTCGATCCGCTGGTCATCCGCGAAACGCTGATGCGCGAGCATTATCGCGGCGGCCAAAGCTTTTACGTCTGCCCGCGGCTTGCCGACCTGCCGGAAATCCAGGCCTTTCTCCAGTCCGATGTTCCCGAGCTCAAGGTCGCGGTCGCCCATGGCCAGATGGCGGCGGGCGAACTCGAAGACATCATGAACGCCTTCTACGACGGCAAATATGATGTGCTGCTCTCGACCACCATCGTCGAATCCGGTCTGGACGTGCCGACGGCCAACACGCTGATCGTCCACCGCGCCGACATGTTCGGCCTGGCGCAGCTCTATCAGCTCCGCGGCCGCGTCGGCCGTTCCAAGGTGCGCGCTTTCGCGCTCTTCACCCTGCCGGTCAACAAGACGCTGACCACGATGGCCGACCGGCGCCTGAAGGTGCTGCAGTCGCTCGACACGCTCGGCGCCGGATTCCAGCTGGCCAGCCACGACCTCGACATCCGCGGCGCCGGCAATCTGCTCGGCGAGGAACAGTCAGGCCATATTAAGGAAGTCGGTTTCGAGCTCTACCAGCAGATGCTGGAGGAGGCCGTGGCCGAAGTAAAGGGCGACGACGAGATCACCGATACCGGCTGGTCGCCGCAGATTTCCGTCGGCATCACCGTGATGATCCCGGAAACCTACGTCCCGGACCTGCATCTGCGCATGGGCCTTTACCGCCGTCTCGGCGAACTCACGGAACTGTCGGAGATCGACGGATTCGGCGCGGAAATGGTCGACCGTTTCGGCCCGATGCCGACCGAGGTTCAGAACCTCTTAAAGGTCGTCTATATCAAGTCGCTCTGCCGCAAGGCCAATGTCGAGAAGCTCGATGCCGGTCCGAAGGGCATCGTCGTCACCTTCCGCGACAAGCAGTTCCCGAACCCGGCCAATCTCGTCGGTTACATCGCCAAGCAGGGGACGATGGCGAAGATCCGTCCGGACCACAGCGTGTTTCTCACCCGCGACCTGCCGTCACCGGAAAAGCGGCTGTCGGCCGCGGCTCAGGTGATGACCCAGTTTGCCGAACTGGCGAAAACATAATTACATATCGGATTTATTGTTCGGGACTGTGACCGCAGCGGCCTGCGGATCGGTCGCGACCGACGCGGGCAAGGGCACGTCGCGTGCCCGCTCGCGGGCCAGCGTCAGCAGGCCGGAGCCGATGATCAGCAGGATGCCGATCAGCATCGGCAGGTCGATCCTGTCGCCGAAGACGAGATAACCGAACAGGATGGCCCAGAGCATCTGGCTGTATTGGGTTGGGCCAATCACGGCGGCGGGCGCATGGTTGGCGGCATACATCAGCCAGACGGTGGCCAGCGCTCCAAGCAGGCCGTATCCGGCGAGCATCGCCCATTGCGACAGGGTCGGCCAGCGGAAGTCGGGGATCATCAGCACGCCGAGGATGACGAGGACGCCAAGGACACCGGCGCCATAGAGCGAGATGTTCTTCTCCGACGGCCCGATGGCGCGATAGACGATGATCGAGATCGCCCCGGAAAGCCCCGCAAACACCGCTCCGACATGCCCGATCGAAAGCTCGCGGAAGCCCGGGCGCAATATCACCAGAACGCCGACGAAACCGATGATCACCGCGCTCCAGCGCCGGATGCCGACCGTCTCCTTGAGGAACACGACCGACATGATCGTCACGAAGGATGGCAGCAGGAAGATCAGCGCGAAGGCTTCCGCCATCGACAGATAGGTGAAGGCTGCGACGCTGCCGACCGTTCCCATCGCAGCGGAGAAGAAACGCAGCACCCAAAGTGGACGGTTCGTGCTTCTCATCACGTCGAGCCAGCGGTCGCCCGGCTTCATCAGATAGGGAAAGCCGGCGAGCATGAAGACTGCGCCGAAAAAGCCCATCTCGTAGGGAGTCAGCGCCCCCTCGATCATCTTGACGCTTGCATCGCTCCAGGAATAGGCGGCAAAGGAGGAGAAGGCGAGAAGAACGCCTTTCAGGGTCTGGTCGGTACGCACGCGTTTATCCGTTCAGATCATGCCCTTGCGGGCTTCCGCCTTCAGCTTGGCGATTTCGCGCAGCGCATTGGCAAAGACGTCAGGCGTCTGGGCGCCGCTCACCGCATACTGGCCATCGATGATGAAGAACGGCACGCCGGTCACGCCCATTTTCTGCGCTGCGTCGATTTCCCCAAGGACGGTATCCTTGTCGGCGTCGCTTGTCAGCAGGCTCTCGATCACCTTGCGGTCGAGGCCGCATTTTTCGGCGATATCGGCGAGCACCGCGTGGTCGCCAACGTTGCGGCCTTCCTCGAAATTCGCCTTGAACAATGCGGTCGCCACCTTGTCCTGGATTTCGCGGCTTTCCACGATCGCCCAATGCAGCAGGCGATGCGCATCGAGCGTATTGGGGCCGACCTTGATCGCCTCGAAATTATACGTGATGCCGACCTCTTCGCCGAGTTTCTTCAGCATGCCATGGGCACGTTCGACCGCATCCTTGCCGCCCAATTTGGCGGCCAGATCGGCCTGGTGATCGACGCCTTCGGGCGGATGATCCGGGTTGAGCCGGTAGGGACGCCAGTTGATATCGACGCCGATCTCGTCCTGAACTTCCGCGACCGCCAGTTCCATCCGCGCCTTGCCGAGATAGCACCAGGGGCAGACGATATCCGAAACGATGTCGATGGTTACGCGCTCCATGGCGGCGTCCTTTCTTCGGTAACCGAAAGAGGCTGGATTACTGTGCGCGCTTGTCCCACCAGATGTTGAGCTGGTAGCCGTAGAGCGGCAGTTTTTCGGGATAACCGATATACTTGCGCCGCGCCACCCATTGATCCGCGATGTGATAGAGCGGAACGAGATAGTGACCGGAAATCAGCATCCGGTCGTAAGCCCGCACCGCCGCCTCGAAATCCTCCTTGCTGCGTACCGTCAGCATCGTCTCGATCAGCTTGTCGAGATCGGGATCAGCGGTGCCGGCGAAATTGAAGCTGCCGTCGCGATCGCGCGAATCCGATCCCCAGCGCCCGATCTGCTCGATGCCGGGCGACAGCGATTGCGGATAGGATTTGACGATCATGTCGTAGTCGAAATTGCCGGACCGGGCCTGGTATTGCGCATCGTCGACGGTGCGGATCGACATGTCGATACCGATCATCTTCAGCGTCCGCTGATAGGCGATCGCGAGCTTTTCCTGGTCCTGGCTCTGGGTCATCACCTCGAACGCGAGCGGTCGGCCGGAAGCGTCCGACATCCTGCCGTTCCGGATCGTGTAGCCGCCCTTCTTGAGCAACTCGACCGCATCGCGCAGTACCTTGCGGTCGGCGCCGGACGCGTCGGTTTTCGGCAGGTGATAGGTGCCATCGAGGACCGCCGGTTCGATCCGGTTCTTGATCGCCCCGAGGATCTTCAGCTCCCGTTCGTCCGCCGGCTTGCCGAGCGAGGTGAGGGGGGAGTTCTGCCAAAAACTTTCGGTGCGGGTATAGGCGCCCTCGAAAAGGTTCTTGTTGGCCCATTCGAAATCGAAGGCGAGCGACAGGCCGGCCCGCACGTTGACGTCGGCAAATAGCGGCCGTCTCGTGTTGAAGACGAAACCGAGCATGCCGGTCGGCAATTGCGGCTTGAACGCATCCTTGACCACATCGCCATTCTGGGCGGCCGGAAAATCATAGGCACGGGTCCAGTGTGTCGGGCTGCCGTCCGGATAGATGTCGATCTCGCCCTTCTTGAAGGCTTCGAACAGCGTATTGTCCTGCAGGAAATATTCGACGGTGATCTGGTCGTAATTGTCAAAACCCACCTTGGCCGGAATATCCTTGCCCCAGTAATTCGGATCTCGCTCATAGACGATCCGCTCGCCCGGCGAGACCGACTTGATCCGGTAAGGGCCCGAACCGACCGGCGGCTTCAGCGTCGACTGGTCGAAGGTCGCTGCATCGATCGCGTGCTTCGGCAGGATCGGCGTGCCGGTCGCGAGAATCAGCGGGAATTCGCGGTCGGCCTTTTCGTTGAAGGTGAAGCGGACGCCGCGTTCGCCGACCTTTTCCATTTTCGCGACGGGCGCCAGCCGCGACGAGAAGGGAATGCGGGCCTTGTCGCGCAGCAGTTCGAACGAGAAGATCACGTCGTCCGGGGTGACCGGCTGACCGTCCGACCATTTCGCCTTGGGATTGAGATTGAACTGGATGAAGCTCCGCTCGTCGTTCCACTCGACGCTTTCCGCCAGCAGGCCGTAGAGGCTGAAGGGCTCGTCGCTGGAGCGCGTCATCAGCGATTCGTAGAGAAGATTGCCGAAGCCCGGGTCCCAGATGCCGCGCGCCGAGGTGCGCATGCTTTTCAGGATGAATGGATTGAGGCTGTCGAACGTGCCGACGACCCCATAGGTGATCTTGCCGCCCTTCTTCACGTCCGGGTTCACATAAGGGAAATGCCTGTAGTCGGAAGGCAATGCCGGGCTGCCGTGCATGGCAATTCCATGCACCGGCTCGGCCAAGGCCGGCACCCCGATCAGAAACGCGGCGATGAGGGGAAGGAAGCGTCGCATGGGACCCATGACGGTGAAATCCTCGCTGATTCTCCCGCAAAATAGCGCATGCCAGGAGGCCTACCAACCACCGCCATGCGCAAAAGAGTGATCGCCGACGTTAACTCCTTGTCAAAAAATACGAAAGAAGGACTGGATATCGACGCCCGCCCGATGTAACAGGTTGCCCACACGGGCGGGTCATTCAATTGCCTCATTTGACCGACAGGTCACAGGCAGTAGGACACCCCGAGGGAGTTGACGGCGTCTGCCGTACCCAGCGGATTTCAGGAGACGGATCTCGTTATGATGCTTAAGGCAACCCAAGTTCTGCGGACGGCGATGTCCGCTCTCGCTCTTTCGGCCGGCGCAATCGCGCTGCCGGTTGCAGCTACTGCACAGGATGCTCCGGCAGCGGCTGCTCCTGGCGCACCGCCGCTCGGCTGGTTCAAGACCTGCACCAAGCAGGACGACAACGATCTCTGCGTCGTGCAGAACATCATTGCAGCCCAGAACGGCCAGCTCATCACCGCGGTCGGCCTGATCACGGTCGAAGGCAAGGTCAACCGCAAGATCCTCCAGGTTTCGGTCCCGACCGCGCGTCTCGTACCGCCCGGCATCGTCATGCAGATCGATGGCGGCAAGGGCCAGAAGCTCGACTATATCGTCTGCCTTCCGGACAAGTGCACTGCCGAAGTGCCGCTGACGGACGCCATGATCGCCAGCCTCAAGAAGGGCAGCGAAGTGATCTTCACCTCGATCAACTTCCGCCGCGCTCCCAACCCGATCAAGGTTCCGCTGACCGGCTTCACCGGCGTGTTTGATGGTCCGGCCATGCCGCAGGAACAGATTGCCCAGAGCCAGCGCAGCCTGGAAGAGGGCATGCAGCGCAAGGCGGAAGAGACCCGCAAGAAGCTGGAAGACGCCCAGAACGCTGCAAAGCAGGGCCAGTAAGCTTTTCGCGGAAAGCCCACAATTCAAAGCCCGGCCATGTGCCGGGCTTTCTGATTCCGGGGCATGAAAAAAAGCGCCGGCTGAATGCCGACGCTTTCAAGTTGCTTGGGAGTTGGGTTCAGTGGGCCAGTATGATCTTGGGCTTCAACTGGCCGGATGGGCCGCGATCGAAGATCTGGTAGACCTGCGGATTGCGCAGCGGAGCATCGTTTTCGTCATGTTCCAGGTTCTGCTCTGAAACATAGGCGACATATTCCGTCTCGTCATTCTCCGCCAGGAGATGATAGAAGGGCTGATCTTTGCTCGGCCGGATTTCCGCGGGAATGGAATTCCACCATTCTTCCGTATTGGCGAATTCCGGATCCACATCGAACACGACGCCGCGAAACGGAAAGACCTTGTGGCGAACCACTTCTCCGATGGTGAATTTAGCGTTGCGTTGTTTCATGGTGCGATGTCCTTTCGCATCCTAATGTGGGAATAAAATTCTCCGACATCAAGAGATTAATGCGGACCGGCCCGCATCGTTCCACGGGATAGACTTAAGGCTTAGCCTGCCGCCGCGGCCGGGCCGTCGCCAGGACTATGCCGCCGAGAACGAGGACGATACCGGCCGCATGATATGTTTCGAACGTCTCGTCGAGGAAGATCACCGCCATGATGATCGAGACCGGTGGCATCATGTAGAGCGTGATCCCGGCCGTCGCCGGTCCGAATGTCCTCACGGTATGCTGGAAGCAGAAGAAGGCGGCAAGCGAGGCGAACAGGATGATGCCGGTTATCTTCGACCAGGCCGAAACGGTCGTCGGCAAAAGCCCGCCGTGGAAGAGTTCAAAGATCGCTGGCGGCAGCAGCAGGAGCGAACCGGAAAAGGCGATCAGCCCGAACAGTGTCAACGGCCGGATCGCCTGGGCGGCCGGGCGGCGCAGCAGGATCGAATAGATCGCAAAAGCAATCGCCGCCACCAGCATGCCGAGATCGCCGATATTGAAATTCAGATGCGCCAATGCGCCGAAATCGCCGCGCAGCACGATCGCCGCCACGCCCGCGAATGCGACCATCATGCCCAGAAGCTCGCGGCCGCCGATCCGCCGGCCGGAAAACTGCCATTCGAACAGGATGATGAACAGCGACGATGTCGTGTAGATCAGCGTCGCGTTCGAGGCCGTCGTCAGCGTCAGCGCCCAATAGACGAAGCCGCCGCAGATGCCGATGCTGAGGAAACCCAGCCACAGCCAGAGCCAGGTATGCCGACGAACGAAGGTCCAGGCGGCCGGCCAGTCGAGATAAAGCAGCGGCACCATGATCAGCGTCGACCCGGCCCAGCGGATGAAGGCGGTGATGAAAGGCCCGATCTCGCCGATCACCCCGCGCCCGAAGATCAGGTTGCTGGAAAAGAAGACGGGCACGAGGACGAAGATCAGCCAGTCGGTCGGGCGCGGCTGCAAAGACTTGGGGGAGGGCATCGGTACACCGGCAATGGGGCACAAGCCGTCAAGGCTCGGCGGAATGGCAAACGGCGGGCTTGCGGCCCGCCGTCTCCAGGTCAAAAGGCACTGATCGGATCAGGCCGAATAATACATGTCGAATTCGACCGGATGCGGCGTCATTTCGAAGCGCATGACTTCCACCATCTTGAGCTCGATATAGGCATCGATCTGGTCGTCGTCGAAGACGCCGCCGGCGGTCAGGAACTTGCGGTCGCGATCGAGGTTTTCGAGCGCTTCGCGGAGCGAGCCGCAGACGGTCGGGATCTTCTTCAGCTCCTTCGGCGGCAGGTCGTAGAGATCCTTGTCCATGGCCTTGCCGGGATGGATCTTGTTCTTGATGCCGTCGAGGCCGGCCATCAGCATGGCGGCAAAGGCGAGGTACGGGTTTGCCAGCGGATCCGGGAAGCGCACTTCGACGCGCTTCGACTTCGGACCGGTGCCGAACGGAATGCGGCAAGAAGCCGAGCGGTTGCGGGCCGAATAGGCAAGCAGAACCGGCGCCTCATAACCCGGGACGAGACGCTTGTAGGAATTCGTCGTCGGATTGGTGAAGGCGTTGATCGCCTTGGCGTGCTTGATGATGCCGCCGATGTAGAAGAGGCAGCTTTCGGAAAGACCGGCATACTCGTCGCCGGCGAAGGTCGGCTTGCCGTCCTTCCAGATCGACTGATGGACGTGCATGCCCGAGCCGTTATCGCCGAAGATCGGCTTCGGCATGAAGGTCGCGGTCTTGCCATAGGCATTGGCGACCTGGTGCACGACATATTTGTAGATCTGGATCTTGTCGGCGTTGCGCACCAGCGTATCGAACTTGACGCCGAGCTCGTGCTGGGCGGAAGCCACTTCGTGGTGATGCTTTTCGACGACCACGCCCATTTCGGCGAGCACGGTCAGCATTTCCGAGCGCATGTCCTGCAGGCTGTCGACCGGCGGAACCGGGAAATAGCCGCCCTTGACGCGCGGACGGTGGCCGAGGTTGCCGGTCTCATAGTCGGTGTCGTCGTTGGACGGCAGTTCGGACGAGTCGAGCTTGAAGCCGGTATTGTAGGGATCGGCCTTGTACTTGACGTCGTCGAAGACGAAGAATTCCGGCTCCGGGCCGACGAACACGGTGTCGCCGATGCCCGATGCCTTCAGATAGGCTTCGGCCTTCTTGGCGGTGCCGCGCGGATCGCGGTTATAGGCTTCGCCAGAAATCGGATCGAGAATGTCGCAGAAGATGACCATGGTCGACTGCGCGAAGAACGGGTCCATGTGGACCGTCGCCGGATCCGGCATCAGCACCATGTCCGACTCGTTGATGGCCTTCCAGCCGCCGATCGAGGAACCATCGAACATGACGCCATCGGCGAACATGTCCTCGTCGACCGACGCGATGTCCATGGTGACGTGCTGCAGCTTGCCCTTGGGGTCGGTAAAGCGCAGGTCCACGAACTTGACGTCGTTTTCCTTGATTTGTTTCATGATTTCGCTTGCGCTCGTCATATGACCTTCCTCGATGTGCGATGACGATGAAGCCCCGGCCTTCGGCCTCGGGGCGTTTGGATGCAGGGGCGTTTAGATGGCGTCCACGCCCGTTTCACCGGTACGGATGCGGATGACTTCCTCCACGTTGGAGACGAATATCTTGCCGTCTCCGATCCGTCCAGTCTGTGCCGCGTTGCGAATGGCTTCGATGACGGCATCCGCGTTCTCGTCCGCCAGGACGACCTCGACTTTGACCTTCGGAAGGAAGTCTACGACATATTCCGCGCCGCGATAGAGCTCGGTATGGCCCTTCTGGCGGCCAAAGCCCTTGGCTTCGGTCACGGTGATCCCTTGCAAGCCGACCTCCTGAAGGGCTTCCTTCACTTCGTCGAGCTTGAAAGGCTTGATGATCGCTTCGATCTTTTTCATGAGAAACTCTATCTCCGCTTCTCTCCTGAAGCAGGCCTCTACCCGCTCGCCCATGGCAATGCAGTTATCGTGCCAAACTCCCACGACACTTTCAAAAAAACAATGCGGTTTTGCACGGATTCCCGATAAAACGGCAGCTGCCGTGGCAAAATTGCTTCCGTTTTTCTCAGAAATTGTGCGTTGCGGCGCAGGAATCGGAGTTTTTTGGAGATTTTCGGGAAAATAAGTGATCGCGAATACATGAGAGGTCGAGAACTTATTTTAGGCATTTGCATATTTTTTATGCACATTGCCGGCAGCGATGGCGCTTGTTTTCTGACCATCTTTGCGTTCAATAACGCCTATGGATTTGTCGCTTATCCCATTGCTTTTGACGCCTGACGAGATGGCGGCGGCGGACGCCGCTTCCGTCCGATCCGGCATCCCGTCATTCGACCTTATGGAGCGGGCCGGCCAGGCGGTCGCGGCTGCGGCGCTTCGGCATTTTCCCGGCGCTTTGCGTTTTGTCGTGCTGTGCGGCCCCGGAAACAACGGCGGCGACGGATATGTGGCCGCCCGCGCGCTTTTCGACGCCGGAGGGGTCGTCGATGTCTATCATCTCGGTGATCCGCAGAAGCTGAAGGGCGATGCGAGGCAGGCGCGCGACCTCTGCCATCGGCCATCCGGCCCGCTGGAAGCCTACCTGCCGGCGACCGGCGACGTGGTGGTCGACGCGCTGTTCGGCGCCGGCCTGACGCGGGACGTGCCGGAGATCGTCGCCGAGGTGATCCGCAAGGTTGCCGAGGCGCAGATGCCGGTTATCGCCGTCGATCTGCCGTCGGGCCTCTGCGGCCGGCGGGGCGTGCCGCTCGGCGCCGCTTTCCAGGCCGACCATACTGTGACCTTCATGACCCGCAAGCCGGGCCATCTGTTGCTGCCGGGCAGGTCGCTCTGCGGTGACATCGAGGTTTTCGATATCGGCATTCCAGCCCGCATCATCCGCGAGGCTGCCGGCGAGACGAGGGAAAATGGACCCGACCAGTGGCGAGGCTTTCTGGCCGAGCCGGGAAGCGAGACCCATAAATACCGCCGCGGCCATCTGGCCGTGTTTTCCGGAGAGGCGGGCAAGACCGGCGCTGCCCGGCTTTCGGCGACTGCGGGGCTGAGGGCCGGCGCAGGGCTGGTGACGGTCGCTTCGCCGGGCGATGCCATGCCGGTCAATGCGGCCTCGCTGACCGCGATCATGCTGCATCGGGTCGATGAGGTCAAAGACCTGGAGAACTGGCTTGAAACCGCAAAGCTTGCTGCCTTCGTGCTCGGGCCGGGCTTCGGCATCGGCAAGAAGGCGAGGGAGTTTGCACTCACATTGAAGGATCGACCGCTGGTGCTCGACGCCGACGGCATTACCTCTTTCAAGGAAAAACCCTCGGATCTGTTCGATGCCTTTGCCGGTGGCGAGCCTCATCTGGTGCTGACGCCGCACGAGGGCGAATTCGCGCGGCTTTTCCCCGACATCGCCGCGGATAAAAATCTGGGCAAGGTGGAAAAGGCCATAACTGCCGCCGCCCGCTCCCATGCCGCAATCGTCTACAAGGGCGCCGACACGGTGATCGCCAGCCCGGACGGACGTGCCTTTATCAATACCAACGGACCGCCGTGGCTGGCGACCGCCGGTTCGGGCGACGTTCTGGCCGGCATGATCGGTGCATTGCTCGCCCAGGGCTTGCCCGCTTTCGAGGCCGCGGCGGCCGGCGTCTACCTGCATGGCGAAGCGGCAAGGCGGTCCGGCAAAGGCATGACGGCCGAGGATCTCGCCGCCCATGCCGGCGTCTGGCTGGATCCCTAGGTTAGCCGCGGCTCTCCAGGAGTTCGCGCATCGCCATCGCGCCATAAGGCGCATTCACCTTGCCCTCGTGGATGAAGAAGGCGAAGACGTCGCGCGGCTCCTTCTTGACCTCACGCTTCCCGTCGATCAGTGGCAGATCATCCGGCACGCCGCCTTCGGACCAGGTCTCCAGCCTCTTTGCCCAGGCCTTCATATCCGCTTCCGCATAACAGGTCTTGATCTCGTCGGACCCTTTTTGCAGGCGCGCATAAACGAAATCTGCCGTCACATCCGCGATCATCGGGTAATCGAAATGGTCGGCGCAGACGGGAGCGATATTGTATTTCGAAAGCAGCGCGATGAATTCCGGCACCTTGAACGTGTCGTTGCGGACTTCGACCACATGGGTCAGCTTCAGGCCATCCAGCTTGTTGGGCAGCAGTTTCAGAAATGCCTCGAAATCGTCGGCCTCGAACTTCTTGGTCGGCGCGAACTGCCAGAGCAACGGCCCGAGATGGTCGCCGAGCTCGGTCAGCCCCTGGGTCAGGAATTTCTCGATCGATTCCCCGGCTTCGGCCAGAACCTTGCGATTGGTGGTGAAACGGCTGGCCTTCAGCGAAAAGATGAAGCCGTCCGGCACTTCGGAAGCCCATTTGGCGAAGGTCTCCGGCTTCTGCGACCCGTAATAGGTACCGTTGACCTCGATGACCTTCAGTTTGCCGGCCGCATATTCGAGCTGTTTCTTCTTCGCCAGCTTTTCAGGGTAGAACGTGCCTTCCCACGGCTCGAAGGTCCAGCCGCCGATGCCCGTGCGGATAGTGCCGGCTTTGGTCATGATTCAAACCCGTCCTGATCGTTATCGTGAAAACCAAGAGCCGGCGCTCCCGAACCTCGGTGCGGCACCAGCCGAAAGACGGTGGCGTCGCGGCCGGCGCCGTCGAGATCGCCGGATCTCAGCGCCCGTCTTACCCTGTCAAGCTTGCGGATATCGTCCAAGCCGACGGTCGGGGACCATTCCCCGCCATCCTCGTGAAGTTCGATATCGACTTCCGCGACATAATTCCCTTCGCGAATGAGCTGCGACGCGTGCCTTGTCATTGCCGCCTCCTTCCGGTGAAATCCTCGCTCCATCTATCCGGATCCGGCTGGTAGGCAGTAATCAGAACCGCCGGCTCATCCGCCCCCGCCGGAATGCCCCATAAAAGATGGATGGGACGCGCGAATTCGTCAAATTGCAGAATCAGGACACAAGGCCCCTTGTGGTATTCGGGATACTCCTCGACCAGGGTGCAATTCCCAATTCCGTCGATCAGGGCCTCGATGAGCAATCCGTCATTTTCCAGTTCCCTCAAGGCATGAAGCGAGACCCTGAACTTTCCGTTCCCGATCAGACCCAGCACCCTTGAAAGGATCGTCTCCGTCACTCCGCCGCTTCCACCTTCTTGGCCGGCCGGCGCTCCAGCAGTTCCTTCAGGAACTGGCCCGTATAGGACCGCTTTTCCTTGACGATCTGCTCAGGCGTTCCCGCTGCGACCACTTCGCCGCCGCCGGTGCCGCCTTCCGGGCCGATGTCGATGATCCAGTCGGCCGTCTTGATGACTTCGAGATTGTGCTCGATGACCACCACGGAATTGCCCTGGTTCACCAGTTCGTGCAGCATTTCCAAAAGCTTGGCGACGTCATGGAAATGCAGGCCGGTCGTCGGCTCGTCGAGGATGTAAAGCGTGCGTCCCGTCGAGCGCTTCGACAGTTCCTTGGCTAGCTTGACGCGCTGCGCCTCGCCACCCGAAAGCGTATTGGCCTGCTGGCCGACCTTGATATAGCCGAGGCCGACATCGAACAGCGACTGCAGTTTGTCGCGCACCGCCGGCACCGCCGAAAAGAACTCGACGCCTTCCTCGACCGTCATGTCGAGCACGTCGGCGATCGACTTGCCCTTGAAGGTGACGTCGAGCGTCTCGCGATTGTAGCGCTTGCCGTGGCAGACGTCGCAGGTGACGTAGACATCGGGCAGGAAGTGCATCTCGATCTTGATGACGCCGTCGCCCTGGCAGGCTTCGCAGCGGCCGCCCTTGACGTTGAACGAGAAACGGCCCGGCTGGTAGCCGCGCGCCTTTGCCTCCGGCAGGCCGGCGAACCAGTCGCGGATCGGCGTGAACGCGCCGGTATAGGTCGCCGGGTTGGAGCGCGGCGTGCGGCCGATCGGCGACTGATCGATATCGATCACCTTGTCGATATGTTCGAAACCGTCGATCCTGTCGTGCTCGGCCGGGATTTCGCGGGCGCCCATGACGCGGCGTGCCGCCGACTTGTAGAGCGTCTCGATCAGGAAGGTCGATTTGCCGCCGCCGGACACGCCGGTGACCGCGGTGAACACGCCGAGCGGAATGGCGGCGGTGACATTTTTCAGATTGTTGCCGCGGGCGCCAAAAACCTTGATTTCCTTGCCCTTCTTGGGCTTGCGGCGGTCGACGGGAACCGGCACTCCGAGCTCGCCGGACAGGTATTTTCCAGTCAGCGATTTCGGATTGGCCATCACCTCGCGGGGCGAGCCTTCGGCGACCACCTGTCCGCCATGAATGCCGGCGGCCGGCCCGATATCGACCACATAATCGGCGGTCAGGATCGCGTCCTCGTCATGTTCGACGACGATGACCGTATTGCCGATGTCGCGCAGGTGTTTCAGCGTCTCGAGCAGGCGCGCATTGTCGCGCTGGTGCAGGCCGATCGACGGTTCGTCAAGCACGTAGAGCACGCCGGTCAGGCCCGAGCCGATCTGCGAGGCGAGCCGGATGCGCTGGCTTTCGCCGCCCGACAACGTGCCGGAATTGCGCGACAGGCTGAGATAATCGAGGCCGACATCGTTCAGGAAGCGCAGGCGTTCGCGGATCTCCTTGAGGATGCGGACGGCGATCTCGTTCTGCTTGGCGTTCAGCTGTTCCGGCAGCACTTCGAACCAGTCGCGCGCAAGCCGGATCGACATGTCCGTGACCTGGCCGATATGCAGCTTGTTGATCTTCACCGCGAGAGCTTCCGGCTTCAGGCGAAAACCGTTGCAGGCCGGGCAGGGAGCGGCCGACATGTAGCGTTCGATCTCTTCGCGCGCCCAGGCGCTGTCGGTTTCCTTCCAGCGGCGTTCGAGGTTCGGCACAATGCCTTCGAAGTTCTTGACCGTCTTGTAGGAACGGGCGCCGTCGGCATAGTGGAACTCGATCTTTTCCTCGGTGCCCTCCAGGATGGCCTTCTGAGCCTCCTCGGAAAGCTCGTTCCAGCGGCTGGACAGCTTGAAACCGAAGGCTTTTCCGAGCGCTTCGAGCGTCTGGTTGTAATAGGGTGAGGTGGATTTCGCCCATGGCGCAATCGCGCCGTCGCGCAGCGTGCGGGCGGGTTCCGGCACGATCAGCGCCTCATCCACCTTCTGCTGCGAACCGAGGCCGTCGCAGGTCGGGCAGGCGCCGAAGGGATTGTTGAACGAAAACAGCCGGGGCTCGATTTCCGGAATGGTAAAACCGGAGACCGGGCAGGCGAACTTTTCCGAAAACAGCACCCGCTCGTGCGTCTCGTTGAGCGACTTGTTGGCGGATCCGCCGGCTGCGGTATCCTCGGCGCGCAGCGGCTTGTCGGCGAATTCGGCGACTGCCAGCCCGTCGGCCAGTTTCAGCGAGGTCTCGAGACTGTCCGCCAGGCGTGCGGAAATGTCGGAGCGCACCACGAGGCGGTCCACGACCACGTCGATATCGTGCTTGTATTTCTTGTCGAGCGCCGGAACGTCGGCGATCTCGTAGAACTGGCCGTCCACCTTGACGCGCTGGAACCCCTTTTTCATCAGGTCGGCGAGTTCCTTCTTGTACTCGCCCTTGCGGCCGCGGATCATCGGCGCCAGAATGTAAAGGCGCGTGCCCTCCTCGAAGGCGAGGATGCGGTCGACCATCTGGCTGACGGTCTGGCTTTCGATCGGCAGGCCGGTTGCCGGCGAATAGGGCACGCCGACGCGCGCAAAAAGCAGGCGCATATAGTCGTAGATCTCGGTGACCGTACCGACCGTCGAGCGCGGGTTGCGCGAGGTCGTTTTCTGCTCGATCGAAATTGCCGGCGACAGGCCGTCGATCTGATCGACATCCGGCTTCTGCATCATCTCCAGGAACTGGCGCGCATAGGCCGAAAGGCTTTCGACATAACGCCGCTGGCCTTCCGCATAGATCGTGTCGAAGGCGAGCGAAGACTTGCCCGAACCCGACAGGCCGGTCATGACGATCAGCGAATTGCGCGGCAGATCGAGATCGATGCCCTTCAAATTGTGCTCGCGCGCACCACGTATGGAAATGCTCTTCAGTTCGCTCATCTTCATGCTCTCGGGAGGATTGAAGCCCTTATGTAGTGATTGATCCGCGGCTGTCGAGACGAAACTGTCGCGATGCAGCGCCGTTCCCTGAGTCGGTTGACAGCACTATAGGAATAAACTAGAACAAATAAAGAACAAATTTGCCTGTGGATTAAAGATCGCAAAGACCCAATGGCAGCGCCCGATGGGATAAAGTGGTGCGATTGTTTTTGGTGCCGCCAGGCGGGCGGCAGATGAGGTGACGAATATGGCCGGTAGTGTGAACAAGGTAATCCTGGTGGGGAATGTGGGGGCTGATCCTGAAATCCGCCGGACGCAGGACGGCCGGCCGATCGCCAACCTTCGCATTGCCACGTCCGAAACCTGGCGTGACCGCAACAATGGCGAACGTCGCGAGAAGACCGAATGGCACACCGTCGTGGTCTTCAACGAAGGCCTCTGCAAGGTCGTCGAGCAATATGTGAAGAAGGGCGCCAAGCTTTATATCGAAGGCGCGCTGCAGACCCGCAAGTGGCAGGACCAGACCGGCAACGACCGTTATTCGACGGAAATCGTGCTGCAGGGCTTCAACTCGACGCTGACCATGCTGGACGGCCGCGGCGAAGGCGGCGGCGATCGTGGCGGTTACGGCGGCGGTGGCGGCAATCGCGTTGGCAATGATTTCGGCGGCAACGATTTTGGCGGCGGTGACGACTACGATCGTCGGCCTGCCGGCGGTTCGAGCCGTGGCGGCCAGTCCTCCGGCGGCCAGTCCTCGGGCGGCAATTTTTCGCGTGATCTCGACGACGACATCCCGTTCTGATCGGTCGATCGGCATCGGTTTCTGAAACGGGCGGCTGCCTGAATTGTTGATCAGGCGGCCGCCTTGTCGGCGAGCATCGCGACCAGCGCGTCCGATTGGGACAGGATCCCGACCAGCTTGTTGTTCTCCCGGGTTACCGGCAGGTAGTGCAATCCTTCTTCGGCGAAGATGACGATGGCGTCGGCGATCGGTGTGTCCGGGCCAACCGTTTTGACCGGGGTCGTCATGATGTCCTTGACCGTGTCGTTCGGCGCGCTGGCGCCCGACAGAACGAGGCGCAGGCGCTGGGAAAATCCGATCTTCGGCCGACCTTTCGTCCAGTATGCCTTGTCGAGGAAATCGGTCTGGGTGACGATGCCGACCACTTCCGCCCTGTCGTTGGTGACGGGCAGGGCTTTGAAATGGTGAACGCGCATCAGGTCGTGCGCTTCCTTCAGCGAATTGTCCGGGGCCACTGCCACCACATCGCGTGACATGATGCTGGCGCAATCGAGGTGGCCGGCGCGCCGCCGGTAGGAACGCAGTTCCGTCCGCCGCAGGATCGTTTCGAGGTCGTCGCGATCGATATCCAGGAACTCGTCATATTCTTTCAGCACGTCGTCGAGGTCGGCGGAGGCAAAACCGATACGCTGGATCGAGGCGGGATCGGTCGTGCCGTGGTCGGCCGTCGCCGGCTTGTGCGCGTGCGGGTAACGACGTCCGGTCAGATTGTTGAAAATCAGCGCGATCATAAGCAGGACCAGCGAATTGCCGGCCACCGGCCAGATCACGAATCCATATCCGAGTGCGTGGATCGTCGGCCCGCCGAGCACGGCGGTGAGCGCGATCGCGCCGCTCGGGGGATGCAGGCACCGGAGCGTCATCATCGCGGCGATGGCGACCGCGATCGCCACAGCCGCCGCCAGGAACGGGTCGCTTATCAAAAGAGCCGCGGTCACCCCGACCAGGGCCGCGACAATATTGCCCCCTAGGATCGACCAGGGCTGCGCAAGCGGGCTGGAAGGCACGGCAAACAGCAGCACGGCGGAAGCCCCCATCGGCGCAACCAGTGCTGGAAGGGTCGCATCCGCCTTCAGAGCCAGGCTTCCCAGCAGTCCCGTCACCAGAATTCCCGCGAGCGCGCCAAGTGCCGCACGCATTCTTTCTCTGGGGCTGACGGGGGTGGCTTCCGGCAGGAGCCGGCGCAACAGGCGGCGCATCATAAAAACTTTCGATCGAGGTGGGCTTTGATCGCGTTCTAGCAGAAAATTCCGTTCTGTCGCCCACGTCTTACCTAAGTGGGACGTGCGTCGGTACGGAGGCTAGAGATTGAAGGCCGAGCGCACGCCGTCGACGACGAACTGGACGGAAAGCGCCGCGAGGATGACGCCGAGCAGACGGGTGAGGATCGCCCTTCCGGTGACGCCGAGAAAACGGTCGAGCCGCTCGGCGATCAAAAGCGTCGCGTAGACGAGCAGCATGATCAGCGCGATGACGCCGATCAGCAGCGCGCGGTCGAGGGCACCGGGCAGGGTGCCGGAAAGCAGGACGGTGGCGGAGATCGCGCCCGGTCCGGCAATCAGCGGCAACGCCAGCGGAAACACCGCGATATTGTGGATATGGTCGATGGTGATCGCCGCCTGGGATGTCTTTTCCTTCCGCTCCTGGCGTCTCTCGAACACCATTTCGAAGGAGATCCAGAAGAGCAGCAGGCCGCCGGCGATGCGGAAGGCGCCGATCGAGATGCCGAGCAGACCCAGCACGCTGGAGCCGAACAGCGCGAAGACGGCAAGGATGCCGAAGGCGATCAGCGATCCGCGGAAGGCGACCTGGCGGCGCTGGACGGCGGTCATGCCGACGGTCAGCCCCAGAAAGACCGGCGCCAGCCCGGGCGGATCGAGTGTCACGAGCATCGTGGTCAGGGCATTGACCAGCATATCTGGGGTCGCCATATCCTCTCCCTGTCAGACCGCGATCCTTGCAGTCGCATCGGAAGATTGTTAGGACAGGCTGACAGCGAAAGAAAGCCCACTCCATCCACGTCGCGGCCTGTTCCGACCCCGTTCAAAAGCTGCGTTAAAGCCGCAAAAGCTGTTCAAAACCACGGTGGAAATTGGCGCTCGGAACCGCTTTCCGCTATAAAAAAGAAACTGATTCCGAACAGAGATCGTGATCCGATTTGACTGAGCAAAGCACACCCGGCGGCGGAAAGCTGCCTCCAGGCATCGAACCCATTTCCATCATGGAAGAGATGCAGCGGTCCTACCTCGATTACGCCATGAGCGTCATCGTCAGCCGCGCCCTTCCTGACGTCCGTGACGGACTGAAGCCGGTCCACCGGCGCATCCTCTACGGCATGTCGGAACTCGGCATCGACTGGAACAAGAAATACGTCAAATGCGCCCGCGTCACCGGGGACGTGATGGGTAAGTTCCATCCGCACGGCAACTCGGCGATCTATGACGCGCTGGCGCGCATGGCGCAGGATTGGTCGCTCCGCCTGCCGCTGATCGATGGGCAGGGCAATTTCGGCTCGATCGACGGCGACCCGCCGGCGGCCGAACGTTACACCGAGTGCCGTCTCGAGAAAGCGGCTCACGCGCTGCTCGACGATCTCGACAAGGAAACCGTCGATTTCCGCGACAACTACGACGGCACGCTGTCCGAGCCTGTCGTGGTGCCGGCGAAATTCCCGAACCTTTTGGTCAACGGCGCAGGCGGCATCGCCGTCGGCATGGCAACCAATATTCCGCCGCACAATCTGTCGGAAGTGATCAACGGCTGCATCGCCCTGATCGACAACCCGGCGATCGAGCTGCCGGACATGATGGAAATCATTCCCGGTCCGGATTTTCCGACAGGCGCCCTCATCCTCGGGCGGGCCGGCATCCGTTCCGCCTACGAGACCGGTCGCGGCTCGGTCATTATGCGCGGTGTCGCGGCGATCGAGCCGATGCGCGGCGATCGCGAGCAGATCATCATTACCGAGGTTCCCTTTCAGGTGAACAAGGCGACGATGGTCGAGAAGATCGGCGAGCTGGTGCGCGAAAAGCGCATCGAAGGCATTTCCGACCTGCGCGACGAATCCGACCGCCAGGGTTACCGCGTCGTCATCGAGCTGAAGCGCGATGCCAATGCGGATGTAATCCTTAATCAGCTTTATCGCTACACGCCGCTGCAGACCTCCTTCGGCTGCAACATGGTGGCGCTGAACGGCGGCAAGCCGGAACAGCTCGCACTGCTCGACATGCTGCGCGCCTTCGTGTCCTTCCGCGAGGAAGTGGTTAGCCGGCGCACGAAGTACCTGCTGCGCAAGGCTCGCGAACGCGCCCACGTCCTGGTGGGCCTGGCGATCGCGGTCGCCAATATCGACGAGATCATTCTCCTGATCCGCCGCGCGCCCGATCCGCAGACGGCGCGCGAGCAGTTGATGACCCGTCGTTGGCCGGCTCAGGACGTCGATGCTCTGATCCGCCTGATCGACGATCCGCGCCACCGTATCAACGAGGACGGCACCTATAATCTTTCCGAGGAACAGGCCCGCGCCATCCTCGAGCTCCGTCTCGCCCGCCTGACGGCGCTCGGCCGCGATGAAATCGGTGACGAACTCAACAAGATCGGCGCCGAGATCAGTGATTATCTCGACATCCTGTCGTCGCGCCTGCGCATCCAGGCAATCGTCAAGGACGAACTCGCTGCCGTGCGTGACGAATTCGGCACCCCCCGCCGTACGCAGATCCTCGACGCCGGCCTTGAAATGGACGACGAGGATCTGATCGCCCGCGAGGACATGGTCGTTACCGTGTCGCATCTCGGTTATATCAAGCGCGTTACGCTCGGCACCTACCGCGCCCAGCGTCGCGGCGGCAAGGGCCGCTCCGGCATGGCGACGCGCGACGAGGATTTCGTCACGCGCCTGTTCGTGGCCAATACCCACACGCCGGTTCTGTTCTTCTCCTCGCGCGGCATCGTCTACAAGGAAAAGGTCTGGCGCCTGCCGATCGGCACGCCGCAGTCCCGCGGCAAGGCGCTGATCAATATGCTGCCGCTGGAGCCCGGCGAACGCATCACCACGATCATGCCGCTGCCCGAGGACGAAACGACCTGGGAGAACCTGGACGTGATGTTCTCGACGACCCGCGGCACCGTTCGCCGCAACAAGCTGTCGGACTTCGTGCAGGTGAACCGCAACGGCAAGATCGCCATGAAGCTGGAGGAGGAGGGCGATGAGATCCTCTCCGTCGAGACCTGCAAGGGTCCGAACCTCGACCTTAATGAGCCGGGCGACGACGTGCTGCTGACGACTGCGCTCGGCCAGTGCATCCGCTTCCCTGTCGATGACGTGCGCGTGTTTGCCGGCCGCAATTCGATCGGCGTGCGCGGCATTTCGCTCGGCGAAGGCGACCGTATCATCTCGATGACGATTGTCGGCCATGTCGATGCGGAACCTTGGGAACGCGCTGCCTATCTCAAGCGCTCGGCGGCCGAACGGCGTGCCGCAGGCGTCGACGAGGAGGATATCGCGCTGGTCGGCGAGGAAGTCACCGAAGAGGGACAGCTTCCCGACGATCGCTACGAATATCTCAAGCAACACGAACAGTTCGTGCTGACGGTCTCCGAAAAGGGTTTTGGAAAGCGGTCTTCGTCCTACGATTTCCGCACTTCGGGCCGCGGCGGCAAGGGCATCCGCGCCACCGACACGTCAAAGACCGCGGAGATCGGCGAACTGGTCGCCGCCTTCCCGATCGAGGACAACGACCAGATCATGCTCGTCTCCGATGGCGGCGTGCTGATCCGCGTGCCGGTCAACGGCATCCGCATCGCCAGCCGCGCCACCAAGGGCGTCACGATCTTTTCGACGGCCAAGGACGAGAAGGTCGTGTCGGTCGAGCGCATCAGCGAGCCGGAAGGCGACGATGAAAACGGCAACGGCCTGCCGGAGGAAATCGTCAGCGAGACCGGCGATCTCGGAGCCGCTGCCCCGGAGACCGGGACGACGGACGCCGGACCGACGGACGAGGGGGCGGCTGAATAAGCCGCACCCCCATCAAGCAGTGGGCAAATAAAAAAGCCGGAGGATGAAAATCCTCCGGCTTTTGTTTGAACCGCTTGCGACGGGAAGTCTGCGTGAACGCGGTTCGCTACTTTGAAATCGTCAGAGCGCGCAAATCGTAAGCGCGGCGCAATTCGTCAGAATGCGCTGTGGCGGCGCGCGAAATCCCTGAAATCCTTCATGTCGGCGCGTTCGCGCCTAAGCTCGGAAATCGTTGAGGCCACGGAAGCCACGAACATGATGCTGATCAAACCTGCGAGTACTGTCAACGTCACGAACATGGGGTTCCTTTCTCGTCCGTGTATCCGCCTCAGTAGTAAGAGAGATCGCTATAACGAGCCGTTACCTGCGGATAATTCAGATCTGCCAATTGGGATTTATCTTGATAAAGGGTTACTGTTGCCGTCAGCATCACCGCAATCATGGCCGTCCAGACCAGGTTGATCATGGTGATCTTGTCGAGCATGACCGTTTTCCTTCTCGCGATCATCGCCATCTGTCCTTCTTGTTAGCCTGAACGCGCATCGCGCAAACAGGTTCCACCGCATTTTGAGGGTTACTTAACCTTGTCGCTCTGAAGCCATCTTGAATGCTCTGTTCATCTGGCGTTCAGAATTCGAAATCGTTCAGGCGTCTTCCGGCCCGAAGGCGACGATGAAGGCTTCCAGTGCAAAAGCGAGAACCACGGCTCCCAACACCAATAAAGCCAGCATTTCTGGTCGTTTCTCCCGATATACCGACGGGTCTTGCGCCCGCCACGATCGTCATAAGACCACAGCGCCGCTGAAATGCCCTTGAACGGGCCATTCATATTTCGTTCAGAATTGGAGATGCTTGCGGTAAGGCGGCTTCCGTGACAAAAGGCGCCAGGAAATTTCGCTGAAACAGGCCCGGACCTCGGCATGACCACCGCTTTTTATCCCGGTTCGTTCGATCCGATGACTCACGGCCATCTCGACGTGCTCGTCCAGGCGCTCAATGTCGCCGACAAGGTGATCGTCGCGATTGGCATTCATCCGGGCAAGGTGCCGATGTTCACCTTCGAAGAGCGTGCCGAGCTCATCAGCGCCTCGCTCGCCGAGGCGCTGCCGGGCAGGGCCGGCCACGTCTCCGTCGTCGCCTTCGACAAGCTGGTGGTCGATGCCGCCCGTGCCAATGGCGCCAGCCTTCTGATCCGCGGTCTGCGCGACGGTACCGATCTCGACTACGAGATGCAGATGGCCGGCATGAACCGCCAGATGGCGCCGGATATCCAGACGGTTTTCCTGCCGGCGGGCACCGCCTCGCGGCCCATTACGGCCACATTGGTCCGGCAGATCGCGGCGATGGGCGGCGACGTCAGCGCCTTCGTGCCTGCCGCGGTCCTCAAGGCCCTGAACAACAAGCTGAAACGCTGATCGTTTTCGAACCCCGGAGTTCTTTCCATGAAACTGCTTCGTCTTGCCGTTGCCGGCGCTCTCGCCCTCGCGTCGATGATCCTGCCGGCTCTCGCCGCACCCGATGATATCCTGACCATTCAGCTGAAGGACGGCCCGGTGGTGATCCAGCTGATGCCGGAAGTCGCGCCGAAACACGTGGCCCAGATCAAGGCGCTCGCCGCCAAGGGCGAATACGACAATGTCGTCTTCCATCGCGTCATCAACGGCTTCATGGCCCAGACCGGCGACGTCCAGTTCGGCAAGCAGGGCGGCAAGAGCTTCAACCCGGCCCGCGCCGGCATGGGCGGCTCCGAAATGCCGAATATTCCCGCCGAATTCTCGAAGGTGCCGTTCGAGCGCGGTATCGTCGGCATGGCGCGGTCGCAGGACCCGAATTCCGCAAACTCGCAATTCTTCATCATGTTCACCAAGTATCCAAGCCTGGACGGCCAGTACACCGTGGTCGGCAAGGTCGTGTCGGGCATGGAATTCGTCGACAAGATCAAGCGCGGCCAGGGCGGCAATGGCGAAGTCACCGACCCCGACAAGATGATCAAGGTCATCGTCGGCAAGAAGTAAGCGGCAAGACGTAAAGCCGCTGGAAATAAACGAAGGGCGCCCCGTCGCGGATGACAATCGGGCGCCGTACCAAGGAGAAAGCATATGGCCGAGATCAAGGATCCGGAAAACACCCTCATCATGGAAACCACCAAGGGCAAGGTCGTCATCTCGCTTCTGCCAGACCTCGCGCCGGGCCACGTCGCCCGCATCAAGGAACTCGCTCGCGAAAAGGCCTATGACGGCGTCGTTTTCCACCGCGTCATTCCCGATTTCATGGCCCAGACCGGTGACGTGAAGTTCGGCAAGCAGGGTTCCGAGAGCTTCAACCCGGCCCGTGCCGGCATGGGCGGCTCCGAGAAGCCGGACCTGAAGGCTGAATTCTCCGCCGTTCCGCACGTGCGCGGCACCTGCTCCATGGCCCGTTCGCAGAGCCCGAACTCGGCCAATTCGCAGTTCTTCATCTGCTTCACCGACGCTCCGTGGCTGAACAAGCAGTACACCGTCTGGGGCCAGGTCATCGAAGGCATGGACTTCATCGACCAGATCAAGAAGGGCGAGCCGGTCAAGGATCCGGACTCGATCGTTTCCGTCCGCGTTGCCGCCGACGTCTGATCTCACGTAACAGAATGGCCCGCTCCGTCTGTCGGCGGGGCGGGTTTCTTATTTCTGGAAAATCCATGCGCGTCGATCTCTTCGACTTCGATCTGCCGGAAGAAAACATTGCGCTGAGGCCGGCAAGCCCGCGCGACAGCGCCCGGCTGCTCGTGGTTCGGCCGGAAAGCGAGCCGGTGCTTGCCGATCACCGTGTATCCGATCTGCCGGCTTTCCTGAAACCGGGCGATGCCCTGGTCTTCAACGACACCAAGGTCATACCGGCACAGCTCGAGGGCGTCCGCCACCGGGAAGGGGCGGGCGGACAACAGGTTTCCGCGACGCTGCATATGCGGGTCGCGCCGGATCGCTGGAAGGCTTTCGCCAAGCCCGGCAAACGCATCAAGATCGGCGACCGGATCGAATTCGGTGATAGTGGCAATGCCTGCCTGATCGGTTCGCTTGCCGCGACCGTGGAAGACAAGGGCGAAGGCGGGGAAGTGACGCTGCGCTTCGACCTCTCCGGCCCGGCATTGGACGAGGCGATCATGGCGGTCGGACATATTCCGTTGCCCCCCTATATCGCCGCGAAACGCCCGGAAGATGCGCAGGATCAAAAGGACTACCAAACCATCTACGCCCGCGAGGAGGGCGCCGTCGCGGCTCCGACCGCCGGTCTGCATTTCACGCCGGACCTGTTCGCTGCCCTCGATGCCGCCGGTATCGAACGGCATTTCGTCACTTTGCATGTCGGGGCGGGCACGTTCCTGCCGGTCAAGGCGGACGACACCGCGGACCACAAGATGCATCAGGAAATCGGTCATGTCAGCGCCGAGACCGCAGCAAGGCTGAACGCGGTGAAGCGTGCCGGCGGCCGCATCGTCTGCGTCGGCACCACCTCGCTCAGACTGATCGAAAGCGCCGCGGCCGATGACGGCACGATCAAACCGTGGAGCGGCGCGACGGGCATCTTCATCACGCCCGGTTACCGCTTCAAGGCGGTCGACATGCTGATGACCAATTTCCATCTGCCGCGATCGACGCTGTTCATGCTCGTCTCGGCCTTTTCGGGGCTGGAAACGATGCGGTCGGCCTATGCCCACGCGATCGAAACCGGCTACCGCTTCTATTCCTATGGCGATTCCAGCCTGCTTTTCCGGGACAACCGATGACCGAGACTTTCCAGTTCAATCTCAAGGCCACCGATGGCGGCGCCAGGCTCGGCGAAATCACCATGCCGCGCGGCACGATCCGCACCCCGGCCTTCATGCCGGTCGGCACGGTCGGCACGGTTAAGGCCATGTATCTCGACCAGGTGCGCGACACCGGCGCCGACATCATTCTCGGCAATACCTATCACCTGATGCTGCGGCCGGGCGCCGAGCGCGTCGCGCGGCTTGGCGGCCTGCATGAACTGATCCGCTGGAAACATCCGATCCTCACCGATAGCGGCGGTTTCCAGGTGATGTCGCTGTCGGGCTTGAGAAAGCTCGACGAGAAGGGCGTCACCTTCAAGAGCCATGTGGACGGCAGCCTGCACCATATGTCGCCGGAGCGCTCGATCGAGATCCAGGGCCTGCTCGGCTCCGATATCCAGATGCAGCTCGACGAATGCGTGGCGCTGCCCGCCGAACCGAAGGAGATCGAGCGGGCGATGGAACTGTCGCTGCGCTGGGCCGAACGCTGCCGCGTCGCCTTCGGCGATCAGCCGGGCAAGGCGATGTTCGGCATCGTCCAGGGCGGCGACCAACCAGACCTGCGCATCCGCTCGGCCGAAGGCCTGAAGCAGCTCGATCTCAAGGGCTATGCGGTCGGCGGCCTCGCCGTCGGCGAGCCGCAGGATGTCATGCTGAAAATGCTGGAGACGACGCTTCCCGTCCTGCCGTTCGAAAAGCCGCGCTACCTGATGGGCGTCGGCACCCCCGACGATATGCTGAAATCGGTGGCGCGCGGCATCGACATGTTCGACTGCGTCATGCCGACAAGGTCCGGCCGACACGGGCTGGCCTTCACCCGCCGCGGCAAGGTCAATATCCGCAATGCCCGCCATGCGGAGGACATGCGGCCGCTGGACGAGGAATCGAACTGCCCGGCCGCGCGTGACTACTCCCGCGCCTACCTGCACCATCTCGTGCGCGCCGACGAGGCACTCGGCGGCATGCTGCTCTCCTGGAACAACCTGAATTATTATCAGGACCTGATGAAGGGCATCCGCCAGGCGATCGCCGAAGGCCGGTTCGCGGATTTTTATGCCGAGACGCAGGAAGCCTGGGCCAAGGGCGATATCGACCCGGTCTGATCGGCTCGTCCGATCGGCCTCTGGTGGAGCCTCGCGATCAGATGCCCTGGCTGGCGGTGTTGCGGATCATCCGCACACCGTTGACCTTGTAGGACCCGTCGTCCATCAGCCGCATCTCGTAGATGGCCGTCCAGTCCTTGCCTTCCTTGGCGCTGATCATCACCTCCTGCAGCACCACTTCGCCGCCGCCGATCATTTTCGAACGGCCGAAAGCGTAGTTGCCGGCGTGATAGACCGGCTCGTAGGCCTTGCGGACCATATCCAGAAACCGGTCCTTGTTGGGATAGAGGCTGCGAATGCCGGGCGAGGCGAAGGAATAGGCCTTTTCCGCGTCGTTATGCATCAGCGCGGCGATCTGGCTCGCGATCACCGCCTGGGGATTGGCGACCGGATCCTCGGCCTTGGCTGCTGTAAAGAAACAGAGAGCGAGACACAGCACGACAAATCGAACGAGCATCGGACTTTCTCCAGGGGCGAGCACCAGAAGGCTAGCGCTTTTCGGCTGAAGGAGAAGATGACGCCTGCAGATTTTCCGCGCAACGCCTTTCTTCGAGGTAGGCGAAATGCGAAGGATGACAGGGTGATGACGCGTCGATGCAGACGCAGCCGTTATCCGCACATTTTCGCGATATTCCGCCCGCAGGCGGCGCAGGGCAGGGTCCCGCTATCGCCGCTTGTCGATGGGCGGCGACGCTGTCAGGAATGCGGCGGGAATTTTGATTCGCCCGGACATGCAATTTCGATGAAAAGCCTTTTGCCGCCCGCTCTGCTCTATTTCAGCAATGCGATCCTGTTCATTTCGCTGTTTACCCGGCTGCCGGCCATTCAGGCCTCGATGGGGATCGACAAGGCGGCGCTGGGGCTGGCCCTGCTCAGCGCTCCGGTCGGCACGTTTCTCGCCCTGCCGATCGCCGGCCGCATCAACGATCGTTTCTCGCCGCGGCTGACGGCGCTGGTCACCTTGCCGATCTGCGCTCTTCTTACTCCGGCCCTGACCGTCCTGCCGGTCACGGGCTTTGTCATCTGCTTTTTTCTGTTCGGTTTTTTCCGCACGATTTTCGACGTCGCCGCCAACATGATCTCCGCCGGCATCGAACAGCGCACCGGCCGCAAGGTGTTGTCCCGCAGCCACGGCTTCTGGTCGGTCGGGCTGCTGGTGGGATCCTTGTGTTCCGGTTTCCTCGCCGAAAAGGCGGTGACGCCCTTCGTGCAGCAGACGCTCGCCACCGGTTTCGTCATTGCCGCCTGCCTGTTCGTCTTCTGGGTTACGCCGAAGGAGCCGGCGCCGGAGACGCCGCCCGACCGCAAAGGTTCGGCCTACGTGCTTCCCGACCGGACGATCCTGCTGATCTGCGTAATGGTTTTCGGCCTCTGCATCGTCGAGGGCGCGATCTACGATTGGGGCATCTTTTTCCTGCGCGAACAGTTGAAGGCCGATCCGGCGATTGCCGGCATGCTCTATGCCGCCTTCACCGTCGGCATGGGCTTGACGCGGCTGTCGGGCGACATGCTGCGGGACGGTTTTGGCCCGCGGATCCTGGTCAGGGCCTCGGCCGTTTCGGTCGCGGCCGGGGTCACGCTTCTGGTGGCGACGCCGAACCTGACGCTTGCGGGTATTGCGCTTTTCCTGATCGGCTGCGGGGTGGCGCTTGCCTTTCCGCTGGCGGTCTCGACGACGATCGCGCTCGGCAAGGGCAAGCCGTCGGAAAATCTTGCGGCGCTGTCGCTGACGCTGATGCTATCGACGATCGGCGTCCCGCCGCTGCTCGGTTTCATCGCCGAACATGTCAGCCTTGTCGCGACCTTCCTCGTGCTTCTGCCCTGCGTGGCAGTCAGCTTCCTGATGGCTCCCGTCGCCGAAGGCCGCCGTCTGGCCTGGCCGCGTCGCAGAACATAGCCCGATCGGACTGGTCTGTGGGAAAGACGGGCAGGGGCGTGACCCTGCCCATAATTGGCCATAACCGTGGGCGAGGGGTTGAGGCAACTGGCCTTAGCCGTTAGACAATGAAATCGGATTTGCCGAAAACAGGTGACACTGTGATCGACCCTTATGAGATGCTTGGTGTTTCGCGCGAGGCGGATGGCGTTGCCATCAAGTCGGCCTATCGCAAACGCGCGAAAACGGTCCATCCCGATGCCGGCGGCGACGTCGATGCGTTTGGAAAACTGACGGCATCCTATGAACTGCTTTCGGATCCCGTCCGCCGCAAGGTCTATGACGATACGGGTTACGACCCGGAACTCGCCGATACCAAGGACCTGCAGGGCCTGGTGATTCTCGAGACCCTGGTCAACGAGATCATTCTCGACGAACGCGAGCCGGGCAGTTTCGATCCGGTCGCCGCCATGCGCCGCAAGCTCACCGACAAGATCGTCAACGCCCGCTTCCACATCCTCGAGATGGAGCGGCACCGCGCCCGCATCCGCAACCATATCGACCGGATCGGCCGCAAGCCGGACGCGGACGTGCTGGGACGCATGCTGCGGTCCCGCTGCGAGGCGATCGACGATGCGATCGGCAAGGCGGAGACCGAGATCGAGAACATCGAACAGGCCTATGGCATGCTCGACGGTTATTCCTACGAAGTTGAAGTCGTCGAGATCAAGACCGCCGCCGAGTGACCGCGGCGGTATGTGTCTTGACACCGAACTCCGCTTCAAGACATAGCTTCAGCCCATTCAATTCAAAGGGTTTTCCATGGCGTTGACCATACGTGAGGCCGTCCGCGGGGATGCCGCGACGCTGCTCGGGTTCATCCGCGAACTGGCGATCTACGAAAAAGCCGAGCACGAGGTTGCGGCGACCGTCGAGACGATCGGGAACTCCATTTTCGGCGAGACCTCTGTGACCAGAGCACTGGTCTGCGAACAGGACGGCGTACCCGTCGGCATGGCCATCTGGTTCTTCAGCTATTCCACCTGGCAGGCCAGGAACGGTCTCTATCTCGAAGATCTGTACGTGACGCCGAAGGCACGCGGTCTCGGCGCCGGCAAGGCGATGCTGAAGCGCTTGGCGCGGATCGCGGTGGAGAACGGTTGCGGCCGGTTCGAATGGAGCGTGCTCGACTGGAACGAACCGGCGATCCGCGTCTACGAGGCGATCGGCGCCGAACCGATGTCCGAATGGATCCGCTACCGGCTTTCGGGAGAAACGCTCAGGAGTTTCGCCGAGGACCGGTAATGAGACGAGGTTGACGCTGGACGGGCTCCCGTTATAAAGCCAGCGCACAGGGAAGAGTGTCCGAGTGGTTTAAGGAACCGGTCTTGAAAACCGGCGTGCGGGAAACCGTACCGTGGGTTCGAATCCCACCTCTTCCGCCAGCCCCGCCGATGTCCCTCCATGATCCGATATCGCCGCCGATCACCGCACATGCCATGCGGCGCAGGAACCGCCGTTTCCACGCTATTGCCCGATACTTGCGTGCCCGGGCCGGCAGTGCGGTATCTTTCGACCGGAGCAAGCTATCCGCAGGGAAAATCGAGATCCCAAACGCGGCCATGCGCAAACGTGCCGCTTGCAGTGTAGCCCGGCCCACTATGACGAAGCGCCTTGACGACGGCCCCGGCCAAGCTGCCCGGAGCAATCAGATGCTTATCCGCCCGCGTGGGCGTTGCCGCCGTGCGCGGCGATGAACATGGTGACGGCCGACCGGCAATAGGATTCGATTTCGTTGTCGTCCTCTGCTCTCGCCTCATCGAAACGTGCGATACTCAGGAGATCGGATCCCTTGAAAAGCGCGCCAAACAAGCGGGCGGACTGGAGAGGATCGGGCACGTTCAGAACCGCCTTCGCGTGCAAGCGACGCAACAGGGCCTCGATTTGGGCGATGATGTGGGCAGAGCCGGCTTCGTAATGGAGCTGGCTTAACGACTTTTGATTCGTCTTGTCGGCCAGGACCACTGCTTCGATATTGCGGACGTCCGGGCGCAACAGCGTGCGAAGCAGGGATGATCCCACCGCCATGAGCTGATCTTCGGCCGAACCGTCGACCCCTTCGAAAAGGGCCTGTGGTACAAACTGATTGCAGCGGGCCGCAAAGGAAGCGCTGAACAGCGCCTCCTTGTTCTCGAAGTGCCGATAGATGCTGAGCTTGGATATCTTCGCTCGCTGGGCGACCTTGTCCAACGTCGTCCCTTGAAAACCCAGTTCCGCAAAGAGTTCGCCCGCGGCGTCGACTATCGTTTGGCCAAGCGCCTCGTTGGCGGGGCGGCCGCGTCGGCCCTGGCTGTTTTCGGTCACGACAATTCCAGTACTTGACAGTATCCTAATTCATGAATTACGATACCATACAGTTTCCAAAACATGCAAGCCATTGGGTAGGTTTCAACCATGTCCTCCAAATCCGGGCTGCCCGGCGATATCGAATGCGGCAGGGTCCGGTCGATCAATACAGTGATGGGCGACTTTCTCGCCGATCCCGAAGCCCTGTTCGCTGCCCGTTTCGAGCGCGTTTCGCTGGACGACATCGCGCGCCAAGCCAGACCCAACCCCCTCCACCCGTAACACGGAGCCCATCCCCATGGATAACGTCATCATCATCGGCGGCAGCTTTGCCGGTCTCGCCGCCGCCCTGCAGCTCGGCCGTGCCCGCCGCAAGGTCACCGTTCTCGACACCGGCCTGCCGCGCAATCGCTTCGCCGGCCGCTCGCATGGCGTGCTCGGCCACGATGACAAGCCACCATCGGCCATCCTGACCGAGGCGCGGCAGCAACTCGCGCGATATCCTGCGATCAAAATGGTCAATGCCCGCGCCCAGAGCATCTCCGGTGCCATCGACAATTTCTCCGTCCTCACCGGCGACGGCGAAACCCTAAATGCGCGCCGCGTGATCCTGAGCTACGGCGTTGTTGACCAGATGCCTGCTGTTCCAGGATTTGCCGAAAACTGGGGCACATCCGTCATCCCATGCCCCTATTGCGATGGCTTTGAAGTCGCCGGCCAGCATTGGGGCCTTGTGTGGTCGGGTCCGCAGTCGATGAATCAGGTCAGACTGTTTCACGATTGGACCGACAGGTTGACCGTCTTCGCCGACGGGCACAACATTGCACCCGACATCCGGGCCGATCTGGCGGGCCGTCAGGTACCTGTCGTTGATGGCCGGATCACCGGGATCGCCCGTCACGGGAGCCATGATGCCACCATCAAGCTCGATACCGGCCCCGATGTCGCGGTCGATATCCTGTTCGCGCATCCGCGCAACAAGCCGTCCGCAAGCCTGCATGAATCATTGGGCCTCGCCACGGTCGATACGCCAACCGGCATTGCCCTCAAGACCGACGAGCGCCGCGAAACCAGCATGCCCGGCATTTACGCCGCCGGCGACCTCGCCAACCCCGGTATCCCCTCGGTCACCACGGCAACATGGCAAGGCGCGATGGCGGGTATCTTCGCCCAGCAGTCGATGCTGGTTTGAGCGCACCGATTCCTTTCTTGGGTTGCAGAACAAGGATATGTCATGGCACAGCAAAATGCCGATCAGGTCGCCGACTGGACTGGCGAAAGCGGGGAGCGCTGGGTCGCTTACCAAGCCCGGCTCGATGCCATGATGGCGGTATTCGGCCATGCCGCGATCGAAGCCGCCGCGCCCGCTGAGGGCGAACGCGTGCTGGACGTCGGCTGCGGCGCGGGGGCGTCCAGCCTGGATCTGGCCGCCCGCGTCGGCGCGAGGGGCCATGTGCTCGGCGTGGACATATCCGAACCGCTGATCGGCAGAGCGCGCGCGCTGGCGCCGCAGGATACGCCGGTCCTGTTCCAAGTGGCCGACGCCAGCAGCACCGAATTGCCCGAAGGCGCGTTCGACATCCTGTTCTCGCGCTTCGGAGTGATGTTCTTCGGCGATCCGACGGGCGCGTTCAGTCATATGCGCCGTGCGCTCAAGCCGGGAGGGCGGGTCGCTTTCGTCTGCTGGCGCGGCATGGCCGAGAACGATTGGGTGCGCCTGCCGATCGCCGCGATCAAGGGCATCATCCCGCCGACGGCGCCGCCCGATCCCGAAATGCCCGGCCCGTTCTCGTTCGGCGACCGGGGGCGGTTGGCGCGAATCCTGACGGCGGCCGGTTTCAACGATATCGCTATAGCGCCTTTCGATGCTTCCATCGCGTTTGGCGAGGGCGCGACGCGCGACGCGGCGATCGACGACGCGGTGAAGATGACGTTCGAGGTTGGCCCGCTCGCGCGCGCGCTCGCTGATCAGCCCGACGACATCCGCGCCCGCGCCTCGGCCGCGGTTCGTGCCGCCTTCGCGGGCCGCCCCGGCGACCGGTCGGTGATGATCGACGGCGCGACGTGGATCGTCACCGCGCACAATCCGATCTCATAGTTCTCATCTCCCTCGGGCGCCGCCCGCCAGTATTGCATTTTCGGATCCTGCCAGACCCCTCTCATCGCGGCTCCGCCGAAAGGCTCAGGTAGGTCGGATCGAATTCTGCCACCTCCTTCAGTCGCGCCCAGTCGAGAATGGTGATGGTCTGATTGTTCCAGGAGATCAGGCTTTCCCGCCTGAGTGTCTGGATGACGCGGTTCATGTGGACGAGCGACAGGCCGAGCACGTCGGCCATCTCGCTTTGCGAAAGCGGCAGGTGAAAGCTCCAGCTGTCGGTGCGGCGGACCACCCCCAGCCGGACATAGAGTTCACAAAGGATGTGGGCGAGATGGGATGCCTTGGAGCGCCGCCCCATGGCGACGATCCAGGCGCGGTGGATCGAGCCGTGGATCAACGTGTCGAGCCACAGCATGCGGGTGAGGTGAGGGTAGCGTTCCGTCACGATCTTGAGGTCCGCATGATCTGACAGGCCGACGCGGCATGGCGAGAGGGCGACGACACCGTGATCCATGGTTTTCAGCAGGAAGGCGTGCAGATCGACAAAGTCGCCTGCGACGTGGAGCGCCGTAATCTGCCGCATGCCCTCAGCCGTCAGCTTGTATCGGGCTGCGAACCCCTCGACGAGCAGACTGCTCTGGCCCGGTCTGGAACCCTCTACCACAAGATCCTCTCCGGCGGAAAAGCGCTTTTCGCGGACCACGATGCGCCTGAGGATGTCGCGCTCTTCATCGGTAAGGACATCATGCTGTTCGAGGTTGAGAAGCAGGGGATCGATCACGGTTTTCCTCGATGGAGATCAATTTCCAGATGGAAACGGATGAGGACGCCATATGATCCCTTGAAATGGCTGACCGTTGGTCGGAACAAATTTCCGCACCGGTAATTCGGTCGGTCGTATCAAGGCAGCGAGCATGGCATGGCGCGATATTTCTTCGATCTTATCAATGGCGACGGAGCTGTCCGTGACGATCAGGGGCAGGAAGTCTCGACCCGCGAGGGGGTGACGCGGGAAGTGAGCCGGATCCTGGCGGACCTCGCCCGCGATGAACTGCCCGACCGGCAGAACGGGGCGATCTCCATCAAAGTCCGCGACGAACGGGGCCACCCGGTGTTGACCGGCCATCTGTTATTCCAGACGCAGTGGCATGATGAACCGGAGATCTAATTGCGTAGGGGGAAAGTCTATGCGCGGTTAGACTTGGTTTCCAAACAATCAATCTTTATAAATCATTAACCATATCAAATAGAATTTTATCTATTTGCCCGATTTCGTTCGCATTTTCGCCACGTTGCTAGCAAGAGTTCATCTCCATTGCGTCCGTGGCATAGGGGTATGTCCCGGACCGGTTCAATGGCTGTGAAAAGCGATGCGGTCGCGAGGGCCGCTGGCAGCCTATTGCAGTGAAGGCGGCATGGGACGGATGAGTTTGGGTTTGAGTGGCGGCAAGCTTTCGCTGGGTGCGAAATGGCTCGGGGTGACGATGGTCTGTGCGGGAATGGCATCCTGCGCAACGACGGAGGCGCCGACCAAGTCGAAGCCCAGAAGCAAGGAATATTTCTCCGAAAAGGAATACGGCGTTAAGGCCAGCCCGCGCGTGGTAAGCGATGGCCGGCCCGTGCCGAAGGGGGGCGGGCGCTTCATGGTCGGCCAGCCCTACGAGGTCAAGGGTCAGACCTACGTTCCCAAGGAAGATCCGAATTATAACAGGAGCGGACTTGCCTCCTGGTATGGCTCGGCCTTCCACGGTCGCCTGACCGCCAATGGCGAAGTTTACGACAGCGACCACCTGTCGGCCGCACATCCGACCTTCCCGCTGCCGAGCTATGCGCGGGTGACCAATGTCGATAACGGCACCTCGGTCATCGTTCGTGTGAACGACCGCGGCCCGTATCATCCGGGTCGCATCATCGACGTTTCCGACAAGACGGCAGAGATGCTCGACATGAAGCGGATCGGCACGGCGCGCGTCAACGTGCAATATGTCGGCCGCGCCCGCATGGACGGGAATGACATGCCGTTCCTGATGGCGTCCTACATCCGCAAGGGCGATCGCCTGCCGTCGATCCGGCCGGAGGGCCAGATCGCAACGGGCGTGATGGTCGCATCGAACCAGACGTTCGGCGATCAGCTCCAGAGCTACGGCTCGCCCATGCCGCGTCCGACCGCGCTGGCGGGCCGCACGCCGAGCGGCCCGGCGCCGGCCTCCGCCGCGCCCCAGGCCTTCGAGGCGTTCGAGAATTTCTCGATGCTGCCGCATGTCGGCCCGCTTCCGATGGAGCGGCCGGTGGCCGGCGCCGTTGCCGCGCCGGCCCGTCAGGTCGCCTCTTCCTATCCGGTCGAAGCTCAGGCACGGCAGCCGCAGGCGCGGAACCTGGAATCGGCCTACGCATCGGCCCCGCAGGGAAGAGCTCCGCAGGTCATGTTCGGCAACATGGTGCTGGAAGGCCCCAGGTCCGCTCAAAAGCCCGTGCGCTGACTGAAGGGCGATTGCGGGGTGCAATCGCCGCTGCTACGCATGGGCAGGAACGGTTCGTGGGGTGATCATGCGGCGCCTGCTGATTCTTTTCTGTCTGGTATTCCTGCAAGCCGGTGCACCTTTGGGCGCCGCAAGCGCGCAGGAGCCGCCGCCCGCTTTCGTGACCAAGGCCAAGCAGGTCTACATGGTCGAGGCGAAAACCGGCACGGTCCTGCTTGCTTCCAATGAAAACCAGGGTTTCCCGCCGGCGTCGCTCGCCAAGCTGATGACCATGGAACTGGTCTTCAGCGCATTGAAGCGCGGCGAGATCACCCGCGATACCACTTTTCCCGTTTCCGAATTCGCCTGGCGCACCGGCGGCGCGCCCTCGGGCACGACAACCATGTTCGCGGCGCTGAAATCTCAGATCCGCGTCGAAGACCTCGTCAAGGGCGTCGTCGTCCAGAATGGCAACGACGCCTGCATCGTGCTTGCGGAGGGTATTTCGCATTCCGAGCGGGAGTTTGCGGCCCGGATGACGGCGCGCGCCAAGGATCTCGGTCTCGGGCGCTCCGTCTTCGGCAATTCCACCGGCCTGCCGGACCCGGAGAGCCGCACGACCGCGCGCGACCTTGTCGAGCTCTCCCGCCATATCTATCGCGAATATCCGGAATTCTATCCGATCTATGCGCAGCCGGACTTTACCTGGAACAAGATTTACCAGCGCAACAAGAATCCCCTGTTTTCGCTCGGGATCGGCGTCGACGGGCTCGGCGCCGGCTTTGCGGAGGGTTCGGGTTATGCCCTGGTGGCATCGGTTGCCCGCAACGGCACGCGGCTGTTCCTGGCCATGGGCGGGCTCGCAAGCGACAAGGAACGTCTGGAAGAGGCGCGGCGCGTGCTCGAATGGGGGCTTTCCTCGTTCGAGACCAGGGTCCTGTTCAAACAGGGTGAGGTGATCGGCCAGGCAAGCGTCTATGGCGGCATGTCGAGCCATGTCGATCTCATCGCCAGGGAGCCGGTCGATATTTACCTCCCCGCCAACAATCCCGATCGCCTGTCCGGGCGAATCGTCTATCGGTGGCCGCTCAGGGCTCCGGTGACGGAAGGCCAGGATGTCGGCGTGCTGAGAATTTCGGCCGGCGACCGCGTGGTGCGCGAAGTGCCGCTGGTAACGGCAAAGCCCGTCGGAACCGGCAGCCTCGTCAGCCAGGCGACGGATGCCCTGCTGGAACTTATGTTCTTCTGGCTTTGACAACCCGATGTTTCGCAGCGCACCCATATGGGTTATAAGCTTGAGCATAATATGAGTGCGGAAAGACGCGTGGCAGAACATTCCGGATTGTTCGTAACATTCGAAGGCGGCGAGGGGGCTGGCAAATCCACCCAGATTCGCCGGTTGGCGGATCAGCTGCGCCGCCGCGGCCATGACGTGCTGATGACCCGGGAGCCTGGCGGCTCGCCGGGGGCAGAAGCCGTGCGCCACGTTCTGCTCTCCGGAGCTGCGGAAGAATTCGGCGTGCGCATGGAGGCGATCCTGTTTGCCGCCGCCCGCAACGACCATGTCGAGGAGGTGATCCGGCCGGCGCTCGAAAGCGGCGCCATCGTGCTCTGCGACCGGTTCATCGATTCCTCGCGGGTCTATCAGGGCGTCACCGGCAATCTCGAGCCGGACTATATCGAGGCGCTGCAGCGGGTGGCGATCAACGGGGTTGTGCCCGATTGCACGCTGATCCTCGACCTGCCGGCCGAAGTCGGCCTGAAGCGTGCCCGCAAGCGCGGCGCCGACAGCGCGCCCGATCGCTTCGAGCGCGAGGAGATCGAGACGCACGAAAAACGCCGCGAAGCCTATCTGGAAATCGCCGAAGCGGAGCCGGAACGTTGCCGGGTGGTCAATGCCGAGCGTTCCGAAGACGAGATCGCCGATGAGATTTTCGCGATCGTCGAGCCGCTGGTGCGCGAACTGAGCTTCACCCAGAAGAGCAGTGCGGAATCGGTCGGATGAGCGACGAGGCAGCCGGCATTCTGGACGGCGCCGTGCCGCCGGCGCGCAATCCGCATCTCTACGGCCATCACGCAGCCGAGGATTTTCTGGCGCGCGGCTACCGCTCCGGAAAAGGCCATCACGCCATCCTGATCGAAGGGCCGGAAGGCATCGGCAAGGCGACGCTCGCCTTCCGTTTCGCCAACCACGTTCTGTCCCATCCCGATCCTGCGACGGCGCCTGACCATCTAGCCGATCCCGATCTCAATTCGCCGGTCAGCCGGCAGATCGCTTCCGGCGCCTCGCACAACCTGCTGCATCTGGCCCGCCCGGTGGACGAAAAGACCGGCAAGGTAAAGACGGCGATCACCGTCGACGAGGTGCGCAGGGCAGGGCATTTCTTCTCCCAGACATCCGGCACCGGCAACTGGCGGATCGTCATCATCGATCCGGCCGACGACCTCAACCGCAATGCCGCGAACGCCATCCTGAAGATCCTCGAGGAACCGCCGCGCCGCGCGCTCTTCCTGGTCCTCTCGCATGCCCCGGGAAAACTGCTGCCGACGATCCGCTCACGATGCCAGTCGCTGCGGCTGTCGCCGCTCGGTGACCAGGACCTTTCCAGGGCGCTGGCAGGTCTGGGCACGCGGCTCGATGGCGGCAAGACGGAGGAAATGGTGCTGGGTTTATCCAAGGGCAGCGTTTCCCAGGCCCTGAAACTCCTGAACTACGGGGGCACCGAGATCATCTCCGCCTTCGAGGAGGTGATCGCCGCCGACGGGCCGACGGCCCGCAAGGCGATGCACCGGCTGGCGGACGTGCTGTCCGGCAAGGACAGCGACGTGATCTTCGGCTTTTTCCTCGAACACCTGAGCGACCATCTGATCGACCGCGCGCGCCACGCCGCTCTGGCCGGCGATCTCCCGACGGCCGACCGGCAGGCGAAACTCGTCAGCGACATGAACGAGAAGATCACCATCGCCCAGGCCTATAATCTCGATCGCAAGCAGACGATCCTCTCGATCCTCGACGCAGCGCGGCGCTGACGTGAGGGCAGGGGTGGGAACCTCTGCCGGAACTTTGTGTTTCGCATCCGCGAAACATGCGCTAAGAGCGGCATGAGCTGAATCCCCAAGTGCCCCAGATCCACGCGCCCGAGTGCCCCGATGTCCGACAAGACGCCCTATTACATCACCACCGCGATTTCCTACCCGAACGGCAAGCCGCATATCGGCCATGCCTATGAGTTGATCGCGACGGATGCCATGGCGCGCTTCCAGCGCCTCGACGGCAAGGATGTGTTCTTCCTGACCGGCACCGACGAACACGGCCAGAAGATGCAGCAGACGGCGCGCGCCGAAGGCATCACGCCGGAAGCGCTGGCCGAGCGCAATTCCGGTGAATTCCGCTCGATGGGCAAGCTGCTCAACGCATCCAACGACGATTTCATCCGCACCACCGAGCCGCGCCACCACGAGGCTTCCAGGGACATCTGGAACCGGATGGCCGACAATGGCGATATCTACAAGGACACCTATGCCGGCTGGTATTCGGTGCGCGACGAGGCGTTCTACGCCGAGGACGAAACGTCGGTGCGCGACGGCGTTCGGTACGGGCCGCAGGGAACGCCGGTCGAGTGGGTGGAAGAGTCGAGCTACTTCTTCAAGCTCTCCGAATACGGCGACAGGCTGCTGAAGCATTACGAGGAAAACCCGGATTTCATCGGCCCCAACGAACGCCGCAACGAGGTGATTTCCTTCGTGAAGTCGGGCCTCCGCGACCTGTCGGTGTCGCGCACCACCTTCGACTGGGGTATCAAGGTACCCAATGACCCGGCGCATGTCATGTATGTCTGGGTCGACGCGCTGACCAACTACATCACCGCCACCGGCTATATGGAAGACCCGAACGGCCCGCGTGCCAAATACTGGCCGGCGGACGTGCATATCATCGGCAAGGACATCATCCGCTTCCACGCGGTCTACTGGCCGGCCTTCCTGATGTCGGCGAAGCTGCCTTTGCCGAAGCGCGTTTTTGCCCACGGCTTTGTGCTCAACGCCGGCGAGAAGATGTCGAAGTCGCTCGGCAACGTCGTCGATCCGTTCGAACTTCTGGAGAAGTTCGGGCTCGACTACGTGCGCTATTATCTCTGCCGCGAGATTTCCTTCGGCCAGGACGGCAATTGCAACGACCAGCTGATCGCCACCCGCGTCAATGCGGATCTGGCGAACGGCATCGGCAATCTTGCAAGCCGTTCGCTGTCGATGATCGTCAAGAACTGCGACGGCCATGTGCCGGAACCGGGCGAGCTGACCGATGCCGACAGGGAGCTGCTGGCGGCGGCCGACGGCCTCATCGCCATCTGCCGCGAGGAAATGGACAAGCAGCTGATCAACCGTGCGCTGGCGGCGATCATCGGCGTCGTGTCCGATACCGACCGCTATTTCGCGGCGCAGGCGCCGTGGGTGCTGAAAAAGACCGATCCGGCCCGCATGGGCACGGTGCTCTATGTCACGGCGGAAGTCGTGCGCCAGATCGCCATCCTGCTGCAGCCGTTCATGCCGGGCTCTTCGGCCAAGCTGCTCGATCTGGTGGCCGCGCCGGCCGACAAGCGGGATTTCGCCGCGCTCGGCGAGGTCGGACGGCTGACACCCGGTACGCCGCTCGAAGCACCGACGCCGGTCTTCCCGCGTTATGTGGCGCCTGAAGCGAGCGCGTAAGGCCTTTTCCATGCTGATCGATACCCACTGCCACCTGGATTTTGGCGAGGAGCGCGACGCGATCGTGTCGCGCGCCCATGAGGCCGGCGTCGGCCAGATGGTGACGATTTCGACGCGGGTGCGAAAACTCGACGGACTGCTGGCGCTCACCGAGCAATATCCGTCGGTCTTCTGCTCGGTCGGAACCCATCCGAACAATGCGGGCGAAGAGCTGGATATCCAGACGAAAGACCTGGTGCGGCTCGCCAACGCGCATGAAAAGATCGTCGCGATCGGCGAGGCCGGGCTCGACTATTTCTACGACACCCAGACGCCGGCCGACCAGAAGACCGGGCTGATCCGCCATATCGCCGCCGCCCGCGAAACCGGCCTGCCGCTCGTCATCCACAGCCGCAGCGCCGACGAGGACATGGCCGAGATCCTGACCACGGAAAGCGGGAAGGGGGCCTTCCCTTTCATCCTGCATTGCTTCTCGTCCGGAGCCGAGCTTGCCCGGATCGGCGTCGAGCTCGGCGGCTACGTCTCGTTCTCAGGCATCCTGACGTTCCCGAAATCCGAAGACCTGCGCGCGATCGCTAAAACCGTGCCGCTCGACCGGCTGCTGGTCGAGACCGACGCACCGTATCTGGCGCCGAAACGCTGGCGCGGCAAGCGCAACGAGCCGTCCTACGTGGTCAATACCGCCGAAGTGCTCGCCGAATGCATGGGCGTCAGCTATGAGGAAATCGCCAGGATCACCACGGAGAACGCATTCCGCATCTTCTCCAAGATGCCGAGGCTCTGACCGGTGACGACATATCGGCGGCGCTTCACCATTCTCGGCTGTTCGTCGTCGCCCGGCGTGCCGCGGCTGAATGGCGACTGGGGCGCATGCGACCCGGCAAACCCGAAGAACCGCCGCACCCGCGCCGCCTTCATGGTCGAGCAGATCGCGCCCGACGGCGGCAGCACCGTCGTGGTGGTCGATACGGGGCCGGATTTTCGCGAGCAGATGATCGCCGCCAAGGTGCAGCGGGTCGATGCGGTTCTTTATACCCACGCGCATGCGGACCATCTGCACGGCATCGACGACCTGCGCGGTTATTTCATCCTGCAGCACCATCGCATTCCGATCCATGCGGATCCGTTCACCATGGACCGGATCCGCCAGGGCTTCGGCTACTGCCTGGAAACGCCGCCTGGCGGCAATTATCCGCCGATCGTTCGGCCGTTCCTGATCGAGACCATGGACGAGCCGATCATCATCGACGGGCCCGGCGGTCAAATCCGTTTCCTGCCGCATCTGCAGGTCCATGGCGACATCCATTCGCTGGGCTTCCGGATCGGAGACGTGGCTTATTGCAGCGACGTCAGCGATTTTCCGCCCGAAAGTGTCGCAAGGCTCGGCGGGCTCGACGTGCTGATCATCGATACGCTGCAATACAGATTTCATCCGAGCCATCTGTCGCTCGAACAGGCGCTCGAATGGATCGCGAAATTCGCGCCGAAACGCGCGATCCTGACGCACATGCATCTTCCGCTCGACTACGACACGGTGATGGCGGAAACGCCGCCGCATGTCGAGCCGGCCTATGACGGCCTGACGATCGAAGTCGCCGTCGAACTTTGATCCTTGCCGTTGCCCGGTAGTGGCGAGCGGAGCCGGACTGCCGAAGGGATCGAGACTTGCTGCTTTCCGGGGTATCGGTTAGTTCCATAATCTATCTTATGCGATCTTCGTTTGTAAGGGCTATTTAGTAATGCGACAGTTGGGCCAGTTAGAGATGCGACAGTCTCGCCTCTCGATGCGCTGGTCAATGCCAACGTCGGGAGCA